>NZ_JBNCNS010000004.1:426978-646739 GCF_049847105.1 Gordonia sp. DT218 | reverse complement strand
GCCCTCACCGCCGACCACAACACCCGCACACAACCCGACACTCAAGCAGCCGCTTGACATAGGAGCTATGAGTAGCCCCCGAGCGCAGCGAGGGCGCGTATCGAGATCCCGCCGACCAAGTATTCCAACCGACTCGAAACATCGCGGACCGAACCTGTCCGCAATTGTCCATAACGTTGTCCCCAGCACCACAGCGCAAGCACCGACAACGAGAGGCACCATCATGGCCGGCACCTACACCTCTGTCGCACTCCCGTTCACCGTCACCGGTGAGAAAGAAGATCTGCTCACTCTGCTCGCCGATCAGCGGGCGCTCTTCAAGGTCACCGTCCGGGGAATCACCGAGGAGCAGGCCCGCAAGCGGACCACGGTGAGCGAGCTGACCCTCGGCGGTCTGGTCAAGCACCTCGCGCTGGGTGAGCAGAACACGCTCGAGGAGTTGCGCGAACGCGACGAGACGGCCGAGTTCGACATGACCGAGGCCGAGAACGCCTACGATCTCGCCGACGGCGAGACCCTCGCGGGCTGGCTCGACGAGTACGACCGCGCGGCGGCCGAACTCGACGAATATGTCGCGGAGGTCGGCGGCCTCGACGAGCTGATCCCGCAGCCGACCGCTCCATGGCAGCCGGAGCGCGAGTGGTGGACGATCCGGAAGATGATGCTGCACAAGCTTCGCGAGACCGCGCATCACTCGGGTCACGCCGACATCATCCGCGAGGCCCTGGACGGGCAGTCGACGATGGGCGCGCTGTTCACCATGCCTGACGCGTAACGCCGCGCCCACCAGCGGAGCGTGGGCAACCGATGCCCGGCCGAGAAACCTTCGCGACTTCTCCGCACAACCGGGCTTCGAAGAACTACGGTTACCTCAACGGACCCCCGTCGACGGGCTGCGGCCGACAGCGCACAACGGTGGTCGCGAACGTGCTTGCCCACGTTCGTGATCAACACGGTCCGTGATCGTTCCGCCATGAATGCGGAACTCGACGAGGAGGTCCCGGTGAACGAGCCCGACACATCCGGCGTTGGATCGCGCGCCGACGGCGCCGAGCTGTACGACGTCATCATCATCGGCGCCGGGCTCTCCGGCATCGACGCCGCGTACCGTTTGACCGAGTCGGACCCAACCACCCGCTACCTGGTCCTGGAGCGTCGCGACCACATCGGCGGCACCTGGGATCTGTTCCGCTATCCCGGCATACGCTCGGACAGCGACATCTTCACCCTGAGCTTCCCGTTCGAGCCGTGGCGTCGACCCGAAGCCCTCGCCCAGGGCTCGGACATCCGTGACTATGTCACCGCGACGGCGGCCAGGCACGGGATCGCCGAGCACATCCGGTTCGGGCAGCACGTCCGTTCCGCCGACTGGGACTCGAGCACCGACTCCTGGACGATCGCCACCTCGGCGGACGGCACAGAACAGACCTACCGATGTCGGTTCGTCTATTTCGCCACCGGCTATTACGACTACGACGATCCCTACCAACCGCGGTTCGCCGGGCTCGACGACTTCGCCGGAAACGTCGTACATCCACAGCAGTGGCCGGAGGACCTGGACCACTCCGGCAAACGGATCGTCGTGATCGGGAGCGGCGCCACCGCGGTGAGCCTCATCCCGTCGTTGGCACGCACCGCCGAGCACGTCACGATGCTGCAGCGGTCGCCGTCGTACATCGCATCGATGTCGCAGCAGCAGCGAATCAACCCGTTGATCCGGAAGGTCTTGCCGGCCAAGGCCGCCCACAAGGTCATCCGCGCCCGCTACGCGGCGCAGACTGCTGCCATGGTGCACGGGATGCACCGGTTCCCCAAGGTGGGTCGCAAGCTCCTGCGTTCCGGAGTCGCCAAGGAACTCCCCGACAACTATCCGGTCGACGTGCATTTCAATCCCCGCTACGACCCCTGGGATCAGCGCATGTGCATGGTCCCTGACGGCGATCTGTTCGCCGAGATCACCACCGGCCGTGTGGAGATGGTGACCGATCAGATCGATCGGTTCGACGCGGGCGGGGTCACCCTACAGTCAGGGCGGCACCTCGATGCCGATCTCGTGGTGACGGCCACCGGGCTGCAGCTCCTGGCGTTCGGTGGCATCCGGATTCGCGTCGACGACGCCGAGATCAAGCCACATGACCGCTTCGTCTTCAAGAGCCATCTACTGGAGGATGTCCCCAACCTCGCGTGGTCGGTCGGTTACACCAACGCGTCCTGGACCCTACGCGCGGACATGACAGCACGGGCGGTGGCGAAGCTGTTGCGGTACATGAAGTCTCACGGCTACACCCATGCCTATCCACATCTGGGATCGGAATCGATGGGGTCCAAGCCACTGTGGGACCTCAAGGCGGGTTACGTCGAGCGCTCACCCGACGCCCTCCCCAAGTCGGGCACCAGAGGACACTGGGCGGTCCGCCACAACTACTACCGGGACGCGATCGACCATCGCCTCGACGATGTCGAGGACTCGATGGTGTTCGGCCGGGCGCCTGCGCCGGCCTGACTCACCCCTCGATCCGGAACACCCGACTGTGCCAGCCGGTCGCGCCGTCGGGGATCGGTGCCACCCGCTGTTCGGGTTGGGTACGGCCGGCCGCGTCCGTTGCACGGCAGTGCAGCGTGTGCTGGCCCGGCGTGGCATCCCAGTCCCAGGTCCACTGGCGCCAGGTGTCGACGGAGTACTCGGTCGCCAGAGTGGCGGGCTGCCATGGGCCGTCGTCGACGCGCACCTCCACGCCACGCACGCCGCGATGTTGCGCCCATGCGGTGCCTGCCACCACAACCCGCCCGGCGGGTTGTTTCGACAGTGGCGCCGGACGGTCGATGCGCGACGCGGTCTTGATCGGTGCCCGCACCCCCCAGCCGCGTTTCGTCCAATAAGCCTGTGCACGATCGAATCTGGTGATCTCCCAATCGACAACCCACTTGCATGCCGACACGAACCCGTAGAGTCCCGGGATCACCTGCCTAACCGGATAACCGTGTTCGAGAGGTAACGGCTCACCGTTCATACCGATGGCGAGCATCGCGTCCCGGCCGTCCGTGATCGCCTGCAGCGGCGTTCCGGACGTCCAGCCGTCGATGCTGGTGGACAGGAGCATGTCGGCGCCGGATTGCACGCCCGCGCGATCGAGGATCTCGCGCATCGGGAAGCCGAGCCATCGCGCATTGCCCGCGAGATCGCCGCCCACCTCGTTGGACACGCAGGACAGTGTGATGATGCGCTCCATCGTCGGCATCGACATCAGGTCGTCCCACGAGAGCGTGATCTCCCGATCGACCATCCCGTGGATCCGCAATTGCCAATCACGGGTGCTCAGCTGTGGCACCTGCAGCGCGGTGTCGATCCGGTAGAACGTCCCGTTCCCCGTGACGAACGGGGTCACGCCATCGACCGCCACATCGGTACCCGCCGGGATCGGAGCGGCCTCCGAGGATGCCTTCGGCAACACTTCGCGCATCCGCTCCGCGATCACGCCACCCGTGCGTGCCACCTGTCGGGCGACGAGGACCGAAGCAGCCGAGGCCACCGCGAGCACCCCCACCGCACCGCCGAACTGTCGGCGCGACCAACCCGCCCCATCAGGACTCCGATCAGGGCTGTCCGCGGATTCGGCGGAACCATCCGAACGGGGCCGCGCACCGCGGCACAACACCACCAACACGAGGCCCGACACAACGCCCGACACGAGCGGGGGGAGGACGTACGACGGCTCGAATGTCGGACGGGTCACCGCAGCAAGCACACCGAAAGCCGCGAAGAGCACGACCACCACGAGACCCAGCGGCGGGCGACGGACCTGCAGGATGCCGGCGACCACCGCGAGCAGGGCGATCACCGCGACCATGCCGAGCATCAGCGCCTGCTTGTCGTTGGTCCCGAAGGTCTGGATGGCGAATTCCCGCGCGAAGGCGGGCGAGTGGTCGACCATGAACGCGGCCACGGCCTGATAGGGCGACGCGAATGCCGAGACCGCCAGCGCGACGAGTTCACCCGACGCAACTCCGCAGCCGACGGCGACGAGCCCGGATAAGCCCCCGCCCACATACTTTTCGGTACTGGTGCGCATGAGCATCCTCCTCGTACAACAAGCCTGTCGGGACCTGTTGTCCGTCCATAGACATCTGCTATTCGGCGGAGTCGGACGCCCGGATTGGTCTCACGGAGTCAGCACAGGCGAGCGGGATTCCGACGCAATCGCAAAACTCACACCCATCCGGAATCACGTGGCCAGCGAATGACTCGATGAGACCTGCCGGGCGGTGGGTCCACCATCGACAGATTGGATCGATCATGGCGATCAAAGGAATGCAGCGCGCAGTGCTGGCGGCATCGGGCGCCGTTCTGGCAATCGGCCTCGTGGCAGGATGCTCGTCGGATGACAGCTCCACGACATCTGACTCGACCGCGTCCAGCATGGCACCGATGAGCGGTATGTCCGGCGAAAGCGCCTCCGCCGCACCGGCAGCGATGGTCGGCTCCGGTTGTGCCACCTACGCGCAACAGAATCCGACGGGCCCGGCATCGGTCGACGGTATGGCGATGGCCCCCGTCGCCACGGCAGCGGCCGCGAACCCGATGCTGAAGACCCTCACCCAGGCGGTCTCCGGGCAGCTGAACCCGGACGTGAACCTCGTGGACACGCTCAACAACGGGCAGTACACCGTCTTCGCCCCCACCGACGACGCGTTCGCGAAGCTGCCGCCGGCAACACTCGACAAGCTCAAGACCGACTCCGCGATGTTGACCGACATCCTTACGTACCATGTGGTTCCGGGCCAGATGACCCCGGATCAGGTCGGTGGCGAACACAAGACCGTCGAGGGTAAGTCCCTCACCGTCTCGGGTTCGGGCAACGACATGAAGGTGAACGATTCGGCCGGCGTGGTGTGCGGCGGCGTGAAGACCGCCAACGCCACCGTCTACCTGATCGACACCGTCCTCACACCTCCCGCCGCCTGATCGCGGACCGATCGGGTGCAGCACCGAGCGCCTCATGGCCTCGGTGCTGCCCCGCCGATCCAGTCAGATCAGCTGCGGTAACACGCTTTTCGACTCCAGCATCGCGTCCAGCGATCGAGAGGGGTTCGCCATGACTCTCGCCGACTTCGACGACGACCTCGAGGCCGCATGGCGCCGGTACCGGATCGACCTCGCCGATCACCTCGCGGGCCTACCGGCCGGGGAGGAATTGGTCGTGTCGGCGATTCCCGTCGGCGGCAACAGCGCGGCCCATCCCCTGATGACGTGCTCCTTCACCGCATCCCGTAGGTACCGATGTCGCGTCCACGCGCCCACACTTGCCGACGACGAACGACGTCCCGCGCGGATACGCGTTCTGCGAGACCTCGGCATGCGGTCGTTGCGGGGCGCCGGCGGCGACCTCGTCGTCGATACCGGCAAACGCCAGGTCGACGTCATCTCCGCGATCGTGGCGACAGCATTGCGCGAGGTGTGGGATGTCGTGCATCCGGCATTCCTTCAGGCGTCCTCGGATGAGACCGTCCCCGACGAGCCCGCCATCGAACTCGCCACCCTCGCCCACGACTCGACCCAGTTGCTGAGCCTGGTGATCGACGCCCTCGAAGGACTCACCGGTGTCCGCGTCCACGTCGACCGGCACGGCGAGATCCCACTCCCGACCGATCCGGTCAAGTCGTGGCTACGCGCGATTCACGACGTCGCAGCGATCGAGTGCTACACGATCCTCTCCGATCACGTGTCGGCCTCCGGCGCTGCGGATTTCGTCGCCACCAACGGACGCCGGTGGCCCGGCATCTGCCTGTCGGTCGAGGATGGCCGGGTCCACGCGTCGCACCGCATCGAGTGCTCGGCCTTCCATCCGGCCAACCTCACTGCCGGACTGGAGATCTGGGACTCATTCATCCGAGACTCTGCGACCGAGATCGCACTGCGCTGCAGCAGGGCACGACCGCGACCCGTGCTTGCCGAGTCAGGCGAGATGCCGGCCGGCCTCGACGGCGTGCTGGACCTGGTCGACGATCGATCGGAGCCGGACGGTATGACCATCGCCGCTTTGTGTCGATACGACGAGACCACCATCCTCGGCTACCTGCGTCACTGCGCCCAGCGGTCCAATAGGTGCCGGGCAGACGAGAAGGCTTCCCGACAGCTCGGTGATCCGGACGCGGCCGAGCGCCGGGCCGAGGAGGCCCGCGAATGGCGACACGTCATCAGGTGCCTCGGGACCGCACTGCGTGCCCTCGACGAAGCCCAGAACCGCAGCAGGCCCGAGTCCTCGGGCCGCGAGCACACCACCTGACCGATCCATGCCAGGCCTCTCGGTCGGCCCCACAATGCCGGCCGCCCGTTCACGCTGTCACTGCGGTGCCGGCGGTGGATCCCAGAACGCCACCTCGCCGTCGGGCATCGCGACGGCCCGGACCCCGTCGGGGGCGACGACGGACCACGCCTCGTATCGGCCGGTCGGGTCGCCGCCGATGTCGACTCGCGATCCGTCGTCGAAGGTCAGTGACAACGTCCCTGGAACATTTAAGGTCCCGGCGGCGTCGGCCCGGCCGTCACGGCCTCGGCAGCTTGCGGTGCAACGGGTTCGTCGACACCGGAGTGGGCGTGCGACGTCGACCGGGGACGCTCGACACCACCTGCGGTGAGTCGGCAGTCGACCTGGTCGCATCCTGTAGACGAACCGCCGCCGTATTGCCCGCGCCCAACGCCGGGGCGCCTATCACCCGTCGCGCATCATGTCCGCATTCCGGGCACGTCGACTCATCCGGGATCGACGTCATCGAATGCTGCTCGGTGAAGTCATCGCAGAACTCCGAGCATCGGTACACGTAGGTCGGCATGGCTTTCACCCTAGGCGTACGTCGCCGACCAGATGCGTCGTAGACGCTGCCGATACCGGCCTGCATCACTAGACTCATCCCCGAGCCGATCCGTCGTCGGAAGTTGAGGGAGTCGCTGTGCCGGAGTTGTTGTTCCCACTGGATTCGTCGAAGAGCTTCACCGATCAACAGATCGTCGGCCACAACCGCTGGCATCCCGACATCCCGCCGGCGGTCACCGTCAAACCGGGCGACACCTTCCGCGCACATTGCCGCGAGTGGTTCGACGGCGCCATCCACAACGACGACTCGGCAGACGACATTCTCAACGCCCCACTGAACAACGTGCACACCCTGTCCGGGCCGTTCGCGATCGAGGGCGCCGAGCCAGGTGATCTGCTGATCGTCGACATCCTCGACGTCGGGCCGATCCCGCAGGAGGATTCGGGCCCGCTTGCCGGTCAGGGCTGGGGCTACACAGGAATCTTCGCCACCCGCAACGGCGGCGGATTCCTCACCGAACAATTCCCGGACGCCTACAAGGCCATCTGGGACTTCAGCGGCCAGAGCACCACGTCGAGGCATGTCCCACATGTGAAGTACACCGGCATAGTGCATCCCGGCCTGATGGGTACGGCACCGTCGCCCGAACTGCTGGGCACCTGGAATGCACGTGAGGCGACGCTGATCGCCACCGATCCCGACCGCGTGCCGCCGCTCGCACTGCCGCCCGAGCCGGACGGCGCTGTCCTCGGTTCCTTGTCCGGCGCCGAATTCGACCGCGTCGCAGGCGAAGCCGCCCGGACCGCACCGCCCAGGGAGAACGGCGGGAACCAGGACATCAAGAATCTCACCAAGGGCACCCGGGTGTTCTATCCGGTGTTCGTTCCCGGTGCGAATCTCTCGTTCGGCGACTTGCACTTCTCCCAGGGCGACGGTGAGATCACCTTCTGCGGCGCCATCGAGATGGGCGGCTTCATGGACCTCCACGTCGATCTGATCAAGGGCGGCATGGAGACCTACGGTGTCACCGAGAACGCCATCTTCCTGCCCGGCAACACCGACCCGCAGTACTCGGAGTGGATCGCCTTCTCCGGTACGTCGGTGACCCTCGACGGTGAGCAACGCTACCTGGATTCGGATCTCTCCTACCAGCGCGCCTGCCTACACGCGATCGACTACCTCACCAAGTTCGGCTACAGCCCTGAGCAGGCCTACCTCCTTCTCGGGTCGGCGCCCATCGAAGGGCGGCTCTCCGGAGTGGTCGACATCCCCAATTCGTGTGCGACGGTCTACATCCCCACGGCGATCTTCGACTTCCCGATCGCTCCGTCGAAGGAGGGGCCGGTACGGATCGATCCGGGGATGGGTGCGCCGACGGCGAGTTTCTGAGGGTTCCTGTGTGTTTGTCAATGGGGATTCTGTTCGAACGCTCGCTGGGCGCAGGTGAGCGAGGTGTGGGCGATGGGGTACTGCCCGGGAAGCATTGTCCTACACCTCGCCGCCTGTATCTGTCCGATGGAAGTAAGCCTTGTGCCGCCTTACGTATCTGCCAGGCGATGAGTCCAGCTGAGCCACGACCGTCAATCAACTGTCCCCCATTCTGTTTCGCTTGTTTGCCAGGCCCGACCTGCCCACTCAGTGCAAGCCCCAATGCCGGTCATGGCTCGTAGATGCTCGGCGGCGTATCCGTTAGACGCTTTCATTCCACACGTTGCTGGCCCATAGCCCTCACCGCTCCAGTACAGGTGACTGCGGCTCCCGCTGAGGCATGTATCTACAGCGTCGTCTTTCGGTCGCGGAGTTGGCACCGGCGCGCACAGCATCCAGGGCCTCATCAATGACAAGTGGAAGGCGGCGGGTGCAGAAACGGGCGTGCTCGGCTTCCCGACCTCCGACGAGATCGTCGCCCCGGACGGCGCGGGACGGTACTCAACGTTCCAGCACGGCGCCATCTACTGGTCACCGACAACGGGAGCACATTCGGTCATCGGCACCATCTACGACCAGTGGGCTGCGGCCGGCTACGAACGCAGCGACCTCGGCTACCCCGTCTCTGATGCGACCGTGGCGGCCGGATCATCGGTCGAGGAGCAGGGGTTCCAGAACGGTCGTCTCTACTCCTCGGGGGCACGACTCACCGCCGATCTGATCCCGGCCGGGCTGTCATTCGGTCTTCCCAGCCTGGGAACGCTCACGGTGGAAGCGGTCACCGACGGCGTCACCTTTCATGGCGACGGCTTCGACGTCACATTCCTCAAGCGGAGCGAGATCTACGCGGAGATTGGCATCGACATCCTGGGAGCACAGGCGCCGCGCGATTTCACGATGCTTCTGCCGGTACCTGCCGGATTCCGACTCCAGGCCGACGGTGGCCGCGTGGACCTGCTGGCCCCTGACTCGAGCGTTATCGCGGCCATTGGGCTCCCGAATGCGACAGATTCTGCGGGCGCGCTGGTCGATGTCAGTGCGGTTACCGCGGGGAGCAGTGTGACGTTCCAGTTCGACAAGACTGCACGCGTGCCCGTCGATTCTCTGTTCGAAGCTGCCACCAGCAGCTACGACGATTTCATGAGCATCGGCACGCAGCAGCGATGGGTCTGCGGCACCAATCCGAACGACTGCCGTCGCGCCTTCCCCGCGCAGTCGATGGCTCAGAAGATCTCGTCGCAGGAGTTCCCCGGCGCTGATCAGGGGGACAACCGAGCCGATGCGGCGCGGCACTGCTTATGGCAGGCATACACCACGGAGATGGCCAACGAAGACTTCGCGATACAGATCGCCGACGCCCACGAGCAGGACGCACCCGGCACCCCACAGGCCAACGCGATGGATGCGTACAACAACGTGACCGGACGCGCGGTCGGCCTGCGCAACGAAGGTAATCACGCCGGCATCGAGGATACGAGTCTTCGCTATGCACACGAGGCCCGTATCGTTCCGGACCCGGTCGGTCTGGACAATGAAGATGGCAACGATCTCATCGTCTTGAAAGACTGACAGGATGGACCACTCGAAAACTGACGCCCGGTCAACTCCGACGGGTCCCCCGCAGATGGCCTGGGCCTTGGTGCAAGGCCTCTGCGGCCTTCCTGCCGGAGCGCTCTGGTGGACCGCGTTTCTGGCCGTGCCAGAAGTCGGCCATTGGATGATCAATGCGCTTGTTCTGGCCCCGCTCCTCGCGGTGCTGGTCGCGATCCTGCTGCACACCAAGTGGCCGTTATTCAGAGTTTTCGGGTGGTCACTGGTGGTGGGGACGGTGGTCTACGGCTACTTGTTCACCTTCGGCGTCCTGATCCACATCGGATGGTAGAAACGTGCAACACGTGGGCAGGGCGAGGTGCCGTCGGGGGACAACCCCGACGGCACCACCACCGCGAGAAACCACACGAGTTCATTGAATTGACTTCTTACGACCTGGTTGGCGGCGCCAAGGATGACCGCGGATTCGGTCATCAACCTGAGATAGCCACACGCCTGGACGCCGAGTCGCTCACCGATGCACAGATCGGCTGCTGGCTCCGGGGGCACAGGGCACGGCGGCAACTGCGGGTCGGCGTCACTCTTGCAAACAACCCTGAGGTACAGCAGGTGGGCGACCAAAAATTGAACTGGTGTTGACCGATGAGGACCGGGAGACGCTGACGCGAACTGCCCACTGCTCCCGGTTTCGGGCCAGTACACCATCTGGTGTGGCTGCACCGCCCCCCCCAGTACGATTTCCGAGGCGAAAGCGATCAGGCCATCGACAGCCACTACATCGCCGCGTGATTCACCGTCCCCGACACAGCCTGTAACGAGGGTCGGGGGGAACGCCACCATCACTGGCGCCAAAGCACAGATCTACTCCACCGAGGGCTACTCCCACCACCAATTCACCCGTTGGCCCCAAGCCTCCGGGATCAACGGCGCCAACCAGTACGTGAACTGCCAAGAGCTGCCTGACTACATGGGCGCGAGACTGCTGAATGATCGTCTCTCATTGTGCGCCATAACCGTTTCGCCACTTGTCGTTTGAGGCAGCGCATCGCCTCGCGTGAGGTCTTCCCTTCGGACATCTTGCGCTGGTGGTAGGCGTATCCGTCGCTGCTGGGTGTTCTGGCTTGAGTAACGGCGACGATGTGGATCGCCGAGTTCAGAGTGCGATCGCCGTAGCGTGAGAGCCGGTGACGTTGTTTGTCGGCACTGGCGACCTCGACAGGAGCGGTACCGGTGTAGCTCGCGAATGCCGCCTCGTTCGCGAAGCGGGTCGGATCACCGGTCCGAGCGAGAATCCGTGCCGCAGTATCGATCCCGACGCCATGAATCTTCATCAGCTTTGTGCCACTCGCAGCGAGCTCGGTCTTGACTCGGGTGCTGAGGTCGTCAATCTGAAACTGGATTCGCCGCAGGTCGCCGACTATCTCGAGGGCGACGTTCTTACGCATCGCGTCTGCCTGAGTCTCGGGCCGGAACGCTTTGAGCTGCTTGGCGGCGTCTTCGGTGTCGAAATCACGTCCAATGCCGCCCGGGAACAGCTCTCGCAGCAGCGCGTGGAGCTGATTGACGAGCCGCCCGTTCTGCTTGACCAGGTCGACCCGGCGTTCGTCGAGGACTCGCAAGACACCGGTTTGGCCTTCTGGGGCGACCGGCCGAAAATCGCCCTGACTGAATGCCACACACGCCGCCGCAGCGGCATCGATGCGGTCGTTCTTGCGGCGGCCACCACGCGAGAGTTGACGCACCCGGGCCGTCGCCGTCGATGGGACATCGACGACCGCCTCACCGCGGCTGACCAACCACTGCGTGAGATGGTGCCCGAGCCCGGAAGCGTTCTCCACGGCCCAAATCCGATCCGGCCACGCCTTGGACCATGTGATGAGCTGTGCGTAATCGTCGAACGATGACCTGATCCGCACAGATCCGAGATCCCGGTTGTTGGCCGAGTTCACCGCGGTAGCGGTGTGGGTGGACTTGTGCGGGTCGATACCGATCACGATCACTGTGAGGTGCGCCTTCCGAGCAGTGGACAGTGGCAATCCGCTGCCGGCATTCCGACTTCCAGCCACCCAGGGACGGGCGGCGTTCCTGTGTTGAGCCAGGCAGCGAACAGTGACCGCGAGGAAACAGAACCCTCTTAGAGCCAACCCTCCGGCCGGACGGGTGGCAGGAAGCCAGCGAGTCATCCCCGAGGTCACCTACGGCACGCTACGACCCGTAGGTTCGAACACGATGCCGCCCCAACATAGAAGTCGGGAGCCACATCCGAAGGCGTGACTCCTGTGACTCCTGTTCACGGCAGTCCACTGCAGTCCACTGCAGTTCACTGCTGGTACTGAAAGTCGTTGGGCTAAACCACTATTAGTTCTTGACTCGAACATACATGCGAGTAGTGTGGGGTCATGGGAGCAGCGGGGGATCTCACCATCACCGACATCTTGGGCGAACTGCGTATTGATGCGGAACTCAGCGGTCGCGGCGAATTCGAGGCAATGCAGTCGACCATCAGGGCACGCAACCAGATCGACCATCGTGCAGCCGTCCTCGCCGGTGCACTCGATCGCCTGGGAATCGCCAAAGATCACGGACGGACCACTCGAGAGTTGTTGATCGTCATGGGATTTGCGCCGTCGGCGGCGCAGCGACTGTTGCGCATCGCGGCCGGGGCGGCACAACTCCCGACCCTGGACGCGCACGCTGCCGACGGCGCCATCTCCGGCGAGCACACCGATGCGATCGTGCGCGGCATGAAGCACATCGCGACACGATCGCCGGAACCGATCGATGGGGCGATGCGTCATAAACATGTGACAGATCTTCTCGGACAGTTCTTCTCCGGCGCCACACCCGCCGAGATCATGGATCTCGCACGGACACTCGGCAACCAGATCGCCGCTTCGAGCGAGGGCGGCCTCCCTGCGGCCGAAGATCGGGCGCTCAACACGCTCGATCACGGCAAAGACGATGACGGTCGACTCCAGGTGCGGGCCGACCTCGACGTCGAGGTCGGCGAGAAGTTCCGTGCGGCCATCGACGAGCTGGCAGCGCCCCGGCCAGAACCCGACGGCTCACCGGATGCGGTCGACCCAGCGTCGTCAGGCCGACGCCCTGGAGACGCTCCTCGACATCGCCGCCCGCTGTGGCGACACCGCGTCCGCGCCGCGCACCCAGGTGCTGCTGAAGTGCCGGCCGACGCTCCGACGTTGTCGTCGTTGGCGCTCATGGGATCGGTCACCGAGGCCACGATGCGCGCACTTGCATGTGACACGTCGGTCACCACCGTCATCGTCGACGGCGAACGGGTCCCGCTCGACATCAGCCGCGAGAAGCGATTCTTCCCGGCGCACCTACGCAAGGCCCTCTACGTTCGCGACCAGTGCTGCATCAAGTGCGGCGCACCTGCCGACCGCGCCCACGCCCACCACATCCGTCACTGGGCAGACGGCGGGGACACATGTCTCGTGAACGGCTGCCTGCTCTGTCCGTCGTGTCATGCGGATGTGCATCACAACGCTTGGGAGGTGTTCATCGGTTCCGACCAGCATCCATGGCTCATCCCACCGCGGACCGTCGACCCGAGACGCAGACCCCTGCGTGCCTACAACAGACGCACGCTGACCACCGACGACCTCGCACTGGCCGGCTGACGCTCAACTGGCCCAGCGCTCAACAGGCCCAGCGCTCAACCGTCCCAGCGCAATTGATTTCTCGCACCCGGCAAACAACGGTTCATCCGGCCGGGACCGCATCAGTCCTTTGACAACTCCATAGTGTGAAAAAAGTGAGTGTGAAAGAAGTGTGCGCGCACTGTTGCTCGGGTGGCCGCCCTGACACGGCGGCCGCCCGATCAGCTCGCCGCCTGCACCGGCGCGTTCTTGAGTTCCCGCATCGCAGTGCGTAGACCCCGACGCCGACCGGTCACCGGATCGACCCCGAAGTGGTTCTGTACACCATCGCGCACGGCGAACCGCAACTCCGAGGCAGTCTCGGGCGCATCGTCGGACGTTGCCTTCAACAGCGCGTTGGGCAGCGCGAGCTTGGCGATGGTCCGGAACGACTGAAAATACTGGTGCACAATGGAACCCGTCGTATACGGCAGGTCGTACTTGTCGCACAGTTCACGCACCCGAACACCGATCTCCTCGTACCGATTGCTCGGCAGATCGGGGAACAGGTGGTGTTCGATCTGATGACTCAGGTTGCCGCTCATGAAACGCATCAGCGGTCCGGCACGAAAGTTCGCCGATCCCAGCATCTGTCGGAGATACCAGCGCGGCTGGTCCTCGTTCTCGTACTCCTCGACGGTGAACTTCTCGGCACCGTCCGGAAAGTGGCCGCAGAAGATCACCATGTACGACCAGTAGTTGCGAATGATGTTGGCGGTGAAGTTGGCGGTGATGTTCGACTTCCAATTGGGACCGGCGAGGACCGGGAAGATCAGGTAGTCCTTGGCCGCCTGCTTGCCGACCTTACGACCGATGATCCGCAGATCCTTGAAGGCCTGCCGGTAGGACTTCTCCTTCTTGCGGAGCTTCTCGGTCTCCAGATGGTGAAGCGCCACACCGTATTCGAAGAAAGTACCGAGGGTGAGGTTGTAGAACGGGTTCCCGACGTTCCACCACTCCCACGGCTGATCGCGCGTCACCCGCAGAATCCCGTAACCCACATCGTCATCCATCCCGACGATGTTGGTGTACTTGTGATGGACGAAGTTGTGGGAGTGCTTCCACTGCACACTCGGGCACGTGGTGTCCCACTCCCACGATGATGAATGGACCTCCGGATCGTTCATCCAGTCCCACTGCCCGTGCATCACGTTGTGCCCGAGTTCCATGTTCTCCACGATCTTCGCCAGACCGAGGATGGCGGTTCCTGCCACCCATGCCGGCTTGCGGTTGCTGAACATGAGCACCACACGACCGGTGGCGGCGAGGCTGCGCTGGATGGTGATCGAGCGCCGGATGTAGCGGGCATCCGACTCGCCGCGTTCTTCCTCGATGTCCCGCCTGATCGCGTCGAGTTCTGCGCCCAGGGCCTCGACGTCGGCGTCGGTCAGATGTGCGTATTGATCAATGTCGGTGATCGCCATTGCTCCCCTTTACAGGTCGAGTGTGCATTCTCCAGACACGGTGCTGATACATGTCTGGATTCGATCTCCTTCACGATGCTCATCGCCACTGCGCAGGTCGCGCACGTAGCCCCCGGCCAATGGAACAACGCAGGTCTGGCAGATGCCCATCCGGCAGCCGAACGGCATCTGGATTCCCAGTCCTTCGCCTGCCTCCATAAGTGTGGTGGCGCCGTCGATCTCAGTGGTCTTACCAGATTTGGTGAACGTGACCGTCCCGCCTTCACCACCCACATCGGTCCGTGCGATGGCGAACCGCTCGATGTGGAGCTGGTCGCGGAGCCCCTCGTCGGCATAGCGCTCCTCGACGGTATCGAGCATTGCCACGGGCCCGCAGGCCCAGCACGAACGGTCACGCCAATCCGGGACCTCGGCATCGAGCTGGTCGAGTTCGAACTTACCGTGCTCGCGGGTGAGCTGCAGTTGCAGACTGTAAGACACCAGGTCGGAGTCCATGCCCTCGAGTTCCTCGAGGAAGATGACGTCGTCTCGGGTGGGCGCCGAGTGCACGTGCACGATGTCGGGCTGCTGCTCGCGTGAGCTCACGGACCGGAGCATCGACATGACCGGCGTGATACCACTGCCCGCGGTGAGGAACAGGATGCTGTCGGGCAACGGCTCGGGCAGATGGAAGTCGCCCTTGGGCGCTGCGAGACGGATGATCGTCCCGGGACTGACACCGTCGACGAGGTGCGTCGACAGGAACCCGTCGGGATTCGCCTTCACCGTGATCGCGATCTTCCGATCGTCCGAACTACCGATCGAGGTCAGCGAATAGGACCGCCAATGCCAGCGCCCGCCGACCTGCAGCCCGATCCCCACGTACTGGCCGGGTTTGTACGACTCAGGAAAACCCCATCCGGTGCGGATGGTGACCGTCGCGGAATCCTCGGTCTCACGCTCGACGTGGACGACCCGGCCGCGCAATTCACGCGCACTCCACAGCGGATTGATGAGGTGCAGATAGTCATCGGGCAACAATGGCGTGGTCGCGCGGGCGATGAGGCCCCGCACGATGTTGACCTCGGGTTTCTTCGCCTCGACGTCGGCCGCCGGGCGCTTGCTCCACTTCAAAAGGTCCATACAGGCTCCTCCCACCCCCTGGTGCACAACTGTACACAGATCTGGCCGTTCGGTCGGAGTGTTCGCGGCACATCTTCGCGGCACATCGGTGGTCCTCAGGTTTCGTCCAGGTCGCTCCCAGACTCACCCTCTAGCGTTGCTCACATGGCCGCGACTGTCACTGGGCGCACCCCCTCCCTCTCACGCGCAGTGATGGTCGCGGCCGCACTCGTCCTCGCCGCCGCGGCCGTCTTCCTGGTCGCCGTGCGGACACCGACCGGCCAGCGCATCGACCAGTGGCTCCTGGACGCCGGTCGACGTATCCCGAAGGCCGACGTACCGGCCATCGTCACGATCGACATCGTTTCCAACCCGCTGCTGTGGCTGGGGGTCGCAGCCGCCGTCGTGGTGCTGATCCAGCTCGGACGGTTCCGATCGCGCGCCGAGGCCCGGCACACGCTGATCGTGACCGTGGCATTGCTCTCGTTTCCACCGGCCGCCATCCTGGTTGCCCGCATCCTGCGCGACCACGTCCTGACCCGTCCGCAACTCCACGATTGGATCACCGAGACGTCCAACTCGGCACCGAGCGGCCACGCCGCGGCGGTCACTGCCGTCGCCGTGGTGCTGATCCTTGCCACTCCCCCGGTGCTGCGCCCATTGATCGGCATCGTGCTCGGAGGCTGGGCCGCGGTGATCGGCGTCTCGCTCGTCGCGGCCGGCTGGCACCGCCCCAGCGACGTGCTGATCTCGGTGCTCTTGGTGGCAGCGGCCGGGATGCTGCTCCCCGATCCGTGGCGTGGACCTCGCAGCCGTCGTGTCGAGGAACCCACCTCAGCCGACCGGCCAGACCACCCGTTCGAGAGGTCGGCCGTCGACCAGCCGACCGATGTTGTCGCACTATCTACTCCTTGATGGCGGCCGGTCGGGCCACGCTGGTCAATTAGGCGCTGTACAGGCGTGCCCGAGACGCGCAGAACAAGTGCAGCATCCTGCACGACGACATGGCCGCGAAGCTCGTTGACGCCAGCGACCAAGGCTTCGTGAAGTTCCGAGGGCCGCGATCCGGCTACGGAATGCGGGCGCTGGGTTGGTTCCCATCGGTGAAGACCTACAGCTCAATCCATATCGCACTGATCCGCCGTGACTCCTTGCCCTGAACAGCCAATCTGCATCTTGCCGAGTCGAGGCAGTCGGCCTAGCCTGGACCGACAGGTACATCGGGACCCGGGGCGTTCGTGCCGCGGCTGTCCACCTCCCGATGCAATTCGTGATCATCTTGGCCTCTCCTCCACACGATCCCGTCTACGCGCACATCTCGTCCTGGGAGTACGGCTGCTGCGGCACCACTCCCACCCAGGGCGCACAGGTCACCGGTAGCCTGTCCGCGTTTCCGGCAGATCCGGACCATCGGTTTCTGGTGCCGGCGCCGACATCCTGGGACAGCGATCTCGACCTGATCCGCTTTCCCGGTGGCTCGGCACACTGGGCACCGGACCTCGATGATCCGCGAGGCCGAGCGCTGATGCTGTCCATGTCGTGGCATGAGACCGCTGCCGTTCGACCCGAGGTCGTCGCCACCATCACCGCGGTGTATGAAACCTCGACCCTCGCCCGGCGCGCGGGAGACGAGTGGCACCTCGTATCGGACTCCCGGGAGTACACCAGTGTCACTGCGGCAGAACGGCACCCGCACTCGGCGGCCGAGGATGACCGCACCGGCGAGGTTCGATCCGTCGGCGGCGTGGTCGTCGGGCTCGCCATCGACACCATCACCGAGCCCGGCCCCGACGAGATCGCCGAGTACCGTGCCGCCCGCGAGCGTGCCGCCCGTACAGTGCATCTCACCGGCCCGGCGGAGATCTTCGGCACCACCGTCCCTGCGCGCGGGGAACGACTTAGCGTCGATCTGTCCGATCCAGACCTGGACATCAACGGCGGCGAGGGGGTACCGCGATCGGTCGTCCGAGGTGAGGTCGGACAGGTGAGCATCAGCCGGCCGGTCATGCCTGGCTTCCGGGCCTATGTCGACGTCGAGGCCGGCACACCCGCGGCCATCGTGACAGATCTGCTCTTCGTGGTCCTCACGATCGACGCAGACGACATCTCATAGTCCGCGAGCACGTCATGTCGTCGGAACGGCCGAAAACCCGACCTTCCTGCACAAATGATGCGAAAACTACTCCTCGTTCACATCATGCGGTGTCACACTTGGTGAGTATGACCACCATTTCGCATCCCGTGGATCACACGGAGCTCGACCGCCTGATCGACGAGCTCGGACGCGGGGCGAACGCGTGGGCGTCGATGGCGCTTCACGAACGCGCAACGCTCCTTCTCCGGACCCGTGACACCGTGCGCGACAACGCGGCCGAGTGGGCCGATACGGCGATCCGGATCAAACAGACCCCACCATCGGTACACGGCGAAGAGTGGCTCGTCGGCCCTTACATCACCATGGCGACCCTCACCGCGACGGCGCAGACCCTGACGACTCTGGCCAGGGGCGGCAACCCGGTCGACGGAGTACCGGTCGGCCGGGCACCCGGCGGGCGGATCACCCTCGAGGTGTTGCCACATGGCGCGCAGGAAGCGTTGCTGCTCAACGGTTTCATCGGCGAGATCTGGATGCCGCCGGGTGTCGGGATCGACGAGGTGCGCGCGACGGCCGGGCTCGCCGCACGACGTCCCACCGAGAGTGGCGGCGTCGGTCTGGTCCTGGGCGCAGGCAATGCCACACTCATCGGACCACTCGATGCCCTGTACCAACTCGTCGCCCACAACCGCGTCAGCCTACTCAAGCTGAATCCGACCTTCGCCGAACTACTACCGGTGTACGAGAAGGCTTTCGCACCGCTGATCCGGCATGACATCCTACGAATCATCAACGGCGAGGGCGATGTCGGTGAGTACATCACCAGCCATCCGCAGATCGGACATGTCCACATCACCGGCAGCGCATCCACCCACGATGCCATCGTCTGGGGTCGCGGCACCGAGGGCGAGCACCGGCGCGCGGCCCACACACCATTGATGGCGAAACCGATCACCAGTGAACTCGGCGGTGTCTCGCCCATCATCGTCGTACCCGGAAAATGGTCCGACGCCGACCTCACCTACCAGGCCGAGAACGTCGCGACGCAGAAGCTGCAGAACAGCGGCCACAACTGCATCGCCGGTCAGGCCATGATCATGAGTTCGGCCTGGCCGCAACGCACGCAGTTCCTCGACGCCATCCGGAAGGTCTTCGACAGCTTGCCTCCGCGAGGCAACTGGTATCCGGGCAGTGACGGCAACATGGCCCGGGCCCACCACGCGTATCCCGGCGCCGAACGTCACGGTGGCCGGATGCTGATCGAGGTGGGCGATTCGACGTCGGACGAGCTCTACCGGACCGAGTACTTCTCGCCCGTACTGGGTCACACCACTATTCCCGGAGTCGGAGCCGACTTCCTGCGCAATGCGGTTCGGTTCGCCAATGATCGCCTCGTGGGCACTCTCGGCGCCAGTCTCATTGTCGCCCCGCATGATCGGAAGGCGATGGGGCCTGCTTTCACCGAAGCGATCGCCGATCTGCGTTACGGCACCATCGGGATCAACTGCTGGTCGGCCACGGGATACCTCGCCCCGGTGATGCCGTGGGGCGCCTTCCCGGGCAACACACTCGACGACGTGGGCAGCGGTATCGGTGTCGTCCACAACGCCCGGCTGATCGCCGGCCCCGAACGGGTGGTGGTGAACGGACCGTTCCGCCCGTTCCCACGCTCGTGGCTGGGCGGAGAGGCGTCGATGGCACCGCCGATGCCCTGGCTGGTGACCTCCAAGGCCAACACCTCGGCGTCGAAGGCGCTCACGCATTACGCCGCTCACCCGGGTTGGGGCCGGATACCAGGGGTGTTCAAGGCGATCTTGCTGCCCTGAGACGCTCGTTCGATCGGCCAAAGAGATGAACGAACATGCTGCCGCGCAGCGACATCGGGAGAACGTCGGCGAGGTGGAGGAGACGATTCGGCGGGGCCTGGCACAGATCGACGCACGCTGAGCGGCGGTCGCACGCCCACCCCGTGGTGACTCCACGATTGATCATGATGGATTCGCGTTACCATCGACACGTGCCCGCCGACATCCCCGACCAGGAGCCACCCGACATCCCGGCCTACGCGCCGGAGATGTGGCAGCGCCCCATCAGCCTGCCGGGGACCGTCACGATCGGGTTGTCGCGGGCCGAGCTGGCCGCCAATCAGATCGCCCGCCTGGCAGCCGGACTTCCCGCAGGCGAGCGAATCGGCAGCAAGGACGATATCCGCGGTATCTGCGAGGTGTCGGTCGGCACGGTCAACGAGGCCATCAAGCTCGCTCAGGAACGCGGCGTCATCACCTCACGACCGGGCCCGGGTGGCGGCATCTTCGCGACCGATCCCTCGCCGCTCTCGCGGATGAACGGCTGGTTTCGTGCGGCTGCGGCGGACAGTTCGTCTCTGCCCGAGTCGATTCAGATCCGAGACGCACTCGCACCCCTGCTCGTGACCGAGGTCATGAGCGCTCTCACCGACGACGACCTGCGTGCCCTCGACGAACGGTTGACCGATGTCCGCCGAACCCGCGCCTCCGGTGATCTGTCCGGCTTCGTCTGGGCTGCCTGGAACGTGCACGAATACTTCGCCGGTATCGGCAGCAGCCAACTTCTCAACAGCCTCTACCTCAGCATCATGGACGTCGGTACCTCACACCTGCAGGCCCACCTGGACGCGGCCCGCGAACAAGTCCCGGTGTACCTCGGCGGGCTCGCTCAGGCCGTCGAGGATCTGGTCGGCGCGCTCACCGCGCGAGACGCCGATGCGGCCGTTGCCGCACTGCGTCGCACCGATCCGACGATGATCCTGCGACCCGAATCAGTCGCATCCGCTTCCTGACACCCGGCTGAACTGCGACTATTCACGGTCTCGGCCCGCTTCCGTAATTAATCATGATGAATCTGACGAATTTCCTTGACAAGTGACCCGTGTCACGCGCAGGCTGTGATCCAAGTAATTAATCATGTTTATTTGGAGGTGCCGGGCGATGCTCGATCAACAGTTCCGCGATCTGATGGCAGGGGTATGTGCACCCGTCACGGTCGTCACGACCGCTGACACCGACGGTCCGCACGGCGCCACAGTGAGCTCGCTGGCCTCGCTCTCCCTGCGCCCCGCACTCCTGTCCATCGCGCTCGACCATCGTTCGAGTCTGCTGGCCCGCATCCTCGACACCGGGAGGTTCGGCGTGAACATCCTCAACTCGGGTCAGGATGACGTCGCGATGACCTTCGCCTCCCGCGCCGCGGATCGCTTCGCCGTCGCACCGTGGACCCTCGCCGGCGAGCTGCCGCGTCTCGACGAGGTGGCCGGCTGGGCGGCCTGCGAGCTGTTCCAGACCGTCGAGGCAGGCGATCACCTGCTGCTCATCGGCGCCGTCACCGATGCCGCATCCACCCACCGGCCACCACTTGTCTACGGACACCGGACCTTTGGTACCCACTCGCAATTCGCTGTTCGCAGCCGGCCGCCCATCATCGATCAGATAACCGCCTGCGCAAGCTGATTCACCGACGCCCGATCCACTTCCATTCACGACATCAGGAGACGAATATGACCACCACAGCCACCGCACCCACCGCACCCACCGAGGACCCGACCCCGGCCGAGGTCCCGACCGCCGCCGAACTCGTCGCTCGAGCGCATGCGTTGAAGCCACTGCTGGCGCGTAACGCCGCCCAGGGTGAGCAGGACCGCCGCGTCGTGGAGGAGAGCATCCAGGCGCTCACCGACGCCGGCCTGTTCCGGATCTCGGTCCCCAAGCGGTACGGAGGGTACGAGACGTCGATGCGCACCATGATGGATGTGTCGGCAGCCGTGGCCGAGGCCGACGGCGGCACATCGTGGGTGGTCACCCTCACCAATGTCTGCAACTGGCTCGTGGGCCTCATGTCGGAGAAGGCACAGGACGAGGTGTTCGGTGCCGATCCCGACGCCAAGGTGTCCGGGGTGCTGGCCCCCACCGCCGAGACCCGTAAGGTCGAGGGCGGCTATCGGGTCACCGGCAAGTGGTTCTACAACTCCGGATCGTGGCATGCCACCTGGGCCGCGATGGGCATCCCGATCACCGACGCCGACGGGAATGTGATCGACCAGGGAACTGCCCTGATCCCACGCGAGGACATGGAATTCGAGGAGACCTGGTTCGTCGCCGGGATGCGCTCGTCCGGCAGCAACTGCCTCATCGCCGACGACATCTTCGTACCCGACCACCGTGTGATGAGTGTGCCGCCGGCCCTCGTCGGCAACTATGCCACCGAGCACACCGACGAGGTGCTCTACCGCTCCGCACTCGTACCGGTACTCGCGCTGGTGCTCGTCGGACCGCAGCTCGGAATGGGCCGGGCAGCACTCGATTTCGTCATCGAGAAAGCGCCGAAGAAACCCATCTCCTACACCTTCTTCACCTCGCAGAAGGAGTCGACCGCCTTCCAGCTGCAGATCGCCGAAGCAGCTCGATTGATCGACACCGCCCACCTGCACGCCTATCGTGCCGCCGACGACATCGATGCTGCGGCAGCCAGTGGCGAGTACCCCGACTACCTGGCCCGGGCCAGGGTCCGGTCCGACACAGGTTACGTCGCCGAGTGCATCACCCGCGCCATCGACATTCTGCTCTCCGCCCACGGTGCCGGGTCTTTCGCGGAAGTCAGCCCTCTGCAACGGATCTGGCGCGACTCGGCCACCGGAGCCCGGCATGCCATCGTCGCGCCGGCCGTCAGCTACGAAGTCTACGGCAAGGCCCTTCTCGGGGTCGAAGAGCCAATCACCCCGATGGTCTGACCCGATACCACCAAAGGAGAACTCACTCATGCGTATTGCCAACCACGACGACCGTGCGGTCCTGGTGACCGGGGATTCCGGCGCCGAACAGGGTATCGACATCGCCACCGCGTCCGACGGACGCTTCGGGCCCGACCTGGTATCCGTCTATGACCGATGGTCCGAACTCGCCGATTGGGCAGCCTCTTTCGACGTCTCGTCCGCGGACATCTCGCCCATCGACCGCGCCCGCCTCGGCGCGCCGTCACCCCGGCCGCGTCAGGTGTTCGCCGTCGGCCTGAACTACGACGAGCATGCCGCCGAATCCGGTTTCGAGTCGCCGACACACCTGCCGCCGGTCTTCACCAAGTACGTGTCCAGCTTCTCCGGCCCCGACACCACCGTCGTCATCCCCGAGAACGGCGCGGTCGACTGGGAGGTTGAACTCGTCGCGATCATCGGTCGCGAGGCCACCGACATCGCCGAGAGCGACGCCTGGGATCACGTCGCCGGGCTGACGGTAGGGCAGGACATCAGTGAACGGATCACCCAGACCCGTGGTCCGGCACCGCAGTTCGGTCTCGGCAAGTCCTTCCCTGGATTCTCTCCGCAGGGACCGTGGCTGGTCACACCGGACGAGCTCGCCGACCGTGACGACCTCGAACTCGGCTGCACCATCGACGGTGAGGGCATGCAGAAGGGCCGCACCCGCGAGCTGATCTTCTCGGTCTCCCAACTGGTCGCGACCTTGTCGCGCAACGTGACCCTCTATCCGGGCGACGTGATCTTCACCGGTACCCCATCCGGGGTCGGCGCCGGGCGCGATCCCAAACGTTTCCTCGCGCCGGGCGAACGTCTCGACAGCTGGATCTCCGGCATCGGTGAACTCCACCAGACCTTCGTCTCCGCAACCTCCCAGGAAGCATCATCATGAGCTTGCATCGTCTCGCCTCGGTCACCGTGGGTGTGCCGAACGTCGCGGAAACCCGTTCCTATTACTCGGAGTTCGGCCTCACCGAGGAAGCTGACGGTTGGCTGTCAACGGTCGACGGCGGACGCCAACTCCGGATCCTCGATGCGCCGTCGCGTCGGCTGATCGGACTCACCGTCGGCGCCGACAGCCCCGACGACATCGACCAGATCGCCCACAATCTGAACGGGCTGGGCATCCCGTTCGACCGGACGGCCACCAGCATCGCGGCGACCGAGCAGGCCACCGGCCTGCGTGCCGTGGTCGAGGTGCAGCCCCGGATCACCCAGACCCATGTGGAACCGACGCCCTACAACGGGCCGGGCCGTCTCGAGCGCAAGACGTGCCGAGCGCCGGGCATCCTCCGGGAGAATCCGGTCAAGCCCCGCAAGCTCGGTCACGCCGTCATCGGCAGTACCGATCATGCTGTGACGCAGCGTTTCTTCACCCACGGCCTCGGATTCAAGGTCAGTGACGAGGTCAAGGGCCTGGCCGCGTTCCTGCGCTGCTCCACCGACCATCACAACGTCCTGGTGCAGCAGGCGCCGGTCAGTTTCCTGCACCACACGTCGTGGCAGCTCGACGACGTCGACGACATCGGTCGCGGCGCGACGCGCATGCTCGAGGCCGATCCCGATCGTCACGTCTGGGGTCTGGGCCGTCATCACGCCGGCTCCAACTTCTTCTGGTACCTCAAGGATCCGGCAGGCAACTTCAGCGAGTACTACTCCGACATGGACTCCATCGTCGACGACCAGCTGTGGACGCCCGAGGTGTTCGAAGGGGCCAAGGGTCTGTTCAGCTGGGGCCCGCCACCGCCCCCGTCGTTCCTGGCACCGGAGGACCTCGGTGCGCTGATGTCCGGCGTGCACAGCGCTGTCTGATCTCGATACGCCCTCCGCTGGCGCTCCGGGCCACTCGATCGGCGGAAATGCCGCCGCCGCTGGCTGAGCCCCTACCCGCCGGTTGAGTGGCGACGAGCGAGCGCAGCGAGCCCGCCGCGTATCGAAACCCCTCCCGCACAACACGAGGATCCCATGACCCCCGACATCACCCCGATCTGGCAGCCCTCCGACGACTCCGCGAACACCCAGCTCGCCCGGTTCGCCGAGTTCGTCTCCGCACAGACCGGCGTCGACCACCCGACCTACCACGATCTGTGGACCTACTCGACCGAGCAGGTCGGAGACTTCTGGTCGGCGGTCATGGACTTCTTCGACGTGCAGGCCGACGACGTTCCGGACGTCGCCTTACCGGATTCGACGATGCCAGGCGCCCGATGGTTTCCCGGTGCGCGAATCAACTACGCCGAACACGCGTTACGACGCCACGGCACCGACGACGGCACCGAGATCGCCATCATTGCGGTGGACGAGGCGGGTACCACGTCGAAGGTCACCTGGGATGGGTTGCGCGGCATGGTCGGATCGTTGCAGCGATGGTTGCGGACACAAGGCGTCGGTCGGGGCGATCGAGTCGTCGGATACCTGCCGAACTCCGTTCATCCCGTCGTCGCGTTGCTGGCCACCACCGGGATCGGCGCGATCTGGTCGGGTTGCGGACAGGACTACGGCGCCGCGGGTGCCGCGGCCCGGCTCGGCCAGCTCGAACCGACCGTCCTGATCGCGGCGGACGGCTACCGCTGGAACGGGAAGGCGCATGACCGGCGAGCCGAGGTCGAGCAACTGCGAGCTTCGGTGCCCACACTGCGGGCGGTGCTACAGGTGCCGATTCTCGGCTCCTGGCCCGACGCCACCGACACCCCGGGCGTGGCCGACTGGGACGGCGTCGTCTCCGACCCCGCCGAACCCGAGTTCGTCCGCGTCGAGTTCAACGATCCACTGTGGGTGCTCTTTTCGTCGGGGACGACGGGTGTACCAAAGGGCATCGTCCACTCACACGGCGGCGTGGTGATCGACCACCTGAAGCTGCTCGGGCTCCACAACGATCTCCGGCCCGGTGAGCGGTTCTTCTGGTACACCACCACCAACTGGATGATGTGGAACATGGTGGTATCCGGACTGTTGGTCGGGGCCACCATCGTCCTCTACGACGGCAGCCCCAATCACCCAGGACCCGAACGGTTATGGGAGATCACCGCCGACCATCGCGTCTCGGTTCTCGGTGTCAGCCCGGGCTACCTGGCGGGAAGCGCCAAGGCAGGTCTCCGTCCCGCCACCGCCTTCGATCTGTCCGCGTTGCGGGCCATCGGCTGCACCGGTGCACCGCTGCCCGCGCAGAGTTATCACTGGGTGCACGACGAACTCGGTGCTCATGTCCAGGTGGCGTCCACCAGTGGCGGCACCGATGTGGTCAGCGGATTCGCCGGCAGCGCCCCCACCACGCCGGTCTGGCCGGGGGAGATCTCGGCGCCGTTACTCGGTGTCGACCTGCAGGCGTGGGACACCGACGGTCGGTCGGTCGTCGGCGAGGTCGGCGAATTGGTGATCGCCACTCCGATGCCGTCGATGCCGGTGGCGTTCTGGAACGATCCGGACGGAAGCCGCTATCGGGACGCATATTTCGATGTCTATCCGGGTATCTGGCGCCACGGCGACTGGGTGACGGTCACCGAGCGCGGCAGCCTCGTCATCTCCGGCCGGTCGGATGCCACGCTGAATCGTCAGGGTGTCCGGCTCGGCAGTGCCGACATCTACGACGTCGTCGAGGACTTCCCCGAGATCCGTGAGTCTCTCGTCGTGGGAGCCGAGCTCGAGGGGTCGGGCTACTGGATGCCGCTGTTCGTGGTGATGGCCGATGGCGGCGTGCTCGATGACGACCTACGCAGACGGATCGGTGAGGCGATTCGATCGAAGGCATCGCCACGCCACGTCCCAGATGACATCATCGAGGTGCCCGCCATCCCGCACACGCGCACCGGCAAGAAGTTGGAGGTCCCGGTGAAACGCCTGATCCAGGGACGACCGCTGATGCAGGTCACCGGCGTCGACACCGTCGATGATCCGGACGCTCTGCGCTCTTTCGCGAAGTACGCAGACCGGACAGGAGTTTCCGGTGAGCGGTGAACTCGTCGACGTCCACGCCCACGTCCTACCGGACTGGTACGTCGACGCCGCGAAGACCGCCGGACACATCACGCCCGACGCGATGCCGGCGTGGCCGGAATGGTCTGTCCAGGACCATCTCGCGATGATGGATCAGGTCGGCATCGACCGATCCGTGCTGTCGATCTCCTCTCCCGGAGTGCATTTCGGCGATGATGCGGCGGCAGGTTCGCTGGCCGTCGAGGTCAACGATTTCATGCACGGTCTCCATCACGATCATCCCAACCGGTTCGAGTATTTCGCCACACTCCCCCTGCCGGACGTCGACGGCGCGATCAACGAGGCCCGACGAACCCGGGACGTCCCCGGCCGTGTGGGTGTGGGTATCGAGTCCAACGCGCACGGTGTGTATCTGGGCGCTCCGGCCCTCGAACCACTGTGGCAGGAATTGGCCGCGCAGAAGGCGGTGGTGTTCGTCCACCCGACCGCGCCACCAGGTTTCGATCCGACGCTGACCGGCTACCCCGCACCGCTGCTCGAGTATCTCTTCGACACCACGCGCACGATCGTCCATCTCGCCACAGCCGGTGTGCTGCTTCGTCATCCCGACATCCGGTTCGTGGTCCCGCATTGCGGCGCCGTGTTGCCGACGATGCTCAGTCGCGTCGAACTGTTCCGCCTGGCCGGGTTGGTCTCCGCCGACGTCGACGGCGATCTCGGTTGGGAAAGCCTATGGTTCGATCTGGCCGGCGCCCCGATACCCGATCAGCTGGGTGCATTCACTCGTCGATTCGGTACCGACCATCTGCTCTACGGCAGCGACTACTGCTTCACCCCGGCCTTTGCTGTCGACCTGCTGGCCAAGCAGTTGGACGACAACTGGCCGGACGCCGACGATCCCTGGCGCACGCGGGTTGCCGACAACGCGGTCACCCTCTTGAGGAGAACCCCGGAATCATGACGCACTACGTCACCACACCCGCGATCCGGGACTCGTTCATCATCCGCGACGTCACCGTTGTCGACGTCCTCGGCGGCACCCTCGTCCCGCATCGCGACATCCGGATCACAGCAGGGAAGATCGCGTTGATCGACGCCGCCCAAGACGAGGTCCGCGATGTCGAGAGCGTGGACGGCAGCGGCCGATTCGTCGTACCCGGTTTCATCGACGGTCACGCCCACGCGCTGAACACCCCCGACGACGTCGCCGGCGCGTACGCACTCATGCTCGCGAACGGGGTGGTCGGGTTCCGGCAGATGTCGGGCAGTCCCGCGCTGCTCGCCGACCGCGCCGCGGGCCGACTTCCGGCGCCGACCGGCGCGCCGGAACTACTCGCCACCCCCGGCATGCTCTTGACTCCCATGAATGCCGCGACTGCCGAGGCCGCCACCGACGAGGTGCGCGCCCAGCACGAGCAGGGCGCCGACTTCATCAAGGCGGGGATGACGCAGCATGACGGCTTTCTCGCCGCGCTCACCGAGGCCACCCGCCTGGGGATCCCGCTGGCGGGTCATCTTCCCGGCGACGTCGATCCCCGTGACGCCGCGCACGGGGGAATGCGCTGCATCGAGCACCTGGGTCCCGGACCGACGGTCTTTGCGGCCACCTCGTGCTGCGAAGCGGAGATCCGAGCGGTGCCACCGAAACAGATCCGGATACCGGGCGTGAAGATCCCGGGTATGGATCGGATCGTCGGCAAGCTGATCGCGCGACTGGTGGTGAATCCGGCGACGCGCACCTCTCCCACGGCCGCCGCGGAACTCACCCGCGCCGACGACACCTTCGACGCTGACAAGGCGGCAGAGCTCGCTGCGCTGTTCATCGAACACGAGACCTGGCAGTGTCCGACACTGATCCGCCTACACACCCAGCAGTTTCCCGATGCTACCGAACACCAACATGATCCGCGCCTGAAGTACATCGACGCGGCCGAGATCAAACGATGGCGTAAGGCGACACACCGATTCGACAAGCTCCCCGAGGCGACTCGCGCCGCGCTGCGTGACCATTGGGAAGCCCAGTTGCGGATGACGAAGGTGTTCGCCGAGGCCGGCGTGCCGATGATCGCGGGCACCGACGCGAATGGGGCGGGCTGGGTGATTCCCGGCTTCGCGCTGCACGACGAGTTCGACCACCTCGCCTCCGCCGGGCTGACGCCGCTGAAGATCCTGCAGATGGCGACGTCGGAGCCGGCACGGTTCTTCGGCCGGGGCGACACTCATGGTCGGGTCGCGGCCGGATTCAATGCGGACCTCGTTCTACTCGACCGAGATCCACTCATCGACCACACCGCACTACACGACGTCGCCGGGGTGGTCCGCGACGGTGGGTGGTGGTCGCGGCAGGATCTCGACGCCGTTCTGGCCCGATTGGAGGCCGACCCGACCGCGCGGTGATCGGCGTTATCGTGGATGACAGGACCGCAACCGAAAGAGATGACTTCGATGGCCGATGCCGACATCAACTTCTACTTCGACCCGGTGTGCCCGTTCGCCTGGATGACCAGCAAGTGGGTCCGCAAGGTGCGGGCACAGCGCGACTACACCGTCGACTGGCGGTTCATCTCGCTGCGCCGGCTCAACGCCCATATCGACTACGACGCACATTTCCCGCCGGAGTACGAGGCCGGTCACACGGCCGGCCTTCGACTGCTGCGGGCCACCGCAAGCGTTCGGCGTGAGCATGGTCGGGCGACGGTCGATTCCCTCTATGCGGCGTTCGGCACCCGCATCTTCGACACCCACACCGGTACATACACCGTGGATGGTGGCGACCTGCGCGGCACGGCCGACTTCCTCGGTCCCGTGCTCGCCGAACTCGGTCTGCCCGACCACCACGTTGCGGCGCTGGACGATTCGTCGTTCGACGCCGAGATCCAGGCCGAGACGGATGAGGCCCTGGCGCTGACCGGGCGGGACGTGGGCACGCCCATCATCCAGTTCGAGCCACCGGACGGAGTCGCGTTCTTCGGGCCCGTGATCAGCCGGTTGCCGAGCGACGACGATGCCGTGGCGCTCTGGGACCATGTGATCGGTCTTGCCCGCTTCCCCGGTTTCGCCGAACTGAAACGTAGCCTTCGCGAGAAGCCTCAGCTGACGGCATTCGGCGTGACCGATGCCGAGGTGGGCGTGCAAGAGGACTGGCATGGCGGGAGCCGTCGTACAAAGAAGTGACGTCGTCGTCGTTGCGTAGGGCATGCTGAAAGCACGCCCACGTCCCGCACAGGATGGAGTTCTCGATGCCGACGTCGTCGATCCGCCAGGTCGCGAAGGATGCCTTCGCGTTCGGATACGCCATGGTGGAGAACTACCGAACCCTCTACGCGCAGGCCGTCGACGTGAACGATCCGCGCTACACCGGCGGTTTCGGGCAGTACCGGCACTATCCGCAGCCCGCGCGCCCCGAGAACACCGACATCGTCACCCCCAACAACGACACCCCGTATTCATGGTTGTGGCTCGACCTGCGTGCCGAGCCCTACGTGGTGACGGTGCCGGCCATCGACCGGTACTACATCCTGCCGTTCCACGACCTGTACACCATCTACGCCGGTTACGTCGGTGCGGTGACCACCGGACCGAACGCGGGTTCGTACCTGATCGCAGGGCCGTCCTGGGCGGGTGACACCCCTCCGGGCATCGACGGCGTCATCCGCTCGGCCACCGACTTCGTCGGGAGCCTCACCCGCACCTCCCTGATGCCCGACGGGGTCGAGTCGATGAGCGCCATCCAGCGCTCCTATCGCGTCGAGCCGCTGAGTGCGTTCTCCGGTGGCGACTCCCCGGCACCCACGGCAGCACCTGCGTGGCCGGCATGGGATGAGGAGAAGTTCACCCAGACCACGGAATTCTTCCCTCTGCTCGACTTCCTCCTCCAGTTCTGTCCGGTACTCGACGAGGATCGAGCCGTTCGCGATCGCATGGCCGGGATCGGGCTCGACGGCTCCGGAGAGTTCAGCCTCGAATCGTTGTCCGAGGACGAGCGGGCAGAGCTCACCGCCGGGATGGCAGAGGCGAAAGCCGATCTCCAACTGAATGCCGACCAGCTCGCGTCGTCGATTGGGGTCTTCGGCACTCACGACGAGATGGCCGGTGAGTACACCAAGCGAAACATGGCGGCCGCCAAGGGTATCTACGGTCTTCCGGCGAGTGAGGCATGGTACGCCGGGTGGCTGAAGGACTCCGATGGAAAGCTGCCCGACGGGTCGACGGTCCACACCGTCACCTTCGGCCCCGACGCTCTGCCGAAGGTGAAGTTCTTCTGGTCGGCCACCATGTACCGCCTCCCCGAACGACTCCTGGTCGCAAATCCCATCGATCGCTACTCCATCGGCGACCGCACGCCCGGCATCGTCTATGCCGACGACGGGTCCCTCACATTGCACATCTCGCATGAGAGGCCCGATGATATAGCTGCGCAGGCCAATTGGCTGCCGGCGCCGGACGGCCCGTTCACCGTGATCGTGCGGGCCTACGGCGGCGACGAGGCGATCGCGACCGGCCGATACACCTTGCCGACTCTGCACGCCGAGCACCCGTGAACGAAGTCGAGGGTCGTGGCTGTGACCCACGGCGTTCGCCACGGACTCCCTGTGGTGACGGCCGAGTCCTGGTCGGTCGGGTTCGATCGTCAGTCGGCTGTGCCACTACAGCTTGCCGAGGCACCGGGACCTGACGAGGCATTCTCCGATATCACCGAATCACCCTGACGGATACGGCACCTGATCGCGCCCGAGCCGTCGATGCCGTTACTGGCCAGCAAAGTGACCACTTTCCCCAGACCTGTGATCTGCACTTCCTTCGTCCACGGCACCGGCACGTCGGTGTCCTGAGCTTGATCCATGTTTCCGGTGCTATATGTTGCGGACGCAGTGGGACCATCGCCAGTGATCTCGTATGTCACCGTCACGGTGCGCTCCGATTCCTCATCCACTGAGTCGATCGCACCGCCGACGAGCGCAACACAACCCCCGACAACCACAAGAAACACCACGACGAGTGCAAGCAGAATCCATGGCCACTTCTTACGCTTCTTCGGTGGTGGCGGATATCCGGGCGGCGGATACTGTCCCGGATACGGCTGCCCCTGTGGGTACTGGCCCTGCGGGTACTGGCCCTGCGGGTACTGGCCCTGCGGATAAGGCTGGCCGGAATACGGCTGCTGATACGGCTGCCCCCGGTTTTCTTCGTTCGACCTATCACCGGGATTGGTCGGGTCCGTCACGATTACTCCCTTCACCTGAATGGTTTTGGAGTGGCCCACGCTCTGAAGGTCAGCAAATCCACCGTAACAATCTTGATTGTGCTATTCGGGAAAATACTCAAATCGGAATTGTTGCAGGTCGACATATGGGTCCGCCGTGGTCACATATGACCAATACCGACTCCCGCCCACACATCCGCAGATCTTGTCGGTGCCTCGTTATAAGTTGGTTTCAGCAGGACCGATTGACGATGAGTGAAGTTCGGCGCGGCGGTTGATTCGCGGCACCAGGGTTGATGACGACGAGGGTCCTGTGGTCGTGTCCGCAACTCTGGAAGGCTCGTCGTGTCCCCATCGTCGGTGTCGTGGCAGGAACTGCCCGCCGCGTTCGTCGGTGGCATCGATCCGTCATATCCGGATGAGGAACCGATCAACGACCTGCTGCTCGGCTTGGTCGATCTCGATCATGGTCGGTCCTACCTCGCCTACTGCGAATATGCCTCGGTTGCAGTCATGTTCGACCGTCTGGTCGCCGCACGTGAGAGATCCGACGGCTTCATCGTGGATGGTTTCGCCGACTGCGCATCCCGGATCGCGAAACTTCGAAACATGACCCGCCACGACGCGGAGGTCCTGCTGAATGAGGCGGTCGCCCTGCGGGACAGGCTGCCCGAGGTCTTCGAATGTCTACGTGATGGGCTGATCGCACCATGGCAGGCGAAGGTGATCATATCGCGCACCGACCTCCTCGACGACCAGTCCTTCGCACCGCTCATCGACGCGTCGGTCGCGGATCTGCTGCGACGGCGCAAGGGGACATGGTCGAAGAAGCGGTTGCGCGACATGGTCGATCGGATCATCTTCCGCCACGACCCCAACAGCGTGCGTGAACGCCGGAAAGAGGCTCTCGACGCCCGAGGCGTGTGGACCGAGAGTCGAGGCGACGGGGTCGCCGAGATCACCGGGATCATGGCTGCCGAGAACGTGCGCATCGCCGCCGCCGCGGTCGCCGCCCTGGCTGATGCGGCCTGTGAGCATGACGGCAGGACGAGACCGCAACGCATGTCCGATGCCATGTTCGCGTTGCTGTCGGGGGCGACATTCGAGTGCCAGTGCGGCCGTGACGATTGCATCGCACAGATTCCTGAACCGGGCACGCTCCCTCCGGTCGACACGAGGATCGTCCTGCACGTGGTGTGCGACGAGGGCACCCTCGCCGGCACGGCCGAGAACCCCGGCTTCCTCGACGGCCACGGCGTCATCTCCGACGAGCATGTCCGAGACATCGCTGCTCGTCCGGACACGAAGATCTCGTTCCTGGTCCCGCCCGGCACCGATGCGAACGCCGACGGCAGTTTCACCTTGCCCGCGCACCAACCGGCCGACCCGTATCGACCATCGACCGCGCTGGACACGCACACCCGCCTGCGCGACGGCTACTGTGCCGAGCCGGGCTGCGCCACCTCTGCATTCGACTGCGATCTCGACCACGTCACCGAGTACGACCACACCCATCCCGAGAGTGGCGGTCAGACGACGTCGGAGAACCTGAATGCCAAATGCCGGCCCGGCCACCTGCTCAAGACCTTCGGAAGCTGGCTCGACGACCAGTATCGCGACGAGAGTGACCGTCTCACCACCGAATTCATCACTCCCGAGGGCCTGGTCATCCCTGGTGAAGCCGAGACCAACGAAGACCTGTTTCCCGGGCTGCGCCGGATCCGCTTCGAATCCCCTCCGGCCAAGGCCCCGCCGCCATCGTTGCCACCCGAACACCGTCCCGTCCGTACCGGCACCCGGGCGGCGAACAAACACGCCCGACGACGGGCCGAGCGCTCTCGGAACCGCAAACGCAACAATGCCGGACCCGACCCGGACTACTGAGAGTTCGCACCCCGGTCGTTCACCTGAACGGTCGTTCACGCGAATAGGAGCCCTACCTCTGACGCTGCATCTGTGGCTACCGTGAGCCCGGAACCCATCAGCACACCTGCCACCCAAGGAGTAGGCATGATCACACGCGCCCACAGGCTGTCAGCGATCCTGGTTGCCGCCGCAATTGTGGTCGGCGCACCGGCCGCCACGGCGTCGGCCGAGCCGGATCGCGGCCCGCACAAGAGCACGCCGGGCGGCACCAACAACGACAACCACGTTCGGCACGGCGCCGAACCGGATCGCAGTCCGCACAAGAGCGTTCCCGGCGGTAACAACAACGACAATCATCCGCGCGTGGGCGCAGAGCCCGACCGTAGCCCCCACAAGTTCACGCCGGGCGATATCGGTAATCAGATAGCACCGATCACGCCTGGTGGCGGGGACCGGACACCACCGCACGCCGACGCCTCGCCTGAGGATCAGGGCCAATCCCCCTCGACAGCAAGTCCTTCCGAACATTCGGCGCCAGAATCGGAGCCGGCGACACCCCAGACACAGTCACCGCAGATACCGCAGACACAGTCACCGTCACCGACAGCGCCCACCACGCAGCCGCCCGCCGAGACACCCGCACCCTCGGAGCCGTCCGCACCGGCAAAGCCGTCAGCACCAGCAGAGCCGTCAACACCGGCAGAGCCGAGTGGTCCGTATGTCGATGCCCGGAGCATCCCGGGTAGTCCCTCCCTGCCCAGTTCGGCGATCACCACCGAGAACTGCCCACACGGCTGCGCGGTGGGTTCCAGACACAGCGGCACCACTCGTGTCTTCGACCTCGACAACATGCCCGCGGGCGGTGACCCTCGGACCACCGCCCGCGTCATCGACCCAGACGCCAACGATGGTGCTACAGGTACATTCTCGAAGAACCTGATCACGCCGAACCCGCTGACCAACAACGGTGTCGGCGTCCCCCTGCCGCAGGGCTCGGAGCCGAACACCGCACCGGGCGCCGGCGGCAGAGTCAACCCCGGACGCCCGGGAGCCGCGGTCGACATCCAGGGCCGCTCTCAGATCCGGTTGCGTGTCGTTCGGGCGGTACCCGACAAGTCGTATCCGGTGACCACGATCGGCGGGCGCGGCGTCGCGGTGCACTACCACTACGAGTACGAGGCACAGACCCTCAAGGGAGCCGACATCAACGGCATCCACATCTTTGGCAAGAGCGGCTGGAAGCCCGTGTCGCCAGGTCAAGTCAACGACTTCGCCGCGAAGGGAGTGCCGCTACCCAGCGTCCGGTGACCTCGGACGTACCGTCAAACCATCGTCACTCGACAGATCGGTTCGCCATGAGCACACACACCGTGCGACATGAGGTCCTCGGCCCGTGGTCGCTGGACACCAGCCGTGAGTTCTGGGAGGGCTTCGCACCGGCCGCCCTCACCGCCGAGCAGAGACCCGGAACGCTGTCGACGGTGTTCCGGGTCGACGGCGACTGGTCGACGGCTCATCTCGCGGTCATCCAGCGTGACACGGTTGCCGAACTGTCGCTGGAGGGCGACGGCGATCTCGAATCGGCGGCGGAGCAGGCCGCACGGTTCCTCGCGCTCGACGTCGACGCCCAGCAGTGGCCCGGGATCGGCGACCGGGACGAGGTGATCGGCCGTGCGCAGCACGCGTTGCCCGGTCTGCGGCCCTGCGGATTCCACTCGGCGTACGAGGCGGCGGCATGGGCGGTGCTGTCGCAACGCATTCGCGTCGAACAAGCCGCGCATCTCCGACAGCGCGTCATCGCCGATCATGGAGACGACGGAGCATTTCCGGCACCCGAGCGTCTGGCCGCCCTCCACCTCGATCTCCCCGGACGCAAGGCCGAGTACCTCCACGCGGTGGCAGATGCCGCGCTCGACGGCCGACTCGACACCGCACGGCTGCGGTCGATGACGCCGGAGGATGCGATGGACTCGGTTCGATCGATCACCGGGATCGGACCGTTTGCCGCCGAGCTGATCGTGTTGCGCGGGGCGAATGCGCCGGATGCGGTTCCCACCCACGAACGGCGGCTGGCCGCCGAGGTCGCCGAGCTGTACGGGCCCGACCGCTCCGTCGCGGAAGTCTCCGAATTGTGGCGGCCGTTCCGGACCTGGGCGTCGGTGTATCTGCGCGCGCTCGCAGAGCGGCGCTGACCTCAGGCGTGCAACGCGCCGGTCAGCGGATGCTTGCGGAAGAAGTCCCAGATGATGGCGGTCGCGCTGATCGACGAGGTGATCGGACCGGTGATCGCGGTGGCCGCAAGTGCCGGATCGCCACCGGGCCAATTGTGGCCGCCCCCGATGATCGTGTAGAGCTCCACCGAACTGTCGGGTGCACACGAATACGACGTCCGAGAAACATCATGAGTGACCTTTCGGGTGGTCGGTCGTTCTGCGCAACCATTGCGCCGGGCCCAGGCATGAGTCTGGGCGGGAATGCTTTCCGCGTTCGGCATCAAACGCGGATGTGCGTCGTCGCGGCTTTGCTGACCGATGGTTCTCGCCGAGCCGTCGGTCGACGGCAGGAGCTTGCCACGAGCGCCGACCCCGCCGGAGTAGGAAAGGATCTCGTCGCCCGTCCCGTGGAAGGCAACCACCGGAACGTGTCGGGACGGACGACACCAGGCGAAGTTCTGCAGACCCGAGACCGGCGCCACTGCGGCGAAACGATCCGCGAGCTGGCACGCGACCGATGAGGCGGTGAACGCTCCCATCGACAGTCCGGTCATGTACACGCGCCGCTTGTCCACACAGAGGGTCCGCTCGACGTGGGTCAGCATCGCGGACAAGAAGCCGATGTCCACGCCATCTTTGCCGTAGTCCCATTTCGGCGGTAGCACATGGGTTTCCGGCGTGATCACGGCGAACCCGTGGCTGGCTCCGTAGGCGCCCATCCCACTCCAGGCGTCCTGCAGAACTCCCGGCTGCAGGTAGCCGTGGACGTCGAACACCACCGGCATCGGGACGCGGGGCGCAACGCGGGGAACCTCTTGTAGGTAGTCACCGGATCGCCCGACGACGGAGAAGCCGTGGAGAGATGTTCGGGGTGGCGTAGGGGCCGTCCGACATCCGGCCGACGGCACCGGCCCCACGGCGCCGCCGGACCTGGCGGCCGGGGCCGCGGAGACGGCGGAACAGGTGGTCACCATCGCCACCATGGTCGCGATGAGTACGCACATTGCTCTCACCCGCGTGTATCCGGACATTGCCGTCCTCCTGTGATCGTCATGGGCGTCTGACCGAATCGGCGAGGTCGCCACTGAACAACTGCCCGGCCAACGCGAGTAGACGATCGGCCATCGCCTCTGGGTCGAGACGATCGTCTCCCTCGTCCAGCCACCGAGTGAAGAGATCGAAGCATCCTCCGACGACGAACGTCACCGCATCGTCGCCCTCGAAATCTCGGACCGCCTGCCCACCAATCTGATTGTGCAGCGACCCGACTGCCGCGAGAACCGCCTGTTTCGCCGGATACGCACACGGCCCGGTACCCAGCGCCCGATAGTAGGCGCGGTACTGCGCCAGGTGGCGTGTGGCCAAAAGCGTCATCTCGCCCCAAGCGCCGTCGCCGCACTCGTTCAGCGCAGGAAACAGTTCACGCTCGATCAGATCGATTCCCGCCGCCACGATCACCGAATCCCGGTCGCAGAAGTGCGAATACACGGCCTGGCGGCTGAGATCGGCGGCTTCGGCCAGCTCGGTGAGCGAGACCGAGCTTGATCCACGTTCGGATACCAGCCGCACCGCGGCGGCGAACAGCGCGGCGCGCGAACGACGAACGCGGCGATCGACGCCGACGTCGATCGGGACCTGGCTCGGCATGAAAGTGACAGTAGAGGCGAGTCACATGATGTGCAACAGTCAATTAATTGACAGTTGTCATATTACGCATCGTCGCGCCGGCCGGCTCGCTCCTCGTGTCGCTCCCGCAGCACCGTCTTCTGGATCTTTCCCGTCGAGGTCTTGGGCAGCTCGGCGAAGACGATCTCCTTCGGAACCTTGAACCGCGCCAGCCGTTCCCGCGCGAATTCGATGAGTTCGTCCGCCTCCACCTCCCCGCCCGCGCGAGCGCTCACATAGGCGATCGGCACCTCACCCCAGCGCTCGTCGGTGCGCCCGACCACGGCCGACTCGACGACGTCGGGGTGACTGTCGAGAACACGCTCGACCTCCACCGACGCGATGTTCTCGCCGCCGGAGATGATGACGTCCTTGCTGCGGTCCCGGATCTCGGCGTATCCGTCGGGGTGCATGACGGCGATGTCGCCGGTACGCAGCCAGCCGTTCACCGTGGCCGCTGCGGTGGCCTCGGGATCGCGGTAGTAGCCGAGCATCACGTTGTTGCCCCGCGCCACGAGCTCGCCCTGGGTGCTGCCGTCCGCCGGGACGTCGTCCCCCTCCGGTGTCACCACCCGAACCACGCCGGCCGCGATGTTGCCGATCCCTTGTCGTGCCTTCAGGTTTGCGCGCTCCTCGGGAGTACCGGTGTTCCACTCGGGCTGCCACTGGTTCACGGCTATCGGCCCGAACGTCTCGGTCAGTCCGTAGAGGTGGGTGACCTCGATGCCGAGATCGGACATCCGCGCCAATAGGGCCGGAGAGGGCGGCGCACCGCCGGTCGCCGCCTCCACGATGTGATCGAGCGGGGCAGCGACGGGGTCCTCGGCGATCATCGTCAATACCGTCGGTGCGGCGCTGAAATGCGTGATGCCGTCGTGGGTGAGGTGGCGCCAGATCTGCGCGGTGTCGATCCCGCGGAGGCACACGTGGGTGGCGCCGACGGCGGTGACGGCCCACGGGAAACACCAACCGTCACAATGGAACATCGGCAGCGTCCACAGATAGTTGGAGGCCGGTCCGATGCCGGTGTGGTAGGCCATCGCGAGCGACTGCAGGTACGCGCCCCGGTGGTGATACATGACCCCCTTGGGACGCCCGGTGGTGCCCGACGTGTAGTTGATCGCCAGCAGCCCGCGTTCGTCCACCTCACGCCACACCGGTTCCGGTGCGACGTCGAGGAGCGTCCCGTACTCATCGTCGGCATCACCCGACACCAGGACCCGGATACCCGCTGTCGCGCCGACCGCACGGGCCGGCTCGGCGAACTCGACTGTCGCCACCAGCAGGCTCGCGCCGCTGTGCTCCACGATGTAGGTCAGTTCCGCCTCGGAGAGTCGGATGTTCAACGGCACCAACACCGCACCGAGTCCTGGGACCGCGTTGTGCAACTCCAACATCTCGTGACTGTTGCTACACAGCGCGGCCACCCGGTCGCCCGGCCGCACACCCAAACCGTCCAGCACTGCCGTCAACCGGCCTGCTCGACGATGGAGCTCGGCATAGGTGAACGTCCGGTCGCCATCAATGATCGCGTTCCGGTCGGCAAACACTGCGGCAGCCCGCGTGAGGAAGGCGACGGGGCTCAGCGGGTCGAAGGTGAAGTCCGCGGGGGTCGGGGGTGCGGGGCGGTCGTGGTCTGACATCCCGGGGTCTCCTCTTCGCTGTCGCCGATCACTGATGTCGAGTGTGACCGACGCCTGCCTGTGCACGACACTTTCCCCGGTCGGTCACCAATGCCAGGCGTCGCCCCCGACGTTCGCGATGGTGCGCTGGAGAACCGTGATGGCGATCTCGTATTCCTCGTCGGAGATGCCTCGTCGACGTTCGACCCCCAGTTCGTTCTGGGCCTCGGCGGCCACCGTGAATCGTTCGGTGCCCGCCGAGGTGGCCATCACCATTCCCTCGCGCCGCGTGACCCACCCCTTCTCGGCCACGACGTCGATCGTCCGCACAATCGCCTCATCGGTGTCGTTCGGTCCGATCGTCTCGACCAGTTGCTGCTCATCGACTCCCCCCGGGTACCGGGACAGCTGATGCAGGACCCACCACTCGTGCTGGGTGACGCCCACCTCCGCGAGCCGCGACCTGATCCGTGATCGGATCGCCTCACCTGCGCGGATCGTCCAGAAACCGATGGGTTGTTCCAGCGGCGGCCGCATTTGCGGTCTCATCGCACCGACGTTAGGACCTCAAGTGCGCTTGACGTCAAGGCTCCTTCTGGCCGATATGTCGGCGCGGTAGTGTGTCGGCTACCAGGAGGGGGTGTAGACGTGTCGCAGTTATCCGTTCCGCGTCGTTCTTTTCAGTTGTCCACACGGTCGGCGACGTCGATCGCGACTGTCGTCGCATGCCTGATGGCCGTGTTGGTCGTCGCGCCGTTGTCGGCGGCTCGCGCGGCTCCCGTCGAGCCGGCCCGGTGTGCCGAGCCCGCAGGTGCGTCCGCTCCGCCGACCACCTCGCCGGCCCGCGCAGGCCTCGACAAGGCACGCCTGGACGATGCGATCGCGTTCGCCGCATCCCGGATGCGAACCCACGTGCAGGTGTTCCGGAACAACTGCCTGGTCGGCAGCGGTCCGCTCAACTCCGTCACCGGCAACACCCCGTGGAATCTCTTCAGTTCCACCAAGAGCGTCGTGTCGATGCTGGCGGGGATCGCATACACACAGAACAAACTCGACCTGCAGTCCTCGATTGCGCGCTACCTGCCGGCCGGCGAGGTCGACAAGGCGCACTCCGCGATCACCGTTCGCGATCTGCTCACCCAGTCGTCGGGGCTGCGTCAGTCCATCATCAGCGAGGCCGCGACGGCCGGTCTCGACGTCGACCCCGACATTGCGAAACAGACACTCGCCCTGCCGGTTCAGCATCGTCCGGGCACCTTCTTCGAGTACACCCAGCACGGCCCTGACCTGCTCGCCTACGTCGTGCAACGTGCCGTCGGCCAGGACCTGCAGCAGTTCGCTCAGCAGAACCTGTTCGGCCCTTTGGGAATCGCGCAGCACGACTACTACTGGGCCCGCGACCGCAGTGGCCATACGTACGGTTACGCATTCCTCTACATGCCACCCCGCGACTACTCGCGGCTCGGTCTGCTGATGAGCAACGACGGCGTCTGGCACGGGCAACGCATCATCGACTCCGGGTACATCAAGCAGCTGCGCACACCGTCGCAGACGAACCGCTGCTACGGATACCTGTTCTGGGTGAACAGCAAACCGTGCACCGGTCCGTCGTTCCCCTCCCGTCAGACATCCGACGTCGCGCCGCTCGCCGGGCTCCCACCCGACGCCTACGCAATGGTCGGCTTTCTGCAGCAGAACAATTTCATCGTGCCCAGCCTCGGACTGATGGTGAGCTGGAACGGTTTTCTCGGGGATGTCTCACCCGACCCCGGCACAGTGCTCAGCGCGAGTCTCAACAGCGAGCTCTACCACGACTTCTTCCGCAAACTGGTCGCGGCCTTCAACATTCCGCGGCTGCCCGACCCGGGCCCGTATCGGCCGACGATGAACCTGAACTTCGATCCGGTTCAGTTCGCCGACCCCAACGTCGCGTTGGGTGCGCTCGGCGTCGGCCCGTACGCGCCCAAGGGGTGCACGGCGATGGCCTGCGGGTCGGAGCCCCTGCGCCTGCCGTTGCAGGGCAATCCGGGTTGTTTCGCGATCACGTGTCTGCCGGTGACGCCCGACGCTCCCAGCCGACGGGGCGGCTGATGCATTTCGTCATCTACGGGGCCGGCGCCGTCGGCGGTGTGATCGGTTCCCACCTGTTCCATTCGGGGAGTCCGACGACGGTGGTCGCCCGCGGTGCGCACCTGCAGGCCATCCGGGATCGCGGACTGGTCCTCGACACCGCAGACGGCAGAATCAGCCAGATGATCACCGCGGCGGCGAACGCTTCGGAGGTCGAGTGGACCGACGATTCCGTCGTCTTCCTCTGCGTGAAGTCACAGCAGACTGCTGCTGCGCTCGACGACCTCCAGGCGCACGCACCACGGACCACGCCGATCGTGTCCGCCCAGAACGGCGTCGCGAACGAGCCGGCGATCTTGCGGCGCTTCCCCAACACCTACTCGATCTGTGTCATGTTGCCGGCCACACATCTCGAACCGGGCGTCGTGGTGCAGGGTTCTTCTGCCGCGCCGGGCATCCTCGACGTCGGCCGTTTCCCGACCGGTACCGACGATGTCGCCGAGGCCATCTCCACACATCTACGCGCGGCGTCGTTCGAGTCCCGGACACAGCACGACATCATGGCGTGGAAGTACCGCAAGCTGATTCTGAACCTCGGGAACGGCGTGGACGCCACCTATCGTCGGGGCAGCGATGCCCTGGGCGAGCTCATGCGCCGCGCCCGCATCGAGGGCGAAACAGTCCTCGACGCCGCCGGCATCGATGTGGTCAGCGCGGCCGACGACCAGGAACGACGCGGCGACCACATCATCCGGCGCGACACCGGCGAGGACAGCCTCGTCAGCTCCACCTGGCAGAGCGTCGCACGCGGCGCCGGTGACGTCGAGATCGATTACCTGTCAGGCGAGATCGTTCTTCTCGGCCGACTGCACGGGGTACCGACCCCGGTCAACGAGCTGGTACAGGCCGAGACGACACGACTCGTCAACGAAGGACTCGAGCCGAACAGCCTGGATCCGACGGCCGCGGTGGAGCATCTCGACGCGCTGTGATGCTCGAAATGCACTGATGCTCGACGTGCACTGAGGCCTACCCGGCGAAGGTTCCCGGCCGCAACTCCGCGTCGTCGCCGAGCGGCCTGCGGATCGACCACCGCTCGGTCAGCGCGCTGGCCGACATCTTCCACTCGCCGTCCTCGACGACGTACTCGTCGTCGTACTCCCCCGTCATGATCGTCTCGGTGCGATCGAGCAGATTGACCTGCCGGAACTTCAGCGTCCAACGACCCGTCGCGGTGGAATCGGAGGTCAGCGTGATGTCGGGATGCATGCCGTGGTGCATGTCGAAGATGACGTACTCGCCGTCGACCCGGTGCAGAGCAACCTGCCCGAAGATCTTCGCCATCGGTTCGGCGTCGTCGTAGGCGCCGAGCGGACCGTAGTCGATGCGGGCGCCGCTGCGGACGAAGCAATCCCGGAACCCGTTGGGGTCCTTGCCATCGCAGGCGCGCCAGTACCGATGCTTCAGCTGCTTGATCGCCTCGACCCGGTCGAGGTGGTCGAGGCGGCGAGTGAGCTCGTCGAGAGACGTCATGGGTTCACGATAGGACAGGAGTCCGGCCGATGTTCCTGCGGTGCGTCGGTCACGGGCGTTGCGCAGACCGACGCCTTCGCCTACAGCATCACCAGCACGAGCAACGACTACGGTGCACCGGCGAATCTGGCTGCACCCGGCCGCATTCCGGGCGGATCATCGAGAAGCTGTGGGGCCTCAGCACCACCCACGGCATCGTGGATACCGCCGGGTGGATCACCCGCGAGGGCGGCACCCTGCAGCGTGTGAGGGACACCGCGCTCGCGACGCACCCGCCGATGACGAGGGTTGCCACGAGATCATGCACTACGCAGACTCACCGCTACCCGCGGTCCGACGCCATCGGCGTCCGGAGCGTCAGACGAACAGAGGAACAGTGGTGTGCGGCGGGGCGCCGGCATAACGGTCCACCACCTTGTTCAGTTCGAACTGCATGTAAAGAAGATTCGTCCCGAACAGGAAGGCCAGCACCCAGCACAGCGTCGGCGAGCAGGTGGCGGGAAGTCCGGCGGCGACTTGCGCGTTTCGGATTCGCGCACCCGCATTGTGGTAGCTGATCAGTGGTCCGATGACGGTCCAGCCGAGCAGGAGCATCACGAGCATTGGACCGACGACCGGGATCTGGCGTCGTTGGTCGAACTCCGCCATCTCCTTGTGAATCTTGTAGTACCACACGTAAAGGTAGATACCGAGTGTGATCAACGGCAGCCCGATCCAGACAGCGAAGGGGTTGCGACGCTTCATCGCCAGCCCGGACGCGACAGGTACCGGATGCGGTGCGACCATCGGCACCTGACCCTGCGAACCCGGGCCGGGCGGAACCGGACGGGGTTGAACGGGAGGGGGCGGAAGGTGCGCGGGTTGGTTCGGCAGCGCGGGGTCCGAGGGAGTCGGCGGGACCTGGGACGGTTCGGACATGATCAGGCTCGATTCGTGATGTGGCGGCCACCCCTGACAGCAGGCGCAGGTGGGTGCGGAGCGTGCGTTCTGTGGGACGCATCGTTCTCACTCGGGTATACGACGATGCGCTGCCTCCCGTTACCCATCGGGCCGAAATCCGAGATGATTCAACCGATCAGATGACCCGCCCAGCCCGCGGTGTTGGCGTAGGCGCGTGCCGCGGACAGACCTTCATGAAGCGCTCCGGAATCCGGTCTCGCACCCACCCAGTTGAGATGCCACGTGGCAGTGGCGTTCGGTGTCAACGGTTTCCATACGAATCCGTCGCGGACATCGGCTGCCACCGATTCCAGACAGATGAAGAGGGCTTCTCCGTCGGTCACCATGTCGCTGCCGGCGACGATGCCGAACACGGCCGACGTCGTCCAGCGTGGCTGGCATCCATGGATGCCGAGCCAGTCGGTCACCCATCGATTCCATCGACTCAACTGGTCATCGATGGAGACCACCGGGTGGCGCGTGAGGTCGTCGGGGGCGATGGTCCCAGCGGATGCGAGCGGGTGGTCGTCGGTCATCAACGCACCGACTCGTTCGATGCGGATCGGCTCACTCATCGCGCCGGGCACCTCCAACGGGCCGCCTATCGTCAGCGACAGCTGCGCTCGCGCCGCGTCGTCACCGGTCAACGCACGGGGCAACGTCGTCAGATGCACCGACAGGTCCGGCTTGGTGGCGCGGAGCGCGGCCAGCAATCGACGAGGGGTCTCCAGCGCCGGCTCACTGACGTGGACGGTGAGCACGTGTCGCGGTGTCCCGGTCGCTCGGGAGACGGCGACTCGGACCCGGTCGATGATGTCGCGGGCGTCCGCGGCCAGCTCGTTGCCCGCTCTGGTCGGATCCACCCGCCGGCTGGTGCGCTCGAACAGCATGACACCCAAGCGTCGCTCGAGCCGGATGATCGCCTGGCTGAGGGCGGGTTGCGCCATGTGCAGGTGCTGCGCGGCACGGGTGAAGCTGCGTTCCCGATGGACCGCGACGACGTACTCCAGCTCTCGCAGCGAAACATCTAGCATCGCTCGATGCTAGATCGATAGCCAATGGGTGTTGGTGGTTTGGTCCGGTTGGGCGCGACGATGGCATCATGCCTGATCACGTCGTCGACGCTCACGTCCACCTCTGGGATCTGAACCACCCGTGGTACCCCGGCCTCCAGGCCATGGCCGAGAGTCTGGGCCAACCCGAGCTCTACTCCGACTTCGGTCTCGACGATTACTCGAAGGCGGCCGGATCGTTCCCGGTGGAGAAGTTCGTGCACGTCTCCGCCGTCACGGCCCCGCGCGCATATCTCGACGAGTTGCGGTGGGTGAGCACTGTGGCAAGTGACCATGACGTCGACATGCGATTCGTCGGGACAGTGGATCCGGCGCTGCCCGAGGCCGATGTCCTCGCCGACCTCGAGGCTCAGCTGGCCCTCACGCCGCATTTCCGCGGCATCCGGGTGCTGTACGACCTCTTGCCCGAATCGTCGACGGCACGGACCATCCTGCACTGGTTGGACGACCACGAACTGATCTTCGACCTCGTCACCCATCCGGACACCATGGACGATTGGCTGCGAACGATCGGCAAATACCCGGATCTCGAGGTGGTGCTCGAGCACACGGGCTGGCCCGCCGGTGTCGATGACGACGCGCGCGCCGACTGGCATCGGGCCATCGCCGACTGCGCCCAGCGTTCGCGTGCGTCGTGCAAGGTGTCGGGGCTCGGGATGACGACGGCCGATCTGTCGGTGTCCGCGTTGCGGCCATGGGTGGAAACCACTGTCGACGCCTTCGGCTGGGATCGGGTGATCTTCGGCAGCAACATCCCGATCGAGCACATGGCCGGCCGCTATGCCGAGCTGGTGGAGTCACTGGACTCCATCATCGGCGCCGCGACACCGGACGAGCAGGACCGCTTCTACCGCCGCAACGCGGCACGCGTCTACGGATTCGAGGAATGACGATGACCGATCTCTCCGGACGCGTCGCATGGGTGACGGGCGGTGCGCGCGGGCAGGGGCGTGCGCATGCTCGAGCGCTGGCCGCGGCGGGCGCCCACGTGGTGGTCACCGACAGTGTGCGGCAGGTGACCACCGTCAACTACCCGCTGGCGACTCCCGAGGAGCTCGACGCGACGGTCTCCGAGATCGTCGAAGGCGGTGGCCGGGCGACCAGCGCGCACCTCGACGTCAAGGACTCGGGTGCGGTCACAGACCTGGTCGCACGCATCGTCGCCGACCACGACCGTCTCGACATCCTGGTCGCCAACGCCGGGATCTGCGCGTTCGTACCGCTCGAGGACATGAGCGACGAACAGTGGACCGACATGCTGGACACCAACCTGTCCGGCACCTTCCATTGCGTCCGGGCCGCTGTTCGCGCCATGAAGCCCAACGGATTCGGCCGTGTCATCGGGGTGTCGTCGGGTGCGGGCCGCGGTGGGATGAAGGATCTCTCGCACTACTCGGCCAGCAAGTGGGGCATCATCGGATTCATCAAATCCGTTGCCCTGGAGGTCGGTTCGCACGGAATCACCGCGAATGTGGTATGCCCGTCGTCGGTGGCGACGCCGATGGTGATGAACGAGACGACGCTGCGGCGGTTCCGGCCAGACCTGGACGACCCGACCCCCGACGACGCGAAGCCCGTGTTCGCCGGTCTCAGCCCGCTCGGTGTGCCATGGCTCGAACCCGAAGACGTCACCCGTGCCGTCATGTACCTCGTCGACGACCCGGGGCTCACCACCGGTACCGTGCTGGAGGTCAACCTCGGTACGTCGGCGTCCCGGACTTGACGGGCCGCGTCGACGGCACGGCGTCTGATCGGCGTCCCTTGTTCGACGCCTCCAAACCTGTTGCGCGAGTTCGGAACGAAAGTCAGCGCTATTCAAGGTTCTGCCCATTCCCGCCCGCACGCATCCAGAAGCACTCACTCATGAATGCACGGTTGCGCAAACCGGAAATGTCCGATAATCTGAATCTATCGAACATACGTTCGAATTCAACGTGGCATTGGGGGTGCAGCGCTATGGACACCACAGATCCACCGACCGAGATCGTTGCGCTGTACACCGAGCTGCACAACGTTCTCGACCGAATCAGCGTGGCATCTTCCGCACCCGCCTCCGATCTGGAAGTCATCGGGGCTGCCGAGTCTCATGAACGCGCCGTGAAGCGGATGAGCTGGATCGGACACCGGCGAGTACTCGACGTGTCCGACCGGGCAGCGCACATCAAGGCCGGGTACCGATCGCTGCATGCATTCATGGCGGCCCGGTTGCGGATCACCAACCCGACTCGGCGCCGGCGACACATGGAAGCTGTCGCACAGATGTTTTCGATGCAGGGCGAATTGCTGCCACCTGCATGTCCGGCCACCGCCGCGGCGCTGGCCGAGGGAGCCATCGGCCCCGACCACGTCGAGGAGATCCTGAAAACGCTGCGCCACATCCCATCGTCGGTCTCCACCGAAGACAAGGTCGCCGCCGAGTCCCAGCTGGCGCAGCACGCCCGCGAGTTCGATCCGGCCACCGTTGCTCGCCTCGGTGCGCAGGTGATCGCTCATCTGGACCCCGACGGAAGTCTCACCGACGATCACGATCGGGCGCGCCGGCGCGGCTTGAGTCTGGGCAAACAAGACCCGCAATCGATGAGCACGCTGAGTGGCACACTCGACCCGATCACCCGAGCCATGTTCGACACTCTTCTCGACGCGTGGGCCGCACCAGGTATGAACAATCCCGACGACGGGAGCTCCCCGCGCGGCGGCAAGGCCGAGGCTGACCCGCACGTACTCAAAGACGCTGCGCAACGGGACATGCGCTCGCAGTCCAAACGGAATCACGACGCTCTCACCGCTCTGCTCAAAGCGGCGCTCGATGGTGGCGTACTGGGGAAGAGCCACCCCGGACTGCCGCCGCATCTGATCGTCAAGATCACCGAATCCGAGCTGCGAGAGCGCGCCGGACTCGGCGAAACTGCCGGTGGCGCACATCTTCCCATCAAGGATGTCATCGAGCTGGCGGCCGAGGCACAACATCATCTGGCGGTGTTCGCCGATCACAGCCCTGAGATTCTCTACCTCGGCGAAGCTCAGCGGCTCGCCAACCAGTCGCAGCGATTCGCGCTGTTCGCCCGGGACGGCGCCGGATGCACCTGCCCTGAATGCACACAGCCGTTCACCCGCCTGGAAATCCATCACGCTGAACGGGACTGGGCCGACGGAGGCTGGACAGACGTCTCGGACCTCGCCGGGGCGTGCCCGAAACACAACCGGATGGTCGGCTCCAAGGTCGGACAGTGGACGACCCACATCATCCGGGAAGGCCCCGACACCGGTCGGCCGGCGTGGACTCTCAACAGCGACGGCACTGGACCCCCGAACTCGCCGAGGGTCAACCGCATCCACCACGTCGGCGAGAACCTCGACCGACTATTGCGCGGCGTGTCACCGCCTCCGACCGTCGACTCGCGGCGCGAGGACATGTCGCGCGAGGAACGACGCCGCGTGCAGAACGCGGTTTCCATGGGATGGCTGGTGCGTGCCGTCCGGTGGGAGGAACTCGGCCTGGCCGGATGATGTTCGTGGGCGCGTCGACCTGGGAACATCCGCGAACGCTACGCTCTCAGGCATGAATTCCGGGATGACGGGGCGTCCATCACAAGCTGGGTCGATGGCCTCCGGGTCGGATCGTGAGCTTCCGGTCCCACTGGTCGGCGCGATCTGTCTGATGTACTTCGGCGCCGTCGTCCAGATCGCAGGTTTGGTCGCTGCTCTCACCGCCATGAACACGTCGGCGCTGAATGTCCGCACCGAGCATGCGCGGGGCTCGGGACTCACCGACACAGATCTGGAAAGTTCAGTCGATACGGGTCTCGGCGCCGGAGTCGCAATTGTCATCGCCGTCAGCGCGATTGCGGTCGGGCTGTGGATCTGGATGGCCCGCACCAACGCCCGCGGGCAGACCTGGGCCCGGAGCACTGCGACCACACTCGCGGTCTTGGGCACGGTGTTCGGCCTCTTCTCGGCGGTACGCGCCGACACCGATTTCACGATGGGCACCAACATCGTGATGTGCGTTCTCGCAGTGGGCATCATCGTGTTGTTGCATCGTCCGGACTCACGTGAGTACTACGAAGCGATGTCGCAGTAGGATGAGGATCGTCGCAACACGGAGGCCGAGGGGGGCTGAAAGCATGGCACGTTTCACGGTGGAAAGCGTCGACTACGACCAGTTCGGCGGCGGCATCCATTCCGCAGTCGAGGAGATGCAGCGCCTCCTTCCCATCACCGCGCGGTTGCACCGACAGATTCCTGGCCCAGACGGTCGCGACTACGCGTTCGCCGTCCTGCAGAAGCAGATCAACTTCCTTCCGCCGGAGGGATTCGACTGGTCCCGCGGCCAGCCAGAATGTTTCGGCAAGGACGAGGCGGGCGAGTTCGTGACCATCTATGCCATCGCGATCGCCCCCTTGTGGGAGGGCGCACAGTTACACGAGGGCATGAGAGCGTTCCCCGTGCGGATGGCCTACATCGTAGACAACACGGCGGGCTCCGACGACCAACTCGACTTCAACAAGTGTGAATACATCGGGTACGCCATGATCAACGATCTGCCTGAGCCGTCGGCCTCGACATAGGACCTGCTGTGCCATACGGGTTCGCGGGTGATCGCCGTATCCCCAGAGCGGACCCGAATGACATCCCCATCGAAAGAACATCGACAGCCGGTGGGGTGGTCCCAGGTGGCCACCGGTCTCCTGTTCGGAATCATCGCCATCGTCGCACTCTCGATCGTGTTTCTACCGGTTTTCCTACCTGGGTGTCTCGGTGCCGTTCAGCAGCGCCGCGGCCCCGTCGTTGCCGATCCTGATCTGGTTCGCAGTCTGGTGGATCACCACTGTGTAAATCATTCCGCGTCCGAGCTATTGGGCTAATCACCAGCGTGAGAGGAGGATCGTTTCGTGGAGAACCACCAGCGGCTCCCCATCAAATCGATCAAGAGTCTGGGAACGAGTTGGCACAACCGCGGATTCGGGTACTGGGCCAGACGAGCGGTCTTCGTCATCTACGCGCTGATCGGTTGCGCTTTCTCATTCAGCATCGTGGGTGTATTTCTCTACCTCGTCATCACCCATCTGCGCGACAACACCGGGTTGTCAGTGACTCTGCTCGTCATCTGTGTCCCGACGATTCTCGCGAGTCTGTACTACGGGCTGAAGCCTCTGCGTCGGACGCCCGAACAAAGGGCTGAGGGCCGGCCGATGACTTACGGGTCGGCCCTCTCGCGCAATCAGCGCATTGGGGTCGGTGCCGGCGCAGGAGCAGCTGGTTACGCTGCTTCGTCGGGAAGCGGAATCGCAAGTGGTGCGGCGTTCTTCGGCGCGTTCGCGTTCCTTGGACATTGCGTCGGGAACCTCATCGTCAGCTGTCAGAAGTATCTGACGCAGGCGGAGTTCGAGGCGGTTCGCGACGCTGAGCGCAGGCGGTAGAAGGACTCCAGAGCGACCACTGTCCTACGCCCGGAAAGGATCAGAACGACGTCGCGTTGTACTTCGCCAGAACCTCGCGAATCCTGTCGTCGTCGCGATCTGCTGCGGGAATCAGCACCTCGGCGACCACGTCGGTGAGCTCGGCGACCCGTTGGTGGAGCCGTTGTGTCTCTTGGACTTCGAGTTCAAGCTGCTTGATGCGGTCGGGCAGCTCACGCATCTTTGTGATCGACCAGGTGACCTTGTCGATCCGTTCGGTGACCACGCGCTTGCCTGCGCGGCCTCGTTGCTTCAGCGTTTCCACGTTGCGACCAGACGACATACGTGTGGGTCCTCCTGTTTGTAGACCGCGAGACCGTGGCCGGCCTCGCAGTGTTCGATCTGACCACCCGACGCCTCGATCTCGGCGATCACGGCGTCGGGTTCGAGGTAACGGCGGAAGTGTTCGCCGAACTCGTGCTCGGCGTTCTCATCGAGACCGGTGCGGAACTCGAGATAGAACTTGCCGCCGCGGCGCAACGACATGTTCGCGATCCGCCACAGGTTGAGCCGACCGGCATCCTTGAGGGCATGGATCAGGAAGCGGCCGTACAGGACCGGCGTTTCCGACTGGTGGGCCAGATCGGCGCCGAGAGCGAGCACCTGTCGGGTGTCGTAGAGGTTCAGTGTTCGGAATCGCGCCGGCAGTTCCTCGGATCGTGCGATGTTGCCGGCCCGCTCCGTGGCCGCGGGGATGTAGTCGAGGCCGAGCACGTCGCGGTCCTGACGGGCGAACCACAGGGCGTCGCGACCGGTTCCGGTGCCGATGTCCACGATCGCCGATCCAAGGGGCTCGCGGTCGTTGACCCAGCGGGCGAACGGTGAGGGCTCGGTGGGCACCGTCTCATTCGATTGTCCGAAGTAGAACGACCACCAATGGTCGTGGTTGCCGTTGTTCCCGCGCAGCCATCCGGTGAGACGGTGCCGAACCCACTGCGGCGCCTCGAACTTGAACGACGGGTCCGGGATTCGCCAGTGCGGTCCGTAGGTGATCTCCAGCAGCGCCTCGGGGTCGGCGGGTGCGGTGATGTAGCGTCCGTGCAACTCGACCTCGCCCAGCGGCAGGATCATGTCGGTACGGAACGTCTCCGACGCCACCTCGGGCAGCAGATAGAAGACATCTTCGACGACGAACCCGGCGAACACGTCGATCGCCCGGCCGCCCTCCGGGTCAGGCACGATCACCTTGAAGTCGGCAGCGGAGAACCGCCACGTCCAATACCCGGCCTCGATCATGACGCGCTCGAGCGCGAACGACTCACGCGCGACGTCTACTGGCGCGTTGTGCGTGCTCAGATAGGCGACGTCGGCATCCGAGTCGTGCGGGATGAACGCTCCGTCACGAACCGCGCCGAGCAAACCACCGTATGCGAGAAACGCGTCCACCCCCGCACCTGTCAGCCGCGCCAGCACGTCCTCGACCGCGTCGAGCAACGCATCCACGGTCGCCTGCCCACGCTCGGCGAAGGCGCACTGCAGCTCGCCGGCCTTGTCGACGATCAGCGCCCGGCCCTGACCGTCGGCGATACGCACACGGGCGTCGCTGCTGTCGAAGGCGTAGTCGCCGTCGAACAGCGTGCGCTCCGACGACCGTTCGCGCACCGTGACGTGGCCCGTGCCGTGCAGGTACGGGAGCAGGCATTCCGGCCACGGCGCGTAGTGGTGCACGGTGCGCCGCAGGACTTTCCGAGTGTCGCGCTCGGCCTGGAACGACCACACCCATTCACCGTCGAAGAGCACGTCGACCACTGCCGGCCGCGCGGAATCGATGGCGACCCCGCCAGGGTCGATGGTCGCGACGCGGAGTTCGGCCACGGTCACGCGCCGGCGAACGGTAGGTGAACGGTAACCGAATCGAAGGTGAACATAAGCCTCAGACACTAGACCCCGTCAGCTGCTTTCAACAGTGATGGAATCAGGGTGAGTACAGCGGACGCTTGCCGCTCACTCGGGGTGATGTCGTGATTGTTCGGATTCGTGGCGACTGCTCGTAGCGTCGGACGCGCGACACTTTGCCCAAGACCTCTCGCACTGTCTCTGAGGCCGCATCTCGAGCGGGTTGGTCCTTCAACCGAATGATTCGCCGCGCGCAATGTCCGGTTTATACACTCGCTGCAAAGTTGCCGGGCGATAACGGAGAACGTCCAATGCTACCGTCATGATCGCGCAGCAATGGCACGCGGCTGCGGTTCGGTTACAGGGGGATCTGATGGGGGAACACGTCAACGTCGACCCCGCCGACCTGCGCTACGGCGCACATCAGCTCGGCGGGTGGCATGACGACACTGCCGAGATCTTTGACAGCGGGCACAGACGGGTCGGCGAAGCGTCTGCGGGCTGGGTAGGGGCCTCGGCCGCAGCGCTGACCGAACGGCTTGATGCGCTCCGTGCCTCAGCTGAGGCGGTCACGACTCGCCTGGGTGACCATTCGACGAAGTTCGCGCTCTCTGCCCACAAGTTCGAGAGCCAGGATGAGTCCTCTGGCGAAGCGATCTCGCAGGTCATCCCGGCAGGATCGTCGGGGCACCTCACGCTGTGATCGGCCTTGACGATATCGACCGTTGGAACGTCGGCGATATCGAAACAGTCTTCAATGTGTGCGAAGCGCAGCGGGAACATTGCGACTCCCAGGCAACTCACCTGCAGAATCTCTCGGCCTTCTCGACTTGGGATGGCGACGCGGCGGCGGCAGCAAAACGTTCTGTTGGTCGTACCAGAGTTGATCTCACGCAGCACGGCGAAAAGGTCGCGACGATCGCGCGCGCCGCCAGCGCGGCGGCCGCCAAAATCCAAGCCATCAAAGACAACCTCCAGCGTCTTCGCGCGGAGGCAGCAGTCAAGATGTTCAGCATCGACAACGACGGAACTGTCAGGTCCATCCTTCAGACCGTTCTCGCGGTCGAAGCCGCTGCCGAGCGTGAAGCCGATCGCGCCGCACTCCAGGTGCAAGTGAACCAACTCCTCATCAACGCAGAAGAAGCCGATGATGCACTGGCCGCCGCGATTCGCGCTGCAGATGGTGAAATTCGCCCAGAGAACCTCCCAGCGACGGCCTTCGACGGCTCTTATCACGGAAAATATGGCATCGCTTCGCTCGGCATGCCGGAGTATCCCGAGGGATCACTGACCGCAGGCGAGACGCGGAACTATTACGCGGAGGCTGAGAAGCGCCTCAAAGCACTCAACGAGACGCTGGCCAAATCTGATCTACCAGTGGAGCAGCGCGCAGTGATCGCCCAGGATCTGAGAAATGAGATCCGGACGAAAGCACGAAATTTGATGGCGGACCGCGATCTGGCGGCGAAGCTGTTTGCAAACGAGCCGAACAAGTCAATGGATGAGCTGATCGAGCATAAATCCAACAAATATGGGATGAACAGAGAGCAAGCGCTCGAGGACATTATTCGGTCTTCGTCGGAAAGCCGCGGGAGCGTAAACGCCGCGCACGGCGTAGACCCAGCGAACCCCAAGCTTCCGGATCCAAGGGAGGTGGAGTCGAGGACGGGAGCTCGCGCCGGACCCGCCGACGCTGCCCCAGAGATCGGCCGCGGCGCTCTCCGCGTCATTGGAAAGGCGGCGATCCCTGCCGCCGTTGCATACGAGGTGTATGACGGATACAACCAGGTCAAGGATGGCACTGAAACGATTCCTGAAGCGGCAGGCTCAGGGACTGGTGCTGTGGGAGGTGCCTGGGCGGGAGCCGAGTACGGTGCGATGGTGGGAGTGTATGGCGGGCCGGTCGGCATCGCCGCAGGTGCCGTAATCGGCGGTCTTGCCGGCGGCCTCATCGGCGGCCATCTTGGGAAACAGGTGGGAGGGCTATTCGATTGAGCGAGATCGGTCTATATGAACGCGTGCGGCTGATGTCGGTAGCGGCGGCACGAGTTGTCGACCCGGGCACCATTGCCGGCAACATCCGCATAGACGCATCGGCATTGGAATGGCAGGAAGATCCGAGTGGTCGGCAGCTCGGCTACTTGAGAACACTTGTCGCTGCTGAGTCCCCGTTGGCGTCGTTCCGCGACAACATCTTCCTTGTACTCACCCGGTTCATTGTGGATCACGGTGTCGATGTCAATGACGCACTCGACGAAGCATTCAACGACGCACGCCGACTATCGGACTGGACAGAGCAGCAAGCCGAACGATTTCCGATCACCGACCGGAACGCAGGTGGCACCATCCAAGCCGGCTCTTACCGAGATGACTCAGCAGGCTGGTTATTCGCGGTGACCAAACATGTTCTCTATCAACGAGGAAACGTCGTCTATCTACTGCAATGCACTGGAACGACAGCGTCTGAGACCGCGGAGCGCTGGTCTTCGCTGCTTCGGACAGTGAAGTCCGCGTATCTCGACGACTGAGGAGGCCCTCAATGGTTACTCGCGCAACTACCGTTCCCGATCTCGAGGCCGCGCTGGCCACTCCGACGACTTTCATTCCAGACCCAGACGACGTCGGCTGGTTTCGCGGTGAAACCTCGACGACACCGCTCTACCTTCGAATGGGCAACTTTCCCGACGAGCACCTTTACTCACTGTATCTGGGGCATGGCCGCTGGATGGACTTCACGACGGCTCCGGATACCTGGACGGTAATCACCACTGAATCTGGGTGGCCCGACACAGCTCGACCGCGACTACCCAAGGGCCAGTTCCATGAATGACGATGAACTGCTCGAGCCCGAACTCGACCAAGCCCAACGGCACTATCTCATTTCGAGATGGAGTGAACCGCAACGCCGCTACCACACCGTGGAGCATCTGAGACGAGTGCTGGAGTCGCTGAGGGAACTTCAGGATTCCTCGGTCGAATTCGATGTCGTTCCCGTTCGGTTGGCCGCTTGGTTCCACGACGCCGTCTACGACATTCCGGGCCACGACAATGAGATTCGCTCAGCGGAGCTGGCTTCGACAATGCTCGCGGGCCACGGTTCTGCGGGCGAGGTCACCCGACTCGTTCGCATCACAGCCACTCACCACGTCACGCCCGGTGACCGCAACGCCGCGGCCCTCTGCGATGCGGATCTATCCATACTCGGTGCAGCGCCAGCGGACTACGCACGATATACACAGCAGGTTCGAGAGGAGTACGCAAGCGTTCCCGACGAGTACTTCCGCCCCGGGCGGGCCGATGTGTTGCGCGGGCTCCTGAACCAGCAGAGCATCTTTCACACTGGCTACGGGCACAAGAGATGGGAAGAGCGTGCGCGTCGGAACGTGACCGATGAGATTGTAGAGCTGGAGCCAGAACGCGGCGAAACGTTCGAGCGCTGAGCTGTCCCATATTGTTAAGAGTGTCTGTGCGGGATGCTGCATCCCATCGGTCCGAGTTCGTCTTGGCGGACGAAGTCCCGTCCGTGCCACTCCAGGCGTCGCTAACCCGCGACGTTCAACCGGTGAACTGCACGACCATCACCCAGCTCGTCACGAGCGTCGGGATGTTTCACGTAGTACTGCAGGAAGCCCAGAAGCTGATCGGCGCCGACAGCGAAAAGGTCAGCGGCAACCGTGATCGACCGTTGCAGATCACGGCGGGCCGGGGCGAGGGGCCCGATGAAGTTGATGTGGACCTGTGCGTGGGCACCGTCAGCGATGGTGATCGCCAGTCCCAGATTGTTGTTTGATGCCACCGGCTCGACGTCGACGATCTCTGACCAACGTATCTGCTGGCGCGCCTTGAACCCTTGCACCACTAGATCATCAGGCGTGCAGTCGATTGTGGGGAACCGTGCAAACCCCATCGCTAACCAGATCAGGGCCACTGCTCCGTACAGTCCCAACGCCAGAGCGACAAACGGCAGAACCATGTCGAAGCCTGAGCTCATCGGGAATGTCAACGCGTCCGTCCACATTCCAACGGCGAGGGTCACGCTTGCGATGACTGTCAGGACAAAGACGACCCAGTATCCCCATTCCAGCGTCCTGGGCATCTGGAACGAAATCGCGCCGGACGCAACAGTGACAGCCGTCCGCGGTGCAACGGAGCTCCTCAGCCGCTGCCGCATGATGACGGTCGTGAGCGCTGCTACGACGAGACAGCCCACAGCAGCTGGGAGATAGAACAACACGTAGACAAGTCGGGCATCTCCGATGGCGCGGATGCCATGGTAAGCCCAGAAGAGCCCCAACACCGTGAGTGCCACGACGACCACCACAAGCACTTTCGTCTTGTTTCGGACACTGTCCCAGCCGGCGAGCCCGTCGACGTGTTCCCCGCTCAATTGCAGACCGCCTTACCCAATTCAGAACCTACCCAACCGAATGCCCACGCTCCTCCGGCGCCGAGAACTCCGGCCGTCACCACATTGACCCCGGGAATCGGGACTGCGGCGCCCAGGGCTCCGCCACCCCAACCGCCGGCAACACCCCCTAGTCCGGCGATGGCTGCTCGGCACTTGTCGGCCCCGCTGTCCGCGGTCACCACGTCATACATTGCGACGCCCGACGCAAGCGCAAGACCACCAGATTTTGCTCCGTAGTGAAGATCTTCGCCAGTGTTCTTGGGGTGCGTCGGCAGAGACTTCTGTAGTGCGTTGCCGCTTTCCGGCTTCGGTACCCGCGATGATACCGCCGGCTGTGGTGAGCGCTGGGTGCGATAAGAACTGAACTGTTGGCGGTTATCTCCTCGGGTTCCCGGCCGAGCGGGTTACCCATGCGTCCTTGCTGTAGCGTGCGCTGCCGCCGACCACCCACACGCGTGGCAGACTTGCCCTCTGGATCGATCTCCGCCGCCAACAGCGGCTGGAATCGACGATTGAACGAGTCACGCTATAGCCCGCCGCCCGAGAACGCGACGACCTTGCCGCGGAGCTTGAGACCCAGCAAGACCGAAATACAGAACCACCGTCCGAGAAATGCGCGTCAGCCAACACAACCGTCGTCACAGTCACCGCCAGCGAGGCTTGATCCCTGCTCGATCCATGAAGAGCCAATTGGTCGACTCCGGTGAGATCGACCACGGCGTTGCCGAAGGAAACCGCCTCCACGTCGAACGCGTCGACAACGAGGACGAGGTCTTCTACTACCCGGTGAACTTGACGACGGAGTCCCGATCCCCCAGGCGCGATCTCCGGTGTACAGGCCAGCGGGTCGCAAGCATTCAGCGACGCCCCCAAGAAGCTGCTGCAAGAAGCTCGACGGACGCCCACCACCGAACCTGCCAATGGAACCGATCTCCGCCCGGATGCGTCCAATAGTCCGGGCCATCGGGGACCCTTGGTATTCTCCACTTTGGCTCAGGTAGTGCACCAATTCTGTCGCTGTGGCCACCGGGGGACGAATGACGAAGTTCAGTATGGATATCAGTGCCGTGGAGGGCGCCGCGAGCAAGGTCGATGGGCTCGCAGCCGAGATCCGCAGCCTCACGTTGACCACCAAGATGTCGACGCTGGGCACAGCGATACCGGATACACCCAACTGCTCGTCGCCGATGAAGTCCGTCGCCGACGGTGCGGACGCCACCATCACCGAGTTCGTCTCCAACTGCGGCGGACAGATCGAGGCGTTCTCCGCGCTGGTTCGGGTTGCGGCCGGAGCCACTGAGCGGACCGACGGCTTCAACGCCTCACGTTTCACCGGTGCCGGCGATCTCCCGACGGTCGCTCCGTCCGACCCTGGCAACGTCAACCGTCCAGCTCACCCGCGCTGACAGGTCGGACCGATGAGTACTCCCGGACGGATTGACGTCGACATGTGGCAACCCCACACGATGCTGCCGGCGGCCGCAGCAGCGCGTCAGATGGCCGCGTCACTGGAAGCAAAGGCCGGACTTGTCCGTAATGCCGTAGTCGCCGACCTAGATCGCACGTCCGACTGGGCCGGCGAGAGCCGAAACAGCGCAGACGACCGCGCCGAAGCCGAGAAGAAGTGGATGACCAATCTCGCGGACAACCTCGAGGACGTCGCTACCTCGATCGAGAAGGGTTGCGAGAACATCGCGAACCACAAGACCTTCTTGATCTCGATACAGAATGCAGCTTTCGACGCCGGATACGACCTTGTCTCCGCCAGTGATCCACAGTGGAACCTGAAGCGCAAAGAGGGGCAGGAGGAGAAAGAGGGTGACGCCGCCGCGATGGAGTCGTGGCGAACACGACTCGTCGCTCAAGCCAACGCAGCCTTCGATGCTGTCCGGTCCGCTGCCGATTCACTGGGCTCAGAGCTCGGCAACCTCAGCACCATCACTCCGTCGTCACTGGCGCTGAACGGAACAATGGGTGCACGAGATGCGGGCCTCGCAAGCGATGGATTCTCGCCGGACGAACTACGCACCATCGGAGAGCATTTGAAGGAGGCGCAGTTGACACCAGAGCAGCTGCGCGCCCTGATGAACGGAGAGAACGTCGCGGTACCGCCCGGCGTCGTCTCGTATCTGCGCAACCTGTATGGCGGACTCAACCCGCAGCAGGCACTTGAACTCCGGTACGGCCTCGACAAGACCGACGCCTCCGCCGGGACAGCGTTCGGCAACGGGATCAACACTCTCGGGAACGAGAGAGTCGGTGGCGGTGGAACGGCGGGCGGATTCAACGAACTGCCCAGCTGGATGAGAAACATCGCGACCGAACGGGTACCGACCAATCCCAAAGACGTCGCCAGTCTGGATCCCTTTGCGCGGTCGTTTGTACTGGGTCAACTGGTCAACGGTGCCACGACACCGCCCGGTACCCGCTTGGGTAGCGAGTTGATCCAGAAGACAGCGAATCTGGCTGAAGCAGAGAGAAATAACCCATCTGGTGGATCACCCTACATGTCGAATCTCGCGCTACTGGGTCCGTGGGGTGTGGAGAACGGACTCAACGATCTCGTCGACACTGGGCATCCTGACAGTTCGGTTTTCAGCGGTCGCTATGAAGACACTCTTGAGAACCTCCTCGGTGCGGGGTCGCTGAGCCATGAGGCCTCAACGGCCATACTCAGCGGCCACGGCGGCGCCGAAGCCGGACTGGAGCCCGACTACAACCGTGATGAAACACTGAAATCGCTCTTCGCGCACGACTGGCGAGACAACGGCAAATCTGTCGGAACGTTGACCGACTGGATCGATGACTACGCTGCCGACCAGGGCAACTCCCACCGTGCAGGACTGTCGGCAGAAGCATTCCGCGGGATGTACGACTTCACCGACAACCCGGCGAACTTCACATTCCTGATGGACACGAATGGCGGACATTCCGGATCGCTTGGCGACATCAATCCGGAGTTGGCACGAGCGATGGAGCAGGCAACCCGCCCGTACTTCAACATCCTCTCAGGAGGAAATCCTCTGAACTACGGGTTCGATCAAGCTGCCGCAGAACACCTTCGGAACTTTGGCGGTCCCGAGAATGACATCGGAAACGACCGAGATTTCCAAGATGGCGTTCGTAGGCTGTTCGGGGTGATCTCGTCCGACGACGGCGCACGCGCCCAGTTGATCAGGGACATCGGTCTGCAGCAGTCGTACAACGCAGCCCACGTATCCGATGCGCTGGCCGGCGGCCAAGGCTTCAGCGCAGACCTGGCGGCCAGAAACGGCTGGCTGCAATCACTCGCGCGTGACGGAGTCATGGCTGACATGCTCGACGACTGGCACGACGACCATCCGGGTAACGACGTCGATGCCGACACCTTCGGGTCGGTGAAATCGAACGCGAAGGATGTAGTGACCAGCCTGATCAGTGCGGTGCCCTTTGTCGGGGACCCTGCGGCCCTCGGCACCGGTATGGCAATCGACTGGATCAATCCACCCGAGAGCGTCGAAGCCGACTCGGGCAGCCAACCATCTCGGGCACCGATGAATGACACCCTGCTCGAACAACATTGGGCGGCATGGGCGGCAACCGACCCTCAACCGTCCGGCGATCCCAACGATTCCTTGCTCTTCGAACCGGACGGAACGATCAAACCATTGGCGAAGGTGCTTGAGGAAAGCAACTTCGACAACACCGAATCGAGATCGAGCAGTCCGGTGGCCCTGAGTGAGATCATGAAGAACAAGCTTGCCGACAAGGGAATTGATGTCACCAACTTCGACATTGTGTACAACAAGTTCGCCGGTGACGATAGCAACTCGATCGACTATGACTACTACGAACTCAATCTGCAAGGCGAGAAATGAAAAGAATCATTGCACTCGTCACGCTCCTGATTACGATTTCCGCTTGTGCGAGCGCACCGGACACTCCGAGCTCCCGTTCATCACGTTCAGTTGATCCAGCCCGGACCTACGAGTTCCCGGCAAAGATGGGCCCGATGACAACGACGTGGCAAGCGTCGCGCGGAATCAAAATCACCGATCCACTACCCACTCTGACCAGGGCTTTTTTTGAAAGTGCGTTCATCGCAGAGACGTATACCAAGGCGGACGCATTCCCTGGATTCGTTCGGCTGTTTGGCAAGAACGGGTACCAACTGATTGACGGCGGTGCACAAACCTACGCAGGCTGGACTGGCACGCGACGCCTCCGACTACAGTCGATCACCGAACACGATGGCATAGTTCGCGCAACAGTCTGCGACGATAGAGCCGGGCTGTATCGGCAGAAGTTCGTAGGCAAGCCGCAGGAGGTTGTCATGCCGAAGAATCGGTTTCGGTACGGCACTGGCAACCGCCCGTATATGGACGAACCCTACACGTGGTTCGTCGAGTTGTTCTCCGTGGACGGCGATCGTCTAGGCCCCGCCGACCCCGCCATCGGCGATGCGCGAGCCCCCAACAGGGACGTATTCAAAGGCTGGGATCTCGTTGATACCGGCTGGGCCGAGTCGAACCAGCCAGGAACAGCTTGCGACCAATGGGCACACCAGAACTACCCGGGAGTCGCCGACCCAGGTCCCCCACCGCACCGCCTGTACCCCAACGGCTTTCCGGATCCTGACTTCCAAAGCACATTGCCGCAATCGCCTGGTTGGACACAGGTTGGTCGGCCGTAGTGGAACTCGGTCGACTCCGAGAGACTGTCTGCTCTAGACGACCACTGAGAACACAAGTGCTGCTGCAGGTGATTCTCGTGATGACTCTGTGCGGCTGCGCGAACGCAGTGCGTCACGAGACCAGCACAGGGAGTTCGACCGAGGCCAACCCGGTCACGTCGTATACCTTCCCGAAGTCGATGGGTCCGATGACAACGACGTGGCAGGCAGCTCCCGGCATCGATCTCTCCGGCAAACTGCCGACACTGACACGCGCCTACTTCGAGAGCGAGTTCATCGCCTCGACGTACACCAAAGCGGATGCCTTTCCAGGTTTCGTGCGGTTGGTCGGCGACCTGCAGGGTGCGGTCATCGATGGTAATGCGAAGACCGACGCGGATTGGACTGGAACACGCCGCCTCAGACTGCAGTCGATCACCGAGAACGCGGGCATCGTCCGCGCGACAGTGTGCGACGACAGGGCCGGCTTGTATCGCCAGAGATTCGTGGGCAAGCCGCAGGAAGAGGTCATGCCGAGGGGCCGATTTCGATATGGCGCCGGCGACCGCCCGTACATGGATGAGCCCTTCACGACGTATGTCGAGTTGCGTCCAGTCGAAGGCAAACCACTGTGGCCGGCCAACCCTGCTCTCGGCGAAGCGCGCGCACCCAACTGGGATGTCTTCCAAGGTTGGGAGCTCGTGAGAACGGGCTTCGCTGACCGGTGGCGGGCCGGAACAGCCTGCGACCAATGGGCGCACCAGAACTACCCAGGATTCACCGACCCAGGTTCGCCACCACACCGCCTGTACCCCAACGGCTTCCCGGATCCCGATTTTCAAAGAGTGTTGCCGCAGTCACCTGGTTGGACACAGGTTGGTCAACCGTGAAAGGGGCTCGCCCGGCTGCGAGCGGTTCCCTACCCTAGCGACCGATGAGACGACCCGTACTGCTGCAGCTGCTTGTCGTGATGGCACCGGGCTCCTGCCGTAGCCGGCGTCGGCCCGCACGCCGCTCACTCCTCCGCACTCGGCAACCTCCACCCGAACGTCGCCGTCGGCGGGGCGTCCTTGCTGTACAGCCGTGCCGGCCGCCCACCACCCACACGCGTCGCCGGCTTGCCCTCCGGATCGATCTCCGCCGCCAACAGGGGCTGGACCCGACGATTGAACGAGTCGCGCATCAGCCGCCGCCCGAGGATCGCCTCGTGTAGCTCCCGCAGCTCCGAGAGCGTGTACGGCTGATGGAGGAGATTGTCGGGATCCGGCTGGTCCTCGTAGCGCTCGCGCAAATTGTCGGTGGCCGCTGAGATGATCTTGTCGTGGTCGTAGAGCAACCGCTCCCCTGACGCCAAACGCCCCTGCGGCGTCAGCGGTGCCAGCTCGCCGACGACGTCTGACAGATCGTCGGCCGGCAACGCCACAGCATGCGCGATCGAGATCGTCCACCCGCGAGGATCTCGATCTGGATCACTGAACACCGCCAGCAGATGCGGTCGGACGTGGTCGGGCGAAAGCCCCAGTTTCAGTTCGAGGACTTCGCGCACCGTCTCGTCGACGGTCCGGCGTTCTCGAACAAACCGGCCCGGTAACGCGGCTCCCTCGGAGCCAGAACCGCGCTGGACCACCACACACAACGTCCCGTCGACCACCGTGAGCACCGCGATGTCGACGGCGACGTTCGGACGCGGGTAGTCGCTCAACTGCGGGCTGGGGCGAGCGCTCACATCTCAACCCTATGCGAATGTCTGCGCAAAGTAGTAAACTCAAAAACGCGAAAAGTCACCGCCTCGGTCGAATGCCGGGTGGGAGGAAGGAATTCTGATGAAACTCTCCGCCGCTCTCGACGTCGAGGTCGTCGCCCACGAGGCTGCCGACGAGGTCACCCTGCTGCTCGAACTGGAGGCACCGGCCGGTCCGGACACCGATCGCGCACCCACGGCATTGCAGGTGGTTCTCGACCGCAGCGGATCGATGTCGGGTCCGCCGCTGGAAGGCGCTCAGAAGGCGCTGGCCGGTGTTGTCGCGCAGCTCGATCCGTCGGACGTCTTCGGTGTCGTCACCTTCGACGATGACGCGCAGGTCGTGGTCCCGGCGGGCCCGCTCGCCGACAAGCAGTGCGCCGTCGATGCAATTCAGTCGATCGTGGCCGGCGGATGCACCGACCTCTCGTCGGGCTATCTCCGCGGCTTGCAGGAGTTGCGGCGCAGCACCAAGGCAGCCGGCGTCCGCGGCGGTACGGTCCTGGTGATCAGTGACGGGCACGTCAATAGTGGCATCCAGGAACTCGACGAGTTCGCGAGCATCACGGCCAAGGCCGCCGCCAACGGCATCGTCACGTCGACCCTCGGTTACGGACGTGGCTACGACGAGACGCTGCTGTCGGCAATCGCGCGGTCGGGCAACGGGAATCATGTGTTCGCCGACGACCCCGACACTGCCGGAGCCGCGATCGCCGGCGAGGTGGAAGGCCTGCTGGCGAAGTCGGCGCAGGCCGTGACCCTCACGGTGCATTATGTGCCGCAGGTCCAGTCACTGTCGCTGTACAACGATTTGCCCGCCCATCAGATCGGCGACGGTGAGGTGATGATCGAGCTGGGTGACCTGTACGCACTCGAGAGTCGCAAGCTGCTGCTGCGAATGAAGGTCGACGGACTCGCCGCACTCGGGCTCGCGCAGATCGCCGAGCTGGAACTGCGGTACGTCGAGACCGCATCTCTCACTGAACACACGGTGTCGCTGCCGATCTCGGTGAATGTGGTGCCGGGCGACGAACTCGGTGACCGCATGCCCGATCCGAAGGTCCAGTCGGAGAGGCTGTACCAGGAAGGCCAGGCCGCCAAGCTCGAGGCGTCACGGGCCTACGAGGCCGGCGATCTCGACGCAGGCCAGGCGCATCTCCGCGCATCGCGTGAGCGGCTGCAGGAAGCGGCCGGCTGCGCCGCACCCGAGGATCGCGCGGTGATCGACAGCGAGCTGCGGATGATCGAGGAGCTCGGCGCGCAGGCCGAGGTCACCGGTGCGATCTACGCTTCGAAGGCGACGCGCGATTCGTATCACCTGGGGAATCGGAAGCGCGGTCGGCGGGTCGACTGATCCTGTTGTAGTTCTGTTGATCTCGATACATCTCGTCGCTACGCTCCTCGCCTACTCGATCGGCAGTAGACGCCCCTTTCCGCTGGTCGAGTAGCGAGCGAGCCCCCTAGGGCGAGCCCGCGTATCGAGACCCACTCCCCCTCCCACAACCGAAAAGGACCACCACTTGACCCACCTCATTACCGCCCAGCTCGACCGCACCGCAGGCGTTCTCCTGGGCACCGCCGTCGGCGATGCGCTCGGCGTCCCCTACGAGTTCGAAACGCGCATCCTTCGCGACGGAGATCGCCCGGAGATGCTCGGCGGCGGCCTCGGCAACTTCGCGCCCGGCGAGTGGAGCGACGACACCTCGATGGCGATGGCGATCGCACTCGTCGCGGCCACCGGCGCCGACCTCACCACCGACGACGCACTCGACGCCATCGCGGAGAACTTCTTGCGTTGGTACGACGGCAACCCACCGGACGTCGGGAACCAGACCCGCGCGGTTCTCAGCGCAACCCGACGTCGACTCAACGGCGGCGCAGACGGCCCCGGGCAGATCATGCGCGAGGAATCGGAGAAGTACGCGGCCGCCCACCCTCGCTCTGGCGGGAATGGCGCGTTGATGCGGACCGCACCAGTTGCGTTGTCACACCTCGACAATCGCGATCAGTTGGCCGACGCGGCGCGTCTGGTCGCGGCGCTCACCCACGCCGACCCACTGGCCGGTGACTCGTGCGTGCTGTGGTGTGAGGCCATCCGGGTAGCCGTTCTCGAGGGGCGTGTCGACATCCGTGGAGGTCTCGACCTGTTGCCAGGCGAACGAGTCGACCAGTGGTCGACGTGGCTCGATTACGCCGAGGACAGGGACCCGAAGTCGTTCACACCCAACGGCTTCACCGTGAGCGCACTGCAGGCTGCCGCCGCGGCCATCGTGCAGACGCCGATCCCCGACGCGATGCCGTGCGTCCACCTCCAGGACGCGCTCAACGCTGCGGTGGGCATCGGCAACGACACCGATACCGTCGCCGCGATCGCCGGTGGGCTGCTCGGAGCCCGGTGGGGTGCGAGTGCAGTCCCGTGGCAGTGGCGGAGGGCAGTCCACGGCTGGCCTCGCTTCGATGATCGGGCGAGCGACGCACATGATCTTGTCGCGCTGGCGACACTGACTGCCCGCGACGGTCACCCCGACAGCAAAGGGTGGCCGCGCGCCGACAATGTCCGTTACACCGAACGCGCGTTCGCCGATGTTGTTCCGCACCCTTTCGACGACGGTGTACTCCTCGGAACCCACGCGACGGTCGATCATCGGGCCGATGCTGTGGTGTCGATGTGTCGCGTCGGCCGCAACCAGGCGTGCTTCGCCGCCGCAACCGAGGTCATCGCCTCCCGCTTGATGGACTCGGATCATCCCGCTGAGAATCCGAACCTCGAGTTCGTCATCGCCGATACCGCCGATGCAGTGCGAGGGTTACGTGCCGAGGGTAAGACCGTGCTGTTGCATTGCGTCGCCGGGCATCAGCGGACACCGAGTGTGGCTGTGGCATATGGAGTGATGCTCGGACATACGGTTGAGGAGGCGAGCGCGAATGTGCTGGAAGTGATGCCGTCGGCGCGAGGAAGTGGGGTCGTCTGGGACACAGCGGGCACGACAGGTCGAGAACGAAGTGAAACGTCCTCCGACTGAATGATTCGCCGGCGGAGATGTCGTTCTTGGCGCGAGCGGGGTGATCCCGCCTGGGAGCGCCGGTGCTAGCGTCGCGTCATGCAGCTCGCTGTCGGCCCACTGGACCTCGTATCTCGAAAGGTCGACTCGGTGAATGACCTGGCGCTTGTCGAGCCCGCACTCACCGACGACCAGCGGGCAGACCTTCTTGCACGATGGAGTGAGCCTCAGCGGAGATATCACACCCTTGATCATCTGAGGCAGGTTCTGCACTCACTGGAGCTACTCAGCCAGGGCGGCGTCGACTTCGATCCAGTCCCGGTCCGGTTGGCCGCATGGTTCCACGACGCCATCTACGAGATTCCCGGGACGGACAACGAAGCCCGATCTGCTGAGCTCGCTTCGGAAATGCTTACCGGACAATCCCTCGGCGACGAAGTGGCCCGCCTCGTCATCGTCACAGCGACGCACCATGTTCGTCCTGACGACGCGAACGCGGCGGCGCTCTGCGATGCAGATCTGTCGATCCTCGCCGGATCGAGAGAGCAGTACACGGTGTACCGGCAGCAGGTCCGAGAGGAGTACGCAGCCGTTCCCGACGAACATTTCTGTGTTGGCCGGGCGGCCGTCCTTCAAAGCCTGCTCACGCAGGACACGCTCTTCCACACCGACGTCGGCCTGGAACTGTGGGAAGCAAGGGCTCGGGACAACGTAACCACCGAAATCCGGGACCTCGAGCAGCTATCGTTCTCGTTTCGATGACACTGTCGGAATGCTGAAGGCCGTATCGCACAGCGGCACGCAAATCTGGAAGGGCCTCTTCTGATGCGGGGTAGTGCAACAAGGCCGCCGATCAAGCCTCTGAGGAGTCTCGGACACGTGGTACGACCGGGGGTCGGCGTACTGGATGAGGAGGGCCTACGTCGTCTGCTGGGCTTTGGCCAGTTGTGGCATCTCTTTCGGCATAGTCGGTGGATTCATATATCTCACCGTCGCGGAGATACAGAACAACACTGCGTATGCAGTCACGATGCTCCTGATCTGCACGGGCGTCGTCTTCGCCAGCCTCTACTTCGGACTGCGCCCCCTGCGGCGCACGCCTGAGCAGAGGGCCGAGGGTCGTCCGATGTCCTACAACACCCGGTTGACACGCCGTCAGCGCGTCGGGATCGAGCGTCGCGACCGGGGCGGGGGGTACGCCGCATCGGCGGGTAGCTCAGTCGCGCGCGGTGCCTTGTTCATCGCGGCATTCGCGTTTCTGGGGCAGTGTGTCGGAGGCTTGATCGTCTCCTCCCAGAAGTATCTGACACCCGAAGAGTTCGACGCGGTCAAAGAGGCTGACCGCTGGCTCGAGCAACACGGGGCGAAGTAATCATTTCCACGCGGATGCTGCGCTGAGTGCCTTCCCCATGCCGTTCAGGCGAACAGAAACGCCATGAACAGCAGCGGCCAGATCTGGACCTCCGAACCACTCGCCGCACTGTCCGACAACACTCGGACCACCGCTGCGCACGCAAGGGTGGCCAGACCCGACCGGCATCCTTGAGCGCGTGGATCAGGAAGCAGCCGTTTCGCACAGGGGATTCGGCCTGGTTTGCCGGATAAGCACCGTTCGCCCACATCACTTCTTTTGTCGTATTTGCCTGTCTTGGAAGCGATTCGGGTCGAGGCCGCGAACTCCGAAGCCTCGACCACTGCCGAGGAAGCCGCAATCGAGTCCATCTACAATTCCGACTGGACGGACACGGAGTGCAAGGGGATTCGATGCCAGACCTTGAGGCCTCGCCGGAGGAACTCGCCAAAACGAGCCGGTCATTGGGTGCATCCGCGGACCACCTCGATGACCGCGTGAGGGCACTGCAAGCGCGCGTTGAGACATTCCTCGACAGCGGATGGGAGGGGAAGGCCGCGAACGCTTTCCGGCGGGATTGGGAGCTCTGGCTCGACGGAGCACGAAAGGTTGTCGGCGGCCTGGATACGACGGCGTCGCTGCTCGGGTCGGCAGGGCAGGGGTATGCCGCACAGGAAGTGTCGAACACAAGAACCCTGTCGTCAGATCACACACTTCTGAACTTGAGATAGCCGGGGGTCGGGGAATGGACCATTTCATGGTCGATCTCGCGGAGCTTGACAGGATCGTCACGCTGATGCGCGATTTCGGCAAGGATGCCGAGTCACTATGCCGCAACGTCGAAAAATCGGTTGCGAATCTTCATGTGTCATGGACCGGCAAGGCCGCTGATGCCCACAAGCAAGCCCACGATCGCTGGGTGGAGGGAACCCGCGAGATGCGGTCCGCGCTGACCGACCTGGACGGGACGGGACGAACGGCCCACGCCAACTATTCTGCCGCTGTTGCCGCCAATAAAGGCATGTGGCCGTGACAGTGCTCGCGGTCGACCCGGCACGGTACGCCGACGCGGCCACGCAGATGTCGGATGTTGCGGACACCATGGGCGGTTCGATCCGGGGCCTCGCCGCTGCTCTGGGAAGCTCAGGCGGCATGGGTGGATCGGACAACGCTGGGGTCGAATGGTCACAGTCCTACGACGAATCGGCCCGGTCCGCGATGAAAGCCGCAGCCGGTCTCGTCAACGGAACCGGCCAGGTCGCCGTGTTGCTGCACGCAAGCGCCCAGAATCACGCTGACGCCGACACGTCGTCGACCATCGATGGCGGGCGTGGGAGTTTTCCAGCAGCGCCCAGCGCGACGAGGATCTCCACTCCTGAACCTCCGTCGGCCGCCGGAGGGAGCGGCGGCGGGCCGCCCGGATGGTCGCTGGTCGCCGGCTTGGTCGGATATGCGTGGCCGAACGGCCATCAGGATCGATTGCACGCAGCCCAGTCGGCGTGGAACTCGGCTGCAGCAGAACTGACGAACAATACTTCGGGAGCCGTCTCTGCTGCATCCAAGGTCGCAGCGCAGCGCAGTCCAGAGGTTGCCCAGGCGTCGGCCGCGTGCACTGCGGTCAACACTCAAGCCGGCGAGTTGGCCGGGGTGTTTCAGCGGATCGGATCGTCGTGCGCCGAGTACGCGACCCATCTCGACAATGCTCATCACGAGATCATCTCCACACTGAAGGAGCTGGTGATCGAGACGGCAGCGATCGAGGCTGCCGGTGCGGCCTTCGCTATCTTCACGGTCGGTCTCGATGAGGTGGCCGCACAGGCTGCCGTCGCTGCCCGTATCGCTACCGCCGCCGCCAAGATCCGCCGAGTGATCGAGGCCCTTGTCGACGCTGCACGCGCCGTCGCGGCCTCGGTAAGGGGCTTCGCTGCCCGGGCTGTGGAGATCGCCTCGAAGATGAAGCCGTTTGAGGAAGCGGTGGCCAAGCGGGCTGGGACGCAGGCTGTGAACGACATCGGCGAGACCGGTGCTGCCACAGCCGACAACCTTGCAGGTTCAATACGGAACGTTAATCCTGGAGGTGGGCAAACCAACTGCGTGAATTGTGTGGTTACGACAGACCGCATGCTTGACGGCGAGAAGGTCTCGGCGGCCCTCGGAGAGCCCAGGCCGGTGACAGACCTACAGGACTACTTCGGTGCAAAGTTCAAGCCGATGTCAGGTCAAGGACAGATCGAGAGCATCATGGACAAGGCTGGCGACGGTGCTCGCGGTGTGGTGTTCGGTTACCGAGGCCCCAATCAGGTCGGACACGTGTTCAACGTTGTCAACCAACGAGGGATCGTTCGATTCCTTGATGGCCAGTCCGGGTCCGTAGGAACCTTCGGAAACCAAGGATACATTCAAAGCTACTTAATGAGGTACAGATGACCATTGATTACTCGCAGGCACTCGATATTGCACAGCGCGAAGTTGACAAGATGGGGAACAGCATCGGCACCGCCTTGGTACTCATTGAATCTTCGGTGCACGAAGCCGAAGACGCCTGGTATTTCCCATACAATTCCCGTGACCTCATCGAGAAGAATGACATTCTCTCTGCGCTGGCTGGAAATCTCCCAATTAAGGTATTCAAGGATGGCAGCGGAGTTGTGCTCGAGGCGGCCCCGTAGTTCAGGTGGCCGTCGACACCCTCTTATTCGCGCGAGCGCAGTTCACTCAGGAAGAAGTGCTGGACGACGCCGTGATCCTGAACAAGATGTCCGCCTGAGCAAACAGTTGGCCACCCGCGACACGCGTTCGACCACAAGCGACGGCCTCCGCCGTAGCGGCCACGCCCGGTGGCCCTTGGGGAAGCAATAGACCACAGCGCGTCAATCGCACAATCTGGGGAGTAGGCGCCAGTTGGCTGCGCGAGGCGCCGCTCCCCAGTCGGCCCACCCGGCTATTATCTCGGTCATGCCCGCGTCGCCGCCAAGCCCCGACAGCTGGCGAGCCAAGGTCCAGATTGTCGACCTGTTCGCCGGTCCCGGAGGCCTCGACGTCGCCGCTCATTGGCTTGATATCCCCACGGACGGGATCGAGTGGGACGATGGCGCCTGCACCACGCGTAGAGCGGCAGGCATCCGCACAACCCCCGGCGACGTCCGTGGGTTCCACCCATCCGACTTTCAGAAGGCCACGGTTCTTGCTGCGGGCCCGCCCTGTCAAACGTTCACAGTGGCGGGCAACGGAAGTGGACGAAAGGCTCTCGACGAAGTTCTCGCCTTCGTCAAGCAGATGAGCGCAGGCGAAGACGTCAGCGCGGCCCTGAGCCGGCTATCCGACGAACGCACCGGCCTGGTCCTCGAACCCCTGAGATGGCTTCTTGCTGCCAACACTGTCGGTCGTCCCTACGACGCAGTGATCCTCGAGCAGGTTCCAGCAGTGCTCCCCGTATGGGAGGCCGTCGAGGAGGCGCTTCACGCGATGGGTGTCGGGTACAAGACTTGTTCAGGAATACTTCGTGCTGAGGCGTTCGGTGTACCTCAAACGCGTCGCCGGGCAGTGCTGATCGCAAACCGGCATTTTCAACCAAAGCTGCCCGCGGAAACGCATGAGAGGTTTCACCGTCGCGGATCCCCTCGGCAAACCGCAATTGGTGATGCGCGTTCTCCATGCATCGGGATTCGAGACGCCGTGCGTCTCGGGCCATCCGTGTCTCGCGATTACGAGTTCGAAGTCGTCTCGAACTACGGCTCGGGCGGTAATCCGAGCGCACGCGGCCGTCGATCACATACCGAACCTGCGGCGACGGTTACCGGCAAGATCACCCGAAATAGGGTTGTCGACTTCGCCGGCCGGGACCGGGGTCGCTTCTCGAGCAGCGAAGCCGGCCTCCTCCAGACATTCCCGCACGACTATCCGTGGTCAGGCCGCGACATCGGGCAACAGATCGGGAACGCGATACCTCCCCGTCTCGGGGTACACGTGATCGCCGCCGCACTCGGGCTTCCCGTCGACTCGGAAACACTCGACCGTGTCGTTGCGATGTCATGGTCGGAGTCCCGCGGCGCCCTGGCCCGCTGACCGATTGCGCACCACGACCCCGACTTTGTCGGAACCATCGTGTAGCAGTAGAGGGCTCACTAGGATTCCGCCAGGGGCGCGCGCCGCAGTTTGCGCGTAGGAACACATGAGAATCGAGTAGAAATGCCTGTCGACGACAACGGGGAAGTCCTCGAAACTGTCCGGGAGCTTTCGGAGTTGGCCCTCAAGACGTACGCAGTGAACCCGGCGCGGGTAGAAGAGGACGCCAACGGAGAGCGCCGCATTCACCAAGGAGGTTATGGCGACCGACAGCTTTTCGAGTTGGTGCAGAACGCTGCCGACGAGCTCCGCGACGAGCCATCCCAAGGTGGTCGCATCGAAGTAGTGCTGACCGAAACTCACCTCTACTGTGCGAACGAGGGAACGCCGATCACCCGGCAAGGCGCCGAAACGATCCTGCGGATGGGCGTGTCCAGAAAGCGCGGCGGACAGATCGGGCGTTTCGGAGTCGGCGTGAAGTCCGTGCTCTCGGTGACACGCACTCCACAATTCTTCAGCTCCACAGGATCGTTCGGCTTCGACGCTGACTGGTCTGCGCAGGAGATCCGAACCGTTGTGAAGTACGCCCTCGCCGCCCAAGGCCGGCCTGCGCTACCCCTCGACGACACACCCGTCTTGAGATTGGCCCGGCCCCTTGACGCCGCGAACGAGCGGTCCAACGACGCAGCACTCGACGCACTGCTTGGTTGGGCCACGACAGTCGTCCGCCTACCCTTGGTTCCAGGAGCGGTCGACGAACTCGCACGCAGTATGCACGAGGTTCCGGCTGCGGGGATGCGCGCTGTCGATGAGTTCCCCACGCTGTTTCAATTGTTCTCACCCCATGTCGGGACCATCATTCTCGACGACCGCCGTGTTCTTCCTGCCGTACGACGCGAACTCCGTGTTGGTCAGGATGGTGACGTCACGGTCATCCACCAGTCACGGACGGGAACGAAATCCGCGGATGAGCGGTACCGCGTGTTCACCGTGGAGCACGACGTCACCGATGACATCCGTTCGACTTCCGGCGAGCTACACGATCGAGCAACCCTAGATGTGTCGTGGGCGGTACCGGACTATCGCGTCGACAAGTCGACCGAAGATCCGCTCTGGACTGTTCCCAATGACCGGGGCATGTTCTGGTCCTACTTTCCGACCAAGTACCCGACAACCCTGAGCGGCGCATTGAATGCGGCGTGGAAGACCAACGAAGACCGCCAGAATCTTCTCGACAGTGCGGACCTGAACCGGGAGCTGCTCGACGTGGCCGCGCAGCTCGTCATCGACTCCCTCCCGGCTTTGGTCACCCCTGACGATCCTGGCGCCTACCTGGCGCTCCTTCCGGGCCGCACCCGTGAATCTCCCAACTGGGCCTGCAAATACCTGACCGCAAGGGTATGGGACCTTGCTGCCACGAATGTCTCACTACCCGACCAGCACGGACAGTTGCGAAAGCCTTCGGACCTACGAATCAGACCTGAGGGAATCGCCCACGCTACGTTGAAACTCTGGGCCCAGCATTCCGGACGGCCGGCGAACTGGGTCCACCACTCAGTCGATGCCACCGGGGTTCGGCGCGGCAAGATGAACCACGTTCTCGACGCCGGCACCTCGCGGGAGCCCGAAACCATCACAGCATGGCTCGAAGCGCTCGTTTCCGATGGATCGGCCGGCGCCTCAAAAGCCGCTCTGAAGGTCCTCGATCGTCTCATCGATCACGACCTTGCCGGCAAACCCAAAGAGATCGCCGCAGCGAAGGGCGCGCGGATCGTGCTCACAGCCGACGGCTCGATGGTCACTCCCGCCCCCGGACAGGTTTTCCGACGAACCTCAGACGACGTCCTCCGAGATGATCTCGTCTATGTTGCCGATTCGATCGCCGACGACGCCGAAATGGGCTGGATACTGGACCGGCTCGGGATTCGAGACGCCGACGCCGACGGTCGATTTCGGAGCATCCTCGATCAAGGCTTTCGAAACTACACCTCCGAGCACTGGAGGCGATTCTGGGAACTCCTCCGGGCCGCGGGCGGTGCGAGCCAGAGCCGCGCAATCGCTGGGCGGATAGAGCGTCCGGCCGCGGTCCTCAAGGTCATGAATGTGACAGGCGAATTCGTACCAATGTCCACGTGTCTTCTACCCGGGCCGGTCGTGCCCGCCGATGGGAGGCGTGACGCCGAGGTCACGGCAGATCTGGCGTTCCACGCCGACGACCGATCGATCCTGCGCGCCCTCGGCATGAAGGACCGGCCCGAACTCGACGGTCACACGTTCGAGAGCGACCAGTGGTTCTCCGAGTACCGCCAAGCCATGTACGAGAGGTATTGCGCCACTCTCCCCGACACCAGTCGACGTGTGCAACCGAGCACGCTTCGTATCGAAGGCGGGCCGATCGCTGGGCCTCTGGGTATTTTCACCAGGCTCTCACACGAGGGCAAGGCCGCATTCATCACCGCCACGCCACCCGAAGGATTGCTCACCAATTGGACCCGACAAGTGGGCAGGACCTCGAGCACGCGGGCTCAGATCCCGTCGCCCATCAGATGGCTCTACACCACGCATGGCTACGTGGACTCAAGCCAGGGCATATGCAAGGTGTCCAGAGCGGTCGGTCCAGATCTTGCCGAATACGCCGGCGTTTTGCCGGTGGCCAAGATTCCACCCGCGATTTCTCAGCGTCTCCAGCTGAAATCGAAAGTCGAGGAGATCCGTCCGGCGCAGTGGTCATCACTGTTGGACCAGGTAAAGGCCAGTGAGGACGACGAATACATCGGCCGGACATACGCGCTCCTGATCAGGGTCGCGCTGGATTTGCTCAACGATGAACCGACGGTGCGGTGCCGAGTGGGCTCGCAGTGGGAACTGCGGCCCGATCACGAAGTCGCTGTCACCACCGACACATCTGATTTTCGGGAGCTCGTAGGCCAAGGGCAGCCCGCAGTCCTTGTCGGTGACCCGAAAGACGCTGCTGAAGCAGAGTTCATGGTGACCGAGTGGGGAATGCTCCGCTACACCGACGTCATCGAGAAGGAGGTCAAACCAGTCCTGATGGGCCCCGCCGCGGCTCTCGCCGACGCACTGCCCGCGTTCAAGACCAGACCCGGACCGCAAGCGCTGCGAGGATACTCGGTGCAGGAGTGCTCAGAGCTCGATGAGCTCACCCGCACCCCGTCAGGCACGACGAGGAAACCGCTGCAAAGCGCCAAGGATGGCGACGTGGTCCTGCTTCGTGCCGGCCTTTCTACGGTCGACCAGATGGCGGCCGTTGACCAGCGACTCGGCTTCGGAATCGGACGTGCAAAGTGCGAGAGCCTTCTCGCCCATCATCGGAAGCTTCTCGAATCCAAAGAGTTTCAAAACAAGCTGATGAAGATTCGTAGCGAACCCTCGATCACCGGCAAGTTGTCGCTCCTCCTGGATTCGGACAAATTGCGGGCAGGACTGCCCGAGGGCCTTATCGCAAGCGAGGTGTATGAGTCCGGAGCGGACCCGAGTCCTGCGCGAATAGCCGAGCTGGCCTATAGCGCTTTCGACGAGGGGGTTCTACGCGAGTACGCCGCCGATATCCGAGCAGCGTACGAAAATGCGCCGGCGCGTTTCGACGGCACATCTTCCGCTCTGCGATTCGTCGCCGATCTCGATTTCCCGGACTCATTCGCGGGAGCCCGGATACCCGCACCACCGCAACGTGAAGAAGCGCGCGGCCCTGTCGACTTCCCCGCTCTCCATCCGTATCAGGATCAAGTCGCGCGACGATTCGTCGACTTCCTTTCTGAACCACTCCCAGGTCGCGCAATGTTGAGTCTCCCGACTGGCGCGGGCAAGACACGGGTTGCCGCCGAGGCCGTGATCCGTTGGATACGCGAATCAGGGATGCCCGACGGGCCCATCCTGTGGATCGCTCAGACGACGGAACTGTGCGAGCAGGCAATTCAGTCGTGGAGGTTTGTCTGGGAGCAGGTCGGCCCCGTCGAGAATCTGGTGCTGGACCGCCTCTGGACCGGCAATTCGTCAACCCCCGTCACCATGCGCCCCCATCTCGTCGTGGCGACCGACGCGAAGTTGGCGGTGTGCCTGGATACCGATGAGTACGCATGGCTCCGCAATGCATCGCTGGTGATTGTCGACGAAGCGCACACTGCCACGTCGAAGGAGTACACGAGAATTTTCGAACAACTTGGACTGACACGAAGCAAGACACATCGAAACCTCGTCGGTCTGACCGCCACACCGTTCCGGAATACAGAGCAGTTGACCAATCGCTTGGCGGGGCGTTTCGGCAACAAGCGGCTTGATGAGGGTGTTCTGGGTGACAACCCAGTCGCCCGATTGCAGGACCTGGGCGTGCTGTCCCGGGTCGAACACCGCGAGCTCGCGGGAGCGCGACTACAGCTCAATAGCAGCGAGCTGGCCGACGCAGCGAAAATGAAGATCGATGGCGTGCTCCCCAAGAGCGCGGAACGGCGACTCGCTGCTGACGAGGCCCGCAACACGGCGCTCCTCAACGAGATCGAAAAGATGCCCTCGGATTGGCCGATCCTCGTGTTCGCCACGTCCGTCGACCACGCCCGTGTCCTCGCAGCCAAACTCAGCGGTCGCGGCGTCCGCTCGGTGGCCATCGACTCGGCGACACCGCTCCCCGACCGGCGTCGTCGCATCGAAGAGTTCCGGAACGGCCGCGTCCGAGTGATCACGAATTACGGCGTCCTGTCTCAAGGCTTTGACGCCCCGGCGACCAGAGCGGTGATCATCGCCCGACCCGTATACAGCGCAAACATCTACCAACAGATGGTCGGCCGTGGCCTCCGTGGCATCAAAAATGGCGGCAAGGACGAGTGCCTCATCCTCGACATCAAGGACAACATCACCAACTTCGACAATAAGCTCGCCTTCAACGAGTTCGACTACTTGTGGAATGGTGATTAGCACCAAGGTGACCAGCACCGGAGGGTGATACGGCGGCAGGCCGAGCAACCCTCCGGTGCTGAGTGAAAGGCAGGCCATGACCAAACTGTCCACGCTGCTCGACGAGATCGATTCCGGCATCGTGCTGCTGCCCGAGTTCCAGCGCGGCTACGTCTGGAACCGTGATCAGGTGCGCGGCCTGATGCGGTCGCTCTACCGCGGGTATCCAGTCGGCAGCTTGCTCATGTGGGAGACGGCACCAGATAGTGTCTCCGTCCGCGGCGATATCGCCGGTGCCGGCGTACGGCATCTCCTGCTGGACGGGCAGCAGCGTGTCACGTCGTTGTACGGCGTGCTCCGAGGCGCGGCGCCCCCGTTCTTCGAGGGAAACGCCGCCGCGTTCACCGGACTCCACTTCAACGTGGCCACGGAAGACTTCGCCTTCTACCAACCAACGCGAATGAAGGGGGACCCGCGATGGGTCGACGTCCACAAGCTCTTCAAGGGCGGTGGCATCGGCCCCTTCATCTCGCTCTTCCAGCAGGACCCTGACAATGCCCAGGCATACCTCGAACGCCTGAACCGACTTCACCAGGTTCGTGACCGCGACTTCAACATCGAGAAGATCACCGGCCTCGACCTCACCGTCGACGAAGTGGTGGACATCTTCAACAAGGTCAACTCGGGCGGCACCAAGCTGTCCAAGGGCGACCTTGCGCTCGCCAGCATCTGCGCAAGCTGGCCAGAGGCCCGGCAGACCATGCGGGACGACCTGGCTGTCTGGGACAAGGCCGGTTATCAGTTCAATCTCGACTGGCTCCTGCGCAATATCACAGCGGTCGCGGTCCAACGATCCGAGTTCTCGTCACTCGAGAAAGTCGACGCCGGACAGTTTCGGTCGAGCCTCGAGCGCACGGTCGATCACGTCGGGACCTTCCTGGATGCGGCCGCCGGCCGCTTGGGACTCGACCACGACAGGGTGCTGATGGGCCGCTATGCCATCCCGGTCATCAGCCTGCTCCTCGACGAGGCCGGAGGCCATTTCGCCGACGGTGCGCACCGCGACAAGGTTCTCTACTGGTACGTGAACTCGGCACTTCGCGGGCGGTTCAGCGGCTCGACCGAAACCATCCTGAACCAGGATTACGAAACTCTGCGTCAGGGCGGCATCGACCTACTGATCAACCGCCTACGACGATGGCGAGGCGGGTCACTGGCAATCACCGCCGAGGACTTCGACGGTTCGACCCAAGGATCACGGTTCTACCCCCTTCTCTACCTGCTGACGCGGACATCTGGGGCACGCGACTTCGGCAGTGGCCTCGAGCTCAAGGCCGAGCTGCTCGGCAAACTGGCGTCGCTCCAGATCCATCACATCTTCCCGAAGGGACACTTACGCGGCCGCTACGACCGCTCGGAAGTCAACGCGATTGCGAACTTCTGCTTTCTCACGCAAGCAACCAACATTCAGATCGGTAAGCGAGCACCAGAGGATTATCTGGCCGAGGTCGCTGCGAAACACCCTGGCGCACTGGAATCGCAATGGATTCCGACCGATCCCAGACTATGGACCCTCGATCGCTACCCGGACTTCCTGGCCGCCAGACGCGAACTGCTCGGCACGGCCGCCGAGAACTTCATGTCCGGGCTCCTCCACGGCGATCTGGCTGACCACCCGGTACATGACTACGACCGTAGGGCCGTCGCCATTGTGGAGCCGGACGACTCCGACGATCCACGCGTAGCGCAGGTTATTGCGTTGATCGACGAGCTGACCGAGCACGGTGCAACTCAACCGCGGGTGGACACGGAGATCAGTGATCCTGATACCGGTGTTCCCCTGGCAGTGGCTGAAGCCTTCTGGCCAGACGGCCTGCAGCCAGGTATGGGTGAGCCGATAGTACTGGAGCTCGACCCTGAGGAGGCCGACCTGCCCCGACTCGAAGCGCTTGGCTACAAGGTCTTCACGTCGATCGACGCCCTTCAGGCCTTTGGTGCGAAGAGTCTCAGCGAGGCGCCAGATGACGACGACGGCGTAGGGAGCCGAAACGAGGGGAAACATCGAGCCCCCACACCACCAACCGACGAAGCGCTCACGCTGGAGTTCCACAACGCGATGGTAGATATCTGTGAGCGCAGCAAGCGCGAGGCCCGGTACAACCCCACGCAGTTCCGGGCTATGGTCGCGGAGTTGGGCGGGTTAGAGGCCGCACGGATTCTTCTGGCAAAACCCACGGTGTCCGATGGGTTCTCGATCCTGTGGGAGAAGGGGCGTCTCGACCTCACCATCGAGGAAGTGGTCAGGAAAAAGCAGTTTGCACAGTTGTTCAGTCAGGAAGAATTGGACGTCGCTCAGTTGAGATTGGCCCAGTTCGGCGGCTAGCGACCAGAAGCGAGCCCGATGAAATAGTGAAACCTGCAGCCGTATAGTCTCGTCGCTATGAATGACGGAAACGTGAGTGCGTGGTGACCGAGAACGGCGATGCCGCCGAAGCACCTGCCAACATCCCTGGCAACAATGCGCTGGCGGCCACTTGGTCGAATGGCGACTACGAACCGTACATACACTACATCAGATTTCCTTTCTTCAAGAATCTAGCGACCGATTTGCGTATAGACTTCCAGTTTCCGATCACAGTCTTGATCGGAGCAAACGGATCGAACAAATCCTCGATTCTGCGAGCCCTGCAGGGCTGCCCTGAGGGACAGAATATTGGTAACTACTGGTTTGGAACCCCACTCGACAGTGTGCCCGATGACGAGAGGCACCGATTTGTTCATGGAAGGTGGTCCCCCTCGGCCAAGAGGGTCGTAGAAGTGATCCAAATAAGGCGAGCTCGGACAAGCTCGCGTACGGGTAAGAGCACGCCGGACTACTTTGAAACCGACGAACCCATTGTTCGCGACGGCATGCAGGCGATGCCGCCGGCGCCGGAGCCAATGCCGGAAGATCGAAGCGAATCCCGATGGAAACAGATTCAGAAGAAAGTAGAGTACTTCGATTTTCGATCCGAGATATCAGCATTCGATAAATACTTCTATCACAACGACTTTAATACGCGAGGAAACATCGTTGCGCAATCCCGGCAGCGACGCGACCGGAAAGAGCTCCTCTTCGAGAAGTCCATCATCGTTCGAAAGATACTCGATCGACGCCTCAGGAGCTACAAACCGGGTGGAAAACAACTCGTCATCAAACCGGCAGTCAAGCTGAACGCGGACTCGCTGAGTTGGATTAGCTACATTCTCGGGCGTCGCTACGTGGAGATCACGGTAGTCGGCCACCGCGCTTTCAAAGCCTCCGGAACAACCGCCATGATGAAGACCGACGATTTATCGTACAGCGAAGCCTGGGCGGGTAGTGGCGAATTTGCGGTAGTTCAGCTGGTCCGAGCAGTCTGGGCCTGCGAGCCGGGAACTCTGCTACTGCTGGACGAGCCAGAAGTGTCCCTACACCCCGGTGCACAACTTCGACTTATGAATTTCCTTCGGAGGACTGCGCTTGACAAGAAACTTCAGATTGTCATGTCGTCACATTCTCCGGCCATAATCGAAGGTCTGCCACCCAACGCGATTAAGGTCCTTGACCGCTCGCTTGAAGGCCAGATCTTCTTGCGATCACAGAAGTCGCTCCCCTCAGAAGCATTTGTCGTTCTTGAACATAGTTTCCACAAGAAGACAATAGTGACAGAAGACAGGCTGGCTCGCGAGATCGTCCGCCACGTCCTCAGAAAAGGCGGAGAAGCAAAGCTGAAGTCAGTTGACGTCAAGTTCCATAGGAGCGGCTCCTCGGTCATGCGCAGTCGATTGCTTCCCGACTGGGCCCTCGAAGGAAGGACAGACGTGCTTTTGGTGCTAGACGGAGACAAGCGATTCGAGCTACCACCCGAATCAACTCAGATTGCAGAGTGCGACCTAGAAGCACACGTTAAGCGGATAATGGAAACCAAGTCCGTCAGTAGGTATGTGCCTGCAAATTCCGGCGGCGTCACCACCAACGACCTGCGAACAGTTATTGATTGGACAATCAAGTACGTTCGGTTCCTCCCCGGCGGCGAACCTGATCACTGGCTTGCGACCACGCTTGATCCTAGCGCTGCGGTAGAAGGTAACGGCAAGTCTTGGTGGGATGAACGTTGTCGAGAATCGTCCGGAATGCTCGCTGGTGAGTACGTCGAGTCAGACCAGCGATTTCACTATCAGCAAGCGACCCTAGGACGTGTTCGCCCCTCAAAAGACAATGGCCTCGAGGTTCTAGCAAACGACCTCGATACCTTCATTGCATCGGAATAGCGATGCTGGCACGATGGCCAGTTTACTCATCGAGAAGTTTCGCGCGCTCGCCTGAGTGAGTCACTGCCATCCGCTCCCGCGCGCGCGAACCCGCAACGTACAAGACACTCCGCAGCTTCTTCATCTCGCGTTCGCGCGCATCACCCCTCAGGCGAGTGACGTATTTCGGTGGAAAGTCCTTGTCTCCGGTTCGCGCGAGGACGACGCCTCGAAACTCCAGGCCTTTCGCACGGTGCATGGTCATGACGCGGACGAGGTCACCAAGCTTCTCCTCTCGCGTATCCGAGCCAACAATGGCATTATCGACACCTCTCTCGGTGAGGGCCTGAGCGATGTCTTCGACATGGCGCTTCTCGTAGGCGAAGACAGCAATGTCCGCGGCCCGCACTCCTTCCGCATTCCAGCGCTTGATGACATCGGCGATTCCCTGAATCTCGTCATCGGCACTGTCGAACGCGAGTGTCTCCGGCTCCGGGCCGCCGAAGACCGATCGCGCCCCTTCAAGTGTGTCAGCCTCGGTGTCCAGGTCATCGACCTCTGGATCGGCGACCTTCAATGTCCACCGAAGGATCTCCCTGCTCGTTCGATAGTTGATCGTCAGTCTCCGTGACCGCCCGCGCGTCTCAACCCCATACCTCGACAACGGTGTCGGCCGCCCATAGATCCGCTGGTGCGCGTCTCCAACGATGAACAGATCGTCCGTGTCAGGAGTCACCAACGCACGCAACATCTTCCAATGAGCGGGGTGGAGGTCCTGCGCCTCGTCGATCACCGCGTGACGGTAGTTGAACGATGCTCGCAGCTTCGGGTCCGCTTCGAGCGCCGCGGCGGCGCGCGCCGCCAGTTCGGTGAAGGTGATCAGCCCTTCGGCACGCATGAGCCTCTGGAATTGCTCTATCGCCAACCACACATCGGCCCGCTGGGGTCGACTCAGCCGTTGCGAACGGCCACTCCGCGGCACCCGCAGGTAGCCCTTCTCGTCCTGGATCGCGTTACCGAGCACCACGAGCGACCATTCGTCTGCGAGGAACTCCGCATCCCAGTCGCCCGATGACACTTGGGCTGCGCCCCGCCAAAGGTCGAGCACACGACGATCGGTGTCCTGCACGAGAGTCGAACCGTGCACTAACCCACGACCGGTGTCGGTCGTTGCCACCACCGAACGTGCGACGGTGTCGACGTTCTGCACATCGACCTTCTTGAGGATCGGCGGTCCGGCCAGCTCGACAAGCTGTGCTTCGATGGCTTTGACCAGGTTTCGTGTAAACGTCGTCAGCAGCACCTTGGACGACGACTCGGCCTTCTCCAGTCGCTCGGCGAGGTGACGGGCTCGATGGATGGCGGTCACCGTCTTGCCGGTGCCGGCACCACCGGTAATCCGGAACGGTCCGTTCCATCCGTCGTGGTACGCGAGCTTTCTCTGCAACGGGTGCAGCCACACACGCCACTTTGCGAAGTCGCCCTCGAGCACAGCTCGGAGTTCGTCCTCGTTGTCGGCGGCCGCCGCAGTGAAGTTGAGCCGCGAGATCGGTCGCTCCAGCGCAGACTTGACGTCGTTGACGTCGATCGGTTTGGTGTCGTCGATGCCGTAGTCGTGCCACACATCGTCGGGACTCTTACCGAACGCCAGATCGAGAACAGCGTTTCCCTGCGTTGCCGGAAGTGCGCCTGCGATGGCCAGGAACGCATCTTCGCCGGTGACCGTCGTGAGTCGTTCGGCGACTTCGGACGCAACACCGAATCGTTCCAGGTCGAGCTGCCGCACGCTGCTGGGCAAGAACGGTTTCTCTTCTGCCGCCCCCATCGGCGCCGCGTTGTCCATCGCAGTCTGCAACTGGACCTGGTGATAGAGTTCCGCAGCGCCAGTTCTCGAATTGACTTCCAGCCGAAGCGAGTTGGCGAGGTCGTAGGCGTCATCGTGTTTTCTCACCGCCACCAGCGAGAGCAGTTCCGTGTCTCCATCTGCCCCGGACGTGACGAGCACGGCACGGTAGTTGTCGGTGACCCGCGCGGTCCGCACATAGTCGGGTGCGCCTTGTGGATGTTTGAGATCCAGCCCTGGCGAGTCGGGTTCCTTCTGGAGTCGGACCATGAAGTTCAACACCCGGTTGCGAATGCTGCCGTCGAGCCGGTCGTAGGAGTCCTCGAACTGTTGATGCATCAGCACCTGGGTGTTCATTGCGTCCCTCCTGTCGTCAGCGCACCGATGTCACCCACCACCAGGTCGATGTCGCTGTGCTCATCGACCATCCTGACCGTCCACCCATGCTCCTTGAGCCACCGGTCTCGTTCGACGTCGGTATCCACCACCACGGCGACCTGGTCGTCTTCCCAGGCCAACTCCACCTGCCAGACCGAGTCGACCGGGCCGACCTCGAGACCCGGTTCGGGAACAGCGACATCTTTCCGAGCCAGCGCGGCCACGAACCCGGAGACGCTCGGGTCGGTGTACTTGCGTACCGTCTCCCACTCCGACGTCATCGAGAACGCGATGTCGGTGCGCCCTGCGCCTACTCCTTCGAGCGGGATCGGCTGAGCAATGAACTCTCCGAGCGATCGAATCGTCCACATGGCCGCCATCCGCCGCGGCATCACCGCCCCGTACTGCGGTACCGCCACGAACTGGAGGATGTTCGACCATCGCAACCAGTCCCGCCACCGGGCGTCGTGAGCGGGCCCGCCGACCTCACTGTCGGAGTCGTCGAGAACGGTGAGAACTCCGAGAGTTGATTCGAACTCATTCGGGTCGGCGCAGATCCACAGTGGCAGGCCGCTCCACCCGGCACGCGGCACCACCATCACCTGCCCCTGCTCTGCCACCGAGGCGTTCCCGCCCTCAGCCAGACCGACCAGCGTGGCGCCGAGTTCGGCGGCCGTCGTCGGAATCGGCGGTTCGCCCCCGTGCTTGTTCGATTGGGGGACAAGCGCGAGCACCGTCGCCGCCGCCCCGTCACCCCACACATCCGCGTCAGGGTCCGCAAGATATTCGACCAGGAATGTGATCGGGTTGTCCCACATGTAGCGCAGACGCGTGTCCGAGACCGTCTCGGCTGCAGTGTTCTTCACATGCTGGTGTAGGAGTTCCCTCGTCCGGATCTTCGCTGATGTGCTCTCGAAGGCGGCGACGTCGTCCCACCCGATCGACCACACCCGCTTGTCGGCGCGGCGCAGCGCGTCACGCTTCAGAGCATCGTCGGCCGTCCGATTGTTCTCCACAGTCGCGTGAAACTGTTTGCCGTCGAGGTAGATCGCTACATCAGCGGTTTGCGCGTCGACGCGCGTGAGGAGAAAGTCGGGTTCGGTGGCGACACCGGATTCCACGAGTTGAACCAGTGGGCGCATACGCCAGCGACGGGTGTCGCCTCCTGAGCCCGACAACCGGATGTCCAGCTCTTCGCCCCTGGCCCCGATTGCCACCTCGAACGACGCGCCGTCCCGTTGCTCGAGATGGCGCTTGAGTGCCTCCCGGAACCGGATCTCGAGCTCGCTGAGCTGCACCGAACCGATGTCGACTCCGGTGACGGTATCGATGCTCTCGACGTCCCACTCTCCGAGGAAATCATCGAGCAGACGAAGGGCTGAGTCTCGCGATGCATTCGACATCTCGCGCGGTGACAGAACGCCATACAGGCATCGATGGCAGGCCTCCCGTTCTTCTGTACGGCATGGACATTGGGCCAGCGCATCGCGCGCCAGCGTGAGGATGTGTCGCAGGCGGTCGGGCTCGCCGAATCGGTCGAGATACCCTGTGCCACCGGGGACGGTGTCGTGCAGGACGAGGAATCGTCGCACAGCACCCGACGTGTCGGACATGCTCGATGCGACCACCGAGAGGTGCTGTGGGTCTCCCCCGAAGTCCTTGCGGAGTCCGAGCAGAAGGGCACCCTTGAACGACGTCAGCGTCGTCTCGAAGTGCAGCAACGAGACCGGGAGCAGCAGTCGAACCGCCTGGGTCCGCAGTTCATGTGCCAGGAGCAGACGCGCCCACTTGGGATCGGTGCCGCGACGCGTGGCACAGAAGCCCCTGTGGCGCACGTCGTCCAGGGCTGACGCCCGCTTGGCGACCACACCACAATGGGCACACGTCATGAATCCCGGCGCATTCCGAGTCTCGCCGGCGATGGAGAGCTCTTCTCCGGGGGCGTCCCCGAACCCGGTGTTGATCGATCGGACGAGCGCGGCTCGCGCGTATTCTGCCCCGAAGGCCTTTTCCCTGAGGCGCCAAGCCGTGCCGATGTCTGCAGGCTCGATGTCGACGCCGGTGATGGTCCCGAAGAACGTGCGGGTGCGGTCTTCGGCGTCCTCGTCGATGAGCACGTCGTCGTCGAGTCGGTGCACGGCCGACACCTTGCGCAGTTCGAGGACGTCATGCACGGAGCCGGAATCGGCCACCGCCGACGAATGGCACCGCGGACACGACGCAACCGGTGCTGGATCGGTGGTGGCCCAACCGCAATCGGGGCAGAGCCGGGTCGCTCGCCAGTGTGGTCGTGACGACGGTCCGATGTCGACGGCATCGATCTCTACCCGCTTGCCGCCCGCGTAGAAGAATGCCCCGGGAGCCAGCTCCGTGAGGGCAGTCGAGCTTCCCCGCTCGTAGGTGAGGTCCAGCGCTTCCGTCTGAGGTCGTCCTCCGGGTGTGGTTCCTGTGGTCCACCACAGGTGCACGTCGAGCGTGGTCGAGTCGTCCAGGAGGTTGTAGTTGGGCAGCATTCCGATGCCGGATAGTCCGGTCAACGTCTCGAGCTTGCCTCGCTCGTAACGTTGATCGCTCAGCGCCTTGAACTCGCCGGCACAGCGCTTCCGGTCCTCCTGCTCCCTTTCGTCAAGGTGTCCGTGCTTGTCGATCTGGTCCATGGTTGCCGCGAGTTCGTTGAGGCGGGTGCGGATCTCGACGCTCTCCTGCTCCCATCGCGCGGCTGCGGCGGCCACCACGTCGCGCATCCCAGCGGATGCGAACGCTCTGAGGCCCTCTCTCGACTCGTGACCGAGATGCTGACCGAAGAGCGCCAGGAACTCGTCGGCGAGCTCGGGCGCATTCGCGACGCACCAGTCGACCACCGAACGAAGCCATTGTCCCTCGGTCATGCCCTTCTCCAGGCACTCGGAGAGTCTCGTCGGCATGGGTTGCGGAATCTGGCCGGTACCGCCCGCCAGACGGTCGAGACAGAAGGCCAAATACTGGCGTTGCAGTAGCTCGGTGGCATCCAAATATGCAGCGGGCGGCAATACCTCCCCGGCGAGCAGATGCTCGGGTTCGGCGAAGAAGTAGAGATCACGCGGCGACGTGGGTACGGCGGCCATGACGAATGCATTGCCGGTCGAGCGACCCGCGCGCCCGACCCGCTGCAAGTAGTTCGCCGTGGATCGCGGTAACGACGCCAGGGCAACGGTACTGAGATCGCCGATGTCGATGCCGAGTTCGAGGGTCGGGGTGCAGGCGAGGATGTTCGGATCGGACGCGGAACCACCGATCTTGAATCGCGCCTCGACCTCCTCACGGTCGGGCCGGCTGAGCAGGCCGGTGTGTTCCGCGCTCACGATCCGTCTGATCCGCCCGCTGCTGTACATGCTGCGGTAGAAGTTCGTCGCTTCGATCGCGGCGATCCCCAGTCGACCACTGCATCGCATCCGTGGGCACAAAGCCCCTTCCCAGAGAGCTACGCGAGCCCCTGACGATGGCTGCACATGGTGGCATACGGGACATTCGAGCTGTGAGACCTCGTCCGGATCGAGCAGGATCGATGTCGGTTGCAATCCGTAGATCCGAGAGCCTCGTTCACCGGTCCGTTGTTCGAGTGGCCCGTCGGCGGTGGCGAGTTGCTCCATCACATCGACGAGCAACGCTCGCGCTTCTCCCGGAGCGACCTCCAGACAGCGTCTGGTCCAGTTCGTCAACCAGGATTCGCCTTTGGGAGAAAGGGATTGGAAGTCCGTGTCACCCGCAGACCCAGTGGTGTAGAACGACGGCGCGGGACGTCCGCGAGGAAACTTCGGCATGCCGTCCGGGCTTCCTCCCCAGATGGACCACCGTTTGCCTTCCTCCTTGATGTACGTGGCCAGCCAGGGGTGGATGATCCCCCCGTTGATCCGCAAATGGTCGAGGAGCCCGAGCAACCAGGTCTCGTAACGCGCTGTCGGCATCGCCTCGGCGAGACTCAACTGTGGCAGGTTCTGATGTGTCTCCCGGGCGCGTGTGGCGAAGTCCGTCAGGTCGATGTCGACATCGACCGACAGGGCTGAGGTGAGCTCGAGAGTCCGTCCTGTCCGTGCACCCAGGCCTGCCTCGAGTTGGCTCTGGAAGGCCAACCGTGTTGCGAGCAGCCCACGGAGGCGCCCACCGGGATCGTGATCGAGCCAATCGGCGTCAACCGCCAGGCGTCGGACGAAGTCTGGCGGGGCTATCGAGTACAGGTCGTCGGTCGATGTACCCGAGGCCAGACGTTCGGCCGCGGTGGCGAGGTCCGTTCGCTTGTCGCCGACCGAGCTGAACAAGGCCGACCGGAAGTTGAACGCGAAGGCGCGCCCTTCGATGAAGGCCGCCCTGTGTGCGGCGTCCTGGACCGAGTCCGTGAAGACCAGGGTCTTTTTCTCGTCGTCGGCGAGCACACTCGACCCGAACTCGGTGGTGAGCCCGACGCTCAGGAGGGTGGCTACGCTGGAACCCATGTACCGGATGGCGTTTCGAGCGCCGCATGACGGGCATACTTCGTTCGCGGCATCTTCATCGACGGCGGAGATCAGGACTGGAATGGTCGACGGACCGCGCTTGATCTGGATCTCCAGGGTCTCCGGATCGAGGTGGACGGCTCCGTCTTCCCCTGGCGCGGCAACGAGCACTGCTCGGGTCTTGGCGCGTGTGTGTGCACGGGCGCTGTTGCGCCACACTGTGGTTGCTTCCCCCGACAGGTTGTCGCCGAGCTCGCTTGTAGCGGCCATCCAGCCGGCTCGTCCGCACACCCGGCAGAATGCCGCAGGAAGTCGGCGTGGCCCCTCACCCGGACCGTCGTGCCACCAATGGAATTCGGGTTCGGCCGTGACATCCCGCACCATCCGGCTGACTTCTCGAACCCATAGCTGCACCTGGACGTTGACCAGCGGGCGGATCTTCCCGTACTGGTCGCGTACCCGAGCAACTGACAGCAGCGCGAGGAACCGCAGCAGTGCTTCTTGAACCTCGCCGGGCCGTGTCGAATTGTGCACGCCCCACGGGAGGATTCCTGCCTGGGCAATCTCCGTGACAGCGTCCGATACCGAGCGAGGGTTGCCCCCGAGTACGTCGATCACCACTCGGGTGAGGAAGTGCCGCCGAAGGGCCTCACCGATCTCGACCGGGTCGGTGAGCGCTGAGCGCCCCGCTGCTTCTCCACCAGCGCCGCCGAGGATGGCGGCGGCAAGAGCTGCCCAGGTGTCCACATCGGACGATCGAGGAATCGGCGTACGGAGGATGTCGTCCACCGTCGGGATCTCCAGAGCGAAGTCCACATCTCGGACGACGTCGGACGCTGCGAGTGCACTCTCGGTGATCAATGCTTCTGGCTCGAACTGAGTTCCGAAGACGGTCTCGGCGAACTGCCGCAACTCGGTGGTCCGCGATCCGCCACCGAGCGTCGCCGATGTCGCGACCGGTGTCACCCGTCCGAGCGGGCCCCTGTCGCCTGCCACACCGATTTTTGCTCCGAGCCGGCGGATGAGCATCGCGACGTCGGTGCCCTGAGCACCGTCGTAGGTGTGGAACTCGTCCAGCACCAGATACTGCAACGACGTTGCGGCATGTGACCACAGGGCGGTGTCGGCCGATCGCAGGAGCAGAAGATCGAGCATCCGGTAGTTGGTCAGGAGGATGTCGGGTGGCGACTGCCGCAGCGTGTCACGATGATCGGTCAACGCGTAGCGGCTGGAATGGCGACGCTTGCCTTCACCACCGATGTACACGCCCGCGGTGACGTCCTTGAGTCTCGGGTCGTCGTGGATGTACTCGGCCAGCCTGCGAGCCTGATCCGTGACGAGGGCATTCATCGGATACAGGATGATCGCCTTGATGCCCTCCTCTCCACGTGCGGAGGCACGCTGTGCGTGGTCGAGGAGCGGAAGCAGGAACGACTCCGTCTTTCCGGAGCCCGTACCGGTGGTGACGATGGTCGGCTGCGCAGGCTTTCCGTTGGTCGACAGTCGCTGGAACGCCTCGGCCTGATGCTGAAACGGACGAAATCCAGTGGGGAGCCACTCCAATGGCGACACCCATCCTTGACCGACGGATTGGTAGGGCGTCCGGATCTTCAGGTAGGGGCCGCGGAAGATCCCCGTCTGTGAATCCGCCAGGAATCCTCTCAGCGAGCTCTGGGTCGCCGGATCGGACAGTGCGAAGGTCGTGGACAGGTACTCAATGATCGAGTCTCGTGTCTCCTGGGCAAGCAGCGAGGGAAAGCTCGGTTCGGCGCTCGTCACGCGTCGGCCAGCCTCTGTTCGAAATCGGCGTACGCAGCGCGCATCTCCGCCTCACGGTCGGGCTTGTAGAACCACGGTTCGTCGTGGTCCGCATCCGGAGCGAAGGGGGTATACCGATCGAGGAGGTCACCACAGTCCTCACCGATCATCCACGCCTGCAGGAGTTTGTAGTCGTCCTTCTGCTGTCGGACACCTTGCGCGTGGTGATCCTTGGCGATCTTCCGGCCGTTGGCATCGAAGTACATCTCGTATTCGTACTTACGGAGGACCGGGAACTGCGCGCGGAACATCAGAGCAAGGTGCTCAGCGGTCAGGCCCAGCATGAGCGCCGACAGTGCATCGATTTCGACGAGGGCGGCACGGCGCTCGAAGTCGGTGCGGAGGGGCGTTTCCGTTGTCCAGGTTTCTTCGTCAATTGATAATGGGCCAAGTAGCGATGTCAATGGTGAAGTCCACTGATCTGAAGCGAAACCGCACTCGTATAGTGAGTCCCAGAGCGGCGCGTAGTCGTCAGTCACGCAGTTGAGTCGAAGTGTTCTCAGCAGAAGACTGTTCGTCGCAGCATGTTTCACGACGAGCGGAAACCGGTCCACCATTGGGGCGCGCAGATCGCCGGTGCCGGTCAGTTTCACAAGATAGTCATACGGTAGCGACGCCCAGAGCCCAGCCACGATCGCAGTATTCCTCGCCTCCTCTGGTCGCCTTGGCAGATCCTCTATCGTATGGACGGGTGTTGCGCACGTCGATACCGTGCATGTATGCACGGTATCGACGTGCGCAACACCCGGCGGGATCAAAGCAACTTGCAAGGTTCGCTCCATGTTTTGACCGAGGCGCCTTCGCCACGCCAAACGCCAGAATTCCGTCACAGGAGTGTCGAACCACCTCCGAATCAAGCCGCTACGTTTCCTTTCGCTCAAAAGATATCGGTAATTCGACCGCGGCACAAAGTGTTCTCCAACGAGTTCCGGATCTACCTTTACGTAATCCGAACTACCCTTGGAGTGTTCAATAGGCTGTTTGGAGAAGAGATTCAGTGCGCCGAAGTGGGGCGGCTGAAGAACCAAATCGTTGAGCATCATCGGACGCGCAGTTTCCCACTGCGCGACGCCCAGCGATTTGATCTTGTCCTCGTCCCAACACCTAGACCACACGTACTTCTCGGACATCCGGGGCAATCTGGATAGCAGCTCTAGTGCTTCTTCTTGTTCGACGGAGGTCGCTGCCGGCATCTTCGCCTGTAGCGGCGGAGTACCGAGCTCTTCAAACAAACGCGACCAATCGTCGATAGTCGACGAATTCACTCTAATGATCCGCTTCAAATGCGGGGTCAGATCCCACCCCGATGGTAATCGCTGCAACCCCGGCGTCGGTCCCGAACCATCGTGCAACAGTGAACCATCGACGGTCATCGGGTGATATAGTTTCGCGGCCTGCATGAAGGAGATTTCCTGAGTTGAACCATAGATGTGAATCCCATAAGTGCTGGTATCGCTGATCTCCGGAAACAGCATCAGTTCGTTCACAAATCCCCAGTGTCGGCGTAACCTTCGATAACAGTTCGCGCGTAGCAACCCAGCCTTGTCGTGAAAGAAGTGGTCGTCCGGATGCAACAGTCCTGTAACACCGGAAGGTGCCGCCAAGCTCCAGCAGACAATAATAAAGTTCCGATATAGATTCAGGGGCAACTTAGTAATGTAGGGAAATCGATGTTCGGATGTGAGAAAGTTGGCCACTCCCTGATGCGCTGCAAACTGCTCGATAAAGCTCACGAGTGATGAATCGTCTCCGAAATAATCTTCTCTGATTCGCGCATAGCGCTCACGAGCAACCGTCTTCGAAGTGACGAGAGCTAGTTCGGGTCGTTCTTCGGCGAGTACATCATATTCGTTCCATTCGATACGAACCCACGGCGGATTGCCCACCTGAAGATCGAACCCTCCTCGCTTGAACACCGACGCGAAGTCCAACTCCCAGTGGAACACCCCCTGTTCCTGCGCGATCGTACGGGCTGTTCCCAGCCACTGATGTCGCACGAGCAGGTCGGGGACCGAACGCATCCCTGAGAACTCCCGGTCCTTGTCATCGATCAGCGCGAGCTCGTCGAACCCTTCAGCGAGGTCTTGGAACGAGCCTTGAGCCTTATCGACCTTCTTGACGCCTGCCGCACCGAGTAGCTCTTCGAGTGTGACGATCCATTCGTCGAGATCAGGTGGTCCCGGGTGCCCGTCATCGGTGTCCTCCACCGATCCCGTGAGCGGCCAGAACCACAGCGCGCACCAGGCATCCATGGCCAGACGTAGGCGTTCGTACGGGCCTTCGGGATCGTGGAGCTCCTCCTCGACCCTAACCCGGTCTACCGCGCTATCAACGGTGGGAAGGTCGGCACCCCACACATCGATCTGCCGCGAGATCTGCTGCTCGCTGATCTCCAAGCGCCTGAGCACCAACGCCCAGAGTCGCTCCACGCGAGTGGCCAGTGCCCTCAGCCGATCGAGCTGCTTCGCACTGGGCTTCTTGGTGACGCTCTTGCGCCACTCCCGCAGTGCAGACGCTTCGTCAGGTGCCAGTTCCTTGGCCTGCTTGGCGTCGGCGACGGCTGCCCAGCCATCGGCCGGCAGCAAGAAGTGGTGGATCTCGCCATCACCGATGGCCCCCTCGTGCAATGGGCGATCCGTGGGCGGGGTCTTGAGCCAGCTCTTCTTGGCGCGCCCGAGCGAGGTGAAGTCATACGTCGCCCGGCGGGCTCCGATCAGCGAGTTGCCGCGACGGAGGTGCAGACCGAACCACGGCGCTTGAAGGCCGCTGTGCATCACGTTGAGCCACAACGAGACCTCGGCCAACTCCACTGCCGTCGAGTTGAGGTCGACGCCGTAAGCGCGGTGCAGCGCAAGGTATGCCTTGACCTTCTGGAGCTCGGTTGTGTACTCCTCGGGTTGGATCCGCTCTTTCAGTTCATCCTGCCGCCGGCTCAGGTACTCGGCCGCGAGCTGGTTGATGGCCTCGTTCAAGAAGGCGCCGCTACCGAGTGCCGGCTCACAGATCCGGTACTGGAGGATGTCGGCCGCGGTCGTCTCGTCGGTGATCAACTCAGCCAACGCGTGCTTCACCACGCATTTGGTCAGGACCTCCGGGGTGTAATACGAGGCGCTTCGCTGTCTGTCTCGTCCCGACAGCCGGAACACAAAGCTGCCCTTTGCATGTCGAACGATGTCCTTGCGGCCGGTCAGCCGATCCTCGCGCCAGACGATGTCCTTCTCGTCGTACTCATGTGATCGTGTCGACGGCACCAGCCAGGAACCCTTGTCGGCGTTTCCGTCTTTGGCGACTTCGACCACGTCCTCGGAGGCGATCAACCCGGAGTACGACATCAGGCCCTCGTAGACGGCACCGAGCTGGTTGATGCCGAGTTGCGCGTACGAGATGTACCCGCGCTGGCGATTCTTGCGCTTGGAGGGTTTGGACAAGAGCAAGAGATTCAATACCTCTTGCAGCACACGGTTACTGAGCCGCATGCCCTCGCCGTCGATCAGCGGGGTCTTCTGAGGATCGAACAGGTCTGAGCGCAATGGCTCGAAGACCATCGCCTCGGTGTCTTCTCTACCCGGATTATGGCCCGTGTTCACCAGGCGGAAAAGTCGATCGAGGGACTCATGGAGATGATGCCCATCGGCGGATCGTCCGGTCAGGGGTACCTGGACCAGCTCGCGCAGCCGATCCAGGCCATACCCCGACTCATACTCAGGGGTCCCGACCGGCAGCACACCTAGCTCCGGTCGCGCTTCGGCGAAGAGCAGGAACAGGATTCGGTACAGGAACCGAAGTGACTGCGTGGTGAGATCACGGGGTAGCTCCGGAATCCCGTCCACCGACAGGCCGGCCTCACGTCGGCGTGTCAGGACCTCATTGGCGATCTTCTCGATCGAGATGCGAAGTCCCTCACGGAGATCTTCGCTCACTCCGACAGCGTGCTTCTCCGAGTCCTCTGTGTAGTGATCGAGCTCGGTCTTTCCGTCCTCATCGGGCAGCAATGCGTCCGACGACCACAGTCCTGCGTGGTAGGCGAGTTCGCCGACAGCCTTTTCGTCTCGTCGATCGAGAGCGGTGGCGACGTCGAACGCAAGGTAGCGCCCTTCCGCCCAGCGCGCGACGTCGGTGAGGAGCAGCGCACTCCCGGCGATGACCAACAGATAGCGTGGCGGGTCATCGGTGACGAAGAGTTGGGTGATCGCGTCGGTAACCGAGTCCACCGAATCGGTTTTCTCGCGGGTGATGTGAACGCGGAGAGGATCGATCAGCGCTGCATCCCCGCCGAAGAGCGCGTCGGTACTGTCGACCGGAACCGCTTGCAGTATATGCAGGGAATCGGTACTGGTTGCGCTGGCAAAGCGCCCGAGCAAGGGCACTGCGATTGCCGTCTCGGCTTGCGTGGTTTCGAGCACAGTCGGGACCGCCTCGAATCCGACGGCGGCCAGGAGTTCGACGTGCAGGTCGGTCACCCTGCCGACATAGTCAGCTGATACCGGCGACGGGAGATCACCGAGAGCGGTCAGATACCGACCCGAGATCGACGAGAGGCCGCGTAGCGGCGTCTTCTTGTCCTGGTCCGCCAGCTCCTTCCACCGTCGCGAATGCTCCTTGAGCTTGGCGGGGAACACCTCGGCGAGCCAATGCTCCGAGAGGAAGTCGTTGACATTCTGGATCGAGTCGAACATCGGTCAGACTCCCTTCCTGGGGATGATGACACCCACGACGCGGACGAATGGATCGCCAGACGCGGCCAGCGAGTTGATGATCTCGCTCCAGTCGCCCGCTGTCTTCTGGACCTCGAGCCGAGAGTTCTTGCGGCTGCCGGCGGCGGTGGTGATCGTCAACGCCGTCTGCTCCCAGGCCTCAAGACTCGTTCGATAGCGTTCGACCCGGTCGAGAAGATCGGCTTCGAAGTCGTCACGACGTTCGCGGAGGTGGGCGAGGGCGGCGTCGACTGCAGCGGGAACGTAGTCCTGGAGACGCTCGATGTCGTCATCGCCGATTCCCGTATTCGTCGCGCCCTCTCGGAGCCCTGCTGTGTCGACGATGTCGTCGAACGCGAGCACCTCGGGTGCGTCGGGCAGCCCGCGAACCGCACCCCAGTGGGCGATCGATGGACTACCGGCGTCGTTGGACCACACAGCCTGGGTGAGGAAGAACGGTTCGTCGACGGCTCCGCTGACGACTGGGATCTCGTTCCGGCCGAATCGGCCGACCGCCCGGTCACCTGCCCAATCGAGCACCGGATGAATGGGGGCGAGGAAGTGGACGTCAGGCCAGGAGGTCTTTTCGTCCCTCTGAGCTCGAGCCAAGCGCTCCTGAGCGAACCCGGCGCTACCGGTGAGGCGTAGGCGTTTCTCGATGCCCTGCTCATAGCGGTAGTCAGCGGGGAGGTCGCGAAACCGTGTGATCAGGTCGTCCGGAGGGTTGAAGGCGATCAGGTCTGTATCGGGATCACGGTGCACGTCGAGATCGATACTGCTCTTGGCGGTCGCGATGTCGGCGAGTTCGTCGGTGAGGTAATTGTCGTCGTCCTCGAAGAACGAGAGCCGTTCGGCGGTTTCCGGCGCGGGATCTGCTTCGTGTTGCCCGCCCGAAACCATGAGTGCAGCAAAGGGGTTGAGCTTGTCGGCCTTGGCGTCAGGGACTATATCGTCGACGTCCTTACCCTCGCGGATCGCCCTCATGACGGTATCTTCTTCGATCCGCGCATCATGGACGTCGAGGAGTACCCCCGCGTCGCCGAGGGCCCTGTTGGCCTCGTCTTCTTTCTTGAGGAGTTTGGTGACCACGTTGAGGTCGTCGGTCACGCCACCATCCGAGGTGAGGGCAAGTGCGGTGATCTGCGGCCGATGGAGCTGGCCATACCGATCGATGCGGCCGTTGCGTTGTTGGATGCGAATGAACGACCACGGAAGGTCGTAGTGCACGAGGTGATGGCATTCCTTGTGCAGGTTGAGTCCCTCGGAGGCCATGTCGGACGCGACGAGCACGCGGATGGGTGAGGTGCTCTGCCCGAAACCCTCGACAACATCTTGGATCTTCTCGTCGGAGAGTCCGGCGTGCATGATCTCGACCGCCGCGAGTTCCTTGTCCTTCGCACGCGCGAACTTGAGTCGTTTGGTGATCTCGTCTCGGAGCCAGCTGAGTGTGTCGACGCGTTCGGAGAACACGACGACGCGGGTGTCGGACTTCTTCCCGACACCGATCGTCTGCAGATACTCGATCAGGGCGGTCAGTTTCGCCGGATCGTTGGACTCCGCGTCGGAGGTGAGCTCGTCGAGCCGCGCGAGCGCTTTCGCTTCTCGTCCCGACCCGTCCTCCAGGTTGCGCATGCGGCGTCCGATACTGGCCCGGAGTGCCGACGGCGACGACAGGAAGGCCTTGTACAGCGTCCACGGGAACAGCTGCCGGCCTTGGCCGGAAACGACCGGCTGTCCGGTGGGATGCAGCCATACGTCTTCGAGTTCGTGCAGAACATTCAGCTCTGCCGGTGTGGGTATGACGCCGATGATGTTGGGTTGCTTACGCTCTTTCCATTTGTGCGCGACGTCGAGCTTCACATCAGGCGAGTTGCGGTGACGTCTAACGTACAAGTGCTCGATGTCCTTGGCCGAGTAGTCGTCAGCGTCGGCGATGGCGGTCGGGTCGAGCAGGTTGACCAGTTCGGCGAAGGACTCTTGTCTGCCGTTGTGCGGGGTGGCGCTGGCGAGGATCAGCGCGTCGGTCTGCGCCGCAAGCAGTCTGGCGAGTTCGTTGTTCTGCGTGCCACGGTTGATCAGGTTGTGGCATTCATCGATCACCACCGCATCCCAATGCTGGTTCTTCAGGTGATGCTTGTATCGCGCTGGATTCTTGAGGGTGTCGATGGAGACAATGACCCGCTTGTAGTAGCTGAACGGGTTCCGGGACGACGGCAGTTCTTGCTTGACCTTTTGGATGCCTGCCGAGTCGAGACGGATGAGTGGGAGCGCGAATCGCGTCCACAACTCCTGCTGGAACTGTTCGAGCACTGCGCGCGGGGTGACGACCAAGATGCGCTCACCGCGGCCGCGACGGATCAACTCGGACAGCAGAATTCCGATCTCCAGCGTCTTGCCGAGGCCGACGGCGTCGCCGATCAGGATGCGCGGACGCAGGTTCTGCAGTGCTTGTGCTGCCGGCCTGAGCTGGTAGTCCATGCGGTCGAGGAGCGCACGGTGCCCGACGGTGATGCGGGTGTCCGCGGCCGGGACCGGACTCCCCCGCCGCACCGACTCCAGCCACAGGCGTGTCTGTCGGAACCCGGGTGAGGTGTCGGCGACCGGCCGACCGTCCTTCGGATTTAACCGGTCCACTCTGTCGAGTTCGGGATGGTCGAAGAAGATCGCGTCCTGGTCTCGGACCAGTTCGCTGACGCCCGTGACCTCAACACGTGTTCCGTCGAACTCGGTGGCCCGGACCGCACGGACGAGCCATTCCTCGTCGCGCACGATCACGCGCTCACCTGCGGCAATATCTGCCACCGTCGTGCCCCTTACCTACGCCTGGACCTGTGCCAGGTATTCGCTGAACAGTCCTGCATCTTCCTCGCCGGGCTCGTGCGTCCCGAACAGCAACGCGCGGTCGAGCAGCGTGTTGTTGAGTTCGCACGAGGTCTCGGGTGCGAGCACGCACGCGTGGCACGCCGCGAGGTTGAGCGCGTCGGTGCCGGATGCGGTCGACTCGATGCAGACCGGGTCGGATGAACACCACGAGAGTCGGATGAGACCTTCGCGGACGGCACTCGCGAACTGGTCGGGATCTGCCTGAGAGGCAACACCTCCCAGGCTTCCCGCGGAGTCGGAGCTGGCGGTGTAGATGAGGATGCCTGCCATCTCCTCGTCGACGAACAGACGCTCACGTAGTGACGATGCCGGGTAGCCGGCGTCGAGGGAGAGCTGGTCGATGAGAACGTGGGCGAAGGTGTGGAGGGCGACCTTGGCTATATCGACCTTGATCGGCGGCTTGTTGAACTGCTCTCCTTGCTTGTTCGCTGAGGCCTGTAGCTTTCTCCTGCGGCCCTCGGGGAACGGCTCGCATGCCCATGACGTCAGCGCCTCGCGGTCAAACGCCAAGAAGATTCCTTCACCGATCACTTCTATCGCGGGCAGCCAGTCCTTTGGCTCTCCGGACAGCTTGCACATGGTGTCCGGATCAGCCGCCCCGTTCAGCCGAGAGAATCCGTACAGTGCCCGTACCTCGCGTAGGCGGGTCACCTTCCGCAGGTCCGTCAGCACCGCGGGTACTGGTTCTGGAAAGTCGCCAGCTGACCCAGCCCTCTCGCAGACGAAGTCCGACTCGTCCTTGACCCCATCCGTGCCTTCCAGCAAGGCACCGAATTCCTGCTTTCGAAGTTGTTCCTCCCCGATCGCTTCACCTTCCTCATCGCCACGGCGACGCTCGGCCTCCGCAACGATCTGGTCGACCGTAAATCGGCCCCGGGACTCCTCGGCGATGTTCCGCAGCAGCACATCGTTCACGCCTGCGGGATCCTTCAAAGAAGTCCAATGCTTGTTCACGAACTTCGCCAATGGTTCTGAATACGGTGGAATCGAGATCGCCGAGCGAACCGCCGGAAACCAGACATTGGATGCACCGCGCTGGAGAACTCGCGGTGTCTCTCCACAATCTTCCGCGTACTCCGGGCCGAGCCACGGGCGCTTGCCCTTACAGACCAGGACCCCTTTCATGGCATTCGAACGCGAGGCTCCGTCCAGGGACCGTTCCTTCACCCCGCAGCTGCATTCGAGGACGAGGTCCTCGAGCGAGGAGGTCCGGCCGAGGGACTTCATGACCATCTGATGCGTGTCACCCGGTGTCGTCACCTGATGGTTGTGAAGCCATTGGAAGAATGGGAACTCGTCGACATGGCCTCGCATGCATGCCGTGATGAGACGGAAAGGGGAGAGCGCAGCGCCGGAGGGCCCTGCCTTTCGTTGGCACTTGCACTTGTCGGCGTTCCAATCACCGCCAAGGTCATGGGTTCTGCCGATCTTGCGGCACGCCGGGCAGATCTGCGTTTGAGGGAAGCGGACTACCGGAACGTCGCGGGTCTTCTTGTCCTTGGGGCTCGCCGGGGGCATCTTGAGTTCACGCACACCGAGAGAGCGTGCGAGCCTAGGCTCACTGACCGCCGGCGCGCGATCCTCGTTCCAGTAATCGAGACCTGCAATCATGAAACTCGATGTCTCCGAGGGAAACAGGCCACCGATCCCATACGTACTCAGCAACTGGCTGCGACGTGCCTTGGCGTCGATCTTGCTCATGCTTTCCCCTTCATAACGACCTGGAACAGGCCGCTCTCGGCGTCGACGTCACGCATGCTCTGCAGGGTGGGCCATGGAACGTCATCTTGCGAATAGTCGACTTCGTCCTCGGTCAGCGCGTCCTCTGGCGTGATCAGTAGTGAGGCCTCATGGTTGGTGTTGCGATACTTCATGTTCGGTCGTGCCTGCCCCTCACTCGCCCAGACATCCAGCAGGGCATCGACCTCTTCGCACGTCGCGTCCAGCTCGTCCGCCGCCACCTGCGCAGCTCTGGACTCGATCAATCCGGCGATCTCGCGAAGCTCATCCCAGTACTGATCCGCAAGGTAGGCAGCGTTGTTCACGGACATTTCGGGAATGAGAAGACGTGCGAGGGAGATCAAGACGCCGTGCAGGCCTCGGTCGCGAGCACGAGCGGCAAACGGTGTCGCACTCGTTGCCTCGACCGCACGGTAGAGCGCCTGATGGAAGGGCGTGAAGCTCTCATAATGAGAGCGGTCGCGCGACCGTGCCGAATTGAAGATGGTGACGACAAGGCCCGGGTGTTGCCTGCCTACACGGCTCGTCGCCTGGATGTACTCGGCGCTGGCCTGCGGCTGTCCCATCACCGTCATCAGGCCCAGTCTGTCGATATCGACACCCACCGAGATCATGTTCGTCGCAAGGACGACATCGATCGGAGGATTCTTGCCACCCACACGTTCCTCGAGCTGCTTGAGATTCGCCGGTATTTCCGATGAGGCAACCCGGCTCGTCAGTTCGCTGATTACGATCCGGTCGCGTTTGTCGGTCCCATTTCGCTTTGCGAGCAGTTCGAGTCGTTCGCGAACATCACCTTCGACCTGAAGGTTGGCACTTCCTAACACTCTTAGGCTGTTGAAGTATCCGAGCAGCGTCCAGTACGGGTCTCGAGTGTCGTCGTCGCCCTTAACATCTTTAGCTGCTTGCAGAAGAGCCGCGTACACCCGGACGAGGAGGGTTGCGTGGCTGGTTCCCGAAGCCATGACTCCGACGTAGCGCCGGGTACCGAGCTCATCTTTGCTAGACGGCTCCGCGAAGAACGACATGTCCGGGTTGATGCCAGGCGGCGGAAAGAGTGCAGCCTTCCTGGCGAACACCGCCTGGATCTGCCTGTCTGCGCGACGAATGGTTGCGGTTGACGCAATCACCTTGGGGCGCGCTCGATTTGCCTCCTCCCGCAGAGAAGTCACCGTGCAGGCGAAATCGACCGCGGTCTCGTATAGTCCGACCATCGAGCCAAGCGGGCCCGAGATGAGGTGCAGTTCGTCCTGGATGATGAGCTCAGGCGGGCTGCCTTTGCCATCGCGGGCGAACAGTTTCCCGACGTTGTCGTTCCAGCTCATCATCGCGAACTTGTCCACAGTTCCGAGGATCAGCTCGGGCCTCGCTTCGTACACGTCCTGGTCGATAAGGTGTACCGGCAACCCCGCCCTGAAGTCGCAGCGAGACTGATTGCACGCCACAATCAGCCGGTCTTCCGGATCACGTTTGACCTTGTAGTTTTCGTGAGTCAATGGCGCTCCACACCAAGGACATTGGGTGAGTTGAACCGGATTCTCGGATTGCAGCTCTTGGTTGTTCGCCAGCTTTCGAAGCGATGCCTTGGCGTCCTTGATGGAATTGGGAGTGGCACCTGAGCCCACCCATAGCCCGATCGAGAAGCTGCGCGATCCGAGTTCCGGGTTATCCTTGCGAACAGTTTCCAGCGAACACATAAGCATGGACGCTCGTTCGAACTGCTGAATCGTCAGCAATCGCAACGTGTATCGCATGATCACAGCGACACCCATCGCGGACGAGTTCTTGATCCGCCGAAGGAAGATCACGAAGGCCACCAACCCGAGATAGGCCTCCGTCTTTCCGCCACCGGTCGGGAACCACAGGAGGTCGGCCACGTCTCGGTCTTCGTGCTTCGGATCGGCGATCCCCGGCAGATTGAGAAGGACGTACGCGATCTGGAACGGGCGCCACGCCGCTTCTGAACCGTCGGTCAGTTCCCCGTCCTTTGCGCCCGAGCGCACCCAGTCCTGCCGGGCTCGCTGGAGCTGCATGGCGCGGTTGGCCAGGCGAAACGCCTTGAACGCGTCGGGATCGTCCTCGAGTAGTCGAATCCCGGCATCGATCCGACCGGCGGCGGACCGCATGTCGGCGAGATGACCTTGCGCGACAGGCCGCAGTTCGGCGGCCACCGCGACAGCACCGCTGTCGATGTCCCGCTCGAGGTCGTCGATCCACTCGCGGTACTTTGCCGTCAGGCCTCGAAGATTCGTCGTCACCACGTCCGGCTTGTCCGCCAGTGTCGCCATGCTGAGATCGATGCCTTCAAGCGTCCCGGGCTTGGCTCGATGCACCTCGTGGGAGGGGATGAATGTCGTCGCAACCTTGGACACGGATCCGTTTTCAATGGAGTCGAGATCCCAGTCGGCCGCGCACCCGTGTCCGATGGCGAACGTGTAGGCATGCCGATACATCAGCGCCGCACTGGCCAGGTCCGGGTCATGTTCGAGATTGCGCGGTGCCGAGCGGTCGACGATATCGGCAGCCTGGGTGTAAACGGCAACTCCAACTTGGAACCACGCGAGCGCATCACGCAGATCACCTTTGACCGATTTATGGGTGTTGTTGAGTGCGACTGACACCGTGACGATGCCGTCACGTTCGGGCCGGACATAGCGGTACAACTCGAGGCCGGGCTCGACATCAGTGCGATAGACGCCCGGCTTGTCCAGCTTCTGACTGTAGGAATGGCCGGTGACAGGAACGCGCTTCCAGTCCAGCGCAGCCTCATCGTCGTCGACAAGCTGCTCGTACCTCGCCGCGGTGGGCTCGATGGTGAGATATCCCGCAGCTGCGCGCACCGAGAATGTGAAACCGACCGATGATGGAAACCGCATGCGCGCCTGGGCAACCGGGCTGCCGTCGTCGGCGCCTTCTGCATCGGCCTCGGCGCCCTCTGGGTCCGCTGCGCGTTCCTGTTCGGCCTCGTCCGGAAGCTCGTCATCAGCCGGGCGCGGCCACAAGGCGCCAACGATATACCGGTTCAGGGGCATTTCCTCGATCGTCTCGTTCTCACCGCCTGCCGGACCTATCAGGTCGGCCGCAAGTGCGTCGACCATTTCCTCCCGAAAGCGATACTTCTCCGCGAGTTCGTCCTGCTTGCTCATCCCACTGCCTCCATGACATCCCACTGCGGCCTGGCAAGCCCCACCACGCGTGGGACCAACCAGAAACCTCCGGGTCCGAGCCCGGCCTCTTCGGTGAATCGCGGATCGCCCGCCATCGACTCGACGGACACCAGCATCAGGTCCACGAGCTCGGCAGGCCATGTCCCCGGCTTGATCTTGAACGCCGACGCGAATGCTGCGCCGAACTCTTCGGTTGTGCGGCCAATCGGCACCCCATCGGTGGTCAGGGTGTAGATGGGGAACTCGAAGTCGGACCGCTCCGTATCGAGGAGTCCTTCAACGGGCCACCCCGGGGATGCTGCTTCGAGCACACGTTGAACGGCTGCTGCATCTTTCGGACCGGCGCTCGTGGGACGGCCGACATAGACGTCGGTGTGACCGAATTCGATCGCACGCGCCCGGGAGCTGCCGTTTGCGCCGACACGTTCCTGAAGCCTGTTCGCAAGCCAGCCATGCTCGCGAATCGACGATCGATGCCGGGTGGGTTGAACGATCACGACGTTGTCCCTCGCCCGCGTCAGCGCTACATACTGCCGACGCACACGGGCCCACAGATCGCCATCGTCGGGCTCGTAGCCTGGCTCGACGATGAAGACATTGTCGAACTCCAGGCCCTTTGCCCGGTGGATCGTCGAGACGATGACGTCTGCGTCGTCGCCTTGGGTCAGCGTAAGCGGCACGGTGCCGGACCGAACGCGATTCCGCAAGCGACCGAGATCGATTTGCTGATGGTTGCGCGATGCGCCTTCGGCGGATTTCAGCAGGTACCACGCGTCACCGCTGTCGAGATCGTCCACCATCCGCTCCAGCGCGGCTTCTACGTCGGTTTGGGCAACCACCGGTCCGGCAAGCTCTGCCAGCGCCGGCGCGATCCATCGCGCGGCGCCGAAGGATTGAGCCGGCCTCCTGACTGCGTGGCGTATGCCTTGGTCGGCCATCGCACGCGAAATTCTGAGGACCTCGGCATTGCTTCGGCAGAGCACCGCGGAACGCCCGGCGTACAGCGAGATGAAATCCCAGTCCTCGACTCTGTCCATGTGTGGCAAGGAAGCCTCGAAGTCCGCCAGGCTTCTGATCGCTGCCTGGGCGTCGTCGAGGTTGCGCAGATCTGGGGCGAGGTCGACCACTCTCTGACAGTCGTCACCGCGAGCACGATAGTTACGCGACAGCGCCACCCGTCCCGCATTGTGATCGCGTGTAAGCCGACCGTAGAACTCGTCGAACGACGTTTTGCTCTTCGATTCTTCCAGCACGAAGTCATAAATCCCCTGGAGCGGGTCCCCGAGAATAGTCAGGCCGGCGTCGTCAGACAGTTTGTCGAGGATCGCGAGCGTGAAGTCGGCCCGGTCACCCACGAGGTCCTGCACCTCGTCGATGATGACGTGTTGAAGGTCTGCGATCAGGTAGGGCGCGCCATCCGCGCGGCGCAGCATCTCCGTCGCCTGCCGGATCCGATCGTCGAATGTGCCCGTCGGTTCGATGTCCTCATCAAGTAGGAGTTGCGACGCGAACGAGTCGAACGTCCGAACGTTGACCTCGGCAGTCTCCCGATCCGCGAGTCGCGTCCGAACCGCATGAACCGCGGCGCGCGAAAAACTCAGCACAAGGAGCTCCGTCGACGCCGAGAGTCCCTCCTGCTCGATCAGGTGCGCCAACCGCGACGCCACCACTTCGGTCTTGCCCTGACCAGCGCCGGCGATCACGACAAGCCGCTCGTCCGCGTCGGCCTCCGCGACCCTGGTCTGTTCCTCGTCCAGCCGAAACTCGATCTCCGCATTCATCGTCTACATCCTGGTCTGGCCCGCGGGGCGTTGGTGGTGACTCGTACTAACCCTCGTTCACCTCTACCGTACGAATGCGCGCAGATGTGACAGTCCGGCCGAATCACATTGGTCCGATCCAGCCGACAACGGGAAGTCTCACAGAAGTTTTACCTTGCCGCCCTGACAATTTCGCTCCCGCCATCTCGAATGGCCAGACACGACTTGGTAAGCGACGCAATAAAACTCGAACATCTGATCGATTGGACAACGCACGTTGGTCAACGGTGTAGTCCGGCCAGACGACACGGAGTGTTCATTTTCGACAGTCGATTATCCGTTGCTGCGGCGATGTCTGAGCACGGACAGGTCCAATATGATCCAGTCCGCTACCAGGTCGGGGTCCTCGTGTTCCCAGCAGCGCCGCACTGTCCAGCCTCGGTCGGTCAACGCAGCGTCCGTACGGCGATCGCGAGCTACATTCGCGTCGAGCTTCTGCGCCCACCAACCGGCGTTCGCGGCGGGGCGAGTTGCGTGTTCGGGACACCCGTGCCAAAAGCACCCGTCAATGAAGACCGCGAGCTTGAGGCCTCGCCAGGCTATATCCGCACGCGTCCGCATATCGGGTTCGAGCTTGACGTCGGTCCGGAACCGGATCCCACGCGCGTGAAGGCTCCGTCGTACTCGGGTTTCGGGATCAGTGTTCTTGCTTCGCTGGCGGCTCATACGGACGCGCACGGCATCGGAAGATGCGGGCGGCCGGTCTGCTGTCGAACTACGCGCCTCGTCAGGTCGCACCGTCTCAGGATAGAACCCGGCGGCTGAGACACGTCGCAGGCCGGAGCTCTCCGAGGTGGTCGACTCGTGGCCGCGGTGAGGACGAGCGCACCAGGCAAGCTGCTAAATAGACGAAATGGCCTCCTCTGGCCTGCGGTACGTGATCTTCTCGGCGTACAGATCGACAGTCGACTGAAGGAGCACTTGGAGATCGCCTCCATAGTTGGCCTCGATCATCCTGACCACGGTTTCAGCCAACAGACCACCTGCGATCAGGATGACAGGGTACTGGTCATCGATGATCCCGATCTGGGCCTGCCTGGAGAAGGAACCTGTCGTGACGTAAACGCCGATCCAGCCACGTCGTAGGCGAGCCACGACTCGCGCCACCTGCTCGGGCGAAACGGTAGAACTCGGGATAATGCACTTGGCCTGCCCGAGGACGACCACGGGGGTGCTTGCGCTGATTGATCCCATATCGATGCGGCCGATGAAGTCAACCCCTCCATCGCCCGACGGACGAGATAACCAGCCTTCCTTGTATTGAGCCCCCGACTTGCGGAGAACCTCGGCGGCGACCCAAGATGCGAGCAACTCGAATGCGTGCTTCTGTCCGTCATAGAACCTGTACAGGGTTTTGAGGACTTCGGCCTCCTTGCTCCCCGGATCAGGCTGCTGCTCTGGCGCGCTTCGCACTGTGCTGGCCAGCACCCGACGCCTGATGCGCGGGATTGCAATCGCGCCCTCGCGCACCCACCGTTTCCACGCGGCCGGCGCGTATCGGAGAGAGTCCGCCGAAGTCATCGATACGTTTCGTCTGTCGTCAATCCACCGGAGGTCGATTCCATCTATGTCGGTCTCGGCGACGACAGCGAGATCGAGGACGAGATTCGGGAAACTCCGGCCCGACTGAGGATCGCGTTGAACGACGTGCTCCAGGCGTTCGATGATCGACGCGCCACAAAACTCGACATGGCCCTTCACCACAGCACGTCCAGCGCGGTAGACAGTGATCGCCCGAAATATCAATATCGGCGGCGCCAGAAGCCGCTCCTCCATCGTTGTTCCCGAATGAAGCCTGGCCGCTTCGAGCAGAAGTCGATTCCCTTTTGTGGCACCAGGTAGCCCGATGGTCGACGGTTTGTGATCACCGTAATAGCGAACGTGCCCGTGATCGAGGTCGAAGTCGTCGTGCCAGGGGTTCGACTCGTGTCCCGCCTTCCATGGGCTGCTTCTGATCGCAACCAGTGGGCGTCGGTTTCCGTCTGGCGCGACCAGGTCGGCCGGGGCGTTTATACCGGCTTCGAGCATGACCTTCGGCAAATCGAGGGCTGACGGGCTCATCAGCCAGTGGTAATTCGGCAATCCGTCTATCGACAGATCGCTCTGGTCAGCGCCTTGTGCGTAACGCAGTTTGTCGTGCACAGCCACCACCCGAGGGGCCGCCAGAGCCATCTCGGGCGGACTCCAGACGACGTCTGGGCGCTGCTTTTCCTCGAACTCGTCAGGCACGTGCATTCTCCGACCTTCTCGTGAGCGACGAGCACATCCTACGAGCAATCCGACTGACGGCGAGCCTGTCAGTCTCCGCATCTTGACCGCGGCCACTCCCGCGAGGACGAGCAGGTCCCTCACGCGAAATCTTCGAGCTCGCAGTCGTAGCCCGTATTGTTCGACACGACGACTATTGCTCATCGGGGAGGCAACATGACGCCCTTGTTCCGCGACCGAGATCGACGCGGCGGCAAGCCTGAGAACATCCTCGGCTACTGGAGGGCGATAGAACTCTTCACGCCGAACTCGATCCCCAAGATCGAGCGACATAGTCCGGTACGCCAAACCCACCTGCTACAAGACGGCCTGCCATGGGGGCCCGATGCAATTCGGCGCACGATACGCATACCGAAGAAGCACCATGTGCGCCATGCGATCTACCTCGGGGTCTACTCGGTGCCCGAGGCCTACGAGATTCTCGATAGGGTCTTCGCTCCCGACGATGAAGGGCTGGATAGCCACCCCGGAGGCGAAAGCGCCTGTGCAGCAATGCTCGTCGACGACGACGGCTATGCCGACCTGAACTCACTGGTGGTCTCCGGGTGCTCCTGGGCCGTCGGCGCCGTGAACTCGTTCGGCCAACGACAGAGCAACCGTCTGACAGGCCTCGATTGGGTAGATGGCTACGAGGAGGCCGCCGAGCAGGCCTTCCAGCTATCGGATCGAATCCTGTCCCATACTGCCTCAGCGGCCGGATCGGATACCGGCCCGGTACCTCTCACGGAGCAGACGATCCACAAACTGCGCGCAGCTGTCGGCCAGGTCTTGCAGCTGAACTCCGGCGTACTTGATCACAACGAGATACGGATCGAGACGTTTACGATCCCGACTGCGCAAACGGGGCAGGACAACCACGACCTGCTGAACAGCTTCTACGTGACGGATCTCGGTACAACGCGTGCTGCTGCCAGGGCCGGAGACATCGGTGATGGACTGCGGCAATACCTGGCTGCGGATCGAGCCGACTCGGATGAACGCATCGATGTACGCCACGACCTGGATCGTGTGTTCGACGCCGTAGCGCCCAAAATGCTGCCAGCGGGCCGCTGGCCCTCTCCAGCCGACCATCCGGCCGCGCTGAGTCAACAACTCGCGATCAACCTTGCTCGGGCCGAATTAACCGCCGGTGCGGGCCTGTTTTCGATCAACGGCCCCCCGGGGACCGGCAAGACGACCCTCCTGCGCGATGTGATCGCCTCCGTCATCGTGGACCGAGCGGACGCGCTGGCCGAGCTGCCGCGGCCGACCGCAGCGTTCGATGGCAGCCTTACGTGGCAAAGCGATGGGTTTCGAAAAACTGCTCCTCGGTGGATCCCGTCACTCACCGGTCACGAGATGGTAGTTGCTTCGTCGAACAACGCTGCGGTAGAGAACATCTCCGAAGAGATCCCCGGGGCAGCGGTAGCCGACACCCAGTTTGTCGATGGCCTCGACCACTTCGTCGACATCGCCACCGCGATGCTCAATCGAAGCGATGTCGTCGACGAATCAACGCGACCGGCCTGGGGGTTGATCGCAGCTCGACTCGGAAACAAGGACAATCGCTCGAAGTTCCTCACGCACTTCTTCTTTGATTCCGTGTCCAACCGCTTCCGTGAGGACGGCGCCCGCGACCGCGAAGGTATGAACACACTCTTGAAGCGCATGGCGGAGTCCAGCGCTGACAAGTCGTGGGAGGAAGCTGTCGCTGACTATCAAACAGCGCGTGAAAGCGTCAGTCAGATTCTGGCGAAACGGCAGCGTGCTGCGGATGACCTTCTCCAGCTTACTGCTCTCCACTCACGTCTACAGGCCGCCACGGTGGAGCTCGATAGCTCATCATCGATTGCCCACGACATGGACCTGCAGCTGGACAGGCTGCGCGACCGTATCACTGAGCTCGACAACCAACGCGCGGAATTGGAGGCCCAGGTACAGGTACACGACAAACAGCGACCCGGCTTGGTCGCTCGTGCAATTCGCAGGCAGGCGTTCATTGACTGGCGAAAAGTGCGATCTGGAATCGACGACGAAATCGCGATACGAATCGGGTACCTGACCGACGCTGCCGCCGAAGCCGACGCAATCGGAAATTCCTGCCCTGACCTCGAGTCACTCCGTGCCGAGATCATGGAGCTGGACAGCAAGATTGCCGAGCTGCGTCGGAGGGCGACCCGCGATGCAGAAAGATGGGGAGTATTCGCCGTAGACCGCACGTGGTGGAAGGACACAACTCGCCGGGAACTCCAATCGCTCTGGCTCGACCCAGAATGTTGCGCTGCCCGCAGTCGGCTCTTTGTGGCCGCAATCGAACTCCATCGCCACTTCTCAGCCCACGTCCCAATGCAGCTCCGCTCCGGTCTACTCGCAGTCAACGACATACTCGCCGGTACCGCACCAAGCGATCTCCCCGTCGAGAAGGCAAGAGCCGCATGGCAAACCTTGTTCTTCTTCGTTCCGGTTGTGTCGACAACGTTCGCTTCCTTCGCACGAATGTTCAGCCACCTGGGACGCGAGGACATCGGATGGCTGCTCATCGATGAAGCCGGCCAAGCCACGCCCCAAGCCGCCGCGGGCGCGATCTGGCGCTCCCGTCGATCGATCATCGTCGGCGACCCCCTCCAACTCGAGCCGGTCCTCACCATTCCGGTCCGGCTACAGAAGGCGATTTCGAACACCTTCGGAACCGACGACAAGTGGGTACCGGCCCGGAGTTCTGTACAGACACTCGCCGACTCAACCAACCACTGGGGAACTCTACTTCCCCAGGGCGACAGCGATATTTGGGTCGGTGCACCCCTACGGGTGCACCGGCGATGCGAAAGCCCAATGTTCGACATCAGCAACGGAGTCGCTTACGACGGCATGATGATCAGTGCGGTGGCAACGCGTCCACCGGTCACACTTCCCGAAAGTATGTGGATCGACATCAGTGGGCCTTCGCGCGGCCACTTGGTCCCATCTCAGATCGATGAGCTTCGCCGAATTCTCGACGCGCTGGTGGATGCCAAGATCGATCCCGACGAGATCTTTGTCATCAGCCCTTTTCGGGCTGTTGCTCAAGTCGTCCAGCGTATCTGCGGGCAGGCGATCCGCGCCGGCACCATCCACACTGCGCAAGGACGCGAAGCCGATGTAGTCATACTGGTTCTCGGTGGCGATCCGAACCGGCCGGGGGCAAAATCGTGGGCATCCAAGACTCCGAACCTGCTCAACGTCGCGGTGAGTCGCGCGAAGCGACGCGTATATGCCGTCGGTGACCGGGAGAGTTGGCGCACCTACCCCTATTTCGACACTCTCGCAGCGTCACTTCCAGTTGTCGCTGCATTCCCCGATCCGGTGGCCAGCGATGCCGCAGGGGGCTTCACCTACAGCATCCAGCAATCGGCAAATCCTCGCGGACGGATCGCTCTCGTCGAAGCCCGGCCAATTGAACCAGGCGCTATCGCAAGCCGACTATCGCTACGTGGGAGCGACTCCGCCATCGCCCAGATCACCTCGCTGTTCCGTGAGCAGTTCAACTATCCGCCAGATTCTTACACCGCGGAGGGCGACGAACTTCGACTTGACTGGCCGTGTGGGGTGTCAACGGGATGCCGACACCTTGCCAAGATCCTGACGGAATACGTTGCGTTGGAGACTCGCCAGATGAGTCACGTGGATCTGGCCGTCGCAATTGATTGGTACAAAGTTCTCGATCCATTACTCGAGCCGGACGAGTGGGAGAACACAATCACAGGCGAGCGGATCAACATCTTGAAATACCGGAAGCCTGACTCCCGAGCGGCCGAACACTCACCCGAGTTTCTCGCGTTGAGCACATCCCTCACCGCCGTAGCCCGGCGGCACCCGGCTTTCGCATCCGCTGAGGTGATCCTAAGTGTGCCGGGCTCCAGTGGAATTGGAAGGAGTCTGGGCGAACAGCTGGCAAAATCGGTGGCGACGAATACGGGCAAGCATCTGGTGCAGACATGGGGTCCAACCCGTCCACAAAGCAAAGGATTGAATCGTCCCAACCTAGATGGTCTGTTCAGAGTCAACGAACCACTGACCGGAAGCTGCATCGTCGTCGACGATGTGTTCTTGTCCGGTCAGACGCTCGACGAGACCGCCCGCGCAGCATGCGCCGCGGGAGCCGGCCGAGTGGTCGGCCTTGTGGCAGCAAAGACGATGCGTAGCAACTGAGTATGGAAGACGCCGCTGGCACAACCTTCCGTGTACTCGCCGCATTTCACCGTTTCCGCACCCCCGCCCGGGTGCGCGATGCGCTTCTCGATCACCTAGTAGTCGACAGTCTCGTCGCTGGTCTGAGCGCCGACGGCCGAGCTGCCATCGAGGCCGAGGTTGGTAGTCTCACATCGGCAGGCGTACGGACGCTCGCTGTGGATGAAGCAGGCTTTCCGGCCAGACTGTTCCATCGCGGGCGAGCGATGGTTCCCGCACTGTTCTATAGCGGAAACATCGAACTGCTTCGCGAACCGTGCGTGTCAGTCAGCGGTTCGAGAGACGTCAGCGACGCAGGTGCCTCCGCCGCTACGAGACTGGGCGAGATCATGGCGGCAGAACGTGTGTGTCTCGTGGCAGGCAACGCCCGGGGTGTCGATTCACTCGCCGCCCGGTCGGCACTGATGCATGGAGGTCGATCGATTCTTGTACTGCCGGAAGGGATTACATGTTTCCGTCCGAGCCCCACCCTGGAGCGAATGTTCACTGCGACCAACCACCTCATCGTTTCCCAGTTCCCGCCGGGTCAGAAATGGGCTACCCGCAACGCGATGGCACGCAATCGCGTCATCTGTGGGTTAGGTGAGCAGCTGATCGTCGTGGAGGCCCGCGAGCGGGGGGGTTCCCTCGCCGCTGGGCGCGAGGCCTTGAAGCTCAACAAGCCCGTGCTCGCGCTCACTTACGGGCGCGATGAACCGCGGGGTAATGCGATGCTGATCGAAGACGGCGCAGCTCCGATCGACACTCCTCAGCAGCTCCGATACGAACTGGCGAAGCCGTGGCAGCCTCCCGAGCAAGGCACCTTGCTCTAGGGGGACCCTGCGGGCCAGGTCGGCTGTTAAGTTGTTCAGGTCGAGCAAACAGACGCAGACAAACTGCCACGGCTGCTCCCGAGCCTTTGGACCACGAGACTCGGCGCTCGCAAACGGCCACGATGCGAATGCACCAACGGTCGATGTCGCGGCTACGCCTCGCTGCTGACTGATGAGATAGTAGTTCCGTCCGGAACCGGACGATCAATTGGTAGGCAACAGCTTCGCAAGAGTTGTTCCACGCCACTGGAGTCACCCACTTCCTCGATGACCAATCTGGCCAGTTCCTCGATAGCTTCGTTGGCAAACGCGTCATCTTTGGTGACTTCGCTCCACGCCTCTCGTGATAGACCTGCCTTCGAGTAGTTGGCGATCACGACACCCGCTTCGTCGGTGACACGGAACTCCCACCACATCGAGCTATTCAGACGTTCCCACGGGTCGCTCGGCTTGGGCGCCGCTTCTTCGCCAACCCTGAAGGGCAATAGTAAGTCTGCGAGTTCAGAGCGCACTTCGCTAAACACCGCCAGCCTCTCATTCCCCTGCTGTGCCCTCGTGATCGCCCACACGAGCAGGACATGCTTGTATGGCGCACGGCGCCCTTGGCTTGTGGCCCACGGCAACTCGCGGAGCTCCGTCAAGAGAAGTGCGCGCGGGTCCTTCGAGCGATCAGCACCGAAGGTCGCCAGGCCATCCCTCAGCGGCAGGAGGAGCCGACTGTCGCTTCTATGCGCGGACTGGTACGCGCGGAGCGCCGTCTCCGTACAGTCACTCTCTTCAGGAGTGAGCAGCCCGGCAAATCGGTCGTCGAGCAGCCACGACGCGTCGCGGGCGGCGAAGGTGGCCACAGCGTCAAGGAAGATCTCCATCTGCCGGACACGTTCGGCAGGCTTTTCACCGGCACAAACGTGCCAGCGAAAGCGGCCTGCCCACAACTGGGCTCGAACCGGAGCGCCGGACACATCGATAAAGGTGCCGAACTGCTTCGCCCGTGAAATGAAGTCGTCGACCTCGACCGCCAGACGGATAACGTTGTCATCGGTCATCGACGTGCCGATCACGAGCAGATGCCGGGTCATCATCAAGGCTTGCAGCAGCGAGCCAGCGGGTCGAAACGTCGCATCGTAACGGACGAAGCTCCTCCTGGTGAGGACTATCGAGTCCGGCCGCTCGACATCCCCATGCATCTTCAGAATCCAGGAACGGTTTCCCTCCACGGGTTCCCACGGCAGCAAGGAGGGCCGGCTTCGGCCTGCGAACTCCACGGCATCCTCGTACAGACGATCATAGTTTGTCGTCACGGCTTCCTGGCAGTCCATGCCGGCAACCAACGCGTGCGCAAGAGAGACTCGATCGGCTCGACGCGCAATCTCGGCTACGAGACTTCCGAGTCGGGAACCGAGCTTCTGCGCGATCAACTCGGCCTGGTCGAGTGGGCTACCGTTGAGGCTATTGAAAGTCTCCTCACCGAGATCCGCATGGCGCGCCAATTCCGTCAGCAGTTCGCCCCAGCTCGGTAGGCCGGCAGCAATACTCACTCCGGCACCGAGGAGGACGGCCAATTGGCCTTGCTGGGCTTGGTCGCCGACATCGCGAGCGACGTCCAGCTCGGCGTCACTCAGCTCCCACCCTTGTCCGTTACCCGCGCGTCGCAAATGCTGAACTGCACTGAAGGCGGCCTGCTCGTTCGTTACTAGCACTACATCGATGCAATGTTCTCGGGCGACCTTCCGCAATGTCTCAACGAGAAGCCGGATGACCTCGCCCCGCTCGTCACTCTGCCCACCCTTGCCGATACCGAGAACCGGTACGGCAATTAGTGGTAACGCACGGTCGTCAGGGCGTTCGGCGACGTCGGCGATATCGGCTACAAGCTTCCTGACCCGGGCAGTCAGACGAGGGCCTCTCACCGGTTGCCCATCATTCACGCTGACAAACCACACCGAGCTTCGTTCATTGGCTCGCTGATATCCGCCGGTCCAATTTACGGGCTTCGCGGGCGCAACGCCGCCGAACAGCGGATGCCAGTATGACTTGACGTTGAACCAGTCGTCGGTCGGCACCACCACTGCATCGAATCGAATCTTCTGAATCAACCCTTGAACGACGAAGAGATGGCCGGGAACTCGGTTGCCAGTGTTGGTCACAAGTCCACTGTAGGAGCGGAGTCGTACAGCCACATTGGATCCGTCGAGAGAGATCGCGCACCCGATAACGTGATCACACCATGGTTCGCCATGCGCCACATTTTGTCTCTGGTCCGGCCGCCTTCCGTGCCAGGGCGTCACTCCAGCCGTCTTGAGTCCCGCTCTTACCACCGTCAACAGACGGGTGACCCCGATGACTTGTTCCGTGCTCACGTTGCCAACGGCAAGAATGACCGGGGCTTGTTGGCGCCAGCCACGCCGTCGCCCCCCAGGGAGTACCTCGCCACCACTAACGTCGCTGTGGCGCAGCATTTGTCGCCGCTTTCGATTCGTTGAATCAGACCTCAGCGAGCAACACCGCGGAGTGACGACGAACCAAGCTTTCGACAACAGCAGGTCGCTGGCCCCAAGTCGAGGCTCGGCCTACCAGCGGCGCGAGTTCGTCTGACCGCGCATCCTCGGTTCCGGCGCCATGGTGACCTGCCGGCGGTGAGTTCGTGCGGGACCGCTGCGAGCCGCTGATATCAGTCATACCGGTGAGCCCACTGAACCAGCTTGCGCTCGTAATCGTCCATCATGGCAGCTGCTTGTCAGACACAGAAGGGCGAGCAGATCCATGCCTAGTCGCTCTGGCCCCACACCGAGCTATCGATACCCTCGTCGTCACCCTTGGCAGACTCACGTGAGGCCGCGACGCCCTGCATCCATTTACCCGCCCTACCCATACCGACGAAGCCGAAGTCCACCGCTTTGGCCCCGAGGGCTTTCGCATTTCCGGCGGCAAGCTTTGCGCGATCACCGATCTCGGCCATTGCCTCCTGAATCCCCGGATCTTCGGCGTCGGTCCAACCGATCACTTGGCTCCGCCTCGCTGTGGCGAACTCGTCCAGATCGTCGCGCAGGGAAACCATGTTGGTCTTCAGCTGATCAGCGGACATGAACCGAACGATCTCGAGCGGTCGAATACGAGCAAAGTCGGCTAGGTTCTCGCGAGCATGTGCCAGGACCTGGCCGTCGTGCTCGACATGGCTTCGGAGCAATTCCCGTGCGGATTGGACGACATTGTCGAGATGCTGAGGCTCAGTGGCCTCCACGCGCGCGATCCGCAGTCGCTGCCACTGGTACAGGGTGTCCTCCGCGATCACGAGGAGCTGCAGCGTTTCGCCGAGCCGGTTCGACGTCACCACCTTGTCCAGGTACTTCGCGCGGTCCTGAATCGGTTTGTCAGGCTCGAACCCACTCAAGGCGTCCTTGATGTGAGCACGCAATCTTTCGATGGTGACCTCGAGCTCTGGGCCCAGGGACGCAACAGCGTCCCAATCGGCGGTGGGGAGCGAGCCGTGTCGATCCAGGTACTGAACCAGACGCGCCACGGACGCGTTTTGCCCCACCACGTCGCCCGCGCGGTCGGCCTTGGCCAGCGCGAGGACCTCGTCAACCTTTCCTTCCACGCGCTCGACGGCCTGTTCGACTGAGGCAATTGCCGACTTCAAGGCCATCTGAACAGCGAACATCTGCAATGCCATCGCCTGCGAAGGGCCCATGCCCACACGCTGCCATTGCAGTTGGCCTGCGAACTTGCCCTTCGAGTTCACGACCATCATGCGGTTGAAGCCGTCGGTACCCGGAATGACCTTGTGCGCCTTCAGAAGATTCATACTCGCGGGAGAAAGGCGTACGAACTCTCCGCGCTGTGCCGTCACCCCGGCGATCCCCGCGGCGGCGGCCGCTGCGTTGGCTGCCTTGCTCGAAGAGAGCTCGACGACATCCGCGGCGTCGCCGGCCACGGTTCGAAGCCGATCGATGTAACGCTGGACAGATTCCCGGTCGCCGGCCAGCACGAGGCCTTTCTCATCAACGAGCACTGCGAGCTCGGCCCCGTCCTTCGAAGCGGCCTCGAGCATTCGCTGATCGTCATTCACAACCGGAATGTTGGCAGACTATTGCGTGACGCGCGACGTGGTCGCGGATTTGCGGCCTTACCTCGTACTTGCCGGCTGGGGCTGAACAGTTTCTCGCCGAGGCCCCGTGCAGCCTGGGACTCTCGGCGGCGAACCCGACAACCGGTCCCGTTCGCGGCAAACACCCCTGCGAGTTTCTCCGCCTGGCGGTGGGGCGGACAAAGGCTCCGAGGTACGTCAGCACCCGCCGCGATATTGGGCGCCCGTGGTAGCTGTCACGATTAATCGAGATCATCAACGCAAATCTGCCCAGTACTGTCGTCGGAGTTGCTTAGACTGCCCTAAGTCGATCGATGGGACAGGAGAAAAGGACGTGATAGGGCATCACTGAACTCGGTTGAATCTCGACCGCTCCGCAAGCCGGACCCGGACTGATCGCCATTGACGTCATCACCGTCTTTGTCGACGAGGTAATGGAAGCTGACCTGGTATGAAACTGACCCACATCCGCATCAAGGATCTTCGAAGTTTCTCCGGCGAACACGAGTTCGATGTGTCATCCGGAGTGAATTACGTAGTTGGGCCGAATAACTGCGGCAAGTCGAATTTGATCCGGGCACTTGAGTTGGCACTCGACCCCGAATCCACCTATTCGCCAGCGCGAGACAGACCCAGCAGAGACGCGGTCGCGGTCGGCGCCCCTCCTGCAACCCGCATAACTCTCGCGTTTCAGGCAGGGAGCTCATCCCCCGAGGAGACGCTGCTTCGGCGCGCCCAGTCGTACGAGATCGCAGTTCGGAAGTCGCGCAATGCGTCAACCAAAGGTTCGGTAAAGACGTACGCGGCAGATCGCGAGGTTCGCATCGTCACAACATTTGCCGGAGGCGGCGCACGCCAGACTTCATTCCAGGCAAAGGGTTTTGGCGCTGCATCGCTGCCAGTACAAAGCAACGAGCACACCAAACTTGAGTCGCAGTTTCGTTCGGTCGTTCGGTTTGCTGTCATCCACAGTGGGCAGGACCTCGAGTCTCTCCTGAAGGGCAAGTTCCTCGAGATCCTTCAGCTGGTGATCGCCGATCACCTAAGTGAAGAAGTCATCAAGGCCGAAGCCGCTCGAGCCTCTTATCTGTCTTCGCTACAAACGGAGCTGCTCGAGCCCCTTCGCGGTCTGATCCAACAGCGAGTCGGGGGGATGTTCCCTGAGATCTCCAATGCTGAACTAATTCCCGCAGTTCCAACTGTGGACGATACACTCTCCTCAGTTGACATCCGCCTCGGCGATGCAGTGACGACTCCTCTCTCAGAGAAGGGGACAGGCATTCGTGGAGCCGTACTTGTGGCGATGCTCCAGTACTTGGCCGAGCAGAGTAAGCGGTCCCTTGTGCTGGCCGTGGAAGAGCCCGAGGCCTTTCTTCACCCAGCCGGGCAAGAAGGAATCAAACACCAACTTGAGGAATTAGCAACACGTTCCGATGTCTCACTCCTGGTGACGACCCACTCTCCGTACGTAATCTCACGGGGAGTGACTTCTAGAATCAGTGAGCTTCGCAAGCGGTCAGACGGTTTCACGGAGAAAGCCGCGAGTGTCCGCGGAGACGAGAAGAGGGCCGCTCTGCTTGGCTCGCTCTATCGCGACGCTGGGCTCGCATATGTTCTCGAACGTAGTCTTGAAATCCCAGCGGGCACGGAGGTCGTCGTTGTGACCGAGGGCTACACCGACGGCCGTTTCATCACGCAATGTTGCGCCGCTGCAGCCCGGTCAGACCTTGCAACAGGGATACATTTCATCCCCGCAGGCAAAGCAGCCAATGTTGTCCCGCAAGCCTTGCTCGCAGAGGCCGCAACAGAGGTTCCTGTGATTGCGCTTCTCGACTTCGACGAGCACGGGCAGGCTGCGGTCAAGAAACTCAAGAGCTTCAATTGGGAGCCGGCAAGACGCGTGCTCAGCCTGAGTCAGTGGGACCACGCTTGCAATAAGCACGATGTGGAGATCGAGGACCTACTTCCACAAGCCGCAGTTGGGCAGCTCGTCGAACAGCTCGGCGAGGACGTCGCGCTTGACAGCAAAGAGAAATGCGGATCCGGTTGGCACCTGCGGGTCAGCAAGGTTTGGAAGGAACACGCCATCGCGACGCTGGAAACCGTTCTGACGAACGACGCCGGCGGAATGGTCTGGCTCGCGGAGGAAATCAGGGCGCGCGCAGCCAAGATCGCGGCCGCCAAAGCGGCCGCGGCGAAGGCGGCGGCAGCAACATGAGGGAGAGCGGCTACCCACCTGGCGTAATCAAAGCAAATAGACGACAATCCAGCTGGTTTGATGGTGTGCTTGTTGGCCTCGGAGACCATCCCGGCGTCGGCTGAGGCCCCCAGGTAGTGGACACCGAGATAGCGGGATTGAAGGTCCCGCTGGGAGGAGGTTCACATGTCGCGGAAGCGTCGGTCGTTCACGACCGAGCACAAAGTCGATGCAGCGCATCGAGTGATCGATTCAGGTCGATCGCCGAGGTCGCCCGCGACCTCGGCCTCAACGACGGCTTGCTCGGCCGCTGGGTGGCCGATGAACGCCGGCGCCTCGGCGCTGCCAGTCAGACCGGCCAGGAGCCACTCACAGCCGCCGAGCGAGACGAGCTGGCCCGGTTGCGCCGGCAGGTCGCCGAGCAGGAGAAAGACATCGCTTTCTTGAAAAAGGCGTCGGCGTACTTCGCGGCGAACCATCAACGGTAGAGAAATACGCGTTGATGGCCGCGGAGTGCGCCACCACAGCAATCGGTCGCATGGCCACCCTGCTGGGTGTGTCGGTGTTGGGCTATTACAAGCACCTCAAGTCAACGGTAACAACAGATTTGAGCCCCAACAAACAGCGCCGCGAGGAGTTGGGTGTGCAGATCACGTCCATCCACAAAGACTCGCACGGAGTGTACGGATCGCCCCGCATCACTGCCGAGCTGCGCGCCGAAGGCCACCTGGTGACCGAGAAGACTGTTGCCAAGATGATGGCCGAGCGAGGGATCGCCGGGACCAGCCCGCGCACGTTCTCACCGCCGACCACGGTCGTCGATCCGTTCGCCACGTTCCCGCCTGATTTGGTCAACCGTGCCATCGTCATCGCGTGGCCATGGATGATTGGCACGCATCTTGCGGTCCCACTCGGCGCAGGCAGCCCCTCGCCGGCCCGCTCAGTGGTTGGCTGGGCGTTGGAGGTCCCATGGATCGTGCTCCTTCTGTGCGGCGCCTACCGCGCGGTTCGCGTCACGGGCGCGCGGAAAGCCCAGCTCGCAGAGTTCCACGCGGTCCGCGAGGAAACAGATGCGAGGGGCGCCACGTCGTTTCATCACGGTGCCTGCACAATCAGACATCGGAGCCCAGAGGCAGCATCGAGGTGTCGTCACGGTTGACACTCAAACGGTGCTTAAGATGCCAGATGGAAACGTAGGTCTGCGATCGCACTGCTGATAAAAAAACCACTCATCCAACTGCAGACTCATCCTATTCCGTCGGCCGGGTGCCGTCCGACACGCGAACCGATGCGGGCGACGAGGTGGCCTGGCTCCCGCGTAGTTCTTCACGTAGGTGATATCGGAGGACCGATCGTGAGTCAGTGGGGGACGCGATGGAGATCGAGGATTGCGAAGTCGACAAGCTCCGTGTCCAGGCACACGACTCTGTACCCGGCACAACCACAGTCGGCGCCAACGACTGACGCGTCACCACGACGTCGATCATGCATGACAGCATGCGCCTCCGCGGCTCACATCACCTTCCCCGCCTCATCTCCGACGCCACATTCAATTCAGCCGCAACCCCGATCGCTTCCAGCAGCACCGGTACAAATCGCTGTACTTCGCGAGGCTCCGGCATGCCCGGCTCATCGCATCCGGCAGCCGGTTCACCGCCGGGCCATTCCTCAAGCCACTCTTCGCAGATGCGCGCATACCGGCGCAGCATCGGTGCATTCGCTCTGGTGTCGCAGGCGATCCGGGACGGGGTGACACCGTTGGGGTCAGCCACGAACCGTCTGATCAGGTCGACAAGGTCGGCAGGCATCTGCCCGTGCCCGGGGCCGAAGTGGCCGGTCGCGTCGGGATGGAGTTGTTCGACGATGTCGATCGCGCCGGCGGCGCAGAATTGTCGCCACGCGTCCAGCGCGGCCAGCAGGTTGGTGGGATAGAAGGTGGCGCACTCGAGCGCTCGAACCGCGAAGATGTGGTCCTTGGTGACCAGGATGGAGACATCGGGCCATCGCGAGGAGTGCTCGGCGACAACCGCGCCGAGCAACGCCATGTCGGGCGTGCAGTGACCGACAATGGTGCAGAACTCCAGGCGCATCGCGTGCGGAGACACCAGCAACTTGGTGTAGAGGCCGTCGACGTCGGTGAACCGGATGGCGCCGTCGTCGATCGGGACGTTGCAGCCCCAGGCGGTTGCCAATGTGTCAGCGGCCATCGTCAGCAGATGTTCGGCATCGCCGGGGATCACGCCGAGTGATGCCGTCCCGCTGAGGGTCAGCGTCCGTTCCTTCGGCCGGGCTTGCGCTCTCAGGCGCTGCGCCTCCGGACTGAACGGATCGTGCACGTGCAACACCGACGGATGCGCGATTTGCCACACCTCGCGCAAGGCCCGCTCGGCGTCGCGCATGAGCGCATTCGCATTGCGCTTGCCCGTCTCACGAATCATGCTGCCCGACCGCAACTCTCGCCATCCGAGGCGATCGACGGCGGCTCGTTGTGCACGAGCCGTCGCTGCTTGTTCGGGCGGCCAGAAGTTGGTGAGCGCACTGCCACCGATCGTGCACCGCACCCGGCCGGACCCGGTCACCGTGAAAATCAGCAGGGGTCGCCCGGTCTCCCCTGCCCGGCTCACCTCCACGAACTCGTCACGGCCCAGCCTTGTCACACTCTCGGCGAGCCGCTCCCAGAACCCTCGCCATGCCGCATCCGGATTGCCATCGGCTGCACCCTGACCGTCGGACATGTACATCTCCCCCTGGGCCGTCGGCCATCGGCGATGACCGGATGCGTTGCACGGTAGGAAGGAACTCCGACAGGCCGGGGCGAATGCAGTTCAGTTGTCCACAGGGGCCGCCGGTTTTGCATCCGACGTCGCCTCGTCACTCCTGCTCGAGCTTTTTCGCCAGCGGCGCAAGCGCATCCAGGTAGATGGACGCCAGCATCTCCGACTCGTCGGCGCTGGTGCGAATCCGGTCGGCCTCGGTGGCGTCCCACTGGGCGTCGACCTCGTTCTCGAATTCGTCGATGGCGCTGACCCGGTCGAGCCACTCCCGCTTGTCCTGTCGGTGCTGGATGGCGGCGACGATCTGCTGGTACTCGCCCAGCGCACCGAGCCGTTCGACGAGCCCGTCGAGTCGCCGCGACAGCAGCACAGCCTTGGCGGTGTAGGTGTCGACGACGTCGTCGTCGGTCCTCAGGTGTGTGGGTGGCTCACTGAGGAGCGCGACCTGGTCGTGGACGTTGGCCGCGGACGTCGTGAGCGCGGTGACCTCGGCCGCGAGGTCCACGCGGACGCCGTGCCGATCGAAGAAGTCCAGCTTCCAGGCCGGGTAGTCGCTGATCCGGTCGGCGACCATGCCCGCGGAGATGGCGATCTGTCCGATCGGGTCGTTGCGCAGTCGGGTGCTGTCATCCGAGCCCGCGGTCCAGGTGTCGACCGCGAGGTCGAGGTATCGGCGAGACTCGGTGGGTTCGGCGAGTTCCTGGATCGCCCGGCACTGCGACCATCGGCGGGCGCGGGCCGCGCGCAGATCGTCGGCCAGTTGTGCGAGGGGATCGTCGAACACGGCGTCCGCATCTGCATCGACGGTCGGCAGTTCGGGCCGCGCCTCGCCGGCTGCACCGCTGCCTCGCGCCAGGCGTCCGAGCCCGACGCCCAGTGATCGGACACCGCTGACCACCCAGGAACCGATCACGACCAACGCAATCGCGATCGCCGCCGCAACGACGACAATCACGAGGAGCTTGATCATTTCTCCAGTACAGCACGATCCGAAGACCCATCAAGCCCGCGAACGCCGTTAACGCCGGCAGCGACGACCGTTGTCGACGCGATCGATGTCGGTTGTCTTGTCAGACCCCGCTCCTACTCTGATCGCATCCCTTCACGCATCGGAGCGCCATGACCGTCACCACCGGCCCGCAGGCCATCGAGTTCTCATTTCCGGATGTCCATGCCGACGCCACACTGCGCATCACCTTTCACCAGACCCTGCGAGTCCCCGACGACCCCACCACCTACGGGCTGCCACCGAGCCTCGGCACCCTCGACGTGCGCTCCACGCGCGAGATCAGACCTCGCGCAGTACCGGCAGCCGACGGCCTACTCCCGCTGTGGCAATCCGAGGCGACCTGGATCGACTTCAGCACACCCCAGGACTATCCCTTCCTGGTGAAAGTCGGTGTTGGTGGAATCAACGCGATCACCGGGAACTCCTACGTCCCGCAGCCCGACTTCGATGCCGAGGACTACCTCGAGGCTCCGACCCAGCCATGGCTGGATGGATTTCGGGTCGACGCGACCACTGTGCGGCAGTTCATCGCCATGCCGCTCGGCGAGGGATACACCGCAGCCGAACAACTGACAGGCACCGACGACGGGCTCATCCGCTTCTCCGTGGCCCCGCTCAAACCCGACGTGTGGGCTCAGCGGCCGCCGATCTCCCGGATGGTCGTCGACGGGTGCACTGCCGCACCGGCCGGTATGGGCCTCGGTGCCGGTGGCACGATCCACCAGTCCATCGCCACGCCGATCGAGTCCCACGAGAACTGGGATGTCGACGCGCGGAGAGAGGTCAGCGTGAGGATCGTCAATTCGGCTGTGTGGCAGACACTCACCGACACTCCGCCGCACCGGCCACCGCTGACGATCGACGAATACCTGACTCACGGATACCCGTGGTTCGAGTGGTACGACGACTCCCTGGCGCGCCAGGGTGGCAGCGCCTTCAGTGAGGTGCAGACCGTCCGCCAGTTCGGCAACGAGAAGGGTGCCGAACCACTCCCCGACAACACGAGCTTCACGCCTCCGACGCCGCACATCGTCGGCAGCGCCTGACTGACAATCTGAGTCCGAGGAGGGACGAATGCCGAAGGACGGCTGGGAGTTCTGGCGCCTCGCACGTGTCGACGACGGTTCGTTGGAGTGGCTGGCCGGCACGAGGCCTAACGCGCGGGCGACGATTGATCAGCACAAGGTGTGGACGTTGATCCCGAATCGCTCCATATTCGTCGCGAACTGGATCGTGACCGAAGACCACCATCGCGATTCAGGATTCCGGTGGACCCACGAGAACATCGACATTGACGACGCACGGAAGGTTGCGCTGGCTGTTCCCGAGATCGGTGTCGACGAGTTGCAGCGGATCAGCAAACCCGAATCCGAGTTGACACTCGACCAGGTCGACCGCTACTCGGCCGAGAAGGTGCTCGGGAAGCGTGTGGCAGACGCGCTGAGTGATCGGCGGTTCGAGGCAAGGGAGTAGTGGCGAGCCGTGCGCCCATCACTCCGGTGATTGGGCGGCTGCTTCTTTCTTCGCACCGCGCTTCGGGATGAGGTGCATGATCGCCACGACGATCGCGCCGATCACCAATCCCACGAGCGCCGAGACCACTGTCCCCGCGGTCCATGACAGGACGCCGCCGAACCCGTGGGAGAGTTCTGCGAACCCGTGCTCGACGTCGTGCAGACGGTCAGCAGGCCAATGGAATCCGGCTTCGCCGACGTTGACGATCAGGATGTGGCCGCCGACCCACAGCATCGCGGCGATGCCCACCACGGTCAGGGTGGACATGATCTTCGGCATCGCCTTGACCAGGCCACGGCCGATCTTTTGACTCGCCGTCGACTGACGCTGCGCCAGGGCCAGCCCCACGTCGTCCATCTTGACGATCAGCGCAACCACCCCGTAGACGAGTGCGGTGATGAGGAAGGCCACGACGATGAGCACCAGCAACCGCGTCAGGAACGGTTCGGATTCGACCGACGACAGTGAGATCACCATGATCTCCGCCGACAGGATGAGGTCGGTGCGGATGGCGCCATTGACCATCGACTTCTCGAACTCCGGTCCCTTCTCCGCCGCCGGCACTTCGTCGGTGTGGCCGTGCCCATGCCCGCCGCCGAAGGCCTCGTAGACCTTCTCGGCACCCTCGTAGCAGAGGAACAGGCCACCGGCGATCAGCAGATACGGCAGTGCCTGCGGTAGGAACTGACTGAGGATCATCGCCACTGGCAGGATGATCAGCAGCTTGTTTCGGATCGATCCGACCGCGATCTTGCGGACGATCGGCAGCTCGCGGTCGGGGGTGAAGCCGTGGACATACCGCGGCGTGACAGCCGTATCGTCGACGACCACCCCGGCCGCCTTGATACTGGCCTTACCGGCTGCGGCACCGATGTCGTCGATCGACGCCGCAGCCACCTTGGTCAGGGCCACGACGTCGTCCAACAGAGCCACGAGGCCACCGGCCACAGAAACCTCCAGATAGAGAGCACGAGTCACCGATCAGTATGCCCAACGATGAGCCTCCTCGGAGATCTGTCGACGGGGCTCCGGCTGCGCCGACACGTAGCGCCGCAAGCCATCGGAGCATGTCGTACCCCGCTCGTATCTTCGTCGTCATCGGCAGCTGCCGGTCCGCCCATCGACCCAGGAGGACCATGACCACCGAGACGTATGCCGACGATGTCGAGGGATACGACGATCAGATCGCCGAATCCTGGCGCGAGTTCACCGCGGACCTTGCGGCGCGTCTCGGTGATCTGCGGTTCGGTTCGTTCGAGTTCATCGATCTGGCGCACCCTGTCGGCAATCGCGAACAGCTGCTCGTCACCTTTCGCGCCAACCGGGCAGGTCGTGTCCGCGCGACAGTGCCCACGAGTCCGCTTGTTGGCACGCGGCAACCCGACTGGTCACACACGCAGCGGACCTTCGAGGCGCTCGACTGGCGCTACCTCTCCCGCAAGGACGAGTACATCCGGGAGTTCGGCCGCCGGCAGCTGTACCGGGCGGCGGTCCAGTCGATCACCCTGCTGCGCGGCCAATGGGGTGTCACCCATCCGTCGTTCCTGACTCTCACCGACCCGATCAGCACCGTGCATCCGTTCTCGCTCACCGGGTGACTTACAGTGCACCGTGATCTGTTTCTGCCACGGCCGCAATGCGCCGGCAAGGTCGCGCACGGAGTGAGCACCTCAACTGGTGGGGTTCGGCCAGGACCGAGCGACATGAATACGCTGCACGGCAGCCGATTTCGCGCCTACTCGCTCAAGCTTTTCCTGATCTCCATACCGGTCAGCTACATCGGCTTCATGATCGTTTTCTGGGGTGTCGGCGTCCTGCCCCACCGCACACCCGACGGTCCTGGCGTGGCGTCCGGCTTCGCTGTCGTCAGCTGGTGGTACGCCATGTCCTGCTACGTGTGGATTCCCCTCACGTGGCTTGTCGGGTCTCTGGCGACCGCAATCATCCGGCGACGTTCGCCGTAACGGGTCGCGCCGAACGCGACGCTCAGCGCGTCGTCAACTTCCCGTTCGCGAATCTGAAGCCTCGCGCTGCCGACGAGCAGTCGATTCCGCCACGCACCAGGGCGGTGCACGAGTTCGCGGTGCTCGACTCGACGCAAGCCATCTCGCTGGTCAGTGCCCGGCCACAACTGGGTGATCGATGCATCGGCGCCGACATCGGCCGCACCGCCATCGACGCCCACGGCAACGCGATCATCTGCGACAACTACCTCTGGCGCCTGAACCGCGGCGAGCGGCCACGCCATCCCGTGGGCTGACGACCAGACCGCGTGGTCGAACTGCATCCTGCACCATTCCACGGCGGAATGTCGGCAGCGGCTCAACCACTGATCACGACGCCTCCACAGGGCGCCTCCGCGAATGGGGCATGCCCCGGCGCTGGCACGTCCGATCGATGGTTCTGGGGCCGGGTTCGAAACTCCATGGTCAATCCGCACCCGCGACCTTTTATCAGCGAGGTTTGGACGCTTGCTGGATGGAGTCAGTTCCTCATCGAGACAGGGTTACCGCCCGCCGGCGGGCTCTCGTCGTTGATAGAGCTGATTCAACTACTCGGACTACTACCGGTGAGTAGCCGAAACGCAACTGAGCACTAGCTCGATTAACTGTGTGATTTCACATCGAACATTCAACATTTACTCGGTCCGACGGAGAAGTTCTATGAAGCGTTCCACCAAAATCGTTGCCGGAGTCGGCGGGGCCATTGTGGCCATTGGGATCATCTCAGCCCTCAGCGGAGGGTCATCCGATGACACAACAACCAATACAGCCCAGACCAGCACCGTCACCAGCACCACAACGCTGATTTCGACGCCGGAACAAACCCCTGTCGAACCCCCGCAGACACAGTCGACCCCCGTGCCCCCCGTCGAGACTCAGGTCGAGGCACCGCCGACTGAGGAGACTCAGGTCGAGGCACCGACCACTGACGTGGCCGATGAGCCCGAGGTCGCCTCGGGCCAGCGCAACGCACTCAGCAAGGCTCAGGATTACCTCGACATGACCGGATTCAGCTACTCAGGCCTTGTCGAGCAGCTCCAGTACGAAGGATTCTCGACGGCTGATGCCACCTATGCCGCCGACAACTGCGGGGCCGACTGGAACGCGCAAGCAGTACGAAAGGCCAAGTCGTACCTGGACATGTCCGCGTTCAGCCACTCCGGCCTGGTCGAGCAATTGACCTACGAGGGTTTCACCGCGGACCAGGCCGAGTTCGGCGCGACCGGCGCGGGCGTCTGAATGCGTCACGGGAACCGTCGCCAAAAGGCGCGAGCTCCAAAATGGATTGGGAGACGGCCGGATCGCTCATGTTCCAGGAGGCTCCATCTGGGACATGGTCGGCGACCGCCAGCCAGTCTTCGGGCTCCCGCGCATCAGCGCCGACCCTTGCAATACTGTCGTACCCCTCCCCTACTCTGCAGGTGAAAGGTGATTCGCGGCCACCGCGAAGCGCCGCCACTCCACGCGAGCACCGCAACGAACCCCGCGCTCAGCCGCCTTCAAGGGGCGCGCGCGAGCGTGCTCACAGAGAGGAGAAGTCATGTCCGACTTCGATTTAGACGCCACTGTCGACGGTGCTTGGCGTGCGTTTCGCGCCAACCTCGCTGACCGTCTCGCCGGGATGGCCATCGGCAACAGCCACACGGTCGCACAGTCCGAGTTCCCGGAGGGCCCACACGGCGCCATCGCCTTCACGGTCACACGCGCCCACCGGGTGCGGGCAACGGTGGACGCCGGCGACCTGCACACCACGCCCGAGTACCTGCGCGAGCAGTTGGCTGCGATGGTCGGCGCCGGCTGGCGGCTATTGCGCGACGGCCGGCTCATCTACGAGGTCGGGCAACGTCGCGTCGACAAGCTCGCCCAGGTCGCGGTCGACACGCTGCGGGACATCTGGGAGATCGTACACCCGGCCTTCCTCGAACACTCCGGGCCTACGCCGCGGGAGGCCAGCATCGCGGTCGGGACAATCCCGGAGACACAACGTCAGCTGGGGCGTCTGGTGGTCGAGGCCCTCGAGAACATGGCCGGGCAGCGCATCGTCGTCGATGACGACGGTGACATCCCGCTGCCCACCGGGCGGACTCCGTCCTGGCTGCGCGTGCTCGCCGACGAGGCGACCGTCGAGTTCTTCGGGACGGTCGTCGACGTTGTCCCGAGCGGTTCGACGGCAGCCGAGTTCGTCGCCACCGAGGCACCTCGCTGGCCGGGCATCACGCTGGTGCTGCGCCGAAAGACGCTGATGGCGTTCCAGACCATCGAGATGACGGCCTTTCACCGGGAGAACCTGACGGCCGGCCTCGGTCGGTGGTTGCAATTCATGCACGACGAAGCACCACAGATCATTTCGGCGATCACCGGCGCCGAATCCCCCGAACTTTCGCCGCCTCCGGAGGGCGACCTGCTCCCCGATCCGCTGCAGACGCTCATCGTCCTCGACGAGGACGGCAGCACCCTCGACCCCCACGAGGTCGCGGAGATCTGCCGTCACGATCAGTCCGCCATCCTCCGCTACATCCGCACCAGCCAGGAGCAGTACCTGGAGTGGAGCAATTCCGCTGCGGAAGCCGACGCCGCCGACGATGCTGACGAAGCGGCGGCATGCCGACATGAGGAGCAGGCATGGCGCGCGACAACCGCCCAGCTGCGTGCGGCGCTACGGATCGTCGCACTGCGCGGCGACGGCAACATCGCCGACCGTGATCCGCACGCGACCACACAATGAAAGAGTCGACGATGACCGAGACATGGGACAAGATCGTCGCGCATCTGGTCCCCATGGCGTGACAGTCTGCTCCGACACTGAGCCCGTGGCCCACCCTTCCGATCCGCTGACGCTTGGTCAGCAGTTGGTGGCGCTCCTCGAAGGTGGGCGGCGTACCGCAACATACAAACTCGCAGTTCTGATGGCACTGCTGGACCTCAGCGTCGAATCCGTTCCCGACGATCCGGACGCACCCGTCGACATCGACCTCGACGATCTGACCAACCGAGTCGTCGAGCTGTACTGGCGTCAGCTACGACCGCTGGACGGTCACCAACTGCGGCAGTCGAGCGGGTCCTCGCTCATGATTATTGACGCCATCAGTACCCTCCGGGCCGAGGTGACCCATTCTCGACGTATGTTGCCCCTTGCCAGAGTGATGGACTCCGACGCGTACACGACGACACGCCAAAACATCAAACGGCGACTGGTGGCAATGCCTCTCAAGCGACTTCAGAACGTAGGCACAACGACCCCTGAAGAACGCTTCCTCGACGACGACTCCTGGATGGGCACCGGCTCCTTGCGGACGATCGCCGATCACGGCAACAAGCTGCAGCTCTTCCCCGGTGTCTGCACCACCCTCGCCCGTCTCGCCCCACTCCTGAAGCCCACCTTCCAGCTCGCGTGGGTCGACGACGTCCGCCGCATGAACAAGACCCTGCTGGCCGACGGCCCCGACATCGCCGACCAGCTCTTCGGCGCCGACCGCGTCTCCCTGCTCAAAGCCGGCGACGTCCTGGCGAGCGAGTTCGGGCCGCACTGCTTCTACTGTGCGACACGACTGACCGCCACCCGCCACGTCGACCATGTGCTGCCGTGGTCTCGGGTCGGCATCGACGGTCTGGCCAACCTTGTGCTCGCCTGCCCGGCCTGCAACTCCAACGAGTCAGACCTGCTGCCCTCCCCCACGCACGTCGATCGGGCGTTGGATCGTGGCCAACCGCTCCTCGATACGCTCGCCGCCGACATCAACTGGACCAGTCAGTTCGACCGTGTGGTGTCCGCAGCACACGGGCTGTACGCCACCCAGCCTGAGAGCACACCGGTGTGGTTGGGTCGCAAGAACATCGACGTGCTGGGACGAGTTGACTTCGAGTGGCACGCGCACTGAGCCACACGTTCGGGACCACCCTGACCTGACCAGATACTGATGGCGTAGCTCACCTGCTGCAGCCATTTCATTCAACGCGAGAATGTCCCAACCGGCCGCCGCTCGCCGCTGCCTGCCCTCCAGCGACCTACATGGCGCCGGTTCCGGCGACAGCGGCTTCGATAGTCGGGTAAGCACTTTCGGCCCGCATCGGCCCCACGATGCTTCGCGCCGATCCGGACGTCGGTCACGAGTGGACCTGCATTCACCTGAACGACAACGACCCTCCGTGTCAGTTCTGCCGGTATAGGCTCGGCCGCAACAACAACCACGGGGGGATCGATGAAGATGTTGAGCAGAGGCCTGGCCAGTATCGCCGTGACCGGAGCGATCACACTAATGAGCAGCATGGGTGCGTCGCACGCAACTGCTGCACCCACGCCGGCCGCCACTGTCGGAACGCTGACTTGTTCCGTCGCGGTGGAGAATCCGCACTTCTCGAAGGGCGCCGGACAAGCCTACGTGATCGCCAAGGCGCGGGTCAGATGCACCAGCGCCGGCGCCGCTCCGGTCGGCACGCTCTGGGTGACCGGCACTATGTTCGGACCCGGCGTTCCTGAGGTCACCGTTCGATCGTTCCCAGCTCGCGGCGGACTCAACGAGACCATGTACATCCCCGAGGGCCACGGGCTGAATACGGCCGAAGGAAACTACCCGGCTACCGCAGTCGGCACCCTGATGACGAACGGGCAGCCCCCGCTGAGCATCACGCAGGCCTCGCGAACCGCATTCGTGAAGCGTCGATGACACCGCGCGGGATGATGGACCCATGCACATCGAAGCGATGACACCGCAGGCCATCACCCAGGAGCTGGGCGCGCCGTTGTTCTTCGTCTACGACTGGTACCGGCATCCCGCGGACGAGGGCGACCAACGGTCCCTCGCGCGCGGCTACCGCATCAGTGACACAACACTGGATGAGGTGCTCGAGTGGCTCCACCGTGTGCCACCTGTCGATGAGCCAGGGTTCGCGGCCACTTCCCGCGAGCTGTACGCGTTGGTCGAGCGATCGGATCGGCCGGGTGAGTTCGCGGCGGCGCCGTTACTGACGCGGACACTGTGACCGAGTTATTCGTGAGTTCGCGGGCGCGATGAAGGCAGCCGCCGAAGGTCGTGCTCCGGTACCTCCTCGGTGCACAAGACCAGCTTCCTCGTCTCGGTCGAGCGGCGTTCCGACACGGTCGCACACCCCGAGCTGCCCAGAATCGTCTCCGGCACTGCCTGGTTCAACGTTTCGTTCAAGGCGGCCAAGCAAATCACCATCGCCACGCTGTCGTAGGTAGGTGCGGCGGGGCGCAGTAGCGTCCAGCTTCCCCTGTCCGAGCGGTCTCGCGTCGGCCACGCCGGGGCCGATTATCACCGGTGCCTTTACTTTTGGTGCACCGCGGTATCGATCACAACACCGTGCACCAACGGCAGCGACGTCTCAAGTACGTTTCGGCGTTTCGTCCACCCGGACTCCAAGCGTCACGGTCTCGCCGATCTCGACATCGGTGGGCGTAGACACATTCAGCATGGCGTGGATCTCCGCAGGAGTCGCCCACCGCCCCTGGGCATGCCACACCTGCAGTTGCTCGATCGTGGACAGCATCGTGTTGAAATCGACGTTGTACGGGCGGTGCAGCAACCGTCGCGGGCGTCCACGCCTCACCTTCGCAGATTTCAACTCGATCGCGGGGACTCCGTTGCTCATCACGAGGAAGCCGACCGTCGTCGATCCGAAGTCGAACCGCATCCCATCACCGAACTCAACGCCACCATCGTCAATGACAAGCGGGCCACGCTCGCGGTAGCTCACCGTGAGGAGTACCGGCACAAGCGCCACGCCCATCAGTGCTGGCAACAGCATTCGCCCAGCGCCGGAGTATCCGAGAAGGAAGGCACCGATCATCCCACCGGACATGACCCCGCACAACACCGAGATCGTGACCCCTGGGTTCGCATAGAAGCGTTGCCGATACGCCGCGACGCGATCGCACCGCGTCACCAGTTTCGTGCGCAAAGGGGCCTGCGCCGCAACCGGTATGAGTGCCACGCAGACAAACGTCAATGCAACCATTGGAAGTGACATCGCCACTGACCCAACGAACCCCACGACACCGATCCCGACCAGAACGAACAACCCATCCCGCGACGGTCGGTATTCGTATGCGGTGCGCTTGGTCCAGCGCAGTGTGAGAGCGCTGCTTTCATGCTCTGGTTCCATGGGCAGTCAGTGACCTTGGAAGTGCGAGAGGAGACGCGGGCCTCGGGCGGCCCCGTCGGCAGAGCCGTTGGTACGGCCTCGTGTCGCGGCCACAACACACGCAACCACCACAAAGATGGTCACGCGCATTTCAATCCCCCAGCCGAAGGCACCCGTACCCGATCCCCTGAAATCGATTGACCTCGCTCGTTTGATTGCATCGTCCAGATCGTGCATCGCGCTGGCCAGCGACGACAATGCGCCCTCGCCGCCAGCCGGATATGCTTGCGGCACATCGCTCCACGTGCCCGGAACATTCCCGTCGAGAATCGCGCCGACAGCGCTCGACGTCGTGTCGCGTCCGTGGGTGGCGTCGAGACCGTCATCCAAGGATATTGAGAAGGGAAATCGGCCCTCCCACGATCGGTACTCGACCTCATTGCCGATCCCGATCACGGCTGCCACCATGACCGTCTGCAGCGCAACGATTCCCAGCGGAGTGCTCCACCGCTCGAGGAGCAGCAGGGCCCCCGCCGCCGACTTGCTAGACACTGCCGAAGCGACGCAGCTGTGCGAGCAGGTTCGCGCGCACATCTTCGACGATCTGGGTACGCCGCTCATCGGTGAGCCAGCCGCCCCGACCATCGATCTCGGCTTCGAAAGCCTCGTCCACCCGCCGGCGGAACTCGGCATTGCGCGCGTTCTCATCTGTCGCCCATCGACGCAGATCGGCGAGCTCATCGCCGGTGCGCCCCGGATCAGCGTCGGGTTCCGGCGGTGGCGAGGTGAACTCGACGTCAGGGAACTCGATGTTGCGCGCTCGGATGGTTGCGGTGGCGAGGTGATTCAATGCGCCCTGCAGCTTGTGAAGTGCTTCGTCAAAACCAGCCGGGTCCGTCATGGACATGTCACCAGCCCAGTGCCTTGAGGACCTTTTCGGTCTGCGGGATGGCGGACTCGCAGAGATTGGTTTTGTCCAGTTGTCCCATCGGCGCGTCGAGGCTGATCCTGAGCCCGTAACCCTTGGGAGCTCCGGGTACCTGAATGTATGCCTGGCACGTCGCCAGTCCTTCCTCGAACTGTTCGTACGCAGTGCCGCCCCCGACCTGGTAGTTCGACTTGGATGCCGAGATCAGGGCAGTTTCGTTCGTGGGCTTGGATACACCGATGTCCAGCCATCCCCATCCATCCTGGACGGCCCATTTGCATCCGGGAAGCCCTTGAGTGTCTGTCGGTTTCGGGCTGTCAGTGACCTTTCCATTGGTCAACGGCGCGACATCCTCCGGCGACAGCACCGCGCAGATGTCGGCGCCCGAAAGTTGCGTCGGGTTCCCAACCGGCGCTGCCTGCGCTGCTGCTCCCGTCGGAATCTGGGTTGACGACGAGGCGGCGTTGTCAGTCGCGGGGTCGTCGCCGCATGCGACTGCACCCATCGCCACCAGAGCGGTGGCCGTAATAGTCCACGACAGCCTACGAACCAGTTTCACGATGCGTCCTCCCATAGTCGACCCTCCAAGCCCGGGTCGTAAGGCGTGGTTGGCGTGCGCGTTACACGCCCAACGTCAGTTGCGGTGGCCGCGTCCGTGGCAAGCTGCTGATAGCCTTCCACCTCGCCAACGAAGTCAGTGAACGGCTTCAGCTCTTCCTTGACTCTGCCCTCGGCACGACCTTTGGCAAAACCGACCGGATCTTGGCAGAATTCGATGAAAGTCATCAGCGCTTCTATGCCCTGCTGGAGCTCCAGTATCAGCTTCCTGGTTTCCGTGGCCACTTCAAGCAGCAATCTGGTCACCTCAGCGACTGCAGCTGTGGTCCCAACGCCTGGTACGACTTTCGCAGCCAGTTTCAAAGCGCCGGTGAAGCTGTCCACCTTGACGATTCTTGAAAGGCCCTTCTGGACGAGTTCAATGATCGCCTTCGCGGTCTCTTCAAGCTGGTCGGCACACAGTGACAGCCCCTGCTCCACGAGGCGCCCGACGGAGCCTTCCCAGTTGAGACCCTTGACCATATCAACGGAGTAGGTGGTAAACGCGGCTGCTGCCTCTCCATTCCAGTGCTCGTCGACCTCTTTGTGTCCACTCGACAGATCCCCAGCAACCGTGTCGAACGCGCCGCCCGACTTCCCGTATGTCTTGCCGATGCGCTTGAGTTCCATCCAATTGCCGGCCACCGGTTCGAGCGCCTTCTGGATGGGGCTCCAACCGTTCGTCAGGTCCGCGATGAACGAATCGGCGTCAGCCAGCCACCCTGCAGTCTCCTCGATGAGAGCATTCCAGTCCACGCTCTCACTCGGCGGCGGGGCGACATCGATCTCACGAGGTGCAGTCAACGCCCGTGCACCAGGAACATCGTCGACCACGGGTATCCGGATCACCGGATCACTGGTAATGCCGAGCATCACTTCCACAGGCGGGATGAACGGGTTCGTGTTGTATTCCTCGGTACGGGTGTGGGCGATTCCCAGAGCGACTTCGTGGTCGGTGCTGGTGTAGTTCCACGCCGCTTGCTTGAGGTTCACACTGGTCCCGTGCAGCGCCGGACTGAGCGTGCCCTGACGGCGCACTGTCGCGTCACGCAAGGTGTCGACCGGGCCTTTCAGGACGCCCATCAACCCTTTGAACTCGCCCGTGGAGCCCGAATGGCTGCTGACGAGGCTGACCGTCCTGAGGACATTCGCGTTCAGGGCCAGGACGTGATTTCCCAGTCCACTGATCCACTCCGGCTCGGCCTTGAGCACTTCCCCCACTCGACGACCCCCCGATCGCTGTCCCCACCTGCGTATAGATCGGTTCGACCGTAGCAAGTGGATCGACCGACTCGATCAACCGGCGTCGGTCACGTGGATGACTTCGTGTCCGGATGGTTTGGCGTCGCCCAGATCGTGCATCGCGTCGGCCACCGACCTGCTAGACACTGCCGAAGCGTCGCAGCTGTGCGAGCAGGTTCGCGCGCACATCTTCGACGATCTGGGTACGCCGCCGGCTCCGTCATGCGCGTGTCACCACCCCAGTGCCTTGAGGACCTTTTCGGTCTGTGGGATCGCGGACTCGCAGAGTTTCGATGCATCTGCTTGGCCATCAAGTCTCACCCGCAATACGAAGCCCTTCGGTGTATCGGGCGTCTTCACCAGCGCCCGACACGTCGAAAGGCTTGAAGACATCCATTTCCAACGACCCGTAACCGTCGCTGACCGGCCAATCGCATCCAGGTAGACCGCGGTCGTCCGTGGGTTCCGGCTGCTTGGTTACCTCACCATCGGCAAGAGGCGCGATATCTTGCGGAGTGAGCGCCGCGCAGATGTCTTCAGCGGTCAAAGCGGTCGGGCTCTGCACAGGATCTCCGTGAGAAGCGGCCGTCTCACTGTGTCCCGTTGTCTGCTGAGCAGCATCGTCGGGCGAATCATCCCCACATGCAGCTAGCAGCAGCACCACCGACAATGCAGAGATCCCCAGCAAAAGTCTGGGTCCGTACTTCATGGTTCGTCCTCCCAAATTTCTGTGGAGCCCAGCCATATCGTGGCGGGTTGGCCCGGCCACGTCGGCGCGGACGCGTCGCATGTGGAAAGGCCGCAGGGTAATAGCCGAACTCCGATGGGTCCGGCAGCGGCGTGAGAGTTGAGCCGGGAGCGGGCTCCAACGCGTCAACGATGCTCACTGCCCTCCTCCACCGGGACTTCGATCTGCACGGATTCCCCGATCTCCACATCGTCGGGCGGAGTGACGGTGAGCATGGCCTTGATCTCCGCCGGAGTTACACGATGGCCGTGACTGTGCGACGCCTGCAATTGTTCGAAGGTCGAGAGCATGGTGTTGAAGTCAATGTTGTACGGGCGGTGCACCACCCGCCGCCTGCGTGAGGCCTCGCCTGTGGTGTGAGTGAACTCGATCGCCGGCACACCATTACTCAGCACGGAGAAATGAGTGGCCGCAGAATCAAACTCATAACGTGCGCCGTTCCCAAAAATGACCCCGTCGGCACGGACAAGCAGAGGACCGCGGTCCCTGAAGCTGACCACACCCAGCAGCGGCACCAGCACCAGACCGCCGAATGCCGGAATCACCAGTCGCCAAGCCTGCCAATACCCCAACGCGATCGCGGTTATCATCCCGGCCGATATGAGCCCCGACATCACCGCGATGATGAGCACCGGGTTGGAATAGAAGGGCTGACGGTGCACTTCGACTCCGCTGTCCTTAACAACCAACTTGGTCCGGAACGGAACCAGCATCGCGACGGGCAAAAGCACCAACGCGGCGAATCCGAACGCGACCATGGGCAACGACAGCGCCACAGATACAGCGCACCCCACTATAGCCATAATGAACAAACCGATTGCTGATCGGAGCGACGGTTCATAGGCGTACGCCGTGTACCTGGTCCAATGAAAGATGATCTTACGGTTTCCGATACCTAGCGCCACAGCCAGTCAACCCCCTTGAACGTGGCATAAGAGGCGAGGGCGTCCACGACAGCCCACGAACAAGTCTCACGCGTGTCACCACCCCAATGCCTTGAGGACCTTTTCGGTCTGCGGGATGGCTGACTCGCAAGCGTTGACTTTGCTGTCGACCGACCCGTCGACCTTCACTGTCAACAGGAAACCCTCGGGCGTGCGGGGTGTCTGTACCGACGATCGACACATGGAGATGCCCTCCTTTGTATGCCGGTACATCGTGCCGTCACCAACTGGATACTTGCCCGAGACCGTGTTTCCGAGAACGATATTCACATCAACAGGCTTGCTCACAGCCATCTCGAGCCACCCGTAGCCTTCTTGCACCGGTCACTTACATCCAGGCAGACCACGCTCATTGGTGGGCGTAGGTGGATCAGTGACCTCACCATCGGTCAGAGGCGCCACATCTTCCTTGCTGAGCACGGCGCAGAACTGGTCGGGCGTAAGGGCCGTCGGATTCTCAACCGGAGCGTTTGCCCAATCTGTCGCGCTGGTTCCGACGGTTCGCGATGACTGCTCGATATTGTTCGAGTCACCGTCGCATGCGCTCAGAGCCAGCACGGTCACTGCTGCAATAGCAGCGCACGGCAATTTGAGTACTTCCCCCACTCGACGACCCCCCGATAGCTGTCCCCACCTGCGTTTTGATAGGTTCGACCGTAGCAAGGGGGTCGACCGACTCGATCAACCGGCGTCGGTCGCTTGGATGACTTCGTGCCATGGGCGACCGTCAAGTTTCAGCAACCCTTCAGGTCCCATCCCGCACACTCGAATGGACCACCGAGAGCAACCCAGGGAGCCCGGATGAACCGGCACCAGCACGCCCGCATCCTGGCGACCGTCATGCTGACGCCCCTCGCCGCTCTGGCCCTGGTCAACACCCCGGCGGCCTCGGCGGCCGAGGCCGGTCCACCGCCCACCGTCGTGAACCCCGACGAACCAACGACGCCACCCCCACCCGGCGCCATCGTCACAACCTTCGCCGGCAACCAGCTGAAGTACTGCGCGCTCATCTGCCCGCACATCATCGACTTCGTGGTGGACGTACCGGTCGCCATCGTCCGCTCTCCGGGAGTCTTCGCCACAGCCCAGGCACAGACCGGATCAGCCGACCGCGCAACGGGTATCGCCGCCGCATCGATCACTCATCCCGCGAACTCGGCGATGACCGGCATCATCGACAATGATCTGAATCTGGTTCTGCCCCGGGCCCAGAATGCGCTCGAGGTGGCGGTCGTCGAGGGGCTCACCGTCGCCGACACCGTCCGGTCAGGCGCCGCACCTGAGGCCGTCGGTAAAGCCATTGACACCGGGCGGGCGAAGATCGTGGACGCGCTCAACGCGCCGATCGTCGCGAAACCGCCACAGATCGCAGCCCCCACCACACCCGCGCAGGCCGCAGTCCTCGACGCCATCGACGTCGGGTCGGCCGTCCTGTTCCAGGCTCCCGAGCTGCTCATGGTCGGCGCCACCGAAGCCGCAGACATCGCCGCACAACACCTGGCGACCACCGGTGACACCGACGGTGCACGATCGGCGGGTGTCGCACATTTCAACGACACCCTCACCGCCGCGAATGACGTGATTCGCCAGGCAACCACGAACCATCCTGTTCCAGAGCCACTCTCAGCTGAATCCCGACCAGGAAAAGCCGGTTCACACTCCGACTAGTGGCAGATTGTGCTCAGCCGGCCGAGCCACCAGGACGTCGTGCACTACCGAACCGAGCCGTACCCGCCGCCAGAAACTCCCGTAGGCGTTCCCACAAACCGTCGATGCCCGGGGTGCCACCTGGCGGCGTCGGCATATACGTGATGAAGCCCTCCATCTCCGCCGGGTACCCGAAGTCGGTGTAGAGCTGTTCGACAGTCTCTAGTGGCGCGCCAGCGAAGTCGGCGGGGTGCTCCACTACCCACTCTGTCGTGAGGTACATCCATACCGGCTCGGGATCCGGAGTGAGACATCCGATGAGCTCCGGAACACGATCGAGCTCATCGGAAAGCAGCAGCGATAACTCCTCCACAGCAGCCAGCGGTTCAGGGTCAGCGACAACGCTCGTCAACGTCAGAGCGACGACGTCCTCGGCCTCGACCCACAGATTGTCGTAACCCCAGCGAAGTTCAGCGGGCGTAAGCAACACCTTCTGCCCGATAAACCTGGCGGGCAGGCGGAAATCTACGAGTCGATCAGTCATGGTCTGTTGGGTATCCCGTTCAAAGTTCCGTCACGGATGAATCTCTCATGAGAGATTGTCCCATCGGTGTCGATGATCCACTCGAAGCGGCCGGGCACACCGTTGACCTCACCAGGCGTCTGCACGATCGTCCGAGTCACGCCATCACCACCTGTGAATTCAAAGACCTTCCCACTCTTACCGATCTCATCGACCACGTACGACGGAGCGCGATGATCGACGTCACTCTTTAACCCTGAGCCCTTTCGATCGGCACTGGAAATGATGTCCTGGGCTTCCTGGGTCGTCGGCTTGTGACCGCCGGCCGCGAGACTGTCCGGCGCCGGTCTCGCCTGCTCAAGGCCTTCCTCCAGATCGGTCGCGGACAGTTCACTTATCTCATCGAGTTTGGCGCCAGTAGTAGCGAGTGTGTCCTCCTCAGCCGCAGCGGCAAGCAGAGCGCGGTCGATTTGTGCGGCATCAACGGCCCCAGTTATCGCCGCCGCAGCGGTATCGACATCCCGGGCGGACTTCGCCAAAGTAGCTGCGTCAAGCACGATTCCAACGCCAGCGGTGACGAGGTCAGCCAGGATAGTTATCGCAAGGCTGACCGCGATGGCTTCCTCTAGAGTCTGGAGGATCTCCCTGATCTTCTCGCGCAAAGAATCGAGTGGCGCCTTGTGACTATCGCAGTCGGAGGATAGCTGAGTGGCCGACTCGTAGAGATCGTGTGCAGCACGTTCGATCGTTCGGAGATGCGCCAGTATGTCGAATACGTCGGGAGCATCGACACCTCCGAGAGAGTTCATGACACCGCTGATGTCGGAAGCCGCGTGAGCAACGGCTTCGGTCCCATGGAACTGTCTCCACGCTGACGACGCCTTCCCCAGCTTGTCGCTGTCTCCGTCCGGCACATGTACATGAATCTTCACCATCAGCGCAGAAATGCCCGAGACAAGTCCATTGCCGGGGCCACCCGAACTCGGGGCGCCCGCTATGCATGACGCGAAGGGAGGCGGCACCGTAGCAGGCTTGTGGGGTTCGGGCCCCCTGTCGGGACCGCTGTTTGCACGGTAGTTGGCGAGTTCATGGTTATATCCGGCCAATGCCATCAGGCCGCCGAAGTATTCCAGGGTACCGCAAAGTTTGATTGCAGAATCCGTGGCGCTTTGTGCGCGTTTGTCGTAACTCGTCGCCCACTTCTGCGCCGCACCGCTGCTTCCCGACATCGATCCGGTGTCGGATAAACCAGAGATCAGTTTGTTCGACGCGGTCTCAATTCCGTGGGCGATGTCTGTCAGCTTCTTCGCACCGTCGTAGTAGATCTGAGGCTCTACGCGGACGGTCATCAGCGACCTCGGAACATCGTCAGGTTCGCTTTGATCGCGCCAGCATACTGGGAATGTGCATCATTGCTGATGCGTTTCATTTCCTCGACTCCATCCGCAAATTCTGTTGCAGCAGAGATCCATTCCCGATGCGCCGCTCGATGCGCGGTCGCAGCAAGGCCCTCCCATCCGCGCTGGTGGACATGCGCGGCCTTGCGATCAAGTTCCTCAAGTCGCTCGCGCAAGTACGCGTGCAGGTCCGTGAGTCGATGGACAAGGTGGTCGAGTTCGTCTAGATCGACGGTGAACTCCCCACTCATCAGAGTTTCAGCTCAACGAATGTGTCCCGAATATCGTCATCCTGGGCGCGATAAGCATCTGCGCCGGCGCCCAGGGCGTCCGCCAGGGTCTCCAGCACATCGATGATGCGGTTACCACCGTGCCGACACTCGTTCCAACCGGTCCCGAAGCTGTCGGCTGCCGTACCGCGCCACCCACCACTGAGCAAACCGTCAACGTGACCACCGACACTTCCCAGCGCGGTTCGCATCGTTTCCGCGGTGCGCGCCGCGAGCCGCCCCAGTTCCACCACGTCGTCGGGCATCACGGAAAGGTCGGCCTCGTCCCCGTTGCTCTCCATCGGCAGAAAGTATCAAATTCCGGGACTGAACCGAATACACAGCGTCTGTTCTTCGCATTTGCCGCATTAGCGCGGTTTATGGGTCGGCTTGTCGAATGAGTCCGGGAGCCATCACGGGAACGTGCTGGCAGAAACGTCGCTTGCATCACCGACTCCTGCGCTCGGCAGGGTTTGCAGGAGAACAGTTCTTGGCACTTGCGCCCCTGCAACCCTGCGAAGCTCTCCAGCACCGCGGGACCGCGGGACTGGCCAGCTGCCACGACATGCAATATGCGAGGCCCTCCGACGCATGAACGGTTCCGACGTGGCTACTCTCGGCAAACGATGGCACTCCGCGAAAGGACGTCACGATGCATGAAACCGCCTCCACCAGAACTCTGCACGTCAACGGAATCGACCTGTTCGTCACCGAACAGGGTAGCGGTGTGCCCGTCATTCTCTGCCATGGCTTCCCCGGACTCGGCTATTCGTGGCGTCACCAGATCCCCGCGATCGCCGACGCCGGTTGGCATGCCGTGGCCCCCGACATGCGCGGCTATGGCCGCAGCAGCCGGCCCAGCGATGCGAGCGGCTACGACCGCGCCACCACTGTCGCCGACATCGAGGGCCTGCTCGACGCCCTGGACGCCGATCGGGCGATCTTTGTCGGCCACGATTTCGGCGCCGGCCTGACCTGGGACCTCGCCCGCTGGATTCCCGACCGCGTCGCCGGCCTCATCCAGGTGAGCGTCCCCCTCACGCACCGCGCACCCGTCAGCCCCAGCACCATCTATACGGCCATGGCCCGCGACCACTTCCTGCACTTTCAGTATTTCCAGCAGCCGGGGGTGGCCGAGCAGGAGCTCGACCACAACGCCGGGGAATTCTTGCGCCGGATCTTCTGGGCGCTCAGCGACGTCGACCGGTACCTCACCTGCTGGGAGCACCCGTCAGAGGGCAACGGCTACCTCGACGTCCTCCCGCCCGCACCCCCGCTCCCCTGGCCGTGGCTGAGCACCGACGAGTTCGACCACTACGTCACTGAGTTCCGTCGCACCGGCTTCACCGGCGGACTCAACTGGTACCGCGCGGCCGATGCCGTCTGGGAGCAGAACACAGAGATCGGCGATGCCGAGATACACACTCCGACATTGTTTGTCGTCGGCGATCGCGACCCGGTCCTCGGGATGATGGGCCGCGACCCACTCGGCTCCATGAAACAGCTCGTACCGGGTCTGCGGCGCATCGAGACCGTCCCCGGCGCCGGCCACTTCGTGCAGATGCAGGAGCCTGATCGCGTGAACACCGCCATCCTGGAGTTCCTCGACGGTATCTGACGGCGCTACCCGAGAGCCGACGCCACACCCACGCAACCGATCCCCACCGCGATCACGCACAGCAACACCGTCGATGCATGCTCGGCACACCGCGGATTCTCCTGGTAGCGGCGGGCGCGCTGCCGCATGCCGACGCACAGCGAGCACACCAGCGCGCCACTGAGCGCAACGGCCACCACATGCGCCACCGTGTGACCGACCGCCAGCGCACGACAACACAGCAGAAACACACCGACTGCGGTCAGAGTTGTTCGACGCCAGGCCAACAGCGTTCGCTCCGGCTGCAGTCCGGGATCACGCTCGGTCGCCGTCACAGGATCACGACCACCACACAGACCAGCGCGATGGCGCACACCCCGCCGACCGTTATCCGCACGATCGACGCCGGGGGCAATGGATCGCTGCGCCGCATCGCGGACTGCACCCGGCGCCACCGATGAAACGCGCCCAGCGACAACAGGGTCGCCACCACCACGCAGGTCACCGCCAGCACCGAATGGTCGATGTTTCCGGCGCCGCCACCGATCAGTTCGTCGGCGGCGACCCCGGCGGCCAGCAAGGCCAGCGCTGTACGAATCCAGGCAAGGAAGGTGCGCTCGTTGGCCAGCGTGAACCGGTAGTCGGGTTCGGTGTCCTGCACCCCCGACTCCTGCACCCCCGCTTCCTGCGCCTCAGCCTCCGAGACCTGCGACGTCGACTGCTGGCTCACGGGGTGACGATGTTGAACGTGCGGGCGAACGTATCGAGCAGCGCAAACAGCAGATACGCCGGTTCCTCGTCACCGGAGATCTCCACCTGGCCGGCGGCCACCGCGTCGGCCAGTGTCACTGCACCCAACGCCAACCCGGTCAATGCCGCCTTGGGCAGCCGCATCGTGGTATCCGCAGGATCGTCGGGTTGCGCAGGCGTGCAGTTCAATACGCCGTGCACGAGCTCCACGCGTCGGGACTCCCCGGTGTCGGTGAGCTGCACCTGCATCGCGAAGCTCTGCCCACCGGCCTTGGGACCGTTGAGCCGGATGGCCAGATAGTCGAACAGCATGTCGACGGTCATCGCGGCGATCACTTCGCCCGCACCCAAAGCCGCCTCGTCGCTGCGCGCCCCCTCCCGGAGATCCTGGGCACCGGTCAGGTAGAAGTTGCGCCACGGCGCCGATTCACTCTGATAGCCGAGCTGTTCGAGCGCATCGGCCTGCAGCTCGCGCGCGGCCTGGTTGTTCGGCTCGGCGAACACCACATGATTGACCACCTCGGCCACCCACCGGTAGTCGCCGTCGTCAAAGGACTTGCGCGCCTTGTTCAACACGGCGTCGGCTCCGCCCATGAACTCCACATACCGTTGTCCGGCCTCGACGGGCGGATGCGGATGCAGGTGCGCCGGGTTGCCGTCGAAGAACCCGAGATACTTCTGGTAGACGGCCTTCACGTTGTGGTTGAGCGACCCGTAATAGCCGCGCGCTATCCACGAGGTGGCCAGCCCCTCGGGCAGTTCCACCATCTCCGCGATCTCGATCATCGTGTACCCGTGCGCGGCCAGGCGCAGCGTCTCGTCGTGGATGTAGCGGTAGAGGTCACGCTGCTCGGCCAGGAACTCGCACACCGACCGGGTTCCCCACACCGGCCACTGATGACAGATGAACATCACGTCGGTCACCGCGCCGTAGCGCCGCAACGCCTCATCGATGTAGCGACTCCAACCCACCGCGTCCCGGATCTGCGCGCCACGCGGCGTGTACAGATTGTGCATGTGATGAGACACGTTCTCGGCCATACACAATGCCCGCATGTCGGGCAGGTAGAAGTGCATCTCGGCCGGCGCCTCGGAATCCGGGGTGTACTGGAACTCGAACCGCACACCGTCGAGCACCAGTTCCTGGCTGGTCCCCGAGATCACGTCGGTCGGTTCGAGCAGACTCATCTGACCCTTCGACAATGCGATCCCCAGACCCGTCGAGATCACCCCGGCCGCGTCGACCCGCAGGTTCTGCCCGTACATGTACTGGGCGCGGCGCGTCATGGCGTTGCCGGCGTACACGTTCTCACTCACCGCGTGCTCCAGGAAGCCGAGCGGCGCGACAATCCGCACCGCGCCGCCGGCCACGTCGTCGTCGGACACGATGCCCTTGACCCCGCCGAAGTGATCGGCGTGGCTGTGCGTGTAGATGATCGCGCGGATCGGCTTCTCGCCCAGGTGTTCACGCACCAGATCCATGGCCGCCCGGGCACATTCGACCGAGGTGAGCGGGTCGACGATGACGTAGCCGGTGTCGCCCTCGATGACGGTCATGTTGGAGATGTCGAATCCGCGGACCTGGAAGATGCGATCGGCCACCTGGAACAGGCCGTGCGCGGTGTGCAGCTGGGACATCCGCCACAGACTGGGGTTGACCGTGGCCGGCGCATCGCCCTGCAAGAAGGTGAAGCGTTCCAGATCCCACACCACGCGACCGGTGTCGTCGGTGATCACCATCGGATCCAGGGTGGCGATGAAACCGCGGTGTGCGTCGTCGAACGCCCGGCGGTCGTCGAAGGGCAGCTGATCGAGCACCGCCCTGTTCGCGGCGGCGGTGTGCGAGGTGGCGGTCTGGGTGTTGCTGGACAAGAGAACTCCGTTTCGAGAAGAGACAACAGTTACGGGCAGATGCCGCGGTCAGGAGATGGGGGAGCCGGCCGCGATGAGTCGGGCGGTGTCGCGTTCGGGACGGATGAGGGCGATGGCCAGTACCCCGCCGACCACCACGATGACGCCGGTGAGTGCGAACACCACGGTGTAGCCGGAGTGCGGATCGACGCCCGCGTGATCGATGAGGACACCGGCGACGAAGGGGGCGATCACGCCGGCCAGCGAGTACAGCCCGACGAACGCCCCGAGCACGACGCCGCGCTGACCGACCGGCGAGATCTCACTGCACGCGGTGGCGCCGGCGGCGAGCGCCACACCGGACAATCCCAGTCCGAGCGCCATGAACAGCAATATCAGGGCATTCGCGTGCACATAGCCGAACGCCAGGATGCAGACGCCGCCTACTACCACGATGACGCCCGGCATGATGCCTCGCGCAGCGCTGCTCGAACGGCCGTTACGCATCATGCGCTGGGTGGCGAATCCCTGGGCGAGCAAGGCGATCATCCCGACCAGCCACGGCAACGCCGTGAGCGTTCCGGCCGCGGACTTGCTGTAGCCCAGGTCGTCGGTCAAGAACGCCGGCACCCAGGAGATGAGCAGCGCGAGCGACCAGTACGCAGCAAAGGCACTCAGGGCGGCACCGAGCCAGGTGCGCGACGACAAAATCTTGCGCAGCGGCACCCGCACCTGATCGATAGGGCGCACGGCGTCGGCGGTCGACGCCGTGGCCTGTACATCGACCGGGCCGTCGCGTCCCACGAACAACCACACCACGCACCACGCCGCACCGATGACGGCCACGAGCACAAACGCCGACCGCCAGCCGTGCGCGGAGATCATCCACGACAGCACGGGCGCACCGATGATCACACCGATCGACGTCGCGGTACTCACCAACGCCGTCGGCATCCCGCGATCGGCATCGGTGAACCACTTGAAAACGGCGTGCTGTGCCACGCCGAACGCCGGTCCTTCGGCGGCGCCGAGAACGACGCGCGACATCAGGATCACCGTGAATCCCGCCGGACCGATGACCGGCAGCATCGCGACCGACCAGATCAGCGCCAGCACGAGCAGCACCTTGCGGGTGCTGAACCGGTCGGCAAGGTGGCCGACGACCAGCGCCGAGATGCTGAACAGCAGGAAGAACGCACTCGAGATGGTGCCGTATTGCGCGGCGGTGAGCCCGAACTCCGCCCGGATGCTGGTCGCGGCCAGCCCCATCACCGCCTTGTCGGCGAAGTTGATCATCATCAGCACCATCAACATCGCGGTGATGACCCAGGCACGGGTGCCGCCGACCGTCGCCGCACCGGACCGGGCCGGACGGCCGGCGCGGCCCCACCCGCCCGGCTCCGTGACGGCAGGCGGGAGATCCGGCGCGCTGCGCTGCCGGGTGGCCGATTGATCCATCGTGATTCCTTCGAGTTCCTCGTGGTCGCGGGCAGAGAGCTCGGTCGGTGCCTGAGACAGGACCGGATAAGCGACGACGAGGTGGTGCCCGTCACATTCGCTGCTGTGTCACCACGCTATGGTGGGCCCTTGACCATCGCAATATCCGATAATCACAGGTGACCTACCGATGTGATGTGCGATCGCACAATCTTGGAGGCAGGTATGGCCGCTCTGACATCGTCCTCGCCGCCCCCGGGGACGAGTGCGCTCCTGCATCGGCTGCAGCTGCGCGCCAACGACATGATCAAGGAGTCCGCGCTCGACAGCTCCGACGCGCTGCGGGCGTTGCCGTCGGAGATCCGGCTGACCGAATTGCCGTGGGTGACCCGCCGGACGCTGTCGACGGTGTTCCGAGCGCTCGGCGACAATGTGGCACCCAGCGCCCACGAACTGCGCCCCGCCCGTGAGATCGCGGTGCAGCGCGCCGACGAAGGGGTGCCGCTGTCGGTGGTGATCCGCAATTGGCAAGCGGGCTTCCAGCGCTTCTGGACCGAGGCGGCCGCCCTGGCCCGTCCGGAGGAGGGCGCGGAGGTCGCCTACCTGGGCACCGCACTGATCTCGCTGTTCGGCACCTTCTCGGCGACGCTCGTCGACGCCTACGAGCAGGAGCAGATGATCCTCGACAGCGAGAAGAGCAGCGCCGGGCACCTGGTGGCGCGAATGATTCTCGACGGTCAGGAAGCCCGGCCGTATGCCGATCGCTTCCGGATCGAACTGGCCGCCGAGTACCACGTGCTCGCGCTGGCGATCGCGCCGACGACGGACGAGCTGGTCGACGACGCGACCGGCCGGCTGGTGGCCGGGCGGCGCAAGATGCGCTCGATGCTGTCGTTGCCCGAGTTCCGGCGCGCCACGTCGATCCTGACGACGCTGGGCCCGGCGGGCGGTCATCTGCTCCTGCCGGCGGACCCGCACGCCACCGCGTCGACGCTGGCGGCTGCCGCCGAGCTGGTCGAACGCATCCGGTCATCGGTGGGCGTTGCGGTGCGGGCGGGTCTGGTGGAGACGGTGGCGATCGCCGACGTGCCGTCGGCGGGGACGTTGGCGGCCGAGGTGCTGCGCCTGTCGGCGGGACACCGCAGCGAGCGCAGCGTGTACCGGCTGGCCGATGTGGCGCTGGACTTTCAGCTGACCCGGCCGGGCCCGGCCGCCGACCATGTCGGCGCGGTGCTGGCGCCCATCGAGCCGTTCCCGGAACTGATCGCCTTTCTGCAGGAATACCTGCGCTGCGACATGGATCGCGGGCGCACCGCGAGAGCGCTTGGTGTGCACCCGAATACGATCAACAACCGCCTGCACCGGGTGGCCTCGCTGAGCGGAATCGATCCCAGCGGCTTCGTGGGGGTGATGGCCTTCGGTGCGGCACTGACCGTGGCTGCGAGCACGCCCCGCGACGAGGTGTCGGGCGGGTTCACGGGTAAGTCCCGAAAACCGGCCAACCAATCCGGCATTTCCGACGATGATGGAGACCGGACGCGACCGGCGTGACGGTGGTGACGCATCACCGTGACCCCCCGACCGCATTTACGACCAAGGAGTGAATCAGTGCTGAGCACCATGCAAGACGCCCCCCTGTCGATCGCCCAGCTGTTGCACCACGGCAGCACCTTCCACGGCACCGCAGAGGTGGTGACCTGGACCGACGCCGGTGCACGACGCCGCAGCTACGCCGAGGTCGGGCGGCGGTGCGCGCAGCTCGCGCACGCGTTGCGCGGGCTGGGTGTGACCGGTGACGAGCGGGTCGGCACGTTCATGTGGAACAACGCCGAGCACCTCGAGGCGTATCTCGCCATCCCGTCGATGGGCGCGGTGCTGCACACCCTCAACATTCGGCTCTTCCCTGAGCAGCTGGTGTTTGTGGCCAACCACGGCGAGGACCATGTCATCATCGTCGACGCCACTCTCGTCCCGTTATTGACGCCGCAGCTCCCACAACTGACGACGGTGAAGCACCTGATCGTCACCGGCGACACGGACGGGATCGACGCCCCCGACGGCATGCAGGTGCATTCGTACGACGCGCTGCTCGCCGACCAGCCAGAAGAGTTCGACTGGCCCGATGTCGACGAACGGTCGGCCGCGGCAATGTGTTACACGTCCGGCACCACCGGCGACCCGAAAGGCGTTGTCTACTCCCACCGTTCGATCTACATGCACTCGATGCAGGTGTGCATGACCGATGGGCCGGCACTCAAGCAGGGCGATCGTGCGCTGGCGGTGGTTCCGCAGTTCCACGCGATGTCATGGGGACTTCCGTACGCGGCGTTCATGATCGGCGCATCACTGATCATGCCCGATCGGTTCCTCCAGCCCGAACCCCTGGCCGCACTGATCGAAGCGGAACGACCCAACTTCTCCGCCGCGGTGCCGACCATCTGGCAAGGGCTGCATCAATATCTGGAGCAGCACCCGCAGGACATCTCGTTCATGCACGACGTCCTCATCGGCGGGTCCGCGGTGCCGCCGTCGCTGATGCACACCTTCGACAAGGATCACGGCGTCCAGGTCTTGCACGCGTGGGGAATGACGGAGACGTCGCCGCTCGGCTCGGTGGCACGTCCGCCTGCCGATACCGAGGGTGAGGAGCGGTGGCGCTACCGCTACACCCAGGGCCGATTCCCGGCGTCGGTGCGGGCCAGGCTCGTCGACGACGACGGCCAGGTGGTGCCCAACGACGGCGAGAGCATCGGCGAGCTCGAGGTTCGCGGACCGTGGATCGCCGCCTCCTATTACGGTGTCGACGCGCCGGACAAGTTCCAGGACGGCTGGCTGCGCACCGGCGACGTCGGATCCATCACTCCCGACGGGTATCTAACCCTCACCGACCGCACCAAGGACATCATCAAATCCGGTGGCGAATGGATCTCGTCGGTGGATCTGGAGAACGCCGTCATGGGGCACCCGGACGTCATCGAGGCCGCGGTGATCGGCGTGCCGGATCAGAAGTGGGACGAGCGACCACTGGTCGCGGTGGTCCTGCGCGAGGGCTCCGACGCCACCGCCGACACTCTGCGGGAGTTCTTGTCCGACAAGGTCGCCAAGTGGCAGCTCCCGGAGAACTGGACCGTGATCAACGAGGTGCCGAAGACCAGTGTCGGCAAGTTCGACAAGAAGCGTCTGCGGTCGCAGTACCAGGAGGGGGACCTCGACGTCACGCGGGTCTGAGGCTAGAGCACCATCCGAAAGGCGCGCTGATGGAGTTGTTCGTCGCAATCTGCGGGTACGTCGGGGCATGGTTGCTCGTGGCCGGCCCGATGTATCAGGGGGCGCTCGAGTTGAGCGAGGAGAAGATCGACCGCGGAACGATCCGAGAGCAATCACTGGCGATTCCACATCAGGAGCGGGTGTCCCCGTGGTGGTGGCTATTGCCGCCGGTGGCTTATGTGCTCATTCATCGCGCGCAGGAGGAGTGGCGACAACAGGTGACGGCGGCCCTGACGCTGGAACAGCGGGAGCAGTTCGTGTCGTATGCGAACAAAGCCACGGGCTGGTTCATCGTCGGGGCCGGTGCCGCCCTGATCGGCATCAAAGAGGCCTTCGAGCTCGTCGAGGCGCTCGAGTGGCCGGGGTGGGTCACAATCGTGCTGTGTGTGGTGGCCGGGCTTATGGCCATCGGATACACGACCGGCCGTATGCATCGCACCGATCATGTTCTGCACACGGAGGACTCGGCCTGAGGCTACGCTCTCGGCGCTCGGTCAGGCGGCCGGTCGCTCATCGTCGGTCACGGTGTTCTCACGATCCGGCCGTGCACGTCCCCCACCGAGGAGCTTCGCCCAACGCGGCGCCCGCTGACCGGCCACCGCCGTCACCGTCTTGTCCTGTCCCGGACGGCCGTCGAGCCGATTCGCCAACCAGGACACCGCCAACGGACCCGACAGCGGCAGCAACGAGTAGTGCTCGCTGAGCTGATCGCGCACAAAGGTCACCGACACACCCTGCTCGCGGTAGCGCTCGACCTGGCCGTCGATGTCGTCGACGCTGATCACCTCGTCGTGCACCGCCTGCACCACCAGCAGCGGAATCGTCGGGGCGTGCGTACCGAGTTGCAGGTCGTTCATCATCTCGACGATCTCGGGGCGGGCGAGCACGTCGGCCAGCGGGATGTCGAGGAAGCTGTCGATGTCGTGATTCTTGAAGCGCCGCAACGCTTCCACGGTGGGCATCTCGGCGATTTCCGCGAGATGCCGACGCCCACTTTCGGTGGCGTGGTCGACGATCACGCGGTCGAGCTGCGGGTAGACGCGTCGCAGTCCCTCGATGGCCATCACCGGCAACCCGGTGTGGAAGCCGCCGTTCAGGCGCATCAGTGCAGATGCCATGTCCCCCACCGGGGAGCCGAGAACCGCGCCGATGAGGTTCAGCTCCGGCGCGTACTGAGGCGCCATCTCCGCGGCCCACGACGTCGCCATGCCGCCGCCCGAATAGCCCCACAGGCCGACCGGTGTGTCAGAACGAAATTCGAAGTCGTCGAACGACAACGCCGCACGGATGCCGTCGAGAGTGCGATAGCCGGGCTCACGCGGGGCACCCCACGCGCCGACCATGCCCTCGTGGTCGGGAATCGACACCGCCCAGCCCTTGGCCAGCGCACGGCGGATCACCAAGAACTCGAACGGCGCAATCGCTTTCGCGGCTGAAGCGCCCTTGCGCAGCGCATACGACGGGAAGCACTGCGAGGTGACCGCGTCGATCGCGCACTGGAACGACAGAAGTTGGAACTGGCCGTCGCGCGCACGCTTGCGTGGCATGACGACGGTAGTGGCCGCGACACCCGCAGCGCCGTACAGATCGGTCGACCGGTACAGCAACTGCCACGCCTGGCTGCGGTGATGCGACGCCCAATAGTCCTTGAGCTCGACCTGCCGTGACCGGATGATCTCGCCCGGCCGCATGGCGCGGAGGTCGGCGGGCTCGTCGTAGAAGGAGTCTTGCGTGGGGAGCACCAACGGAACGGCAGCATCGCCTCTCGATATGTGATCAACGTGTGTGGCCATGGCCGCCCCCTGTTCCAAGCCTGGGTGGTCGTCGTCGGACGGACTTGCCCGAGCCGATACCTAAGCAAACGCTTACATGGCATTCCAACACTCTCGGGTTGGTGACCATTCCGTCGGGTCACCTGACGACGCTGCGACCTGCTGTAACTGTCGGTATGTCCTGCGACGATGTCCCCAACACGACGATCGTGAGGGAGCGACGAGATGGCCAAGTCAGATGGTGGCAACAAAGGCGCGGGTGCCCTGGTGATCGTGGTGCTCATCCTCATCGCCGTGGTCGTGAAGTTCTGGTACATCTTTGCCGCGGCCGCAGCCATCGGGCTGCTGGTGTTCGTCACGTCGAAGATGATCAAGGCTCACGACGCCCGCCGGGCTGTCGAGCGGGCGCAACGTACCGCACTGCTCGAACGCTGCGAGCGGGAGAACACGGCCTACAACCGTGACCCCGACAGCTACCTCAGGCGGTTCGAAGGGGATCTGGGGCTCTGATCGGCCCGGGCGTAACGCGGATCACACCCTCGGTCGATACAGAGACACACAGAGATGCTCGTCGACCGAGGAGAGCGCATGACGCACGTCCGGAAGGCCGCTGGTGCAGCGGCAGGAATCCTGCTGATCACTCTCGTGATCGCTGGATGTGGCGGCAGTGGAGACTCGGCGACGACCACCACCGTGACCGAGGCAGCGACCGCGGCGGTGGCCACCGAGACGGAGGCATCGACTACCGAGCCCCCGACGACCGAGGCGCCGCCACCGATGACGCAGGCGACCGCCACCACGGCCCCTCCCGAAGAACCGGCGATCATGCCCGACGTGGTGTGCATGAATCTGCAGGACGCGCAGAACAAGATCCAGGACGCCGGGGTCTTCTTCTCTCGGAGCACCGATGCGACGGGCCGGGGGCGATCCCAGATCCTGGACCGGAATTGGATTGTGGTCGCTCAAACACCCGATCCGGGAACGCCGATCGGTGAGGGTGACGCTGTGTTGTCGGCGGTCAAGATCGGTGAGTCGGATTCCTGCTAGCGGTGGTCGACGTCTACCGTGCTATCCATGCTGTTCCGGCTCTGGCTGCGTTCACTCCTGTGCGCAATCCCCGTCAGCGCACTGATTGCCATCGTCGGAACCGTTGTCGCGCTCGAAATCGCGGTCGCCACTGACGGCGAACCAAACTCTGCCACCGAGTACCGAGATGCCTTCTTCGGCGGCTTCCTCTGGGGGCTGCTCATCTTTATCGGCTTCTGCTACCTCTGGATACCCACGGTCGCGTTGATCATTGCAGTCGTGCGGTGGGCCATCCAATCGCGCCGATGGCGGCGAGTCGCCGGTCTGGGATCGTTGCCCCGCTCGGCCGAGCGAACGTGTCGGTGACCCACACCGTGATCGTCGGCTCAGAAACTTGGCGGCGACGCCAACACGAGAAACACTGTCCGCTCATCGGATTCGTTCAGATACCGATGCGGCAGCCGCGAATCGTAGGTCGCGCTGTCGCCTGCCTCTAGTTCGATCCGCTCCCCCGCGACCTCGACCACCATCGAACCGCTCTCGACGACCACACACTCGCTTGCCGGGTGTGCGTGCGGTTCTCGACTGGACACGTCGTTGGGCTCCAGCCGACCACGCAGCACCTCGAGCGTCGCGCTCGGCGGGGAGAGCTTCTCGTAGGTCAGCGAACCCGTCGGCGTGGTGACCGAGGCACGGTTGCCGGCACGCAGCACGTTCACCGGACTCGGCGCACCATCCTGGAACAGGTCGAACAGGGGCACCCCGAGCGCCTCCGCGATTCGACGCAACGTCTCCAGGCTGGGATCGGCCCGACCGTTCTCCACCTGGCTGATCAGGCCCTGCGAGACACCGGCCGACTCGGCCAGCTGCACCATCGTCAGCCCACGCGTCTTGCGCACCTCGCGAATCGTCGTACCCAGCACATGTGCATCATGGCAGGTGACAGGGCCGCCCCACGCACCGACTCTGATTAATACGTCTATTGACAGGGTTAATACCGTGCCGCACCATTGGCCAATGACATCAGTCCAGGAGGCCACCACACCAGCAACCGACCAGCTCGCCGACTTCCGCAGCCGGTTCCCTCACCTCGGCGACACCGTCCACCTCGCCAGTTGCAGCCAGGGCGCGTTGTCGGTCGATCTGCAGCGTCGACTGCAGGCCATGCAGGACGATCTGATCGCCGACCCGGCCCCGTGGGGACGCTGGATGGAGCTCGTCGAGACCCTTCGCGCGCGGTTCGCAGCCCGGATCGGGGCATCGCCGGAGCAGGTCGCCATCGCACCGAACGCCTCGATCGCCGCCTTCCAGGTCCGCACCACCATTGCTACGCGTGGCCGCAGGGCGCTGCTGAGCAGTGACCACGAGTTCCCGTCGGTCGGCCACGTGTGGCGCGCCTCCGCCGATGGCACCCCGATCCGGTCGGTGCCGTCGGACGACTTTCTGTCTGCCTCAGCGTGGTCATCGCAGATCGACGACACCGTCGGCGTCGTGTCGGCACCGTTGGTCTCCTACGTCAACGGCACGCGCCCACCGGTGCGCGCCATCGCCGACGCCGCGCACGCGGCAGGCGCGCTGATGTTCGTCGACGCCTACCAGGGCAGCGGTGTGGTGCCCTACACCGTCGACGAGCTGGGCTGCGACTTCCTCGTCACCGGTGTGCTCAAGTACATGCTCGGGCTTCCCGGACTGGCCTTCCTCTACGTTCGTCATCCCGAAGAGCTCGACAACCCGGCGCTGACCGGATGGTTCGGTCGGAGCAACCCATTCAATTTCGATCCCGCCTACCTCGAAACACCTTCCACTGCTGCGAAATTCGAGACCGGAACACCCGGTGTGCCGTCGGTGTACGCGGCGCTCGGTGGTCTCGACGCCCTCGACACCGTCGACGCCCAGGTGGGCTGGGCTCACGTGCAACGGTTGGCCGAGCGCACCGCCGCAGAACTCCGCGATCTCGGTGAGCAGGTCGATCGACCCGAAGATCCGACGTTCGCGGGCCCGCAGGTTGCGATCATCGACGACGATCCCGACGCCCTCGCGGCGTGGCTGCTCGCCGAACATCGCATCAGTACCGCGCCACGCGGCCGGCGCCTGCGGATCTCGTTCCACTACTACAGCACCGACAACGACGTCGACAGTATCGTCCAAGCGCTCGCGGCCTACCGCCGCCGCTGAAATCGGGAGTCCCCCATGGAAACCACCCCAACCGACGACCGTCTCGAGTTCCGCGGCGGCATGTACGTCGCATTTGTGGCACCGGTGATCTTCCTCGTCGGCGTCATCTCGTACTTCATCGCGTTCAACGTCTTCGACATGACGGCGCTGACCGCATCCGGACTGGTCGGTCTGCTCCTGGGCGCCTTGCTGGCGCGCAATTATTCGAGCTATTGGAATGCCGCCCTGCGTGGCCTCTCCTCCCCCACGGCGAGCACACTGCTGATGATCCTGCTGGCGGTCAGTCTCTTCTCGATGCTCCTCAGCTCGTCCGGCGCCGCGAACGGATTGATCTGGGCGGCACAGGAAGCCGGCGTGTCACCGGCACTGTTCCCGGCCATCGCGTTTGTGATCGCCGGTGTGATGGCGATGTCGACGGGAACGTCCATCGGGACACTGTTCACCGCGTTCCCGGTCATCTTCCCGGCCGGCGTGGTGCTGGGAGCCCATCCGCTCCTGCTGGCCGGAGCGATCCTCTCCGGCGCCTTGTTCGGTGACAACCTGGCGCCCATCTCCGATTCGACCGTGGTGTCGTCGGCGACGCAGCGCTTCCGCCGCAAGGAGGGTGTCGCCGACATCGCAGGCGTCGTGCGTTCTCGCACTCGCTATTCGCTGCCCACCGCGGGCATCACGCTCGTGCTGTACGTCGTCGTCGGACTGATGCTCACCACGGACTCGGGCGCCTCCGCCGCGCCCACCGATGTGGGGCCGAAGCCGCTGCTGATGCTCATCGCCGTGGTTGCCCTTCTCGGCGTGGCCTTCTGGAAGCGAGATCTGTTCCTGGCGACCACCTGCGGCCTGGTCGTCGGCACGGTCATCGGTCTGGCATCGGGGCTCATCTCGCCTGCCGACATCATCTCGTCGAAGGACGACGCCGCCACCGGCTTCCTCGTCGACGGCATCACCGACGTGCTGCCGCTCATCGGCCTCGGCATCATCGTGTTCGCCATCATCGGCGTGCTCGAGGGCTCCGGTGTCTTCGACGCCATCGTCGATGCGATCACCGGCTCACGCCTCACGAACACTGCGCGTGGCACCGAGACCGCGATCGCCGTCGGCGCCATCGTCTCCGGCGGGCTGTTCGCCGGCGTCAACGGCCCAACCATGATGTTCTACGGACCACTCGTCGACCGCATCGGCTCGCGGGCCCGCCTCCATCCGTATCGTCGCGCCAACATCATGGACTGCAACGTCCTCGGACTGGGATCGGTTGTGCCGGTGGTCAGTTCCTTCCTGCTGATCGCGAGCCTGCTGACCGAAGGCGCGAACCAGGTGTCGGCGTTGGCCATGTTCACCGTCACGTTCTATCCGCTCGTCCTGACGGTTGTCATGGCGATATCGATCGCCACCGGTTGGGGACGTCGGTTCGAAGGCGCGGATGGGGTGGCGGTGCGTGAAGAGGCCGAGGTAGGCGCGAGGGACCTCGATGCAGTTGAAGTTCCGACTCCGTCGTCGAACGCCGAGAATGGTGCGGAACGAACCGCGGAGTTCGTCCCTCCGGAGGTTGCATCCCAACACTCGTGACCGGTGAGCATGTACATGCTCTACGTGCCGGCCGTGCGGTCACAGGCAGTGGCGGACATGGAATCCGTGTACGTCTACTGGCCGGATGTATATGACACCGGGTCTTGGACAACGTCACCGCATCATGGGACAACGGTGTAGAAGGCGGAACCATAAGATTGCAACGCACGTACCGGATTGTTCGCCGCGTACGTAGCGACAGCAATCCACGCCACGCCTGATCCAGTGCGGAGGTCGCGTTGTACTTTCTGTCCGGGACGCGGACCGAATGCCACAGGCACAAACATGTCCTTGCTGAACACTGCTGACCCGGTGTGATTGAGGTTGACAAGAAAGCGGCATTTCGGGTTGCGCTTCCACCCCGGAGCATTGCCCGTGAAGCCGAACGAAGTGAGAGTCACCCTGACGATTCCGCGCTTTCCTGTCGGGGTCGACAAGCCCACGTTGAAGGCGCCATGACAGAAATCATGGTCACCGAACGTGCCAATGTTGTCGCTGTATTGCGACACCTTGGGAAGCGGCCTGTCCGCAGCAGCCGTGCCCACGCCGAGCCATGAGAGTGCACCCACCAGCATGACCGACAACAACACACAGATTTTCCGCAGACCCATCGAAATCCCCCCAGACCGCTTGCCAACGACGGGTCCAACCTACTTCATCTGCAACGGACTACCCTCCTGTCCCCTGCCTGAATGACACTCCAAGACACTTCGATTACCCGGGCCACGAGTTGGCGAACTGTCTCGTCCTCGCCCCGCGCGTCGCATCCCGCCAGCATTGAGCGAGTCGGTACGACCAGGTTTCCGCGAGAGGAGACACGGCAGCTGTGCCACAGAGCTTCGAGGCGTTGAGCCCGCATCCCTGACAGAGCGTGTAACAGGATCGAATGCTATCTGCTGATGCCTTGTCGCATAGTCAAAACACGCTGCAGGAACGGCGGGTGAAGTCGTCCGCGATCACGGAACCAGCACGTATGCCCCTGCCCCATTCTTCCCTGGCTCATGGGAGTCTGTCTCAACACACTGTCCACACTGTTCTGGGTTGCCACCATCAGCACCCGGCAGACAGGGTGCCAGCCCAACACGTTACCCACAAATCCGAACGCCGTCAGGGGTTACGCGGACGACGCCGTGCTTGCCCTTCGGAGCGTGAGTCCGAGATTGACCGTGCCGCGACAGAAGTCGTGATCGCCGAACGTGCCGAAGTTGTCGCCCGTGGTCGAGAACTTCGGTAACTGCAGCTACGAAGTGGCGCTACCCGCACCAACGCATGCCATGACGAAGACGTGGCCGCAGCAATCGGTTCGCGCCAAACCTTTTCGAGTCGCCCATACTTCTAATGGGTCAATCTGCTTCCGGTCTCACAGATTTCGAAACATGGACGTCACGGAACGACAGTGAGAAATCCCGAACCACCGTAGGTCTGCGGCACTCGAACCGGTTTGTCGAGGGCGTACGTCGCAACACTCATCGATACTGGGCCGGGCCCGGCGCGAATCTCTCGAACCACCTTCTCTCCTGGCCGCGGTCCGAACCCGACCGGATAGAAGAACTCCTTGCCCGCGATAGCCGAACCGCTGATCTGACTCATGTACAGAAGAAAGCGGCACTTGGGATTTCGCTTCCAGCCCGGGCCGTTTCCGGTGAATCCGAAAGAGGTGACGGTGACCCGAACGACACCGCTCTTCCCCCTGGGCGCCACTGCCCCCACGTTCAGAGCACCGTGGCAGTAGTCGTGGTCGCCAAAGGTTCCGAAATTGAGCGTGGAAAGCACGATCTTCGGTAATTGCGGTTCAGCCGAGGCAGTTCCCGTGCCAAGCCACGACAGCGAAACGATCGCCGCTACGAGCAGCAGTGCGCAAAGCCTCCGCATCTGGTCCCTCCCCAACGAAACTGCGTGAATCCCCGTACCGGCATCGGTCTGCACGAACGCAGCCGTTGCACATGCGCACTATACAGGTGGACAAAGTCGCGACACGATGACAGCTACTCCTACGCACACCAACCCCATCGAGCGACGGAACATGTCGTCCTTTCGGTCAGGCTTATGCGACGGCGACCAACGGTCCGTTCCTACTCACGGAACCACCACAAAGAAGCCGACTCCATATCCTGCCGGACTCGCACTGGAAGATCCTTCGAATAAGGAACGACGCCGAACTGGATCAATCCGGACCCTGTGTAGATATCTCGGGATACCTGCTCGCCCTTACGCGACCCAAAGGTGGCGGGAAGGAAGTGTTCCTGATTCCACGCGATTGAGCTGATATGACTCGTGCCCATCACCACACGACAATGCGGATTGCGCTGCCAACCGGCACCCGAGCCAGTGAATCCGAACGAGGTCAGGTTTACGCGAACAACGCCGCGCTTCCCCTTGGGCGGACTGAGACGGGCGTTCATCACACCATGGCAGTAGTCGTGATCACCGAAGGTACCGAAGTTGTCGCTCCCCAAGGTCGTCGACTGCAATGGTGCTGCTGTTCCGATACCAGCGCCGACGAAGGTCAGTACCGAAACCGTCGCGATCATCATCGAGGCCCTGAGCTTGCTGCTCAACAACTGAGGTCTCCATTGCTGTAACCCGACGAATCTGTGTTCATGCCGTGAGCGCTCACTCTTGCGGCCAGATGACTTCGCCGCCCGGGACGGCGGCCTTGAGTTGGCCACTCTGTTCCTTGGTCATGTCGCGCGCACACTTCTCGCACTGCTTCGCTCCTCCACCCATCAGCCCGTACGGCGCCAGCGCTTGGTCGACGCTCCAGTTAGCCTTCCAGTTGCCAACTTCATTGTCGCCAGGCACATCCCGTGCGACCCGGGTTGTGACTTGGCGCTGCCGGAGTGGTTCGCGAAGTCATCCGCGATCACGGAACAAGAACGTAGGCCCCTGCCCCATTCCCTTGGCTGATCCGAGGAAGCTTGGTCGTGTACGGGATCACGGAGATCAGCGCGACTCCAGGCCCCGTGACGATGTCCCGCGTTACTCTATCCCCGCGACGCGGACCGAAGGCCGCCGGCATGGGAGTCTGCTTCAGCACACTGTTCCCACTGGTCTGGGTTGCCACCATCAACACCCGGCAGACAGGGCGTCGGGCCCAACCCCGTCCGTTGCCCACAAATCCGAACGACGTCAGGGTGACGCGGACGACGCCGTGCTTGCCCTTCGGAGCCGTGAGGCCGAGATTGACCGTGCCGCGGCAGAAGTCATGATCGCCGAACGTGCCGAAGTTGTCGCCCGTGGTCGAGAACTTCGGTAACTGCGGCTGCGAAGTGGCGCTACCCGCACCAACACATGCCATGACGGCGGCCGCCACCACCACTGCCAGTATCGAGGCAATCCTGTGCATCTCGTACCCCTCCTAGTTGTCATGCAATCATCGCGATGCCCGGGCGCGAACCGCGTTTCAAGGACCCACCACCGTGTTATTGCCAGACGGACCCGCCATTGTCCGTCACCCGACAGTCGCGGTCTCCTGCGGCCAGGTCACCTCACCACCGGGAACCGTGGATTCGATCTGGCCACTGCGTTGTTTGGTCATGTCGCGGGCCGACTCTTCGCCCTGCTTCGCTCCGCCACCCATGAACCCGTACGGCGCGAGCGCTTGGTCGACGCTCCAGTTCGCCTTCCAGTTCCCGACCTCGACGTTGACGTCACCGCGGTGATTGACGACGTAGTTGACGGCCGGCAATCCCGACTTCTTCGCATCTGAGGCGGAGAGCTTGTACTCGAACTGGTTCGCACCGGGGTTCGGAAGCGGCTTGGCCTTAGGCGCCTGGGGCTTGCCCTGCTTCCACGGTTCCTTCGGGTGCGCGCCAGGATCTCCGGCGCCGAGGGCGTAAGCGAGTGCGCCTCCGGCGGTTCCTCCGATTGCTGCACCTAGCGCCGCACCCGCAGCACCAAGGCCAACAGCACCGGCAGCCGCTCCAACGCCAGCGCCGATAAGGGCTCCTTGCGGCACAAGCACACCCGTACCGCTAGATAGCACATATCCCGTTACCGCACCCACACCTGCGCCGACGACCGCACCCCCGGCCGCACCCATCACCGCCGCCGGAATACCCAACGTCACCGCACCCGCGGTACCCCCGGTCATCACGCCGATGATCGTCGAAGCCGCTTGCCGGGTCGCCTCATCTTCAGGCACCCCCACCGAGATTAAACCTTGGGCGATCTTGGCCTCACCGTAAGCCGACCACTCATTGACTGAATTCACGTCGCGCTGCGACATCCCCTTCGGAATATCGGTCACAAAGTTGCCGACACGAATCTTCTTCGGCGGCGGCGCAATCGGCCGCACCGGCTTCACCGCACGCGGCACCCGCAACGGCTGCGAAGGCAACGGCGTATACGCATTCTCATAACTCGTACCCGAATCCGGCGCCACATACGACTGATACGGCGCCTCCTGCGGCGGACCCGGAATCGACCCCGGACCCGGGTTATAGGCAGGCGCCACCTGAGGAGTCGGCGTCGTCCCACCCTGCTCCGGTGCCGGCGCATCAGGTGTCGTGCCACCCTGCTGCGGTGCCGTGTCGCTCGGGCTCGTGCCGCCCTGCTCGGGAGCCGCCTGAGCCAAACCCGCACCCACACCCGCCGCAATCGACGCCGCCAACGCCGCCGAGGTCACCGACAACAACAACGGCGAACGACGACCCTCCGGATCATGACGATGCCGCGACCGGCGCTCAGATGCGTAAGCCATCATGTGAAAGTCCCCTCCGTACCGACGGCCGGGGCGGGAAGATGCGGTGCTGGTTCGCCCGCTTGCAGTGCTGATCGCTCGTCGCTGCCGCCCGACCTCACGTGGCCGGGTAGCTCGCCGTGGATCACGGCTTTCCCCCCGAAACAGCATCACAACTCCACCCCGACAATGCTCGGTGGCATATTACCCAGCGAATCTGTTCTCGACCGCGCGGGGTAGGCCGTCAGCACCGATCTTGACGTGCCGATACGCGCCGACCTGGAGACGCAAGCGATGAAGACCGCAGGAATTCATTTGATCGGACTACAGATCTCGACCGCCGGGCGGGTCACGGCACGGTATGCGTGCACAACCATCCATCGAAGTAGCCATCCGAGTTCAGTGCTCCCGCACCTCGTGCGAAAGATTGGTCTCTACCTCCGGGCGGGGAAGGTCAATCTGACGGCCACCGGTGAATTGGCGGGTGCTCTCATTCCCGGGTGATTGGCGCTGCAGAATCAGCACCAAGTCCAATCGAACAACTGCTACCGAAAGGCTGGGCACTGTCGCGGGAGCACAGAAAAGTGCGCAGCCTCGCAGATCCTGTCCCCCAGACGATTGACTCTCAGTCGGTTCTCCGACCGACCGACCGCAAACTGACAACAGCTGTGTGCCCCATGCGCTATGGTCCGCCGATGCGCGCGCTCGTATCGATTTGGTTGACAGCTCTCGCTCTGGTCTTGGCGACGGGTCCGGCAACAGCCGTCCCATCCCTCGGCCCGGCAGGTGCACAACTGCCCGTCCCGAACAACTACTTTGCGGGCACATTCAACCAGCTCGCCGATCCCGACGGCGATCCACCGGGAACCAACGACTGGTCGTGCAAACCCAGTGCTCGCCACCCGAATCCGGTCGTGCTGGTGCATGGCGGGTTCGCCAATCGACAGCTCGACTGGGGCGTCTACGGGCCGGTCCTGCACAACGCGGGCTACTGCACGTTTGCCCTCAACTGGGGCGTGCAGGCCGGTGTGCCGAAACCGTTCAGCGGTATCGCAGGGCTGTCATCGATCGAGGCGGTCGGTGTGCCTGAGTTGTCGGCTTTTGTCCGCAAAGTCCTCGCCACAACGCACGCGTCCAAGGTCGATCTCGTGTCCCACTCGCTCGGCAGTCTGGTCACCGGGTACTTCATCCGCTACGGCGGTGGGCACACCGTCGTCGACAAATCGGTCTCGATCGCCGGCATCTACCAGGGCGTCGCCATTCCTCAGGAGATCCTCGACGCCAGCCCGCTGACCCGCAGCGGGAACTGCGCGCTCTGCCGAGAACCCACAACCGGATCGGCGTTCATCAAGAAGCTCAACGCCGGCGGTACCCCATACGTGCGGGACGTTGCATATACGAACATCGCGACCCGCTACGACGAGATGGCCGTGCCCTATACCAGCGGACTGGTGCCCGGGAAGCCCGGTCAGCAGGTCACCAACATCGTCGTCCAGGACTCGTGCGCCCAGGACTATTCGGAGCATCAAGCGATCGCCGGCTCACACCGCACCACGGTGATGGTTCGCAACGCCCTGGATCCGGAACACCCGCAGCGAGTGCCCTGCGAGCCGGTGTTGCCGAGCGTGGGCAGCACGCCCGGTCGGTGACCACACACTGCGACCCCGCCGCGACAGAATCGTCTACGACGGGGTCACACGGCACGGCATCGTGCCGGTCGGTTCGTTGGCACACCCCGACTCACCGTCACGAGCATGTGGGCCGTCAAAGCACACACGCCGGCCGCGGTGGGTCGCGGTCTGTCCAACGTCAGCTCGGATCCGGCATCGTCACCCTCTCGGTCTGTGAGGTCCGGACGTCTGCGCCGGATCGCTCGTTCACCGTCGACACTGCCCCGCCGACCTTGGGCCGAAATCATCTGCGCCTGAGAGGAATCTGCGAACCTCAACCCAGGGTCCGCAAGTCGCCCAATTACGACACCGGGTATCGTCGAGCCGTGGAAAGCAGTACCTCCAGCCCACTCGACAACCCGGCACTGGCCGCCTTGGCCGGGCCCCACGCACCTTTCGCTGAGCGTCACGGCAACGCGGTGCGCTATCAGCCGGATGTCTGCCCGATGGCCGCACTCCCCGACGACCCGACCGCCGCCGACTGGGCCGACGCCGCCATGCTCGTCGGGGCCGGCACCTCGATATTCCTTCCGGTCGTCGACGTGACGCCACCCGCCGACTGGGGACTGCAGATGCGGATGAAGGGCGTACAGATGGTCGACGACGCCGTCGCGTCGGCGCCCTATGACGAGGCGGTCGAGCTCACCGCCGACGATGTGCCCGAGATGCTCGATCTGGTGCGCCGTACGGAGCCGGGCCCGTTCCGGCCGCGGACCATCGAACTCGGCACTTACCTGGGTATCCGCCGCGGTGGGCGCCTCGTGGCCATGGGCGGTGAGCGCCTGCACCTGCCGGGCTGGACCGAGATCAGCGCTGTCTGTACCGATCCCGACAATCAGGGCCAGGGGCTGGGTAGCCGACTGATTCGCGCACTCGCGCATGGCATCCGGCTGCGCGGCGAGGTGCCGTTCCTGCACGCCTCGGCGTCCAACACCACCGCCATCCGCCTCTACGAGACGCTCGGCTTCGCCCTGCGTCGAGAGGTGATGTTCCAGTCCTTCACGGCGCCTCAGGAGATTCGCAAGTAGCTGAGCGCCGCGATCACCGCCGCCATCAAGGCCGACATCGCGAGCAGAAATCCCGGCCCGGCGTTCTCGTCGAGGATCGTCGCGGCCGTGACCCCGGCGACCACCGCGATCCCGACCATCACCAGCGCCAGCCGGCGGACCAGCACCCAGCTCAGCGGAGAGCGCGCGGCGACCAGGATGATCACGAGATATCCGGCGGTGTTCACCGATCCGATCAGCGCGCTGAACCCTGGACTGTGCGACACGTCGGCGAGTACCGGCAGCACTGACAGCGCGAGCGTCGACATCACACCGGCCAACGCGAGGATGATGACCAGGACCCGCTCTCGACTGTCCTTGTCGCCCAGACCGTTACGTGGCGGTAGGTCGTCGTCGGTGGTCATCTGGATTCTCACTCCCGGATTGGTCATCCCCTTCACGCGTTCGCCCTCGACGACGAACGTGAAGCTGACGTGTGGCGGTCTCAGCGTAGGCAGACGTCCCGACGAGAGGAGGGCTTCGCTCGCAACCCGCCGGCAGCAATCGCCGAACCGCTACCAAGCACTTGCTTGGTTTGTTAGGCTCCCTCCTCGACACACGACATGCCGGCCAGCCCGGCCACGGCGACAAAACGCACAGGTGACGAGGGCGATAGCGATGGGATTCCTGAAGCAGACCACTCCCGAGATCGACTTCCCGACCTGGAGTCAGGGCACGCGGGCCGAGAAGATCAAGCCCATGGCCCGGCACTGGGCCGAGGTGGGTTTCGGGACGCCGGTCGCGTTGCACCTGTTCTACGTCGTGAAGATCGCGCTCTACATCCTGATCGCATGGGCGGTGGTCATCACCACGCCCGGCATCGACGGCTTCTTCGATGTGACGAGTTGGTACAACGAGCCGATCGTCTTCCAGAAGGTCGTGCTCTACACGATGCTGTTCGAGGTCGTCGGCCTCGGCTGCGGATTCGGACCGCTGAACAACCGATTCTTCCCGCCGATGGGCTCGATACTGTATTGGTTGCGGCCCAAGACTATTCGTCAGCCACCATGGCCGAATCGCATTCCGCTGACCAAGGGGGACTCGCGGCAACCGATCGACGTGCTGCTGTACGCGGCGCTGCTGGTGACGCTGGTGGTCGCGCTGTTCAGCTCGGGTACGGGTGCGATCCCGGAACTCGACACCACCGTCGGCGTCTTGCCCGACTGGGAGATCTGGACCATCGTCGTACTGCTCGCGGCGGCAGGTCTGCGCGACAAGACGATCTTCCTGGCCGCTCGCGGAGAGGTGTACGGCGCGTTGACCGTCACGTTCCTGTTCGCCGGCGTCGACATGATCCTCGGCGCCAAGCTCATCTTCCTCGTCATCTGGATGGGCGCGGCAACGTCGAAGCTCAACAAGCACTTCCCGTTCGTGATCTCGACGATGATGTCGAACAATCCGATCTGGCGGTCACCGAAGATCAAACGAAAGTTCTTCGAGGATTTCCCCGAGGACCTGCGGCCCGGACGGCGGTCGCGGTGGATCGCCCACTTCTCCACCGCCGTCGAAGGTCTCGTCCCGATTGTCCTGTTCTTCTCGGGCGGCGGCTGGCTGACTGCGGTCGCGGCGATCATCATGTTGATCTTCCATTTCGGCATCCTGTCGTCGATCCCGATGGGTGTGCCGCTGGAGTGGAACGTCTTCATGATGTTCGGTGTGGTGGCGCTGTTCGTCGGGCACTCCGACATCGGTCTCACCGACCTCCAGTCCGTCTGGCCGATCCTGCTGTTCCTCGTGTCGGCGGGCACCGTGATCATCGGAAACCTGGTGCCGCGCAAGGTCTCATTCCTGCCGGGTATGCGGTACTACGCCGGGAACTGGGACACCAGCCTCTGGTGCCTCACGCCCGCAGCATCCGCGAAGATCGAGAGCGGCATCGTCGCGATCGCGTCGATGCCGGCCGCACAACTCGAGCGTTTCTACGGCAGCGCGGAAGCAGCGCAGATCCCGCTCTACATGGGATATGCGTTCCGCTCGTTCAACAGTCACGGTCGGGCGTTGTTCACGCTCGCGCATCGGGCGATGGCCGGCTGTGAAGAGTCAGGCTTCGTGCTGACGGACGGTGAGCGGATCACCAGCACGGCGATGGGCTGGAACTTCGGTGACGGCCACATGTGCAACGAGCAACTGATCGCGTCGTTGCAGCGGCACTGCCGGTTCGAGCCGGGTGAGGTGCGGATCGTGATCCTCGACGCGCAGCCGATCCACCGGCAGACGCAGGAGTACCGGCTCGTCGACCCGGCAGTCGGCGAGTTCGAGCGGGGATTCGTGAAGGTGTCCGACCTCGTCACCCGGCAGCCCTGGGACGATCAGATTCCGGTGACGGTGACATGGCAAGCGGAGAGTCGGGAGTCGGCGGGATAGACCGCCCTGACTGCGTGACCCGAACAGAATGCAGCCCCGTTGCGACACAGTCGGCAACGGGGCCACCGGGCGGGACGCGCGTCCGGTCAGGTCACTGCCAGACCCAGTTCCAGCGGCGGGTGCGCTGATCGAACTTGCGCACACGTCGGCGACGATGCTGCGGGGCGGCGGGTGTGTTCTTGCGGTTGTTCGTGGGGGTCGGCATCGTTGTGCCCTTTCTCTCTGACCCGGCCGGTGCCGGCTCTCCCTCTGACACCCACAACAATGCGGTGGCAACCTTGCGGCGCCATCGACTCTTCCTGGCAGTTTGCTTGAGACGAATCCGTCGTCAGTCGTCGAACCCGTGATGCACTGCTTCGACATTGTTGCCGTCGAGGTCGCGTAGGAACACCCCGTAGTAGTTCGGGTGATATTCGGGCCAGACGTGGGGCTCGTGCAGAATCGTCGCGTTCGCGGCCTTGGCCGCGGCGAACACATCGTCGACGGCCTCACGGCTCTGGGCCGTGAGGGCCAGATGGATGGGGCGGTGTCCGGTGTCGTCGAGCGGACCTACCCAGAGGCGCGGGAAGCCGTCGGCGCCGGAGAGTCCGATCACCGGGCCGCCGTCGCGCTGATACCGCATGGCCTCGCGCACGCCGACGGCGGCGAACACCGTGGTGTAGAAGACCGCGGCGCGAGCCGGGTCGGCACACTGCAGGGCGACGTGATCGAGCATGGCAAGGAATCTACCGTCCACGACGGGCGACTGGTGGTGAACAAATGAGCAGAAGATCGCGCCGGTGTAACGCATCGTGCGATTGCCCCGATCTTCTGGCCAAGGCGTGACGCGAATGCTCGTCCGTGACGATGCGCCCCGCCCGAGCACTGTGGAGCCGGCCCCGAACTTGTCGGACCCGCTCCATATCGTGCTGTCATTGCCGACGACTGGAGACCCATGGCAGTCACCGTCTCCCATGACACCCTCGCGTTCTCCTTCCCCGAGGTTCACGCCGACGCCGAGTTGTACATCGAGTTCGTACGCACACTGCGAGTGCCCGACGACGACATCACTCATCCGCTGCCGCCCGGACTCGGCTCCTTCGACCTGCTCTCCGGAGGCCACCTCGGGCCCCGCATCCGCTCGACCGGATGGCACAGCGCAGACGTGCTGCTCCCGATGTGGCAATCGGAGGCGGCATGGATCAACTTCGCGTCCGTGTACCCCTTCCTCGTGCGGATCGGAGTGGGTGGAGTGAACGCCGTGACCGGTCAGGCGTTCTCCGATGATCCCGATTTTGACGCGGAAGACTATTTCGAGGTCCCGAATCAGCCGAGGCTCGATGGATTCCGGACCGACGCTTCGACGGTCCGTCAGTTCGTCGCCGTCCCCGCCGCGGATGGACAGTCGACCACAGAGCACGTCGCCGACGCCGACGACGGCACCGTCCGCATCGAGGTCATCCCGTTGCGCGGGGAGCTCTGGGAGGCGCGGCGAATCGACCCGAATCGATGCAGCGCCGAAATGGTTCCCGAGGTGGATGCGTGCGGCGCGTCCCTGACCGGCAGCATGGGTCTGAGCGCGGCCGGGTCGCTCACCCGGTCCATCGCGACACCCGTCGAACCACGCGCGAACTGGCATCCGACCGCCCGATCCGGCGCCGTCCTGCGCATCGTCAATTCGGTTGCGTGGAAAGAACTCACGGGCGGGGAACCCCATCACCCACCACTGACGATCAACGAGTACCGGCGACACCGCTTTCCCTGGTTCGAGTGGTACGACGATGACAGTCACGCGCGGCGCAGCGCGCGGGCGCTGTCCGATGGCGTGGTTCTGGCCGCACCTTCGGATTCCGGCTTCGAGCCGAAAGTGCGGCCGGATACTGAAGGTGCGGCCGGAACGGTCACGTGTCCCCCAGCATCGCCCGCACGTCGTCGGGGCTGATCACCGTACCGAACAGATCGCCGTCGTCGACGACGGCGTCGAACAGCGCACGCTTCTTGTCCTGCAACTCGACGACCTTCTCCTCGATGGTCCCCTTGGACACCAGCCGGTACACGGTGACCGGCCGGGTCTGGCCGATGCGATGGGTCCGATCGACGGCCTGAGCCTCGGCGGCGGGGTTCCACCACGGGTCGCAGACGAAGCAGTAATCGGCCTCGGTGAGGTTCAGACCGAAGCCACCGGCCTTGAGGCTGATCAGGAATACCTTGGTGTGGCCACTGCTGAACTGGTCGATCGCGGTGGTGCGTTGCTTCGCGCTCATCGACCCGTCGAGGTAGCTGTAGGCGATGCCGAGACCGTCGAGGCGTTCGCGGATGAGCCCGAGGAACCCGGTGAACTGGCTGAAGACCAGGGCGGCATGGCCTTCGGCGATCAGTGCGGGCAGCTGTTCGGCGAGGTAGTCGATCTTGGCGGACGCCACACCGAGGTCCTTCTCGTCGACCAGTCCCGCGTGCAGACTCAGCTGCCGCATCATCGTCAGCGATCGGAAGATGGCGAAGCGGTTCTCCTCCCAGTCCCCCAGCAGACCGAGGACCCGCTGGCGCTCCCGGTTCAGCCTGGCCTGGTAGATGTGCTCGTGTTTGGCGGTCAGGTCGACGGCCAGCACCTGCTCCTGTTTGGCCGGCAGGTCGGCGACGACCTGGTCCTTGGTGCGGCGCAACATCACCGGACGGATGCGTCGGCGCAGGCCGTCGAGCCGCTCGGGATGCTCGCCGGATTCGATCGGTTTGCGGTAGTACTCCCCGAAGGTGTTGGGCGACGGGAACAGGCCGGGCGCGGTCAGGGAGAGCAGCGACCACAGCTCCATCAGGTTGTTCTCCATCGGCGTGCCGGTGATGGCAAGTTTCATCTCGGCGCCGAGGCGACGCGCACACTGGTGGGTCTTGCTCTTGTGATTCTTCACGAACTGAGCCTCGTCGAAGATCACTCCAGTCCAACGGAATTGGTTGATCTTGTCGAATTGCAGGCGGAGCAACGTGTACGAGGTCACCACGATGTGCGCGCCACCGACCTGTTCGGCGAAGTCGATACCGCTCTTGGCCTCGGTGGCGGTCACCGCGACCGCCTCCAGGGCGGGTACGAATTTGTGCGCCTCGCTGACCCAGTTACCGACGACACTGGTCGGCGCGACGACCAGGAAGCACCCGGACGGCTGCTCGGCCGTCGCCTCGGCGATCAGGGCGAGGGCCTGCACAGTCTTGCCGAGCCCCATGTCGTCGGCGAGGATGCCACCGATCCTGTTCTGCCACAAGAACCTCAGCCAGTCGAGTCCGTCATGCTGATAGTCACGTAGGTCGGCGCGCAGCCCCGCAGGCGGACCCATGCGCGCGGGCAGAGTGGCCTCGGCGAGGCGTCTTACCCGCGAATGCCATTCGGCCAGTTGGTCGTCGACGACACCGAGGCCGAGCAGTTCCTCCCAGAGGGTCGCGTTGTAGGTGTTGCGCTTGACGAGGCCGTTCTCGATCTCGCCGAGGTCCTGCGCCTCGCGGATGAGCTCGGTGAGTCGCCGTAGCTCGGCGCTGTCGAGCGGAAAGTAGGTGCCGTCGGGCAGGAGCAGGTGGGTCGCGTTGGCGGCGAGTGCCCGGATGACGTCGCCGAGCGGGACCTCACGGCCGTCGACCTCGATGGTGATCCGGAGGTTCAGCCAATCGTTGCCGACCGGGCTGGTGTCCTCGCTGATGACGATCTCCGGCTCCTCTTGCGCCGGGCGGAAATCGACGAGGTCACCGATCACCTCGACCTCGATGCCGTCGCCGAGTTCGGGCACCAGCTCGCCGACCAGGACGGCGGTGTCGATGAGCGAGTAGGTGAAGGTACGGCGCAGGAGATCGGTGCCGGCCTGCCGGACCGCGGAGACAACGTCGTCGGCAACGACGGCGTCGAGGTCGCCGTCGTCGGTTCGCGCTCCGGACCGTAGCGACTGGTTGACCAGACGTGCCGCCTGCGTCTGCCACCGCGTGCATCGACAGGCGACGAGTTCCATCGCGACTCGTGCGTCCTTCCACGCCTGCGCTTCGTCTTCGGCGTTGCGGATGCTGCTCGCTGCCACCGGGTCGGCGGTGTCGAAGACGCGTCGCCGCTCGTTGATGCGATAGCTGATCCGCCAGTCCACCTGCGATGCCTGTTCACCGACTCGGATGGTGAGCAATGGCGTCGGCCCGACGATGGTCGGCGGGGTGATGGCACCGTCTTCGATGTCGACCGGGACCGTCGCGGCGAGTGACGGCAGCAGGTCCGCGACGAACTCGTCGAGATCGGCGTCGGGGATCACCACGCCACCGGTGGACACGAGCTCCTCGAGTGCCCGGCGGTCGGACGGCGCCTCGAACGGACCCATCAGCAAGACGTCCTCGTCGACGGTGAATGCACCATGTGGGACAGGCGTACCGATCAAGCCCACGGGTGAATCGTGCCAGTTGTCGTGATCGACCTGGAGATACGGGGAGACGAGGGCGCCGTCGTCGGTGCGGGTGATGCGGAACGCGATCCGTGCGCCGGCGAAGAGGTCAACGTAGGTGGCACCGGTCGACGGGTCGGCGAGCAAGGCCACCCCGGCGTCGCGGGCTGCCGCCACCAGTTCCCAGATGTCGTTCGGCGCCCAGCCGAGCGCCATCTGGTCATCGTGGACGCCGGTGTTGACGTAGGCGCGCGCCATTGCGACCACTGCGCGCAGCTGCCCCGATTCGAACTCCGGGTGCTCCGGGGCGAGCGGCAGGCCGCCGGCTCGTCGGGCCACCGTTCGCCAGCTGATGCCCTTCCTCACCCATCTGCCGCGCTTACCCTGTTTGACCAGCCGTAACGTTGGCGCGGGATTGGGCGCCCACCGTTTCCTCGGCGGCAGTTCGACGAGGATACCGATGTCGACGGGCGCCGTCTTCGGTTCCTCGTGGACAAACGCACCCAAGGTGGTGCGCCACTGGGCGGGGAGCCTGCTGATGGGCGCGAGCTCGCCGACGTCGGTCTGTGGTTCGGTCGTGCTCTCGACCTGCAGCGCGGTCAGCACCAGCGCCACGCCGTGCTTGCACATGAATCCGACCGGACACGAACACTCGGTGAAGTCGAGGGAGCGTGAGGTCTCCAGTGCGTTGAAGACGGCTGTGGTCTCGTACACCTGACCGCCGGATCCTCGGCATCGGCCGGTCAGCGCCAGCTCGTCCGGTGACCAGCTCATCCCGATGATCCGGCCGTCGTCGGCGTAGTTGGAGCCCCGGTCCACGGTTGCCATGTCGAAATCGACGAGCAGGTCGCTCGCCGCCTCGTGCAGGGGATCGAAATCGGGCATGCACCCAGGCTAGGGCGAGTAGCCGACGCGGCAAGCCGATGCGCCCGGGTTGTCCACAAGAAATGCGGATACCGTGTCGTTGTGAGTGAATCGTCGGACGAGCTCCATCCTCTGCAATGGAGCAGCTTTGCGACGCTCGCCGACGTACTACCGGCGATCGATGACGCCTTCGAGCAGAGCCCGACGTCGACCGTTCCGATCCCCTCGAGCAAAGACGTCGTGCTGCTCCTGATCGACGGTCTCGGCGCCACCCTGCTCGACGACCACGCCGAGGTCGCGCCGACGCTGACGGCGATGCGGACGGCCACCATCCGCGCGGGCTTCCCCGCGACGACGGCGACCAGCATCACCAGCCTGATGGCCGGCGCACCCTGCGGGAGCCACGGCATCATCGGCTACTCGTTCCGCACGGATCGGGACGAAACCCGTGGACCAAAACGCCGGACCCTCAACGCGTTACGCTGGACCTTCAACCGATCCGACGGACGCTCGGCTCTGGGACTGTATGTGCCGGAACTGATTCAGCCGGAGCCAGGCCTCCTCGCCGAGATGGCCGACCGCGGCGTCGACGTGACGTACGTGATGCCTGCGGCATACCGCGGGTCGGGATTCAGCCGGGCCGCCTTCCGCGTGGAGGGCACGTACATCGGGGCGCAGATACCTGCCGACATCCTCGCCGGCATCGGTGACGCACTGGCGCCGTCCACGCCGGATCATCGTCTCATCTATGCCTACTGGCCCGATCTCGATGCGGCCGGACACCTCTTCGGGCCCGGCTCGCCGCAGTGGGTGAAGACGTTGGGTGTGGTGGACCGCCTGGTCGCCGACATCGCGTCGGATCTCCCCCGCGATGCCACCTTGGTGGTGACCGGAGATCACGGGATGATCCAGGCGGACAATCGAATCGACATCGACACCACAGACGAGATGCTCAAGGGTGTCGAGGCGGTGGCGGGTGAGATGCGCGTCCGTCACGTCTACACACGACCCGGCGCTCGCGACGACGTGCACACGTTCTGGACCGACGTCCTGGGTGACGACGCGTTCGTGGTGCCGCGTGAACAGGTGCTGGACGAACAGTGGTTCGGTGCTGAGGTGACCGACGTGGTCGCCGAGCGGATCGGCGACCTGGTGGCCGTGGCACGGGGAAGAACGATCATCACCCGGACCCTGGCCGACCCGGCGCCGGAGGTGAACATGCCCGGCCATCACGGTGCCTGGACGGCGGCCGAGCAGTTGGTGCCGGTGCTGGTGCACGCGGGTGGGAACTGACTGCGTTCCGAGAACCGCTCGGTGTCAGCCGATTTGACCTTCACGATGGGGCACGTCGTCGAGGGCGGCCACCGTGTCCGCATCGAGCACGACCGAGCCGGCGACGACGTTCTCTTCGAGATGGCCCACCGATGAGGTGCCCGGGATCAGCAACATGTTCGGAGCCCGGTGCAGCAGCCACGCGAGCCCGACCTGCGACGGCGTGACGTCGAGGGTCTGAGCGACCTGCACCACGATGGCCTCGTCGGTCACCTTCGGCATCCCGGGAAACGCACTGCCGAGCGGAAAGTACGGCACCCACGCGATGCCCTCGGCGGTGCACAGATCGAGCATGTCGTCGTCGGTGCGGGACACGAGACTGTAGGCGTTCTGCACGCACGCGATGCCGGCAGGCAGCGCCTGGCGCAGCATCTCGATCGAGACGGTACTCAGTCCGATGCCGCCGATCAGACCCTCGTCGCGCATGGCGACCATCGCGGCGAGCTGATCGTCGAAGTCGACGACCTGGTCCGCCGAGACGGGGATCGGAGCGCTGGCGTCGACGCGTCGCAGATTCACCACCGGGATCTGATCGAGCCCGAGACTGCGCAGGTTGTGTTCGACACTCGCCCGGAGCTCTTCGGGACGCTGCGCGGCTCGCATCGGCATCGGGCCGTCCGGGTTCGGGTCGGCACCCACCTTGGTGACCACGGTGACACCGTCGTCTGGGCGTACGGCCTCGCGGATCAGCTCATTCGAGAAACCGTTTCCGTAGAATTGCGCGGTGTCGATGTGGTTCACACCGAGTTCGATCGCCCGCCGGATCACCGCGACGGCAGCTGCGCGGTCGTCGCGTCGTCGCTCCAATTGCATTGCGCCGTAGCCGACGCGGGCGACCGATCGGTCGCCGATGGTCCCGGTACCGCCCGGGTGGGACGCGGTTGAGGCGGAGTTGGTGTCAGACATCAGAGTCCTCGATTCGGTTGCTGGATGGATGGGAGTTCGGTGGATCAGGCGGCGAAGACATGCCGCGGAGCCGGTCGGAGCCGGAACCACATTCGCGCCATGCGCCGACTCTGGGGCGTGAGCACGGTGAACGACTCGGGCTCCCGCCCGGCGTCGCGGACGGCCTGCTCGAGGTAGTCCCGGACCATCCAGACGTCGACCGGATTCTGAGATCCGGACAGCTCCAGTAGTCCGTGCAGGTGATCCGACGTGAACCCGAGGTCGGCTGCCATCGCGGCGTGGGTCAGACCGGTGAGTTCGGCGTTGCGCCGCAGTTCCTCGCTGGTGCGTCGCCGTTCTGCCTCGTTGAGTGACATGTGTTCCTTCTTCCCGCGCGCCTTGATCTGGCGCGGCGATTGCGGGTGTTGTAATGTCAACAGTAGAAGCGAGGTGTAGAAATGTCAACAGATGGGGACGAGTCCGGTGTCGCGCTGTGGCTCCTCTGGAAGCGGACCAGCGAGGTGATCCGCACAGCCGTGATCGACGATGTCACGGCCGCGAACTCGGTCTCCGAACCCGAACTGACGGTGCTCGTGCACCTCAACAAGGCAGGCGGGACGGCGAGGCAGAATGCGCTCGTCACGTCGACCGGGTGGGACCGCAGCCGACTCTCGCATCTCCTCACGCGTATGGAGAAGCGTGGTTTTCTCACCCGTGAGCGGCTACGCAACGGCGTCGAGGTGTCGCTCGCGCCGGCGGGCGAGGACCTCATGGTCGACAAACAACGTGCACTTCACGACGCCGTCGAACGGCACCTCATCGGCAGACTCGACGTCGAGCAGCAGCGGGCCCTGCGCGACATCCTCACCACGCTCGACGGTGACGTGACATGAGCATCACCCCACAGGTCTGTTGACCGCATAGTGCGGCCGACGGAGCTGAGGGGTGATGCTCATGTCAGGGGTGGGGCAATCGCGTTCTGATGAAGAGATCGTGCGCCCGCTCGGCGGGGATCTGTGCCCGCTCGGCGACCAACACACAGCAACCCCGCCGCGGCATCTGCCACGGCGGGGTTGTGGTAGAACGGCGAAGGCCGGTCAGCTCACTGCCAGACCCAGAGCCAGCGACGCGAGCGCTGGTCGAAGTGGCGGACCCGCCGGCGACGCCGCGCGGGGGCCTGCGGGGCGCGGCGGGTGTTGTTGTTGTTCTGCTTCGGAGTGGGCATCGTCGGCCTTTCTCGATGGTGAGATCCGGTGCGGATCTCGTTGACACCATTGAGATTGCGCTACGCGACTTGTGGGATCCTCGACGCCGGCTGGGAGGTTCCTGGGTGGGTGTCACCGACCGCTGATCGGAGGAATCTGCGCTTCTCCATGACGTCGGAGGCCGTGGCGGCTGTGACCTGGATGGTCGAGCGGACCGTCACCCAGCACATCCTGCATCCGCGGGAGTCGTCGGATGACCGGTTGGTGGCGGCGTTGTCGCGCACCATCTGGTTGACGATCACGGCCGGGGCGCAATGACCGGCGGCCAGCCGTCGAGTCTCACTCGTAGGTGGTCGATCTCGTTGACCGACAACACCTGTCGATGGCCGCCTTCGAGAGCGAGCACTCGGGTCACCGACGTGTAGTACGGCTCGACGAAGAACATGCTCGCAGTGCCGATCACGTGCGACAGGTACGCGTTGATGACCCCACCGTGACAGACGATCGCGACCACCCCGACGTCGGCGGGTGCGGCCACCTCCTCGATCCCGGCGACCACGCGCTCGCGGAACACCTCGGGATCGAAGGTGTTCTCCCCGAGTCGTCCACCGTTCATGTCCTTCAGCAGCAGACTGCGGTCGGTGTAGGCATCCACGGCGCCGTAGGTGGTCCAACCGTGGTCGAGTTCGACGAGCCGCTGATCGGTGGCCACGTCCAGGGACAGCGCTTCGCGCGCAAAACCCGCGGTCTGCGCAGCGCGACGCATGGGGCTGCTGACCAGCCGGTCGACCTTGCCATACCGGTCGTCGGCCAGCGCCGCGGCGAGCCGCTTGGCCTGCTCCTCGCCCTCGGGGGTCAGGTCCGGGTCAGCACCGATCGGATCGTTCAGCCGGAACGGCTGGGCGTGGCGGATGAGCAGGAGTTCCATCTGTTCAGTTCACCGTATGGGCCATCGCGGCAGGCCGGCGGGGCTGGGAAGGCCGGCCTGCTCGGAGGACATGGTTGCTGTCGGCGGGATGCGGGTTGCTGTCGGCGCGATTCGGGTTGCTGTCGGCGGGATTCGGGTTGCCGTCGGCGGGGTTCGGGTCGTCAGGATCGCCGCGGTAGCGACCTCAGCGCCGACGAAGCCGCGTGGTATCCGCACAATCCGTGGATGCCCGCTCCCGGCGGCGTCGACTGCGAGCACAGGAACACCCCGTCGACCCCGACGGCATATGGATCGACAGCGAGCCTCGGGCGCACCACCATCTGCAGTCCGTCATTGGCACCACCGATGATGTCGCCGGCCGCGAAATTGGGGTTGTACGAATGTAATTGCTCGGTGCCGGCGCTTGCGGTGGCGATGATTCGCTCCCGGAAGCCGGGGGCGAATCGCTCGATCTGCGCGGTCACCGCCTCGGTGGCATCACCGTCGTAACCGCGGGGCACGTGAGCGTAGGCGTAGATCGGATTGACGGTTCCGTTGCTCCGACTGGGGTCCGCGACGTACTGCTGACCGAGCAGCACGAAGGGGCGGTCGACCATCACACCGTCTGCCCGACGGCGTTCGGTGTCGCGGACCTCGTCGAAGTCCCCACCCAGGTGGACGGTTCCGGCGCGGACACAGTCAGGGTTGCTCCATGGGATGTCGCCCTCGATCGCGAAGTCGACCTTGAATGCCGAGGCACCCACGCGATACCGCTGATAGGCCCGCGTGATCCGGGCGGGCATCTCGTCGCCGTAGATCGCGAGCGCCTGGGCCGGGGAGAGATCCAACAGGACGAGGTCCGCATCGGGAATGTCGGCGCGAGAGCTCACCCGCACCCCGGTCTCGATCTTGCCGCCGGCATCGGTCAGCGCCGCGGCCGCGGCGGCGGTGATCGCTCCCGAGCCACCTTCGGCGACCGGCCACCCGTAGCGATGACCACTCGCGGCGATCATCAGGCCGAGGGCGGCGGTCAGCGGGCGGTCGAGGCGCGAGAACAGATGGGCGGAGATGCCCCCGTAGAGGGCACGTCCACGTTCGGTACGAAACCAGCGGGCCAACACCGTGGCCGGCAAGAGCGCGCGCGGACCGAAGGCGGCGAGCCTGAGCGGGTGCGCGGGAACGTTGACGATGGGCCGGAGGAGATCGTGCCCGAGGTCGTCGAAGTTCCGGGCGAGATCTCCGAACGCCAGCTGCCACCGCCGTCCGTCCTCACCGAGTCCGGCCGCGGTGGCTTCGATCGACTGATACAGCAGGCCTGCATCTCCCGAATCGAGCGGGTGCGCGCAGTCGATCTCGGGCCACTTCCAGGTCAGCCCGTACTTCTCGAGACCCACTTCCGCCCAGAACGGCGACCCGACCCCGAGCGGGTGAAACGCCGAGCAATAGTCGTGGATGACGCCGGGGATGGTGAGCTCGCCCGACCGCGCTCCCCCGCCCACCGTGTCCGATGCTTCCAGAACCTGCACGTCGACGCCGTTCCGCGCGAGATGCAAGCCTGCGGCGAGCCCGTTGGGCCCGGCCCCGACAACGACTGCAGTGGTCATCGCCGCGCCCGATTCCGAGAGTCGGAAGCCTTGTCCTGGTCGGCGTGAGCGTCGGATCTCGTCGTCATGTCGGCCATAGACCCAGCATCTGTCAGGTCAGAGCACGCGTCAACGCCGGCGCTCGCTCTCACCACGACGGTTACTGGGCACGATCGACGAGAAACTGGGCACGATCGACGAGAAACTGGGCACGATCGACGAGAAACTGGGCACGATCGGCGGAGATGGTGCCCACGGCTGGCGAGACGGGACGTCCGGGCGGGTCTGCCGGACGGCGCTGCCGCTACCCTCATCGATGTGTCCATCTCGCCGATAACACCGTTCCCCTCCGGGGAGAGGTCGTCGTTGGGGAGGCCGTTCATCTGGCACGGCGACGCACCACTCCCCGAACGACCACAGGCCGCGCTGAATGTCGGCGCCCACATGTGGATCTCCAATCAGTACGCATGCGACACCATCGCTCTCGACGACGACCCGGAGTTACTGCGCACCCGCATGCGCGACTGGTGGGGTATCACCGACGACGTCTCGGCCAGGAAGACCGTCGGCCTGCTGCTCGACGGCATGCACAGTTCGACGTTCGAGGTGATCGCACCGCTGGTGGCAGAGGCGACGAACAGGACGCCAGGTCACGACCCGGAGGTCCACCGAGAGTTCCTCGCAGCGCGGGCGGCCGCCCGCGGCGAGTCACCCGGCCACTGGATCGGCCACTACAACGCCCTCTACAACCTGCGCACCGCGAGGCTGCTCCGGAACACGGTCTCCGACAGACACTTTCCCACCCACATCCGCGCCTGGGACCTCGGTCGACTGCCTTTTGTGGTGCGGACCTGCCTGAGCTCGGGTTACCTCGAGGTCGACGAGTGCTGGCCGATGCTGTTCGCCGCGCTGGACTCGGCCCGGAGTTACTACGCCAATTGGCGGCAGTTCGCGCACGGCGTGGTGATCGGGCGCGCCTACTGGAGTGCACTCACCGACATCGGCAAAGCAGGCGACGCGGCACAGGTTGCCGGCAACTGGGTCAATGCCCTGCTGGTCCGGTCAGACAGTCCGTGGCGGCGGATGCCCCTCTGGCCCGAGGAAGAGCCGCAACGTCGCGTTCCGTAGCGCATCGTCATCGAGGGCCCCGGTGTCGAATGCGTCCTTGAGTTTGCGGAAGCGGGCGAAATCGTCGGTCACCCCGCGATCGTCGGCGCGCTCGAGCCGGCCGCCGCGGTCGTCGAGCATGGTGCGCGAGACGCACCAGTAGAGCCGGTCGTACAAGGACTCGCCGACCAGCGCATTGGTGAAGAACAGCTTGGTCGTCGCCTCGTAGTCGTGCAGATAGAAGATGCGATACCCGTCGTCGGTGCCGCCGTCGGTCATCTCCAGGGCCGCCTCCACGGGGAGCTCGTACGCGTAGCCCTCCCGGCTCTCCGTCGGCACACTCACCATGATCACGCGTCGCGTGGTGACGGCCATGATCCCCCAGACACCGCGGAGCCAGGCGTTGCGCGCCGCGAGGAGGAGCTCGTCGTCGCGCAGGTAGGCGATGAGCCGGTCGAGCTTGCCGTTCGGCTCGGACTCCCACCAGAGCGCAGCGGCGATGTCGGGACGGTGCGGCGACACCGGACCGTGCGCGGTGGCCAGTCCGGTGAGATGTGCGAACGGTGTGTCGGCATCACTCACAGCAAGCAATCTAGTTGCTCGTTCGGGCGATGCGCGACGGGTACGCCCTCAGCCCGCGGTGGCCACCTTGTCGATTGCCTTGACCAGCGTCGTGTTGAAGACCACGGCGTCGGGGGCGCCGAGCAGACCACCCGAGGTCACCGCCACCGAGTAACCACCAACCGTCGCCCACCCCAGCAACGAGGTCGCCGTCACCTCCCGACCGTTGACCGTCGACGTGCTCGTCTGCTTGACGGCGAACACATCGTCGGCCCTGGAGTCGGGCACATCCATCGGGGTGTTCACGATCGTCGACGACGATCCCGCCGCGTCACCGTTCTTGATGGCGGCGGTGACCTTTTCGCAGTCGCCGGTCGTCGACTTCCGGATGGCCGTCATGTCGCCATGGTCAGCGGTGACGACCTCCGCGAGGGTCGTCGAGCCGAGCGCCGCGACCAGCATGCCCATCTCGGACATGTCCATCGTGTCCGGAATGGCGCTCGGCGGCGCGCAGGCGGCCGGGCTGATGTCGGCGCCCCTGGTGGCGTCGAGCATGCCGTCGGCGGACTTCTGCATCTGGTCCGCCGGGATGGGCATCTCCTGGTACCCGCGCGGCAGTTCGGAACCGCTGAGCACCAGATCTTTTGGCGGGACCGTCACATCGGATCCCGCCGGGGACGTGTCGGCTGCCGCCGCGTCGGACCCGGCACCCCCGCATCCGGCCACCATCGTGATGGTCGCCATCGCGGCCATCGCACTCGTCATCACCCGCACCGATGCTCGCACCGGCCCACCCCCCTGGTCGAAGAACGTCCCCCAGGTCGAAGAAACGTCGCAGTGGAGAGTAACCGACCCGCGAGATCCGCTCCGCCGGCCGAATGACATGTGGCGGCGGGATCATCCGTCTCGAAGGACCGACGACGGGATCGGGCGCACGCACCTCGAGGAGCAGTACATCTTGAAGTTGAACTCATCCTCAAATACAGTCGCCCGGAGTGATCCAGACCACACCCTGGTTCCCACGTCGCGAAGGACACACATGAGCACCGTCAACACCGTCACCGGCCCCGTCGACTCCGCCGAGCTGGGCAACGTTCTCGTCCACGAACATGTCTTCGTCCTCGGCGAGGAGTACCGGCAGAACTATCAAGACGACTGGGACGAGGAAGAAAAGATCGCCGAGGCGGTCCGCGACCTCCGCGAACTCAAAGGCCTCGGCATGGACACGATCCTGGACCCGACGGTGCTCGGGCTGGGCCGCTACATCCCGCGCATCCAGCGCATCGCCGAACAGATCGATCTGAAGATCGTCGTCGCGACCGGGCTCTACACCTACAACGACATTCCCTTCCAGTTCCACTACACCGGCCCCGGCCTACTGTTCGACGTGTCCGAACCACTGGTCACGTTCTTCACGAAGGACCTGACCGAGGGCATCGCCGACACCGGGGTCAAGGCCGCGTTCCTCAAGTGCGCAATCGAGGAGCAGGGCCTGACGCCCGGCGTGGAACGGGTGATGCGCGCGGTCGGACAGACCAGCGCGCAGACCGGAGCGCCGATCACCGTGCACACCAACCCGCACACCCAATCCGGACTCGTTGCGCAGCAGGTGCTCTCCGAGGAGGGTGCCGACCTGAGCAAGGTGGTGATCGGGCATTCGGGCGACTCGACCGACCTCGACTACCTGATGAAGATCGCCGACGCCGGGTCGATCCTCGGGATGGACCGATTCGGGCTCGACGTCCTGCTGCCTTTCGACGACCGGATCAACACCGTGGTCTCTCTCGTCGAGAAGGGTTACGCCGATCGGATGGCACTGGCCCACGATGCCGCCTGCTTCATCGACTGGTTCGATCCCGAGGCCAAGCGCCAGGCCGTGCCCAAATGGAACTACCGGCACATCAGTGAGGACGTGCTGCCGGCACTGCGTGAGCGTGGGGTGAGTGACAAGGACATCGACGCCATGTTGGTCGACGTCCCCCGTCGCTATTTCGAGTGATCGGTTGCACCGCAACACTTCTCCACACAGACAGGAACACCATGGCCAGCACTGTCGCCAGCCTCTGGGCTTTTGCGGACGACGCACCCGACCGACTCGCCGTCCGTGCAGGCGATCGGGAACTCACCTACGCCGCCCTCCGGGACCGGATCGCGCGGAGCGCCGCATCGCTCGCCGGACTCGGTGTGCGCGAGGGTGATCGCGTCATTCTCATCGCGCCGTCGATTCCCGAGTTCGTGATCACCTATTACGGACTCCAGACGCTGGGTGCCACGGCGATCACGATGAACGTGATGTCGACGTCGCCAGAGATCGACTACGTGCTCGACGACTCCGGTGCATCGCTCGTCGTCGCGTGGCACCACTGCGCCGACACCGCCCGGCGCAGTGCGGAATCCGCGGGCATTCCGTTCCTGGAGGTGGGTCCTTACGAGGAGGCCATCGATCTCCCCGAACCGGTGCCGTCCTATGTCGACCGCTCGGATGACGACGTCTCGGTGATCCTCTACACGTCCGGCACCACCGGTCGGCCGAAGGGTGCGGCGCTGACGGTCGGGAACATCAACGCCTGTCCCGTCGCCTTCCGGCAGCTGATGGAGGTGACCACCGACGACCGGTGGGCGACCGGCCTGCCCTTGTTCCATGTGTTCGGTCAGGCGATCGTGATGAACTCGGCGTTGTCGCAGGGCTGCAGTCTGTCGTTGATGAGCCCGTTCGACCCGACGGCATTCCTCGACCTGCTGCGCGATCAGAAGATCACCATCTCGTGCGGCGTCCCGACGATGTGGAACGCCATGTTGCAGGTGGCCGAGGGCTACTCACCCGATGATTTCCGCGCACTGCGGCTGGCCGGCTCGGGCGGGGCCGCGCTGCCGGCGGAAGTGATCCGTGCGTTCGAGGAGAAGTTCGGCTGCAAGATTCTTGAAGGTTACGGCCTCACCGAAACATCCGGTGCAGCAACATTTCACGACATCAACGGCCGCCCCGTCGTCGGGACCGTGGGTCCGGCGCTGCCCGGAACCCAGGTCGAGGTACGCGATCCCGACGGCCTGGTGGTCGGTGCGGATGTGGTCGGCGAGATCTTCCTCAAGGGTCCGACCGTGATGAAGGAGTACTGGAACCGGCCTGACGCGACCGCGGCCGAGCTGATCGATGGATGGTTCAAGACCGGCGACCTGGGTGCCATCGACGACGCAGGCAACGTGCGGATCGTCGACCGGGTCAAGGACCTCATCATCCGGGGTGGCTACAACGTCTACCCGCGCGAGGTGGAGGAGGTGCTCTACGAGCACCCGGACATCGTCGAGGTGGCAGTGGTCGGCGTGCCGGATGACCACTACGGAGAAGAGATCGCCGCGGTGATCACGCCACGCCCGGGAGCGACCATCGATCCGGATCGGCTACGCGACTGGACGAAGGAACGGCTCAGCGCCTACAAGGTGCCGCGGATCGTGCAGACCGTCGACGCATTGCCCAAAGGTGCGACCGGCAAGATATTGAAGCGGGCAATCGATCGGGAGACGTTGCGGAGGGTCGCGCCCTGACGACGGAGTTGCTCTCGGCAGGAATTCGGTTGCTGTCGGCAGAATTCCGGTTGCTGTCGGCGAGATTCCGGTTGCTGTCGGCGGGAATTCGGTTGCTGTCGGCGTCAGGTGGGACGGCGCAGTCCGATCGCGTTGACCCACAGTCGGGTGGCGGTGAACACCAGCTCGTCCATGTCAATCTCGTCGCCGAGACCGAAGCCGTAATACGCCATCCGGGAGACCATGCCGGAGAGGGCGCGTGCGGCCGCCAGCGGATCCAGATCGGGATCGGCGAGGCCCCGGGCCTGGAGCTCTCTGATGCGTTTCGCGTTCCGCTCCGCAAAGACCTGCCCTCGACGACGCCGGGTCTCGCGGAACTCGGTGCTGAGGCCTGCGACCTGTTCGCGAACCAGCATCAGCTGCGCATTCCGCCGGTAGGCCTCGAAGTACGCACGATTGGCCGCCTCGATCACCGCAGTCGGATCATCGTCGGACGCCGGCTCGACGTGCGGCAGTCCGGGATGCAGCATGTCCTCCTCCGCCTCGGCGAGGACGGCGTCGAGGATGTCCTCTTTGCTGTCGAAGTACGTGTAGAAAGAGCCGGTCGCGCAGTTCGCCTCCGCGGTGATGTCGGTCAGCCGGGAATCGCTGAAGCCGTCGCGCTCGAACACCGTCCGCGCCGCGGAGATCAACGCCGAACGGGTCCGCTCACCCCGCGGGGTGAGCGGACGCGATCGGGCGGGTGCGCCGTCGGCTTTCGGCATGACGCTATAGTCCCGCGTCGTCGGCCACGGCCACCGCTCGGGCCACGAAATTGTCGACATGGGCCGGGGTCGGCACGCCGGCGGCCGCTCGATTGGACGGGTTCTCGCGCGCCCTCCGCAGAACGCCTTCGGCGATGATCGCGACCTTCCAGAGCCCCAGTGCGTGCCAGTACCGCAGGGCCTGTGGATCGCGTCCGGTTCGCTCGAGGTAGGCCTGCGCCAGCTGATCACGGCCGGGAAATCCTTCCATGACATCGACCGGGTCACCCAGCACGACGGCGTCGGTCCGTTCCGGCCAGTAGGCCAGGGTGCTGCCGATGTCGGCGAGCGGATCGCCGAGCGTCGACAGTTCCCAGTCCAGGACCGCCGACACCGCTCCCGAGGCCGGACCGACCATCACGTTGCGGATGTGGAAGTCGCCGTGCACAAGAGTCGTCTCGTGCTGCTCCGGGATGTTGTCGGACAGACGCGCAGTGAGGGTGTCGAGGTCCGGGATGTCGCGCGTCTTCGACTTCTCCCACTGTGCACTCCACCGCTTGAGCTGGCGCGGCGCATAGGGCTTGTGACTCGCCAGGTCCGAGAGCCCGACCGCATCCAGATCGACGGCGTGGATGTGGGCGAGGGTTTCCGTCATCGCCCGGCCGACGGCGCCCCGGATGTCTGGCGAGAGCGCCTCGCCCGCACTGCGATCGGTCAGCACCGACCCGTCGACGAACTCCATCGCCACGATCGGCACCGGGCCGACAGCGGCGTCGTCGCACACCCCATAGATGTGCGGGACCGGAACGTCGGTCGCCGCCAACGCGTCGAGAATCCGTGCCTCGCGGGAGACGTCGTGAGCCGAGGCCAGCAGGTGACCCACCGGTGGCCGACGGAGCACCCATTGTCCGCCGGCCTCGTCGCGGACCCGATAGGTCAGGTTCGACTGACCGAAACCGACACGGGAGCAGGTGATCTCACCCGAAGTCTCGACGCCCACCGTTCGCAGCCACCCGACCAGAGCGGTCATGTCGGTGTCGGGGATGAGCATTCCGGTCGTCGCGCCTGCGCTCATCGGGAGACGAGCGCCTGATCCGAGACGCCCGCCACCGTCTCCGGGGCCGATGCAGCGTCCCGATACGGCCGGAGCTCTCGACGGGCGATGGCCCGCTTGTGGACCTCGTCCGGGCCGTCGGCCAGACGAAGGGTTCGGATGTGGGCGTACGCCATCGCCAGTGGGAAGTCGTCGGTGACGCCGCCACCGCCGTGCACCTGGATCGCGCGGTCGATGATCTTCAGTGCGATGTTGGGTGCGGCGACCTTGATCGCAGCGATCTCGGTGGCGGCGGCCTTGTTGCCGACCGTGTCCATCAGGGCCGCAGCCTTGAGCGTGAGCAGCCGGACCATCTCGATGTCGATGCGCGCCTCGGCAATCCAGTCCTGGATGTTGGCGCGGTCGGCGATCGGCTGTCCGAAGGTGACACGCTGGGTGGCGCGTGTACACATCAGTTCCAGGGCGCGTTCGGCGATCCCGATGGTCCGCATGCAGTGGTGGATGCGGCCGGGGCCGAGGCGGGCCTGGCTGATCGCGAAGCCCTCACCCTCGCCCTTGAGCACGTCCTTCGACGGGACGCGGACGTTCTCGAAGACGAGTTCGCCGTGGCTCTCGCGGTCGACATAGCCGAAGACGGGGAGGTTGCGCAGGATGGTGAGGCCCGGCGCGTCGGTGGGGACCACCATCATCGACTGCTGCCGATGGGTGGCGGCGCTCGGATCGGTCTTGCCCATCACGATGAGGACCTTGCAGTCGGGCCGAACCGCGTTGGAGGCAAACCACTTGCGGCCGTTGAGCACGTACTCGTCGCCGTCCCGGACCATCGAGAGCTCGACGTTGGTGGCGTCCGAGCTCGCGACACCCGGCTCGGTCATGGCGAACGCGGATGCGATCTCACCGTCGAGGAGCGGCTGGAGATAGAGCTTCTTGTGCTCGTCGGTCCCGAAGAGCGTGAGCACCTCCATGTTGCCGGTGTCGGGTGCGTTGCAGTTGAAGACCTCCGGGGCCCATGCCACGCGTCCCATGATCTCGGCCAACGGTGCATATTCGAGATTCGTCAGCCCGGGGCCCCACTCGGCGTGCGGGTGGAAGAGATTCCACAACCCGGCTTCTTTGGCCTTCGCCTTGAGCTCCAGCAGGATCGGCGGCGTCGCGTGGGGGTTGTCCGACTCGCGCATCTGCTGGTCGAACACCGCCTCGTTGGGGTAGACGTGGCTGTCCATGAACTCGAGCAGCTGCGCACGGTACTTCTCGGTCCGTTCGGACGGGTTGAGCAGATCCATCGGTGACTCCTTACGACGTGGCTTCTGTGAGACCCTGTTGGTACCGCCGCATCCCGCTCAGCCAGCGGTCGTAGTCGGCACTCTTGTGCCGGTACATCTCGAGCACCTCGGGATGGGGGAGGATGAGGAAACGTTCGTCTCCGAGGGCCTCGATGACGGTGTCGGCGACCTCTTCCGGAGTCAGCACGCGACCGGCGGTCTCGACCGCGCGCTGCATGAGTCGCGCATCCTCGTCGTCGGGAACGTGGTCCGGACGCAACAGCTTGGTGTCGACGCCCATCGGGCACAGGCAGCTCGCCCGGACGCCACGGTCGCCGTAGGTGATGTTGAGCCACTCCGCGAATCCGACGGCCGCGTGCTTGGTCACGGAGTAGGTGGCCGAGCCCAATTGGGTGAGCAGGCCGGCCGCGGACGCGGTCCCGACGAAGTATCCGCCGCCACGTTCGACCCACTCCGGAACGAGTCGTCGGGCAGCGCGGATGTGACCCATCACGTTGACGTCGATGACCTGCGACCACTCGTCGTCGGAGGCGAACAGCCCTGGAGCACCGCCGATTCCGGCGTTCGCAAAGTACATGTCGACGGGACCGAACCGTGATTCGGCGAGTTCGATGACCGCGTCGATGTGGGCCGTCGAAGCGGCGTCACCCGCGATGGACGCCACCGCCCCGGGCGCCGAGGTCTCGATCCCGGTCACCACGGCCTCGAGGGCGGTCGGGTTCAGATCGGTGACGACCACCCGGGCACCTCGAGTGACGAGTGCTCGGGCGATCGCGGCGCCGATTCCGCCGGCGCCACCGGTCACGATGGCCACTTTGCCGTCGAGTTGCATACACATCCCTCTGCCGCCGAATTTGAAGGTGAACCTACTTGAAGTTGTGTTCAGGTTCAAGTGTGGCGAAAGGATGACAAATCCCCGCCACGTGTCGATGCCGGACTAGGCTGGCATTACGGGCACTTGCAGCAGCGTCGAGTGCGTGTTGGTCTATCGCAAGGAGACACACGTGATCATTCTCGGCATCGTCCTACTGGTTCTGGGGTTCATCTTCAGTATCCCGATCCTCTGGACGATCGGCATCATCCTGATCGTGATCGGCGCGATTCTCGCCGTTCTCGGTGCGACCGGCCGTGCGGTCGGCGGGCGGGCGCACTACTACTGACGATCAGGTCGAGAACTCGACCCGTCAGCACCACGCAAATGCCGCGGCCGGCGGACACAGATGTCATGTGTCCGCCGGCCGCGGCGTTTGTCAGATGAGATCAGGCACTCACGCAGCGAAGACCCCGAGACGGTTCGGCTGTTCGACTCCCGAGTAGTGCGAGGCATCGCCCTGCAGCACCTGGCTGCGCTCGCCGCGCACATCGACCGGGACGTCGCCGGCGAGGGTGATGCGATGCAGTTCGCGCTTCTGGTTTCCGTAGTCGGCGATGCCGTAGTGCTGGGTTGCCCGGTTGTCCCAGATCGCCACGTCACCCAGACGCCAGTTCCAGCGGAAAGTGTTCTCGAGCTTGGTGATCCGTGCCTGCAGCAGTTGGTAGAGATCGGCGAACTCGGCGGACTTGAGTCCCCGGAACTCCTTCGCGAAGTGGCCCAGCAACAGACTCCGCTCACCTGTCTCCGGATGGACCCGGACCACCGGGTGCAGCGTCTGGTACTCGGTGCTGGTGAACTCCTGGTAGTTGTCTGCCTTCCTGGAGATGTCCACACCACCCGACGGTTCCTTCAGACCGACGTAGTCGTAGAGGTTGCTGTGGGTCGCCCAGAGCTCTTCGGTCAACGCCCGCAACGGCTTCGGCAACTGCTCGTAGGCGGCCACCGTCGACGCCCAGGTGGTGGCACCGCCGTACTCCGGCAGAGTGACCGCGCGCAGGATCGATGCCTTGGGGATGCGATCGACAAAGGTGACGTCGGTGTGCCAGCTGTTGGCGGCACCCTCGATGGTCAGCAGTTGGGTTCCACGCGAGGTCACCGTCGGGTGCGGTGCGGTCGGGTCACCGAGCGATTCGGCGAACGCATACTGCGTCTCGTCGTCGAGGTGGTGCTGATCGGTGAAGACCACCACCTTGTTGGTGGCCAGCGCAAGCCGGATCGCCTCCACCTGTTCGGTCGGCAGATCGCCGCCGAGACGCACCTGTCCGATCTTGGCGCCGATGTGCTCGCCGAGCTTGTCCACCGTGATGCCTGCGTCACGGTAGACCTCTCGGGCACGCGCATCCCGGTCCGCCCGTTCGTCGATCTGTGCCAATGTCATTGGGAAATCCTTTCTGTTCTTTCGCTCCATTTCCGCACAGTTCGGCGCGGCAATCGAGACCTGAAATCACGACGATTCGAAGTCCGTGCGTCAGTCCGCGTGATGCTCCGCGCTCTCGTCGATGGCATGCCGGACCCCGCTCGGGACTCGAACCGGGCCGGGCCGGTAGGTGACCGCGCGCAGCGCCGGACCGAACCGGAAGACCCCCTGCCGCGCACGGAGATCGGGATCCACCGGACCGCGCGCATCGAGGCCGACCGAGATACCCGTCCATGGCGCCATGCCCACCAGCTGGAACTGATCGGGCAGCTTGGCGACCACCGACGTCTGACCAGCATCGGTGACCTCGATCGAGAAATCCCAGCGCACCTCCGGTGTCGCGACGGCACGAACGGTCACAACGGATACGTCGTCGGGTAGCGGAGCGGAGGCACGGGCAAGTCTGCCGTAGCTGTTGAAGACGAAATGCACTGCCGCATCCTCGACGTACAGCAGATAGCCACCCTGCGGGTCGCCGTGCGCGACGAGCACCCCCTCATCGGAGCGGGTCCAGTCGACGAGATCCACCTCGATCTCGAAATCCCGATAGGCGATCAATCGGCTCGACCGGTATCGCTCCAAGGTCGGCGTGCCGGCGAGGAGGCGGACCGGTTCGCTGTACCGACTCTCGGCCGGACGCCGCCGGATCTGATCGGCGGGCGTATCGAACAGCGGGAACACCGTGTTGCGCCAGGCCGCGTCCTCCCACGCCTGCGCGAGTTCGGCGACCCGACCGGGTTGGCCCGCCGCCAGATCCGTGGTCTCCGCAGGGTCGGCGGTCACGTCGTAGAGTTCCCACTCCGGATCGTCGACCTTCGCCGGATCGGTGTGCAGGGACACCAGTTTCCACCCGTCCCGATAGAACCCGCGGTGTCCGCCGAACTCGGCGTACTGCTCGGTGTGCGCGGACTCCGCCGACCGGTCCCGCAGGAACGAGGCCGCGCTCACCCCGTCTCGATCCTGGGCCGGCTTGCCGAATCGGTTCGCGGGAGTCGGGATGCCTGCGAGATCCAGCAGGGTGGGTGCCACGTCGGTGACGTAGGAGTACTGACGCCGGACGCCGTTGTCGACGGGGTCCCGCTGCAAACCGTCGGGCCAGGAGATCACGAACGGCACCCGGACCCCACCCGCAAAGGTCTGACCCTTGTAGAAGCGGAACGGCGTGTTCGACGCCTGGCCCCACCCGCGCGGATAGTGCACGCCCAGGGCGGCGGAACCGATCAGCTCCTCGTCGTGCGGCACGTCACGCTCCCAGTCCGCCGGAACCGGACCGTGCACGAATTGGCTGAAGTACGAGCGGGTACCGACCGGGCCACCCTCCGCGGTCCCGCCGTTGTCCGAGGTGAACACGATGATCGTGTTGTCCAGTTCGCCCAACTCGGTGAGCGTGTCGACGATACGTCCGACGCTCTGGTCCACACTCTCGACCATCGCCGCATAGACCTCCTGATAGCGCTCGAAGCGGTCCTGTTCGTCCGGCTCGAGGCCATCCCACGGGGGCGCGTCGTAACCGGGAGTGGTGTTGCGCTCGGCGATCGGAGTGTCCGGGTCGAACAGGCCGGCATCGACCTGCCGCTGGAAACGCTTCTGCCGGACCACGTCCCAGCCCTCGGTGTAGCGTCCGCGGTATTTCGCGAGATCGGATTCCTTCACCTGGTGCGGACCGTGCATGGCGATGTGGGCGAAGTACAGGAAGAACGGCCTGCTCCGATCCTGCGCCCGCAGCGCCTTGATCTGACCGACGGCCCGATCGGTGAGATCGTCGGTGACGTAGTAGTCATCCGGATACTCGTCGACATCGACAACCGAATTGTCGGAGATCAGCTGATTCGGGTGGAAGAACGAGTTGAGCCCCTCGAGCGATCCGTAGTAGCTGTCGAAGCCGCGCTGCACCGGCCACGAATCCCGGTTCCGGCCCGGTCCCATGTTCGCGTCGCGGACCAGATGCCACTTGCCCACCGCGTACGTCGCATAACCGCTCTCCCGCAGAATTTCCGGCAATGTCAGCACGTCGTCGGCCAGCTCGAGCCGAAGGCCCGGGTACCCCGGATCAGAGTTGGCCACACTCCCGTAACCGGCGCGGTGTGGGTTGAGCCCGGTGAGCAATGCCGCGCGGGCCGGCGAACAGACCGGCGTCGTGTGATAGTTGCTCAGCCGCAGACCTCGCCGCGCCAACGCGTCGATGTTCGGCGTGTCGATCTCGGCACCGAACGGGCCGATGTCGGAAAAGCCCATGTCGTCGACGAGCACGACGACGATGTTCGGGGCTCCCGGCGGTGCGGTCCGCTCGGCCGGCCACCACGGCTGCGAGACCGACGATGTCCGTCCGACGGTGCCGCCGAAGTCCGCGTAGCCGCGGGACTCCTCCGGAGGACTCTGGTGCTGCGCCATGGGATCCGTTCTTCTCGTCCTGTCGCGATCGCACGGTGACACCGTGCGTCACAGCACCTTTCAGACAGTCGGCGCAACTGTCAATACTTTCGCCGAGACGCTTCGTAACCCCCCTCCGGGCTTGGCGTTCGGCGCTCCGTCCGCCCAGAGTGGTGACCTGGGCCGTTCGTGCGACGTAGCGCGACCGGCCGTGTCAGCCCCTCGGAACAGAGAGTTCGCAACGATGCCCGGACGCCGTACCCGCGTGGTGCAAGTACTCGCACTGGCCCTTGCCACCTGCCTCCTCGCGGCGGGGTGTCAGTCCGCGGTCGCCAAGCAGGAGAACTCCATCTCCCAGTCCCTGGCGCCCGGGCAACCGGCGCCGCAAGGGGGCAACCTCCGTGTCGGGGTACTCGGCGACATGTCGCCCAAGACCTTCTTGCAGATCGGCACCGGGAATCTCGCCGGCCAGGTGGTGAGCAACACCTTCGACACGCTCATCCGCTACTCGCGTGACGACCTCACCGTCCGGCCGTCGCTGGCGACCGCGTGGCGGTTGTCGCCCGACGGACTCTCGCTGGCACTGGATCTCCGTTCGGACGTGACGTTCCACAACGGCAGGCCCTTCGTCTCGTCGGATGTGCAGAAGTCCCTCGAGGCCTACCTCGCCGGCCCGTGGACCCCCCAGTTCAAACGCACGGCGGCCGCCATCACCTCCTACGACACCAGCGATCCGCATCGCGTGGTGCTGCGCTTCGCTCACCCGTTGAGCAACATCTTCGATCTGCTCGACTCCGCGCCCATCCTCGACGCGCAGTCCCTCCCGCAGCTGAAGGCGGGCAAGTCCTACATCGGGACTGGACCGTTCAAGTTCGCCTCGTGGCAACCGAACTCGTCGCTGCGACTGGTTCGCAACGACAACTATTGGGGCGGCAAGCCCAACCTGGATTCGATCACGTTCGTCATCATCAGGGACCAGCAGTCGCTGTACACCCGGCTGCGCACCGGCCAGATCGACGTGGCGTACGGACTGAACTACCACGATCAGCAACTCGCGACCACCCGCTACGGCTTCAAGGACGTCACCTTCACCGGTGCCGAATCGCAGGAGTATGTCGGCATCAACGTCACCAATCCGGCATTGTCCGACGTCCGTCTCCGTCGGGCGATCGCCCTCGCCATCGATCGACCCCGCATCATCAACGACGTCTTCCGCACGAGCGGCTACGTGGTGAATCTCCCGTGGCCGAAATGGTCGCCTGCTTATGACGCCGCAGCCAACGCGACGTACGGTCGCGACGTCGCACAGGCCAGGAAGCTGGTGGCGCAACACGGCCCGGTACCGCCGATTCCGCTGGACTTCTCCACACAGGGGATCGACCGCGTGGTCGCCGAGATCGTGCAGTCGAATCTCAAGGACATCGGCATCCCGGTGACCCTCGTCCCCAACGACCAGACTCAGCAGGCGTCCAAGCTGATCGGTGGGAAATTCACCGGGATCTGGTTGTTGCAGCATGCTTTTGCTCAATTCACCCCGTCGACGCTGGCGGTCTCGGCCTATCCGTTCAACGCTGCCAAGAACTCGTCGAACTACCTCAATCCGCAGTACGCCGCCGCCGCCAACGCGGCGTGGACCGTGCCGGACGGCGCATCGCCGGCAGCGTTGCGTGCCTATCGCCAACTCGATGACATCTGGCTGCGGGACCTCTTCCTGGTCGAGATCGGCATCGTCTTCCAGAAGGTCGCGACGTCGAACGCGGTCGGGAACATCGACTGGGATCGACGTGATCAGTTGCACCTCAAGGACACCTACCTCAACACCACGGGACGGAATTCGTAATGCTGGGTTATGTGATCCGACGGATCCCGACCGCCATCGTCGTGCTGGCGATCGCCTCGCTCTTGATCTTCTCGATCCTCCGGCTGATCCCGGGAGGCCCCGAGGCGGCCCTCGCCGGCCCCGACGCGGGGCCCGAACAGCTCGCGGCGATCCGGCACGACCTCGGTCTCGACCGACCGTTCCTGGTGCAGTATTTCGCGTGGCTCGGTGGGATCCTCACGCTGAACCTCGGGGAGAGTTACCAGGTGGGCGGATCGATCAGCGACCTGATCGGATTCGGGCTCGTCAACACCGTGGTGCTGACCGTGACCGCACTCGTGATCGCCGTCGTGCTGGCCCTCGCGCTGAGCCTGTCCGCGACGATCTTCGAGAGCCGCGTGGTACATGCCGTGCTGATCGGCATCAACGCTGTCGCCATCGCGATCCCGACCTTCGTCGTCGGCACGGTGCTGATACTCGTGTTCGGTGTCCAACTCCGCTGGTTGCCGGCAGGCGGCACACCACCGGGTGGTTACACGCAGAGTCTCCAGATCAGCCTGCAGTACCTGATCCTCCCGGCGCTGACGCTGGGACTGCCGGCCGGGGCGGTGCTGGCACGGTTCCTCACCGAGGCCCTGCGTACCGAACTCCGCCAGCCGTACGCGGTGACGGCCCGGTCGCTCGGTGTCCCGTGGCACACCATCGTCGTTCGCAATGCGCTCCGAAATGCGCTGCCACCCACTCTCACGGCGCTCGGTCTCGTCGTCGGCGGGCTGCTCGGTGGAGCGATCCTCGTCGAGTCGATCTTCGGCTGGCCGGGGCTCGGACTGCTCACCGAGGAAGGCATCTTTGCGCGCGACTATCCCCTGGTCCAGGTGCTCGTACTGCTGTCGGTGACGGTGTTCGTCGTGCTCCAGCTCGCCGCCGACATCCTGCACGCCTGGCTTGATCCCCGAATCCGATTGGCAGGTCAGTGATGTCCGGAAGAACCGCAACCAACAGCCCCACGACGACCGACCCGCTCGCCTCGACCTTCGGGGCCGAGGCCGTCCTCGACATCGAACCCGGACTGCTACCCGAGTCGGCCACCGACGTCGGGTCCCGGGTGCGGCAGTCGACGCTGCGCAGTCTGCTCAGCGGCTCCGGTCTGGTCGGTACCGTTCTGGTGGGCGTCGTCGTGCTGCTCGCGGTGGTCGGCCCGTGGCTGACCACGTTCGCGGCGGACCAGCAGATCGACGGCGCGTACCTTCTGCCGCCGAGCTCAGCACACTGGCTCGGCACCGACGATCTGAACCGCGACCTCCTGACCCGGGTGCTCTACGGAATCCGTGTCGACCTGCTCATCATCTTCATCGCCGTGCCTATCGGCGCGGCGGTGGGCATCGCGACGGGCCTGGTGACCGTCACCCATCCGTGGAGCGATGTGATCGCGCAACGGACCTTCGACGTGATCCTCGCCTTTCCCGCCCTCCTCCTCGGAATCGCGCTCACCGCGGTCCTGTCACCCGGCGCCCAGACCATCGTGATCGTGATCGCCATCGCCGAGATCCCCATCTTCGGGCGCCTGACGCGGACCTCGGTGCTCAAGGTTCGGGAGATGCCCTACGTCGAGGCCGCCCGGGTCAGCGGTGCGACCAACCGGCACATCCTGCTCCGCCATGTGTTGCCCAATTCGGTCGAGGCGCTCGGCGTCCAGGTCGCCCTGTCGCTCTCGCTGGCGGTGTTCGTGGAGGGCGCGATGAGCTATCTCGGGATCGGTGTGGTCGCGCCCACCCCGTCCCTGGGCTCGATCCTCGCGGCCGGCAACGGCTATCTCGAGACCAATCCCTGGTTCTCACTGGGCCCGCTCGTGGTGATCTCGGCCCTGGTGCTGGGCTTCTACCTCATCGCACAATCCATCTCCCGAACCCGGAGGCAGTGATGTCCGAGACCACCCGGCCGGCGGCCGGCACTCCCGACGAGCCCGTGCCCGCGTTGGCCGTCGACGATCTACGGGTCACCTTCGCGTATCCGCGGCCCGCGGTCGCCGGCATCAGCCTCCGCGTCGACCGCGGCCAGATCCTGGCGCTCGTGGGCGAATCGGGCTCCGGCAAGACCATGACGGCCCGTGCCGCGATCGGCCTCCTCCCCGAGACAGCCACCGCGACCGGGTCGGTCAAGGTCGACGGCATCGAGATGCTCAACAGGTCCGAGAAGGAACTCGATGCCGTCCGCGGGACCCGGGTCGCGATGATCTTCCAGGAGCCGCAGACCGCTCTCAACCCGGTCCAGACCGTCGGGTGGCAGCTGCGCCAGGCGTTGCGTACCCACCGCAGGCTCTCCCGGCGAGATGCCCATCAGCGGGCTGTGGAACTGTTGCGTCTGGTCGAGATCCCCGATCCGGAACAGCGCGCCGGGCAGTACCCGCACCAGCTCTCCGGTGGACAGAAGCAGCGGGTGGTGATCGCCCTGGCGCTGGCCAACGACCCGGTTCTGTTGCTGGCCGACGAGCCGACCACGGCACTCGACGTCTCCGTGCAACGGGAGATCCTCGATCTGCTGCTTCGCCTGCGCGATCGCACCGACGCCGGAATCCTGCTCATCACCCACAACCTCGGCGTGGTCGCCGACATCGCCGACCGCGTGGTGGTGGTCCAGCTCGGCGAGGTCGTCGAACGCGGCGACGTCTTCGACATCTTCGCCGCGCCGACGCAGCCGTACACCAAGCAGCTGCTGGCCGCCGTGCCCACGCTGCCCGCCCCCGGCGTTGATGGTTCCGACGCCGAGCGTGCCGACGATGAACCCGACGGCGATGGACTCACGTCGACGGCAGTGGTGCACGTCGACGACATCACGGTGCGTCATCCGGGCAGATTCGGCACCCCACCGCACACCGCCCTCGCGGGTGTCTCGTTGACGGTCCGTCCTGGCGAGGTGGTCGGTGTGGTCGGCGAGTCGGGATCGGGAAAAACCACGCTCGGCCGCACCATCGGCGGTCTCATCGCACCAGCCGCCGGCCGGATTGTGCTCGGCGGCAAGGACATCGCCCAGGTGTCCCGCACCGAGCTGCGGGCGGTGCGCCGGACGATCGCGTTTGTCCCGCAGGATCCGACGGCCTCGCTCGACCCTCGGTTCACCGTCGCCGAATCGATCCGCGAACCGCTGGAGATCCATCGCCTCGGTACGCGCGACGAGCGGACCACGCGGGTCGCCGCACTGCTCGACGCCGTCCAGCTGCCGCGCACGTTCGCGGGCAGATTGCCGCACGAACTCTCCGGCGGCCAACGCCAACGGGTTGCCCTCGCCCGCGCTCTTTCGGTCGAGCCCGCCCTGCTGATCGCCGACGAACCGACCAGCGCACTCGACGTCTCGGTCCAGGCGCGCGTTCTCGAGCTCTTCGCGCAGTTGCAGCGGGACCTGGGATTCGCCGCTCTGTTCATCAGTCACGATCTGGCCGTCGTCGAGCAGGTCGCCGACCGGGTGGCCGTCCTGCGCGACGGAAAACTGGTCGAGACCGGCGACGCCCGGACCGTGCTGTCGGCGCCGCATGACGAGTACACGAAGGCGTTGCTCGCAGCCGTCCCCTACCCCGACCCGGTGCGGCAGCGCGCCGGCCGACAGGTGCCCGCCGGCTCCCTCTGAGCTCCCGCTCAGCTCCCGCTCGGCGCAAACGCGGTTCTGGCCGCAGTTCCTGGTTCCGGCTTGGAGCCGCAACTGCGGCCAGACCCTGCAGGTGCGGCCGGAACTCGTTTGTCCCGCTAACGATTCCGTGTTCATCCGGTTGACCGAACGGCGTCGACGCCAGGTGTGATCTGGATTACACTTGGGTCTTCGGCGCGAAGAGCCGGAGGGAGGTGTCCCTTATGTTCGGTCTGATCTCAGAACTGGTGTTCAACATCCTCCGAGCTGTCGGCGGCTTCCTGTGGTGAGCAAGTCACGTTGAGCAACAACGTGTTTCGCTCTTGACGCCTAGAACTCGTTGTGTCCCAATCTCTCTCGAAGGCGTAACTCCCGAGTCAGGTCAGTGACGCGATCGCGCGGTCGGCCGTCGTCGGTGTGAAGTAGTCGATCGCGGGCAGGATCGCGCGCAGGGCGGCCGGCGCGACGTCGGTGGGCTGATGCGTGACCGCGCGCAGGATCCACCGGCCCGCCTCTTCCACACTGAGCGCGTGCACGTCGTCGTATTCGGCCGTGGGCGCGATCATCTCGGTGCGCACCAACGGGTAGAGCACGTTGGTTGCGCGCACGCCGGGATGCGCGTTCTCGGCGTTGAGGCTGCGTCCGAAGATGGCGAGCGCGTTCTTGGACGCCGCGTAGGCCGAGAAGCGGGGAAACGTGTTGGCCATGATCCCCCACGTACAGACGTTCACGAACTGACCGCGGCCGCGGTCCACCATCCCGGGCAGCAGACCGAGAGTGAGCTGCACCGCGGCGAAATAGTTGAGCTGCATCGTGCGCTGATAGTCGTGCAGACGGTCGACCGAGTCGAGCACCGTCCGCCGGATCGAGTGGCCCGCGTTGTTGACGAGAACGTCGACCTCCTCGTCCGCGAGGTCTGCCACCAGCGTCTCGATGGCCTTCTCGTCGGACAGATCGCAGGTCCGGTAGACACAGCCCGTTTCTTCTGCCAGAGAACGTAGTTCGTCCTCTCGGCGCGCGACCGCGATGACCCGAGCGCCGCGCTCGGCGAGCAGCGTGGTGGCCTGCCGTCCGATCCCGGCCGACGCCCCGGTGACCACGATCGTGAGGCCGGTGATGTCGCGGCCGGGTCCGGCGAGGGCATCCTCGACGATGCCGGGGAGGAGACTACGGCGCTGGACGAGGTCCATCAGCGTGCTGGTGAGGGAAAGTGACGGCATGGGCCTCATTCTCCATCAGCAGCCCGAACTCCAACGTCCGGATACGGACATCTTCGTCCACCGAGCCACCGCGTCCACCTGTTCCGCGCGACGAGGCGCCGGGTAACTTCTCCACGGTGTCTCAATTGAGTGCAACTGATCGGGGGGATGAGCAGGCGTGAGCGCGAACATCGGTCGTCGTCGACTACTCGTGGGAGCGGCGGCCGCTGCCGCTGCGGCTCGGTTCGGCCGGGGAATCGCGGCGGCAGAGCCCGCGCCGCCGCCGCCATACCCGACGATCTTTCATTCGCCGCCGATGGAGAAGTACGTCGACGACCTGCCGGTACCGAAGGTGATCACCTCGTCGCCGACAGAACCGATCGAGATGGTCGCCCGATCCACCACGACGCGCTTCCACCGCGACCAGCCGCGGGTGCCGGCGATGGGGTACAACGACGAGACGTATCACGGCCCCACCATCGAAGCCCACGTCGACGAGCAGACGACCCTCCACTACCGCAGCGAGCTCGGCCGGCACACCTTTGCCGCAGACCTCGACACCACGCTCCACGGTGTCTCCGAGAGTTATCGCAGCAGCCCGCCCACCTCGTTGCATCTGCACGGCGGCGCCACACCCCCGCAGTTCGACGGGAACCCACAACGCCTCCTGCTGCCCCACCACGGCACATCGCTTCTCGAGTTCCCGAATCGTCAAGAGGCCGGGCATCTCTGGTATCACGACCACGCGATGGGGATCACCCGCGCCAACGTCTACGCAGGTCTCACCGGGATGTACTTCCTGCGTGACGGCTACGACACCGGCGGCGCCGACAACCCGCTCGGTTTGCCGTCCGGACCGCATGAGCTCCCACTCGTCCTGCAGGAAAAGGTCTTTCACGAAGACGGCCGGCAGAGTCTGCGATCCACCCCTGTGGTGCCACAGGGCTTGTGGGAGGGTGGTGCCGTCGGCGATCGCGGCGTGGTGAACGGCCGGGTGTGGCCGAAGTTGACAGTGGACCGCGGGATGTACCGCTTCCGCCTCATCAACGCCGCGTCGTTCTCGGTCTGGCGACTGTTCTTCTCCAACCGCATGCGCTTCTGGGTGATCGGGAACGAGGGCGGTCTGCTCAACGAGCCGGTACGGTGCCGCTCCATCCTGGCGGCCCCCGCCGAACGTTTCGACATCCTGGTGGACTTCAGTTCGTTGGCCCCCGGTGAATCAGTTGAGCTGTGCAACGATCTGACGCCACCCTTCCAGGCGACCATGCTGGGTGAGGTCGCGATGTCGAGGTTCTGTCGGTTCACCGCGGGTACGGGACGTGGCGACCGACGCCCGGTGCCGACCACTCTGCGCGGTGGACGCAATCGGCCGGCCCGGATTCCTCCGCCCGCACGGCCCGACGTGATCCGACGGGTGTCCGTGTCACAGCCGTACGAGGTCCGTCTGCCGCCGGCGATCATGTCGCTGAACAACCTGCGCTACAGCGATCCACAGATCGAAAAGCCCCGGGAGGGCACCGTCGAGCGTTGGGACATCATCAACATCACGCCCGACCCGCATCCGATCCATCTGCACCTGATCATGTTCCGGGTCCTCGGGCGACGTCCTCTCCGCACCGTCGACTACCAGGCGGCGAATCCGCAGCCGCCCATCGGGACCCGATGGGCGCCGGACCCGAGCAACTTCTACGCCGGGCCGATGCGACCGGCGGCCGCGTGGGAGGCCGGGTGGAAGGACACGGTGCGGGCCGACGGCGGCCAGGTGACCTCGATCCTCGTCCGGTTCCCCCGGGCAGACGAACTCGGCTTCGATCCGGACGCGATCTTCTCGTCCGACGCGACCGACTCGCGCACGCGACCGGCCCACGGGCGATCGGTCGCGCCGCACATGTCCGGGAGCCACCACGCCGGTGCGATGCCGGCGCACGGGATGGTCACCACCGACCTACAGGGGTACGTCTGGCACTGCCACATCCTCGATCACGAGGATCACGACATGATGTTGCGCTATCGGCTGGTGCCATGAGCGGTTGTCGAGACCTACTCGCGCTGGTTCCGCCGCCCGCCGACGGCGGACAATCCCAGGTCGATTGGGAAGACTTCCGGCAGACAACAGGATTCGAGGCACCGGCCGACTACCGACAGATCGTCACCGAGTACGGCGTCGGCCAATTCTGCGGCGAGTTCTACGTCTTCGCTCCCGGCGGGCCGGAAGGTCAGGACATCGTCGACGAGTACCAGACCTCGATGGACATCATCGCCGATCCCGGCTGGCAGGAGTTCGTGGACGAGATCGGCGAAGGGTGGCTGGAGCCCGACGGTTCACGCCACCCCGTCGATCTGCGGCAAGATCCGCCGCCCTTTGCCCCGTGGGGTGGCGGCTCGGCCGGCGGCTACGGCTACTGGCACAAGATCGGTGATGATCCCGACCGGTGGCCCGTCGCCTACACCGACCTCGCAGATGTGTGGCTGTATGACCGCGACGGACTCGCCTCATTTCTGGTGAACGCCCTGACCGGCAGGTATCCGGCCGACAAGATCGATCCGTCCGTCACTGACGGGGCGCCCGAGTTCACCCGATGGCCCACCGGTTGATCGCGGATCGAAGGACAAATCGGAGAAAAACAAAAGGCCAGGCCGCATTTCTGCAACCTGACCCTTGATGTCCGACCGAGTTGAACCGCTCGTGGTGGGCGAAGGGGGACTTGAACCCCCACGTCCCGAAGGACACTGGCACCTGAAGCCAGCGCGTCTGCCATTCCGCCACTCGCCCGTGGCCGTCTGCGTGAGACTGGAAGACGATAGCAAGGCCGGTGGGCGGAAGTAAAACCGGTTGGGGGCCCCTGCTCACCCGTCCGGGCGGCCTGTCCCGCGGGTCTGGCGGGTGAACGCGGGTTGTCGGCGGCCCGCGTGGGCCGAATGGACTCGCGTTTGCCGAGCTGAATGTCCCGATTCGTGATCAGAAATACGTGTATCTGCGCTGGTCACATCCCGTTCAGCGCGTAGGGTGATGGGCACGACGTCGGTGGTGCTGATGTTGCGCGCGGTGCTGCATTGACGGGAACCCCGTCATAATGGGCACAATCGGTATCATCTATCAAGGCCATACGCACGGCGACACGCCATGGCCGTCTGGAACCGAGCCGCGAAGGGAGGTCGCCGGTGGGCATTCTGCAGCGCATTGAGCGCAAGCTCGAAGGCGCCGTCGACGACGGCTTCGCACGGGTCTTCGGGGGCCAGGTCGCCCCCCAGGAGATCGAGAACGGGCTGCAGCGAGAGGCCGAGGAATCCCTCGAGGATCTCGGCGACGGTGCAGTCCTCGCTCCCAACAGCTATACGTTGTTGTTCAGTCCCACCGACTACGAGCAGATCGCGGCCGAGTACGAACTGAATCGCAAGACGTTCTCCAAGCATCTCGAGAACTTCATCTCCGACAATGGCTGGCAGACCTACGGCCGGGTGGTCGTAGAGTTCGACCAGTCGCCGTCGTTGCATACGGGTATATTCCGCGCCCGCGGTGCGGTGAACCCGGATGTGCGTCTGCGGCCTGTCGCGTCGGGTCCGCAACGACCACCAGCACAGCAGCACCCACAACGTGCACACCGAGAAGTAGGAGCCCCACAAATGACCAACAACCCCGGATACGACCAGCGCAGGGGCACCGACCCGGCGTACGACCAGGGTGGCCAGCAAGGTGGCTACGACTACCCGCAGGGTGGTTACGAACAGGGTTACGCCCAGCAGCCCGGCTACGACCAGGCCTACGCGCAGCAGGGATATGGACAGCCCGGGTACGGCCAGCAGGGATACGACCAGGGCTACCAGCAAGGTGGCTACGACCAGAACTATGCACAACAGCCCGGCTACGACCAGGGCTACCAGCAGGGTGGCTACGACCAGAACTATGCACAACAGCCCGGCTACGACCAGGGCTACCAGCAGGGCGGCTACGACCCCGCATACGGACAGCAGCCCGGTTACGACTACCAGCAGGGCTATGCCCAGCAGCCGCAGTACGGCTACCAGCAGGGCGGCTACGACCAGGGTTACGCCCAGCCGGGTGGCTACGCACCGGCCGCGATCACGCTGCTGCTCGAAGACGGCAGCAACCGCACCTTCCAGCTGCGTGACGGATCGAACATCATCGGCCGCGGCCAGGACGCACAGTTCCGTCTGCCGGACACCGGCGTGTCGCGCCGGCACGTGGAGATTCGCTGGGACGGCTCCACCGCGATGCTGACCGATCTGAACTCGACCAACGGCACCACGGTCAACGACCTCCAGGTCAGCAGCTGGGAACTCGCCGACGGCGACCGTATCCGCGTCGGGCATTCCGACATCACCGTCCGGTTCCAGTAGTCCCCGGTCATCCACCCGGTCTCCTACGAGAGACCGTCCTTCGCGATGCTCGGCCGGCGCCTCGCTCCTCAGGAACCAGGCGTTGATACTGAACTGTCACATCTCAATGTCGGCGAAATCAGCGTCTGCCCATAAGATGCAGTCGGGTCCGTTTCAACGACTAGGCGCCCGGGGTGGAACGAGCGGGCCGCGAAAGGCGACGGCGCTGGAGGTGAACACGTAAATGCAGGGCTTGGTGCTGCAGCTGACCCGATTCGGGTTCTTGCTGCTGCTCTGGTTGTTCGTCTACGCCGTCATCCGCACGCTCCGGGCCGACATCGCAACCGCCGGGGGGAGTCGGCTGACGCGCTACACGCGGGGCGACAAGGGCGACAGGTCGGCTCGGGCCGCCCGTGGCTCGGCGCGCTACCTCGTCGTCACGCATGGTGCGCTGGCCAACACCCGCATCACTCTCGGCACCCAGCCGGTGCTGCTCGGCCGTGCCGACGACTCGACGCTGGTGCTGACGGATGACTATGCGTCCGAGCGGCATGCCCGGCTGTCGCGGCGCGGTGACGACTGGTACGTCGAAGACCTCGGGTCGACCAACGGCACCTACCTCGACCGGTCCAAGGTGACGACCGCCGTCAAAGTCCCCCTCAGCACCCCGATTCGCATCGGCAAGACCGTGATCGAGCTGCGCCCGTGACACTGGTGTTGCGCTATATCGCGCGAAGCGACCGTGGGCTGGTCCGCTCGAACAACGAGGATTCCGTGTATGCGGGCGCCCGATTGCTCGCGCTCGCCGACGGTATGGGCGGTCACGCCGCCGGCGAGGTCGCCAGCCAGTTGGTCATCCAGGCGCTGCGCAACCTCGACGACGACGAGCCGGGCGGCGACCTGCTGGCCCAGCTCGACCGTGCCACCCACACCGGTAACGCGGCGATCGCCGACCAGGTGGACCACTCCCCCGAACTCGAGGGCATGGGCACCACACTCACGGCGATCCTGTTCGCGGGCAACCGCATCGGCCTGTGCCACATCGGCGACTCCCGCGGCTACCTGTACCGGGACGGCCAGCTGACCCAGATCACCCGCGACGACACCTTCGTGCAGACCCTCGTCGAAGAGGGACGCATCACGCCCGAACAGGCCCACTCGCACCCGCAGCGTTCGCTGATCATGCGGGCGCTGACCGGTCAGGAGGTGGAGCCGACGCTGACGATCCGCGAGGCGCGCGCAGGAGACCGCTACCTGCTGTGCAGCGACGGATTGTCGGATGTGGTCAGCGAAGAGACGCTCTCCGACACGCTCGGCTCGATCGTCGACCACAAGGAATGTGCCGACCGGCTCATCGAACTCGCCCTACGCGGAGGCGGTCCCGACAACGTGACGGTCATCGTCGCGGATGTCGTCGACACCGAGTACGGGGATTCGCGGCCCATCGTCGGCGGTGCCGCGGGGGTCGACGACGAGGGCTACACACCCAACCCGGCGACAGCCGCCGGTCGTGCCGCGGCGCTGCGACCACCACCGGCCGAACCGCAGCGGCCCACCATCATGGCCGACGACGAACCGCCACCACGCAATCGGCGTCACCGTTGGCTGGTCGCCGGCACGGCGGTCGCGGTGATCGCGCTGATCGTCGCCGGGTTCTTCGTCACCCGGGCGATGGTGCGCAACAACTACTACGTCGGTGCCGTCGACGGCGACGTCGTGGTCTTCCAGGGCTCACCCGACAAGGTGTTGTTCCTCGACCTCAGTTCGGCATCCCAGAGTGCCTGCGTGACCGGGCTCGACCAGACCGACCCCGAGATCGAGTTCGTCGACGACGGCGCATCGGACACCTGCACCCCGCTGCAGGTCGCCGACCTCGCCGAACTCGACCGCAACGCGGTCGTCGGCAAGTCCATCCGGAACATGCCACTCGCCGAAGCCGAAGAGCGGGTACGGCATCTGAACTTCCTGCCGCTGTGTCCCGCGCCGACGCCGGCGCCCGCTCCCGCGCCCGCGCCCGCGCCGGGAGCACCGCCTGCCCCATCTCCGGCACCGTCGGCACCACGCACGACGGCACCTGCCCCACCGACCACCGAGACCTCGCCGCAGGCACCGCCGCAGTACGACAGCGACGGCAACAAGATCTGCCGAGGTCATTGATGAGCCAACCCGCCACTCCCGTCCACGCACCGCCGCGCCAGCCGCCCGAACAGACCGGCCGCACCGCGGAGTTGGTGCTGCTCGGATTCGCCATCGGCCTGGTGACGGTGGCGCTGCTCATCGTGCAGGCGGCCCAAGGACAGAGTCTCACTTGGGATCTGGCGAAGTACGTGATCGCCTACATCGTGCTGTTCGGTGCTGCGCACCTGGTGGTCCGGCGGTACGCACCACACGCCGACCCGTTGCTGCTGCCGGTGGTCGCAGTGCTCAACGGCCTCGGGTTGGTGCTCATCCACCGGCTGGACCTGGGTACCGGCCGCAACGGCGAGACGGTCAACCCCACCGAGGTCACCCACAACGCCGATCAGCAACTCGTCTGGGCGGCCCTGGGCATCATCGCGTTCGCGGCGATCCTCATCCTGGTCCGCGATCACCGTACGCTGTCACGGTATTCGTACACACTGGGCCTGGGAGGCCTTGTCCTCCTGATCATCCCGGCCCTGCTGCCGTCGTCGATGTCGGAGATCAACGGATCGAAGAACTGGATCATCCTGCCGTTCTTCTCGATCCAGCCCAGCGAGTTCGCCAAGATCCTCATCATCATCTTCACCGCGGCGTTCCTCGTCTCGAAGCGGGATCTGTTCACCACCGCGGGAAAACACTTCCTGGGCATGGACTTCCCCCGCGCCCGCGACCTCGGTCCGCTGCTGGCGGCGTGGTTCGTCTCGATCGCGGTGCTCGCCTACTCGTCCGACCTGGGCAGCTCCCTGCTGATCTTCTCGACGATGCTGACGATGGTCTACGTCGCGACCGAGCGGGCGAGTTGGCTGGTCCTCGGTGTGACCCTGTTCGTCATCGGCGCGCTGCTCGCCTATCAGTTGTTCGCCCACCTGCAGGTGCGCGTGGAGATCTGGCGGGATCCCTTCAGCGACTTCAACGGTTCCGGCTATCAGATCGGCCAGAGTCTGTTCGGCCTGGCCACCGGCGGGCTCTTCGGCACCGGTCTGGGTTCTGGCAGGCCGAACATCGTCCCGTTCGCCAACACCGACTTCATCATCGCCACGATCGGCGAAGAACTGGGGTTGGTCGGGCTCGCGGCGGTCCTGATGCTCTATCTGATCTTTGTCCTGCGCGGACTCCGCACCGGCATCGCGGTTCGCGACAGTTTCGGCAAACTGCTCGCCACCGGCCTCTCGTTCACCATCGCCGTGCAGGTGTTCGTGGTCGTCGGCGGCGTCACCAAACTGATCCCGCTGACAGGTCTGACCACACCGTTCCTGTCCTACGGAGGTTCGTCGCTGCTCGCCAACTACATCCTGGTGGCCTTGCTCATCCGGATCTCGAACGCGGCACGCGAACCCGATCCCACGCGTAAGCGACCGCCGCCCAAGAGCATCGACTCGCTGCCGACCCAGGCGGTGCGCCGATGAACAAGCCGATCCAACGGGTGTCGATGGCGGTGATCGTGATGGTCATCGCGCTCCTCGCCAACGCCACCTACGTACAGGTGTTCAAGGCCGACAAGCTGCGGTCCGACCCACGCAACAACCGCGTGCTGCTCGACGAGTACGCCCGGCAGCGCGGCGCGATCACTGCCGACGGCGGTTCCGTGGTCGCCGTGTCGGTGCCCACCGACAGCCGGCTCAAGTTCCTGCGCACCTACCCGCCGAACACCGCGACCGCCTTCGCGCCGGTCACCGGCTACTACTCGTTCCAGTACGGCAGTACCGGACTGGAGCTGTACCAGAACTCGATCCTCAACGGCAACGACGACCGACTCTTCGGTCAGCGGTTCATGGACATGTTCTCGGGCCGGGATCCGCGCGGCGGAAATGTGGTGAGCACCATCGTCCCGCGGCTGCAGCGGGCGGCCTTCGACGGTTTGCGCAACGGATGTCAGGGCGGCTGCCGCGGCGCGGTGGTGGCACTGCAGCCGAACACGGGCAAGATCCTCGCGATGGCGTCGACGCCGAGTTACGACCCGAACAAACTGGCCAGCCACGACCAGGACGTGCGCGAGAAGAGCTGGGCAGCGTGGAACCAGCCCGGCGACATCGACAACCCGATGCTCAACCGTGCCGTCAACGAGCTCTATCCGCCCGGATCGACGTTCAAGGTGGTGACCACGGCGGCCGCGCTGCGCGACGGCGAGACCCCGGATGTCCGACTCACCGCGGCGCCGTCGATCGTGCTGCCCGACACCAACACGTCGCTGACCAACTACGGCGGCGAGACCTGCCCGGGCTCGTCCGGCGGCACTGTCTCGCTGCTCCAGGCGTTCAAGTACTCGTGCAATACGGCTTTCGTCGATCTGACGACGAACAAGATGAAGGATCCGATCACTGTGTTCCGTGAGACGGCGCAGCGCTTCGGCCTCGACGAGAAGCAGCCGGACACCCCGCTGCCGGTGTCCCGGTCGACTGTCGGCGCCATCCCCGACCTCGCCGCGCTCGGACAGGCGTCCATCGGGCAGCGCGACGTGCGGGTGACCCCGATGCAGATGGCGATGGTGGCATCCACCGTCGCCAACGGCGGCGTGCGGATGCAGCCCTACCTGGTGGACAAATTGCAGGCGGCCGATCTGCGGACGCTGCAGACAACTCAACCGACGACCATCAACGAGCCGATCAGTTCGGATCAGGCCGCAACCCTGACCTCACTGATGATCGAGTCGGAACGTAGTACACAGGGGGCCGGTGGCCCGGTCTCGATCGCATCGAAGACGGGTACGGCCGAGCACTCGGCAACCTCGGACGTCGAGTCGGAGACACCGTACTCGTGGTACATCGCCTTCGGGCCGTCCTCGAATGCGCAGATCGCGGTCGCGGTGGTGGTCGAGAACGGGGACCCGGGTCCCGCGTCAACAGGGGGTGCGGTGTCGGCACCGATCGGACGAGCAGTGATCAATGCATTGGTGGGAGGTGCAAGCTGATGACGCTACAAAGTGGCACCACGATCGCCGATCGTTACCGGCTGATGCGTCTCATCGCGACCGGTGGCATGGGCCAGGTGTGGGAGGCCGTCGACAGCCGGCTGAACCGGCGCGTCGCGGTCAAGGTGCTCAAGGCCGAGTACTCGAACGATCCCGAGTTCACGGCGCGATTCCGCACGGAGGCGCAGACCACCGCGAAGCTCAACGACCCGGGCATCGCCAACGTCTTCGACTACGGCGAGACACCCGACCGGGGCGGCGGCGATCCATTGGCCTACCTCGTCATGGAGCTCGTCGACGGTGAGCCGTTGAACTCGGTGATCTCCCGGATGGGCCGGCTCTCGCTGACCAACACCCTCGACATGCTCGAGCAGACCGGGCGTGCCCTGCAGGCCGCGCACAGCCAGGGCCTGGTGCATCGGGACGTGAAGCCGGGCAACATCCTGATCACGCCGACCGGCCAGGTCAAGATCACCGACTTCGGTATCGCCAAGGCCGTCGACTCGGCACCGGTCACCCAGACCGGCATGGTGATGGGCACCGCCCAGTACATCTCCCCGGAGCAGGCGACCGGCGACGAGGCGACCGCGGCGTCGGACGTCTACTCACTCGGCGTGGTCGGGTACGAAGCGCTGACCGGGCGCCGGCCGTTCCTCGGCGACGGTGCGATCACCGTCGCGATGAAGCACATCCGTGAGACGCCGCCGCCGCTGCCGACGAGCGTGCCCGGCAACGTCCGCGATCTGATCGACACCACGCTGGCCAAGGATCCCCGCCAGCGGTACGCCAACGGCGGCGAGTTCGCGGCCGCGGTCGCGGCGGTCCGGGCCGGTCACCGACCGCCACATCCCGGCGCGATCGCCGGTGCGGCCGCCGCGGGAGCCCTGGGCGGGGCTGCGGCCGCCGCCGCGATGCGACCGACGACGAGGTCGATGGCCGACACCGCTGCGTCCCAGCCCGCGACCGCGCGCACCACCAGCCGGCCGCCCAGCCGACCGGTGCCCCCGGCCGACGACAACAGCTGGACCACCGGTCAGAAGGTATTGGCCGGGGCCGCCGGCGTGCTGTTGATCGCCGCGCTCGCACTACTCGGCTACTGGCTGCTGAACCTGGATTCGTCGTCCCCGGAGTCACCTGCGCCGTCGTCCACGACGACGATCACCGAGACCACCACCGAGGCCCCGGAGACCACTCAGGAGGAGGCGCCGGTCCAGACGACGACGCGCGAGCGGCCGCCGACGACCACGCAGACGACCACCGAGGAAACGACTCCGGAGGAGCCCACCACGACGACGGTCCCGGAGACCACCGACCCCGGTGCTCCCTCGGCAAACCGGCCGACATTTCCGACGTTCACCATTCCTGGCTTCCCAGGCGGATGAGTTGACCGATAATGGATGAGGTGTCGTTTCGAAGCGCGGTCCGGGCAACCATGCCCGGTCACCGTCCGGACGATCGCGAGCAGCGAAAGATGGTGAGCGCAAGGTGATGTCGACACCGCACCATCTCTCCGATCGGTACGAACTCGGTGAGACGCTCGGATTCGGCGGGATGTCGGAAGTCCATTTTGCCCGGGATCTCCGACTTCACCGTGACGTCGCGGTCAAGGTGTTGCGCGCCGATCTGGCCCGCGACCCCACCTTCTATCTCCGATTCCGCCGCGAGGCACAGAACGCGGCGAAACTGAACCATCCGACCATCGTGCAGGTCTTCGACACCGGGGAGGCCGAGACCGAGGACGGCCCTCTGCCGTTCATCGTGATGGAGTACGTCGACGGCGAGACGCTGCGCGACGTTCTCCGGGCCAACGGTCAGGTCTCACCGCGACAGGCGATGACCTGGATGGCCGATGTGGCTGCCGCGATGGACTTCTCCCACCGCAACGGCATCGTGCACCGCGACATGAAGCCCGCCAACGTGATGATCGACAAGTCCGGCGCCGTGAAGGTGATGGACTTCGGCATCGCCCGCGCGATGAGCGACTCGACGTCGACGATGACGCAGACGTCGGCGGTCATGGGCACTGCGCAGTACCTGTCGCCGGAGCAGGCGCGGGGCATCAAGGTGGATCCGCGCAGCGACATCTATTCGATGGGCTGCGTGCTGTTCGAGTTGCTCACCGGCGAACCGCCCTTCACCGGGGACTCGCCGGTGGCGGTCGCGCATCAGCACGTACACGAGGACCCGCCCTGGCCGTCGTCGATCCGTCCGGAGATCCCGCGCGAGCTGGACTCCGTGGTGCTCAAGGCCATGAGCAAGAACCCGGCCAACCGATACCAGTCGGCCGCGGACCTGCGATCCGATCTCATCAAGGTGCTCGCCGGCGGCAAACCATCGGCGCCGATGCTGCTGTCCGACGAGGACCGCACCGAGTTCATGGACAGCGGCCCGCGCCGCGCCCTCGCTGCCGATGCCGGCGTCCGACGTGGCAGCGGCAACCACCGCCGTGACGACGCCGACGCGGACGGTGACGATCCGGCGCGGCGACGCATCCGTGGTCCGGTGATCGGTGCGGTCGCGGCTGTCGTGGTCCTGATTGCCGGACTGTTGCTGTGGTCTCCGTGGAGCTCGGACTCTGCCCGGCAGGTTCCGGTGCCCGCCGTCGCGGGCAAGTCGTTGACCGATGCGCGGAACAGCCTGGAGAAGGCCGGGTTCAAGGTGAAGCAACTCGAGGAACCCAGTCTGGACGTCGCCCCCGGTTCGGCCACGCGCTCGGCGCCGGCGGAAAACGTACTGGCCGCGCAGGGATCCGAGATCACCCTGTACATCTCGACCGGACCACAGCGACACCAGATGCCCGACCTACAGGGTCAGACTCCGGACGAGGCCACCGAGGCGTTGCGCGTCCTCGGCTTCTCGAACGTGAAGACCGATCGGGTCGACTCCAGCGCCGACCTGAAGGACAAGGTGGCGAGCACCACGCCGCCCATCGGTGCCGAGGCCCCGGTGAACGGTGCCGTGGTGGTCCATGTCGGCAACGGACCACGGGAGATCACCGTCCCCGACGTGACCGGGCAGACGGAAGATGCGGCCAGGACCGTACTGGAACAGGTCAATCTGAAGGTGGTCTCGATCGCCGGCGACTCCGAGTTGCCGGCCGGACAGGTGGTGAGCAGCTCGCCGTCGGCGGGTACCACCGTGGAACAGGGCTCGACGGTGCAGATCGTCGTGTCGCGGGGCAACATGTTCGTGATGCCCAACCTGCGCGGGCAGACCCCGGCACAGGCCCGGCAGTCGCTCGCCGCAGCGGGCTGGGCGGACACGACGCTGACGCGGTCGTCCCGGAACGTCCCGATCACCAGCCCCGACGACGGTAAGGTGGTCGGTCAGGAACCCGACGCCGGGGCCCGCGTGCGCAAGAACGGCTCGGTCTCGATCGTCGTCGGAAAGGGTAGTCTGCTGCCCGGCTGAGCTGTCCCCGGTCACCACGCGCCCGTCTGCCGATCGAGTAGGCGACCCGCCCTTGCGCCCATCGGGTCACCACCCGCCCATCTGCCGATCGAGTAGGCGACGAGCGCAGCGAGGAACCGTATCGAGATCCCGCAGGTCAGCCGATCGCGTCGACCATCTCCGCCTCGAGAACGGCCACCCGCGATTCGTCGATGTTGATGCCGCAGATCGCCAGCCAGTTCGCCAGCATCCGGTGACCGCCCTGCGTGAGGACACTCTCGGGGTGGAACTGCACGCCGTGAATGGGCAGTTCGCGATGCGCCATCGCCATCACGATGCCGGACTCGGTACGGCCGGTCACGATCAATTCGTCCGGGATCGTCTCCGGGAGCACGGTCAAGGAGTGATAGCGCGTCGCGGTGAACGGATCCGGTAGTCCGACCAGCACACCCGCGTCGTCGTGGAACACCAGCGACGTCTTGCCGTGGAGCAGTTCGGGCGCGCGGTCGACCGTGCCACCGAAGGCCGCGCCGATCGCCTGGTGACCGAGGCACACGCCGAGGAGCGGTATGCCGGTCGCCCGTGCCACACCGACCATCGGGATGGCCGCGCCCGCGCGCTGCGGAGTGCCCGGTCCGGGGCTCAGGAGCACGCCGTCGAAGCCCTCGGTCGCGGCGGTCGGGTCGTCGAGCTGCGGGTCGTCGTTGCGCCACACCACGGCCTCCACGCCCAGCTGGCCCAGATACTGGACCAGGTTGTAGACGAAGCTGTCGTAATTGTCGATGACCAGGATGCGGCCGGAGGTGCTTCCGGCGCCCACGTGCGCAGACGGCTGATTCACCCCGTCAGGCTACCGCGGGCGCCCAGATGCGCGTCACCTGGTTTTCTGTGCCGCCCGACGTCGGAATCGCGACATTGTCGGGTCAGCTACCTGGTGAGATACCGTGGACACAGATCTCTTGCGAGAGCGACGGACCGCCGGGCCCCCGATGCGGGCCATCTCCGGCACCGTCGCGCCGACCGACAGCCCGACGCGCTGTTCAGCACTACAAAGGAAGTCATGCCGAAGTCAAAAGTCCGGAAGAAGACCGACTACACCATCAACCCCGCCAGCCGTACGCCGGTGAAGGTGAAGGCCGGACCGTCGAGCAACATCTACGTGTGGATCATGCTCGGACTGATGCTGCTCGGGCTCGCCTGGCTCATCGTGTTCTACCTCGTTGCGACACCGTCGGCGCTCGGCGCCGAGGGCAAGGCCCTGCATTGGATGTACAACCTCGGCCCGTGGAACTTCTTGATCGGATTCGCCCTGATGGTGGTGGGTCTGTTGATGACGATGCGGTGGCGCTGACCACTGGTGACGCACCCGGCTCACATGTGTGTAATTCATCCACATTGTGGAAATCACATGTGTGTAACTCATCCCCACTGTGAGTAACTCCTGTGGATAACTCAGCCGATCTATCCACGCACGAATGGTCGACGCCGCGCCCGGCCGCGTTTGCGCTGGGCGGCGGCGGGGTGATCCTGCTGGTCGCGGCGATATTGACCGCGTCTGATCCGGTCGGGGTGGTGCTGATGGGCTTCGCCGCACTTCTGCTGTTGGGTTTCGCCGGTTACGCGCTGTGGATACGTCCACGGCTTGCCGTCACGACTGTGGATACACAGCCGGCGATCACGGTGCGCACCCTCGGCGGCACCCACACGTACCCGCGAGATCGAATCGATCGAATCCGTCTGATCGACTTCCGGCGGATCGGTCGGCGCACCGGCCAACTCGAGTTCGATGTGCTCCGCGAGGATGCGCCGGCGACGCCACCGACCGACGACCTGCGTGAGGACACCCGCCTGATGGTTTTCAGCAGATGGGATCTCGGCGCCGACCTCGGGGATGTCGCCGACGACCTCCGGCGGGCCGGCTTCGTCGTCGAGGATCAACGCAAGTAGGCGCGCCCCCCGGTCGTCAGCCGACGAGGACGTGGGAGTTCGCGTAGGCGATCCCGGCCCCGATACCGATGGCCAGCGCGATGACCAGCAAAACCGCCACACTGACCCAGCCGACCCGACTGACGGATGCGGCCGTACGGCGCTGCGGCGAGAGCACCCATTGCGGCAGGAAGATGATGCCCGCGGCGGCCGCCGCACCAAACACCAGGCCGCCGACGTGGGCCAGCAGTGAGATCCCGGGAATGGTCACCGACAGGACCAGGTTGAGCACGATGATCGAGATCACCGGGACCGGCGAGACCCTCGCCTTGAGCACGATGACCAGCACGGCGCCCATCAGACCGTAGATCGCGCCCGACGCACCGGCGTTGACGGCAACCGATCCGAACGCCATCACGGCCGCGCTGCCACCGAGTAGAGACGTCACATAGACGGCCAGGTAGCGCGGGATGCCGATCGCCACCTCGAGATCACGTCCGAGGATGTACAGCGAGATCATGTTGAGCGCGATGTGGGTGACCGAGAAGTGCAGGAATCCGGCCGTGAGCAGTCGCCAGTAGTCGCCGCCGGCGACCCAGGGCTTCACCAGCGCCCAGTCGACGAACAACGGCGACCGGACCATGTCGACGCCCTTCGCCTGCATCACGCAGATCGCGAAGACGACGAGGTTGACCGCGATCAGGCCGTACGTCGCGTACGGGCGGGCCGCCACCATGGGCTTCGTGACCATCGGGCGGATGCCGCGGTCGGCGAACGTCGGTTGTGTCACGGACTTCTGGACGCCGTCATTGCGCAGGCAGTCGACGCAGTGCTGTCCGACCGCCGCCGGACGCAAACATTCCGGGCAGGCAGGTCGACCACACCGGCTGCACGCTAGGCCGGTCGGGCGGTCGGGATGCCGGAAGCACACCGCCGGCGGGCCGGCGGCGTACTGAGGTCCGGGTTGTTGCGGGCCGGTCAGTTGATTTCGATCTTCTGGATGACCACTTCGTCGAGAGGACGATCGGAGCGGTCGGTCGACGTGGTCGCGATGGCGTCGACAACCTGCTGCGAGGCGGGATCGACGACCTCACCGAAAATGGTGTGGCGACGATTCAGGTGCGGGGTCGGTCCGACCGTGATGAAGAACTGCGAACCGTTGGTGCCCGGCCCGGCGTTGGCCATGGCCAGCAGGTATGGACGGTCGAACTGCAGCTCCGGGTGGAATTCGTCGGCGAACTGGTAGCCGGGGCCACCGCGGCCGGTGCCGGTCGGGTCGCCGCCCTGGACCATGAAGCCCTCGATGACGCGGTGGAAGACCGAGCCGTCGTAGAACGGGCCGCTGTCGCCGCCGGAGGCGTTCGGCTGGCTGTACTCCTGAGAGCCGTCTGCGAGGCCGGTGAAGTTGGCCACCGTCTTGGGAGCGTGGTTCGGGAAGAGTTCGACAACGATGTCGCCGCGATTGGTGTGGAGGGTCGCGGTCTGCTTCTGAGTAGTCACATCTCCATCCAACCACTTGACGCCAAGTCTGCACTCTGCCCTCCGCGAACAGGGCCCTCCGCGAACAGGGCCGTCCGCGAACAGGCGCTCCGCCAACAGGCCTGACCCGAACATGTCGGACACGTCCGAGGTGACAGGCGGTCAGTCGGGCTGGCACGCTGGTGGGCATGCCGAACAAGTACGTGTGGGCCGCGGTGTCGGTCCTGACCTCCCTGCTCGCGACCGCGGCCGCGGTGGTCATCGTCCGACGCTCTCGTCGCGAACCGGCACCTGTGTCCGCGACGGTCCCACGCGTCGAGGAACTCAACGCCACACCAGGGGATTCGACGACGGCGGCGTCATGAAATCCACTCAGGCTCGGCCACTGCGACGAACGACCCAGCGGTAGCGGCGCGGTCGCCGCGCCCACACCGGTAATTTGTAATGGTGACCTCCGACGACAGCTCGCGTCCGCCCGGCGATCCGGATCCCACGGACAGCGGGAAGGACGACGATCGCAGCGCCGCGACGCCGGCCCCGCAGATCCCGGCTCCGTGGGAGCGCCGCCCGACCGCACCTGTCACCGCGCCCGGCACGGTGCCTCCGGCCTCCGGGCCGTCTCGGCCGGCTCAGTCGCCACCACAACCCCCAGCCCCACCGGGCCGTGGGGCTCCCCGCCCGCCTCAATCCGGGCCGCCGCCTGCGAACAGGCCCGGCCCACCGCCGCAGGGACGACGCGGACCGAGTGGTCGAGGACTGGTTCCGCCCGGTTCGCCCCCGCCCGGTGGACCTGGCAGCGGTCCTCCGCCATGGAACCCCGGCCCCGGTGGACCGCCGCGCAATGCTCCGCCTCCGCGTCGCGGTGGTCCCCCGCCGCCCGGTTACCGACCGCCTCCCGGACAACGTCCGCCCCCGCCGGGGCGCGGTGGCCCGCCCCCCGGTGGTCCGCCTCCTCGCGGGTCCGGTCCGGCCGGTCCTCCGCCAGGTGGTCCGCCGCCCGGCGCCGCGCCGACCCGCGCTGCCTCACCACCTGACTCTGCGGCGTCTTCCGACGCGACGACGCAAGCACCGACCCCCGGCGACGACAAGACGACCGTCAACCGCCCCGGGCCATTCCTCGGACCTTCCGACGACTTCAGTCCTGTCGATTCGACGCCGGACGCGAAGACCGAGCAGAGTGAGCAACCCCGCCCGCTCGCCTACTCCGCTTCCATCAACAAACCCGTCGACGACGTTCCGGAGGAGCCCGTGCCGCCACGGACCCATAACGCGCCACCTCAGCCGTCCCGTTCGCCGGCATCGAACCGTCCGACCAACCGGACGGCCATCTGGGCCTTGGTGCTCTCGATCCTCGGGATCACCGCGCCCGTCGGCCTGTATCTCGGATATCGCTCGCGGGCGAGCATCGCGCGTAGTCGCGAGCTCGGCGAACCCTTTGCGCGCGTGGCCATCTGGATCGGTTGGCTCTACGTCGCGGTGTTCGTGCTGGCCTTGCTCGTGTACTTCTGGATTGCGGGGCAGGGGTCGTAGGCGGTCACCAGAGGCGCTCGCAGACACTGTCGTTCGGATGGAGGATGCCGGGAGGCACGAGTGTCATCTGATTGTCAGCGACCGATGCCGGTCCGTTAGCCTGTCCCCAATACATGCTGACTCGTCGCCAGCTTCAAGTTGAAAGGCCTAACGTGTTACGTCGTTCCTTGGTCCTCCTGTGTAGTTGTATTGCGCTCATTGCCGTGTCGTTGGTTGGCGCAGGCAGCGCCGCTGCCCGTCCCTACGAGGCCCCCCGCATCACCCAGTACAGCGATGACATCTGGGCAATCGGGGCGAACAGCTCATGCCGAGGCGCCATCCACGTTGGACTCAAGGTCGATCCGGCACAGCCAGGTAAAGTGTTCGTCACGTACACCCCGCGAGGATTCGTCGGTGATGGCGCGGGCTGGAAACGAAATCCGGTGTGCGTGATCAACACCAATGTCATCATTGATTACTTCCGCCAGAGCCCATCCTGGCACAAGACTGTGACCGCCGGTCCTCGAGGTGGTAAACCCGTGAAGCTGACGCTGAATTCTGGCTCCGGCTTGCACGTACTCGCTTTCGGCGGAATCGGCGCCAGCTGGGGAAACGGCAGCTACCTCATCGTTCCATGAAGCGGGCAAAGGACTCAGGCGCCTCGGTTCAGACGTCAGGGAACACGACCATCGCACGAGCACCCCGCGCCTGTGGTGAACATACCGGTACGCCATATGCGCAAGAGTTCATTCCAACGTTGACGGAACGTGAGCCTGCGCAAATAGACCGCTCTACGTCATGTCCTGGTGCGCAGACGATCACGCCCACCAATGAGCACTCAATCTCCGCATCATGACCCGCCTCCCCCACGAACTGCTTTCGGATTCATTATCAGGTTCAGCGGCTCACAGTACTGGTGGTCGTCAACACGGCCAACTGACTGATCGCGGCCCAGGTATTCTGGGAAAAGCGTTGCTGCGCAGCTTTGTCGAGGGCAGTTCCATCGCCAAGAATTGGCTCATAGTCGAGCCCGACAACTTCGGCTACTCTCCCCGCCACAACTTCGATAAGCATGTCCGTCAACGCCTGGTGATTCAAAGTCGGCACCTGGTAGCAGATCACGACGATGGTGCGCGCCAACACACCCGAGTTATCCCATTCTGTGAATATCTCGCGAGCTCGGTTCAGGAGGTCGGGTCGCGGACTGACCACTAGAACCGCTGTCACATCGTGCATTTCGGGGTTCTCGAGTTCGGTCAGAACTGAAAGTGGTCGAGCGCCCGCGTCCACGACCGGTACCGCAACGAATCGCCAACTGTGGTAGACGACGTCAGGGACTGCTGCGTCAGGGCTGGAAGAAGCCCTGTGCCCGACGAGGTTCGTAACAGCGCGTGATCACCCGTGGCACGAAGTCGCTCATGCAGGTCTCCGCTTCCATCAACAAACCCGTCGACGACGTTCCGGAGGAGCCCGTGCCGCCACGGACCCATAACGCGCCACCTCAGCCGTCCCGTTCGCCGGCATCGAACCGTCCGACCAACCGGACGGCCATCTGGGCCTTGGTGCTCTCGATCCTCGGGATCACCGCGCCCGTCGGCCTGTATCTCGGATATCGCTCGCGGGCGAGCATCGCGCGTAGTCGCGAGCTCGGCGAACCCTTTGCGCGCGTGGCCATCTGGATCGGTTGGCTCTACGTCGCGGTGTTCGTGCTGGCCTTGCTCGTGTACTTCTGGATTGCGGGGCAGGGGTCGTAGGCGGGCGCCGCATAAGCTTGTAGCCACTGTCGTTCGTGTGGAGGACACCGAGCGGATTCAGCACGGTCTGATAGTCGGTCGCCAATCGCAGTCCGCTAGCATGACGCCGAGACATGGTGGCTTGTCGCCAGACCCGAACTGAAAGGCCTGACGTGTTCCGTCGTTCCTTTGTCCTCTTGTGCAGCGGAGTCGCACTCATTGTCGCGGCATTGATAGGAGCCGGAACCGCTGGTGCAGCACCCCATCCGGCGCCCCGTATCAGTCAATACAGTGAGGACATCTGGGCGGTCGGCGGAAACAGCGGCTGTCGCGGAGCCATCCACGTCGGTATCAGTGTGGACCCGAGGCAGCCTGGCAGAGCATTTGTCACCTACGCACCTGGTCCGTTCGTTGGAGATGGACCGACCTGGCAGCGAAACCCGGTCTGCAAACTGAGGGTCGGGGCGAGGATGGACATTGTTCGTGGTGAGGGTTGGTACCGCACTGTCACTGCTGGCCCTCGCGGAGGAAAACCCGTCAAGTTGGTGCTGCAACCTGGTGGTGGAGTCCACATGTTGGAGTTCTTCACCGAGGGAGTGCAGTGGGGAACACGGAACTTCGTGGTGATTCCGTGACGCGGATTGGATTGCGCCCCAACCCCTGACGACCATGGCCTGGTTGATGGGATCACTACCGGCTATGAGCCCGTGCTTCCAGATCAACGAGGAACCACGCCACTGACCGTGATCCAATCTCCGCATCGGGCAACATGCGACGGGGCTGATGAGAGATCGGGACTCAAGAACCGGGAGAGGTCGCTTGTCGGGTCTTGACTCGATAGCTCACTCGAGCCGATGCATCAGTGCCGACGCACGACGTCCTCAGGGAACCAGGAAAATCGCACCGACACCCTGAGCCTGCGGTGAACGCACCGGTGTGTCTGAGGCATCGGAGTTGATTCCGATGTTGCGCAGGTCCAGGTTCTCGCTGTACACAGTCAACCTCGGTACGGGGCAGTCGGCCGAGGCGCTACCGGATCCAATTTCCCTCGGCGCACTTACGATCCCCGCCAGAACCAACACCGACAGTTTCCGTGCCATCTCATCCTCGAATGATTCGCACCTGCAGCTGACTGCCCGTCGCGCTACGCAGAAGCGCCAAACCTATGGCACTACGAAATAGTAATTTCCTCCGTACCCTGCCAAACACGAACTGGGCCCTTCGCCGAGTATGGAATGAGGGCCAATTGCACCAGGCCTGACCCCGTAGGGAAGTCTCGGACGACCCTTTGGCCTGGTTTCGAGCCGAAAGCTACTGGCACATCGACTATCCGCGAAGACTTAGACCCTCAGTAGTTTGCTTCCAATACCGCGCGACAGACCGGATTGCGCACCCAGCCGACGCCACGCCCGGTGAATCCAAACGACGTTAGTGTCATCCGGGTGACGCCACGCTTCCCTTTGGAGCGCTAATCCCGACGTGCATCGCACCGCGACAGAAGTCATGGTCGCCGAGTGTCCCAAAATTCTGCCCTTGGACCGTAAAGATCTGCAGTGGTGTGTCGGCCCGGCTCTCACCAGCACCCAGACAGGTAAGCACACAGACGATCAGCACCATCAATGCAGTACTCAATTTTCGCATCATTATTCGACTACCTCGTGAGCTATTCCGGGCACTTATGGCTCATCGGCGCACAGCACCGGTCGCCACGGTCAACTGATTGATCGCGGTCCAGGTATTCTGGGAAAAGCGTTGCTGCGCAGCTTTGTCGAGGGCAGTTCCATCGCCAAGAATTGGCTCATAGTCGAGCCCGACAACTTCGGCTACTCTCCCCGCCACAACTTCGATAAGCATGTCCGTCAACGCCTGGTGATTCAAAGTCGGCACCTGACAGCAGATCACCACGATGGTGCGTGCCAGGACGCCGGCGTCATCCCATTCGGTGAAGATCTCGCGAGCGCGGTTCAGGAGATCAGGCCTCGGACCGACGACCAGAACCGGTGTGACGTCGCGCAATTCGGGAGTCTCGAGCTCACTCAGGACCGTTAGAGGACGCGATCCGGCATCGACGACCGGCACCGCGCCGAAACGCCACGTGTGCACAACGACATCGGTGACTGCGGCGTCGGGGGCGGGGAGTAATCCCGTACCTGACGCTGTCCGGAGCAACGCCTGGTCACCTGTGGCTCGGAGCCGCTGGTGTAGATCTCCGTCGTTGCCCGCGGCGTCGACCCACCAAGACGCGCCGCCCAGTGAGGTCGCCGCACGATGCTCAGCTAGCAGAGCCGAGACCACCGAGGTACCAACGCCACCTGCAGTGCCGCAGACGACCACACTGTTTTCTGCGGTGTCCGGCGGGCGGATGGTGCCGGACTGTCCCTGTGCATCCTCGCTCATAGTCACTCTCGAACTAGGTTGTGTCGGGCGCACCTCATCGGGTGGTCCCCCGTTCGGTGCGGCCCACCCGTTCGTGGGCCGCGGCCAGTCTATTCAGAGCCTATCGACCCGGATCAGTGTGCTGGGGCGATTTCCTGCGGCCAGTCCACATGCCCGCCCGGAACTGTGGATTCGAGCTGGCCGCTGCGCTGTTTGGTCATGTCGCGCGCAGATTTCTCGCCCTGCTTGGCGCCGCCACCCATCAGCCCGTATGGCTCGAGCGCTTGTTCGACGCTCCAGTTCGCCTTCCAGTTCCCGACCTCGACGTTGACGTCACCGCGGTGATTGACGACGTAGTTGACGGCCGGCAGTCCCGACTTCTTCGCATCCGCGGCGGAGAGCTTGTACTCGAACTGGTTCGCACCGGGGTTCGGGAGCGGTTGGGCCTTAGGTGCCTGGGGCTTGCCCTGCTTCCACGGTTCCTTCGGATGCGAGCCAGGATCCCCGGCTCCGAGGGCGTAGGCGACTGCGCCACCGGCCGTTCCCCCAATCACTGCTCCGACAACAGCACCAGCAGCACCGACGCCGGCGCCCCCAACGGCTGCACCCACACCTGCGCCAATCGCCGCTCCCGCCGGTAGCAGGGCCGGGATGCTCGCGCCCGCTGTTGGTGCACTCATCGCGGTACCAACGACCGCACCTACACCTGCCCCGACCACCGCACCCCCGGCCGCTCCCATCACCGCAGCTGGAATGCCCAACGTGACCGCACCCGCGGTACCGCCGGTCATCACACCGATGATCGTCGACGCCGCCTGACGCGACGCCTCATCCTCGGGCACCCCCACCGAAATCAAACCCTGGGCGATCTTGGCCTCACCATAAGCCGACCACTCATTCACCGAATTCACATTCCGCTGCGACATCCCCTTCGGAATATCAGTCACAAAGTTGCCCACCCGAATCTTCTTCGGCGGCGGCGCAATCGGCCGCACCGGCTTGGCAAGGTGCGGCGCCGTCAGCGGTCGCGACGGCAACGGCGTGTAGGCGTTCTCATAGCTTGTGCCCGAATCCGGCGCCGCATACGACTGATACGGCGCCTCCTGCGGCGGACCCGGAATCGACCCCGGACCCGGGTTATAGGCAGGCGCCACCTGCGGAGTCGGCGTCGTCCCACCCTGCTCCGGTGCCGGCGCATCAGGTGTCGTGCCACCCTGCTGCGGAGCCGTGTCGCTCGGGCTCGTGCCGCCCTGCTCGGGAGCCGCCTGAGCCAAACCCGCACCCACACCCGCCGCAATCGACGCCGCCAACGCCGCCGAGGTCACCGACAACAACAACGGCGAACGACGACCCTCCGGATCATGACGATGCCGCGACCGGCGCTCAGATGCGTAAGCCATGGTGATGGGGTTCCTTTCAAAGGCGGCTCCGATGGGAAGCCTGTGGTCTGTTTGCGATTCACCGGAGGAGCGTCATCCGATGGACTTGATCGATGAGATCCAGGTCTTGCCGCCCGCCTCGACAGTCTGGATCCTCTGCCGATAGACGATCGGTGCCGCATCGGAGTCCGGCGTAGTCTCGGTGAGCACGACGTCATACGTCGTCTTCCCGCGTGCCGTGATCGACAGGCAATACTCGGTGCCCGGTGGCCGCTGATCGATGTACTTCTGCATCACGTTCCGTGATGCCACCGCATTCGGTGCGGCCACCGCGCGAGCCTGCGTCGCTGATCGTTCTACGTAGTAGGCATGGTTGAAGGCCTTGATCACGCCCGGCCCGGACTTCTGGTCGCCGGCATCATTGCCGGTCGTGACCGCACCTTCGGTAGATGACGGGCAAGGCGCGGCCACTACGGCAGACGAGGTTGCCGAGCTCTGTGGCACAGCCACTTGTTCCGCGCTGGGGTCGTCACCGCTCACGACCTTGCCGATCGCCAGCGCAGCCGCAGCGCCGACCACCAGAACGGCTGCGGCCGCCCCGACAATCGGGCCGCGGTGATCCTTCCAGAAGCGTTGTGGACCCTTATCACCCTTCGGGGTGACTGTCCGGACGCGCATCTGCTCGAACAGATCGTCATCAGAGACAGGGGCCCGCGCTGGTGAACCGTCATCCGCTGGGGTCTCCGGTATCGCTGGCTCCGGATGGGGTGAATCAGGCGGCGGTGGTGACTGCTCCGAGCGCGCGACAATCGGAGAAACCGGTCGGGCGCCGACGGTGACAAGCCTCGCGTCGGCAAGCGCCCGTGCCAGTTCGCGAGCCGGGGTATCGCTGGTTGCGGGCCACGCGGGCACGTCGGCAAACCACTCGTGGCTACCTTCGGTCACCACTGTTGCCTCCTCCCCCAGGCTGTCGTGAAGCCATGCCGTACGTGGCCTGTCGGGACGCCGGCGTGGTACATCACAGCGCTGCGTCCAGCGTGGTTATGGCACGCCGCCGCAGCGTCACCACCAGTGGTGGAAAACTCCCCCTGCGTCAAGTGAATCCCCCGAAACAGCATCACAACCGCGCCCCGACAATGCTCGCTGGCAGAATACCCGACCGGTCACGACCGAGCTCACCGCGTATCGCCGCTCGGATTGTTCCAAGTTCACGGCCAAGCGCCCGGCTTGGAAGCGGCCGTTGTGATCAAATCAGACCGAAAGTTCATTTCTTCGGATTACGAGGAAGTGTCATCGCGATCCACGACAGACCTTTTACCGCTGGGCGCCCGCAGCACAACGTCAAGGAACCTGCGTGAAGAATCTGGACACATAGCCCTGCTGGACTCTGATTGGGTTGTTGATTGCGACAGTCCCTACCGCGACCATGGCTGGACCCGCGCCTGTGTGAAGATCTCGCACGATACGTTCTCCCCTACGAGGTCCGAACGAGACCGGAACGAACACTTCTCCATCGAGGTTGGATGTGCCCGCAAAGGAGAGGTAGGCCAAGAAGCGGCATGAGGGATTTCGTTTCCAACCACTACCGTTCCCGGTGAATCCAAACGAAGTGAGCGTCACTCGGACGACTCCGCGCTTGCCTTTTGGCGCCACCAGGCTGACGTTGAACGCCCCTCGACAGTAGTCGTGGTCACCGAGAGTCCCGACATTGTCACTGGCCAACGCGATCCGCGGCAACTGCGGCTCAGCCGCCACACGCCCCGCGCCAAACAAGCTCAAAGCCACCACCACGACTGCAAGCAGCAGCACCCAGATCTTCCGCGTAAACACGAGATTCCCCCCAACATCGATCGCCAACAACGCGTTCACGCTAC
>NZ_JBNCNS010000004.1:0-426880 GCF_049847105.1 Gordonia sp. DT218 | reverse complement strand
GCGCTGTGAATGACGAACCCGGCCGGATTGACCGGCGCCGAGGTCTCCCCGACCACCTGGCCGTCGAGATCGATCCGAACCAGGTTGGACGCCGTGATCTCCTCGAACAACAGTCCGTACGGATTGATCAGGAACTGGTCGTCGGGTCCGGGTAGCCGCACGGAGATGTGCGTGAAGATGAGGTCGGTCATCGTGAAGTGCGCCACCAGCCGGTAGACGGCCGCCAATTGTCGACGGAGTTCCGCCTCGTCGACCTGCACCGGCTCCGGCACCATGGACAGCCCACCTCTCCGCTACGAGGCATCCAGTGTGTCATCGGATTCATAGACCCGTGAGCGTCGCGGGCGATCCACGAGGGACGGCAGCCACCCCAACCCTCGTCAGACACCTTTGGCGCGACAAAGGTCGTTTGCGACAGGTGAGGTTTCTGGAGGATCGAAATGCGCCCGCACGAGGGGAGACGCTGAGGTCTCAGGGAGAGGACGGTCGAAATGGTGGAGCCTAGGAGATTCGAACTCCTGACATCTGCCTTGCAAAGGCAGCGCTCTACCAACTGAGCTAAGGCCCCGGACCGGTCGCGTCACGACCGAACTGGGTGCGAATCGGGTGCGCGGAACACCTCTCGCAGTGGGCCTAGGAGGACTTGAACCTCCGACCTCTTCGTTATCAGCGAAGCGCTCTAACCGCCTGAGCTATAGGCCCTTGAACCGAGGTGTGAGATTACCCGAACGAAGCCCGAACATACAAAACGGGTGGTCGGGGGGTCTCGATACGCGGCTCCTTCGTCGCCGCTACTCGACCGACAAGAAGGACCGCGGCTCCTCGTCGCCGCTAGTCGACCAACGAGAGGGACCGCGGCTTCGGCGCTATTCGACCGACGCGAGGTGCCACCTGTCAGTCCAGGTCGGCGAGCGTCACCTCGGCGCCGCCGATCATGTCGGCGCAGAGGTTGTAGATGTAGGCACCGATGGTCGCCAGAGCGGTCAACAGGATCGCATTGATGGCCCCGAGCAGCACGGCCCAGCCGAACACCGAGCCCGCCCCGATGATGTCGCCTTCGCTGCTGGATCCGTCCGCGGTCACCAGGGTGCCGAACGAACTGTTGACCTGGTCCCACACGCCCATGCCGTCGAGGATCAGATACAGCACCGCCACCGAGATCATCCAGATCAGAAAGCCGGCCACCGACAGCACTGCCGCGATCTTGAAGGTCGCCCAGGGATCGATACGTCGGATCTGAACGGGCGCCCGCAGCGGCCTGCCACCGATCGACGTGGGTGCCGACCGCGCCGCAGTCTGTTGCGCTGCTGGTTGCGCGTTCACATGGTGAATGGCGTCCAGATTCGGCATCTTCTCACCGGGCAGCTCGTCCCGCTCGATGTGCCTGGTCGGCGACTCGACGAACTTCTCCGTCGACTCCTCGGTGGCCGTCGCGGTGCTTCCCCGCGGTCCGCTCGATTCACCTCGGAAGTTCGACGTGGCCGAATCGCCTCGAGGATCGTCGAGTTTGGTGATCGGCGCCTGCTGACCGGCCATGCTGGCGGCAGCGGTGGCACTGACGATCCCGCGCGGCGGCGGTCCGGGCTGATGCGCGGTTCCGTTGGGACCCTCGCCGTGTTGCGGTGACCCGTTCGGACCCGTCGGCGCCTGGCCTGGTGTCGTCCCGTTCGGACCGCGCTGCCACGGCGGCACGAGGCTTCCCGGACCACTCGCGTGCGGCCCGCTCGCGCCACTCCCGGCGCCATGAGACCCCGGCCCGCTCGCGCCGCTCCCGGCGCCATGAGACCCCGGCCCGCTCCCGGATCCGGGCGCCTGTGCACCCGGACCAGAGACCGTATGAGGACCGACATCCCCGTTTGTCGGCTTCTTGTCGTCCGGTGTGTTCGGTGAGCTCACTGGCAATTCCCTCATTCGGTGGTCGTATGCCCCACACTAACTGCTACCGGTCTCCGAGCCCGGACGCTACTTGCCGGGACCCGCCGATGCTTCTGGTTCCTCGTCCGGTTCGTCGGCATTACGGGCGATGGCGAGCAAGGTGGTGCCTTCGTCGAGGTTCATCAGACGCACCCCCTTGGTCTGCCGACCTGCACGTCGGACCTGCTTGGCACCCGTCCGGATCACGCCGCCACCCGAGGTGATGGCGTACAGCTCCGAGTCGTCGTCGACGATCAGCGCACCGACGATCTCTCCGCGCCTGCGGTCGTGCTGGATGGTCAGCACGCCCTTGCCGCCACGTCCCTGGAGGGGATAGTCGTCCATCGCGGTCCGCTTGGCGTAGCCGCCCGAGGTCGCGACGAGGAGGTACGTACCCTCTCGGACCACATTGAGCGACAAGAGTTCGTCGTCGCCGTTGAAGCGCATGCCCTGCACACCCGAGGTCTGTCGACCCATCGGCCGCAGTGCCTCGTCATCGGCGTGGAACCGGATCGACTGCCCCTTCTGCGACACGAGCAGCAGATCGTCATCGGCGCTGCACAACTGTGCGCCGACCAGTTCGTCCTCACCGCGTAGGTTGATCGCCGCGATGCCACCGGAACGGTTCGAGTCGAAGTCCTCGAGCTTCGACTTCTTCACCAGCCCGTTGCGGGTCGCGAGCACCAGATACGGCGCGTCCTGATAGGTCTTCAGCTGGATGACCTGCGCGATCCGCTCCTCCGGCTGGAACGCGAGGAGATTGGCGACGTGCTGACCGCGAGCGGTGCGGTTGGCCTCGGGCAACTCGTACGCCTTGGCGCGGTACACGCGGCCCTTGGTGGTGAAGAACAGGATCCAGTCGTGCGTCGAGCTGACGAAGAAGTGCTTGACGATGTCGTCCTGCTTGAGCCCGGCACCCTGCACACCCTTACCGCCGCGGCGCTGGCTGCGGTAGAGGTCGGTTCGCGTACGTTTCGCGTAGCCGGTCTCGGTGATCGTGACGACCACGTCCTCGCGGGCGATCAGATCCTCGTCGGAGACGTCACCGTCGGCCGCGATGATCTTGGTCCGGCGCTCGTCCCCGTACTTCTCGACGACCTCGGTCAGCTCGTCGCGGACGATGGCCCGCTGCCGCTCCGGCTTGTCCAGGATGTCCTTGTAGTCGGCGATCTCCCGCTCGATGTCGGCGAGCTCGTCGACGATCTTCTGTCGCTCCAACGCCGACAGCCGGCGCAGCTGCATCGCGAGGATGGCATCGGCCTGGACCTCGTCGATCTCCAGCAGATCCATCAGCCCGGTGCGCGCGGACTCGGTGTTGGCCGACGCACGGATCAGCGCGATCACCTCGTCGAGGGCGTCGAGCGCCTTGACCAGACCGCGCAAGATGTGGGCTCGTTCCTCGGCCTTGCGCAACAGGTACCGCGTCCGCCGCACGATCACGTCGATCTGGTGCGCCACGTAGTAACGGATCATCTGATCGAGACGCAGGGTGCGCGGCACACCGTCGACGATCGACAGCATGTTGACGCCGAAGCTGGTCTGCAGCTGACTGTGCTTGTACAGGTTGTTCAGGACGACCTTGGCGACGGCATCGCGGCGCAGGGTGACCACGATACGCATCCCCACGCGGTCCGAGGACTGGTCCTCGATCCGGCTGATGCCCTTGAGTTTTCCTTCGTTCACCTGTTCGGCGATCGACTGGATCAAGTTGTCGGGGTTGACCTGATACGGCAGTTCCGTGACGACGAGGGTCGTGGTGCCCTTGTTCTCCTCGATGTCGACGACGCTGCGCATCCGGACACTGCCACGGCCGGTGGTGTAGGCATCCTTGATGCCCTGTCCGCCGACGATGAGTGCCGCCGTGGGGAAATCCGGTCCCTTGACGCAAGCCATACACGCGGCCAGCAGGGCCTCGTCATCCGAATCCGGATTGTCGAGCGCCCAGAACACCGCGGCCGCAACCTCGTTCAGGTTGTGCGGCGGGATGTTGGTGGCCATACCCACCGCGATACCGCCGGAACCGTTGATCAGCAGGTTCGGGATACGCGACGGGAGGACGGTCGGCTCGTTGGTCTTGCCGTCATAGTTGGGCGTGAAATCGACTGTCTCCTTGTCGATGTCGCGCAGCATCTCCATCGCCAACGGGGTGAGGCGGGCCTCGGTGTAACGCATCGCGGCCGCGCCGTCGTTACCACGCGAACCGAAATTGCCCTGCCCGTCGATGAGGGGATAGCGCATCGACCACGGCTGGGCGAGACGCACCAGCGCGTCATAGATCGCGGAGTCACCGTGGGGGTGATAGTTACCCATCGTCTCCGCAACGGGTTTCGCCGATTTCACGTAACTGCGATCGGGCCGGAAACCGGCGTCGAAGGATGCGTAGAGCAGTCGGCGGTGCACCGGCTTGAGGCCGTCGCGAACCTCCGGGAGCGCGCGGCCAACGATCACGCTCATCGCGTAATCGATGTAGCTGTTCTGCATCTCCTGGCCGAGGTCGACCGGTTCGATCCGGTCCCCGGGCCCGTCGGCGGGTGGCAGCGTGGTGTCAGTCATGAAGATTCCTTCTCACACAGGGTTTCGAGCTCGTCGCCAGCGCTTCCTTCGTGGCTCGTTCCTCGCATCTCAGGATGGTGCCTCGCACCTCAACCGGCGGGGCGGCCGGCGAAGTGTGGTCAGACATCCAGGAAGCGAACATCTTTGGCGTTACGGGCGATGAAGCTGCGGCGGGCGGCGACATCCTCCCCCATCAGGATCGAGAACAGTTCGTCGGCGGCGGCCGCATCATCGAGCGTCACCTGACGAAGCACCCGGACCGAGGGATCCATCGTGGTCTCCCACAGTTCCTTGGCATTCATCTCGCCGAGACCCTTGTAACGCTGGATACCGTCGTCGGCGTTGATCTTCCGGCCCGCGGTCCGGCCGGCCTCGAGGAGTCCGTCACGCTCGCGGTCGGAGTAGGCGAACTCGGGAGCGCTCTTCTGCCACTTGAGTTTGTACAGCGGTGGCTGCGCGAGGAACACGTGTCCGTGTTCGACGAGGGGCCGCATGAACCGGAACAGCAGGGTGAGCAGCAGGGTCGAGATGTGCTGACCGTCGACATCGGCGTCGGCCATCAGCACGATCTTGTGATACCGCAGTTTGGCGAGATCGAACTCGTCGTGGATGCCGGTACCGAAGGCCGTGATGATCGACTGGACCTCGGTGTTCTTCAGCACGCGATCGATGCGCGCCTTCTCCACGTTGATGATCTTGCCGCGCAACGGCAGGATCGCCTGGTACATCGAGTCCCGACCGGATTTCGCACTGCCACCGGCCGAGTCGCCCTCGACGATGTAGACCTCGCACTTGCTGGGATCGTTGCTGCGGCAGTCGGCCAGCTTGCCGGGCAGACCACCGATGTCGGTTGCGGTCTTACGCCGCACCAACTCTCGTGCCTTGCGTGCCGCCATACGTGCCTGCGCCGAGTCGACCGCCTTCTTGACGATGGTCTTCGCCTCGGCGGGATTGGCCTCGAACCAATGTCCGAGATGCTCGTTGCAGGTCTTCTGCACAAAGCTCTTGACCTCGGTGTTGCCGAGTTTGGTCTTGGTCTGGCCCTCGAACTGCGGATCGCCGACCTTCACCGAGATGACCGCTGCGAGGCCTTCGCGGATGTCGTCGCCGGTGAGCTTGCCGTCCTTCTCCTTGAGGAGCTTCTTGTCGTAGGCGTACTTGTTGACGGTGCTGGTCAGTGCCGCACGGAAGCCCTCTTCGTGGGTACCACCCTCATGGGTGTTGATCGTGTTCGCAAAGGTGTGCACCGACTCCGAATAGCCGGCGTTCCACTGCATCGCGATCTCGAGCTCATGCCCGGTGCCCTTGGCGGTGAACCCGATCACCGAGGTGTGGATGGCGTTCTTGGTGCGATTGAGGTGCTTGATGTAGTCGATCAGGCCGTCGGCATAGTGGTAGGTGCGGGTGCGGACCTTGGCCGCCTTCTGGACCTTCTCGGCCTCCGACTTGATGCTTTCGGCCGAGTCGTCGCCCTCGTCCATCTCGGCCTCGGCGACCACCGCTTCGTCACTGAGACGATTGTCGGTGAGGGTGATGGTCAGGCCCTTGTTGAGGAAGGCCATCTCCTGCAGACGGCGGGCGATCGTCTCAGCGCTGAAGGCCGTGGACTCGAAGATCTTGTCGTCCGGCCAGAACCGGACGGTGGTGCCGGTCTTGCGGGTGGCATCGCCCTGGTTGAGCGGGCCCGGCTTCGCGTAGTCGTAGGTCTGGTCCCAGTGGAATCCGCCGTAGTTGATCTCGAGTTCGACCTTGGTCGACAACGCGTTGACCACCGAGATGCCCACGCCGTGGAGACCACCGGAGACGGCGTACGCCTCGGAATCGAACTTGCCGCCGGCGTGCAGTTGGGTCATGACCACCTCGACGGTGGGCACGCCCGTCTTGTGCATGTCCACCGGAATGCCACGACCGTCGTCGACGACCTGGACACCGCCGTCTTCGAGGAGGGTGACGTCCACCCGGCTCGCGTGGCCGGCCATCGCTTCGTCGACCGAGTTGTCGACGACCTCCCAGATCAGGTGATGTAGCCCTCGCTCGCCGGTCGACCCGATGTACATACCGGGCCGTTTCCGGACGGCTTCGAGACCTTCGAGGATGCTGATCGAGTCGGCGCCGTACTCGCCCGACTTCTTCGGCTTACGGTCCTTCTTCGCCGCAGCGCTGTCAGACTGGCTGGTGTCGTTGGTGTCGGCCACGAGTTGCGTCCGCTCCTTCTGTCTCGGTGATACCCGCAGCAGTGGACACACGTCGACCTGATCCGCGCCGGTGACGCGGACGAGATCGGTATACAGCCCGGGCCCGGAGACCGGCTGACGTCCACCCCTGTCGGGACAACTACTACATAGTACTGCCTGACCCGAACAGAAACGGGTATCCGGGGCCGCTACCGTCCGCGTAGATCGATTTTTTTCGGCCGATGCCGGTCCGATTGTGGATCGGAGGCAAATCTACGGTCTGGGGGAAAGCTGACCTCGCTTTGCGGTCCGGAATCTGCTAGGCGCGGCCCGGCAAGTGGCGAGGTGGCTCTCAGCCGTAGGTGTCCCGCGGACCACGACCGGAGATGTGCCGGGGACCCTTGCGCCACGACGGCGCCTTCGGTCCGGTGATCCGGAGGCTGGTCACCATGCCGTCGCCGACGGCGGCGGCGATCTTCGCGAGAATGGTCGACTGCATGTACCGCAGCTGGGTTGCCCACGCCGTCGACTCCGCCTGGATGTGTAAGACGTTGTCGCTCAACGTTGTCGGTTGTGCATGAGCGGCGATGTCGGTGCCGACGATCTGCTCCCACATCCCGAACAGGGTGCCCTGACCGATATGCGGCTGCCAGCCGCGGTCCTTGGCGATATTGCCGGCGAGCCGTCCAAGCGGCTGCGGATCGCGTCCGTCGGGACCGGATCCGGACCATCTCCGTCGCCTGCCCGCGTTCCGGCGCACACCCGTGATGGGCGAGGAACGTCCCTGACCGACCGACTTACCCGCAGCCCGCGCGGCTGCGCGGGCCTCCTCGAGCGCCTGTCGGGCCAGTTCGTAACCCGATGACGGCGTGCCCGCGCCATCCGGCCGATCGGGCACCGCCGAGTCGTCGCTCATGTGTCGCCCTCCCCGATGTCGTCGCCGCTCACGACCGAGCTTCGGGAACCATTGTCCTCCGTCACGCCGACATTGACGCGCCGACCCGCGATCGCCGACGGGATGTCGTCGGGGACGGCAGCGGTGACCAGCAGCTGTTCGGCCGATTCGGTGAACGTCACCAGTTGCGCTCGACGCTGAGCGTCGAGCTCGGCGAACACGTCGTCGAGCATGATCACCGGTTCCACCCCGTCGGCCCGCACGAGCTCGACTGATCCGAGTCGCAGCGCCAGCGCCAGCGACCACGATTCGCCGTGGCTCGCGAACCCCTTCGCCACATCGTCGCCGAGCACGATGTCGATGTCGTCACGGTGCGGACCGACCAGACTGACCCCGCGGTCGATCTCCTTGGTGCGCAGCTCGCTGAGCCGGGCCAGCAGGATCGCACCGATCTCGTCGGCGGAGACCGGCCCGTCGTCGTGCGGGACCACGTCCGGGCCGGCGGCGGCGCGGTAAGCCAGGGTCGCCGGACGTGAATGCGGTGCGATCGCCGCATAGGACTCGGTGACATGGGGGGTCAGATCGCGGAGAACCTCGATCCGCGCCGCGGTGACCTGCCCGCCCAGGTCGGCGAGCTGACCGTCCCAGACGTCGAGAGTGCTGATCACCGAATCCGCGTCGGAACCGCCGCGCCGGAGTGCCGCGCCGGCGGTCTTGAGCAGCGCCGAACGCTGACGGAGAACCCGATCGTAGTCGGAACGTGTTGCTGCCCAACGTGGGCCGCGCTGTGCCACCAATTCGTCGATGAAGCGTCGTCGGTCCGACGGGTCTCCGCGGATCAACATCAGGTCTTCCGGTGCGAACATCACCGCACGCAGGATCCCGAGGATGTCGCGGGACCGACGGGATGGGCTGCCGTTGACGGTAGCCTTGTTGGCCCCGTCCGCCTTGATCTGCAACTGAACGGTGAGTTCGCGGCCGGCGTTCTCCACCGTCGCCGTGACCAGTGCGGCATCGGCGCCACTGTGGACCAGCGGCGCGTCGGAACTCACCCGGTGCGACCTCAGATGTGCCAGATAGAAGACGGCCTCGAGCAGGTTGGTCTTCCCGAATCCGTTGCGCCCCACGAAGATGGTGGGTTCAGGGCGTAGGGTCAGGTCGATCTCGCGCCAGGATCGGAAGTCACGCAGACGCAGGTCGCGAACGAACACGTCAATCCGCGGCAGGCGTACCGGTTTCGCCGACCGAACGCCCCTGCTTGTCGGTCACCGAATGTCCGCCGAACTGGTTACGCAGCGCGGACACCGCCTTCAGCGCCGGCGATCCCTGATCCTGGCGGGACGCGAATCGCGCGAACAACGCCGCCGAGATGACGTTGGCCGGCACCGAATGCCGGATGGCCTCCTCGACGGTCCACCGTCCCTCGCCGGAATCCGTGGTGTAGTCGGAGATCTCGGAGAATCCAGGATCCTCCTGCAGCGCCCGCACCAGCAGTTCCAGCAGCCAGGACCGGACCACCGTCCCCTTGGTCCAGGCCCGGAGGGTGCCCTCGACGTCGGTGATCAGCGGCTCGGCGCACAGCAGTTCGTAACCCTCGCCGTAGGCGTGCATCAGCCCGTACTCGACACCGTTGTGGACCATCTTGGCGTAATGCCCGGCGCCGACCGGGCCGGCATGGGCGAAACCGTCGGCACGGTCCCCCTGTGGCCGCAATGCGTCGAAGATCGGCATGGCCCGCGCGACGTCGTCGTCGGATCCGCCGACCATCAGTCCGTAGCCGTTCTCCAGGCCCCAGACACCGCCGGACACACCGCAGTCGATGTACCCGATTCCCTTGGCTCCCAAGGCCTGTGCATTCGGCAGGTCATCGGTGTACTTGGAGTTTCCACCGTCGATGACCAGGTCACCGACCTCTAGCAGATCCGCGAGTCCAGCCACCGTGGTCCGCGTCGGATCTCCGGACGGCACCATCACCCAGATCACCCGCGGCGCCTCGAGAGCACCGACCATGTCGGCGAGGGAGGCGACGTCGGAGACCTCCGGTCGTGGGTCGTACCCCACGACGTGATGTCCCGCCTCCTGGATTCGGGTGCGCATGTTGGCACCCATCTTCCCGAGACCGACCAGTCCGAGTTGCATCGACGACCCTCCGCTCGGTGACGCTTGGAAAATGGACGGATCCGCGGGTCAGCCGGGGAGACGGACCGGCATCAGCAGGTAAGTGAAGACGCTGTCCGGCGCGACGTACGCGCCCGACTCGTCGGCCACCGGCTCCTCGCCGGTCGACGGACGCAGCACCGCGGGTCGGCTCGGCGTGGTGAATCCGAAATCCACCGACGCGACGCCGATGGCGGACAGCCCGTCCTGCAGGTACCCGGGGTTGAAGGCGATCGTGAGGGGCTCGCCGTGGAACTGCACGGCGAGTTCCTCCTCCGCCTTGCCTGCCTCGTCGCCACCTGCGGTGAGCAGCAAGGTGCCCTCACTGAACTCCATCCGCACCTGTGCCCCGCGCTCGGCAACGAGCGCGACACGCTTGATCGCCTCGATCAGGGGGGCGCTCTCGATGGTCGCGATGGCGGTGTGGCTGGCCGGGAGCAACTGACGGAACTTCGGGAACTCGGCGTCGAGCAAGCGGGTGGTGGTGCGCTTGGTCTCACCCAGGATGCCGAGGATCCCCTCGCCGCCGATGCCGGATCCGGTGCCGAATGCCAACGAGATCTGTCCCGTGGACTCGGATCCCGCGGTACGGGCGCTCTCGGAAAGTGTCTTGGCCGGTACCAGCACGGCGCCGGAGGTGTCCGGAGCAGTCGGATCCCACTCCAATTCGCGGACCGCGAGGCGGAACCGGTCGGTGGCGGCGAGGACGACGCGGTTGCCCTCGATCTCGACGCGGACACCGGTCAGCATCGGCAGCGTGTCGTCGCGGCCGGCGGCGACGGCGACCTGGCCGATCGCCTCGGCGAAGATCTGCGCGGGGATGGTCCCGGTGACCGACGGCGGGGTCGGCAGCTCCGGGTAATCCTCCACGGGCATCGTCGGCAGGGAGAACTTGGCGCTGCCGCAGGCGATGGCGACGCGCGTGCCGTCGAGGCTCACGTCGACGGGCTTGTTGGGCAGCGCCTTGGTGATGTCGGCGAGCAACCGCCCGGAGACGAGAACCTTGCCGGGCTCGGCGACCTCGGCCGCGACGGTCTCCTGGGCGGACACCTCGTAGTCGAAGCCCGAGACTTCCAAGCCGTCGCCATTAGGCCCGCTCGCTGCGTTCTCGGCGCCCGGGTCCCCGACGGTCAGGACGACGCATCCGAGCACCGGAACCGGTGGACGCGCCGGCAGGCTGCGGGCCACCCAGGCAACGGAATCTGCGAACTCGTCACGCGCGACACGGAACTTCATGCTGGGTGGTTGCCCTTCTTCGTCTGCTGACTCTCGTCACGTCCACCCGAATCCGCCGAGCACCGATCCGGATCGACCCGGGGCGAGTGCTTTGAGCGGTTCGCATGGGGATTCCCGCCGGAGTACCGCTCGCTCATGCGAATGGGATTCCGGGTTGGGATTCCACTGTAGAACGAGGGTGCCAGACGGGGGGGTGTTGGGGGGAACTGAACGCGGTGATGTCGCGGCGGTGATCGTGTTCCGACGCTCACTGTGCACAGTCCCTTCTTTTATAAGAGATTCTCTAGAGAAGGATCCATGACAGTAATAGGGCCTGTGGATCTGTGTACGGATGCTGGTTGTGGCTGGTCAGCGCGGACGGGTGGTTGTGGACGTGCGGTGGATATCTGTCGAGCCGATCGCTCGGTCATGTGGAATCCCACGATTGTTCAACCTCTCTCCACGCTCGGTGCACAAGTGGGCGCCGGTTATCCCGAGGGTTGTCCACAACGGCTGATGACAAGAATCGGTCACTGGATCCGCTCGGATCCAAGGGATCCGGGCATGACAAACCCTGTGGTTCGAGTCGAGAGTTGTCGGCGGAGTGGCTCAGACGGCGCGTTGCTTGATGCGCGCGGTGAGCTCCTGGACGTGGTCGTAGACCTTGCGTCGCTCGGCCATCTCCTTGCGGATCTTGCGCTCGGCGTACATGACCGTGGTGTGGTCGCGATCGAACGTCTCGCCGATCTTCGGGAGTGAGAGGTCGGTCAGTTCGCGGCAGAGGTACATGGAGATCTGCCGCGCCTGTGCGATCGATCTGGTCTTGCCGGGTCCGCGGAGCTCCTCGACGGAGATGTCGAAGTACTCGGCGGTGATCGCCAGAATGCTGGCTGCACTGACCTCGAGGGTCCCGGAGTTGGGCAGCAGCGCCTGCAGGACCACCTCGGCGAGCGACTTGTCGAGGTCGGCGTTGTTGAGGGAGGCGAAGGCGGTGACCCGGATGAGGGCGCCCTCGAGCTCGCGGATGTTGCGTTCGATCTTCGACGCGATGAGTTCGAGCACGTCGTCGGGCACGGCGATGTTGTCCATCTGCGCCTTCTTGCGCAGGATCGCGATCCGCGTCTCCAGGTCGGGCGGCTGAACATCGGTGATCAGACCCCACTCGAAACGAGTTCGGAGTCGGTCCTCCAGTGTCGCAAGCTGTTTCGGTGGACGATCGGACGAGACGACGATCTGCTTGCTGGCGTTGTGCAGCGTGTTGAAGGTGTGGAAGAACTCTTCCTGGATACCTTCTTTGCCGATCAGGAACTGGATGTCGTCGACGAGCAGGACGTCGACGTCGCGGTACCGGCGTTTGAACGCGACCCGCCGGTCGTCACGCAGGGAGTTGATGAAGTCGTTGGTGAACTCCTCGGTGGAGACGTACTTCACCCGCATCCCGGGAAACAGCCGTTGCGCGTAGTGGCCGGCCGCGTGCAGGAGGTGGGTCTTGCCGAGGCCGGACTCGCCCCAGATGAAGAGGGGGTTGTAGGCGCGGGCGGGTGCCTCGGCGACGGCGACGGCTGACGCGTGGGCGAATCGGTTCGATGCTCCGATGACGAAGGTGTCGAAGGTGTACTTCGGACTGAGGTTGGCACTCGACGGCGACTGCCCGGCAGTCGGCCGCTCGGCGAAGTAGGTCGACCAGTCGGCGGGCTCCGAGGTGGAAGCACGTTCGGGTCGTCCGTCGAAGCCGCTCTGGGCGGGCGCGGGCGGTGCGACGGTGGCGACCGCGGGATCGGATCGCTCGGTCATCGGTGCCACGGGTTCGGGGAGCGGCTCCTCGACGACCGGAGTGGATATGCGGACGCCGAGATCGACCGGCTGGCCGAGGTGCCGGCTCAGCGCCGATCGGATGGTGTCGCGGAGGTTGCGCTCGATCTGTTCCTGGACCAACGGGGTCGGCACGGTGAGCAGTGCGAACCCCTCGGCGAGGGTGAGCGGCTGGACGAGCGAGAGCCAGGCCTTCTGCTGGCGGGTCAACGGTTCGTGGTCGTGGGCGGCGGCATCGTTGTTGAGCTCGGCCACCACGCTCTGCCAGACCTCGCCGAACGTATCGCGATCACTCATCACGGTGCATCACTCAACGGGGCGTCAATCAACGGTGCATCACTCATAAGTAGCCAGGCCCTCCTGCCGGAACAACGACCAGCGTCGGTCATGAGGATGTCACCATGCCGCACCCTGCCACGAGTTGTCCACATGGTTGTCCACAGCTGTGTACAGATCTGGGGGTACGTTGAGCGCTCTGGCGGCCGGAAGGGTCCACTGAATCGTTCTCTTCGTTGACTCTGCGCCCGAAGTTAACAGAGTGCAGTCCCGCCGACAAAGTGAATCGGTGGATTAGGTCACCGCGATTGTGCATCCGGATGGTGGTCCACCCGGGGTGACCTGTGTGCGACGTCACGTGGGGCGGTGTTTGCCTTGTGCTCGTTTGATTTGCTCGGTCGTACTCAGTAGTCTCGACTGGTCATCCAGGTTGCGTATTTGCGCGGTGGCCTGTGGTCATGTGGTGCTCGTTCCCGAGAGAGTTCGGGTGCGGTCGGCGCAGCCACGGACGCCCAACCGACAACAGTTCGGCACCGCACCGGGATCAGAAGACCACCAAGAAGGATGTGGTTCGCGCGTGCAGTCGGCGCGGCGCCACGCAGGAGCACAAGGAGTCACCCATGGCCAAGGGAAAGCGGACTTTCCAGCCCAACAATCGTCGTCGCTCGCGCGTGCACGGTTTCCGGTTGCGGATGCGCACCCGCGCCGGCCGCGCCATCGTCAACGGTCGCCGCAGCAAGGGCCGCGCAAAGCTCACCGCCTGATTCGACAGCGACAACACCGGCGGTGTCCTCGACATCGCCGGTCGCTGGTATCGATGGTGGCTGCTGCGCATCGGATCTCTCGGGGATCCGACTTCGATCGCACGCTGAAGACCGGTGTGCGGGTGACTACGCGTGACCTCGTCATCCATGTTCTTCCGCTTACGGGGTCGGCAACCGGCCCCGACGGTCCGCGCGGTCCCGATATCGCCACGGTCGGTGGACCGTGGCTGGGGCTGATCGTGAGCAAGACCGTCGGCAATGCGGTCATCCGGCATCGCGTGGCACGACGGCTCCGTGCAGCCTTTCATCTGTGCCGTGCTGATTTCCGGATTCCCGAGACCATGATGGTCATCCGGGCCCGCAGGTCGACCGCGGAACTCAGCAGCATCGAACTCTCGGAACAAATCGGCGACGCGCTGTCGCGACGTCGAGTCCGGGAAACCTTCGACCCTTCCGACCGTCAGGCATTGCGATGACCGATTCCGAGAACGGGGCCGAACGGAGAACACCCACGCGGTGGTTCTACCTTCTGCCGCGGCGGATCATCGTCTTCCTGATCGAGCTGTACCGCACCTGGGTCTCCCCACTGCGGCTTCCCACGTGCCGCTTCGAGCCGACGTGCTCGGCCTATGCCGTCGAGGCCCTCACCCGCCATGGATTCGTCTATGGCGGGTGGTTGTCGATCGTGCGGCTGCTCAAGTGCGGCCCGTGGCACAAACCCGGCTACGACCCGGTACCCGACCGTGGGTTCCGGGAACTGTTCAGAGCCACCGAAAACACACCGTCAGAGGTTAGGGGTAACTGACCCGTGCTCAACTTCATCTACTATCCGGTCTCCTGGATCATGTGGGTCTGGCATTGGCTGTTCGCCGAGATCACGCCGGATACGCCGGGAGGCAACGGTGTGGCCTGGGCGCTGTCGGTGGTGTTCCTCGTGTTCACCCTGCGCGCCATTCTGTACAAGCCCTTCGTGAAGCAGATCCGCACCACGAAGAAGATGCAGGAGATCAATCCTCAGCTCCAGGCGATCCGCAAGAAGTACGCCAAGGATCGCGTGAAGATGACCGAGGAGATGCAGAAGCTGCAGAAGGAGCACGGGTTCAATCCCCTGCTCGGCTGCCTCCCGATGCTGCTGCAGGTCCCGGTGTTCATCGGCCTGTTCCACGTGCTGCGTTCGTTCAACCGCACGGCAACCGGGATGGGCCAGCTCGGCATGTCGCCGGAGCAGACCCGTCTGGTGGGTAACTACGCCTTCAGCCCGGAACTGGTCCAGAACTTCCTGGACGCCCGGCTGTTCGGTGTCCCGTTGTCGGCATTCATCACCGAACCGGTCGAGCAGTTCCAGGCATTCGTTCAGCCCGGTGCCCCCATCGACTTCACCCGCGGACAGATCGTGGTCGTGGTGATCCCGATGATGATCGTCGCCTCGATCGCGACGCACATGAACTCGCGAGCCTCGGTGGCTCGTCAGCCCGAGGCTGCGCTCGAGAATCCGCAGACCCGCATGATGAACATGCTCGCGCTGTACGTCTTCCCGCTGGGCATCCTCGTGACCGGTCCGTTCTTCCCGGTGGCCATCCTCCTGTACTGGATGAGTAACAACATCTGGACCTACGGCCAGCAGCACATCGTCTTCGGTCGCATCGCGAAGGAAGAAGAGGCCGCGAAACTCGAGAAGCAGGAGAAGCAGAAAGCGAACGCGCCCAAGCCGGGTGCGCGCCCCGATCCCGGTCGAAAACTCACCAAGGGTGAGGCGGACGGAGACGGCGACGAGCCGGAATCGGCTGCTGCTGCGGTTGCGACATCGGCCGGACCGCTGAGCGGTCTGCAGCGGTGGCTCCGTCCGGATCGCCGTGCGAAGGCTGCTCCGGCGTCGTCGACGACCGTTGATGCGGTCGAGGCCGACGATGCCGAGACGTCCGACCCGGACGCGAGCGCGCCGTCAGATGAATCGGCATCGAGTGGCAACGGTAGCGGCGCGACGACGAAGAACGCGAAGACGGGCCCGAGTGGCGAGGCCGGTGGACAGAAGGCCCCGGCCGGTCAGAAGTCGGGTACCGCTCACGTCGCGGGCAAGAACCGTAAGGGCAATGCGAAACGTAAGAAGGGCGGCCGTCCGGGCGGACGCCGCTGATCGAGGGCGGCCACTCCCCTCCCCCCTTCGTGGGTGGCACCAGAGACGTTGATCAGAAGCAGAGTTAGGTGGAATTGAGATGACAGCAGAGACCGCTGCACAGGACGAGCAGGAGACCCGCGACGACGCCGCGCAGTCGGCTGGTGAGGTCACCGACAGCGCTGTGGTCGAGACATCAGATGCCGAGTCCGCTGGGGCCGAGACCGCTGCTGCGGGAGAAGCTCCGGCCACCGACGCCGAGAAGGCCGCGTCCGATGATGTGGACGACTCGGATGACGAGTCTGATGATGACGAGTCTGATGATGACGACTCGGATGATGACGACTCGGATGATGATGAGCGTGACGATGAAGAGCGTCTCGTCGAAGAGGGCGAGATCGCCGGCGATTACCTCGAGCAACTCCTCGACGTCCTCGACTTCGACGGAGATATCGATCTCGACGTCGACGGTGACCGCGCGATCGTGAGCATCGACGGTGGCGATGATCTGACGAAGCTCGTGGGCCGTAAGGGTGAGGTGCTCGACGCGCTTCAGGAGCTGACGCGTCTGGCTGTGCAGCAGGCGACAGGCGATCGGAGTCGGCTGATGCTCGACATCGCGCGGTGGCGTGCGGATCGTCGCGACCGGCTGGCCCGGATCGGTAGCGAGGTGGCGGAACGTGTTCGCGAGTCGGGTGTCCGCGAGGAGTTGGACCCGATGACGCCGTTCGAGCGCAAGATCGTGCACGATGCTGTGGCGGCTGTCGACGGCGTGATGAGCGAGAGCGAGGGCGCCGAACCCAAGCGCCGTGTGGTGGTACTGCGATCCAGCTAGTGTTGTGAACGCACCCGACGAAGTCCCGGTTACGGCCGGGACTTTGTTGTATCCGGGATCAGTAATCACACTGATGTAGTTCACGGGTGGCAGCCACTCTGCTGTTTCACGTGAAACGCGTGGAGTAAGCAAAGCATCGTCGTTGGTTTCACGTGAAACAGAGCGGGCCCAAGCATTGCCGATGAAAGGATGTTTCACGTGGAACCAACCGAGACGGACGATAGGCGGCCCGCTCCCCCAGAGGCCGTCACCGTGTTCGGTGACCGTCTGGAGATCGCCGAGCGGTACCACGAAGCACTTGCGGGTGATGGTGTGGTTCTCGGGCTTATCGGACCGCGGGAGGTGCCGCGCCTCTGGGATCGGCACATCCTCAACTGTGCAGTCATCGGCGACGTGATCGACGACGGCGAGTCGATCGTCGACATCGGGAGCGGCGCAGGGCTGCCGGGAATCCCCCTGGCCATCGCGCGCCCGGATCTGTCTGTGACGCTCGTGGAGCCTCTCCTGCGACGGAGTGACTTCCTGCGCCGCATCGTTACGGAGTTGGAGCTCGACGTGACGGTGGTTCGCGGGCGTGCCGAGGAGAAGGCGATCCGTGTGGAGGTGGGTGACGCTGATGTGGTCACCTCGCGTGCGGTGGCGCCACTCGAGCGCTTGGCGAAGTGGTCCGGTCCTCTGGTTCGGGAGGACGGCAGAATGGTGGCCATCAAGGGTGCGTCTGCCCGCGAGGAGATCGACCGCGACCGCGATCTTGTCGGTCGGTCCGGGATCACCAACCTCCGGGTGGACGAGTGCGGAAAAGGCGTCCTGGACGTCCCGACCACCGTGGTGATCGGGACGAAACGGCGTATCGGCGGGGGTTCTGGCAAGCGTTCGCGAACACGCAACAAGAAGAGGTGACCGGATTGGTGTGGAGTCCACGGAGGGCGCAGAATAGACGGCAGACCGGTGATCGGTCGGCGGCATCGGAAGCCGCTGATCATCGAGATGCCCACGCGGGGCAGGTTGCCGAAGGTTACGAAGTCGGGCGAAGGAGTCCAAGCGTGGTCGATCAGGACCCGAGTGTTTCACGTGAAACCACTATCGGTGGCGGCTCCCCTACCCCCCCGACCCCAGCTCCCCCGACCCCAGCTCCCCCAACCCCAGCCCCCCCGACATCACGACCTGAATTCCACGACACCCCGATAGCCGCTGCGGCCGCGCGCGCGAGTCAGGTCCTCACGCCCGGTGGTTCCGGCCAACTCCCCCGCCCGCCGAAGACTCGGATCCTCACGATCGCCAATCAGAAAGGCGGCGTCGGCAAGACCACCACCGCGGTGAATCTGGCTGCGGGCCTGGCCCTGCATGGACTCGGTGTCCTCGTCGTCGATCTCGATCCCCAGGGCAACGCGAGTACGGCACTCGGCATCGATCATCGCGCTCCGGACATCGCATCGGTCTATGAACTGTTGCTGGGTGAGGTCACGCTCGCCGAAGCGACCCAGAAGAGCCCCAACAACGATCGGCTCCTGTGCGTGCCTGCCACGCTCGACTTGGCCGGCGCCGAGATCGAACTGGTCTCGTTGGTCGCTCGGGAGAACCGACTTCGCAACGCATTGAACGAGGACACGCTACGAGACCTCGACGTCGACTACGTGCTCATCGACTGCCCGCCGTCCCTCGGCCTGCTGACGGTCAATGCAATGGTGGCGGCCAAAGAGGTTCTGATCCCGATCCAGTGTGAGTACTACGCGCTTGAGGGGGTCGGCCAACTGCTCCGCAACATCGAGTTGGTCCAGGCACATCTCAATCCGGCGCTGCATGTCTCGACCGTGGTGCTCACCATGTACGACGGCAGGACCAAGCTCGCCGATCAGGTCGCGGACGAGGTGCGCAATCACTTCGGTGACAAGGTGCTGAAGGCGATCATCCCGCGGAGCGTGAAGGTCTCTGAGGCCCCGGGCTTCGGCATGACCATCATCGAATATGACCCGGGTTCACGTGGATCGATGAGTTATCTCGACGCGTGCAGAGAGCTGGCGCTGCGGGGTGCAGCGCAATGATGAGCGCTGTCACCTCGGCGAACGCACTCTGTTTGGCTAGTTCCCGGCATTCGGATCACAGTCGGTCGGTACGGATAGGATTCGAAGGCGTAGTGCGACGGCATTCGCCGATGCTCCCGGTTCACCCAGCGAGAGGACAGCAGTGAGTCAGCGAGATACTGCACAGCGTCGAGGCGGACTCGGGCGTGGTCTGGCCGCGCTGATCCCCACTGGCCCGCCCGACGGCGATGAGCCGAGCGGGCCTCGCCTCGGTTCGGCCGCGGCGGATGTGGTGATCGGAAGGACCACTCCAGGCGTTGGATCTGATCGGCCGGGCCAGGAATCCCCCGGCGTCGCGTCGAAGAGCGTCGCGTCGACGAGCGATGCACCGGATGGCGAGACCTCAGATGGCGCCGCATCGGAGACCAACGACATGGGCGCGGTCTACCGTGAGATTCCGCCGGCGCAGATCCAGCCGAACCCGCAGCAGCCACGCACGGTGTTCGACGAGGAAGCGCTGGCGGAGCTCGTGCACTCCATCAAGGAGTTCGGGCTGATGCAGCCCATCGTGGTGCGGCGCCTGTCGGCGCCAACCGACGATGGGGTTCTCTACCAGCTGGTGATGGGTGAGCGTCGCTGGCGTGCCGGTCAAGAAGCCGGTCTCGAAGCGTTGCCGGCGATCGTGCGTGAGACGGCTGATGCGGATATGTTGCGCGATGCGCTGCTGGAGAACATCCACCGCGCCCAGCTGAATCCCCTGGAAGAGGCCGCCGCCTACCAGCAGTTGCTCGACGAGTTCGGCGTCACCCACGAGGAACTGGCGAATCGCCTCGGACGATCGCGACCGTTGATCACGAACATGATCCGCTTGCTCAAGCTGCCCGTACCGGTCCAGCGACGGGTTGCGGCGGGGGTGCTGTCCGCCGGTCACGCGCGGGCGCTGCTGTCCCTCGAGACCGGGAGCGACGCCCAGGAGGCGCTGGCTGCCCGGATCGTCGCAGAGGGCATGTCGGTCCGCGCCACCGAGGAGGCGGTGACCCTCTCGAATCGTGGCGACGGGGATCCGTCGGCGCCGTCCTCCCCTGCCAAGCGCAAACCGATGCAGATGCCGGGTCTGCAGGACGTGGCCGAGCGACTGTCGGACCGACTGGACACGAGGGTTACAGTCAGTCTCGGGAAGCGAAAAGGCAAAATCGTGGTGGAGTTCGGCTCGGTCGAAGACCTCGAACGCATCGTCGGAGTCGTCGACCCTCGTGGGGTCTCGTGACCGTGTGAAAATGCCTTACGCGGGTACCCGGGTGATACGTCACAGTGACAATTGATCAGCGAGGACGACGGTGAAAGTACGAAATCTCTTGCCGCACTACACTTTCGAACTTTCACACGTGGGCGAGGCGGAGATGTCGGAATGAATCTCGCGGTCACCCGTCTCGATCTCGAATCTTTTGAGTCGTTGCCGATGCACACCCGCCGCTGCGTGTTCTGGGAGGTGAATCCATCGTCGTCGCGGGCCACCGAGAACGAGATCTTCGGCAAGTTCGGGTCATCATTCGAGAGTGAGTTCGACAAGGAAGCGTGGATCTCCGGCGTGCTCCTGGAGTGGGGCACCTGCGGTCAGGTGGCGATTGACGGACAGACGGGTCATTACGTGGGCACCGCGTTCTACGCGCCACCCGGACGTGTCCCGCGGTCGGGCCACTTCCCCACTTCTCCGGTGAGCGCCGACGCGGTGCTCCTGACTTCCATTCGTACCGAACCCGGATTCGAAGAAGCGGCTCCCATTCTTCTCGACAGCGTCGTGACCAATCTGGTCCGTCGTGGTGTGCGGGCTGTGGAGGCATTCGGCATCGTTCGCACGCCGGCGGAATTCGCTGACACCTCCGGGCTGAGCCAGCCTCCATCCGAACACGACGAGGTGGCGGAGCTCGGTGCTCTGGAATCCATATCGAGTGAGATGCAGGTCTGGGCGGATGAGACGATCGTGGAGATCACCCGCGCGATGCACGACAGTCCGCAGGCGAACCTCTGCACGGAATGCATCATCGATGCGGACTTCCTGAAGGACTCCGGATTCGATCTGGTGGCATCGCATCCGCGGTTTCCGCGCTTCCGCCTCGAACTCGACGAAGGGTTGGGCTGGAAACACGAGGTGGAGCACGCCCTCGAGAAGCTGGTGGTGATGGCCGCGATGGATCTTGCCGGGCGCGAGGAGCGGCCGGCATCGGTGCCGGTCGGCCATCGACAGCGCTGACGTCGACAGCGCTGACGTCGGCCGTCGGGGTCAGCCGGACGTCGACAGGTGGTGAGGGCCAGCTGGCGAGGGTCAGCTGGAAAGGCGCTCCGCCGCAAGAAGTTCCGCGAAAGTGTAGGTACCTGTCGGGCGATCGTTCTCGCCGAGGAGATACAGCCGTTTCACGGCCACGAGGATGGCTTCGGCAATGACGTCGCGGGCCTTGGGGTCGTTGAGGAGCTCCGCGTCGTTCTGGTTCGTGATGTAGCCGATGTCGATCAGCGCCACCGGCATCCTGGTGAGCCGCAGCACATCCCAGGTCCGCTCGTGCGTCCGGCAGTCGGTGAGGCTGGTGCGCGCGGCGATTTCGCGTTGGATGAAGCCCGCGAGGTTGCGGCCGATGGTCGAGAACGACCCGTGTGAGTTGCCGAAGTGGAACGACGCCACACCATGTGCGCGGTCGTTGGGGTAATGACCGCAGCGCAGCGAGATCATCAGATCGGCGTCGACGAGGTTGGCGACCCGGGCGCGCTCATCGTCGCCGGGACGGCCTCGCCCGTCGTGGGAGAGGAAGGTCTCCATTCCGGCCGCGGCCATGCGCCCCTCCAGCCGGGAACCGAGATCCCACAGCACCGCAGACTCGAGTTCGGCGGTGACGCCGGACGAGAGATCATGCAGCCCACCGGAACCCGGGTCGATGAGGATTCGCTTGCCGGAGAGTTGCGGGCCGGATCGGCGGACCTGCTCCTCCTCGCGAATGGCGTGCGGCGACCCGCCGGTCACGCGGGTGCCGAGCCGCTCGAGCGAACGTAGCGTCGCCGGCCCGCAGATTCCGTCGGACGAGAGGCCGTACTCGCTTTGATACAGGCACACCGAGTTGTGGGTGGTCTCACCGAAGGTGCCATCCACCAGGCCGGTGTAATAGCCGAGATTCTGGAGGCGCCCCTGCAGAGTCGCGACGTCGTCGCCGACCATCGGTGCGGACAGACGGTAGAGCAGTACGCGGGTACCGAGCTGATACGAGGCCTCGCGCAGTGCGCGGTAGGTGGCCGGTCCGACGATGCCGTCGACGATCAGTCCGCGCTCCTGTTGGAACGCACGGACGGCACGATCACACGCGTCGTCGAAGATCGCCTCTGGAGGTGTCCAGCCACTGATTGTGCCGGACATGCTCTCAGGCGCGGGACTCGACGTCAGCAGTCTGAGTCCGACGAGGATATTCCGGATCTCGGCGACAGCCGAGCCATGATCCCCGAGTCGGAACAACGGCATCAGCAACTCCTCGTCCAGGCAGCGCGGTGGATGGGTATGGGTGTCAGCGTCCCCCAGATCGGTGCTCACCGCACACCGCCGCCAAACACCGAGCATTCTTTCAGGTCGCGACGGCACGACCAAATGATGGCGCCACCAGGGGCGCCATCATCGGGCTCCTGCGGCCCCGCACCTTCGTCCGGTGCCGGGGTAACCGCAGGTCAGTTGATCATGCAGGCGAGCCGACGACTCCGTCGAGCTCACGCAGGAGGGCAGCCTTGCCCTTGGCGCCGACGATCGTCTTGGTGGCCTTGCCATCTTCGAACAGGATCATGGTCGGAATCGACATGATCTGGAAATCGCGGGCGACCCCAGGGTTGGCGTCGACGTCGAGCTTCGCGACGGTCAGCTTGTCGCCGTGGTCGCGGGCGATCTCCTCGAGTACGGGTGCCACCATCTTGCACGGGCCGCACCAGGTCGCCCAGAAGTCGACGAGTACCGGCTTGTCGGCGCCGAGTACCTCGTCCTTGAAGGTCGCGTCGGTGACGGCGACGGTGTTTGCTCCCATGGTGTCCTCCTTATGGACGTCAGAAGTAGGTGTGACGGGTGGTGTGTCAGGCGGTCGCGGGCGCGTCGACGACCACGAACTCGCCCTCGAGTCCGGCGTCGATGTCGACGTCGCCCTGTTCGGCGAGCCAGCGCTCCGCGTCGATCGCCGCCGAACAGCCGCTGCCGGCCGCCGTGACGGCCTGGCGATAGGTGTGGTCGACGAGGTCGCCGCAGGCGAACACGCCCGGTAGCGATGTGTAGGTGGTCCGGCCGGCGACCTGCACGTACCCTTCCGGGTCCAGGTCGATCTGGCCGCGGACCAGTTCACTGCGCGGATCGTGCCCGATCGCGACGAACATGCCGGTGACGTCAACTGTGCTGGTCTCGCCGCTCGTGGTGTCGGTGAGCCCGAGCCCGGTGACGGAGTTGTCGCCGAGGACGGAGGTCACGGCCGAGTTGGTGACGAACCGGATCTTCTCGTTGGCCCGGGCGCGTTCGAGCATGATCTTGGACGCACGGAACTCGTCACGTCGATGAACGAGGGTGACGCTGCGCGCGAACTTGGTCAGGAACGTCGCCTCTTCCATCGCGGAGTCACCGCCGCCGATCACGGCGATGTCCTGATCCTTGAAGAAGAAACCGTCGCAGGTCGCACATGCGGATACACCGCGTCCCAGCAGGGTCTGCTCGTTCTCGACCCCGAGGTAGCGCGCCGCGGCACCCATGGCCAGGATGACCGCACGAGCGCGGAACACCTCGCCCCCGACCTCGACCTCCTTGACCGGTCCCTGGAGGCGCACGGTGTCCACATCTTCCATGCGCAGGTCGGCGCCGAAACGGATCGCCTGTTCCCGCATCTCGTCCATGAGCTGCGGGCCCTGGATGCCGCCCTGGAAACCGGGGAAGTTCTCCACCTCGGTGGTGGTCATCAGGGCGCCACCGAACTGCGTGCCCTCGAAAACGATCGGCGCGAGCTCGGCGCGAGCCGCGTAGATCGCGGCGGTGTAGCCGGCGGGGCCTGATCCGATGATGATCAGGTCGTGGATCTGCTGGCTGTCTGGCTGGGTCATCCGTCCTCCGTGCTCGACTGGCGCGTTGCGTTTCGAAGCCGCACCTGTTGTCTCGGCTGTCTCAACATCAGGGTAAGGGCAGATGTTCCCGGCGGCGGGAGGCATGCGTGGTCGATCACATGAGGTCGGGCCGGCGTGACTGTCCGGCGCGGCGTCAGCCGCCGATCACGGTCCGGCTGATGCGAGCGGGATTCCCGGTGGTGCAGTCGGGTGCCACGACCAAGACGTCGAAGCGGCCGGCGGTGCCGGTGGACAGCAGGATCACCACACTCTGGTGTCCGCGTACGGTGACCGCTCCGGTTCCGAGGACCACGGTATCGGCCGCGACCCCGTTGGCGCCGGTACAGCGGCGCAGCGCCTCCTGCGATCCGAACGGCGCGAAGTCCTTCTTCCCCAATACGGACAGCAACGCGGCATGATCACCGGGTTGGAGGTCGGTGGTCGTGTGCCCGGACGGCTCTGCCTGCATCGGTGGGTCGGATGCCGGTGACCGCAGCACTCCGACGGTGATTGCGAGGACCGCGACGATCGCGGCGGCGACCCCACCGGCCGCCAACCAACGGGCGGGCACCTTTCGCCGCCGGCGTTCCGCGATACCGACGACGGTGCCGCCGGTGGCGGAGGCCTCCGCGCCTATCTCGTCGAGTGTCTGTCGCGTCCTGGACGCCACCTCGGCAGGCACGGGAACCGATGGCACGGCCGCGCCGCGTAGTTGCGCGGTCGTGCGGTCGAGGGCGTCGAGAACCGCTCGGGCATCAGGGTCGTCAGTGATGCGCGATCTCATGTACTCGGCGACGTCAGGCGGGAGGACATCGGCGTGTAGGTCTGCGAGGAGATCGGTCGAGTAAGGCGGTTGCGGGTAGCGCGACGCCGTGCTGTCAGAGTCGTCTGCTGCTCCCGGCGGGATCATCGCTCCACTCTCCCACTTCTCTCCCCCGGACCTGATCCACCGTGGGTGGACCGAGCGCGGCGTCCGACTGGTATCTGGTCGTGCCTGTGATCGTGATCGTCAGGTTTAAGACGCACCGGTCCGCGGTCCGGTTCCATCGGATCCGGAAGCAGGTGGCAGCGGCGCGGGGTCGCCACCTCGGTACTGGCAACATGCTGTGACAGCGCGGTCCCCGCGCTCGTTGGCCAACCATCCGATCGTCGAGAGGCAGTACATCGTGAGCAAGCCACTGAGTGCTTTGCCACATCCGCCGGGTCGCATCCCCATCCTCGGAGACGTCCGATCAGCAGATCGGCGCCGGCCCACCCAGCACGAGGCGGAGTTGGCCCTCCGGCTCGGCCCCGTGTTCCAGCGTGAGTTGCTCGGGAACCGTCTGGTGGTGGTGGGTGGAGCAGATCTGGCGAATCAGACACTGGACGAGCGTTCCTGGGGTCGCGCACTCGTCGGACCGCTCGCTCAGTTGCGCGAACTCGCCGGAGCGGGCCTGTTCACGGCGCGGTCGAAGGACCCGCTGTGGGGGCAGGCGCGTCGAATCCTCACTCCGGGGTTCTCGCAGTCGGCGATGCGGATCTATCACGACGCGATGGCGAGCGTCGCCGACGACCTGGCCGCGAAATGGGCGATGTCGCCGGTGGTCGATGTGCACCAGGACATGACCTCGGCGACCCTGGAAGTCATCGGGCGGGCGGGGTTCTCGTGCCGCATGGGCCTGCTCGGCCATCGTGACGGTGCCGCGGAGGGAACCGAGCAGTTCTTGGCTTCCCTTGGGCGCGTGCTGGTCTGGGCCAGTGAATCGACCAACGACGTGCCGCTGGTGGGAACGGTTCGTGAGTTGCTCGGTGCGCGGGGCCGTAATGCAGACATCGCGGTCTGTCGGACTTTCGTCGAAGGGATCATCGAAACCCGTTTGCAGTCGGGCGATTACGGACATGCCGACCTCTTGGGCCTCATGCTCGAGGCCGAGGATCCCGATACGGGTGATCGACTGCCACTACAGAACGTCACCGACCAGGTGCTGACATTCCTGGCCGCAGGGCACGAGACGACCGCTGCGCTGATGGAAGTGGCGCTGTATCACCTGGCGGCCGAACCGGTTTCGGGCGACCGGATCGCCTCGACGGAGCTCGACCCGGCCCCGCTGACCTACGAGGGGGTCGTCAAGTCCCGACAGATCCGCGCCTACCTCAACGAATGTCTGCGATTGTGGCCGCCGGCCCCGGGCTTCTTCCGGGTCGCGCGCACCGACCAGGAGTTGGGTGGCTACCGTGTGCCGTCCGGGCGAGGGGTGTTCGTGCTCGCGCTGGCCGCGCAGCGCGACACCGGGGTGTGGGGCCCGGACGCCCACCAGTTCCGCGCGGATCGGTTTGTTGAGGAACGGATCACCGCCAGTTCACGAAAGTTCTTCTCCCCCTGGGGTACCGGCCCCCGATCGTGTATCGGACGCCAGTTCGCGATGCACGAGACGACTCTGTTGCTGGCATCGCTTCTGTCGAGATTCCGGTTCCGGCTGGAGAATTCCGACGAACTCGTCATGCGGGAGCGGGCCACGCTGAGGCCCGAACCCTTCACGGTCGTTGCAACCCCGCGAAAGATCTGAGCGATGACCTGGTACCTGATCGAGTGCCTCGACGTCGAGACGAGGTCGATTGTCTTTCGCGAGGGCGAGTTTCGCGATTGGGGGTCGGTCCGTGCGTTGACCAGATCGGACGGCATCGACATTGCCGCGCCGATCTCGGAGGTCATCAGGTCCCGGCGGTCGCTCGATCGGGTGATCGGGGGGCGACTGGGTGACCGTCGGGTGGTCCTGCGGCCGGTCCTCGGATACGAGGGTGAGGTGTATGGCGTCAAGACCTGGGTGGGCACCCCGAGCGAGCCGGTGTCGCCAGAGCGCGCGATCGCATCGGTCAACTGGGATCCCCAGACGCTGATCGCACGACACACGTTGGAGTCGTACATGATGTCGTCGCAGAGTCCGGACGGGTTCGGTGATACTCGCGACCCGGGCCAGTTCCTACGCAAGGTGGTGCAGTTCGACGCACTGAACGAATTGGCCGAACTGTGCACGAACAACGGCACGCGCACCACGTTCCAGGGCCCGCTCACCGTATTGCACGACGACAGTCACCTGATGACCTGGCGTGGTCTCGCGCGCAGCGGTGTCGGTCCCGACGCGGACGAGGTGCGGGGACTGTTCCACGACGTCACCGACACCGAACCGATCCGCGTCGATCCGCTCACCGCCCTCCGTCTCGTCGATCTCGACCGGGATGGTGATGTACGGCCGGCGGTCCTGGTCGCATTCCGGACCAATCCGGCAGATCCCGAGGATGTGGTGCCATTCCTCATCTACTGGCTCTCGGGCCGGCCGAGTTATGTCGCGAAATCCGCGGTGGACCACCATCCGGATCTGCCCGGCAATCTCATTCATCCCGACGACTGCGCGGAATTCCTGCGCGCTCGGGAGGCCTTGCAGAACGAACTCGACGACTACGAGGTGCCCACGCCGGTGCGATTGCTCGCGCCGGGCGGCGCGTGGGCGCAGGTGCGGTTCCGGCTCAGGCGTTACCCGGGCGCGGTGGGCAATCAGTTGCTCGTCGGTCGTTTCGCACCGGCCACCACCGACTGAGCGGTGGGATCGGTACCTCCTCGACTGCTAGCATCAGCGACACAAACGCGCGCCTCTCGAGGTGGAAGTTCCCGGAGCTCTGGATGTCCGAGCCCGGTCGCACACAAAGCCTGAAGCGGACCACCCAACCCGGGTCGGCCCCTTCAGCGGTATGCGAGGGGTAAGAGCGTGTTGACATGCGCCGTGGCGGGAGGCGCGATCGGCGGTGGTGAGTCCGGTGGGTTCCATCGATCCCCGGCTCCGGACGACCGTTCGGACGTCGAACTGCTCGCCGGACACACCGCAGGCGATCCCTCGGCCTTCGCTGCGCTGGTCCGCCGCCACGAAAGCTACCTGTGGGCGGTCGCGATGCGCACGGCGCGCGATCCCGACGACGCCGCCGACGCCCTGCAGGACGCCCTCTTCAACGCTCACCGTCACGCCTGCCGCTTCCGGGGTGATGCCCAGGTCCGGTCGTGGCTCCACCGCGTCGTCGTCAATGCGTGTTTCGACAGGTTGCGGCGGAACCAGATCCGCCTGGCCGTCGAACTTCCGGAAGACGACGCCCGAGACCTCTCCGATGGCACCGATCCGGCCGACCGGCTCGCCTTCCGGCTCGATGTCGCGGACGCTCTGGCCGCCCTGCCGGCGCATCAACGGGTCGCGATCATCGCCGTGGACGTGGAGGGCTACAGCGTCGCCGACACCGCCGACCATCTCGGGGTCGCGCCCGGCACGGTGAAGAGCCGGTGTGCACGTGGGCGCGCCGAACTCGCGATCATGCTCGGTCATCTCCGAACACGGTGACGAGCCGATCCGACGTCGTCAGCACTCTCGGAGATGACCGAGAGCCTGTGCGAGTCGGAGCCGGCCACGCGAGCAACGGCTCTTGATGGTTCCGACCGGCACACCGAGCCGCTCGGCGGCCTCACTGACCGAGTAGCCCTCCACGTCCACCGCGATGACCGCCGCCCGCTGGTCCGGCGGCAGGGTGTCGAGAGCCCTGCCGATGGAGATCGAGAGGTCGACAGCAGCCATCTGGTCGTGGTCGTCGGCGAGGAGCAGGAGGTCGTACTCCGGGATCGGTACCGTCCGGCGCACACGATTACGGCGGATGCGGTCGAGGCAGGCGTTCACCACGATCCGATGCAGCCAGCTCGTCACCTTGGCGTCGGAACGGAATCGCGATGCCATCCGGTGCGCGTTGAGCAGGGCGTCCTGTAAGGCGTCGGCAGCATCCTCGGGGTTGTTGCTCGTGCGGCAGGCCAGCGACCACAGATACGTGTGGTGCCGTTCGATCAGAGTCGCGAAGGCGTCGGGCTCACCGGCGACATGGGCGCGGAGCAGAGTTTCGTCGCTGCGCGCGTCGACGCTCCCCCGAGTCATGCCGAGAAGGTTAGTGGACACCAACCGTCGTCGGCGCACTGACCTGCACGTTGTCCACAGTTCTGGGGACATCGGAGAGGTTGTGGACGAGTGGATGATTCGCGGTGGTGCACAGTCGGCGAATAGCTGGTTGCTCTCGGTGGAATGCCGGTTGCCGTCGGCGGAAAACCGGTTGCTGTCGGCGAAAAGCTGGTTGCCGTCGGTGGAAAACCGGTTGCCGTCGGCGGGGCAGGCGGTCAGCCCAGCAGGCTCTCGTACGCGGCGATGAACAGTTCTACGCTCACATCGAGGATCGCGTCGAGGTCGAACAGGTCCGGACCGGCGTCGGCCGGCGCGGCGAACTCCCCGTTGGCACTGGTGTACCAATCGACCAGGAGCTGCGTGACCGCGCCGACCAGTCCGATGGCGGCCAGGCGCTGCGTGCGATCGGCCGTCTGCTCCCCCAGCGCCAACGTCAGGATCAGATCGGCCCACCCGTGGATCGCGTTGAGCCGCAAGCGTTCCAGATCGGGATTGACCCCGACGACCTCGACGAGCATCACCCGCGCCCGACGGGCGTCGTCGGCCAGGCACCGGACGAATGCGGTCAACGCCGCCCGTGCGACGTCGGGCGCGTCGGGAGCTGCGACACCGACCGCGCCCACTCCCCCACCATCGGCGACGAAACCGGCTGCGGCGGCGACGGTCGCGGCCCGGGCGAACTCCACACAATCTCCGTAGACCGCGGCCAGCAGTGCGGGCCGGTCGCTGAACGACTCGTAGAAGTAGCGCTGCGTGAGACCGGCGTGTTCACACACCCGCTTCACCGAGGTGTTCGCATAACCGTCGGAGCCGAACAGATCCAATCCGGCGGCGATCAGCTCGACCCGTCGCCGGGCGCGCCGTTCGTCGGCGTCGGCACCGCCGTAGCGACGTCCCTCGGGGGCGCTCATCGGACTCCTCGTCATCGTCGGTGGTCACAGCTGCGAATCTCTTTACACGACTCTATCTGACACGCTATCGTGTCAGAACTACTATCTGACATGTTGACGTGTCAGATCACCTGACGGACCAGCAGGAGAATCGATGTTCGACTTCCTACCGCAGGCGATGCGCGAGCCGACCGTGCTCGCGATCCCGTTCTTCGTCCTCATGGTGGTCCTCGAATGGGTGGCGGCCTGGAAGCTCGAGCACACCGAGACCGACCGTCCGTCTCAACACGGCACGGGCGTTGCGGCGCCGCGCGGTTCGTACAACGCGCGGGATTCGCGGGCCAGCCTCCTGATGGGTCTCGTCTCGATCGCCACAAGTGCGGGATGGAAGGTACTGGCGCTGCTCGCGTATTCGGCGGTCTTCGCCTACCTCGCACCGTGGCGGCTCCCGGCGACCGCCTGGTACACCTGGCTGATCGCCTTCGTCGGGTTGGACTTCCTCTTCTACTGGGAGCACCGGATCGCCCATCGCGTCCGACTGGTCTGGGCCACCCATCAGGCCCATCACTCCAGCGAGTACTTCAATTTCACCACCGCGCTGCGCCAGAAATGGAACAACAGTGCAGGCATCATCATGTGGCTGCCGCTCCCCTTCCTGGGCGTGCCACCCGCCCTGGTGCTCGCGGTCTACTCACTGAATCTGGTCTACCAGTTCTGGATTCACACCGAACACATCGGAAGGCTTTGGGCGCCTGCGGAGTTCGTGTTCAACACGCCGTCCCACCATCGGGTACACCACGGCAGCAACGCCGACTACCTGGACCGCAACTACGGCGGGACCTTCATCATCTGGGACCGGATGTTCCGAACCTTCCGGCCCGAGACCTACCGACCCACCTATGGATTGACCAAACCGATTGACACCTACAACATCTGGCGGTTGCAGACCCACGAATACGGCGCGATCGCGCGGGACGTGCGTGGGGCCACCGGCCTGCGTGCGCGACTGGCCTACGTCTTCGGTCCGCCCGGCTGGCGGCCGGATCGGCAGCCGGAGATCATCGATCGTCGAGAGGGCGCCGCTCGTTCAGCCGGGCAAGCAGTTCGGTGAGCAATGTCAGGCGCGGAGCGTGGTGACCGTGTGGTCGGCGCTGCGAAGCCGTCGGAGCCGAGGTAGGTGACGACTCCGTCAGCCGGCCATCTCGACCTTGCCGATCTTGGCCTGGAAGCCGCCGGCCCCCGGAGGCAACGAGGTGAGCCACACCATCAGGTACGGGCTCTGTTGCGGGTTGGGGATCGTGATGGTGGTGGTCGGTTGGGAGACCGGCCCGGTCGCCACCTCGGTGGTCTGTGCGAGGGTCGGCTGGGCAGTGGGGGAGGTACGCATCGAGACGTTGAACCCCGGCGTCGGAGTCGTGATCGTCACCGACTTCACCGCGTGGGGGCCGCCGAGATCGAACATCAACCCCAGCCCCTGCTTGAGTCCGCCGAAGTCGGCAGACCCGCGGTAACTGTCGGTCTGCCACGGCGGGGCAGCACCGCTGATCACGTTCGGTAGGTTCGACGCGTTGTCCGGCGGCTGACCCGAGAAGTCCACCAACGACACATTCCGGAGTGCGATGGGCCCCGCCGCGGCCGGGGCGGGCGCAGCGGGAGCGGCAGCACTCGGCGAGGGTGGCGCCGACGTGGTGGTCAGGATCGAGTCGATGTCGGTCGATCCGTCGTCGGATCCGAAGAGATTGGTCGCCCACACCACCAGCGCGAGCACGATGAACAGGGTCAGCAATCCGGCGCCCACGAGCAGTGCGACGTTACGGCGGCCGGGTTTCTCGCCCTCGCCGGCGCCGGAGGCGCGATCAGACTTCGATCCCATCGCGACCGGCGCCGCGTCGACGTCGATGGCCGGCAGCATGTCGGTGTTGAGGTCGAGAACGGTGGCCTGGTCGAGGACGTGCTGGACGGTGCCCGCAGTCCGGATGCCGCGACTGCCGTCGAGGGCACGGGCCGCGACGGCGGAGATCTCGAACGGGGTCTCCGGCCGCGCCTCGCGCGGTTCGATCGGCGATCCGTCCTTGCCGGGCGCGGCGATCGGCAGCCCGCCGACCGGTTCGGTGGTGTCGTCGGTGGTCACCAGGGTCGACCCGGTCTCACTGTCGAGCGGCCACCGGGCGAGGAGCAGTGCGTAGAGCACCGCGCCCAATCCGCGCACGTCGGAGGACTTGTCGTCCGGCGTGAGTGTGCCCGGGAACGCCAGCACCGCATTTCCGTCGGTGCTGATGCGGATGCGGTCCGGATGATCGATGGACAGCGTTCCGCCGGATCGGTGGGTGGCCTCCGCGGCGGCGGCGAGCGCCCGGACGGCGCGCGCAGCGCCGATCGGGGACGGGCCGGACTGTGCGACCTCGGTCAGCGACGACCCCGGAACCCATTCGCTGACGACGATGCCGCCGGACGAGCCACGCACCACGTCGAGCACCCGTGCGACACCGGACGACGAGATCTGCCCGAGCCGCAATGTCCGCGACAACACGGCCTGCGGACCCTCGTCGGTCACCTTGGCCGACTCACCGCGCTCCGGCGGAGGTGTGAGTTGCTCGGCGTCGACGAAGGTCAGCGCGACCTCTCGGTCGAGGTTGATGTCGAGCGCCCGCCAGAACTGCAGACCACGGGAACCGCCGTGGTGATCGAGGAGACGATAGCGGCCGCCGGCGACGGCGGCACCGGGCACCAAGCGGGGGCCGCGCGGTCTGGGCCGTTTGACGGGAACCGTGGCATTGTCGGATTTGTCTGTGTCGGAGGACTTCTCGTCCTTCGGCGTGGACCCTGCCGGCGCTGCGTCACCGGAGTCCGGGGAATCCGGGCCCGGCCGGTCCGATTCAGCCGACTTCTCGACCTCGCGTGGTCGCTCCGGCTTCTCGTCGACGGTCACCGAGCTGCCGTCGGAGGCGGGGGCGTCGGGGATGATCTCGGTGTCCTGTGTGGTACCGATCTCGTTGTCACTCAAGCGCCGAGCTCCTCTCCTGCGGTAGCGCATATCGCGGGGCGAATGGACCCGCATCTCGCCGCCATCACGAAGGCGTGCGGCTCCACCGCTGTGAACCGAGTACGACTGCCAGGTGGCGGTGCCCCGGTCGAATCGTCGGAGCACCTGTACTTGACCAGAGTACGGGAGCGACTCGTCCGGAGTGATCCGCGGAAACTGAACCGTGATCGTCGGTGCCGATTCTGTTACCGAACTCGGCGGTGGTGCCAGGGCCGGAATGAAACGACCCAGCATGCGCCGCACCGACATTCCGATCGAAACGACGTCGGGAACCTTGGCCGCGGCAAGTCCGGCGTAGGTCACGCCGAGGACAACGACCGCGGTCACGAGCAGGTAGACGAGCGAACCGAACTTGCCGACCTCGGTGGCGAGATGGTGCAGCCCCGACAGGTTGGCGATCACCCAGACGACGGCCGCGATGCCGATCGAGACACCGAGTGTGATGACCGTCGTGCGGTACACGTCGGTCAGCCGGGCGTTGTTGAGGCGGTTGCGCAGCAGATAGTGACCGACGATGGCACCGACCAGGTATCCCAGTCCGTTCGAGAGTGCGAGCCAGCGCACCACCAACTCGGGATCGGAGAACAGCACCGGCCCGAGATAGGAGGCGGCCACCTTGACGACCGTGATGCCGAGCACCATCACGGTCGGCGTCCAGGCATCCTGGCGCGCATAGAACACGCGCAGCTGGACCAGCGTCATCGAGTAGGGGATCAGGGTGAAAGCGCCCCACGCCAGAACCGAGCCGAGCTGGGAGGCGGTGTCGGCGTCGAACTTGCCGAAGTTGAACACGGCGATGCCGATGGCCGGGCCGAAGAAGGTCATGTAGGCGACCACGGGCACCAGTGCGACCATGGTCAGCCGGGTGGCCAGGGACAGGTCGTCCACGACGGCACGATCGTCGTCGGCGGCGGCGTTGCGCGACAACCTGGGCATGATCGCGGTCAGGATCGTCACGCCCAGCACGCCGTAGGGGAGTTGCAGCAGCTGCCAGTGGGTAGCGTAGACGCTGATACCCGATGCGTCGGCGTGTGCGGCGATGCGGTAGGTGATGACCAGCCCGACCTGCAGGATCGCCACGTAGAGCACGATCGCCAGGGCCATGGTGCCGAAGGTGCGCAGGCGCGCGTCGAGTCCCCACTGGAGCTGTAGACGCACCCCTGCCCGCTTGAGCCACGGCACCAGGACCGACGCCTGGACCACCACACCGAGCGTGGTGCCGATGCCGAGCACCAGGAGCTGCGGATCCGACATCCGGACGGGGTTGAGCGTGATCTCGCCGGGCATCAGGGCGTACAGCACCAGCGTGGCGATCTGGACGACGTTGTTCATCACCGGGGCCCAGGCACCGGGTTTGAAGAACCCCTTCATGTTCAGGATCGCGATGAACAGCGCGGACAGGCCGTAGAACAGGATCTCCGGAAGGAGCAGGTAGGCCAGGGCGGTGGTCAGCGGCCGGTTGACGTCACCGTCGCCGACGTTCAGGAAGGTCAGGAGTGGTGCGGCGATCAGGGCGATGACCGTGGCCGTCCCGAGGGTGACCAGCGTCAGGGTGAAGATGCGGTTGATGAACCCGCGGCCGCCGTCGGCATCCTCGGCCTCGGCACGGACCAGCACCGGGATCACGATCGCGGTGAGCACGGCACCGAGGACGACTTCGGCGATCATGTTCGGCAGCACATAGGCGGCCTGGAATGCCGACGCGATGGCCGGTCCGAGCATCGCCAGCACGAGGACCGTACGGATGAAGCCGGTGATGCGACTGGTGAGGGTGGCCAGAGCGATGGATCCGCTGGTCTTGAGGATGCTCGAGTCGGAATCGCGTGAGAGCCCGGTGGTGGCGGCCGTGCCGGGGCCGGTGTCACGTGCGGGACGCTCGCCGGTGTCGGTGAGCGTGTCGGCCGGGGGCCGAGACGGGATGAACCGCGGCGGCGGCGGCGCCGACTGCCCGGCCGGCGCAGGCCGGGCCGGGGCGGTCCGCGGTGCCGGAGGGCGGGGACCGGATGGGGGCGGACCGGATGCCGGTGGACCGGACGGGGGCGGACCCGACGGGGGCGGACCGGACGGGGGCGAGGCAGGGGGCCGGCCCGCGATGGGTGGCTGATCGGCCACCGGGCCCGTCATCGGCGGCGGGCCGGCGGCGGGAGGTCGCTGCGCGGCCCCACGGGGAGGTATCCGGCGGGGCGACGCGCGGCGCGGTTCGCGTGGTCCTTGGTCGGTCATGGTGTGTCTCGGTCGGTCATGCCCGTCGTCGCGGGCGGTGCCTCATCCTCTGTCTCGGGGTCGGTCTCCGGGTCTGTCTCTGAGTGCAGCATCTCTTGATGCAGGGTACGGCGACGCTCCTGATAGGTGGTGCCGGCAAGCAATCGTTCGTGCTCATCGGGGTCCGGACGGTCATCGTCGGCAGGGTCGGGTTCGCCGCGGAATCGGTGCCAGAGACGGCGCGCGGTCAGCAGCACGAGCGCGGCACCGGCCGCGATGGTGATCCAGAACAGTGGCTTTCCATAGGCGTTGGCGTGCACCGACAGCCGGATGGGCGAGCCGAGGGAGACACCGCTCGAGGTGGACATGCCGATGGTGACGGTGATGGCCTCGGAGCTCTCCGCGCGGGTGGGCAGCTGGATCTGGCGGGTGCCGCGGGCGGGGATCTCGATGACGCCGATGTCGCCGACGTCGAGTTCCTTCGGCGCCGTGACGTTCATGCGCACCCGGATCGGCAACGACAGCTCGTTGCGGACCACCAGCAGCAGGGGACTGCGTTCGGACGCGAGCGTGTACCTCCCACCGGGGTCGAGGATGGTCACGGCGTTGCGCATCCGCTGCAGGGTGCCGCCGGATGCGGTGACGCGGGCCGCACGCTGGGCACGGATGTCGGCCCGCTCGGCGGCGGCGGCCCGGTCGGGGGTCCGGATGGCGCGCAACAGGTCTTCCCGGAGCGGCGCCATGTATCGCTCGGGTGTGGCGGCGACGTCGGCGGACTGCATCAGGGAAGCCTGCAACTGGTACGACAACTCGGCGTTGTCGCGCATCGTCGTCGCGGTCTGGTCGGACACCGCCACACCCAGTGATGCGAGCGACGCGACGCCGGGTGGTCTGACGAGCCGCGCGGTCGATTCGGCACGGTCGAGTCCGCCGACGACGTCGCTGAGCGAGGTGGGTGAGGCCGCGCCGGATTCCAGCAGGAGGGTCGCGGTGGTGAACAACGCGTTGGTGTCGTCGGTGGACGGCGCCCAGTAGGTGGGCGGCATCACGAAGGCGCTGCGCCCGGCGGCGGGTAGTCGGGGCTGCGCCCGCCCGCGCGCGGCGGGTTCGGGCGCGGCGATCGACTGATACGCCAGCGCTGCGACCGCGGCCTGTCGCCTGCCCGCGGCCGACTCCCCGGTAAACGACACTTCTTGGTCGGGCGGTGTCAGCGGGGTCGTCGACGGGGCGGAGCCGAGGCCGGCCAGGGATGCCGAGATCGGCGCATCGGTGGACTGGACCCGCAGGTCGCCGACCCGATACTGGCCGGTGGCACCGGGGCGGGCGGTCGCCACGCTGCTCGTCGACGTGACGGCCTTGCCCACGGATGCCGACTTCAACACGCGTGCGCCGGTCGAGTCGAGCGCCCCGAGCGCCGGAATGGTGATGCCCCGCACGCTGCGCACACCGAGGATGGCATCGACGACGTCGGGTGGCGTCGAGAGGGCGTCCGTGGTGAGTCCGGTGTTGCCGATGCGAGCCAGGGACGTCAGATCGGACTGCGCGAACGGCAACGCCACCACACACATCTGCCCCGCGAGCTGACGCAGCTCGGTCAGCCACTGCACGGCGGCCGCCTGCCCGGAGCCCGTGGTGGTCGACGATGTCGGGTCCATCGGATCGCTCGACACCTCGTATCCGAGCGACATCGACCGGACCGTCACCAGGAGGTCCGGATCGACGGCCAGGCACATGCTCTGTTCGAGTTTGGACGGTTTCCGATCTGCCGAGTCGCCGGTGTCGCCGGAGTTGGTATCAGAGGAATTGTCGTCGCCGGACGGCGGCGCGGCCGACGCGGCGGATTTCGACGCCCCGTTTCCGCTCGTGACGGCCTCGGATCCGGAGGCGGCCGAATCGTTCTCGGCGGACTCGGTCTCGCCAGCCACCGACCGGGCCGCGGCGAGGAGCACGTTGAGCCGGCCGCCGGGCTCGAGGGATCGGGCCAGGTCGTCGCCCACCAGACGGACCTGCTCGGTCTGTCCGCCGAGCACGCCCGGGGTGAGCTGAGGCGGCGCCGCCAGCGGCCAGAGCATCGTGAACCGCGCCGGGCTCGACAGGTTGGCCGAGATCGATCCGTCCGCGCCGAGGTCGGTGTCACGCGGTTCGGGCTGCTCCGCGGCGGAAGTCGAATCGACGTACCCGGCCGCCCGACCCCGATCGGGTGGCAGGGACAGCACGGGCAGGAGGGTGCGCGACTGCGCGAGCTTGGCCGGATTCCCGTAGTCGGGGAGCCCGTTCACGTTCACCTGCAGCGGGAACACCCCGGTGCGGCCGATGTCGAGGCCGCCGTTGCCCGACAGCGGGGCCGTGATGGTGAACGGGATCGACCGACCCGGCGAGAGGTCGTCATGGGAGATGGACCGGAACGGGGTCGCGGCGCTCACCGGGACCGGGGTGACGGCAAGGCTGCTGCGGAGTCCCGCAGCGTCCGCGACGGGATCGCCGCGTTCGAGTCGCACCGACAGGTTGTGCAGCTGACGGTCACCGATGTTCTGGAGGTGCCCCGACACGGTCACCACCGAACCGCCACTGCTGGTGACGAGCGACGGCGTGATGGTGTCGATCGACAGCCGCAGGAAGTCGTCCGGGATCTCGCCGTTCGAGGTGGCCGAGGCATCCGGTGCGGCGGCTGCCGGAGTCGCGGACAGGAGCGCGATCGTCAGGACCGCGAAGATCGCGGCGGAGATCCGGGCGAATCGACGGAGAGGCGCGAGGAACCTGATCACCCGGCGGTCAGGCATCGCCGGCCGGTGGGCGCCGTGGACGCCGCCGGCGCCGACGGGACCGCGACGGGGGTGGCGGTTCGTTACGGCGCTGGTTGCGTGCGGCTGCGGCTCTCTCATAGGCGTTGGGTTCGGTGCGAATGCTCTCGGCCTCGGACTGGGCCAACCGGTTCGGGTCGGCAGCGAGATCGGCGATGACGCCTCGGGCCATCCGGGCCAGTCGCCGCTCGTCAGAGTACGTCAGCTTCCGGGGTAGTTCGGCGAGCGGCACCCATGCCACCTCACTCACCTCGTAATCGGCGTCCGACAGCTCACCGCCGATGCTGCGGAGAAGATAGTGGTGAACGGTCTTGTGGATGCGCCTGCCCTCGCTGACGAACCAGTAGTCGATCTTGCCGAGCGGCGCGACGACGGTGCCGTTGATGCCCGTTTCCTCCGCGACCTCGCGGATCGCGGTCTGCTCGGCGGTCTCCCCGGTCTCGATGTGGCCCTTCGGCAACGACCACATCATTCGGCCGCGCCGGTCCATCCGGCCGATGAGTGCCGCGCAGAGCTCGTCGACCGGGAGATCGAGGTCGGAGATGACCAGCCCGCCGGCCGACGTCTCGCGAACGGTGCGCAGGCGCTCCTGTCCCTGTCCGCGTTCGGGGCGGGTACCGGTCCGCCGGCGGTTCTTGGTCTTGCCGGCGGTCGTGGTGCCGTCGGAGGCGACCGCATGCGTGAGGCCGGTCTTGGTGATCTTGGCGGTGACCGCGACCAGATCCGATGGTTTCGGTGGGGAGACCCTGGTGTGGGTCGGGTGCAGCTCGTCGTCGTCGCCGACGAGCCGCTCGGGATCGGTCGGACGCTTCGGCATCGGGCCGGGCTTGGGCGCGTCACGGCGCTCGACGGGACGCGGCGGCGGGTCGTCGGGGGCGCAGTGTGGCGTGGCGGTGCCCGACGGTGTCACCGATGGTCGGCGTCCGCGTCGTCGGCGTCCGCGCCGCCCCCGACGCGCCTGTCCGGGGCTCGTCTCCTCCGGCGTGGCCGCGGCGGCCGGGCTCGATGCGTTGCCGTGCGAGGCGCGGGCCAGATCTGCGGGGGTCACACGCCGGGCGGAACCGGTGTCCGGCCGGCCCGACGTGGTGTTGTGCGTCACATCGCCGGGACCGTGACCACCCGCGGTGACGTCGGAGGAGACGTCAGAGGGGTCGGTGGACGGATCGGCGGACACGCTCTCGATGCTAGCCGTTGGTCACCTGCTGTTTGCCCGGATGGCCCCGTGGGCGGTGTGTGGGCGGCGGCGTGGCGACCGGTCATGACCGGGAGGCCCGCCGACGGGTTTGTGGCCGCCCGACGTCGCAGCGGTAGGCTGGCATGCCGTGACAGAGCCCGAACGCCGTACCCGTCTGCTGGCATCAGCGGCCGTCACGTTGCAGAGCCTCTCCGACGTCCTGGTGCCGCTCGGCGCGGCGTTCGCAGCGGCGGGCCACGAGTTGTACCTGGTCGGCGGGTCCGTCCGGGATGCGGTGCTCGGCAGGCTCTCGGGTGACCTCGACTTCACCACCGATGCGAGGCCCGAGCAGGTCTCGGCGTTGATGGCCGATTGGGCCGACGCCCAGTGGGACACCGGTATCGAGTTCGGCACGATCAGTGCGCGCAAGGGCGCCCACATGGTCGAGATCACGACATTCCGGTCCGATGCGTATGACCGGGTCGGGCGAAAACCCGAGGTGGTCTTCGGGAAATCGCTCGCCGACGACCTGGTGCGCCGTGACTTCACCATCAACGCGATGGCGGTCCGGGTCGGGGCGGACGGTCCGGCCGAGTTCTGCGACCCTCTCGACGGGATGACCGCTCTGCTCGCCGGGATCATCGACACCCCGGCGACCCCGCAGGAGTCCTTCGACGACGACCCGCTGCGAATGCTGCGGGCGATCCGATTCGTCTCGCAGCTCGGTTTCCGGGTTGCGCCCCGGGTGTCCGAAGCGATCACCGAGATGTCGGCGCAGATCGACCGGATCACCGCGGAACGTGTCCGTACCGAATTGGACAAGATGATTCTCGGTGCACATCCGCTGGAGGCCATCGACCTGATGGTGGACACCGGCCTGGGCGAGCGCGTGCTCCCGGAGGTGCCGGGGATGAAGCTCACCATCGACGAACACCACCAGCACAAGGACGTCTACCAGCACTCGTTGACCGTGCTGCGGCAGGCGATCGACCTCGAGGAGGGCGATCCCGATCTGGTGCTGCGTTGGGCAGCCCTGCTCCACGACATCGGGAAGCCGGCCACCCGGCGCCATGAGCCCGGCGGCGGGGTGAGTTTCCATCACCACGAGGTGGTCGGCGCCAAACTCGTCCGTCGGCGGATGCGGGCGCTGAAGTATCCCAAGGCGGTCGTCGAGGACGTGTCGAACCTGGTGTTCCTGCACCTGCGGTTCCACGGCTACGGCGACGGCAGCTGGACGGACTCGGCGGTCCGTCGCTATGTCAGCGATGCCGGGCCGCTCCTGGATCGTCTGCACAAACTCGTCCGGGCCGACTGCACCACTCGGAACAAGCGCCGCGCGCGACGGCTGCAGGAGAACTACGACCATCTGGAACGGCGGATCGCCGATCTCAAGGCCGCCGAGGATCTCGACCGGGTACGACCGGACCTCGACGGCAACGCCATCATGGAACTGCTCGGCCTGCCTCCGGGCCCGAAGGTAGGAGAGGCATGGCGTTACCTGAAGGAGCTGCGGCTCGACCGCGGACCCCTCTCGTATGACGAGGCCGTGGAGGCACTGCGGGAGTGGTGGAGCGAGCAGGGTTAGCCGGACGCCAGGCCCTTGCACAAGGCAATAATTGCATTGTGCAATACTTCCGGAATGCAATCGAGCGAGAGTCCCGGCGCGACAGCGCCCGACGTCGCCACGTTGCAATTGGCGACCCGTGACCTCGTCGGCATCGCGTTGCACAGCGTCGCAGCGGCCACCGGCGACGTGTCACTCGTCCAGTTCCGGATGCTGTGGACCATCGCTGCGATCGGCCAGAGTTCATCTGCCGACGTGGCAACCGCACTCGGTGTCGGAGCGTCGTCGGTGACGCGGCTGGCCGATCGCCTGCAGAGCTCCGGATACCTTGCGCGCGGCTCGGAACCGACCAATCGACGTGTGGTGACACTGGATCTGACCGAGGCAGGCCACGAGCTTGTCACACGCGTCTTGCAGTGGCGCGAGGACGAATTGACGAGGGTGCTGTCCCAGCTCGAACCCGACGTGCGAGCCGGCATGGTCGAGGGCCTACGTGCCATGCACCGGGTCGTCGGCGAGGAGTACGCATCCGAATCCGGGCCGTTGCCGCTGTGAGGTCACTGTTTCGACGGCCGTTGGGCCGCAGCCTCTTTGGTGATACCGCCGGTGTGTCCAGCCCGTCGTCCCCCGGCGACTTCGCGGTCGACCGGCGGATGCTCCTGATCACCGCATGGGCGGTCCCGGTCGGTGCGCTCGGCGCCGGAGCGGCGTGGGTGCTTCTGCATCTGATCGGACTGGTGACCAATCTCGTTTTCTACCAAAGGATTCGATTCGACCAGATCGCGCCCGGTGCGCAGGGACACCCGTGGTGGCTGATCGTCGCGGCCCCGATCCTGGGCGGCCTGGTGGTGGGGTTGATGGCGCGCTTCGGCTCCGCCCAGATCCGCGGTCATGGTATGCCCGAGGCGATCGAGGCGATCCTGACGCGCGGGAGCACCATCGCCCCGCGAGTGGCCGCGCTCAAACCGGTGTCCGCCGCGGTGAGCATCGGCAGCGGCGGGCCGTTCGGGGCGGAAGGTCCGATCATCATGACCGGTGGCGCGATCGGTTCCATCCTGGCGCAGCATCTGCACATCACGGCCGACGAGCGCAAGACGCTGCTGGTGTCGGGAGCAGCAGCGGGTATGGCCGCCACGTTCAACTCGCCGGTCGCCGCAGTGCTGCTGGCGGTCGAACTGCTCCTGTTCGAGTGGCGCCCACGAAGTTTCATCCCGGTCGTCGCCGCGGTCGCCACCGCAACCGTGGTGCGGGGGTTCATCCTCGGCTCGGGTGCTGTCTTCGCCGTCCCGACATCGCAGAGCGTGTTCCCGTGGACGGTCGACCTCGGTGCCGTGCTCATCGGCCTCAGCGGTGGGCTGCTGGCCGTTGCCGCGACGTGGCTGGTGTACAGGTCCGAGGACGCCTTCGCGCGTCTGCCCATCCACTGGATGTGGTGGCCGGCCGTGGGCGGTCTGGTCATCGGCATCGGTGGGCTGATCGAGCCCCGTGCACTCGGCGTCGGTTACGACGTGATCGACGATCTCCTCACCGGCCACGCGACGATCAGCCTGATCGTCGGGATCCTGACCGTGAAGAGCGTCGTCTGGGCCGTCTCGTTGGGCTCGGGTACATCGGGCGGAGTGCTTGCGCCGATCTTCATGATCGGTGCGGCGCTCGGCGCGTTGGAGGGGAACATCCTGCCCCACACCACACCGGGGCTGTGGGCGATGCTGGGGCTGGCAGCCGTGCTCGGCGGTGTCATGCGCTCACCACTGACCGGCGTCATCTTCACCGTCGAACTGACCCACGCCTGGTCGGCGATGCTGCCCCTCCTGGTATCCGCGACGGCCGCCTACGCATTGTCGGTTCTCGTGCTCAAACGCTCTGTGCTGACCGAGAAACTGGCCCGCAGAGGGCAGCACCTGACCCGCGAATACTCCACCGACCCGCTCGAGTCGTTCACCGTTGCGGATGTGGTGCAGGCCGATACCGATGCGCTTGCCCAACTCGCCGAGCACGTCGATGACCTGCCGCATGTGTATCTGCGGCAGACCCTGCGGGAGGTGGCATACGAGCTGGCAGATGCGGGTGCAACCAACGCCGTGGTCCTCGATGACACGAATCGGCCGACTGGCCTGCTCACCACTGCCGACCTCCTCACCGCGCGGCTGCACGACCTGACCGAGTCGCGACATCGCGAGCGGCATCTGACGGTGTCGCGTCGTCGGGCGGAGAGGCCGGGGGACAAGGAGCTTTCGACGGTCGAAGGGTGATGCACCCTGAGCGGGATCAGCTCATCGTGGCGGCGGCGCGAAGATGACCGCGGCGTTCGGGACCACCTCGAACGTCGCCGGCAACTCGCCGACGAGGTCACCATCGATCGACACCAGAGCCGGTGGGTCGCAATAGAATTCGATCTCGCGGCCACGGAGGGTGCGGACCATCTGGTGATTCACGTGCTGCCCGGAGAAGACCGTGGGGAAGACCTTGGCGACCGTCAGTCGTGCAAACCGCGAGGGACGGACGGCCAGCGTGACGTCGAGGGATCCGTCGACCATCGACGCCGCGGGCGTGATCTGCATGCCCCCGCCGTACGAGGTGGTGTTGCCGACGGACGCGAAGACCATGTCGTCGTCGAGCTCCGTCTCGTCGACGCGGACGTGATAGTGCCGTGAGCGCAGACCGATGAGTTCGAGCAACGCGGCGATGGTGTAGCGGGCCTGGCCCCTCGGCCAGGTCATCCCGATGGCGCGCGCGGTCACCGACGCGTCGAACCCCGTCGCGGCGACGGTGGCGAACAGTGACGACCGACCGTCGGGAAAGGTCACCCGCCCGAGATCCACCGTGCGGGTGTGTCCGAGCGCGATCACCTCTACCGCGGCGGCGACGTCGTCGAGCGGGACGTCGAGGTTGCGAGCCACGTCGTTGCCGGTGCCGGCGGGGATCACGCCGACCGGCGTGCCGGTGTCGACGGTGGCCTCGAGCGCGAGCCGGACGCTGCCGTCACCGCCCACCACGGCGATCGCGTCGGTGTCGCCGCGGGCGGCCTTGGCCGCCCGCTCGACGGCGTCCTGCGCGTCGCGCCCGATGATCAGTTCCACGTCGATTCCCCGGGCCTCGAACTCGCGGACCGCACGGTCGGCTATCGCACGGCCTGCGCCGTGTCGCGAGTGCGGATTGGCCAGGACCGTCGTGTGACGAACCCGACGGCCGTGGGATGTGGAACCCATGGGTTACAGTGTTACATATCATGTCAATCTGTAAAGAGGACATCGGGGACCAGGTCCTCGACGCCGCCCGCCGATGCCTGGTGCGCAACAACGGCCGCAAGGTGACCGTTGCCGAGGTCGCGCGCGAGGCCGGGGTCAGCAGGCCCACGGTCTACCGGCGCTGGCCCGACATGTCCGAGATCATCCGTTCCCTGCTGACCCGTGAGGTGCTCGGAGTCGTCGCCGCCGTCAACGACGTCACGCCGCTGCGCACGGCCGACTTCGACGCCACGGTCGACGTGGTCGTACGGGTGGTCGCGGCGCTCCGCGACGACGAACTGGTCGCGGCGCTGTGGCGCGAACAACGCGAGTTCATGATGCCCTATGTCTTCGACCGGCTCGGGACGAGTCAGCAGGGCGTGCTCGCGATCCTGTCCGATGCGATCGCCAACGGGCAGTCGCACGGGCAGGTCCGCGACGGCGACCCCGACAAGATGGCGGCGATGGTCCTGCTGATCACCCAGTCGTCCATCCAGTCGAGGGCCCTGGTCGAATCGATCCTCGGCGACGAGTGGAGCCGTGAACTCCACCACGCGCTCTCGTCGTACCTCCGCCCGCCCGACGACCTGCCGGCGGCAACCTGATGCGGACGATCTGATGGCCGTGCTGAACGCCGATCGTCGCCGCGACGGGCTGACGGCGCTTGCCGAGTCGACCGAGCCGCTCGATCTGCTCGTGATCGGGGGCGGGATCACCGGCGTCGGGGTGGCCCTCGACGCCGCCACCCGGGGCCTGCGGGTGGCGCTGGTGGAGGCCAACGACCTGGCCTTCGGTACGTCTCGGTGGAGCAGCAAACTCGTGCACGGTGGCCTGCGCTACCTGGCCGGTGGCCACCTCCCGATCGCGCGGGAGTCCGCGGTCGAGCGCCACCACCTCATGACCGCGATCGCCCCGCACCTGATCCGCCCACTGCGACAGGTGGTTCCGGACATCGGGTCAAAGGGCTCGGCCGCCCTGATCCGGTCCGGGTTCCGCGCAGGCGATCTGCTGCGGAGGGTTGCCGGTACACCGACCGACATCCTGCCGGCCCCCGCCAGACTGACCGCCGCGGAGACCATCGCGCTGTGCCCGGCGGTCACGAGGCAGAATCTGCGCGGCGCCGCCTCCAGCGCCGACGGGCAGCTCGTCGACGACGCGCGACTGGTGATCGCGATCGCACGGACCGCGGCCACCTTCGGCGTCACCGTGTGCACCTACACCCGGGCGGACGATGTCACCGGAACCGGTGCGCGACTGACGGATACCCGCACCGGCGAGAGCTTCGACGTGGCCGCGCGCACGGTGGTCAACGCCACCGGCGTCTGGGCGGGGACGGTGGATCCGTCGGTCCGGGTGCGGCCGAGCCGGGGCACCCACCTGGTCTTCGATGCGGCGACGTTCGGACACCCGACCGGCGCGCTGACGGTCCCCGTCGCGGGGTCGGTCTCGCGGTTCGTGTTCGCCCTGCCGGAGCAGCTCGGTCGCGTCTACGTGGGGCTCACCGATGTCGATGCGCCCGGTCCGATCCCCGACGTCCCCGAGCCGTCCGACGACGAGATCGACTTCTTGATCGACTCCGTGAATGTCGCTCTGGAGCAACCGGTCTCCCGCTCCGATGTCCTCGGTACCTTCGCCGGACTGCGTCCGCTCATCGACACCGGACACGGAACCGGCCGCAGCACAGCCGATCTCGCCGATGTCTCGCGCCGCCACCGGGTCCAGGTGACCGACGGCACCCTGGTCGGTGTGATCGGCGGAAAGCTGACCACGTACCGCTGGATGGCACAGGACGCCGTCGACGCGGCGATCGATGCCGGGGGGCTCACCGCGGGCGCCTGCGTGACGGCGACCACCCCGTTGGTCGGTGCGGCCGGGGTTCCCGATCACAGCGATCTGCCGCCATCGATGATCCGCCGATTCGGTTCGGAGGCAACGAAGGTGGTGTCTGCGGCGCGACTGGCCCGCCCCCTCGACCCGATTGCCGGCGAGCTCGACGTGACCCGGGCAGAGGTGGAGTTCGCGGTCACCCACGAAGGTGCGATCACGGTCGACGACGTCCTGGATCGGCGCACCCGGATCGGCCTGGTCGCGGCCGATGCCGAGCTGGCCCGGGGTGCGGTCACCGAGATCGTCGATGCCGCGCTGAGTTCACCCTGCTGAGGAGCACCGTCCTGATCTCGTCAACCGGGGTGCGCCGCGGCGAGCGCGGTCAGTAACCCATCGTCCGCAACGCGTCGGCGAGGCGATCGAGATCCTCCCGCTCGACGTCGAGGTGCGGGCTCACCCGCAGCACAGATTGCTCGGTCGCCAGTGGCGCGCGCCACGAGTCCGCGCAGGTGACCAGGATGCCCAGCCCGAGCAGTTTGTCGCGCGCGGCCGCGACGTCGGACGGTCCCCAGCCGGGGGGCGGTGCGAGGGTGGTGATGGCGGAGGGTTCGTCGATCGGTTCGAGGACCTCCCAGCTGGCGATGCCGTCGAGGCGCTCGCGGGTGGTGCGACCGATCGCCGCCAGTTCCCGGAACACGCGCTGCTGCCCGATGGTCAGCATCTCCGACACCGCGACGCCGAGGCCGAGGCGGCCGGCGACGAACGCTTCCGAACTCTCCACCTCGACGGACCGCAGGGAGTCCTTCCGGACCGCGACGAAACCCACGCCGCGTGGTCCGGTCAGCCACTTGCGGCTCGTCCCGTACACCACATCGGCCCCGGTCACGGTCGGAACGTGTCCGGCCGACTGGGCCATGTCCACCACCACCGGTACGCCGGCCGCGTGGGCGATCTCGACGATGCGGGTGACCGGCTGTACGACACCCGACGCCGAGCCGATCTGACAGATGTGGATGAAGTCGGGCTGCTCGAACTGCAGCATGTTCTCCAGCGCATCGGTGTCGACGTGCCCCGCGACATCGGCGTCCGGCAGCGGTCGCACCGCGTAGCCGCGGCGTTCGAACTCGACGAGATTGGGACCGAACTCGTTCTTCGCCACCCACACGGTGGTGGAGATCGGCAGGTTCCAATAGGTCAGCAGCGCGCGCAGGGCTGCCCGTGCGCTCTCGCGAAAGGCCAGTTCGTCGGCGGTGTGCCCGATCAGGGATGCGAGATCGCGCTTGTCACGGGTGATCTCGTCGTCACGATCGGCGGCGGCGATGTAGGAGCCGCGTTCGGTCTCACGCCAGAGATGGGCGGAGATGGCGCCGATCACCGCGTTCGACGACCGACCGGCGGCCGCCGAGTCGAGGTGGACGATCTCCGGGCGGAGGCGAGCACGCCGCCATTGTTCACCCAGTTCGCTCACGTACATAGACCCTGAACCTACCGGTTTGCGCCGACGAAACGATGGTCGGGTCGGATGAGTCCGGAAACGGGCCGATCGTGCCATCGGACGCGGTGTACGTCAGCCGGGCGCACATCCGCGATTCGGCAGGTGGCACGGCGTGACCTCACTTGGCCATGGGGGTGCCTGCGGGCACCGGATCCTGCCGGGGATCATCAAGGCGCGCAAGGAGAATCAATGCCCGACCGCAAACCCGCCGGCCGTAGACCAGGGACGGGTGGCCCTCATCGGGGTGATCATCGGACCGAGGAGAACCGTGGATCCGGTTCCGCGATCGGTGGACAACGCCTGATCGATTGAGCACGATGGCGCGGTGGTGAATGCAAAGATCGGGGGCGGATGGCTGGCGTCCGTCGAGGCCCTCCCGGACGAACGAATCCTGCTGAAATACGCGAGCAACCACACACAGAGTCGGCGACGGGCCGTCGGCGGTCGATTGTTCGTGACCTCGGACCGTATTGTGTTCCTGCCGCACCGCCTTGATGCCCTCACCGGTGGACGACAATGGGCCGCGATGGTGGAGCAGGTGGTGCGTGTCTCCGTCGAACCGAAGGGTGGAGACACCTTCGGTGGCGGCCTGCGCGACCGCCTCCGCGTCGACACGGACACCGGCTGTGCGCTGTTCGTCGTCAACAAGGTCGCCCAGGTGCGGTCGGAGATGGCCGCCGCTCTCGACGTTTCCTGACCCGAGCAGACCGTGGTCGCTGCGGACGGCCCCTCGTCCGGAACCCGACCGGCCCGCACTGCGTCCAAACGACATGGATTCCGCGATCGACTACCTCTTCGGAACCGGCGACGGTCACACCACGTCGTGGGTGTCGGCCGCGGACGTCGACCTCGACGGCGACGGGACGGCCGACGCGGTCCGGCTGGATTTCGACGGCGACGGTCGTCGTGACGATGCGATGTGGGACACCGACGGCGACGGTACCGCCGACGTCGTCGCGATCGACACCGACGACGACGGCCGCCCAGACCACCACTACCGCGACAACGGTGCCGGGGTGTGGGGCGAACGAACCGAGGATGTGTCAGTCGGTGAACCACCGGTCGGGCACGCCCCGGAGAATCCACCGGCGGCGGGCCGGGTCGATGCCCCGCCGCCCCGTCCCGCTCCGGCCGCATCGACGATGGATGCCACCGTGGTCCGGTCAGAGGATCTCGACGGCGACGGCACCGCCGACATCGAGATGACCGGCGATCGCCGGGCCGGGATACCGGTGGCGCATCGGCTCTATGTCGACGACGACGCCGATGGGCGATTCGATCACGTGCTGATCGACGACGACGGTGACGGCGTGGCCGACGTCAGTTGTGACTCCCGTTCGCCTCGATTCGACCGCCGCTGAGCGCCTCGTGGCGTGGGTGGTACGGGGTGTGGACGACGCGGACCACGAGCGAGCCGATCACGTAGAGCACGGTTCCGAAGACCACGAGTGCCACCGACTTGCCGTCGTCGGGGATCGCGACGGCCGCCAGGGTGACCGCACCGACGTAGGCGATGTTGAAGACGGCGTCCTGAACGGAGAACACCTGTCCGCGCACCGCGTCGCCGATGTCCACCTGCATGGCGACGTCACCGCAGAGTTTGGCGACCTGTCCGATCAGGCCCAGCACGAACGCGGAGATACAGAGGACCACGGGGTTGAAGGTCACCAGGGAGGCCTCGGCCGCGGCACCGACGAGCAACGCGACGATCAACGTCGTCTTCCGGCCGATCCGGTCCACCGAGTAAGGCGTGACCAAGGCGGCGAGCAGGGCGCCGCCCGCGGTGAACCCGGCGACCAGGCTCACGCCGGCGAGCCCGTCGCCGGCACCGGCGTGCTTGCTGATCACCAGAAGCATCAGGGTGTTCATGCCGAAGACGAGGCGATGGGCGCCTATCGCAGACAGCGCGGCCGACACCGTGCGTGACCCGGCGACCGCCCGGGCGCCGTGCAGCAACCCGACGGTCACCGCGTGCAGTGCCGACCGCCCCGGATCGTCGGGTTCGTCGGGACCCAGTTGGAGTCGCGTGAAGCCGTGGGCCAGTGCCCCGGCGATCAGGGCGATCACCACACCGCCGAGGGTGGTCAGGGCGCTGCCGGAATTGTCCGGGCCGAACAATGCACGCAACACCGCGGCGATGCCCGCACCGACGGCGAGCATGCCTGCTCCCAGGGTCGTGAACAGAGCATTGGTCGCGACGATGACGTCGCGGTGTGCCACGTGCGGCAGCCCGGCGGACAGACCGGAGGCCACGAACCTGCTCGCCCCGGTCACCGCCAGGGCGCCGATCAGCACGACGGTGTCTGTCGCGCCGACGGCGATCGCAACTGCGACGAGCCCGATCATGGCGGCCCGAATCACGTTGGCATACATCAGGACGTGGCGTCGGTCCCAATGGTCGAGGAGGGCCCCGGCAAACGGACCGATCACGGAGTACGGGAGCAGCAACACGGCCAGGCCGCCTGCGATGGCGAGGGGATCGGCGTGCCGCTCGGGGTTGAACAGGATGGCACCGAAGAGCGCGGCCTGGAAGACGCCGTCGGTGATCTGGCTGGTCAGGCGGACCGCGAGGAGGCGCCCGAGTCCGGGTGAATGCGCGAGCGAGCGAACGAACCCTCGTACACCGGGGGTGGCATGCTGCAAGCCTGACATCACTGATCCAGACTACCGACCTGAACGGCGCTGCCATGCGATGATGTGTGGGTGGCCGGCGGCGACGATTCAGAGGAACCGACCCCCGAGTTCTACTCGGAGGGCGCACCGGACGCCGCGCGCGACATATCGTCGGCCGGACGGGTCCGGCCAGGGACCCTGCTCCTCGCATCGACGGATCTCCTGGAACCGACGTTCGCCCGAACGGTCATCTACGTCATGGAGCACAACGACGCCGGCAGTCTCGGTGTGGTCCTGAACCGGACGAGCCAGACCGCCGTGCACAACTTGCTGCCGCAGTGGTCGGATCTCTCGGCGTCGCCCCGGGCGTTGTTCATCGGCGGCCCCGTCAAGCAGGACGCAGCCCTGTGCCTCGGGGTGGTGAAACTCGGCGCGGACATCAGCGGGTACGAGGCCATCCGGCCATTGAACGGTCGGGTCGCCCTCGTCGATCTCGACGGTGACCCGGAGGTGTTGTCCGAGGTCCTCGTCGGTGTCCGGGTGTTCGCGGGCTACTCGGGCTGGGGCATCGGCCAGCTCGACGGCGAGCTCGAACAGAACAGTTGGATGCTGGCGTCGGCGCTGGCCACGGATCTGCTCGTGCCGCCGACCGCTGATCTGTGGGCCGACGTTCTCCGCCGGCAACCGTGGCCGATGCCGCTGCTCGCTTCGCATCCGATCGACGTGACACGTAACTGAGTCGATCCGCACATCCGCGATAGTGGGTGACGTGGCACACCGTCTCTGCTAGGTTTTGGACGCTTGGTCCAGTCAGACGGGGGTCGATGGCGTGCGGGTGGGGATGATCAGCGGGATCTTCGGGATCCTCGTGGCGATGTTGGCGGTTCCGGCGACGGCGGGTGCGGCGCCGTCGACGCCGACCGGTGGCGCGGCGGCGGCCGGTTGGGCCGCGTCCCACGACGGCAGGCAGCCGTATGCGGGGGTCGCGGTCACCTGGGACGTCCCGATTCGGATGAGCGACGGAACCATACTGCGCGCCAACGTCTATCGGCCCGCCAACGGCGCCGGCCGCGCGACCACGAAACGCAATCCGGTGATCGTCAACATGACGCCGTACACCAAGCTGATCACCGCGGTGGGCGCCGCGGTGACCCAGCATCCGGTTCTCGAACCGCTCCTGAGGCAGCTCGTGACGGCCGTCAACCAGGTGGCCACGCCGATCCGCGACATCGCCGACATCTCGCAGCTCACCAACACCCTCCGAGACGGCGGCGCGAAGACCTTCATGGTCGACCTCGACCTGGTGCGCAGTGGGTACACCCAGGTGGTCGTGGACGTCCGCGGCACCGGCTTCTCGCAGGGGAAGTGGGATGTCTTCCAGGGCCGGGAACAGGCCGACACGACGGAGGTGATCGACTGGGCGGCCCGGCAACGCTGGTCGAACGGCAGGGTCGGCATGTCCGGGGTCTCGTATTCGGCGATCAACCAGATCCAGGCCGCCAACAAGAACCCGGAGGCGCTCAAGGCGATCTTCCCGGTGGAGCCGGGCGGTGACCTGATCCGCGACATCGTCGCGCCCGGCGGGGCGCTCGGGGTCGGTTTTCTGCCGATGTGGCTCACGCTGGTCAACACCACCAAGCTCGTGCCGAACGTGGCGTCGATGCTCAATGGCACCTTCGACTGGAAATGGTTGGCCGACCGGATCGCCGACCCGCTCACGTTCTATCCGCAGCTGTTGGCGGCGCTGGTGACCCCGGACGTCAAGTCGGTCCCGCCGGAGCTCGACGAGCTGCTCACCGACAATTCCGAACCCCGAAAGACGTGGCAGGACAACGCCGAACGGATCACCACCCCCACCCTCATCTACGGTGGCTGGTTCGACCTCTTCACCAACAGTGAAGTGCGGATGTACAACAAGATCCCGTTGCCGCCCGGGCAGAAGCAGCTCATAATGGGCGACGGTTATCACCTGACGATCGGCGGTGGACAGCAGGGCCGTGGCGGGACGCCCCCGCGCCTGGACGTGCTGCAGAAGGCGTGGTTCGACAAGTGGCTCAAGGGAATCGACAACAAGGTCGACTCCTATGGGCCGGTGAACCTCAAGCAGGTCGGGGATCCGTGGATCTCGGCCCAGCAGTTCCCGCGGGCCGGGATGTCGCGACAACGCCTCTACCTCGGTGACCGGCGCAGCGGAACCGCGCCCTACGCGGTGCGGGACGGGAGCCTCACCACCGCCACCCCGGCGACGCGTGGCCGGATGACCGTCTCACCCGGACTCCTCACACTCTGCTCGCGGGACTCCGCACAGCAGACGGCCGGTGCGCTCGCCCTGTTCCCGTTCTGCGCCAAGGATGCCCGGATCCCGGAACGCAACGCGCTCACCTTCACCACCTCGCCGATGCGGACCACACGCAGCGTGTCCGGCTACACCAACCTGCACCTCAACACGGTCATGGATGCGACCGACGGTTACTGGACGGCGACGCTCAACGATGTTGCGCCGGACGGGACGTCGAAGGTGATCAGTTCCGGGCAGGTGATGGCGTCGTTGCGAGGTTACGATCGGTCACGGTCGCAGTTCGCGCCGAATGGCGACGTGATCGATCCGTTCTACAATCTGACCCTGGCCTCGCGGCAGCGGGTGACCCCGGGAACGCCGGTGGGCGTCGACATCGGGCTGCTGCCGACCGAGGCGCTGATCAAGCCGGGCCATCGCTTGCGCGTCGACGTATTCGCAATGAACGTGCCGCGCGGACTTCCCTTGCGCCCCTTGCTGAACGAGTCACAACTGAAGCCGCAGCACATCCAACTCGACCCGCAGCGGCCGAGCTTCGTGAACCTCCCGCTGTCGACGCCGATCTCGTAGCGCGGCCGCCGCGCCTGGTCACTCCGCCTCGTGGTTGTCCGGATATGCGGTCACCGCGAGGAACCGGATGGGCAGTCGCACCAGATCGTGCGGGCCGTGGATGCCCTCGCCGTCGAGCAACAGACAGTCGCCCGGTCGCAGGGTGTACTCGGCGTTTCCGTGCCCGTAGACCATCACTCCCTCGAGCATGTAGAGGAGTTCGGTGCCCGGGTGTTGAAAGGGGGGAAACACCTCGCTGTCGTCGGCAAGCGTGACCAGGACGGGCTCGAGGCGCTTGTGCTGACCGCGCAGCGCGCCGAGGAGCTCGTAGTGGTGGCCGACGCGGGTACCCCGACCGACGATCACCGCGCCCTTTCCCGACTCGGTGTAGACCGCCTCCCGCTCCACGTCGGCGCCGCGGAACAGCGAGGTGACCGGGACGTCGAGGCCTGCGGCGAGGCGCGCGAGAGTGGTCAGGCTGCACGAGGTCTGGGCGTTCTCGATCTTCGAGAGCATCGCTTTGGAGATGCCGACCTTGGCTGCCATGTCGGCCACCGACATGCCTGCGTTGCGCCGGAGGAGACGGACCTGATGGGCGATGGCGGCTTCCAGATCGCCACCGGTGGGCGGGTCCCCGACGACCTCACGCTGGACCGGTGCCGGATCTCCGGTGTCGTCGACGGTCTTCGAGATGTCGGCTGTCATGTCGGCTGTCATGTCGGCAGTCTAGCGAACATTGTTTCCTGACAGTGGACAAGCGCTCAGGGCGCGGCGACCGCTTTTGACTCTCGGCTGTACCGCGTCGCCAGCCAGGAACACAGGATGAGCTGGATCTGATGGAAGATCATCAACGGAAGCACGATCAGGCCGACCGTCGGGCCGGCGAACAGCACCGTCGCCATCGGAAGTCCGGTGGCGAGACTCTTCTTGGTACCGCAGAACTGGATGGCGATGACGTCGGCCCGGTCGAATCCGAGGCGCCGCGGAACCCATCGGGTCACCACCAGCATCACCGTGACCAGCACCACCGCGATCGCGGCCACCGCGATGACCTGCGCCGCGTCGACCATCGACCAGATGCCCTCGCGGACGCCCTCGCTGAATGCGGAGTAGACGACCAGCACGATCGAACCTCGGTCGACGAGCTTGGTGGCCCGGGCGTGCCGGGAGAAGAAGGCGCCGACCCACGGGCGGGCGAACTGCCCGAGGATGAACGGGACAAGGATCTGGCCGAGGATCTTGAACACCGACGTCGCGTCGATCTGTACGCCGTTCTGGGTGGTCATCAGCGCGACGACCAGCAGCGGCGTCAACGCGACACCGAGAATGTTGGACGCCGACGCGCTCACGATCGCGCCAGGTACGTTCCCGCGGGCGATCGAGGTGAACGCTATCGACGACTGCACGGTGGAGGGCACGAGACACAGGAACAGCAGGCCGGTGGCGAGATCCGCACCGACGATCGGCTCGACCAGCGGGCGGAGGACCAGGCCCACGAGCGGGAACACCACGAAGGTGAACGCCAAGATGGTCAGGTGCAGCCGCCAGTGTTTGAGGCCCTCGATGGCTTCGCGCGGATGCAGCCGTGTGCCGTAGAGGAAGAACAGCAGTGCGATCGCAGCGACGACGACCCAGTCGAGGACGTCGGCGGCGGCGCCTCGCGCGGGTAGGAACGCCGCCAGCAGCACCGTGCCGAGGATGGCCAGGACGAAGCCGTCGACCGGGGAGCGGTTCAGCAGCCCACGGACGACCGCCAGGGGAGACGACACCGGCTCTCAGGCCTGGGCGGACTCGTTGGAGCAGACGGCGCGGAGGCTGCACGCCCCGCAGCTCGAGGTACCGCAAGCGGCTGCGGCAGCAGTCTCGTCGGCAGTGCTGTCGGCTGAGGTGTGAACAATATCGGCAGCCGGACCGTCATGATCGTGTCCGGAACAGCACGAGCAACCGTCGTCGTCGGCAGGTACCGCGGCAGCGGCGCGGACCCCGTAGGCACTGACCAGGCCGACCACGAACAGCGCGGCGACCACTCCGACGACCGCGAAGGCGAGCGACCAGTACCCGCCGATGCCGAGTGTGACGATCCCGCTGAGCACGAGGATGCCGGCGGCGGCGAACAAACCGGGCGCGGCCATTCGGTTGGCCACCTGAAATGCCTCGTCGGACCGCATGGACTCGTCGCTACGGACACCCAGCCAGCGATTGCGGGGGAGACGACCGGCGATACCCAGCCCGCCGACCACGAGCCACATCGCGGCGAGCGCGAAGACGACCACAGCAGCGACGACAGACAGGACGATCACATCGACCACCATACGACCGACCGTCGTAGCAGACCGAATCGACCGTTGTCACGCACCGGGCGTCGTGTCGGCGACAGTCGAGACCACTCCCCGTCGACAACATCGCCGAACCGAGGATTTACGCTGGTCGGGTGACTTCAGCTGATTCTGCCCGCACCGCCCCGGACGCCGGCCTACCCGGCCATCGGTACACGGCGGAGCTCGCCGGAGAGATCGAGGCGCGGTGGCAGCGAAACTGGGCGGACCAGCACGCGTACGAGGCCCCCAATCCGGTGGGACCGCTCGCCGGGGATCTGGCGGCGTTCGGCGGAACCGGAGCGGACGCCGAGGCGAAGGTCTTCATCCAGGACATGTTCCCGTACCCGTCGGGTTCGGGGCTGCACGTCGGCCACCCCTTGGGCTTCATCGCCAGCGACGTGTTCGCGCGGTACCAGCGGATGACCGGCAAGAACGTGCTGCACACGATGGGCTTCGACGCCTTTGGGCTGCCGGCCGAGCAGTACGCGGTCCAGACCGGCACGCACCCGCGGACCACCACCGAAGCCAACATCGAGCGCTATCTGGGCCAGATCCGCCGGTTGGGTCTGGGACATGACGAGCGCCGCCGCGTCGCCACGACCGACGTCGAGTTCTACCGCTGGACGCAGTGGATCTTCCTCCAGATCTACAACGCCTGGTACGACACCGACCAGCGCAGGGCGCGTCGAATCGCCGAGCTGGTCGACGAATTCGATTCGGGCACGCGCGAAGTCGGGGGCGGCCGGCAGTGGTCGGCGCTGACCCCGACGGAGCGGAACACCCTGATCGACTCGTACCGCCTTGTCTACGAGAGTGATTCGCTGGTCAACTGGTGCCCCGGACTGGGTACGGTGCTCGCCAACGAAGAGGTCACCGCCGACGGCCGCAGCGATCGCGGCAACTTCCCGGTGTTCCGCAAGCACCTGCGGCAGTGGATGATGCGCATCACCGCGTACTCGGATCGTCTGCTCGACGACCTGGACCTGCTCGACTGGCCGGACAAGGTCAAGACCATGCAGCGCAACTGGATCGGCCGGTCCCGGGGCGCGCAGGTGACGTTTGCGGCCGGCGACCACGCCGTCGAGGTCTTCACCACCCGGCCCGACACGCTGTTCGGCGCCACCTATATGGTGCTCGCACCCGAGCACGACCTGGTCGACACGCTGACCGCCGAAGCCTGGCCGACCGGCACCGACGAGCGCTGGACCGGTGGCGCGGTCGATCCGACGGAGGCGATCAAGGCCTACCGGACGGCGATCGGGGCCAAGTCGGATCTCGAGCGCCAGGAGAACAAGGAGAAGACCGGTGTGTTCACCGGCGCCTTCGCGACGAATCCGGTGAACGGCGAACAGATCCCGGTGTTCATCGCCGACTATGTGCTGATGGGCTACGGCACCGGAGCCATCATGGCGGTGCCCGCGCACGACACCCGCGACTACGAGTTCGCGACGGTGTTCGGCCTGCCGATCCGTGAGGTCATCGGCTCCGACCAGGGCATCGGGACCGACGCCTTCACCGGGGACGGTCCCGCGGTGAACTCCGGCTTCCTCGACGGCCTGCAGATCGACGAAGCGAAGGCCAGGATCGTTGAATGGTTGGAGGAGCAGGGGACCGGCCGGGGCACCATCCAGTACAAGCTCCGCGACTGGCTGTTCGCCCGACAGCGCTACTGGGGCGAGCCCTTCCCGATCGTCTACGACGAGGACGGCAACGCGCATGCACTGCCCGAATCGATGCTGCCCGTGGAGCTCCCGGAGGTCGACGATTACGCGCCGGTGTCGTTCGACCCCGACGACGAGCACAGTGAGCCGTCGCCGCCGCTGGCCAAGGCCACCGACTGGATGACCGTCGACCTCGATCTGGGTGACGGTGTCAAGACCTACACCCGCGACGCGAACGTGATGCCGCAGTGGGCGGGCAGTTCCTGGTATCAGTTGCGCTACATCGACCCCACCAACGAGGACACGTTCTGCGCCAAGGAGAACGAGGCCTATTGGATGGGGCCGCGGCCGGCTGAGCACGGCTCCGACGATCCGGGCGGGCTCGACCTGTACATCGGCGGTGTGGAGCATGCGGTGCTGCATCTGCTGTATTCGCGGTTCTGGCACAAGGTGCTCTTCGATCTCGGCTACGTGACGAGCCGCGAGCCGTATCGAAAGCTGTTCAACCAGGGCATGATCCAGGCGTATGCGTACACCGACGCGCGGGGCATCTACGTGCCTGCCGACGAGGTCACCGAACGCGACGGTGGGTACTTCTACAACGGCGAGCCGGTCACCCAGGAATACGGCAAGATGGGCAAGTCCCTCAAGAACTCCGTTGCGCCCGATGACATCTGCCGTGACTACGGCGCGGACACGCTGCGGGTCTACGAGATGTTCATGGGGCCGCTGGACCAGTCCCGGCCGTGGGCCACCAAGGATGTGGTCGGGTCGCAGCGGTTCCTGCAGCGGATCTGGCGGCTGGTGGTGGACGAGGAATCGGGCTCGGTGCGTTACACCGACGAGGAACTCGACGACGACACCAAGCGACTGCTGCACAAGACGATCGCCGGTGTGCGCGAGGACTACGCCGAGCTGCGCAACAACACCGCGGTCGCGAAACTGACCGTGCTGACCAATCACCTGACCAAGAACTTCGAGAAGTCGGGTGCTCCACGCGCGGCCGTGGAGCCGTTGGTCGTCATGCTGGCTCCGCTGGCCCCGCACGTCGCCGAGGAGCTCTGGCATCGGCTCGGGCATCAGACGTTGCTGGCGCGGGGCCCGTTCCCCGAGGCCGAGGAGAAGTGGCTGGTCGAGGACACGATCGAGATCCCCATCCAGGTCAAGGGCAAGGTGCGCAGCCGGATCACCGTTGCCGCGGACGCCGACGAGGCGACCGTGCGAGCCGCCGCGCTGGCCGACGAGAAGATCGCGCCGCTGCTCGACGGCGAGCCCCGCAAGGTCATCGTCGTGCCGGGGCGCATGGTCAACGTCGTCCCCTAGGCCGCCGCGTCTCACCGCACTGGCCGTGAACGCGCACTTGCTGCGCACCCGCGCACGTCGCGACGTGCGCGGGGACCTGCGCGGTGCGCGGTTGGCTCTGGGAGCTCAGGCCGCGATCAACTGCAACCGGGCCAGCCACTCGCGGATGAGGCCGACGACGCGCCCCTTCTCGAGATCCTTCCAGGTCCAGCGGACAACCATGATCCCCAGTCGGCGCAACGCATCTTCGCGTTCCTTCTCCCGTTTCATCGCGTCGAACGGAGTCTCGTCGGGCCGTAGGTGCTTGCGATACTTGACGTCGCCGTCGAACTCGCCGACCAGGAGTGCCGACCAGTCGTAATCCGTTCGGGCGACGAGGTTTCCGTCTGCATCGTGAAACTCGTGCTGCAGACGTGGCACCGGCAGCCCGGCCTCGATCATCTGGGCTCGGCCCCACGATTCGCCGGGATTCTCGGCGCCGGGGTCGGCGTGCAGCAGAGCTCGGCGTGCTTGCGTGATCCCGCGTCGTCGCCTGCCGAGCATGGTCGACATCAGTTCCCGGTCCGCCCCGCGACGGAGCGCGGCATCGAACACGGCGAGCGCACCTGCGAAACCCATCGTGCTGGTGCATGCGATGTCGACGGCAGTTCGCTCCACGGAGGTCACGCGCACTCCGTCGACGGTCTCCACCTCCGCAGGCGTGAGCGTGCCGACATGGGCGTGCCGCGTCGTACTGCGATGACCGCCCGACCGGGAGCCCGTGGTCACGTGGACCCGACGCAGATTCGGTGTGAGCATCGGGAGGTCGTGCAGCGTCGCTGCTGATTGATGGCTCAGTGTGTGGTCCGGTTCGGTCGAGGCGAGCACGGCGATCGCCCGTAGACGATGGAGCTGTTCCGGGGTGCGTTCGGCGGCGACGGCATAGACACCCGAGATCACCCGGATCAGTTCTCCGCAGCGTTGTGCCCGGACGAGGTCGGTGTCGGTGAACCCGGAGGCAAGCGCGCGAAGGCGATGGACGAGTCCGTGGCGGTCGGTCGGAAATACGGTCACGGGGATAGGACGCACGCTGGCCTCGGCAGGTTTCATCCCGAAGCATCCGCGCACCCGCTGAGATGTCGCGCACGTCGCGACGTGCGCGGGGACGCACGAACTGCGCGTTTGCGAGCGCGGGACCGGACGAGCGGGACCGGACGGACGGGACCGGCGGGGATGGAGCGGCGGGGCGGTTATTTGGGCGGGAGTTTGCGGGCGTAATCGGCGCCGATGGCCACCCAGCGCTGCAGTTGGCGTTGGGTGCGGATGCCGTCGCCGGAGATGCGCAGCCAGCCGCGGGTCTCGCGACCGGACATGACCATGGGCGCGGTGTGATCGAACTCCAGCAGCACCTCGGTCTCCTCGGGTGGAACCCGCACCATCAGCCCGCCCTGGCCGCTCGCGGCGATGGCCATGTTGCCGTTGATGAGGAATGCGAGGCCGCCGAACATCGACTTCTCGTCCAGTCCGCATTCGGCGGCCAGCATCCCGCGAATCCGGTAGGCGAGGTCGTCGTCGTAGGCCACGGAGTCGAGAGTAAGCCCGTCGGGAGGGTTGGAAAAGAACTTACCGATGAGTAAGATGTCGGCATGGCGATCAACCTGGAGCTCCCGTCGACATTTGACCCGACGGTCGAGCGCACCCACCTCGCGGCGGAGCACATTTTCCGGCCCATCTCGCGCAAGTACGACAAGGGTGAGCACGAGTACCCCACCGAGCTCGATGAGCTGGGCAAACTCGCCAAGCAGGCGCGGTCGAAGGAGAAGGAGTCCGACGGTGACACCGCCGACGCCGACGCGCCGTCTCACAACGGCCCGAACATGCGTGCCCTCATCTCGGCTCGAGAGATGAGCTGGGGAGATGTCGGGTTGCTGCTCTCGATCCCCGGCCAGGGGCTGGGCAATGCGGCAATCGCCGCCGTGGCCACCGAGGAGCAACTCGAGAAGTTCTCCGGGGTGTGGGCGGCAATGGCCATCACCGAGCCGAGCTTCGGCTCCGACTCGGCAGCCGTGTCGACGACGGCGACCCGCGACGGCGACGAGTACGTCATCAACGGCGAGAAGATCTTCGTCACCGCGGGCTCTCGTGCCGATCACGTCGTGGTCTGGGCGACCGTCGACCGCAACGCCGGCCGGGCCGCGATCAAGAGCTTCGTCGTGCCGATGACCACCGAGGGTGTCACCGTGGCCCGCCTCGAGCACAAGCTCGGCATCCGGTCTTCGGACACCGCGGTGCTGCGCTTCGAGAACGCCCGTGTCCCCGCCGGCAACCTGCTCGGCTCACCCGAAGTGGACACCAGGAAGGCGTTCGCCGGTGTCATGCAGACCTTCGACAACACGCGTCCGGTGGTGGCCGCGATGGCCATCGGGCTCGGCCGGGCCGCGCTCGAAGAACTGCGGCGCATGCTCGAAGAGGCCGGACACACGGTCGACTACGACAAGCCTGCTGCCGCCCAGCATGCCTCCGTGTGCGAGTTCATCCGCCTCGAATCCGACTGGGAGGCATCGTGGTTGCACACGGTGCGTGCCGCCTGGATGGCCGACAACAAGGAGCCGAACTCCAGCGAGGCGTCGATGTCGAAGGCCAAGGCCGGCCGCACGGTCACCGACATCACCAACAAGGCCGTCGAGGTCGGGGCGACGGCGGGCTTCTCGGAGACGATGCTGCTGGAGAAGTGGGCCCGCGACGCGAAGATCCTGGACATCTTCGAGGGCACCCAGCAGATTCAGCAGCTGATCATCGCGCGCCGTGTACTCGGGAAGTCGAGCGCCGACCTCAAGTGACGCTTCGGCGCCTCAACCATCGAACCAGCCATCGAACCAGCCATCGAACCGCTCACACCGCGAACTCGACCTGCTCGATCGCGGCGCGGTCGTCGGCGTGGGGGTGTGCCATCGGTTCCGGCTCCTCAGACGTCGGCGACGGCGAGTTCGAAATTGGGCGCGATGAGGCCGCCGTCCGACTCGATCACCTTACCCGTCAAGAAGCTTCCGGCCTCGGATGCCAGAAAGACTGCGGCAGCGGCGATATCGGCCGGTTCCCCCAATCGCCGCAGCGGCGTGCGGCTCTCGATCTCGGCTCGCAGGGCGTCATCGGCGGCAACCGTCTCCAGCGACGACGTCAGGATGGAGCCCGGCGCGATCGCGTTCACCCGGATGTGTGGGTTGAGATCGAGCGCGGTCAGCTTGGTGTAGTGGATCAGCGCGGCCTTCACGGTGCCGTACGCGACGAACGCGCGTCCCGGTAGCCGGCCGACGGCCGAGGCGATGTTGATGATCGACCCCCCGCCGGGGCTGCGGCGTAGGTGCGGCACCGCCGCCAGCACCAGCGAGTGAGCGGTGGCGACGTTGAAATCGAAGGCGCGAGCGAGATCGTCGACGCTGGTGTCGATCAGGGGCTTCGGGTAGCTGCCGCCGACGTTGTTCACGACGATGTCGAGGCGGCCGAACTCGTCGACGGCCGCGGAGGCGAGGACGCCGGGATCGGTGGTCGACAGATCGGCGGGCACCACCAGGGCGCGCCGACCGGCCGCCGCGACGGCATCGGCGACGTCGGCCAGGTCGGCTTCCGTGCGAGCGGAGATCACCACGTCGGCACCGGCTTCCGCGAATCCGACCGCGGTGGCGGCGCCGAGACCGCGGCCGGCGCCGGTGACGACGGCGACCTTTCCGTCGAGGCGGAATCGATCCAGGATCACGAGAACTCCTTACTGGCGGGGATGAGTGGGTGACGGCGGGGCGTCGGAGATCAGGTCCCGCAGGTGTTCGCCGGCTGCCTGCCCGCCAGCACGGAGCTCACGAATTCCTGGGCGTCAGAGAGTGATGCGGGAACTGTCGCGCGGTGATCGCGGCCGGAGTAGATGCGGTAGTCGATCGGCTTTCCGCTGCCGCACAGCGTGGTGACGAGCTGATCGGTTCCGGTCTTGGCAACCAAGGTGTCGGCCGTCCCCTGGGCGATCATGACCGGCACCCGCGGTATGGCGCGCGAGGGATCCTGACTGTCGAGATATCGGGTCAGCGGCGTGGTGTCGGCGTCGGCCCGAAGAACCTGTGCGGGCGGGATCGGCGTAACGGCGCGGATCTGGTCCAGGCAGCCGGTCCGCGCCGCCTGCACGAGCGGTTCGGTCTGCGCGGTGAAGATGGCGTCCGGCCTGATCGACGGCTCGGCGGCGTTGGCGCCCAGCACGATGAGCGGCAGGAACGATTCGGCGGCCTCGGCTCCGGGCATGCCGCTCCTGACGAAGTCGACCGTTTTACTCAGTCCGACGCCGCCGGGTGCGATGGCGACAACCCCCTTCAAGGAGAGTTGTGGTGCTCGCGCTCCCGACATCTGTGCGGCGAACAAGGCGGCCTGGCCTCCTTGGCTGTGGCCGGCTGCGATCCAGTTCCGGCCGATGCGCGGGTTGAGCGCGCGTGCGGCACGCACGATGTCGGTCACGGCGTTCGCCTCGCTCGTCCCGTTGATGTACGGGTGCCCGCCGGGAGTCCCGAGACCCTCGTAATCGGTTTGCACGACGGCGTATCCGCGTCGGACCCAGGTGTCGAGGACGTCGGTGATCGGACCGAGGTAATCGTGCTCGGGTCCGGTGTTCGTGTCTCTCGACGGCGCGCATGGGTCGGCGTAACCGGTCGTCCCGTGTGCCCAGCTGATCACCGGCCATCCGCCGCGTGGGGGAGCGGCTCGGGGGACCGCGACGGTGCCGGACACCACGATCGGCTTGCCGTGTGCGTCGTCGGAGGTGTACGCGATGCGGGAGGTGCGTGCCGCGCCGGGGAGAGCGGCGGCGGAGGTCAACGGCTGCGCATCTAGCAGAGTGCCGGCACCCGGGGAGCCGGCAGGCGGCCGAGCCGCGGCGCCGCCGACCGCCGCGCACGTGGCCACCGAGGCAACGACGGCGACCAGCGCGGCGAAGGTACGTCGAGAACGAACTGAAGCGCGAGTGGTCATGAGGTCCTCACAGACGAGATGGCGGCTCGGTAGGAACGGCCGCGGCTCTCCCGCGTCCACAGCACATCGGACCCGACGGTGGTCCCGTCGGCGATCAGCGCTCGTTTGAGGATCTTGTTCGTCGCGGTCGTGGGGAGTTCGGCTCCGACGCGCACGTACCGGGGCCACGCTTTCGGCGAGAGGTCGTCTTGTTCGGACAGGAACCGGGTGAACTCGTCGGGTGTCAGGTCGCTCCCGTCCTGCAGCACCACCGCCGCCATGATCTGATCGCCGACGGCCGGGTCGGCGACGGCGTACACCGCGACCCGATTGACCTGCGGGCAACGCGAGAGGATCCGTTCGATCGGTGCGGTGGTGAGGTTCTCACCGTCCACCCGCATCCAGTCCGCGGTACGGCCGGCGAGATAGATCCATCCGTCGACGTCGCGGTAGGCCAGATCGCCGGACCAGTAGATGCCGCCGCGCATGCGCTCCGCGTTCGCCTTCTCGTTGTTGTAGTAGCCCGAGAAGAAGCCTGCACCAGCCGTGTTCACAAGTTCGCCGATGGCATCGTCCGGGTTGGTGAGCCGGCCGGCGGCGTCGAACATCGCCGGGGCGCACTCGGTGACCGGGTCACCCCGGTAGATCGCGACGCCCGGTAGTCCGCGGCCGATCGATCCGGGCGGGGTGCCGTCTTCCCTGGTGATGATGACGGCGTTCTCGGTGCTGCCGAAACCGTCGACCACCTGAACGTCGAAACGCTGTGAGAACTCGGCGATGTCGCGATCCGACGCCTCGTTGCCGAAGGCCACGCGTAATGGGTTGTCGGCGTCGTCGGGTCGAGTCGGGGTGGCCAGCACGTAGGCGAGGGGCTTTCCCACGTAGTTCAGGTACGTCGCGCGGTACGACCGGATGTCGTCGAGGAAACGGGATGCCGAGAACCGGGCCGGCGCCATAGTGCCGCCGGCCGCGACGGCGGGTGCGAAGCCCGCCATGATCCCGTTGGAATGGAACAGCGGCATCGCGAGGTACAACACGTCGGATTCGCCGAGCGAGAACCTGCCGACGAGATTGTCGCCGGCGAACACCGCCATGTGATGGGTGAGGAGAACCGCCTTGGGGTCGCCGCTCGTGCCCGAGGTGAAGATGATCATGAACGGATCACCACCCTCGACCCGCCGGTGCAGCGTCGATGCCGGCGCCGCCGCGCATTCTTCCTGCCATTGCGGATCGTCGACGTTGATCACTTCGACGTCGCCCAGATCGAGGTTGTCGAGGAGTTGCTCGTGGGCGTCGTCCACGAGCAGGATCTGCACGTCCGCGGTCCGGAGGTCGGTGATCAGGCCGGCGCCGCGGCGAGTGTTGTTGATGCCGCACAGGACGTAGCCGCCGAGTGCGGCGGCGGCGAGGGCGACGAGCATCTCCGGGGAGTTGCCGAGCAGGGCGCCGACGTGCACGGGCTTGGCGATGTCGACACGCTCGAGAACGACGGCTGCGTGTTGCTCTGCGCGACTGACATATTCGGCCCATGTCACGGACACGATCCGCCCGTCATCGGTGGCATGGATGATCGCCGGCGTCTGCTGGTCCGCGCGTCGGGTGATGAGTTCTTGCATGGTCTCGGCCATGGGGTCTCCGGGTGCTGGTGGGCGGGTGACTGGTCTCAGACAGGGTCGGCGAGGACGCACCGTGCGCCGGTGAAGATGGTCGGCATGCACTTGTTGCAGTGGATGCACAGCGACTGTGCTCCGGATTCCGCCCGAATCCGATTGACCAGATCGGGTTCGCGCAGCAAAGCCCGGGCCATGGCGACGAATTCGAATCCCTCGTCCAGCGCCCGGTCCATCCCGGATCTGTCGGTGACTCCGCCGAGGAGCACCAACGGCATGTCGACGGCGGCCCGGATCTGCCTGGCCTGTTCGAGCATGAACAGCGGGTGGTACGGGTACTCCTTGATGAACACCTTTCCCACCGTTCGAACTCCGGCCCTGATGGGTTGGGGCATCGCGGCCGCGAAGTCGCGGATGGGGGCGTCGCCCTTGAAGAGGTACATGGGGTTGAGCAGGGAACTGCCCATGGTCAGGGTCAGTGCATCGAGACTTCCGTCGGACTCCAGCCAGCGGGCGACCTGGATCGCCTCGTCGACCCAGAAGCCGCCTGCGACACCGTCGTCCATGTTCAGCTTCGCGGTGATGGCGATGCGGTCGCCGACGGCGTCACGCACCGCGCGCGCTGCCTCGCGCGCCAGCCTGGCCCGGTTCACGAGGCTCCCGCCATAGGAATCCGTGCGCTTGTTGAGCCGCGGGCTCAAGAACGAACTGGCGAGGTAGTTGTGGCCGAAATGGAGTTCGATGGCGTCGAATCCGCTCTCGACGGCGTATTCGGCCGCGGTTGCGTGGGCGCGGACGATGCGCGTGATGTCGCCCGCGGTGGCACCGTGGATGCGGCGCATGCTCATCGGGCTGAGCATCGCCGATGGTGCGAGGGCGGGGAGCCGCGTGGAGCGGGGATTCGCGACGGGACCTGCGTGTCCGAGCTGCGCCGACGCCGCAGCACCCTCGGCGTGGATCGTGTCGGTGAGCGAGCGCAATCCGGGAACGGCTTCGGGGCGCATCCAGATCTGGCCGCGCTGGGTGCGCCCTTCGGGTGCGACGGCACAGTAGGCGACGGTGGTCATGCCGACACCACCGGCCGCCGGACGGCGGTGGAATTCGATCAACTCGTCGGTGACCAGTGCGCGAGGGGTTCGCCCCTCGAAGGTGGCGGACCGGATGATCCTGTTGCGCAGGGTGATCGGACCGAGTCGGGCGGGCTCGAACACATCGGGTGGGCTGGTGGGCACGGGGGACTCCTCGGGGGCGAGACGGCGTCAGGGGTGGGCGGTGATTCGGGCCGCGCTCAGGCGGTGACCCGCGCCGCCGCTCCGGCATCGACCGCGAGGACCGTGCCGGTGATGTGGGCGTTCTGCTCGGCGGCGAAGAACAGCACCGCCCGGGTGACCTCTTCGGGTTCGAGGAACGCGACCGGTTGGCCATGGAGAGTCCGGAAGATCGGCTCGACGTCGTCGCGCTCCGGATGTTCGAGATCCGGGCGCATCCGGGCGTAGAGCGATTCGTTGTGCACCATCGGCGTCGACACATTGCCGGGTGCCACGGCGTTGACCGTGATGCCATGGGGTGCGAGATCGAGTGCCGCACTCTTGGTCAGTCCGATGACACCCCATTTGGACGCGCTGTACGCGGCCAGCCCGGGGGCCGCGGATCGGCCCATCATCGAACTGATCGTGACGATCCGTCCGAAGCCCCGGGACACCATCTCGGGCGCGACCGCGGCGATGGTGGTGAACACCCCGGTCAGGTTGCTCGACAGCACCTCGTGCCACGCCTCATCGGTCATCTCCTGAACCGGGGACGCCACGGACACACCGGCATTCGCGATCGCGATGTCGATCCGGCCCAGCTCGGCGACCGTGGTCGCGACCACCCCGTCCATTGCGCGGCGGTCGGCCGCGTCCGCCTCGACGGCGATACACCGGCGACCGCGTTGCTCGACCAGGTGGACCGTCTCCTCGAGATCGGCCTTCGTGGCGAGTGGGTAAGGCACCGACTCGCTGTCGGCGCATCGATCGACCACGACGATGTCGGCGCCCTGCTCCGCGAGAGCCAGGGCATGAGCACGTCCCTGTCCCCGTGCGCCGCCGGTGATCAATGCGATTCGTCCTGCGAAAGCGTCCAACGTGACACCACTTCTCTTGGAGGGCACCGGCAGATCCGAGGACTGTCGGTCGATCGGTCGAATACTCGACCACCCCGGTCGAATATGATGAAGGTCACGCTACAAGCGGCAACCGAAAGGGTCAACCCCTGGTGCGAGGACTGAAAGCCGGCTTAGGGGGCGGCGAGGAAACCGCGCCGGAACTCCGAGTGATGGAGAGGCGGTCTACGCCTGCGTGTTCCGCCCACCGAGCACGTCGGTGAGCGTATCGGCGGACTCCTTGAGAACCGTTCCGTGGTGGGCGATCTCGGCTGCGGTGAGTGAGCCCTGGACGTTGACGGTCAGGAGAAGTGACTGGTCGCCGTCGGCGTCGAAGGTCGGTGCCGCGATGACGCCGACGCGGTGAGACATGTCGGGATCGGCACGCAGCAGGTCGTCGCGCGTCAGTACGCGTTGGCCACCCATCCCGGCCAACAGATCGGTGATCAGTGAGCGCAACTCGGGTGGAAGATCATGCGCGGCAGCACTGCCCAGGATTCGATACACGCGTTCGAGCGTCGGCGAGAGCTTCTCGACCAGGTACCCGGTGCTGCGGCACTCGGCGGCCATGCGGCGCAACTCGTCCAGATCGAGACCTGCCGACCACGTGTGCTCACCGCGCACCCATTGCTCGAGAACCTCATCGGATTGCCAGAGGATGTACATCAGTGCGGTCGGCAGGGCGAAGGGAAAGGTCTGTCCGACGCTGACCGGCGGTCGGACGCCGGCCGGGGTGACCACCTCCAGCACCATGAACTGGTCGCCGACGCGGCCCGACGCGACACACATGGCGCCGAGTTGTCGGGTGAGCGACTCGAGTTCGTCGCGGACCACCGGGTCGAGCGCGAAGTCCCGTTGGGCCGCCCGGCCTGCCGTGACCAGAGCAGGGCCCAGTCCGTAGGTCTTGGTCACCGGATCGCTGCGCAGGTACCCGCGGGCGGTGAGTTCGGTCAGGATCGCCAGACACGTCGGCTTGCTGATGTCGCAGCTGCGTGCCAGTTCGGACAGGCCCCACCGATGACCCTGGTGCTCCACCAGGAAGTCCAGGATGTCGAGGACGCGGGCCGTCGGTGGTGAGGCACTTCTGCTGTGCTCTGCCACCGAAACCTCTCCATAGCGCCGCGCGGACGCCACCACCTTACCGACGCGGTCGAGAACTTGACCGCCGGACGAGGCCGACGTCGATGTGGTCGGCATCCAACTCTTCGCCCGATCGCGCGGACGCCACGATCTTCGAGCGCCTCGACGTCGGACAGTGCTACCGTCTCGAAGTAGAACACGTTCTACTTCGAGGAAGGCTTGTGATGACGGTTGACCAGGGCACACTGAGCGAGAAGATCAACGCGGCGGTGGACGCCTACGTCGAGCTGCTCAACTCGGGAACGGCCGAGCAGATCGCCGATCTCTATGCGGCCGACGCGTCGGTCGAGGACCCGATCGGCGCCGACCTGCGCACGACTCGCGATCAGCTCGTCGAGTTCTACTCGGTGATCACCGGTATGGATGAGCGGACGGCGACGCTGAAGTGGAAGAAGATCGCCGGCGACACCGCGGTCTTCGAGTTCACTCTGGTCACCGGTACGTCGGGGATGAAGTTCGAGATCACCCCGATCGACATCATGGTGTTCGACGCGCAGGGCAAGGTGTCGTCGATGCGCGCGGTCTGGGAGCAGTCGGACCTCAAGCAGCTCTAGAGTCTCTCGATCCCTGAGGAGGCCGGAGCTTGCGGAGGCCGTCACGAACGGCCAGGTGAGCGACCCTTCGTGACGCGCGCTCGTTCCTCGCGGGCTCCTCAGGGTTCGGGGGAACTCAGCCGCGACCCGTCGGCCGGAGCACGATCTCCTCGGGATGTGCGTCGGCCGGCGTGGCGATCGCGTGGACGACGGCACTCGCCACCGTCGAGGTCTTCAGGAACTTCGACGGGTCGTACTCATTGCCCTCGATGGCGGTGAGGTCCCGCTGCATGTCGGTGTCGATCCGCCCGGGGAAGACCGAGGTCACCCGCAGCGTGGGCTCTTCGGCGCGGAGCGAGTCGGCGAGTGCCCGTAATCCGAATTTGCTGGCCGCGTACGGCGCCCACCCCGGATTGGCGCGACGACCGGCACCGGAGTTGATGAACACCACGTGGCCCCTCGCCTCCCGCAGGGCGGGCAGGAGCAGGCGCGTCAGCTCGGCGGCGGCCACCAGGTTCACCTCCAGAACGTGCTGCCACTCCTCGACCGGCGTGTCGGCGACGGCTTCCAGGGAACTGCCGACGCCTGCGTTGTGGACCAGGACATCGAGGGCGCTGATCGCCTCGGTGGCCGCCTCGACCTCGTCGTAGTCGGTGAGCTCAACAGGAAACGTGCTCGCGCCCTCCAACTCGGTCGCGAGCGTGTCGAGTTCGGCCGAGGGGCGTCCCCCGAGCAGGAGGTCATGGGTGGGGGAGAGCCGGCGGGCGATCTCGGCACCGAGGCCGCGGCTCGCCCCGGTGATCAGAGCGGTGGGCACGGGTTCGAGGTTACGGGGTCCGTCGGGCGGCGACGGCGCTTCCCCTCGATGCGCGGCGACGCGGCGCGCAGTGCAGAATCGACAGGTGGCCCGGTATGGATTCACCCCGACTCAGTTGTCTGCGCGTGCCGCCTACCTGCTCCGCGGCAACGACCTGGGCACCATGACGAGCGCCGCCCCCAAGCTGTACCCGCACATGTGGAGCTGGGATGCCGCATTCGTGACGGTCGGTCTGGCACCGCTGTCGGTCGAGCGTGCCGTGATCGAGATGGACACCCTGCTGTCGGCGCAGTGGGAGAACGGGATGATCCCGCACATCGTGTTCGCCAACGGCCGCGACGGCTATTTCCCCGGGCCCGCGCGCTGGGAGTGCGCACGGCTCGCCGCGTGCGCTCCGGACTATCCGGACACCTCCGGCATCACCCAGCCACCGGTGCATGCGATTGCCGTGCAACGCATCCTCGACCACTCGCGTCGACACGGCCGCACCACCCGGTCGGTCGCCAACGAGTTCATCGACCGCCGGTGGAGCTCACTGGTCCGCTGGCACCGGTGGCTCGCCCACGCCCGTGATCCCAACGGTCGCGGCCGGATCGCACTGTTCCACGGCTGGGAGTCGGGGATGGACAACTCGCCACGCTGGGACCGTCCCTATGCGAATGTGGTTCCCGGTGAGGATCTCCCGCCATATGCCCGGGCCGATCTGGATCACGTGACGGATCTGTCGATGCGGCCCAGTGACCTCGAGTACGACCGCTACATCTGGCTGGTCGAGCAGATGAAGCGGGCCAACTACGACGACGACCTGCTGCCCAAGGTGATGAGTTTCGCCGTCGAGGACGTCTTTGTCAGCGCGATCTTCTCAGTGGCCTGCGATGTGCTCGCGACCATCGGAGAGGACTATTCCAAACCGCGTGCCGACGTCCGTGATCTGCGTGCCTGGGCCGATCGGTTCCGCGCCGGCGTGGTGGCGGCCGCCAACGAACGAAACGGTGCAGCAAGGGATTTCGATCTGCGCGCCGACGCCTGGATCAATACCGAGACGATCGCGGTGTTCGCGCCGCTCCTCTGCGGGGGGTTGTCGCGGGAGCGGGAGCGGGCGCTGCTGCGACTGTTCGACGGTCCGCGGTTCTGCGGACATCCGGATCTGCGCTACGCGGTGCCGCCGTCGACGTCGCCGATCTCGATGGATTTCAAACCGCGCGAGTACTGGCGCGGCCCGGTGTGGCCGGTGATGACCTGGCTGTTCAGCTGGGCGTTCGCGCGTCGTGGGTGGACCGAGCGGTCGGCGCGCCTGCGGGAGGAAGGTCTCCGGCAGGCCACCGATGGTGCATTTGCGGAGTACTACGAACCGTTCACCGGTGAACCGCTGGGCAGCATGCAGCAGAGCTGGACGGCGGCGTCGGTGTTGGACTGGCTGGACTGAGGCCGCACTCGATCAGGCCTGATCGACCTCGTACTGCCGCCGCCATTGGGTCGGCGTCCGGCCGAACCGCTGACGAAACCAGCGCGAGAAGTTGCCGGGGGACGAGAACCCGAGCAGTTCGGCGATCTCGATCAGCGCGTGGCGCCGATTGCCGACCATGTGCTTCGCGAGCTCGACTCGGATGGAGTCGAGGACAGAGGAAAACGTCTCTCCCTCGGCGGCGAGGCGTCGGTGTACGGTCCGGCGGTCGACCCCGAGGCTGCGCGCGACCTGGTCGACCGAACAGCGACCGGTCGGTAGGAGGAGCTCGATCAGCTCGCGGACCCGGTACTCGGTTCGCGGATCGGCCGAGCCGCCGGTGTCGTCGAGAAAATCCTGGGTGTAGCGGCGGAGCTCTGGATCCGACATGACGTTGGGGGTGTCGAGATCCTTGGTGTACAGCGAGATCCCGTTCGAGTCCTGCCCGAACCGGACGACGGTTCCGAAGAACTGGTTGTGTGTCCGGGCATCGTCCGGTGGTGGATGGGTGAACGTGACCCCGACCGGGTGCCAGTCCGGCGAGATGAATCCCTGAAGAAGTTGGTGCAGAACGGCGACGGCGAGCTCGGTGGATTGCCGGAACTCCCCGGATACACCGACGTCGAGGGTGATGCGGAGCGTCGCGATACCGCCGACCTCGGACAATCGCGTGCGCAGGGCTTCGTTGTACATGTGTTGATGACGGATCAACACCCCGAGAGCGCTCCGCACGTCGGGCTCTTCGCGGATGACGAGGCTCAGTGGACCGAGGTTGGCCAGGCGGCGATAGCGCGCAAGGGCGAGCCCGAAATCCTCCCGACCCGACGCGGTAGCGGATCGCTCGAGTAGGTCGGCGATCGCCTCGGCGGGTACCCAGCGGTCTTGGAGGCTGAGGCTCGCGGGGTCGAGTCCGACGTCACGGACGAGTTGGGCGGGATCGAGCCGCAGGGAGTGGCCGAGCTCGACGAAGTTGTTGAGTGCGGCGTAGCGGGCGAGCGGTTTCACAACGTCCAGTCTATGTCCCCGATTGCACAATCACACGTCCCGTAGGGAAAAGATTCAGGGTCGTGATCCTCGTAATGTTGTTTCCATCACATCGGATGGTCGACGGAAACGGCGATCACACTCACAGGCCTGCCGTGGTGACTCTCATGAGCGATCCCGGGCCAGAAAAAGGAGGACAACATGGCGCAAGCTGTGCGATTCGACGAGATCGGCGGACCGGAGGTTCTGCGCTGGGAGACCGTCGAGGTCGGGGCACCGGGGCCGGGTGAGGTCCGGATCAATCACGAGGCCGTGGGCCTGAACTTCGCCGACACCTACTTCCGTACCGGGCTGTACCCGGCGCCGCTCCCGGCCGGGATGGGCGTTGAGGCCGCCGGCATCGTGCAGGAGGTGGGGCCGGGCGTCACGTCGGTTTCCGAAGGCGATCGGGTGACCTACACCGGCAGCCCGCTCGGCGCCTACAGCACCGAGCGCGTGATGCCCGTCGAGCACCTGATCCCGTTGCCCGACGAAGTGGGATTCGACACCGCCGCCGCCATGACCATGCGCGGACTCACCACGGCGTACCTGCTGCGCCGGATCTGGCCGCTGGCCTCCGGCGACACCGTGTTGTTGCACGCGGCCGCCGGCGGGGTCGGTCTCATCTTCAGTCAGTGGGCAAAGCTGTTGGGCCTGAGGGTGATCGGCAGCGTATCGACCGACGAGAAGGCTCAGGTGGCGCGTAACCACGGATGCGACGAGGTCATCGTCTACAAGCGAGAAGACATCGCAACCCGCGTCCGTGAGCTGACCGATGGCGCAGGCGTTCCCGTCGTTTTCGACAGTATCGGTGCCACCACGTTCGAGTCCTCACTCAAGTCGGTTGCCCGCCGCGGACTGCTCGTCTGCTTCGGCACCGCGTCGGGACCGATCCCGCCGATCGATGCGATGCAACTGGCCGTCAACGGTTCGGTGTTCGTCACCCGGCCCGCACTCGCGGACTACATCGCCGATCCCGCAGAGCGCGCCGATCTCGCCTCCGAGCTGTTCTCGATGGTCGCTGCCGGCCACATCACGATCGACATCAATCAGCGCTACGAGCTCGCCGACGCAGCGGCTGCGCACCGGGACCTCGAGTCCGGCCGCAGTGTCGGGTCCTCGGTGTTCTCCCTCTGAACCACCCGAACCACTTCGCCTGTCAGAAAGGACGAATCATGACCACCGCCACCCGACCGTCGAGCGCGACGGCATTTCGGGTCGAACCGCTCACCTGCTCCATCGGAGCAGAGGTGTCCGACATCGACCTCGGCGAGGTCACCCGCGACGACGCGCAGTTCGATCGCCTTCGGTCGCTGCTGATCGACCACAAGGTGCTCTTCTTCCGCGATCAGGACATCACCCGCGCCGAGCACGTCGCACTCGCCGAGAGGTTCGGTCCCCTCGAGGACCATCCCGTCGTCGGCAGTGACCCCGACCATCCCGGACTGGTCCAGATCTACAAGGACATCGACAGTCCGCCAGAGCATTTCGAGAATGCCTTCCACTGTGACGCCACCTGGCGCGACGACCCGCCGTTCGGCTCGGTCCTGCGCTGTGTCGAGGGACCCGCGGTCGGCGGCGACACGATCTGGGTCAACATGGCCGAGGCGTACCGGCGCCTGCCGGAGACCGTGAAGGTCCAGGTCGCCGGGCTTCGTGCCCGGCACAGCATCGAGGCGTCCTTCGGCGCCCGGATGCCGATGGAGCAGCGGCACGCGCTGCACTCCCGGTTCCCGGACGCCGAACACCCTGTTGTACGCACTCATCCGGAGACCGGCGAGAAGATCCTGTTCGTCAACTCGTTCACGACGCACCTGGTCAATTACCACACGGCCGACAACGTCCGCTTCGGTAGCGACTATGCCCCTGGCGCAGGAAATCTCCTGCAGTACCTGACGAGCCAGGCAGCGATACCGGAGTACCAGGTCCGCTGGCGCTGGACCGAGAACAGCATCGCCATCTGGGACAACCGGTGCACCCAGCACTACGCGGTCCAGGACTACTGGCCTGGCGTTCGGAAGATGGAACGCGCCGGGATCATCGGCGACCGCCCCTTCTGATCCACCGACACCCAGCATCACCCAAAATCCCTGAACCACGACGAATCAACCAGGAGACCACCATGCATTTCCACGACGACGCCCTCTTCCCCGAGACCCAGGAGAAGCTGGTCATCACCGCCGCCCCCTATGGCCCCGAATGGGAGCTCGACGACTTCCGCGAAGACCTCCCGCTGACGATGGAGGAGCACATTCAGAAGGGTGTGGACTGCTACGAGGCCGGCGCCACCGTACTGCACATCCATGTGCGTGAGCTCGACGGCAAGGGCAGCAAGCGGATGTCGAAGTTCAACGAACTGCTCGCCGGCCTACGGGAAGCGGTGCCGGACATGATCTTGCAGGTCGGCGGATCGATCTCGTTCGCACCGGAAGGCGAAGGCGCCGATGCCAAATGGCTCTCCGACGACACCCGCCACATGCTCGCCGAGCTCGACCCGGCCCCCGACCAGGTGACCATTGCCATCAACACCAGTCAGATGAACATCATGGAGCTGATGACCGCCGATGACATCGCCGGTACCTCACTGGAACGCCCGGAACTCTCCGCGACCTACCGGGAGATGACAGTGCCCGCCGGACCGGAATGGGTCGAAGAGCACCTCCGTCGTCTGCAGGCCGCCGGCATCCAGCCGCACTTCCAGCTCTCGAGCATCCCCCAGCTGGAGACCGTCGAGCGCCTCATCCGTCGCGGCGTGTACACGGGCCCACTGAACCTCACCTGGGTCGGCATCGGTGGCGGCTTCGACGGGCCCAATCCGTACAACATCATGAACTTCATCCAGCGGGTCCCCGACGGAGCGTGCTTGACGCTGGAAACCCTGATGCGGTCGGTACTTCCGGTCAACGCGATGGCGATCGCGATGGGCCTGCACAGCCGCTGCGGCAACGAGGACACCATCTGGGGCGGCATCGGCGAGAAGTACACGTCGGTGGAACAGATCCAGCAGCTGGTCCGCATCGCAGGCGAGCTGGGCCGGGAAGTGGCCACCGGCAAGGAAGCCCGAGAGATCTATCGGATCGGCGACACCTACCGGGATGCCGATGAAACCCTCGCCCGGCTCGGCTACGCCCCCAATCGCCGTCCCGGACAGGTCGGCTTCACCCATCACGGATTCCCCCAACACGGCTGATCAGCCGTCTCAGACAACCAGTCCCCCAGGAGTACCCCCCCATGGTGACATCGACCTCCGTCGCGGAACGCGTCAGCGACGACGACAGCCCCGCCCGCCCATCCAACCGATCACGGAAGTACCCGTGGATCGTCTTCGCGCTCGCGTTCGGTCTGCTCCTCGCGGACTACATGTCCCGGCAGGTACTCAGCGCGATCTTCCCCCTCCTCAAAGCGGAATGGTCACTGGCGGATTCGCAACTCGCCTCGCTGACCAGCATCGTGGCGCTGATGGTCGGTCTGCTGACCCTCCCGCTGTCGCTGCTGGCCGATCGGTGGGGGCGGGTGCGGAGCCTCATCGTGATGGCGGTGCTGTGGTCGGTGGCCACCCTGCTCTGTGCGGTCGCGACGAACTACGAGCAGATGCTCGGCGCCCGATTCCTCGTCGGCGTCGGTGAAGCCGCGTACGGGAGCGTCGGTATCGCCTTGGTGCTCAGCGTGTTCGCACCGCGTCTGCATGCCACCCTGAGCGGTTCGTTCATGGCAGGCGGGTCCTTCGGCTCGGTGCTCGGTGTCGCCCTGGGGGGTGCGATCGCCGTTCACCTGGGCTGGCGCTGGTCATTCGCGGCGATGGCGGTCCTCGGTTTGCTTCTGGTGGCGCTGTTCCGTGCACTGGTCACCGAGAACAAACTGGCGCAGCATGCGGTCGACGAACCAGCAACGGAGACCACGCCACCGTCCCGCCGATTCCGTGCCCCGGTGTCGAGCCTGTTCACCAACCCCGCAGTGCTGTGCGCCTACATCGGTGGGGGACTGCAGATGTTCACCGCTGCCATCCTGCTGGCCTGGATGCCCAGCTTCTTCAACCGCTACTACGACCTCGCCCCGGACAAGGCAGGCGTCGCGGCCGCCGTCATCATCGTCCTCGTCGGCAGCGGCATGGTGGTCTGCGGGATCGTCACCGATCGGCTCGGCCGCAACGACATCACCCGCAAATGGCAGGCCGCCATCGGCTTCTGCGGCATCTCGCTCGTCTGCCTGACGATCGGATTCAGCATGGGGAACGGCACCGCGCAGCTGGTGTTCCTCGGCATCGGTGCATTCTTCTCGGCCGGCTCGTCCGGACCCACGGCCGCCATGGTCGCGAACCTGACGCACTCATCGGTGCGGGCCTCGGCAATGGGCACACTGACCGTCGCCAACAATCTGCTCGGCCTGGCACTGGGACCGTTCGTGATCGGCATTCTCGCCGATCACCTGGGTTTGCGCGAAGCGCTGCAGCTCGCACCCTTCGTGTACATCCTCGCGATCGTCGCGCTGGTCGTCGGACGGCGGCTGCATCCGCTGGGCCTGCGCAAGCTCGCGGCCCTCGGCACCACCTCATCGCCCCAGGCCGCATGATGTCCCACCGTGAAAACCCCACCCGCCAGGAGCAATTCATGGACTGCGAGACCTCACCCACCGTGGTCATCGTCCCCGGCCTGCGAGACTTCGTGGCCGACCATTGGCAGACACATCTCGCCGCCGGCCTCGGCGATGCGCGGACCGTGGCCGCGCTCGAACGCAACAAGCTCAGTCGCCGAGATCGTGTCGCCGCCCTCGACGACGTCATCCGGCAGATCGACGGACCGATCGTGCTGGTGGCGCACAGTGCCGGCGTGATGACCACTGTGCACTGGGCACAACACACCACGCGCCCCGTCCAGGGTGCATTGCTCGTCACTCCGGCCGATCTGGAACTCCCACTGCCGGATGGCTATCCGAAGGCAGCCGATATCGAGAAGGGTGGCTGGCTCCCGGTTCCGCGCCGGCGGCTGCCCTTCCCGAGCATCCTCGCGGCGAGCCGCAACGACGCACTCGGCGGTTACCGCCGTGTCAGCGGCATGGCCGAATCATGGGGCAGCCGACTGGTCGACCTCGGCGACGTGGGTCACGCCAACCCGGCCTCCGGTCATGGTCGGTGGCTGCGGGCGGCCGAACTGCTGGACGAGTTGATCGCGCACAGCGTCGCCGACGCCCATGTCTGACACGCGGAAGCCGTCGGCGGGCGGCCCAGGGATGACCGAGATCTGCGCAGCGGCAGCCGAGGCGGTCGCCGACATCACCGCGGGCGCATCGCTGGCCGTGGGGGACGCTGCGACAGATGCTCCCCTCGACGATGCGACGGGAAGGTGACCGCCATGGCCCGTGACGACGACCGGGCGGGAATCGCAGAGCGAATGAAGGCCGATGGCACATGGAACGAGCTGTGGAACGGGTTGGACGACCTCGACCCGGCGTGGACCGAGGAGTATCTGTCCTCGGTCATGGCGCCCTACGAGAGTGGTGTGCTGTCACCCCAGGTCGTCCAACTGCTCTGCATTGCCGTCGACGCGTCGTGCACCCACCTGTACGCACCGGGGCTCCGGCGGCACATCCGAGCCGCGCTCGACCTCGGCGTGACGAGGTCGGAGATCCTCGAGGTGCTGAAACTCTCCACGACCGTGGGGATTCATTCGATCAACCTCGGCCTGCCGATCCTGTTGGACGAGAGTGCGAAGTCGCCCGCACAGTCGACGTCGGCCGGCTGACGAGAACGAGAACCGAAGCGTCTCAGTACTCTTCGGCTCCCACCAATGCGGCGTCCTCGGCGACGTCATGCGACTCGGCCCTGGCCGAGCGGACGAGGGAGACCGCGCACACCGCGATGGCGCAGTAGCCGACGGCGAACCAGAACGGGGCCGACGGCGCGAACCACTCGGCGAGGTAGGCGACCATCACCGCCGACGCGGCTCCACCCATCCAGCGCAGGAAGCTGTAGCCGGCACTCGCGACCGACCGCGGCTTGTCCGGATCGGCCGCCGACATCGCGACACCGGTGAACAGGGTGTTGAGAACGCCCGACGGCAGCCCCGACAACACGATCGCGAACCCGGTGAGCCACACCTGACCGGTGACGACCCCCAGAGCGGCGAGGGCCATGGTGATCCCGTAGCCGCCGATCGCGACGATCACGCCGCCCTTCTGCCCCAGAGCATCCGCGATCCGCGGCGCCACGAAGACACCCGAGACCGCGGTCAGCAGGCCCCAGCCGAAGAAGATCATGCCGGCCGGGATCGGGGAGAGTCCCATCGCCAGCGGTGCGTAGGCGATGACGGTGAACAATGCGCCGGTGTAGAAGGCCGAGCCGATGGAGGTGAGCAACAGGGTGCGGTTCCGCAGGGCCTTGATCGGGTCGGCGATGCTGACTGCGGCGCGATCGCCGCGCGATCCGTCCTTGGGCAGCATGAGTGCACAGAGCACCGCACCGATGAGCATCAGCAGGGCGGTGCCACCGAACGGTCCGCGCCACGTCCACGCACCCAACAGCGCGCCGACGAGCGGTCCGACGGCCAGGCCGACGCCCAGCGCGGCCTCGTACAGCAGGATCGCACCATGCTGGCCGCCGCGCGCTGCGCCGACGATGAAGGCGAGGGCGGTCGCCATGAACAGTGCGTTGCCCAGCCCCCACAACACGCGCAGGGCGATGAGCTGGTCGATGTTGCCCGCGAAGGTCGAGACACCCGCGGCGACCACGATCAGGGTCAGACCGACGGTCAGCGTGCGCTTGGGTCCGAACCGATACGCCGCCCAACCCGTGATCAGCATCGCCACCACCTGCACGCCGAGGTACACGGCGAACAGCAGGGTCAGCTTCGACGGCGGGGCATTCAGCTCCTCGCGGATCGTGTTGAGGATCGGATCCACCAGGCCGATGCCCATGAAGGCGATGACGGCGGCGAAGGCGGTCACCCAGACCGCGCGCGGTTGCTGCCGGAAGGTGTCCAGCAAGGATGGTTTGTGGTGTTCGTGGGCCTGCGGTGTCGGCGCAGACCTGTCGTCGATGACTGTCATGGTTACCTCGGATTCTTCATTCGTTCGATGCGGTCTCGCTGTGCGCGGGGACGGCATCGAGTTGCTCGCGTAGTGCCTGCAGCGCGGGGGCCGCAGCGGCGAGGGCCGCGCGGTCGGCAGCGCTGAGCTCGGAGAGCGCCGCGGTCAGGATGCTGTCCCGTCGGCCCCGGACCCCTTCGAGCACGGACCGGCCGTGGTCGGTGAGTCCGACGAGGACCGCTCGGCGATCGTCCGGATCGGGGCGGCGTTCCGCGAGGCCGTTCTTGGTGAGTCCGTCGATCAGTGCGGTCGCCGTCGGCATGCGGATGGACTCGCGTTCGGCGAGCTCGCCCATCCGCATCGGGCCGTTGTCGAGGAGGACCGCCAGGGCCGACGCCTGGGCGGCGGAGTATTCGGCGATCGGCGTCCGCCTGCGTAGCGCCAGGTAGAGCCTGGTCAGGATAGGGCGCAGGGCGACGGCCAGGTCGGAGACCTCGAAATCAGACACATTCGCAAGCCTAATACTTAGGGTTACGAAATAAAAGGATGACTAGTGTGAACTTCATGACAGGCCCGTCGAAGAAGTTCTCGGATCTCCCACCCCGATCACGCGCCGTGATCATCGTCGGCGCGGTGGCGCAGTTCGTACTGCAGGGTGCCGCTCTACGCGATCTCAAGCGTCGTCCGTCGGCGCAGGTCAAGGGACCCAAGCCGCTGTGGGTCGGCCTGAGTTTCGTCAACTACCTCGGTCCGATCGCCTACTTCGCGGTCGGACGGAAGGGTACCGAAAAGTAGCGGCTTTTCAGACCCCGATCGGCGAACCGCCGTCGCGCCAGACGGCGACCACTGCCGGACGCGGCCGGCTCGTGCCTCCGTCCGGCCAGTGCGACGCCGGGTTGTCGGCGGAATGGTCATCGATCTCGCCCGGGTGCTGCACACACACCATCACGCGGTCGCGGTCGATGATCGGACCGCACGTCTCGGCGCCCATCGGCACTGTCAGGAACTGCTTCGTCTCACCCCGGTGCTCGCCGTCCAGCGCGACGGCGAAGAGGCCGTCGTTGCTGTCGAGCGCGTTGCCGTCGGTGGAGATCCACAGGTTGCCGTGCGGATCGAAGGCGACGTTGTCGGGGCAGGAGATGGGGCTGACCTTTGCCTTGTCGAACCCGCCGAAGTAGGTGTCGGCCTCCGCGGGATCGCCGCAGACCAGCAGCAGGTCCCAGGTGAAGTCGGTTCCGGTGTGGTTGTCGGTGATCTCGATGATCTGACCGTTCTTGTTCTCGTTGCGCGGATTGGCACTGTCGGCGCCGGCCTCGCCGTCGGTACCGCGCTTGTCGTTGTTGGTCAGCGCGCAGTAGACCTTGCCGGTGCGCGGATGAGGTTCGATGTCCTCGGGCCGATCCATCTTGGTGGCGCCTGCCTTGTCGGCGGCGACCCGGGTGAACACGGCAACCTCGGCGGGGTTCATGCCGTCGACGTGGGAGCGGGCGGTTCCGCCGGCGTCGGCAGTCAGGAGCGGGTGCCATGCGCCGCGGCCCGCGAATGATCCACTGGGCGGTAGCTTTCCGCTGCCGTCGATCGCGTCCGGCTGGTCGCCGGTGAAGGACGCCACGTACAACGTGCCCTCGTCGAGGATGCCGAGGTTATGGGTGCGCGCCGTCGACGACAGGCCGGTCTTCATCCGACGGCTCGACACGAACTTGTAGATGTACTCGAAGCGTTCGTCGTCGCCGCTGTAGGCCACCACGGTCCCTGTGTCGGGACCCGACGAGACGACGTGGATGGTCGCCGACTCGTGCTTGAGTCGCCCGAGTGCGCTGTGCTTGACCGGGGTGGACGACGGGTCGTGCGGATCGACCTCGACGACGTATCCGAACCGGTTGGCCTCGTTGGGTTCCCGCGCCAGGTCGAACCGTTCGTCGAACCTCCCCCACTGGTGGTAATCGGCGTCGTCTTCGAAGCTGTACCGATCCAGCCGGTCCTTGGTGGCCGTGTCGGTGACTGCGCTCGCGTTGGCGAAATAGTTGTTGTAGTTCTCCTCGCCGGAGAGCATGGTGCCCCACGGCGTGAGACCGCCGGAGCAGTTGGCGATTGTGCCCAACACGGTGGTGCCGGCGGGATCTGCCGAGGTCTTGACGAACTCGCTGCCGGCCGCCGGTCCCGTCAGGCGAATCGGGGTCGTCGCGGTGATGCGACGGTTTCGTTGTCCGACAACCGGTGTCAGTGACCCGCTGCCAGGGGTTGCGGAGACCTCGACGACGGTGATTCCATGCGCGGCCATCGAGATCAGCGCCTGTTGCTCGGTCGGCCCCTTCGGCCGGTATCCGGTGAACATGAACTCTTCGGTCGTGTACTCCTGATTGCACACCAGGTAGTGGTGGTTGGGTACACCGTCGACAGGGATGAGTCCGGCGAAGTCGTTGTTGTAGCCGAACTGTTTCGCCTGTGCCTCCGGAGTCTGATTCGCGAAGTCGAACTCGGGCGCACCGGGGATCACCGGATCGCCCCACCGGATCACCGTCTGCTGGCGGTAGCCGTCCGGAATCACCAGGGCATCTTCGGTATTGGGGGAGACCGGGTCGAAGTTCATCCCGGGCGGAGGCGTGCCGTCGGCCACGGCCGACGAACGGGTCGTGTCGGTGGCGTCCTGCGAACCGCAGGCGGCGAGCAGCGAGGTCGCCCCGAGCGCCACTGCGGCGCCGGCCGACGAGCGGAGAACGGCACGACGGGACGCGCTGGTGCGCAGCACATCCCGGAAGTACGCGTTGTCACTGGTGTTCCCGGGTTGGTGCCAGCAGGCCTCTCCGCATTTGTATCGGCAGGTCACGTGTGCACGGGCGGACCGGCCGACATCCTCTCCGGACGGCGTGAACAGCTGCAACGGAATACGCACGTGGCCCCTCCCCGGGACGCTCTGTGGGCTGAACAGAGCTGTGGGCTGAAACGAGAACTGCCCGAACGTTAGGGAGGGAAAGGAAACCGACGTGGATCAGAGCGTGAACGCGGGACGACCAGCGAGTGTCAGAAGCGGCCGCCCACACCGATCCGCCCGGAGGTACCCGAGCCGCCGAACGAGCCGGGGCTGCGTCCGCCGCTGCCGTAGCCGCCGCCACCGAATCCCCCGCCCCAGCCGCGGCCGCCACCCATCCCACCGCGCAGGAAGCTGTCGACGAGGATGCCGCCGAGAACCGCTCCGGTCACCGACCCGCCGGACGGATGCGGCTGCTGGTTCTGGTGCCACTGTGCGACGTCGCCCTGCGCGGCCATCAGTGCTTGGTCGGCGAGTGAGCCGGCCCGTCGTGCGGAGTCGGACGCGGCCACCGGATCCGTGGCCGAGGCCTCCTCCGCCTCCTGCAGGAGGCGCTGCGCCTCGGACAGTCGGGTGCGGGCGATCGACTGGATCGCGCCGCGGCGGGTCGAGATGAAGTCGCTCGCAGCGGAGACCTTCGCCTGGGCCGAGGTGATCGCGCCGGTGAGCAGTTCGGAGCGGCGCTGTCGTTCGGCCGACGCGGACCGGGCGGCGTCGAGGGCCCGGTCGAGCTCGGCATCCGCGTCGATGAGTGCGGTGAACGTCCCCAGGGGGTCGTCGGAGAAGCCGGAGCGGGCCGCGGTCACCGCCTCGGTCGCCGCCGACGCCGCGGTCGCCAGGGCGGGGCCGCCGTCGGCGGTGAGTGCTTCGGCCTCGGTCAACTCGCCCTCGACCTCGTCGATCAGTGCGGGCATCCGGGAATGAGCGGCCGCGATGTTGCGGTCGGCGTTGTCGATGGCGTCGAGCAGTCGGTTCGCCTGTTCGAGCGCCCCTTCCGCGGATCGGATGGCGGCGACCGCCGGGCCCTGCTCTCCGGCAGGCGCATCGGCGGCCTCTCGGCCCTGATCCGAGCTGTGTTCGGCGAAGTCCAGTTCCTCGTGGGCGAGGGTGATGTTGTTGGTGATCGAGGCCAGTACCGTCTCGCCGTGTTGGGCGATCAAGGTGTCGAGCTGATCCTGTGATTGTTCGATCCGTGCGCGCACCGCGACGAGCTTCTGGGTCAGCTCGGCCAGCCTCGTGTCGGCATTGATCAGCAGGTTGCGCATCGCGTCGAAGCTCTCCACCTGGGCGTCGAGTGCGGCGTCGACGCCGGTGCACGTGGTGATGATCTGGACGAGCATGGACCGCTGCTCGTCGGGTGTCTCGGGAATCGAATCGTCGAGCCGCTGTCGCAGCACGAAGGATTCGGCAAGCCCCTTCTTGGCGGCTGCCAGTGCGTCGGAGAAGGGTGAGGTCTCGCTCTCGCCGAACTCTCCGACGGCGAGCTGCAATTCCTCTTCACTGGTGCGGATGGCGTTGTCGGTGTCGGTGAGGACCTCACGGGACCACGGATCGAGCACTTCGAGCGGCTGGGCGACGAGCTGGTCCCCGGTGAGCTCCTGCTCTCGCATGGCCTCGAGGCCGGCGTCGATCTGCTTGCGCTTGCGACGTCGGGTGTAGAACAGTGCGCCGGCACCGCCGACCACCACGACGCCGGCGACGGCCGCCGCGGTGATCGCGCCCGTGTGCGACGGCGTCATGGCATCGGAGATCCCGGTGACGGCGGCCTGACCGGCTCCCGCCCAGTCGTTGTTCTTCAGTGCCGGCACGATGTCGCCGCGCGCGATGTCGTCGAGGGCGTCCTGATCGAGGCCGTCGATCGACTCGGGTGAGTCGAAGTAGTACGCGCGGTCGTCGGCGGCCACCGCGAGGAGCACGTCCCGGTCACCGAGGTCGCTCTCGGCCACGGTTTGCTGCGCCCACTGCTGGGCGGTGAGCCCGCCGAAGTCCCGCACGTACACCACCCAGAGCTGTACCTCGTGGTCGTTGTAGAGCTGATCGATCGAGTTCTGCAGGCGATCGCGTTGCGTGGTGGTCAGCACGTTGGCCGAATCGACCACCTGGGTCGGCAGGCGGGACGGTGGTTCGGCCTGCGCCGATCCACCCACGCCGGCACCGAGGACCAGCGCAGCCACGCCGACGAGGACGACAAGGCCCAGTCGAATGATGGCCGTGGCAGCGCGGGAGCCGGTGAGTCGAGACTTCCATCGGGGCGACGAGATCAACCGTGCGGTGGAAAGCATGGGCTCCAATCTATCCGGCCGCCTCGACGCACCGGCGCTGCCCGGTCACCAGGTGTCGGTCAGTTGTTCTGCGAATCCCGCCACTTGCACACGGCCTCGAGCACGCTGAGATCATAATCGGGGCCTGACGACCCGACCGTGATCAGCGAGATCCCGGCCGCGACGAGCTGCTCGGCCTCTTGGATGGCCTCGTCGGGCGCCTTCGACTGCACGCCGGCAGAGTGCTCGATCGCGTTCGGATCGCGACCGACCGTCGAACAGTGGTCGGCGAGGATCCCCGACTTGCGCTCATAGGTCGGCACGTCGACGAAGTAGTGCCAGATGTTCGCGTACTCGGCGACGTGGCGCAACGTCTTCTTCTCGCCGCCGCCACCGATCAGCACCGGGATGTCGCGGGTGGGCGCCGGGTTGAGTTTGCCGAACCGCTCCTTGATGCGGGGCAGCGACGCGCCGAGGTCGTCGAGGCGGCTGCCGGCCGTGCCGAAGTCATAGCCGTATTCGTCGTAGTCCTTCTCGAACCAGCCCGACCCGATGCCGAGGATGAGCCGGCCGTCGGACATGTGGTCGACGGTGCGCGCCATATCGGCGAGCAGTTCCGGATTCCGATACGAATTGCAGGTGACGAGTGCGCCGATCTCCACGCGGCTCGTCTGCTCGGCCCAGGCGCCCAGCATCGTCCAGCATTCGAAGTGCTCGCCATCCGGATCGCCGTACAGCGGGTAGAAGTGGTCCCAATTGAAGGCGATGTCGACACCCATGTCCTCGGCGCGGCGGACGGCGTCGCGGATCATCGAGTACTGCGGAGCATGCTGCGGCTGGAGCTGGACGCCGATACGGACAGGGAAATCGCGTGCGGTGAAGGTCATGTGCCCCAGTCTGCCGAAGGTCGCGGCGTAAGTCATTGTCCGAATTCCGGTCGGGGATGAGGTTGTGTTCGCGATCTTGCTGGCTGCGGGCGTGTTTGGCAGCCACCCGCTCGGTGGGTCCGCATACGGCGTCCGGGGTGGTGGTGAAAGAGGATGCGGGGGAACAGGTCGTGCGTTTGCACACGGCCATGCTCCTCGAGGCCGATCCAGGCCCGCCGTGACTTCGCCGTCGACGGTTCGGCACGAATCTCAGGGCTCTCCCAGGTCAGCTCCCGCGGGTCCGGTCAGCCCCCGCGGGTGAAGTCGGCTCCCGCGCGTCAGGTCGGCATCCGCGGGCAGTCGACGACCCGCGTTCCACCGGCCGACCCGCGTGAGCCGGGTTGATCCGCGTTCAGGTCCAGAATGCGCCTCCGAACAGCGCAAACGGATCGTTGCAACGTTGTGTACCCGGCTGCAACGTGGGTGCAACTGACCTGCTCCTACTCTGTGTAACAGATCACATACGCGGCAGCACGTGGCGTACGTGACAAACCAGACACCTCAATCGGAACAACGCTGAGGAGCACCAGATGACCGTCTACGCGAAACCGGGCACCGATGGATCGGTGATGAGCTTTGAGTCCCGCTACGACAACTGGATCGGCGGTCAGTGGACCCCGCCGGTGAAGGGACAGTACTTCGAGAATCCCTCGCCGGTGGACGGCAAGACGTTCTGTGAGGTCGCCCGGTCGACCGCCGAGGACATCGACCTCGCGCTGGACGCCGCCCACAAGGCCGCACCGCAGTGGGGCAAGGCGTCGGTGGCCGAGCGATCGCTGGTCCTGCTGCGTATCGCCGACCGCATCGAGGAGAACCTCGAGAAGATCGCCATCGCTGAATCGTGGGACAACGGCAAGGCCGTCCGTGAGTGTCTCGCCGCCGACATCCCGCTCGCGGTCGACCACTTCCGCTACTTCGCCGGCGCGCTGCGGGCCCAGGAGGGCTCGATCTCGGAGGTCGACGAGGACACCGTCGCCTACCACTTCCACGAGCCGCTCGGCGTCGTCGGCCAGATCATCCCGTGGAACTTCCCGATCCTCATGGCTGTGTGGAAGCTCGCCCCCGCCCTGGCCGCAGGCAACGCCGTCGTGCTGAAGCCGGCCGAGCAGACGCCTGCGTCGATCCTCTACGTGATGGGCCTGATCGCAGACCTGCTGCCGGCCGGCGTGGTCAACATCGTCAACGGGTTCGGCGTCGAGGCGGGCAAGCCGCTCGCCTCGAGCAACCGGATTCGCAAGATCGCGTTCACCGGGGAGACCACCACCGGCCGCCTGATCATGCAGTACGCCTCGGAGAACCTGATCCCGGTCAGCCTGGAACTCGGTGGCAAGAGCCCGAACATCTTCTTCGGTGACGTGATGAGCTCCGACGACGGCTTCCTCGACCGCGCATTGGAGGGCTTCACCATGTTCGCCCTCAACCAGGGCGAGGTCTGCACCTGCCCGAGCCGCGCGCTCATCCAGGAGAGCATCTACGACGACTTCATGGGCAAGGCGATCGACCGGGTCAAGCAGATCAAGCAGGGCAACCCGCTCGACACCGAGACGATGATGGGTGCCCAGGCGTCCAACGACCAGTTCGAGAAGATCAGCTCTTACCTCGCCATCGGCAAGGAGGAGGGCGCCAAGGTGCTGATCGGCGGTGAGCCGGCCGACCTCGGTGGCGACCTGTCCGGCGGCTTCTACATCAAGCCGACGGTGTTCGCGGGACAGAACAAGATGCGGATCTTCCAGGAGGAGATCTTCGGGCCGGTGCTCGCCGTGGCGACGTTCAAGGATTACGCGGACGCCATCCACATCGCCAACGACACCCTGTACGGCCTCGGTGCCGGTGTGTGGAGCCGCGACGGCGCGACCGCCTACCGCGCGGGTCGCGAGATCCAGGCAGGCCGGGTGTGGACCAACACCTATCACGACTACCCGGCACACGCGGCCTTCGGTGGTTACAAGCAGTCGGGCATCGGACGTGAGAACCACCTGATGATGCTCGAGCACTACCAGCAGACGAAGAACCTCCTGGTTGGTTACGCTCAGAACGCCAAGGGTTTCTTCTGATTTGAGTGCCACGACCCTTCGTGACGTTCCTTCGCTAGCGCTCCGAGCCTCCGAGCTTGCGAGGATGCGTCACGAAGGGCGCAACCAGAAAGCAGAGGTGAAACCCGTGTCAGACCAACAGGTTCCTGATCGGGTGGTCGCCACAGACGCCGCGGTGCAGCTCTTGACGAAACTGTCGGAGCTGCACGGCGGTCTCATGATCCACCAGTCGGGTGGATGCTGTGACGGCTCGGCCCCCATGTGTTATCCGGTCGGCGAGTACCGCATCGGACAGCGCGACGTCCTCGTCGGCGAAATCGTTCTGCCGGAACCGATTCCCGATGTCCGGGTGTGGATCAACGGCGACCAGTTCGAGTTGTGGAAACACACCCAGCTCATCCTCGACGTCGTCAAGGGGCGCGGCGCGGGTTTCAGTCTGGAGGCTCCCGAAGGCGTCCGATTCCTCTCCCGCTCAAGGGCTTTCAGTGCGGACGAGAACGAGGTCCTCGCCGCGAATCCGCCGCTGACGGGTGCTGCTATCGGGGTGTGACGGAGGTGGGCCGGCCGACCGATGGGTAATCGACCCACCAGCCCCGGACCATGCCCGGTGGCCTCCCGGGTTCGATGTAGTGCTCGGTACCGAAGGCGAACGGGAACATCTCGACCGGTAGCTCGAGGAGCTGCTTGACGTCGGTCTGACTGGCATGGCACGCGAGCGCCTCGCGTTTGGTCATCACGTCGTCGCCGAGGTCGACCGCCCAGTGCAGCTCGGCCTCGGCCGTGCCGATCGGGTTCCCGTCGTCGCCGCGGGTGTCCGGGTCGAAACCCTCCATCCCCATCTCGGCAGCGAGCGTGAACATCTGCCGCATGAGGTCCCGGTTCATCGTGACCTCGAGGTAGCGGGGCCGCCGTGCCGCGAGTTCCACTGCGGCGAGTGTCGTCTTGTGCAGCATGACGTGATCGGGATGGCCGTAGCCACCGTGCCAGTCATAGCCGACGACCGTGTCCGCGTTCTCTTCGTCGAGGAGGTCCGCGAGACGCCGTCCGGCGTCGTTGACATCAGCACGCGAGAAGACGCCGTCGGTGTGGTTCTGTGCCCAGCCGGTCATCCCCGAGTCTCCGTAGCCGAGCCACGCCACTCGTGCGGTGCCGGTGATGGCCGCGGATGCCTCTGCCTCACCACGTCGACGACTCACCACGGTCTCACCCGGCGCCAGGTCGTCGGGTACGTCACCCGGGTCCCCGTCGGTGCAGTAGACGACCACCACCCGATGACCCTCGCGCGCGGCTCGGATCATGGTTCCCGCGGTGGCCGTGCCCTCGTCGTCGGGGTGGGCATGAACGAAGACGATTGTGCTCATGGGTAGATCATGCTCGGTGCGGTCTCGACGCTCTCGGTGACCGTTGCCATCCACCGTTCGGAACGGTCTGACCTGCGGCGACAAACTTGTCGGTGGCCACCGATAGATTTGGTGTCATGCAATCGAGCGCACCTGCGTTGGCCCAGATGGCCGACGATGAGCAGCACTCGGCCACCGAGTTGGTCGAGGTGCTCCATCACACCACCGCGGTGCGCGCGGCCGCCGACTATCGGATGTTGCAGGCCGCCAGTCTCATCCACGACGAACGCGAACAAGACCACCTCGTACGCCTGGCCGCAGAACTCGGCGAGCAATCGACGTCGCTGGCCAACCTCGAGCGCCTGGCCGCGCGTGCCGCCAGCGGGCAAGACCCGCGCGCCCGGTTCGGCCCCAACGGCCTCGAAGCCGCCATCGCGGAAGTCGGTGCTGCGCTGACCGTGTCCCCGGCCCGCGCGCGGGAGTTCATCGAAGCCGGCAGCGTGCTGCGCCACCAGTTGCCGTTCATCGGTGCAACCCTGGGCGCCGGACGCATCGACCTGCCCCGCTTTCTCGCAGTGGTGCGGCGCACCGCCCTGTGCACCCCCGAGAAACTCGACCTGCTCGACAAGATCATCGCCGCCGACATCGAGACCCGCGAGCCGATGTCGATGACCCGCTTCCTGGCCATGATCGACAAACACGTCGCCACTCACGATCCCGCGGCCACTCGCCGACGCCGCGAACTCGTCGATTCCGACCGCAACATCAGCGTGCGCCCCGACCGCGACACCCCGGGCCAGTCGCGCATCGGCGGGTCGCTGCCGGCCGAGCACGCTGCCGCCGTCGACGCCCGCCTGACCGCGATGGCCGCCGCCGTGCACGCCGGCGATCCCCGTACCGCTGCCCAACGGCGCGCTGATGCGCTGGTCGCGCTGGCCCACGGGGCGACCACTCTCGACTGCCGGTGCGAAACCTGCACCCCCGACCCTGACGCCGCTGACATCGACGCCGACTCCGCATCCGATGCCGACCCCTGCGACACCGACCCCTTCGACGCCGACCCCTGCGACGCCGACCCATCCGACGCCGGCTCGTCAGACACCGCCCCGTCAGATGGCCCGCCCGATGCAACCGAGTCGCCATGTGCGCCGCGGCCGACCTTCCACATCGTCGTCAACCTGAGTAGCCTCCTCGGTCTCGACGACGATCCTGCCTTCCTGGACGGCCACGGCGTTCTCGATGCCGACACCGCACGCCGACTGGTAGCCGAGGCGCGGCGCACGTACATCCGGCCGGATGTCCTGGCCGAGCCGCGGCACATCGACCGCTACGCGCCGAGCAAGAAGCTCGCCGACCGGGTCCGTTCGGGTGAGTTGTGCTGCAGCTTCCCCGGTTGCAACAACCGCGCCTTCCACGCCGACGTCGACCACGACATCCCGTTCGCCCAGGGCGGGCCAACCGACCCACGAAACCTCAAGCCGCTGTGCCGTTTTCACCACCGCATCAACACCTTCGCGGTCGGCTGGCGCGATTACCACGATCCCCTCGGCGAGGTGTTCTTCCAGTCACCCGCCGGCCACACCTACCTGGGTAACGCATTCACCGGACGCGATCTGTTCGGATCCCTCACCCGCACCGGCCGACCGCCGGACGATGCCGCACGACAACGCATCGACACCCTCCGCGCCCGTCGTGCGACGGCGGTCAAACGTGCCGACAAGCGGGCGATGGATCGTTGGAACGCGGAGAATCCGCCGCCCTTCTGAATCCGGGCGCTGCAACTTCAGGGCACGTCCAGGACGAGCCGGCCGCCGCCGCGAGGATGTACCACCCGAGAAACGCAACTACACAGCTTCTCTGATTGTGCTTTCTGCGTCTCACTGAAGAACACATCCCGATGGTCGATGGTGCCATCGGTCTCGAGGACGTCGACCTGGCACAGGCCGCATTCCCCTTTGCGGCAATCGAACATCATGTCCACACCGGCCCGCTCGAGGGCGCCGAGGAGGGAGTCGCTGGTGCCGACCGAAGTCGTCACATCCAGGCGTGGGATGGTCACCACGAAGTCCTCGGCCTCGAACCAGCCGCTGTTGCCGAAGGTCTCGTAGCGGAGGTTCGGCAGCGGCAATTCGCGGTCGAGCCAGGCGCGGCGTACGGCATCCATCAGGCGGATCGGACCGCACATGTACATCTCGGTGTGCGTGTCGACGTCGCCGACCAGAGACGCGACGTCGAGCCCATGACCTTCATCGTCGGCACGGACCTCGAGACGGTCGCCGTGGGTGGCGACGAGTTCGCTGAGGAAGGCCATGTCGGATCGTCGGCGTCCGACATAGACGAACCGGTAATCCGCGCCGACCCGCCGGAGCGCCGCCGCCATCGCGGCCATCGCGGTGATCCCGATGCCACCGGCGAGCAACACGTAGCGTGCTGCGCCGACCCGGAGCGGGAAGTTCTGGATCGGCGCGGTCAGTTCGATCTCGTCGCCGGGACGCAGTGAGTGCATGAAGCGCGACCCGCCGCGCGACGTCGGGGACAGGCGCACCCCGAGCGTGACACTCCGGCCATCGGCTCCGGCGGAGACGACGGAGTACGACCGGATGTCACCATCGTCGATGCGGACGTCGACGTGTGCGCCCGGGGCGACCCGGTCGGCTCGCTCGGTCGCGATCACGATCTCGGCGATCGCGTCGGCAGCGGCGGCGACGGAGGTGATGCGGCCGCGCTGCCACGTGATCTTGTTGTCTGTCATGTCAGTTCACGACCTGCGTGGCGAGAGCATCGATGTCGGTAGCGAGGTCGGACCGCTCGGCCTCGATCATCCGCTGGATGATGCGTCGCACCCACATCCCGCCGGCATCGATGTTGAGGTTGTAGAACTCGTGGTCGGGGTGTGCCTCGATCGCCTTCTGCTGCGCCGTGAGCATCGCTTCGTCCTCGCCGAACACCCGGTGGACGCCGTCACGGAGCTGAGTGGTGATCAGTTGGCTGTCGAGGCAGTAGTCGCGCATGAACGCCCAGAAGTACAGCGAGGTCTTCCTGTCGACCGGCGTCATCGTGTTCATCACGAAGCCGTTGACACCCTGGCTGCGGTCGCCCTCGGGTGCGCCGGTACCGGCCTTGGCGACACCGACATCGATCCGGATGGTTCCGGGTGCCTGGAATTCGATGATCTGCCAGCGGTCGACCTTGCCCTCGAAGCCGGGGAACTTGTCGCGCATGTTCTTGAGCCAGAACGGCGGCGCGTCGATGTCATGCATCCACCGGCTCACCGTGACGGTCCGCTCATCGTGGGTGACAGCGAAGCCCGAGTCGCTGAGTTCGTCCTGGCCGATGGAGGACGAGTGGACGAACTCTTCGTGCGTCAGATCCATCAGATTGTCGAGCACCAGTTGGTAATTGGCCTCCACCTCGATGGTGCGTCCATCGCCTGCCCAGTCGGGTGAATCCATCTGGAACATGTCCGGGATCAGGGCAGGGTCTGCCAGCGTGGGGTCTCCCGGCCAGACCCAGAAGAACCGATACCGCTTCTCGACGGGATAGGAGGCCACCATGGCGGAGGGGTTGATCGTCTCCTGCGCCGGCATGTGGGTGCACCGCCCGGCCGAGTTGTACCGGAGGCCGTGATACGGGCATTGCACCTCGTCGGAGCCGACCCGCGTGCCCATCGACAGCGGGGCCAGCCGGTGCCAACACGCGTCGGCCAACGCCACCGGCCGCCCTTCGGCGGTGAGGTACAGCGCCATCGGCTTGCCCGCAACGGTGCGCGCCATCGGCGTGGTGGCGGAGAGTTCGTGATCCCACGCGGCGACGTACCAGGCGTCCAACGGGTAGTCCATGTTGGTGGCGGTCGCTCCGCCGGGTCCAAGATCGGTCATGAGAGGTCCTTGCGTGTCGGGTTCGGCTGCTGTCAGCGAATAGCTATGTCCATAGTTAGTCGGTGAGGTGGAGCACACTCTATCTACGGATATAGTGATCCGCAACACGAACCACCCAACGAGGAGACATGAGCCTTCGTCACGCCCTGCTCGCCCTGCTCACCGCCGGGCCGCTGACCGGCTATGACGCCGCGAAGCAATTCGGCGGCTCGGTGGGGCACGTGTGGCACGCGCCCGACTCGCAGATCTATCCCGAGCTGAGACGGATGCAGCGAGACGGGCTGGTCGCCGGTGAGGAGGTCCGCTGGGGTCCGCGCAGCACGAAGACCCAGTACAGCGTCACTGACGACGGCATAGAGGCATTCCGGGCGTGGATGAACACACCCCTCGGGCACGCTCCGGTGCGCGATGCCCACCACATGCAGGCGGCCTACTTCGAGTGGGCCGATCCTGATGCCGCGCGTGAGATCCTGCGGCGGCACATCGGGTACCACACCGAGCAGGTCGACCTGCTCACCGACGTGCGTGACGGGATCACGGCCGGGACGGACCCCGCCATCGTGCGCCGCCTTCACCGGTATCCCGCGAGCGAGCACGCTCGAATCGTCGCCTACAAGGCACATACCTACGACGGCATGATCAGTCGCGCGCAGTCTGAAATCGACTGGGCGCACAAGGGTCTCGAGCTGATCGATCGGCTCGAGCGCGACGGGGAGGGCGCGGCCCCGCCGGAGGGTGCTGCCACCTAGCGGTCCATCAGGGTCAGCGCCGCGACAGCACCGTGAGTGCCAACCCCACCGCGACGAGCACCCCGACATAGACGGCGACACCCGCCCAACCGAATGCCGAGAACACCAGTCCGCCGAGGGCGCCCACCACCGAGCTACCGAGGTAGTAGTGGAACAGATAGAGCGACGACGCCTCGGCCCGGTGATCGGTGGCGCGCGCGGACACCCATCCGCTGGCCACCGAGTGCGCCGCGAAGAAGCCGGCGGTGAAGAGCAGCATGCCGATCAGCACCAGCGGTAGTCGGTCGGGCACGGTCAATGCGAGGCCCACGAGCATGGTGGACACCGCGGCGATCAGCACCCGCCGACGACCTCTCCGGTCGGCCAACCGGCCGGCAAAGGTCGACGAGAACGTACCGGCGAGGTACATGAGGAAGACCGCCGCAACGGTCGCCTCGCTCAGGTCGAAGGGGTGCCGGAGGAGCCGGTAGCCGATGAAGTTGTAGACCGTCACGAACCCGCCCATCAGGACGAAGGCGAGGAAGAACAGTGGGAGGAGCCCGGGGTCACGCAGGTGGTTGAGCAGATTCTGCGCCGTGATCCGTGGCGCCACGCGTTGGGGGCTGAAGAAGCGGGAGGCGGGGACGGTACGCCAGAACACGAGCGCGAAGCCCAGCGAGACGAGGCAGGCCGCCTCCAGCGCCCACTGCCAGGACACCAGATCGGCGGCGACGCCGGGGACGAGGCGACCGGTCAGTCCGCCGATCGTGGTTCCCGCGACGTAGCGTCCCATCGCGGTGCCGAGTGACGCGCCGTCGACCTCCTCGGCGAGATAGGCCATCGCCACCGCGGGCACGCCGGCGCACAGCACACCCTGGAGTGCCCGGCCGGCGAGGAGCACCTCGATGGAGGGCGACCACGGAAGCACGATGCCGATGATCGAAGCGGCGAGTGCCGAGAGCACCATCACCCGCACTCGCCCGTACCGCTCGGACAGCACACTCGCCGGGATGATCGCGACCGCGAGGAACCCGGTCGTCAGTGAGACGGCAAGCGCGGAGGTGGCCGGCGAGACACCGAAGTGGTCGGACAGCTGCGGGAGCAGGGCCTGCACGTAGTAGAGGGCCATGAACGTCGTCATGCCTGCGGCGAACAGTGCCGTGGTGGCGCGTCGATAGCCCGGCGAGCCCAGCGTGTGCCGGGTGTCCGGGGCGGAGGTGGCGGTTCTCGTGGTCATCGTGGTCAAGCGTCACCCCGCCATGTCTGGAGCTCAAAATGAATGGATCTCTCCTATCCCATTCAGTTCTGAATAACCGCAGCTAGGATGGATCGTCAGGATGAACGTGCATCACGAACTCGATTGGTTCATCGCCATCGCCGAGGCGGAGAACCTGACCGCCGCCGGCGAGCAGGCTCATGTCTCGCAACCGACGCTGTCCCGCTTCGTCGCACGGTTGGAGCGAGACGTCGGGGTCGCGCTCTTCGATCGGCATGGTCGGCGTCTGGTGCTCAATCGGTTCGGGCAGGTGTACCTCGAACGCGCGCGCCGTGCGCGGGTGCAGCTCGATGCCGCCCGCCGCGAGATCGACGAGATGCGGCGGCCGGCGCGAGGGGTGGTGCGACTGGCCTTCCTGCATTCCTTCGGCGTCAAGCTGGTACCCGATCTGATCCGGCGGTTCCGTGACGAGAACCCGCAGGCGCGGTTCACCCTGACCCAGGACGCCGCTGCCACCGTCGTCGACCATGTGATCGGCGCAGACGCCGATCTCGCGATCGTGTCGCCGCGTCCGATGCGCACCGACATGGCCTGGTTCGCGATCGCCGAACAGAAGCTCGCCCTGGTGGTGCCGTCCGATCACCGGTTCGCCGATCGCACCACGATCGGTCTCGCGGAGGCGGCCGATGAGGAGTTCATCGTGATGGAGCGAGGATTCGGCATGCGCCGGATCTTCGACGAACTGTGCGCGGCGGCCGACATCGCCCCGACGATCGCATTCTCCTCCGCCGAACTGGCGACCATCACCGGTCTTGTCGCCGCGGGGCTCGGGATCGGGGTCGTGCCCGTCGACGACGCCGATAGCAGCGCCGATGTGGCCCTCATCCCGCTGACCGACGAATCGCGCGAGATCGGCCTGACCTGGTTGCGGTCGCGTCCCCTGCCCGACGCCGCCGAGAGGTTTCGCGACTTCGTCGTCCGGCGTATTTCACCTGACTAACAGGCTTTCTATTGTCGCTTTTCCATTGTCGCTCTCTATTCCCATCGCGACGGGGGGTGTTTATCGATGGACTCGTTTGTTAGTTTCGGTGAGGCGATTTGCCGAAAACGAACTGGAGGCGATGAACAGAATGCGACGTAATGTCATCCGAGGAATTGTCGTGGGTGCGGCCCTGGGGGCCGCAAGTCTGGCATTTCCGACAATGGCGACGGCGGCGCCGGTTTCAGATACGAACTGCGCCAAGACTTCGACCCCTACCAGCGCAAACGGGTGGGGGAACACCTTCTCTGACGAGCAGGGCCAGGCGGGGAAGGTGACGGCGACCAAGGTCGTCGACGACGACGGTTCGCTGGAGTTCATGACCACCGCCGACAAGCCACGTGAGGCGTCTTATCACGGCGCAGGTCAATTGCCTTTGGCCGACGTCGCGAAGAAGCCGCTGACATTCGAGAAAACAGCCGGCAACGCGAATTGGCAAATACGTGTGACCGGCGCGAACACTGGTGTGAGTGGCGGATTCGCGACATTTGTCTGGTCTGCTCCGGCGGGTGCCGGCAAGGAAAATGCCGCCTCGTCGAATCAGTGGTGGTCCACGCGCAAGATCGGTGACATCCCGAAGGGTCAGAACGCCACGCTCGCGCAGTTCGCGGAGGCCGCCAACAGTGACGGACACAAGACCGTTGTCGATCATTACGGCATCTCCAGCCAGCCGAACGAGAAGTCCGGCAAGGTGAATGTCGACAACGTGTCGTTCAACGGCTGCACGACGAACTTCGCCGCCACCGGCGCAAGCGGAGCCTTCGGATCGCTGGATTCGCTCATTCCCTGATCTCTCCCGACAACCGCACAACGGGCCCGCGACAATGATGGTCGCGGGCCCGTTGTGATCGGATGGCGTCTGCTGACCACCGATCAGGAGGCACCATGACAGACACCGGTTTCCAGACCGTCACCGTCGACTGCCCGGCCGGGAACGTCGTCGCCCGGCTGGACGGGGACATGATCCGGGCGACCGGCATCCCGTACGCGCGCGCCGATCGATTCGAGGCGCCGGTGCCGGAACCGTCGTCGCCGGAACCGATCGATGCCACATCGTGGTCGCCGGCCTGCCCGCAGAACGAGACCGAGGATCTGCTCCGGAGTCGGTTCGGGGAGGTCGCGCTCGGCAACCTGCCCGAGGACGAACACTGTCAGCGTCTGTCGGTCACCGTGCCCGCCGACCGCAGGCCCGACGAGTCGCTGCCGGTCATGGTGTGGATACACGGTGGCTCATACGTCATGGGCGCGGCGGATGCGCCGTGTCACGATCCGGCGAGTCTCGTCGTCGAGCAACGGGTCGTGGTCGTCGCGGTAACCTATCGGCTCGGTCTGTTCGGGTTCATCGGCGACGGTGTCCACCGCCCGGCGAATCTCGGCCTGCTGGACATGATCTCGGCGTTGCGCTGGGTCCAACGGAATGTGGCCGCATTCGGCGGCGATCCGGAGGCCGTCACGCTGTTCGGCGAATCCGCGGGTGCAGACGCGGCGGCGCATCTGATGATCGCCGAGGGGACCGATGGCTTGTTTCGGCGGGTGATCCTGCAGAGTGCCCCACTCGGACTCGCGTCCGGGCGTGCCGGCATGTATGCGGCGATGGCCGATGCGACGAGCCACCTCGATGCGATCACGCCGGCCGACGAGATGCTGGCGACACAGAAGGCTCTCGCCTCGGGCGGCGCTGTGCTCCGGCACGGTCTGCGGGCGCTGATGCCGTTCGGCACGCAGTACGGCCATGCACCGCTGCCGGCCGAGGACGACGTGGACGTCGCGTGGGAACAGCGGGCCGCCGATGTCGAGGTGCTCGTCGGGTGGAACGAGCGTGAGGTCGCGTTCTTCGCCGACGCAATCCCGGGCCTCGGCGCGTTGCAGAAGCTGCCCGTCGTCGGCCCGAAGCTCTACGAGTTCGTCATCAGGCGGCTCACCCGGACCGTATATGTCACCGCCGCAGAGGAATTCGTCCGACGGCATCGGCGAGCGGGCGGCCTCGGCGGACAGTACGTCCTGGAGTGGGGGATACCCGGGCACCCGCTCCGCGCCGCGCACACCGTCGACATCCCGCTGCTCTTCGGCGACCGGTCGACGTGGGACGGTGCGCCGCTCCTCGTCGGACACCAGTGGCCCGAGGTGGAGGCCAACGGGCGTCGTATCCGGCAGATCTGGGCGGATTTCGCACGAGGGGGATGGACGCCGCCGGCCGACGTCCCGGGACTGATCCGGTTCCCACGAGGCTGATCCCGCCTCGCTGATCCCGTCCGCTGGTCCGACCTCACCGGTCCGGCCTGTCGCCGGCGCCGTGCGCAGTAGTGTCTGATCATGGCGCGGTGGTTCGATCAGACGATCGTCGACACAGGTCGACTGCCGCTGTTCTTCCTGCTCATCGCCTTCATGTTGACCTTCCTGTTCATCCGTCTCAGCGTCCGCATGATCCGCGCCGAGGTCAGCTGGTGGCCCGGGAACGTGACGCCCGGCGGGGTCCACGTGCATCACGTCTTCTTCGGGATGATGCTGATGCTGTTGTCGGGGTTCGGATTCGTGGCCGTCGACCCGTTCCGCACACCCGTCCTGGACTGCACGCTCGCCGCCCTCTTCGGTATCGGAAGTGCCCTCGTCCTCGACGAATTCGCGCTTCTGCTGCACCTGCGCGACGTCTACTGGTCCGAGGAGGGGCGAACATCGATCGACGCGGTGTTCGTCGCGATCGCAGTCGGTCTGCTGTTCCTCGTGGGGTTGCAACCGTTCGGGGTGACCGATGTGGTCGGTGAGTATCGCGACGCCGAGGACGCGACGACGCGCATCGTGGTCCTGGTCGTCCTGGTGGTGAACCTCGCGCTGGCCACCATCACCCTCCTGAAGGGCAAGGTGTGGACGGGGCTGGCCGGCTTGTTCGTTCCGTTCCTGCTGTGGTTCGGCGCGATCCGTCTCGCCCGACCGCACTCGCCTTGGGCGCGCTGGCGCTACCGCACCCGGCACCGCAAGCTGGCGAAGTCGATCTCCCGTGAGGAGCGGTTCCGGAAACCGTTGATGCGGTGGAAGATCGTCGCGCAGGAGGCGGTCGCCGGCCGATTCGGTGTTCCCGACAAACCCGCGCTGCAGTCACCGCGGTCACCGGTCGCCGCCGATCTCGGGGAGCGGGTGCCGGGCGCGCTGGCCTCGGCGATCCGGTGGCGGCGTACCCGGCGACAGCTGCGTACCGTGCCGACCTGGCGTCTGCCGGTCGTTCTGGTGACCTCTGCCATCATCGCCGCGTGGGTGACCATCGGCCTCGACGAGGTCCTGGAGCTGCAGGTGGACGCCGGGACCCTGGCCACCCTGCTGAGCGTGATCGCCGGGTCGATGGCGACGCTGACCGGCCTGGTGTTCACCGCGGTGACGCTGGCCATGCAGTTCGGTGCCTCGTCGATCTCGGTGCGGGTGATCCCGATGCTCCAGCAGGAGCCGGTCATGCGATGGTCCACCGGGTTCTTCCTCGCCACCTTTGTCTACAGCGTGATCATCGCGATCGACCTGTCGGTGGGCGACCCGAACGGGCCCACCCCGGGGCTGTCCACGGCGATCGCATTCGTGCTGACCACCGTCAGCGCGTATCTGTTCATCGCTCTGGTCGTCAAGGTCGGCGCCATCCTGAACACCGCGCACCTGCTCCGGTGGATCGCACATGACGGCCGGACCGCGGTGTACCGGCAGTACCCGCTCGACACGTTCGCCGAGACTCTCGGTGCGGCGACACCGGAGCCCGTTGTCGACGCGGTCGAACTCCCGGTGGAGGTCATCGCGATGCGGGACATCGCGACGCGTGGCCGAATCCTGCTGGCGGTCAACGTCGCACGACTACATCGCTATGCGATCGACTGGGGTGTACGGATCGAGGTCCTGGTTGCCGTGGGCGACCATGTCCCGCAGGGCGTCCCGGTGGTCGAGGTGCGAGGCGACGTTGCGAAGGTGGATACGCCGCGGGTCCTCGGATGTCTGCTCTTCGGCGATGCACATCAACCGTCGGTGAGTCCGGCCGCTGCGCTGCAGGCGATCTCCGACATCGCGCTCAAGGCGATGTCGTCGGGAGGCAATGATCCGACCGTCGTCGTGCAGGCGCTCGATCACACCGAGGAACTCCTGCTGATGCTGGCGCCTCGGGTGCGCGCCGCTGATGCCGCCGAGTCGGGCGCGGTCGTCACCGGCGTCCGGCGCACCTGGGCGGACTACCTGGCGATCGGCACCGACGAGATCCGCAGGCACAGCGTCGGACAGGCGCAGGTGCAACGTCGCCTCCGGGCATTGTTCACCACTCTGCTGGCGGCGTGCGCCCCCGGCCAGCAGGATTCGATCCACGAGCGGCTGGCGATGCTCGATGCCCAGGCCCGCCGGGACTGGGTTGACGATCTCGACCGTGATCTGGCCTCGGCGGCAGATCGTCAGGGCTACGGATCGGAGTGGGGCCGCCTGTGGGTTCCAGCGCAGGATCCCCGGCGCCCCGTGACACCGGACGATCGGCGCGAGGACGGGCCGTAGCTCACACGGCGTCCCGAGGCTGCGCCACTCCCGGTGCCGGCAGTCCGGTCATGAAGTCGGCGGCCAGACCCAGCGCGCGGCCCGATTCGCGGGAGAACCGCGGGAACATCTGGAACACATGGCCTTGGTCGGGCCATTCCTGTAGCCGGACATCGCCACCCGCCGCGCGGAACTCGCGGTACATCGCCCGCGCGTCGTCGCCCATCACCTCGAGTGCGCCCACCTGGATCAGTGTCGGCGGCAGCGCCATCCCGTGGTGCAGTGCGATCCGCATCCTCGGGTGATCCGGCCCCGCCGAGCCTGTGTAGAGACGCAGGATTCGCTGTGCCGCAACGGCATCGATGATCGGATCACGTACTCCGCGAAGCTGGCTGGCGACCGCCAGATCGAACGTCGGGTCGTACAGGGGCGAGAACATCACCACCCCGGCCGGCTGTGGTGTGCCGGTGCGGTGGTTGTCCGCCAGCAGATCGGCCGCGAGGTGGCCGCCGGCCGAATCGCCGGCCACGATGATCCGGTCGGCACGGAAACCCGCGGCCAGCAGCCAGTGGTAACCGCGGATCGCATCGTCGCCGGCGGCGGGGAAGACGTACTCGGGCCCCAGACGATAGTCCAGGCTGAAGGCCGACCAGCCGGTGCGGCGGGAGAGTCGGGCCACCAGGCCCCGGTGTGTCCGGGCGGAGCAGACGACGTATCCGCTGCCGTGGAGGTAGTAGATGATCGTCTGGTCGGCGGTCGCGGGCCGGGCGGGACCGGCATGTGCACCGACCCATTCGCCGCGGACCCGACCGTGACGGGCTGCGTCGCCGTCGTCGAAGACCTCCCGTATGGTCTCCACCTTCGTCCCGGTCGGCGCAGGCGACATGGCGACGAGTGAACGGTTCACCCCGGGCCGCATCGCGCTGATCAGCCGAGCTGGTGGGACGGCACCACCGAGGCCCGCGGCCGTCATCAGCGGGTGGGAGACGCGCGAGAGGTATCCGTTGACCGCACGGGAGCGCCAGGAGCCGCGTCCGGAGGGCGGCCACCGCTGCTCCGAGGTGGGCGTTCGCACCCTCTCGACGCTAGAGGATCCGTGCGGCCACAGGAGTGGATCCGGCGCAGTCGGCAGGGGCGGTCGATTTTGGGCGGGTGACGGGGGCCAGAAGGAGCCCCAGATGGCGGGTACGCTGCGGAAACATCACGGTTGTGCTATCCGGATTTCGATACCAGGTACCCGGCGTGAGAAAATGACTCACAATGCTTTCGCAGAGCAGGGTGGTGCCGGGTAGAGCAGCTCGATCCCGGGTGCGCCGTCAGCAACGACGCTGACACGGACACCGCTACATGGCTGGAGAAGACTCCCAGGTCAGCCCAAGGATTCGGGGGGATTCGCGACAAGCCGGTGGTCGGTGTCCACGGACACGTCAACGGTGTCCCACGGACACATAACGGTGATTGCGTGCGCAGTGTCGCGCACAGAGTGAGGCGAACTTATGAAGCATGCTCCGGGCCCTGTGGGGCTGTATGACCCGGCCAACGAGCACGACTCCTGTGGTGTCGCATTCGTGGTCGACATGCACGGACGACGTAGCCGCGACATTGTCGACAAGGCGATCACCGCACTCGTGAACCTGGAGCATCGCGGAGCCGCGGGCGCCGAGCCGAACACCGGCGACGGTGCCGGGATCATGATCCAGGTGCCGGACCGGTTCCTGCGCGAGAGCGTGGACTTCGAGTTGCCGGCCGAAGGGTCCTACGCCACCGGTATCGCGTTCCTGCCGCAGGGCTCCGAGGACGCGCGGGTGGCCTGCGAGGGCGTCGAGAAGGTCATCGAGGCCGAGGGGCTGACACTGCTCGGCTGGCGCGAGGTGCCGACCAACGAGAACTCGCTCGGCGCGCTGGCACGCGACGCGATGCCGACGTTCCGTCAGGTCTTCATCGCGCCCGCCGGGAGCGAGGCGGGCGGGCGCAAGCCGAGCGGTGCCGAGGCCATGGAACTCGAGCGGAAGGCGTTCGTCGTCCGCAAGCGTGTGCAGGCCGAGCTCGGCACCAAGGGTGCCGGCGCGGACGGCCCGGGCCGCGAGACCGTGTACTTCCCGAGCCTGTCCGGTCAGACCTTTGTCTACAAGGGCATGCTGACCACCCCGCAGCTGCGTGAGTTCTATCTCGATCTGCAGGACTCCCGCATGGAGAGTGCTCTCGGGCTGGTGCATTCGCGTTTCTCGACCAACACGTTCCCGTCGTGGCCGCTGGCCCATCCGTTCCGGCGCGTCGCGCACAACGGCGAGATCAACACCGTCACCGGCAACGAGAACTGGATGCGGGCGCGTGAGGCGCTGATCGACGCCAGTGCGTTCGGTGACAGCGAGGTGGCCGACAAGATCTTCCCGACCTGCACGCCCGGGGCGTCGGACACCGCACGTTTCGACGAGGTGCTCGAACTGCTCCATCTCGGCGGTCGCAGCCTGCCGCACGCGGTGCTGATGATGATCCCCGAGGCGTGGGAGCGCCACGAGTCGATGAAGCCGGAGCACAAGGCGTTCTACGAGTACCACTCGGCACTGATGGAGCCGTGGGACGGACCGGCATCGGTGTGCTTCACCGACGGCACCGTCGTGGGCGCCGTGCTCGACCGGAACGGGCTGCGCCCGAGCCGCGTCTGGGTCACCAAGGACGGCCTCGTGGTGATGGCCTCGGAGGTCGGCGTGCTCGACATCGACCACGCGGACGTGGTGCAGAAGATGCGCCTGCAGCCGGGCCGGATGTTCCTCGTGGACACCGCCGCCGGACGCATCGTCGACGACGAGGAGATCAAGGACGAACTCGCCGCCGAGCACCCGTACCAGGAGTGGCTCGACGCGGGCCTGGTCCACATCGACGACGTCGACGCGTTGCCGCACGTGCACATGGCCCATGACCGGGTCGCGCTGCGCCAGCAGGTGTTCGGCTACACCAACGAAGAGCTCAACCTGTTGGTCGCGCCGATGGCCAAGACCGGCGCCGAGGCGATCGGCTCGATGGGCACCGACACCCCGATCGCGGTGCTGTCGGCCCGCCCCCGCATGCTGTTCGACTATTTCCAGCAGATGTTCGCCCAGGTGACCAACCCGCCGCTGGATGCGATCCGTGAAGAGGTGGTCACCAGCATCGGCGGCACCATCGGTCGCGAGGCCGACCTGCTCCATCCCGGCCCCGAGTCGTGCCGGCAGATCATGCTGCCGCAGCCGGTGCTCGACAACGACACGCTCGCCAAGCTCGTCCGCATCGACGACAACGACGATCTGCCGGACTTCAGCAGTGCTCACATCCACGGCCTGTATCCCGTGGCCGAGGGCGGCGACGGACTGCGTCGCGCACTCGACGAGGTGCGCACCAAGGTGAGCGCCGCCATCGCCGACGGCGTCTCGATCATCGTGCTCAGCGACCGGGAGTCGGACGAGAAACTCGCGCCGATACCGTCGCTGCTGCTGACCGCGGCCGTGCACCACCACCTGGTGCGTGAGCGCAAGCGCACCCGCGTCGGGCTCATCGTCGAGTCCGGTGACTGCCGCGAGGTTCACCACGCGGCCGCGCTGATCGGCTTCGGTGCCGCTGCGGTCAACCCGTACATGGCCTTCGAGTCGATCGAGGACATGGTCGAGCGTGGCGCTCTCGGCGACATCGACTTCCCGACCGCGCGTAAGAACTACATCAAGGCCGCCGGCAAGGGTGTGCTCAAGGTGATGAGCAAGATGGGTATCTCCACCCTCGCCTCGTACACCGGTGCACAGCTGTTCCAGGTCATCGGTCTGTCGCAGGACACCGTCGACGAGTTCTTCACCGGACTCAACAGCCAGCTCGGCGGCATCGGCCTCGACGAGATCGCCACCGACGTCGCCACCCGGCATGCAGTGGCGTTCACCGAACGGCCGACCGAGCGGGCGCATCGCGAGCTCGAGGTCGGCGGTGAGTACCAGTGGCGTCGCGAGGGTGAATACCACCTGTTCAACCCGGACACGGTGTTCAAACTGCAGCACTCCACCCGGACCGGGCAGTACAAGGTCTTCAAGGAGTACACCAAGCTCGTCGACGACCAATCGGCGAAGATGGCGTCCCTGCGCGGCCTGTTCGACTTCAACTTCGGTGACCGCGACCCGATCCCGATCGACAAGGTCGAACCGGCGAGCGAGATCGTCAAGCGGTTCTCCACCGGCGCCATGAGTTTCGGCTCGATCTCGGCCGAGGCCCACGAGACCCTTGCCATCGCGATGAACCGGCTCGGCGGCCGGTCGAACTCGGGTGAGGGCGGCGAGGACACCCGCCGGTTCCACCACGACGAGAACGGCGACTGGCGGCGCAGCGCGATCAAGCAGGTCGCATCCGGCCGCTTCGGCGTCACCTCGCACTACCTGACCAACTGCACCGACATCCAGATCAAGATGGCGCAGGGTGCGAAGCCCGGCGAGGGCGGTCAGCTCCCGCCGCACAAGGTCTACCCATGGGTGGCCGAGGTGCGCGGTTCGACGCCGGGCGTCGGCCTGATCTCGCCGCCGCCGCACCACGACATCTATTCGATCGAGGATCTCGCTCAGCTGATCCATGACCTGAAGAACGCGAACCCGCAGGCTCGGATTCACGTGAAACTGGTCTCCGAGGTCGGGGTGGGCACGGTTGCCGCGGGCGTCTCCAAGGCCCACGCCGACGTGGTGCTCATCTCGGGCCACGACGGCGGAACCGGCGCGACGCCGCTGACGTCGATGAAGCATGCGGGCGCACCATGGGAGATCGGTCTCGCCGAGACCCAGCAGACGTTGCTGCTCAACGGCCTTCGCGACCGCATCGTGGTCCAGGTCGACGGGCAGCTGAAGACCGGACGCGACGTCGTCGTCGCGGCGCTGCTCGGCGCCGAGGAGTTCGGCTTCGCGACCGCCCCGCTGGTGGTCTCGGGCTGCATCATGATGCGCGTGTGTCACCTCGACACCTGCCCGGTCGGTGTGGCCACCCAGAACCCGCTGCTGCGGGAACGGTTCACCGGCAAGCCGGAGTTCGTCGAGAACTTCTTCATGTACATCGCCGAAGAGGTGCGTGAGTTGCTCGCCCGCCTCGGCTTCCGAACCCTGCAGGAAGCGGTCGGGCACGTCGAGACCCTCGACACGGCAAAGGCGCTGGCGCACTGGGGTTCGGCGAAGGCAGGCAAGCTCGATCTGTCGTCGGTGCTGGCCATGCCGGAGTCGCCGTTCATGAACCAGGACCTGTATTGCTCCGGCACGCAGGACCACTCGCTGGAGAAGGCGCTCGACCAGCAGCTGATCGCACAGAGCCGGGAGGCCATCGATCACGGCACCCGCGTCTCCTTCGGCTCCAAGATCACCAACGTCAACCGCACCGTCGGCACGATGCTCGGCCACGAGGTGACCAAGGCCTATGGCGCACACGGGCTTCCGGACGGCACGATCATGATCGACTTCACCGGCTCGGCGGGTAACAGCTTCGGCGCGTTCGTGCCCAAGGGCATCACGCTCCGGCTGGAGGGCGATGCGAACGACTTCGTCGGCAAGGGGCTGTCCGGCGGACGCCTCGTGGTGCGTCCGGCGCGTAACGCGCCGGAGGGATTCGTCGCGGAGGACAACATCATCGCGGGCAACGTCATCGGGTTCGGCGCCACCAGGGGGAAGATCTTCCTCCGGGGTGTCGTGGGCGAGCGGTTCTGCGTGCGCAACTCGGGCGCGACCGCCGTCGTCGAGGGCGTGGGCGACCACGGTTGCGAGTACATGACCGGCGGTCGGGTGGTGGTGCTCGGCGACACCGGGCGCAACTTCGCGGCCGGCATGTCGGGCGGTGTCGCCTATGTGTACGACCCGTTCGACAAGCTCGGGGACAACCTGAACACCGAACTCGTCGAGATCGAGGAGCTCGAGGCCGAGGACGTCGAGTTCCTGGCGGGCCTCGTCGACGAGCATCGCGCCGAGACGGATTCCCCGGTCGCCGCGGCGATCCTCGACGACTGGGAGACGACGCAAGGCAAGTTCGCCAAGGTGATGCCGCGCGACTACAAGCGCGTGTTGCAGGCGATCGACGCCGCCGAGCGCGATGGACGAGATGTGAACGAAGCGATCATGGAGGCCGCACGTGGCTGACCCCAGGGGTTTTCTCAAGCACACCGAACGGGAGCTGCCCGACCGTCGTCCGGTCGAACTGCGGCTGCTGGACTGGAAAGAGGTCTACACCGACTTCGACAAGTCGGAGTTGAAGACTCAGGCCAGTCGCTGCATGGATTGTGGTATCCCGTTCTGCCACAACGGTTGCCCGCTCGGCAACCTGATCCCGGAGTGGAACGACCTGGTCTACAAGGACCAGTGGCGTGAGGGTATCGAGCGGCTGCACGCGACCAACAACTTCCCGGAGTTCACCGGTCGGCTGTGCCCGGCACCGTGTGAGGCGTCGTGCGTGCTCGGCATCAACCAGCCGGCCGTGACGATCAAGCAGGTCGAGGTCGAGCTGATCGACAACGCCTTCGAGAACGGCTGGGTGACTCCGGTGCTGCCCACCGAGAAGACCGGGCGCTCGGCCGCCGTGGTCGGTTCCGGTCCCGCGGGTCTCGCTGCCGCACAGCAGCTCACCCGTGCCGGACACGACGTCACGCTGTTCGAGCGTGCCGACCGGATCGGTGGACTGCTGCGCTACGGCATCCCGGAATTCAAGATGGAGAAGCGGCATATCGACCGCCGTCTGGCCCAGATGGAGGCCGAGGGAACCGTCTTCCGGACCGGCGTGAACGTCGGCGTCGACATCACCGTGGAGCAGCTGCGCGCGGACTTCGACGCGGTGGTGCTGGCGAATGGTTCCACCATCGGCCGTGACCTGCCGATCCCGGGCCGTGAGCTCGACGGTGTCCACCAGGCGATGGAGTTCCTGCCGCAGTCCAACCGGATCCAGCTCGGCGACACGGTGGAAGGACAGATCACCGCCAAGGGCAAAAAGGTCGTCATCATCGGCGGCGGCGACACCGGTGCGGACTGCCTCGGCACCGCGTTGCGCCAGGGCGCCGAGGTGGTACACCAGTTCGAGATCATGCCCAAGCCGCCGATCGAGCGTGCCGAGTCGACTCCGTGGCCGACCTACCCCCTCATGTACCGCGTGTCGTCGGCGCATGAAGAGGGCGGCGAGCGTGTCTTCTCGGTCAACACCGAGGAGTTCACCGGCGCGGACGGCAAGGTCACCGCGCTGAAGGCGCACGAGGTCGCCATGCGTGACGGGCGGTTCGAGAAGGTCGAGGGCAGCGAGTTCGAGCTCGAGTGCGACCTCGTCCTGCTGGCCATGGGCTTCGTCGGCCCCGAGCGTGCGGACTTCCTCGACAAGCTCGGGGTCGAGTACGACCAGCGCGGCAACATCAAGCGCGACGACGACTTCGCCGCCATCGGTGTGCCGGGCGTGTTCGTGGCGGGCGACGCCGGCCGTGGGCAGTCGCTGATCGTGTGGGCGATCGCCGAGGGCCGCTCGGCCGCCGCGGCCGCCGACGCGTTCCTGGCCGGCCGTACCGATCTGCCCGCGCCGATCGTCCCGACGCAGGTTGCCCAGCGCTGAGTCACCCGGACTTCCGGGTCACCGATGCGAGTCGTCGGACTACTGGGTCACCGAACCGATCCGTTTGTTTCGGGTACGAAGCAATACCAGGTCATCCATGATTTTGTGGTGCACGGGGCCGGATATGTAGCAGAGTGGAGGGGTGCTCCCGTACCGGTGGCATCTCGACGCCCTGACCCGACGGGAAGACCATGACGACTACAGAGGTGGATCACCCTGCGAGGCGATCCCGTCCCAAGGACCGTAAGCAGCGGATCCTGCAGACGGCCGCAGACATGTTCCGCGACCACGGATACCACGGGGTCGGGATGAGCGACATCGCCGGCAACCTCGGTATCGTGCCGAGCGCCCTCTATCGGCATTACCGAAGCAAGCACGACCTGCTGGTCGCGGTGCTGGATGCCGCGCTGGTCCGTTATGAGTTGGCCGTCGAGGGCGTGGACGACTGGGAGACCGCGACCGACCGGATCGCGCAGGCCGCCCTCGACGCGCGGGCCTTCGATGTGCTCTGGTCCCGCGACAGCGGGAACCTGTCCCCGGCGGAGTACGACGTGCTCTACGAACGACTGCGGGGCGTCGGACGCCGTGTCGCCGCGATGATCGAAATGGGTGCCGAGGCCGGCTGCGTGCCGGCGCGCACCACGGCGTGGGCGGTCTTCGCGGCACTGGACTGGCCGGGTCATCGGCCGCTCGCGGTGCCGGCCGTCGATCAACGACGAACCCTGGCATCGGCGGTCGACGCGATCGTGGTCGCCGGCCGCCAGGGGGTCGGCCACGAATCGGGTGGTGCCTCGATGTCCCCGGCAGATGCCCTGTCCGCGTCCGATGCCGTGGCCGGTCTGCGGCCGGTATCGCGCCGGGAAGCGTTGCTGGGTAAGGCGATCACCATGTTCGCCGTCGGTGGGTACCAGACCGTTAGCCTCGACGACATCGGCGATGCGGTGGGGATCGCCGGCCCGAGTGTGTACAACCATTTCGCGAGCAAGCGCGAGATCGTGGCGTCCGGGGTCAGCCGCGCGTTCGAATCGTTGTGGCTCATCCTGGGGCAGGTCCTGCGCAGCACGTCCGAGCCGCGACAGGCGCTCGACGATCTGACCGACCACTACGCGCGCTTCGCCTATGATCACTGGGATCTCGTCACCGTCTGCCTGTCCCACTCGGGCATCCTCGACGACACCGAACGCGCGGCGCTCGAGCGGACCTACCTCGACTATGTGGGCGAGTGGCGGCGACTCGAGATGGAGTGCCGGCCGGAGCTGACCCCGGACGAGGCACAGGCGCTGGTGGACCTCGCCCTCGCAGTGATCAACGGCGTGGTGCGTATCCCCACATTGCGAAGTCCCGATCTGCCGGAGGCCGCACGCCACCTGGCGCGGGCCGTCCTCGAGGCGCCGATCATCCGGCCCACGCGCTGATCGGCGGCACGGGAGTGCGCGTCAGATCTGGAGGAGAGCCGAGGTCATCTGGCGCTCGACGGTGTCGGCGAGCCGGCCGAAGGCGACCTGGACGATCGGATCGGCAAGCCGGGCAAGGCCGTTGAACTCGACATGAGCGTGGTAAGTCACGATGGTCGACGTACCGTCGCTCGTACCGAATGTCATGTCGTCCACGGAGGTCGCGGTCTTGTTGGTGCCGGTGAACGTGAGGTGGTCGGCGTCGTCAGTGGTCAGTTCGTAGGTGAGGTCGGTGGTGATCCCGTACAACTGGGTGACGTTGTGCCACTTGGTACCCAGACCGATCGGGTCGGTACCGATCTGCTCGCAGCTCTGGGTGCCCGGGTCCCAGTCGACGGCGTTGGCGAAATCGCGGAGATAGGCGACGACCTCGTCGAGCGGACGGGCGACGGTGAACGTGCGGGTCACATCGACCACGGGAACTCCTCTGCATCGGGGACCATCGGCGAGCCCGCCCCGCCACCGTCGCGCCGCGAACCCGTCAATGATTCGTCGCCGAAGAGATTCCGGATGGGCGTCCACGCACTACACTCGTGAGACGAGCCGGGCGCGAGGGGAGTGGTCCACCATGCGGCTGCGCGGGATGATCGCCTCCACGGCCGCCGTGATCACGGCCGTGGGGATCACGGTGGGTGTCGGGTCACCGTCGGTGGCGGCACCGGCCGGATGTCCCGCGATCTACGTCCTCGCGGTTCCCGGTACCTGGGCCAACGGCCAGAGCCCCGGCATCCTCGGCGCCGTGACCTCGGGGCTCGGGCCGGAGACCCGGGTGCAGTTCGTCGGCTACGACGCCACCGCATTCCCGTGGGAGAAGGCGATCTACGGAAAGTCCAAGGCGCAGGCGGTGGCCAACACGACCGGACTGGCCGCGGCCATGCTGCGCCGTTGCCCGGGGACCCGGATCGCCCTGACGGGATACAGCCAGGGCGCCGACGCCGCCGGCGACGTGGCATCGGAGATCGGGACCGGCCGGGCCGCGATCCGGCCGGGTCAGGTGGCGGGCGTGGTGTTGATCTCCGATCCCCGCAGATCGCGCCGGGACAATCTGATCGGACCGCCGCTGACCGGCGAGGGCAGCGGCGGACCGCGACTCGATGGCATGGGGTGGGTCAAGCCGCGGGCCTTCACGATCTGTGAGCCACTCGACCTGTACTGCAACGTTCCTCGCGACTACTTCATCACGAGGATCGTGGGATATCTGGCGGAGACCAGCGACCCGACGCCGAGTCAGATCGGCCAGTACCAGGCGGAGGCCGGAGCCATCGTCGCCGAGCTCCTCACCCTCGGCGGACCGGGAAAGATCGTCGAGGAACTGAGCAATGCTCGTGCGCGCGAGCAGATCACGATATTCAACGCCTTCCTCAAGTCGGGTGCGCACGGCAACTATGCGGCGTTCCAGGTACGCCCGGGCGTGACCGCGGTGCAGTGGGCCCACGACTTCCTGGCCCGCCTGGCGTAGGGCTGCCCGGTTCACGTCCGGCATGGCGTGAGAGCGCTGAATCGTGGGATTTGGCAGCCACCACGTTGCACAAACACGTACTGACCGGCGAGAGTGGATGAGTGCGCGTTCTCGTGGTGGACGATGACCACAATGTTGCGGAAACCGTCAGACGGATGATGGTTGCCGAGGGCTGGGTCGTCGATGTGGTGAATGACGGCGTTGCGGGTCTCGAGAAGGCCGTCAGTGAGAAGTTCGATGTGGTCGTCCTCGACATCATGATGCCGGGGCTCAACGGATACGAGGTCGTGCGTCGTCTGCGTCAGTCCGGGGTGTGGACCCCGGTCCTGATGCTGACGGCGAAGGACGGCGAGTACGACCAGGCCGACGCATTCGACTTCGGCGCTGACGACTACCTCACGAAGCCGTTCTCGTTTGTTGTGATGATTGCGCGACTGCGAGCGCTCGCGCGTCGGGGCGCGCCCGAGCGGCCGGCGATCCTCACCGCGGGTTCGCTCACCCTGGATCCGGCGGGTCATGTGGCGCACCGAGGGGATGTCGCACTGACGCTCACTCCGCGTGAGTTCGGTGTGCTCGAGTTCTTGATGCGGCACAAGGGGCAGGTCGTCACCAAAGCGGAGATTCTCGATTCCGTCTGGGACATCAATTATCACGGCGACGAGAACGTCGTCGAGGTCTATGTGAGTTATCTGCGCAGGCGCATAGACACCCCATTCTCTTGTCGCGCAATCGAAACAGTTCGCGGAGTCGGTTACCGACTGGCGGCCGACGGCGGTTGCTAGACGTCCCATGCGGTGGTCGGGAGCGTGAATCCGACGGTCGCCCCGCCCGTCGGAGAGTCTGTGACGATGACGTGACCGTGGTGGGCCCGCACGATCTCGGTCACGATCGACAAGCCGAGTCCGGAGCCGCCACTGCTGCGGGTCCGCGTCGTGTCCAGGCGGACGAATCGCTCCGTGACCCTATCCTTTTCGTCATCCGGTATGCCGATCCCATTGTCGGACACGGTGATCGTGACGGACTTGGCCGACTCATCGCGCGCCATCGCGAAGGTGAGGGTGTCGCGGGTGTGGCGGGACGCGTTGTCGGCGATGTTTCGCAGCGCCCGCCCGAGTTTCTCGCCGTCGCCGCGCACGCGGACCGCGACGATCTGAGCGTCGATCGTGAGTCCGGTGACGGCTTCGAGGCGCGCGACCTCGGCGCTGACGACCTCGTCCAGGTCCACATCGCCGACCCGCAATGGCACGCCGCCTTCATCGGCGCGAGCCAGTAGAAGGAGATCGGCGACCATCCGTTGCAATCTGAGTGCGTCGGGCAACATCACGGAGTCGACGGTGTCCGGGTCGATCGGTGTGTTCTTGGTGCGGGCCAGGTCGAGTAGGCCGACCAGCGTGGTCAGCGGGCTGTTCAACTCGTGGGAGGCGTTGTTGACGAACCGGAGCTGTTGGGTGCGGGCGATCTCGATCCGACCGAGCATTTCGTTCATCGTGGTTGCCAGCGTGGCGATCTCGTCACCAGTCGTGGGTACGGGTACGCGCTCGGCCATGTCGCCCCCAGAGATGGCCTCGACGCGGCGTCGGATGTCATCGACGGGCCCCAGCGTCCGACCCACGAAGTAGTGGGTGAGGAGGGCCATGACGATGACGATGAGCGGGAACACGATGGAGCAGAGGATGCCGACGGTCAGCACGGTCGAGTTGATCGGTGCTTCGGCGGCGCCGACCAGAACGCTCAGTGGCCCGTCCGGAGTCATGACTCCACGGGCTGTTGTCTGGTATTCCGCCTCGGAACCGCACATCGCGACGGCGCCGTGGATGGTCAGCTCCTGACCGGGCGCGACGGGGGGAGACATCGGGCAACCGTATTTGGGGTCGTTGACGAGGAGGATGTTCCCGTGTCGGTCGATGATCTGGATGACCGCGATGTTCTGGGCCGTCGCGAGGAGACCGGGGTCCACCCCGTGCAGGCTTTCGGAGGACAATTCGCGGGAGATCTCCTGTGCGCGGGCGGAGGTTCCGGCATCTGCGGATCTCAACAGCACGTGATGAAGGGCCACGACCATCAGAACTGCGGCAATGCCGAGTGCGAGCGTGACCAACCCGGTGGCGAGCAATGTCAATCGTGTGCGAACAGGACGCAACCAGCGCACCAGGCGTTGGTAGACGTTCATGAGTCGGGTTCGCACGCGACGACTGTAGCGGGAACGCGTTCAGCCGGGACGCCGATGAGCAGTTCGGACCCATGCAGCGAATGTTGTTCCATCCAGACGCCACGTTGCCGGATACGTCACCCGTGGTCGGCCTGGATGAGGATCAACCCTGCCGTCAGGGCGGAGACGGCGGCGATGAACAGGAAGGCGACGGCCACGTTCACAGCCGTGGTGCGCGGATACCGACTTGCTGCCATCAGCAGGGACATCGTGAACGCAGCGAGCGGTCGGGTCACTTGGCGCGCTCGAGTCCTGAGCGACCTGGCATCCCTGCATGTCGCCGTGCGAGCGCCGTCGATGGTGATGGTGGACAGTTCGTCTTGGTAGACAGCCGTATAGGCGGCTTCACAACGCTGCTCGAACTCAGGTACCGACAGCATTCCGTCTGCCAGCGCCGCCCGCAGAGCGCGTGCTGCCGCTTCCCGGTCCGTCGGGGACGCACGCGGACGGATAGGCCGTGGGTCTGTGTATCGCTGCGTGGTGGCGTCGGGCACGTGCAGATAGATCCTTCGACGACGGCTCGCAGATGTGGTCCGTTTTGATACCGGGGCGAGGTGAACGAACGGTGCAACATGAGATGCACCAGGCCGATTGTGCGACCACGAGGCTTAGAAGACTCTGAGTGAGCACCCCAGCCGTAGGTGGCGCACAGTCCGGTGGTCTGGTAGTGCCGCTGATTGATCGCAGAGATCGACGAGTTGCCGGTGGGGGTCTCATGGCCCGGCGGCCGGCCCGGCTCAGCGTCTCCTAAGCATGTCGGGTGCATCGTGGGCAGATGCGCTCCACCCAGCTGAGGACGATCGCGGGTCTTCTTCTCATGGCGGCGGTCTGCGTTTTCGGCATCGGGATGATGCTGGACGGGATGCCGCTCGGACTCGACGATCTCGTCATGAACGCGACGGTCGCGTGGCGTAGTCCCGCGGTCACCTCGGTTGTCGGAGAGTTGACCCTGGTGTTCAGCCCGCTTGCCGTCACCGTCTGGACGGCATGCGCCGCAGCGTTCTTCGTCATCCGGGACCACGCCGTTCGACGCGCATTTCCGCTGGTTGCATCAGTTGCCGCAGCCGGTCTGATCGGTGAGATCATCAAGATCGTCGTACATCGCCACCGGCCGCCGATCGCCGACCAATTGGGCACACTCGAGACGACGTACTCGTTCCCATCCGGACACGTCACCGGGACAACGGCCTTCGTGTTCGCCCTGGCGTTGATCGCCACCACGCAGTCGACCCGTCTCACCAGGATCGCGGCGCTGTCGGCCGCCGGTCTGATCACCCTGGTGGCCGCATGTACCCGCATCTACCTCGGTGTCCATTGGGTGACCGACGTCGTGGCCGGTGTCTGCGCGGGTCTCGCCGTGGCCCTTGCCGTGCCGATCTGGGCTGAGGCGCTGTTGCGCACCCTGAGCAGACACTCTCCAGATAACCTGCGACGCTACATCGTCCAGGTCATCCCACAAAGACCGACATCCGACAATGACCGACATCCCACAATGACCGACATCCGACAATGACCGACACGGCATCGGACAGGTCCCGCCGCTCGCCCGGACGGCGACGGGTCACCGTTGCCGTGATCGCGACCGTTTTGGTCGCAGCGGCCCCACTCATCCCTCTGGAGCTCGGTGTCGCCTACTCCGGCGACGGAAGCCCGCTATCCGCTGTCCGCCTTGACGAACGTGCCGCCATTCTCGAAGGCGCGGAGTGGCTCGCTGCCCGACACCCTGGTCTCGACCATCGCGGCGTTCACAACGAGCATGTGTTCGACGGGTCGTGACCGAATTCTCTGACGTTCGCCTGGCTCGACCGTGGCAGGAGTTCGTCGGGTGTTCGTGCGGTTCGGCGCTGCGTGGCACGTTGTCCTGGCACCGTTCGCCTCTCAGGCGGTGTCACATCCATACGGCCCGGGAGCCGCTGTCGCCGATTCGGTAGACCGTGACCACCGATCCTATTGCCACGACCAGTGTCGCGGCGCCGAGCACCCAATCGATGGTCCGGTAGGCCCGCCGGGACAGATGGAAACGGTTGGCTGCGTACGTTCTCACGCGTGCGTCGTGCACAGCCCACCAGAGAAACGTCAACGCGAACAGTGGACCAGCCCAGTAGATCATCTGCTCGCCCAATTGGGTGTGGCGCTCCACGGCGTCGGTGTGCGGTACCCGCGCCTCGAGCGCTTCGCCTGCGGAGGTGGTGAGCGGCACCGCTATCAAGACGGCCAGCGCGACGAGGGGGACAAGGAATCCCAATCGCCGGCGTGCGGCGGGCCAGAGCACGGCGAGAACCGCCATCAACGACGCCAGTGGCACGAGCACAACCACAGCGTGGACGAGCAACGGGTGCGCAGGTAGTCCATTCACCGTGTTCACGCCATCACTGTAAATCGGCACGGTTGAAAGGACGCTGAAAATCGTGCGGGCGTGGGCGGTGGTCAGGCTCCCAGCGCCCGGGCGAACATTGGCCACGACGCGTGCATCTGGTCCTGCCAATAGCCCCACGAATGTGTGCCGGTGGCGGGGAACCTCACCGTCGCCGGTATGTGCAGCTGGCCCAACCGCCGGGCGAGGGCGTCGGTGCAGTAGCGGGCCGCCACCTCGTCGAGTCCTCCGACGACCACCTGCTGGGCGAGTCGGCCGCCGTTCCCGGCGATTCTGCGGTCGGCGAGGTTGTCGTGATCACCGGGCAGTCCGGTTGCCGCGCTGATCCACAGCGCCGGCGTACGCCGTGCGAGCTTGTGCGCGTTGATGATCGGGTCCTGTGCCGCCCACTCGGGGTCGCCCGGTGGGCCATACATGTTGCTGGCATCAGCGCCGTCGGGGAGCCCGGTGACGATACGGACCATGAGTTGCCCTTGTACAGAGGCAGTCTCGGCGCACCCCGAGTACGCGCCGACCGCACGGTACATACCCGGATGGTTTTCGGCGATCCGCACGACAGACGTTCCCGACATCGAGATGCCCGCGATACCTCGCGAACGACCTGGACCCGGTCGCCCATGGGCGCGCTCGAACGCCGCCGGAAGCTCCGACGTCACAAATGTCTCCCACCGGAGCGGTCTGGTGGTCTTGACCCCGAACCGGAAGTTTGCAGCGGGATCCACTCTTTGCCAGTCGGCGTAGTAGCTGGCCGCACCACCGATCGGTGTCACGGTCCACACGTTCTTGGCACCGTAGAAGGCGTTGGCGTCCGTGGCGTGTGTCCAGTCGTCCCCGTGTTCACCTCCGCTCGAGCCGTTCAGGAGGTACATGACCGGTGCCCCCGGGTTCCGGTTGGCCGGCGACTGCACCAGCACGGGCACTTGTGTGTCCATGGATCGTGACCACACCGATGCGACGAGGTTTCTCGGCGAGATCCGGGTCTCACGGTATGGCAGGGCAGCGCTCGCATGTGCGAAGGGGATGCCGTCCAACGTGTCCGCCGCTGCGACAGGTGGTCCGGTGACCGTTATCCCGGCGGCCGCCAGCGTGAGGACCAGCACGCTGACCCTCACGAGAAGAAGTGCGTACGACGTGCGCTGCATGCCGCGATGTTCCCATGGTCGGCCCGAGTTCGGGGCGAACTCAGCGAGCTGATCTGCCCGGTCGAGTGGTGTCACGGCCGAGCTTGTGCGATCCGTCGCACATCGGCGTGATGGAACTGCGTCCACACCGACACAGTGCAACGGTCGAACGTCGGACCGGGATTGGGCTACCGTCGGAATGGAAGAGATCAATCGGTCCTCGCACAAGCAGGGGCCCGCCGTCGCAGGCCACGATCGTCGTCGATGCGCCACGCCTGTCCCGGCCGTCGTCGTCTTGGAGGCAGTCATCGTGGAGGCCGGAGTCCATTTGTCCTCACCTTCCGCACACCCGATCGAGAGCAGTGGCGTCGACGCTACCAGTGCAGGTCAGCCACGAATGCCGCTTCCAGCGCCTCGTGGGCCATTGAGCTGCGCCGTCGTGTCGGCGCTCACCGGCGATGCCGTGGGACTCGACCGTCTGCGCGACCGTGCCGCTGCGGATCTGCCTACGGGCAAGGACTTTCTGCTCGACGAGGACATCGCGATCACGATGACGATGCTCTACGAGCTGCACCTGCGGGGAATCGTGGGAGTGTCCGACGACTGGGAGTGGAACGCAGATCTTCTGGCAACGCGCGCGGTTCTCGAGGGCCGTTTTCTCGAGGCCGTCGACGACCTGGTCGGAATGGTGGAACGGCCGGACGACCTGGAAGAAGCTCTGTGGGCGGTCGGAAATGCCGACGACGGTCCGCCGCTGGCGTCGTTCATGGCACGAACGGCCGAATGTGATCATTTTCGCGAGCTGATCGTTCACCGATCGTTCCATCAGCTCCGCGAGGCCGACGTGCACACGATGGCGATACCGCGTTTGCACGGTGCAGCCAAGGCAGGCCTGGTCGAAGTCCAGATGGACGAGTACGGCGGTGGGTTCATCGAGAGGATGCACGCGACCCTCTACGCACGAATGATGCGTGCACTAGGGCTGAACAGCGCCTACGCGCACTATATCGACGTGATTCCGGCGTCGACACTGGCTGGGGTGAATGCGTTGTCGCTGTTCGGCGTGCATCGCTCTCTGAGGTATGAGCTGATCGGTCATCTCTGCGCAGTTGAGATGACCTCGGCGCTGCCGAGCAGGAAATACAGTCGAGGGCTTGCCAGGCTCGGATTCGGCGCCGATGCGCGACTCTTCTTCGACGAACACGTGGAGGCGGATTCGGTTCACGAACAGCTCGTCGTCCGTGAGGTGGCCGGTCGACTCGCCGCCGAAGACCCCACTGCCGGGGCATCATTGATCCGGGGTGCCCGGGCCTGTGCGGCTTTCGATGCACTGGCTGCAGAACATGTCTGGCACTGCTGGGAGTCTTCCGAGACGTCCCTGCTGCGGCCACTCGAGGGCGTTACATCATGATTTTCAGCTCGGTTTAAGTGTCTGGGCATTAACGTCGGTGAGATGTCCACAGTCATTGATGAGACTCGACACCAGTGTGCGCGCCGCATCTCGTGGGTGTGGGGCACATGGGTGAGGTGACCCTGGACCTGCGGACCCACGGAATCCTCGGTGCACTGCCCGGTCCGGTGCCCCAGATGGCCGAGCATCCCGAGGTGTACCGGCCGTCCGTCGACTCCGCGCTGCTGTGTCTTGCTCTCGCCGAGGAGTTCCGGGTACGTCCTACCGGATCGACGTCGGCCATCGAACTCTGTGCGGGCGCAGGTCTCGCGAGTCTTTATGCGAGCCGCTGGGCGTCCACGGTCATCGCGGTCGATCAGAACCCGGCGGCGATTGAGGCGATGCGGTCGAACTCTCGGGCGAACGGTGTCGCCCTGGACGTCCGTTGTGCCGACGTGCACGACCTGGACGGTTCGCTCACGGCCGACGTCGTGTTCGCGAACCCGCCCTACGTACCGACTCCTTCCGACGCGGCTCGATCCGCACTCGGGTATGCCTGCAACGGTGGTGAACTCGGGCGAGACGTGATCGACTCGATCATCGAACGCGCGCCCATCCTCGTTCGCCCCGGTGGGACCCTGCTGCTGGTCCAGTCGACGATCTGCAGTGCAGATCGGACCATGGCCGCACTGTCCTCTCTGGGCTTTCAGGTATCGGTGTCACACACGCGGACAATACCTTTCGGACCAGTGATGCATGAGCGTGCAGAGTGGCTGGAGGATCGGGGACTGATCTCACCTGGGCAACGGTGGGAGTTGCTTGTGGTGATTCGAGCACGTCGACGGTGAGACCCATGCCTGCATCCAGGACCATTCCGCTGAATCGGGCCCAGTCGGCCCTGTGGTACGCGCAGCAGGCTCTGGGTGATGTCCCCCTCGCAGTGGCGCACTACATCGAATTCGCCGGCGATTTCGACGTCGACACGCTGTGTTCGGCAGGTTCGCGGGCCGCGGCTGAACTCGGCATGGCCTCGTGTCGGGTCATCGTCGGGGTGGAGGGGGAGCCCCGACTCGCCATCGATGAGGAATCGCCCGGCGCCGTTCCGCGCTTCTCGGCGAGTTCTGTGGTGGACGCGGTCCGCCAGATGGAGGAAGCCGCAGCGGCGCCGCTTCCGCTCGCCGGGCCGCTCACCGAGTCGATGGTGATCGAGGCAGATGGACGGTGGTTCTTCTATCTTCGTGCCCACCATCTGGTGATCGACGGGTACGGTGCGGCAGCGCTGCTGGCCCGGACTGCCGAGTTGTACCGACGAGAGGTCGGGATCGGCACGGGCTCAGATGGTTCCATTCCTCAGCCGCCAGAAGTGATCTTGGAGTACGAGCAGAAGTATCGCGCGTCGTCGCGTCACGGGCGGGATGGACGGTACTGGTTCGAGGAACTGTCCAGGCGGCCGGAACCGTTATGGCTGAACGGGTCACCGGCGAGCCCGGTTGTCCCACCGGTCCTCGCCGGCATCGACATCGAGACGTCGACGGCGGCCGGCATCGAGAGATATGCGCGGTCTCACGATACGGCCGACGCGGCCATCTGGATTGCGGGTATTTGCCTTTACCTATCGTTGGTGCGTGATCGTGCCGATATCCCTGTTCTCATCGCCAGTTCGGGGCGCACGACGGCGCGGCTGCGAGCGGCGGCCGGATGCATGTCGAATCTGCTTCCGGTTGCGGTGCGGGTGAACACGGCCACTCGCGTCGCCGATTGGATCGGTGAGGTTTCGGGTGCGCTTTCAGAGATGTTGCGACATCAGCAGTTTCGTGTCGAAGAGATGAGACGCGACCGCGACCCGGGGACGTCCTCGCCATTGCACGATGCACCGGTGATCAACATCGCGCCCGTTGCCCAATCCCTGCGACTCGGCGACACCGTCACGTCGCGCCATCGTATCCTCACCACCGGTCCGGTAGCCGATGTCAACATCGACCTGTACCCGACCACTCCCGGCGTGTGGCGCCTCGACGTCGAGGCGAACCCGCGACGGTACGAGAACGCCGATGCGGCGGCGATCGCCGAGGGGGTGTTGTCCTGCGTCCATGCGGTGTCGGAGTCGGCGCCCGGCGTGGTGGTTGGTGACCTGCAACTGTGGCCGGTCGGGCCGGATGAGCCGCGTCAGCGGGCCGGGCTCGCCACCATCGGGGACTGCGTCGCCAGCCGTGCCGATGCCACTTCGCCGGCGGTGGTCGACGCGGATGTCGGATACTCCTACCCCGACATCGACGCGGCTGCGCGCAGAATCGCCGACGTCTGCCGTCGCCACGGTGTGCACCCAGGAGACATGGTTGCCTCTGTGCTGTCGCGGGGTGTCGCGGAAGTCGCAGTGTTCTGGGGTGTGGCATACGCGGGCGGTTGTTTTGTCCCGATCGACCCCGCTCATCCGGTTCGCCGGCAACAGGCGATGATCGACACCGTCCAGCCGGCGATCGCCTTCCACGCCGGTTCCCCGCCCGGGCTTCGCGGCGTTGAACTGGTCGACGCGGTACCGCTGCTGACACCATCGGGCAGGCGCGTGTCGGACGACCGGACGGCGGTCGCGGCCGACACCCCGGCCTATGTCATCCACACATCCGGTTCCACCGGGCAGCCCAGGGCAGTGGTGGTCTCGCATCGCGGGATCGGCGATCTCGCGGCAGAGATCGTCCGCTCGTATGACCTCGACGAGACCTGCGTGGTCGCGCATGTTGCCGCACCGGGATTCGACACCGCTGTGGTGGAGATACTCGCCGCTGCGCTGGTCGGCGCGTCCCTCGTGGTGGTTCCGGACAAAATCCGCGGCGGCACGGAGCTCGCGGACTTCCTCAACCACCATCGGGTCACCCACCTGCTGATCACGCCCGCCGCACTGGCCACGCTCTCGATCGATGAAGTCCACACCCTCACCCACCTCGTCGTCGGAGGTGATGTGTGCCCCGCGCCCTTGATCGGACTCTGGGCTGCCGATCACATCGTCCGGTGCGCCTACGGTCCCACCGAGACGACCTGCAGTGTGGCCCTGACCGACCCGATCGAGCAGGTCGGTGCCAGGCGCAGAATAGAACTCGGCCGTCCGATGAGTGGTGTCCAGCTAATGGTTCTGGACAGCCATCTGCGCCCGGTACCGCACATCGGGGAGGGCGAGCTGTACATCGCGGGGTCCAACCTCGCCCTGGGATATCTACACCAGCTCGGCACGACTGCTTCGCGTTTCGTCGCACATCCCTGGGGCGAACCGGGCAGCCGGATGTATCGCACCGGTGACCGGGTGATCGTCCGCGCAACCGGACGGATGGAGTACGTCGGGCGGACCGATGACCAGGTGAAGATCCGCGGATTCCGTGTGGAGCCGGCCGAAGTCGATGCCGCCCTGCTCCGTACCGGGCGTGTCGCAGCGTGCACCACGGTGTCGCGTCAGCGCCGCGATCTGACCGAACTGCACTCTTATGTGGTCATGCGGCAACCGACCCGAGATCTACTGGTGCAACTGCGGACCGAGTTGTCGTCGGAGCTGCCTGCCCATCTGCTGCCCGCGAGCATCACCCCGGTCGCAGGCATCCCGCTCACCGCCAACAACAAGATCGATCGGGCACAGTTGCCGGAGCCGCTGTTCGTGTCGAGCGCTCGATTCGCCGCCCCCCGATCCGTACCGGAGAGTGAGGTGGTTGCCGCGTACCAGCGGCGACTCGATGTCGCCGATGAGATCGGTGTCGACGACGACTTCTTCGAGCTCGGCGGGAATTCGCTCAGTGCCACGGAGCTCGTCGCCGATCTCGCTCCGCAGTATCGGGTCACGGTGCGTGACGTTTTCGACGGTCCGACCCCCCGCGAGCTCGCAACGCGGCTCACGCCGCGTCCCGATGACGAACTCCGTGCACCGTGGACGGCGACAGCGGGGAGTCCGGTTCCGCTTTCCCCGGCCCAGCGCAATGTTCGGCTACCCGACCGGTCGTCCGTCGGCCTGATTCCGTTCGTGCTGACCGTCCCGGGTGTGATCGCCGCCGATGCCGTTCGTGCGATGGCGCGCGACGCTGTCGATCGTCACCAGATGTTGCGATCCACCTTCTCGGGAGACCGGATGTTCGTGGACGCGACTGTGCGGGACGACCGGTGGTCCGTCGCCCAGGTCGACGTCACCGATTCCGGGTTCCAATGGGCGCGCGAGTTTCTCCACCGTCCAATGGATCTCGCGTCCGAGTATCCGTTTCGTATCGGCGTCGGTCACGATGATGCGTGCACGCACATAGCCGTCGCCTTCCACCACATCGCGGTGGACGGTGGTTCATTACGGGCGCTGGCCACGGGGCTCGGCGGAGACGTGTGCCCAGCGGAGCAGGACTATCTCGACTATGTACCGATCGCATGTCGCGAACAAGCCAGGGTCCGCGAGTCGGAACTGAACTTCTGGCGGTCCACGGTCCAACCGGGACGACTTCTCGTCTCGGGATCGGATCGAGCGCGCCCCGCGGTCTGGAACCCGGACGCCCGCCGATTCAAGCGAACCATTCCCGAATCGCTCTGGCCACGCGTACTCGATTACGCACGGCATCGTCGTCTGCCGTGGCTGACCGTTGTTCGCGCCGCCCTCGCGGTCTGCCTCGCGGCGCGAGGTGGTCAGGATTCGGTGCACATCGGTGCGCTCGTATCCGGCCGCGATGACCACCGATGGAACGGAGTCGTGGGTATGTTCGTCAACACGGTGACCGTCGTCTGCCCAGTCGCAGAGACCGTCTCGGAAACAATTGCGGCTGTTCGAGAAGCTGAACTCCACGCATACGACCATGCCCGGACACCGTTCGTCGAAGTTGCGGCGGATCTCGGTGGGCAGGCCGCGAACGCGCACCCCCTGTTCCAGGCGATGCTGACGGTGGACGATCTGACCCTCGATGACGCGGCTCCGGGTGACTCGGGCCATGACGCTCCGCTGCCCGGCAGTTCGGATGGGATCGCCGGATTCGGTGTCGAGGTGACGCCACTGCCGCCGGATGTCGCGAAATGCGATCTCCACGTATCGGTTCTGCCTGGCCGCGGCCCAGACGTCGCCGTCGAGATCCTCTATGCGACCGCACTCTACGACGACACGACCGCCATCGAGATCGCCGATCAACTCCTCGCAGTCCTGCACCGGGCCATCGCCGCCGACGAGACCGCGACCGACATGTGTTGATCCGCCGCGTCGCATAGCGAGTCGATCTTCACCGAGCAGTGTTGCGCGGGCGTGGGCGCTGGAATGATGAGGGCGTGCACACTGTCGGTGACGCCGTCGTCCGGATCGGCCCAACCCTCGCAGTCGTGGTCGCAGTTCTCGCCGTGTTCGCGGTCGCGGTGAACTACGTCGGGCAGACCGGCCAGGCGCGTGCCGCCGCCGTCGCGACGATCCGCGCGGTCGTGCAATTGGCGGGGCTCGCGGCGATTCTGGGCCTCGTTGTGCAAACCTTCTGGGCCTCATCTCTTTTCATTGTCATCATGGGCTGCGTGGCGGCCTGGACATCTGCAGGGCGGGTTTCCGAGAGCCGTGGCACCCTGCGCAATGCTGCGCGTTGCCTGCTCCCAGTTGCGCTGAGCACGATCGTCATCGTCACCGCGATGGTGGCTGTCGGGGTCCTGCCGGCCACCGGGCTTGCGGTGATCCCCACCGCAGGAATCATGTTCGGCGGAGCGATGAACACCACATCACTGGCGGGCCGTCGGGCGCACGACGAGATCCGGACCCGTCGTGGGGAGATCGATGCCGCGCTGTCCCTCGGACTGCTGCCCCGTGACGCCTGCCTGGAGATCTGTCGGCCGGCCGCGGCGACCGCGTTGATCCCCGGCATCGACCAGACGCGTTCGGTAGGACTTGTGACGATCCCGGGTGCTTTCGTCGGGATGGTGCTCGGCGGTGCCTCCACGACTGCTGCCGCGATCATGCAGTTGTTCGTCCTGATCTCGTTGCTCGCAGTCAGTGCCGTCGCCATGGTGGTCACCACGGAGATGGTCGCCAGGGACCTGCTCTAGACGACCTGCTCTAGACGACGACCTGCTCTAGACGACGACCTGCTCTAGACAACGACCTGCTCTAGACAACTGTGCCCGCCGCATGCACGATCCATCGCGCCCGGACCGATTCGGTTGACCGGCGCACGTCGAGGCCGGGTGCTCAGCTGATATCGGCGGTCGGGCCGATCGGGGATTCGGTCTCTGCGCGGCGCCGTCGGCGCGAGATGGCCTGCCAGGCCATCGGTGCCACCGAGATCACGACAATCAGGACGAAGATCGGCTCGATCAGCTTCTGGATCACGGTGAACTGTCCCAGCCAGTACCCCAGCAAGGTGACACTGCACGTCCATGCGATGGCGCCGATGACGTTGTAGATCAGGAAGGTTCGGTGCTTCATTCCCGCCGCACCCGCAACGATCGGCGTGAGCGTGCGTACGATCGGGACGAATCGGGCCACCAGCACAGTGCTTGCCCCGCGCCTGTCGAAGAAATCATGGGCCTCGTCGACATAGCGCTGCTTGAGAATTCGCCGGTCGGGTCCGAACCATCGGGTACCGACAGTGCGGCCGATGAGATAACCGACCTCGGCGCCCAGGATGGCGGCGACCGGGGCGAGTACGAGAACCTGCCACAGCGAGGCGAACGCGGGGACGCCTTCCTTCCCGCCCGATGCGATGACCATTCCTGCGACAAAGAGCAAGGAATCACCTGGGAGCACAGGGAAAAGCACACCCGATTCGATGGCGATCACCAGGAGCAGGCCGGCCAGGGCCCAGGTGCCGAAATACCCGAGAACGGTGACGGGGTCGAGGATGCCCGGCATCGCACTCGCGTGTGTCGTCGCCACGGCAACGAAACTCGTGATCATGGTGCCGACGCTAGTGCGGGCATGCTGAGGAGGTGCTGAGTCATGTGCCGCCACTCGTCCCGCCACCGGACGACTCAGCGTCCATTAAGTGTCAGCACCACATGATGGAAGAATGCGCTCGCGCCCCGGATGGTGTCTGACGGCGACATCGATGCGCGCGGTTGTGATTTCGGCCGGCGCCGGACTTGCATACCGTCGCAGTGCACTCGGTGTCGAGCATCCGGTCGCACTGAACAACAGGACGGATGATCCCCATGCCCATCGATGACATCGACCGGATTCGGGTACAGCCGGCGCTGAGCAAGGTGCCAGAGGTGACGGTCTACTTCTGGATCATCAAGGTCCTCGCCACCACCGTCGGCGAGACGGCCGCGGACTACGTCAACATGACCCTCGGCCTGGGACTTCAGTCGACGACCCTGGTCGCGATCGCGCTGCTCGTCGTGACCCTCGCCGTACAGTTCAGGGTGAACCGCTACATACCGGGGGTCTACTGGTGGACTGTGCTGTTGATCAGCGTCACCGGAACCTTGATCACAGACAATCTCACCGACAGATACGGAGTGCCACTCGCGGTGTCGACGACCGTTTTCGCGGTGGCACTCGTGCTGGTCTTTTCTGCCTGGTATCTGACGGAACATACGCTCTCGATCCATTCGATCCGAACCCGTCGCCGAGAAGCCTTTTACTGGTTGGCGATTCTCGTCACGTTCGCATTGGGGACTGCTGCCGGCGACATGGTCGCCGAGAAGCTGGCCCTCGGATACCTGACCTCGTTGGCGATCTTCGCGGCGGTGATCGGTGCGATCGCTGCCGGGCACTTTCTGTTGGGTCTCAACGCAGTCGTCGCCTTCTGGGCCGCCTATATCGTCACGCGTCCGCTGGGGGCTTCGCTGGGTGACCTTTTGACGCAGCCGGCCGATGCCGGCGGTATCGGTCTTGGTACCACGGCGACCAACGTCGTGTTCCTCGTGGTGATGCTGATCTTGGTGACCTACTTGAGCCTCACGAAGGTCGATCGGATCGAACAACGCGATGACCAACCCGCACAAGCATCAGTCCGTTGACGGTGCCGACGCACAGAAGATCCGGTCCGACGTTTTCGGACACGGTGGTCGGCGCGAGATGTGGAAGGCGTCGGCCACGTCGTGCGGTGATGCACGCACGAGATCTGTGCCCGTCGCTACCAGGGATGTAACAGCCGCCGTGGGATCATCGATGTACCGGATGGCTGACATATCGGCGGGCGGACCCGGCGAATCGGAGTTCAGGTGTGGCGGAGAATACGTTCTTCGATGGACCAAATGACTTGGGTGCGACCGACCGACCGATTACAGTAAGTCGAAGATCGAGTCCGTTGTAGCGAATCAGGGAAGTGATTGGTCATGAGGTTGGCTAATGCGTCCTCCAGTCCACGTCGTAGCTCGATGCTGAGCTCCATCACCGGCGGCAGATTCGGCCGCGCGCGCGCCACCACCCGCGCCTTTCCCGCCGAGGCCGAGCGCCTCGTCACCCAAGCCGAACTCCGACGACTTCATACGTGATCACCACGCGGAATGATCGGTGCCGGTCACTGATCATTCCGCGGTGACACGCGCGGACTGACCGCCGATCTCCACCACGTCGCCCGGTTCCAGCTGCCGACCTCGACGATCCTCCACCTCCCCGTTGACCGACACCCGCCCGTCGGCGATCACGCCTTTGGCCTCGGCGCCCGAGTCGATGAGGTTCGCCAGCTTCAAGAACTGACCCAGGCGGATCGAGCCGTCGCGGATGGGTATGTCGTACATCGGAACCATCTTGCCCAACGATGGCCTGCCGAGCGAGTCCGGACGGCTAACGTCTATCCATGACGTTGGAAGCGCCGCGCTCAGAACGTGCTGCCGAGAGCACCTCTGAGCACGAGACGATCGATTCCACTCCGCGCGCGCACACGCCGGCCGAGCGGCGATCGCGCGCCCTGATCGAGAGCATCCGCACGCCGCACGGGTTCGGGCGACATGCGCCACGGATCGCCGGGACCGTCGTCGGCGTGCTCGCGACGATCGCACTGCTGTCCAGCATCTTCCCGTGGTTCCGGCACCTGATCCACGTGCCGCGCGACTACGTGGACACCTTTGTCATCACCCTGCCCGACACCAGTTTCGCGTGGGCCTTCGTGCTGGGTCTGGTCGCGTTCGCGTTGTCGATGCGCAAACGCATCGCGTGGTGGATCTGCGTGGTCTACCTCGTCCTGTACACGCTGGGCAACGCCCTGTACCTGATCCCGGCGCTCGCCGACGACCTCGCGGTCACCGACAACGATCGCATCAACCTGTGGATCGGCATCGTCGCCGATCTCGCCGCGCTGATCTATCTGATCGCCACCTACAAGCAGTTCCACACGCGTGTCCGGCGCGGCGCGGTCCTGCGGGCCGTCGGTGTGTTGCTCGGCGGCCTCGTCATCGGCACATTGCTGGGCTGGGGTCTGGTGTGGCTCTTCCCGCACACCCTCACGCGCTCTGACCGTCTGCCGTACGCCATCAACCGGGTCGTCGCCTTCGGGTCGATCGATCAGGAGGCGACCTTCGACGGGCGGCACAGCTTTCCGCCGATCAATGGGCTGCTCGGTTTGTTCGGCGCATTGGCGCTGATCGCGGCGGCGATCGTGCTGTTCCGGTCGGTGCGGCTCCGATCCCTGATCACCGCCGATGACGAGAAGCTTATCCGGGCATTGATCACCCGTTTCAACGACGACGATTCGCTCGCGTACTTCTCCACCCGTCGCGACAAGGCGGTGGTCTTCGCGCCGGACGGTCGCGCGGCACTCACCTATCGTGTCGAACTCGGGGTGGGGCTCGCCGGTGGCGATCCGATCGGCGACCCGGAGTCCTGGGACGACGCGGTGGCCGAGTTCCTCACCCTCTGCGACCGATACGGCTGGCATCCCGCGGCGATGGGGTCGAGCGCGCGCGGCGCGACCGCCTACGACGCGGCCGGCTTCGGCTCGTTCTCGATCGGGGACGAGGCGATCCTCTACACCCGCGACTACAGCATCAACGGGCCGGCGATGAAGGGTGTCCGGCAGGCCGTCACCCGGACGAAGCGCGCGGGGATCACCGTGCGCATCCGGCGCCACGGGGAGATCTCGACAGGCTCGATCGACGGGAAGACAGGCTCGATCGACGCGAAGGCAGGCGGGGGACCGTCCGAGATGGCGGAGATCGTCGCGCGCGCCGATGCCTGGCGCGACACGGACGAGGAGCGCGGCTTCGCGATGGCCCTGGGCCGACTCGGCGATCCGTCCGACGGCAACTGCCTCCTCGTCGAGGCCGTCGAGCACGAGGGCGAGCCATCGGAGAAGGTCGTCGGCATGCTGTCGTTCGTCCCGTGGGGCCGGACCGGGGTCTCCCTCGACGTCATGCGCCGGGACCGGAACTCGGTGAACGGCATCGTCGAGACGATGGTGACCGAACTGGCGAAGAACTCGGAGCAGTACGGCATCACCCAGATCTCGCTGAACTTCGCGACCTTCCGCGCGTTCTTCGAGCACGGCGCCGAGATCGGCGCAGGGCCGGTGATGCGCGCGACCTACTCCGTCCTGATGTTCGGATCGAAGTTCTTCCAGATGGAGTCCCTCTACAAGTCGAACGCCAAGTACCGGCCGGACTGGCAGCCCCGGTATCTGTGCTTCGAGGACGCCCGCGTGATGCCCCGGGTCGGACTCGCGGCCATCGTGACCGAGGGCTTCGTCCGGTTGCCGCGCATCGGCCGCGCGCGGCACTACATCGAGGGTGCGTCGTCGATCCCGGCCGGCGTGGACGTCGACGCACTGATCGCCGAGTTCGCGGCCGAGGCAGATGCCACCCAGGTGGATGTGCATCGGCCCGAGCAGGTTCGGGTCCGCCTGGCCAAGATGGAGCGCCTCGTCGAGGCGGGATTCGATCCGTATCCCCCGGCTGATGCGCCGACCCACACGATCGTGCAGGCGATCGCCGAGCCGGAGGGCGCCGTGGTGACCATCGCGGGGCGCGTGACCCGGCTTCGCGACTTCGGCAAGGTGGTCTTCGCCGACCTACACGACTGGTCGGGGCAGGTGCAGGTCCTGGTCGAGGAGTCACGGTTGATCCCGGGCACACCGGATTTCGGTGCCGACGTCGACCTGGGTGACCTGATCGAGGCACGTGGTGTGGTCGGGACCAGTCGGTCGGGCGAGCTGTCGATCCTCATCGACGCGTGGCGCTTCAACGGCAAATGTCTGCGGCCGCTACCGGACAAATGGAGTGGTCTGACCGATCCGGAGGCCCGGGTACGTCAGCGCTATGTGGACCTGGCGATCAACCCACGCAGCCGGGAGCTGCTCGCGACGCGCAGTGTGGTGGTCAAGTCGTTGCGAGACTTCCTCGCGGAACGCGGTTTCCTGGAGGTGGAGACCCCGATCCTGCAACAGATCCACGGCGGTGCCAATGCCACCCCGTTCCAGACGCACATCAACGCCTACGACCTTGATCTCTACCTGCGCATCGCGCCGGAACTCTATCTCAAGAGGCTGTGCGTCGGCGGCGTCGAGAAGGTGTTCGAGATCGGCCGCAACTTCCGCAACGAGGGGGTCGACTTCAGTCACAACCCCGAGTTCACCAGCCTGGAAGCCTATGCGGCGCACAGTGATTATCTGAAGATGCTCGACCTCACCCGGGAGATGATCCAACACGCGGCGGTTGCCGCGTATGGCGAACCCGTGATCGTGCGGACGGACGCAGACGGAAACGAAGAGCGCGTGGACATCTCGGGTGCGTGGCCGGTGAAGACGGTGCATCAGGTGGTGTCCGAGGGAGCGGGTGAAGAGGTGACGCCGGAGACCTCGGTGGAGAGGCTGCGCGCGATCTGCGACCGGCTCGACATCGCCCATCGCCCCGACTGGGACGCCGGCCAGGTGGTGCTCGAACTGTACGAGCACCTCGGCGAGGACCGGACCACCTTCCCGACCTTCTACACCGACTTCCCGACGTCGACCTCGCCGCTCACCCGCGCGCACCGATCGCGCGCCGGGGTGGCCGAGCGCTGGGATCTCGTCGCGTGGGGCGTGGAACTCGGCACCGCCTACACCGAGCTGACCGATCCCGTCGAGCAACGCAAGCGGCTGACCGATCAGTCGGTCCTGGCGGCTGGCGGTGATCCCGAGGCGATGGAACTCGACGAGGACTTCCTGCAGGCGCTGGAGTACGCGATGCCGCCCACCGGCGGTCTCGGCGTGGGCGTGGACCGCGTCGTCATGTTGATCACCGGGCAGTCGATCCGCGAGTCCTTGGCGTTCCCGCTGGCCAAGCCGCAGGAAAGCTGAGGCCAGTCGGGTTGTCCGATGGCGCTGCGCGATCAGGCGGCGCCTGGCACAATCGCCCTTGTGTCCGCGATGGCAAATACTGTTTGCTGAGCTGAACCGCCGGACGGCCATGCGGGCAGATCTCGGCCACGGCCGGAGGTCGCCGGATTGCGCGAGAGGACACGGATCATGAGATCAGTTGTTCGAGTGCTGGTGGTGGCCATTGCGGCCGCCGTATTGGTGGCCGGACTCGGTTCGACCGCAACTGCTTCACCGGGTGGCGTCGATTCGGGCAAGGCCGGAGTGATCCTGTCCGGATTGCGCGTTCCCGCAGGCGGTAGTTGGGCCTCGTTCCCCGCGATCTACCGGCACCGTTACTGGCCACAGGCCGGCGTCTGGATGGAGTACAACACGCTGTTCAACGCCGCTCAGACCAGGGCGATCGACGCATCCGGATTGGTGCCGCCGTTCGCCGACTCGGATCTCCCGTTCGCCGGGGTCGGTGCATGGCTCCGATCGGATACCGGGTTGGACCTGTTGGTGCGCCGGGGCGGCTGCTTCGCCATGGGTGTCCGGAAGGACCCGGTGTGGTCGCCGATGGCCAAGAAGTGGGTGTCGGCCATCGTGCAGCCGTACTCTTCGCCGCCGTATGTGAAGTCGTCGACGGATCTGGTGTGTGAGAACTGAGCGGCGGCCGCATCCGATCAGGTGCAGATGTGGCCGGATGCGTCGGAGTCGTGGGTCGGAATCACTCGCATGAGGTGACGAGCGAGGTGTAGACGGTGCAAGCTGGCGAACGCCTCGTCACGATCCTCGTCGACGAACTCGCCCGGAAACGCCGGCTTCTGACGGAGTCGTTCGATCTGTTCGTCATGCCACGCCGCATCCCCGGCGAGCAGTACCCAACCCTTCAGGGTCCGGGCGAGGATGCCCACGCTGCCCGGGGTGTGCCCGGCCAGATCGACCACCAGCACCGAGCGATCGCCGAACAGATCGTGGCTGGCCGCGAACGTGGCCACGGGCGGACCGTCGAGTTCGTAGATCTCCGATGGACGTCCGTCGGTGACGGTGGGGCGTACGCCACCCACCGGCGGACGATCGGGCCCCAGGAGCCAGTCGCGTTCGGATTTCCTGAGGTGTACCGGCATGCCCGGGAAATCGAGCAGTCCGCAGACATGATCCCAATGGGCGTGCGTGGGAAGGGCGAAGTCAGGTGTGCGGGATGGTGGTCGGCTGGTCAGGGCATCCAGACTGCTCATCGTCGCCGCCGGTGGTGTGACCAGGAGGCGAGTCAACGGCGGCAATTCTGCGATCGTGCGTCGGCGGGCGTTTCGGCAGTAGCCGGGGTCGACCAGAAAGGTCGCATCAGGATGCTCGACGACGAAGGTGGTCATGGCAGAGGGCAGCCGCCGATACGGTGCAGCCCCCTCGACGACCCCCATCGCGGGCACCTGGCGAGAGACCTGTGGCAGCGCGCGCACACGGACTGTCCGCTCACCGTCCGGTAAGCCGACGTCGACGATCGATGCGAGCAGTCGCTGATCAGGGGGCCGCGGCCGCACCATGCCGCGGGTGAAATGCGCAGCCGCGGCGATGATGTCGCGCAGTCTTGGCGAAGGTGACGGGAGATCTGCGCTCGACATGTCGACGCTCCTCGGTCGGCGTGCTTGCGTGCTGTGGACGGGCGACCGTGACCGACGCTACCCGACGCCGGATACCGGCCAGGTTTGGATCGGCCACCGGCGGCGGGATTGCGATCAGCTCTGCGCGGTGGGTCGGACGATGATCTCGCCGACATCGACTCCGGCGGGCTGTTCGATGGCGTACGCCACTGCCCGTGCGATCGCCGACGGCGGTTGGGCGATTGACCTCACATAGGAGGCGGCGTCGTCGTCGGCCGCCGCGGAGCGCACCCACTCGGTGTTCGTCATGCCCGGGGACACGACGGTCACGCGGAGATCGGGGCCGGCCTCCTGACGCAACGCCTCCGAGAGGACGCGGACCGCCGTCTTGGTCGCGGCGTACACGCCCTGGGTGGGGACGATCCGGTGTGCGGACGTCGACGCCATGTGGACGAAGTGTCCCGACCCCTGCGCGCGGAACACGGGGAGGGCGGCCCCGATCCCGTTGAGCACCCCGGTCAGATTCGTCGCGACCATGTCGTCCCAGTCGTCCTGGCGTAGCTCGTCGAATCCGGAGATCGCCATACTGCCCGCATTCGACACGAATACATCGAGGCGTCCGTATCGCTGCTGCGCAGTCGCGACGAGCCGCGCGACGTCGGCCCGTTGTCGGACGTCGACCTCGAGCCCGAATGCCACGCCGCCGGTCGCCTCGATCCGCTCGACCACCTCGGCGAGCCGGTCCGCGCGCCGCGCACCGAGAACGACCGACGCACCACGCTGCGCCAGATGCTCGGCGATCGCGGCGCCGATCCCGCTGTTCGCGCCGGTGATCGCGATGACCTTGCCGGCGATGGTGCCCTGGTCTGCGACGTCGCTGGGGTCGGCCAGGTCGGTGGGGTGCTGCTGTGTCATCTGCTCTCCCGTAGGCTGAAGCGGACAATTGTCCGCACCCCTCCGACTTTATCGGACAACTGTCCGTTTTGTCATCTGGAGTCGGGGGTGGCCGATGAGCGAGGTGATGGTGGTCAACGAGGAACGTCCGGCTCGCCGGGATGCCGAGCGCAATCGCGGACTGATCATCGACGCCGCTCGCGCGGCCCTCGATGCCGACCGCGACGTGTCGCTACATGCCATCGCGAAGGCCGCCGGCGTGGGCCAGGGAACCCTGTACCGACACTTTCCGAACCGCGAGACCCTGGTCATGGAGGTGCACCGCAACGACGTCCGCGACCTCGTCGACGCGGCTCCGGCTCTCCTTGCCGATCACCGTCCGGACGTCGCCCTGCGGCTGTGGTTCGACCAGCTCGCCCAATACGGCCGGATCAAGCACGGGCTGGCCGATGCGATCCACACCGCGATGTACACCGAGCTCGCCGCGGAGGGGTATGGCCCGGTCGTCGGCGCGATCGGCTCCCTGCTCCACGCAGGAGAGCGGGACGGCTCGTTGCGCAACGACATCGCTCCCGACGAAGTGCTGCTCCTGGTGGGGTTTCTCTGGCGGGTCGACCTCGACGACGCGTGGGAAGATCGCACCCGACGCATGCTCGACGTGGTGATGGCCGGGCTTCGGAGTCGCGAGACGCAGTAGTCGGCCGTTGAACTCGGGATGTGCGCTGCACGCCGTGTCGGTAGATGTACCCACCGGTAACATCTACCGCTCGGTCGGCCTAAACTGAGTCCCATGACCGAGTCGACCTTCACTCCGACCGCTGACCTCGTCGACGAGATCGGCGACCTCGTCCGGAGCTGTGATACCCAGTTCACCCAGTACGGAGGCCGCCGTGAGTTCGTCGGGCGGGTGACCACGGTCAAGTGCTTCCAGGACAACGCCCTGCTGAAATCGATCCTCTCCGAGTCCAACCCCGGTGGCGTGCTCGTCGTCGAGGGTGCGGAATCGGTGCACACGGCACTGGTCGGTGACATGATCGCCGAACTCGGGCGTTCCAACGGCTGGGCCGGGATCATCGTGAACGGCGCCATCCGCGATGCCAAGGCGATCGGCGAGATGGAGATCGGCGTCAAGGCGCTGGGTACCAACCCGCGCAAGTCCACCAAGACCGGTGTCGGTGACCGCGACATCCCGCTGACCATCGGCGGCGAGACCTTCAACCCCGGCGACATCGTGTACTCCGACGACGACGGCATCGTCATCGTCGCGGGCCCGGAGTCCGACACCGACACCGATACCGACACCGACACCGATACCGCCGACGTCGACGCGGCCGGGTCCGCTGCTGTCGAGACCGCTGCTGTCGAGACCGCTGCTGTCGAGACCGCTGCTGTCGACACCGCTGACCCCTCCGACACCGCCTCCACCGAGAGCTGAGGAACCGATCATGCGAAAGCCCACGCCCGAATACTTCCGCCGGCTGGCCGCACTGGTGGCCATCGACGACGCGGCCGCGCGTCCGACCCGCCCCGTCCTCGAGGCGTTCAGCGGTGTGGAGATGGCGACCATCCCGGTCGGTACCGCCGAGGATCTGGAGACCGCGGTCGCGCGTGCGCGCGCGGCCCAGGAGGGCTGGGCGCAGCGGACCGCGGCGCAGCGGGCGGAGGTGCTCGCCGCGTTCTCTGAACTCGTCCACTCCCACGCCGCCGACCTGATGGACATCGCGCAGGCCGAGACCGGCAAGGCGCGCATCTACGCGCAGGAAGAGGTCATCGACGTCGCGCTCACCGCGCGGCACTACGCGACGACAGGCCCCAGGTCCCTGGCCGACCACAAGGTCAAGGGCATGCTGCCCGGCGCGACGAGCGTGCGGGTTCGGTACCAGCCCAAGGGCGTCGTCGGCGTGATCAGCCCGTGGAACTACCCCCTCACCTTGGCGGTGTCGGACGCGGTGGCCGCACTGCTCGCCGGCAACGGCGTGGTGATCAAGCCCGACAGCCAGACCCCTTACTGCGCACTGGCACTCGCCGAACTGCTCTACGAGGCCGGCCTGCCGCGGGAGCTGTTCGCGGTGGTGCCCGGACCGGGAAGTGTTGTCGGCCAGGCGATCGTCGCCACTACCGACTACGTGATGTTCACCGGGTCATCGACAACCGGCGCGACGCTGGCCGAGCAGGCCGGACGCCGATTGATCGGCTTCTCCGCGGAACTCGGCGGCAAGAACCCGATGATCGTCACCGCCAAGGCCAACATCGACCGGGCGGTCCAGGGCGCCGCGCGCGCCTGCTTCTCCAACTCCGGCCAGCTCTGCATCTCCATCGAGCGGCTCTACGTGGACAAGGCGATCGCCGACGAGTTCACCGAGAAGTTCGCGGCGTACGTCGCCGCGATGAAGCTCGACGCCTCCTACGATTTCGGCGCCGACATGGGATCACTCGCCTCGGCCGCACAGATCGACACGGCCGAAGCCCATGTGCAGGACGCGGTGTCGAAGGGGGCGAAGGTACTTGCCGGAGGTCGTCGTCGTGCCGACCTGGGTCCGTTCTTCTTCGAGCCGACTGTGCTCGCCGACGTCACCGACGAGATGACCTGTTATGCCGACGAGACATTCGGACCGGTGGTGTCGATCTACCCCGTCGACTCCACTGACGAGGCGATCAAGCTGGCGAACGCCACCGCCTACGGACTCAACGCGAGCGTGTTCGCGGGGAGCAGTGCCGAGGCAAACGAGATCGCCGACCGGTTGCGCGCCGGCACGGTGAACATCAACGAGGGCTATGCCGCGGCGTGGGCGTCGACCGCTGCGCCCATGGGGGGCATGGGCATCTCAGGTGTCGGCCGCCGACACGGCGAAGAGGGGCTGCTCAAGTACACGGAGCCGCAGACCGTCGCCGAACAGCGCTTCATCGGCATCGACCGCGCACCCGGCATCCCGCAGGGCGTCTACCGGGCCATCACGCCGTACGCGATTCGCGCTCTGAAGTACCTGCCAGGGCGGTAGCGCAGAGCGAACCCCATGTTGTCGAAGGGCTTTCCGCTCTGGCCGAGCAGTGCGCCAGTGGTCACGGTGCCGACCTCGCGGGCGGGGCCGGGCACAAGTGTTGGCCCCGGTCTGAACGGCCCGCGTTCGGTGTACAACGTACGACCGGCGAGCCCGTTGTTCGGACTCGCCGGTCGCAGCGTCAGCTCTCGCGGGCTGTCAGCCGATCAGCCACCCGTTCGGACCGCAGACGACGGGTACCGGCAGCGCAGGCCCGCCGGGCGTGGTCGCGATCTTCGCCCCGAATGCGTTGAGAACGATGGATACTGCTCGCTTTGAGTAGCTAAGTGCGAGGTGATCAGAGGTGTCGATCTCGCATCCGTTTTGCAGGGTGATGTTGCGGACGTCGGGCCCCGTGAGGAAGGTCGAGTCGTACGGCGTGGTGACCTCGTCATACCTCGAACCGACAACGGTGTACTTCACGCCGGGTACGGTATCGCCGCCGGCGTTGAGCTTCTTCAGCAGCCGCGAATCGTAGACCTGCTGGATACCCGAGACGCCGACCCCGAGCGCGACCGGACCGAGAACATCGATGCCGAGGTTGTTGATGGTGCGTCCCAGTGCGCCGATCCCGACCAGCGTGGTGCCGTGGTTGGTGGCACCGAGGGTCACCAGGTGATCGACCTTGCCGGCGCCACCGTCGAACTTCAGGTACTGGCGTGCGGTCAATCCGCCCTGTGAATGACCCACCATGTTGACCTTCGACGCTCCGCTGGATGCGCGGACGCGATCGACGAAGGCGGCGAGTTGTTTGGCCGACTGCGCGATGTCGCCGGTGCCATAGGCGCCCGGCAACACCGTCCCCAGTCCGCCACCCTGGCCGAGACCGAGGATCCCGTAGTTCAGTGCATAGACGCACAGACCGGCTCGTTTGAGGTTCGGCGCGAGGTAGGCCCAGTTGTTATAGGCGTTCTCCCACGTGCCATGCACCAGGACGACGGGATCTTTCCCGTCCGAGGCCTTGCAGTTCCAGTCGTTGGTACCCGGTGGGGCGACGTCGGGGTTCGACAATCCGTTGCCGAAGGCCTTCCAGAAGTCGTCTTCCTCCTTGCCGCTCCCCGTCGGCACCTTGGACGTGCTCGAACCGCTGAGGATGACGTCGTCGGCGACGTTCTTCTTCAGACCGGACTTGATCGTGGAGTTCAACTCCTGCTGACTGGCGGCCGATGCGGGCACCGTTGTTCCCAGTCCTACTGATAGGGCCGCGGCCATGACGACGGCTCCCCCTACCAGCCGTCGGCCCCACGATCCTCGCGACAGGACGGATTGACGCATGATTCTCAACTCCCCCACTCGATGTCGGTGTCCGCATCACAACCGATCCCCCAATGCGATTGTGCTGTTGCGGCCACGCATATTCCGCAGGAGACGCTACACATACCAGTTCCGAAAGATGAAGGAATTCAGGAATTTTGGTATCGCTAATCGCGAATCAGTCTCTCGAACAACTTGACCGAGCGCTTGGTCAGACGGGATTGAAAACCGATGTTGCGCAATGAACTTGACGTAGCGCACAATCCGAACACACGACTGGGTCAATTGCCCAACGGCGCGTATGGGCTGGTCTGCCCTGGAACGGAGATCGGCCCTGGCGCTTGGCGAAAAGTGCTCTTACGATCTGGTCTCACGCGCTGCCCGGGGGGCATCGAATGGCGGGCCTTCGGACCCGGTCTCGCTGCGCGTTCATGGGGAGGAACCGTCAATGCCAAATCGGCACTATATTTTTCGCTGCCCGATCACGATCGTCGGCGTCATGATGCTCACCGGACTCGGCCATGCCGCACCGCAGGCATCGCCGCATCCGGAGGTGTTTCCACGCCACGTCGAGTGGGCATCGGGCCTGTGCGAACTCGTCAATTCGGGGTCGGCAAATCCCTGTGCTGTGGCACCGCATCCGCGTGCTCCTCGGCGGCCGCCGGTGAACGCGCCGCCGTTATTGCGTATCGACCCGTTCGGGACCCGCGTCATCGTGCTCGGCGCTGCGCTCAACCGCGACGGCTCGATGAAGCCGGTGCTCGTCTCGCGCCTGCGCGCAGCCCTGCGGCTGGCGCGGGAGTTCCCGCAGGCCTGGGTGATCACGACCGGTGGCAACCCGCAACACGGCCGAACCGAAGCTCAGGCAATGAAAACGTGGCTGGTCGACCACCAGATAGCCCCAGCTCGCATCGCAACCGAGAACCGCTCTCGAAACACCGTCGAGAACGCGCGCAACTGCGCCCGAATCCTGGTCGCAGGGCATTCCACGGGCGCAGTTCTGGTCACCAGTCCTGACCACGTCGCCCGTGCCACCCACGACTTCCGCCGCGAAGTCCACGGAATACCGATCGCCGGCGTCAGTACGCCCGCATGACGGTGGAAGTCCTTGTGTCCCAGGTGCACGACCGAACGCTCACTCACGAAGGTCGAGTGGATTCATCTGGGTCGGCCTCTGGACAGCTTGGAGCCGGTGCCTTAATGTGACGGTTACGCGCCAGTAAGTTACCCATCGGTAAGGGCACCGGGGGGTCGGTATCCATTTCGGCCGGGGGCCCGACCGCCGCCTATGCAGTCCGCAGAAACATTCTTCAACAACAGTTTTCAGCACTTCAGCTGGCTGTGCGTACGAGGCTCACTGGCCTTGGGGGGAGCTCATGCCAGATTCACTCATCATCAGCCGTGCCCATGGCCCGGACCGAGACGAATACTTTGCCAGGTACCCAGCGGAGGTGTTCGACGTCCTCGAGCCGGTCGTCAGACCAGGCTTCGACGCAGTGCTCGACGCCCCCGAAACGTTCGCGTTTCGCTTCGCTATTTCGGTTGTGCCGTCGAAGGTGTTGTGCCACAACTCCGAACAGATCGAAGCGCTTGCGCGGCTCGTCGCCGACTCGCCCAATGCGTCGAACCCTGGGACGCACGACCGGACTGCATCCGGAAGCCCTACGGACCTCATCTCGGAAGTGACGACATGACCACACAAGCACTTGGCGAATTCCAACGCGGCGGGCTGGTCGCCACGCCCGAGGTCGCGGCGGCACCCGCAACGACCGCCGACAAGCTCGCGGAGCTGTATCGCCGAATGGCGCAGACCCGGGAGCCCGCCGGCGCTGCGGGAGTCGCGAAGCGAGAGCTGAAGGGGATTCCCAGTCCACGCGAGCGGATTGCGATGCTCGTCGATGCCGGGAGCTTTGTGGAGATCGGGGCGCTGGTCAAGCAGCCCGGATCCCCGGGTGCTCTCTACGGCGACGGTGTGGTCACGGGCCATGCAACCATCGAGGGCCGACCGGCCGTGGTGATCGCTCACGACCAAACAGTCTTCGGTGGCTCGGTCGGTGAGATGTTCGGCCGTAAGGTGGCCAGCGCGATGGAGACCGCCGCCACAGTCGGATGCCCGTTCATCGCCATCAACGACTCCGGTGGCGCCCGCATCCAGGACGCCGTCACATCCCTGGCCTGGTATGCGTGGGTGAGCCGGCGTCAACACAATTTGTCGGGTCTGGTGCCCCAGGTGTCGGTGATGCTGGGCAAATGCGCTGCAGGAGCGGTCTATTCGCCAATCAACACCGATGTCCTGATCGCGACGAAGTCGTCACACATGTTCGTCACCGGCCCTGACGTGATCCGGGAGACGACGGGCGAAGAAGTGACGCTCGACGAACTCGGCAGTGCCGTCAACCAAGCCCACAACGGCAACATCCACCATGTCGCAGAAGACGAAAAGGAGGCGTTCGATTGGGCGCGGGCATATCTGCGCTTCATGCCGTCGAGCTGTTTCGAACGCGCACCGCTGGTCAATCCGGGACTGGAACCCGAGATCACCGATTCCGACCGCGAACTCGATCGTGTGATTCCCGACGAGCACAACGTCGGGTATGACATGTTCGACGTCTTGCTACGAATTTTCGACGACGGAGACCTACACGAGATCGGCGATGGTGTGGCCGCCAACATGATCACCGCATTCGCTCGAGTCGATGGGCGAAGCGTAGGTGTGGTCGCGAACCAGCCGCAGGTGGCGGCCGGCGCGATCGACGCGCGCGCCTCAGACAAGGCCGCCCACTTCATTCGTCTCTGTGACGCGTTTGGACTGCCGCTGATCTTCGTCGTCGACACACCCGGAGTTCTGCCGGGGGTCGAGGAAGAACGTATCGGCGTCATCAAACGTGGTGGGCGCTTCTTCTACGCGGTCGTCGAAGCAACCGTACCGATCGTCACGGTCATCACCCGCAAGGCATTCGGCGGCGGCTACGCGGTGATGGGTTCCAAACAACTCGGGGCAGACATCAACCTCGCCTGGCCGACCGCCCGAATCGCCGTCATGGGTGGTGAAGCCGCGGTCAGCCTCACCCAACGCCGCCAGCTCGCCTCGGTGCCGGAGGCCGATCGGGCCGCCGTCCGACAGCAGATGATCGATCTGTACAACACGACTGTCGCGACCCCGTGGGTGGCTGCCGAGCGAGGTTACATCGACGCCGTCATCGAACCGTCCCAGACCAGACTCGAGCTACGCAGATCGCTGGCGATGCTCGCCGACAAGGATGGCCCACGCAGCACTCGTAAACATCTCCTGATGCCCCTGTAGCGCCGCCGTCCCAGAGACACGACGGCCGAGACCATCACACACGAACGAGCACACTATGACCCGTCACCACGCAATTGCCGTCTGCGCCCGCACCGAGCTCCGCGGGCTGATTTCCCAGCACCACCGATTGGCCACCATCTGCGTCGACGCCCCCGGCCAACGGCGCGTCCACCGGGCGGTCGCCATCCTGCTCAACGATGCCGATCCCCAGAACTGGGGCGACACGAGCAACGTCACCGAACCCGACATCCGCGATCTCATCGTCGATGTCATCACCCGCAAGATCGCCGCGACGTCCGATCCGCAGATCCGCGGACACCTGATCGGATCCCGCATGTTGTTGACCAACGACATTGCACCCACACTTGTCATCGACAGCGCAGGATGAAAACCGACCCGCGGTGTCACGAGGGATCAGTGTGACGCCCAGCCGTCCGCGGCGCTCGCCTGCCGCCACTCGACGTCCCAGCGGTCCGCGTGACGTCGTGCCACCCCCAGGCCGACCAGACGCACGCCGGCCAGCAGTAGTGCCGCGATCGTGAGCCACCCGAACACCCCGACCGCAGCGGCACCGGCCACTCGTCCGAATCTGTCCGGTGGCTGCGGTACCACGTTGCCGGACGAATCCGTCCAGATCCGGGTCGTCGTGCCGGCACGGGTCGTCGACGGCACCGATGTGGTGTCGGTCCTGGCCACGCCGTCGTCCATCCACCTGACCGTGGCCCCGGTGTCCAGTGCGGTCGGGTCGGCGGGCAGCACGTCGACCACGCGAGCCGTCACCGGCGTGGTCGATGCGGCGCGCGCCGACACCTGGCCGTACGTCGAGCACCCCACGAGGACCGCCAGGGGGACGGCGAGCAGCGCGACGACCACGGCCACGAGCCCGACGGTGGCGACCATCCGGTCGCCTCGCCGCAGGAGCGGATTGGACGACCATGGCATCCGTCCGCCGATCGTGCCGAGCGCGTACCGCAAACCGTTCGTCCTCCCCATGGTGTCGATCTGATCCGGGACCTTGTACCTCCAGCATCTGCCGAAAACGGCGGAATGGCGAGCGACGACCGTGTACACGGTCATTTCTGTGATGGACATGACACGCTGCAACGTGGCGTCGGCGCTCACAGGGTTCTCCCAGTCATCGTCCAGCCTGGCGTGAGTCGCAGGCCCCACTGTGGGATCAAGACATCCGACACAGGAGGACCCATGACCACAGTGCTGGCACGCCCGGGTGCGACGACGCCCGGCGAACCGCCACCCCCGGCCGGAGCGCGCGGCCGCCACGCCGGCGAGAAACCGCGGCCCAAGCGCGCCGTGGCCTGGAGCCCGTTCGCCCTGACGGGGCTGTTGGTGACCACCGCCGTGCTCTACCTCTGGAACCTGGCGGCCAGCGGGTACGCCAACACCTTCTACGCGGCGGCCGCCCAGGCGGGCTCGCAGAGCTGGACGGCCTGGTTTTTCGGATCGCTCGATTCGGCGAACTTCATCACGGTCGACAAGCCGCCGGCGTCCCTCTGGGTGACCGGCCTGTCGGTGCGGGTGTTCGGGATGAACAGCTGGGCGGTGCTGGTCCCGCAGGCATTGATGGGGGTGGCCGCGGTCGCGCTCCTGTACTGCGCGATGCGACGTACCTTCACCGACGCGCGCCACGGCACTGCCGCAGGCCTGATCGCGGGCGCTGTGCTCGCCTTCACCCCGGCCGCGGCGCTGATGTTCCGGTTCAACAACCCGGATGCGTTGCTCGTCCTGCTGATGGTGGCCGCGGGTTATGCGTTGATCCGGGCGATCGGGACGAACTCGGGCCGTTGGCTCGCGCTGGTCGGTGTGGCCCTGGGCTTCGCCTTCCTCACCAAGATGTTGCAGGGATTGCTCGTGCTGCCCGCTTTCGGGTTGGCATACCTGATGTTCGCCGACAACGGCTGGTGGAAGCGGATCGGCCACCTGATCGGTGCGACCGTCGCGCTCATCGTGTCGGCGGGCTGGTTTGTGCTGGCGACCATCCTGGTGCCGGCCTCGGCGCGCCCGTACATCGGCGGCTCGACGAACAACACCTTCATGGATCTGGTGTGGGGCTACAACGGCGTGGGCCGCATCAGTGGCGGAGGCGGCGCCGGTGGGGGCGGCGGCCCCGGTGGTGGACAGGCCGGCGGTTCTTTCGGAGGTTCGACGGGCCTCAACCGGCTCTTCAGTTCGGAGATGGGCAACGAGATCTCGTGGTTGCTCCCGGTGGCCCTGTTCGCACTGGCCTTCGCGATCTACCTCGGGGTGCGCAGCTTCCCGATCTTCCGCTTCACCAACGGGATCAGCCGCGTCGAGGGTGGCGCCGTGGTCGCCTGGGGCGGCTGGCTGGTGATCACCGGACTGATCTTCAGCTTCATGAGCGGCACCATCCACCCCTATTACACGGTGGCCTTGGCGCCGGCGATCGGCGCGATGGTCGGCATGGGCGGTGTGTTCGCCTGGCGGCGACGGGATCACTGGGACGGGCGGATCGCATTGGCCGCGATGATCGGTCTCGCCGGCTGGTGGTCCATCGTACTGCTGAACCGCAACGACTTCGGGCCCGTCTGGTGCCGTTGGCTGATCGGTGCGGTGGCGGTGATCAGCGTGGTGATGCTGCTCGTGGGCAGCGTGATGGCCTGGCGTAAGGCCGTGGCGGGCGCCGTGATCATCGGTGCGCTCGCCGGGGCCGGTGGCAGCGTCGGATTCGCGATCGCGACCGCCGCGACCGCACACACCGGATCGATCCCGACCGCGGTCAGCACCTCCATGAAAAGTGGCGGCATGGGCGGACCCGGCGGAGGCGGTGGAAACCGCGGCGGTGGCAACACCCCGGGTGGCAACGCTCCCGGCGGGAACGGCAGCACTCCGCCGTCCCAGAACGGTCAGACCCAGAACGGTCAGGCCCAGAACGGACAGGCCCAGGGTGGTCAAACGCAGAGCGGCACCACGACCAACAGTGGTCAGGGCCAGCGCCCGTCCGGTGGTGGCGGCATGGGTGGTGGCATGGGTGGCGACATCTCGTCGAACACCGAACTCGTCGCCCTGCTGAAGTCCTCGGACGCCACGTGGTCGGCGGCCACCAACGGGTCGCAATCCGCCTCCGGCATCGAGATCGCCACGGACACCGCGGTGATGGCCATCGGTGGATGGAGCGGAGACCCCGCTCCGACCCTGCAGGAGTTCATCGACTACGTGAAGGACGGCAAGATCGGCTACTACATCGGTGGCGGCGGCGGACAGGGCGGTCCCGGCGGCAACTCCGAGATCTCCACCTGGGTCGCGCAGAACTACACCGCGACCACAGTCGGCGGGACGACGGTCTACCAGCTCAACTGATCCGACGCCCTCGACCGACCAGCGACCAGGAAGAGCCGCTCACCCTCAGGGGTGGGCGGCTCTTCGCATCGTCGGTGTTCTCCGGCAGGTACTGTCGGGTCATTCACCGGGGAAGGATGACGACGATGACCGACCGACTCACCGAGTTCGCCAATGGCCCCTACGTCTTCGACGTGATCGACAGCGGACCGATCGACGGCGTTCCGATCGTCTTGCTGCATGGCTTCCCACAACGCGCGACGGCCTGGGAACTGGTCGCACCGCTGTTGCACGACAAGGGTTTTCGAACGATAGCCCCGGACCAGCGTGGCTATTCGCCGCGCGCGCGACCGAGCGCTCGTCGCGATTACCGCATGGGTGAGCTCGTCGGCGACGTGGTCGCGCTGATCGACGCCCTGGGCGTCGAGTCGGTTGACCTGGTCGGCCACGACTGGGGAGCTGCCGTCGCGTGGTCGGTGGCGGGCGCGCATCCCGATCGGATCCGCACGCTGACCGCGGTGTCGGTGCCACATCCGGCCGCATTTCTGCGCGCGATGCCACGCGGACAGCTGCTCCGGTCGTGGTACATGGCGTTCTTCAACCTGCCGAAGATCCCGGAACTGTTCCTGTCCAGGGTTTTTCGGCCGTCGGCCGGGGGTGGGAAGAGGATCGGGTTGCCGGAGCCGTTCGCGAGTCGCCTCTACGACGACATCGTCGCCTCGGGTGCGCTGACCGGGGCGTTGAACTGGTACCGCGGCCTGCCTCTCGGGACGCGCGAGGATCGGCGGTTCCCGAAGATCGTCGTCCCGACCACATACCTGTGGAGCGACGGCGATTTCGCGCTCGGTCGCACGGGTGCGGAGATGACCGCGAACTGGGTGGACGCGCCATACGACTTCCGCGTCATCCACGGAGCCGACCACTGGTTGCCGGAGAACCGGCCTGCCGAGGTTGCGTCTGCGATCCTCGACCGCGTGGCGGTCCAGTCGACCTAGCGGCGGCGCCGCAATACCGCGATCAGGATCGCCACCAGGGCGGCGAGCGCCGCGCCAGCGGCGATCGGGACCGTCCGGTTCGCCGACGGGAGCTCGGTGGGCGCCCCGGCCCGGAGCTGCGCGAAGGTTGCTCGCTGCGCATCGGATTCGGCGACGGCGTCGACGACGGCCGGAGACGGACGCGACGGCGGGGCCGACGGTGCGGTCGACGCGGGACCCGACGGTCCGGTCGGCGCCTTCTTCTTGACCGGGGGCTTGGGCGGTGCGGACTTGGGCGCGGCAGGCCTCGGTGCGGCGACGTCGGGCTTCGGTGCGGGGGTATCGGGCGGTGCCGGCGGGTCCGGCTCGGCCGGCGTCTCGCTCGTCGGTTTTGTCTCCCGTGCCGCCTGCTCCTCGGCCGCCTGCTTGTCGGTCGCCTGCTTCTGGGCGGGTGACTTCTTTGCCGCGGCCTTGTGTGTTGCTGCCTTCTTCGCAGGCGCTTTCTTGGCCGGCGCCTTTTTCGCAGCCGGCTTCTTGGCTGCGGCCTTGTTTGGTGCGGCCTTGTTTGGTGCGGCCTTGTTTGGCTCAGCCTTCTTCGGCGGTGCCTTCTCGGCAGGCGTCTCGGTGGCCGGTGCGCTCTCGCCGGCCTGCTTGTCGGCCTCGGTACCTGCCGACTCCGGCGACCCGGCCACCTCGGACGCCGAGTCGTCGGACGGGGAGTCCTGGGGAGTGTTGTTCGGGCCGGAGTCGGTCATCTGCTGCTCACGCTCCCTTGCGTGGTGAATCGGTGCGGCGGGTAGGGCCCCATTTTACGACGTCGGCGTGGTCACGCACCGCGCGACGGAGGATCAGGCGCGCACGCCGAGCCGTGCCAGGATGTCCGCCTCGATGGCTTCGAGTTCTGACTCGATCGATTGGTGTGCGGTCCGGCGCTGAGCCGCCGGCATGGCCTCCGCGGCGTCGACGGCGATCGCGAGGTTGTCGAGACGGGTCGCCATCGCGGACACGAACGCCGAACCCTCGTCGGAGGTGTCCTTGGTGGCGACCTTCTCCAGCGATGCCCGGGTGCTGGCGATCCGTGCCGACAGCGTCGCGCCGTGGCCGGAGAACTGACGCAGCACATCCGGTGAGACACCGGCGCGGTTCGCCTGGAGCGCGGTGACCTGACCGCGCGCCGCCACCGCCGCGCGATAGGCGATCGGCACGACAATGGGCGACAGCAGCCGCACGACGGTCAGATAACGGCGGACACTTGCCGGGCTGAACGCCTGGGCGTCGGCGTCGGCCTTCGCCTTGGCCGCGGTCGCCTTGGCGTCGGCCTTCGCCACCTTCTGCTGGACCTTGCCGGCCGCCTTGGTGGTCTTGCGCTCCTGCTTCAACTCCTTGGCGTGGTCCTTACGGTCGGCGCGGCGTCGGGCTTTGTCCGACCTCCGCGCACTCTTCGCCTCGAGCTTGGCCTCCAACTTGGCCTTGGTCTTCAGCGCCTTGGCCTCGGCCTTTCGCTGGGCGCGAGTCTTGCCATCCGACGAGAACAATCCCATCTGAGGAACCTACCTCCTGTGCGGTGTCCCGGAGCTTGAGATAACCACCCGGCTCGGAAACCGAGCGGGAGTGCGTGCATCGGTACAAGCATTACATAGGCTCGACGAGGGCGGTCCCGCGCGAAGCGTCGGTGCACGACGCGAGGCACGGACCGATGTCGGAAAGGATGGGCGAGTGGCAGCAGCGGCAGTGGTCTTGCACCCGCGCGATCTCGCGGGCTGCGAACATCGTCTCGCGCTCGACCAGTCGCACCCCGACCTCGTCCGTGCGCGTCCCGATACGCCCGAGGCGCAGCGGCGCAAGGATGCCGCCGCGGACCATCGCGGCGGGGTGCGCGACATGGTGCGCGGTCTGCACAGCGATCAGCCACCCGGCACGGTCGTGCTGGTCGACCCGACGTCCGACCATGCGACACGCGTCGCGGCCACCATGGCCGCGTGCGCCGCCGAGACCCCCTGGATCTGGAACGCCACCTTGCCGACCGACCGCGAACGTGGCAGGCGAGGGCACGCCGAGTTGCTCATTCGCAACGGCTCCGGCTACGTCCCGGTGATCGTGGTGAACCATCGGGTCAGCTACGACGTGAAACCCGGAAACGGCGGTAACGGCGGCTCGACGCTGACGAGTCCCGTCTGGACGTGGGCACCGCGACCGGACGCGTCCCGCAACGCGCGTAATCAGCGTCGCGACCAACTGCGGCTGGCTCAGCTGACCGCGATGTTGCTCGACCTCGGGTTGACGCCCTCGGCCGACCTGGTGGATCTCAGGGGCGGTGTCATCGGGATCGACGCAGATTGCATCGTCGTCTTCGAGATGGCCGGTCTGCTGGAGGATTACGCCGAGACGTTCGAACGCCGGATGGCGATCGCCGGGCAGACCATCCCCACCACGCCGCGCCGCATCGGCGAGTGCCGGAGCTGTCCGTGGTGGCCGCGCTGTGGGCCCGAACTCGAAGAGCGCCGAGACGTGAGTCTCGTCGTCGGCGGCAACCAGAGCATCGCGCTGGGCGAGATCGGGATCACGACCATCGACCAACTGGCCCAATTCCGCGGCGCCCCACCGACGGACTGGCCGGGAAACATCCGGTTCGACGACGCGGTGCTGAACGCGATCGCCTGGCTCACCGACATCCCGCTCATCCGTCGCCTGGAAGAGCCGCAGGTCGATCGGGCCGACGTCGAGGTCGACGTGGACATGGAGAGCTACGGAGAACATGGCGCCTACCTGTGGGGCACCCTGCTGACCGACAACGCCGATCCGTCGCGCGAGGTCCGGTATCGGGCGTTCGCCACGTGGGAGCCGCTCCCCACCCGGGATGAGGGCAGATCGTTCGCAGAGTTCTGGGGCTGGCTCACCGCCGAACGTGAAGCGGCCCGCGCCGCCGGGAAAACCTTTGCGGCATACTGCTACTCACAGCAGGCCGAGAACCGGTGGCTGCTGGGATCCGCGCGGCGTTTCGCCGGCGACGACGGGGTACCGCCGCGCGCCGAGGTCGAAGAGTTCATCGCCTCCGACGAGTGGGTGGACATCTACGAGGCGGTCGGTCGCAACTTCATCTGTCCCAACGGCAAGGGGCTCAAACGAGTCGCACCGGTCGCCGGTTTCACCTGGCGCGATGCCGAGGCGAGCGGCGAGGCGTCGATGGACTGGTATCGAGACGCCGTCGGTCTGGGTGGCGCCACCCCCGATCCGGCGCAGCGGCAACGACTGCTGGAGTACAACGAGGACGATGTCCGCGCCACCAAGGTGCTGCGCGAATGGATCGACGGCCCGGCGAAAGGCGAAGTCCCCCACGAGGACACGGTGCTCGAGTTCCGCGACCGCTGAGCCCGTCCGTCGCTCCCGCGACGATCAGGATCGCGTGGCGCGCAGCGCCTCGAGGAACGAGCCGCTCCCGAGCAGGGCGACCGCACCGAGCAGCAGAAGGGCCCCGGGTGCGAGCCCGAGGATGATGCGCCGCGCCGTGGCGAGCGCGCTGTCGTCGGCAGCGGGCGGTGCCGCAGTCGGCCGGGAGGCAGCGAGTGCGGGTTGGTTCGAGTTCGGCGTCGACGCCCGGGGGGCGGGCGCCGGCGGCGGACCTGCTGGTCGGGCAGTCGTCGGTGGGACGGCCGTCGGTCCCACACCCTGTGCCCGGGCGGGAGCCGGACCCGCTGCGTCGGCAGTCGGGAGGCCGGGGACCTCGGCACCCGGTGCTGCGCCGCCCTGATGTGAATCTGCGCGGCTCGCGGGCCCGTTCTCATCCCTGCTCGTACTCCCGTCGCCCGAGCTGCCGGGCATACGTCCGCCGGTCTGCGGGGTCGAGGTGAAGAGCGGGGGACGGGACGGCAAGACGGCCGCGGGTGCGTCGTCGTCGTCCGTGGAAGTGGTGGGCTCGGTGGGCTCGGTCGTGGGTTGGGTCGGGTCGGTGGTGTCCGTGGGCCCTGGCGTCGGTTCGGGGTCGCCCGTCGTCGCGCCGCCGGTACCGGATTCGTCGTCTCCGGATTCGTCGCCCCCGGATTCGTCGTCACCGGGTTGGTGGTGACCAAGTTGGTCGTCACCACTGTGATCGTGGCCGCCCCGGCCGGGCCTGCTCCCGGAACCCGAACCGCTGTGCGATCCGGAACCGCTGTGCGATCCGGAACCGCTGTGCGATCCGGAACCGGTTCCGGATCCCGACGACGAATCGGGCGCCGAGAACGCGACGCCCGCACCGATGCCGAGCACGGCGGTGGCGATCAGCGCGGTGGCGGCCGTGAGCGCACCGATACGTCGGCGCGGCGCGGCTCGACGCGCGGCTCGGTGATTCATCGGACCCCCCGGTTCGGTGCGTGTCCTGCAACGATGATCGACTTATGGTCGCCCAGAGTTCATCTTCCGGTAAGCTCGGATTTGCGCCACCACAGGTTATTCACGATCGAGTGTGAAGAATGCCACACCGGGCAATCGTTACAGCATCGGCACAGGTGATACGCGTGGGGGGATGCGTTCAGGTACGTTCAAATCGTAACGGGCGTTGCATCCACGATGCACGCCGGTCTTAAATGTTTGCAAGTTCAAGCTTTGAATTTGCCGGGGAGAAGAATGACTTCACGAATTGCGGATGTGTCAGTAGGGGGCGACCGTCGAATGAACGTCGAGGGGATCGGCTCCGCACCACGAGAAGCACTGGACCCAGGATTGTTCGCACGCCGTCTCGAGGAACTGTTCCGTACGGTTCCGGGACCCAATGGCCGTGCCTACAGTGCAAAAGCGATCGCAGCGCGGTCGACGGAGAGGGGATTTCGCCTGGGCGAGTCCTACTTGAGTCAGTTGCGCTCGGGTAAGGCCAAGTCGCCGTCGTTCCGGACGGTCGAGGGCATCGCCGCCGCGTTCGGCGTGGATGTCCACTATTTCCTCGAGGATCGGGCGGCGCAGCGGACGCGCGACGAGATCGACCTGATGCGCCTGCAGGCCGACACCAACGTCCAGCTTGCGGCATTCCGTCTGGCCGGACTGTCGAGCGACTCGGTCACCGTCGTCAACGAGCTGATCAAGGTCCTGCGCGAGCAGCAGGGGCTGCCCAAGGATCCGCCGGACATCCTCGCTGCGGGGATCTCCGACGCCGCGACGGAGGAAGCACGCCTGCGCGTCGTGGGCGCGCGAGCGGTGGACTGAACGTCCTTGTTCGACGAGGCCCACTGATCCATGCGAAGTCAGCGTGCGCTCCGCGCATTGTGCCGTGACACGCTCAAGGGTCTCGATCTCGACCTCCCGCTCGACGTCACCCAACTCTGCGACCGCTTCGGCGCGCAGCGGGGACGTGCCATCCGGCTGATCGCCCACCCGCTCCCTGCCGGGGTGCCCAACGGGATCTGGTTGGCCGCCGATGACGCGGATTACTTTTTCTACCAGGCGAATACGTCCAAGCTGCACCAGGATCAGATCGTCGTGCACGAGTTCGGACATCTGATCGCCGGACACCAGATGCTGGGCGCGGTCTCGGCGTCGGCCCTCACCACCCCCTCCGACGAGCAGTCGGACGCGGCGCTGAACCACACGTGCTATTCGGACGCGCGTGAATGGGAAGCCGAGATGCTGGCGTCGATGATCCTCAACTGGGCCGGTGAGGCGCGTCTGACCGTCGGATCGACACCGGACGACACCCATCTGCGTGGCATCCAGCGGGTCCTCGGCGGGCACAAGGGCTGGCTGTAGCGTGATCGTCGTCGGCGTGGTCAACGCGATTGCCGCACTCCTCTTCGCGGCTGCATTGTGCTGGCGCCTCGAACAGATCCGACGCGAGGGCGGTGGCCTGCAGGCCGTCGCCATGACGGTGGCCATCGCGGCCTTGACCATGGCCTTCGTGGTCTCCGGCGACGACGTCACGGATGCGATCGACACGCTGACGTTCACCGGCGCCGACCGTGTTCTCTTCTACGCGTTGCTCGCCGTCGGCGTCGCCGCGCTGATCGTCGTCTTCTTCTATCCCGGTCGGTCCACCACCCGAGAGCGCCGGGCCGGCATCGAGGCCATCCCGCTGGTGGTGGCGCTCGTCGGTCTGCAGGTGACGATGCTCGTCATACCCACCGACCTCCGCACCGAGCAGGTCTCCGAATGGACGGTTCGCAACGTCGCGTTCGCCCTGTTCATGCTGATCGCCAGCGGGTACCTCACGTACGGGTTCGTCGCCTGCGTGCGGAGCGTCGGCACGGTCATCGTGATCGCGGCTGGCTACCTGCGGATCTCGTTGGGCCTCTTGCTCGTCGGCCTCGTCTTCCTCACCGTGAGTACGGTGCTCCAGATCGTCTTCGTCATCGGCTCGGCGGGCGATGTCGTCCGGCTGCCGTGGTTGTTGGACGTCAGTCGGGTGTGCTCGATCATCGGCGTGGTCGCCTTCCTGATCGGCATCAGCTTCCCCATGCTGCGGTCGCGCTGGCATTCGATCACGGTGCGTCGTCGCCACCGACGCGCCGCCGACGACCTGATCCCGCTCTGGGAGATGGTGACCGGGCCGGTGCCCGAGGTGGTCCTGCCGACGCCCGGATCGCCGTCGGCGTCGATGGTGTTCCATCGCCGCGTGGTGGAGACGCGCGATGCGCTCACCCAGCTGAGCCCATTTCTCACCGAGGATTTCGACGTGGTCGACGACGACGCCCGAGTGGACATGCTCTGGGCGGCGGTCGAGGAGTACGAGGTCGCCGGACGGCCCCGGGGCGCTGTACGTGAGGTGGTGCCCGGCGGGCCGGACATCGATGCCGACGCGGAACCCCTGTTGAGGTTGTCGAGGGCGGTCGCCGCGCAGTCGGCCTAGCGGCCGAGCCGGACCGCGACGATCAGCGTGGCGCCATCCTGATGGCGCCATCCATGCGGATGGTCTCGCCGTTGAGGTAGTTGTGCTCGACGATCACCTGGGCGAGCTGTGCGTACTCCTCGGGCTCACCGAGTCGCTGCGGGAACGGGATGGCCCCGGCCAGCGTCTGCTGGAACTCGGGTGTGACGCCCGCCAGCATCGGCGTCTTGATGGTGCCGGGTGCAATGGTGCACACGCGAATCCCGGCCCGCGCGAGATCGCGGGCCGCCGAGATGGTCATCGCATGCACGCCACCCTTGGACGCGGCATACGCGATCTGGCCGATCTGCCCCTCGAACGCGGCGACGGATGCGGTGTTGATGATGACGCCGCGCTGACCATCGTGGTCGACGGTCGGCTCGGTGGCCATCTGTTCGGCGGCCAGACGCATGACGTTGAACGTGCCGACCAGGTTGATGTTGATGATCTTCTGGAAGAGGCTCAGATCGTGCGGTCCGTCCTTGCCGAGGATGCGCGCGGCCCAGCCGACGCCGGCACAGTTGACCGTGACGCGCAGCGGAGGAGCCGTGTCGGCGAGGGTCTCGATCGCGGCCCGCACGTCGATCTCGCTGGTGACGTCGGCGGCCAGCAGGGTCACCCCACCCACGGCCCCGGCCTTGTCGATGGCGGGTTGGAGATCGAGTCCGAATACCTGCGCGCCCGCATCGGCGAAGCGCGCGGCCGTTGCCGCGCCGAGCCCCGATGCCGCGCCGGTGACCAGTACCGATGATCCGGCTACGTCCATGAGCGATCCTTTCGAGGTGTCGGTGTCACCGATCACAATAGACAGCGCGCGGTGGGGGACGGACCACACTTCTCGGAATCACCGAACGTTCGTTCGGGACACCTCGTTCTGGTTGTCGGGCGCGACGACGTCGCTGCCGGGTGGGTCGGCGGGCGCGGATCGGCGCAGATGCCGGAGGTAGATCGCACCGATGCCGAGCAGCACCACGACGGCGCTGAGGGTGGCGATCACGGTGACCGTACCGGCGTCGGAGAGTCCCTCCCACAGCAACCACGCGGCGAAGCCGAAGAACAGGACGGCGGCGGCGCGGGCGATGGTCCGTTCCGGCAGATGCTTGCCGAGGAGTGCGCCGATCGCGATGGCGAGCGCATCGGCGGCGACCATACCGATCGTCGACCCGATCCACACACCGAGCCAGTCGTTGTTGGTCGACAGGGTGATCGTCGCGAGCATCGTCTTGTCGCCGAGCTCGGCGAGGAAGAACGACGACATGACCGCGAAGAGCACCGATTTCCCGACCCGGTCGGCCTTGGTCGACTCGTCGTCGTCGAGGTGGTCGCCGCGCAGTGTCCAGAGACCGAAGACGAGCATCGCGAGACCCGCGAGGATCGACATCACGTCCGAGGGGATCGACACGCCCAGGAAGTGCCCGAAGAACACCGACACGGCATGGACCGCCGCGGTGGCGAAGGTGATCGCGAGCAGGACGATCCACCAGCGATAGCGAAGGGCGTAGGTCATGGCCATCAGCTGCGACTTGTCGCCGAGCTCGGCGACGAAGATCACGCCGAAGCTCAGCAACAGGGCAGCAATCATAAGGGCCAGGTTAGTGTTGCCTCAGGCGGCATCGCAACAGATTGCCGAGCCGTATTTCCGCAGGTAGGACGCACAAAACTAAATGTTTGGGGACCCTAACTCATTCGATGCAGGTCAGGCCGCCAGCAGCATGGCGAGCACCGCGGTGTCGGGGTCGGAGTTGGGATCGATACCAACTTGGTTACGCAGAGTGACAACCGTCCCGTCGGCCTCGGCCCAACCGGCCCGGTGTTCGAGTCCGAGTTCGGGCAGCCCCGGCAGCAACACGCACCCCGACGCGACCTCCGAACACTCGGGCAGCGACGGCCGGGTCTGCGACGGGGGATGCAGCATGACCAGAGCGGGCGGATTGCTGAGGAATCGGCCCGCTTCCACGAAACTGTCGTCGATCACGTTGCCGACCGCGACCATCATCCCGACGGCATCGGCCTCCGCATCGTCGGGCCGTTCCTCGACGACCCCGAAGATGGTGGTGGTCGGCAGAAAACCGGGGCGACAGGCGATGCGTACGGAGGCGACGAGTGTCTGCGTCCATTCGAGCGTGGATTCGGGCCACCGGCCCGAGATCAGGATGCCGTTGAGCGCTCCCTCGAAGTGAAACGGCGTGAGGCCGATCGGGATGGATGTCGTCATCGCTGGTCTCCCTCGTCCACAGGGCGGAACTCCGGACTCAGACCCGAGAGCGGAGATCCTGTGGAAGAAATATCCACCCGGGATGCCTCGCAGACAACTCGAACACGAGGGTTGTGACGGTTCTTTTACACGCCGTAGTCCGCCGAGAGCCCGGGAAGCGGGGTCAGAGTCGGCGCTCTGCGGCCGATGTGTCCGCCGTGACACCGGCGCGCCTGCGGGACCAGGCACACTGGATGGGTGAGAAATTCCGCCCCGCTGCGTCCCATGGAGATGGCGTCAGTCGCCATCTTCGGTGGGCTGACCGTCGCGGCGATCGTGGTCGCCTCCGTGGTGCCCCTGGCGACCGCGGTCGGATTGCTGGCCCCGGTTCCGTTGGCGCTGGTAGCCGCGCGCACCCGTCCCCGGGCGCTGATAGCGGCCTCGGTGGCGGCCACCGGGGTGAGCTTCGCGATGGCGGGCACCGGCGCCGCCGCGACCGTCCTGGGCTCCGCCCTCGTCGGCGGCATCGTCGGCGACACGAAACGCCGCGGCCGCGGCCTCGGGACGATCACGATGGCGAGCCTGATCGCATCACCGATCATCGGGGGTCTCTCGGTGCTCGTGCTGCTGGTCCTGGTGCCATTGCGGAAACTGGCTCTCGAGGCGCTCGGCAACACCATCGGCGGACTGGTGAAGCTGCTCGACAACTTCCCCGCCCTGTCCGGGCTCGCCGACACGGTCGATTCGCTCGGCAACAGCATGGTCGACCAGTGGTGGATCTGGATGTGGGTGTCGGGTGCCCTGGGCACCGCGCTCTCCCTCGCGGTGGCGTGGTGGCTGCTCGGTGGAGTCGTCGGCCGACTCGCGGACGTCCCGAGCGAGGACACGCTGGACGCAGGCGATGTCGCCGACGGCGACGCACCGGTCGGTCCGCTACCGCTCACGTTGTCGGGCGTTGGCTTCCGATACGGACCGGAGATGCCGCAGGTCCTCGACGACGTGCATGTGACGTTGACGCCGGGCGAGTTCGTCGCGGTGGTCGGCGCCAACGGTTCCGGCAAGTCGACGCTGGCGAAGATCCTGGCCGGTCGGGCACCGACGTCGGGTTCGGTCACCCGGCCGGGTGCGGCGGGGCTCGGGCGTCACGGGGGTACCGCGATGGTGCTGCAGCGTCCGGAGACCCAGATGCTCGGTTCGCGTGTCGCCGACGACGTGGTGTGGGGGCTGCCGCCCGGTGTGGACGTCGATGTGGAAGCGCTGCTGGCCGAGGTCGGACTCGCCGGGCTGGGGGCGCGTGAGACATCAGATCTGTCTGGTGGTCAGCAGCAGCGACTGGCCGTCGCCGCGGCGCTCGCGCGCGAGCCGGCGCTGCTCATCGCCGACGAGGTGACCTCGATGGTCGATCCCACCGGCCGCGACGAACTTCTCGCCCTCCTCGCCGACCTGCCGTCCCGTCGCGGGATGACGGTCGTGCTCATCACCCACCGTGGCGCGGAGGCCGCGGCCGCCGACCGGGTGGTCCACCTGCACCTCGGACGGGTCATCGATCATCCGCCACAGTGGGTTCCACGGCCCGGCTCGGTCGAGGAGCCGGTGGTGCTGACCGGGCTCGACGCCGTACCCGGCGCGGCCACCGGCGAACCGCTGCTGGTGCTCGACAGCGTCGGCCACACCTATCTGCGGGGTTCCCCATGGCAGGTGAAGGCGCTGCACGACGTGTCCCTCACCGTGTGCCGGGGCGACGGCGTGTTGGTGGTCGGCGGGAACGGTTCGGGCAAGACGACACTTGCGTGGATCATGGCCGGACTCATCGGGCCGACGGCCGGCACGGCCGATCTGCGCGGCAAACCGGTGACCGGTCAGGTCGGTGACGTCGCGCTGGCCTTCCAGCACGCCCGCCTGCAATTGCAGAAACAGACCGTCGGCGACGAGATCATGGCCGCGGGTGGCATCGAGGTCGGCACCGCGGAGGTCGCGCGCGTGCTCGAGTCGGTCGGACTGCCCCGCGAGATGGCGGCCCGGCGGATCGATTCGCTCAGCGGCGGTCAGATGCGCCGCGTGGTGCTCGCCGGACTGGTCGCGCGGCGGCCCAAGGTCCTCATCCTCGACGAACCGCTCGCCGGTGTGGACCCCTACGCCCGCACCGAGATCGTCGCGATGCTCGCGCGGCTACGGGCCGACGGACTGACCATCGTGATCATCTCCCACGATCTGACCGACCTCGACGCGGTGGTGAACCGTCGGGTCCAGCTGACCGACGGCACGCTGGCCACGTTGTCCGAACCGTCGAAGACGCTCGGGACACCGAACTTTCAGTCCGCATCACCGGAGGTGGCCGAATGAGCGTACAGACAGTTCCGCTCCGGCAGGTGCCGGGTGATTCGCTGATCCACCGCCTCTGGGCGGGTACCAAGCTGATCGTCGTGATGGCCCTTGGCGTGATGACCTGGGTGTTGCCGTCGTGGCCTGCGCTCGGGTTGGTCGCCGTAGTGGTGCTCCTGACGGCGATCATCGCGGGCATCCCGCTCGGCGCGATTCCCCGTCCGCCGTGGTGGTTCTGGGGTCTGATCATCGCGGGCGGCGCACTCAACCTGACGTTCGGGCCGTCGGCGCTGGTGGTCTATCTGCGGGCCGTCACGTTGGGACTCGTCCTGGTGGCGAGTTCGATCCTGGTGATCTGGACGACGGCAATGGCCGAGGTGGCACCTGCGATCGCGACATTGATGCGGCCGCTGCGGATTCTGCGCCTTCCGGTCGACGAGTGGGCCGTCGCGATCGCGTTGTGCCTGCGCGGTCTGCCGCTGCTCATCGAGGAGTTGCGGATGCTGCGGGCCGCCCACCGGCTACGCCCGTCCGCTCCGGCGCGCAGTGGTCACCCGGCCGCGGAGATGGGTGTGGTGGACATGATCACGGCCGCGTTGTCGAGCGCGCTGCGGCGCAGTGCGGAGATGGCGGAGGCGATCACCGCCCGCGGCGGTACCGGGCGTCTCACCGCGTATCCGTCGCGACCGGGACTCCGTGATGCCGTGGTGCTCGTCGTCGTCGGAATCGCCTGTGCCGGCGCAATCGTCGCGACGATCCTGCTCTGACCCGACCCGCCGACCGTGCGCACTTTCGTGTCGATCGTGCGCGAAATCCCGCCGACCGTGCGCAGTTTCGTGCCGATCGTGCGCGAAATCCCGCCGACCGTGCGCACTTTCGTGCCGATCGTGCGCGACGACCGGTCGATGCGCACAGTGGGCGGGATTCTGCGCACAGTGGGCGAGTTTCTGTGCCCGATCGACGAAGGTCTGTGCCCGCTCGACGGACGACTGTGCCCGCTCGGCAGACGACTGTGCCCGCTCGGCAGACGACGACGGCGGCCACCCGATTGTGGGTGACCGCCGTCGAGGTCGATCGAGTCAGGGCGATCAGGCGGGGACGATGAGTCCTGCGCCCTGCTTGCTTGCCGTCGCGAAGCGCTCGGCCGCGTCGGCCCAGTTGACCACGTTCCACCACGCCTTCACGTAATCCGGCTTGACGTTCTGGTAGTCGAGGTAGAAGGCGTGCTCCCACATGTCGAGCATGACGACCGGGATGATCGCCGCGGGGATGTTGCCGCTCTGGTCGGTCAGCTGCAGGATCACCAGATTCTTGCCGATGGTGTCGTAGCCGAGGATGGCCCAGCCGCTGCCCTGCAGGGTGGTCGCGGCGGCGGTGAAGTGCGCCTTGAACTTGTCGAAGCTGCCGAACTGATCGTCGATCGCCGCGGCGAGATCACCTTCGGGCTTGTCACCACCGTTGGGGGACAGGTTCTTCCAGAAGATCGAGTGGTTGGTGTGGCCACCGAGGTGGAACGACAGGGTTGCCGAGAGTCCGTAGACCTTGCCGGCGATGGTCTCGTCGTCGCGGGCCGCGGCCAGCTTCTCGAGGGTGTCGTTTGCGCCCTTCACATAGGTGGCATGGTGCTTGTCGTGATGGAGCTCCATGATCCTGCCGGAGATGTGCGGCTCCAGTGCCGCGTAGTCGTACGGGAGATCCGGCAAGGTGTATTCAGCCACGATTTTCCTCTCTGAGGTGCTGTGCGTTTCTCACTGCGCGCGTGAAAAGCTGCGACGTCTGACGTCGGTCACGCGGGTACTTCCACCCTTACCCACAGCATGGGGGATTGCAAACATTGCGGCGGAATCCACTTCAAGTGCGGTTGAAGTTCTCCTCGCCGAGATCGGCGTCGGACCGCCTGGTCAGATGACGATCAGGAGGACGAGCAACGCGATCAGCCCGGCGATGCTCGCGGCCGTACCGAAACACGCGGAGCGGACGTCGTACGTCGCTCGCGGCGCCGCGGCGCGAGGGCTCATCGCTCGACGGAGGTCCGTGCTCGCGTGCGTTGCCATCGAAACCCTTCGTCGTCGCTGATCGCGGCTGCATTTGCCGCGGGGCCGGACCGGCAGTGGTGACCCAGAGTGACTGTGGTCACACACCCAATGGTCGCGTCATAGTAGGCAGACCGTCGGGCATACATCAACCCCGACGGTGTCGGCCGCGGGCGTAGGATCGGGGCATGTCATGGCTTGACCAGCTACTTTCCGGGCAATCGCACAAGCGTCATCTCGTACCCGCCGATCAGGCGCTGCCCGGCCGCGACGCGGCGGTGCCGGTCGCGGCCGATCACCTTCTCCTGAGGCATCCGATGAAGGGTGCGACCGACCCGGACGGGAACGGGATCGGCGAGTTCGGCGACGGGCTCTCGGCCGTGGTCCTCGCGGGCGGATGTTTCTGGGGTATCGAGGAGATCTTCTGGCAAGTACCGGGGGTCTACACGACCGCCGTCGGCTACGCAGGCGGGTACACGTCGAATCCCTCCTACGAGGAGGTCTGTACCGCCCGCACCGGGCACACCGAATCGGTTCTGGTGGTGTTCGATCCGTCGATGATCGATCTCGAGGGCGTGCTGAAGATCTTCTGGGAGAGCCACGATCCCACTCAGGAGATGCGGCAGGGCAACGACGTCGGGACGCAGTACCGGTCGGCGATCTACACGGTGTCGGAGTCCGATGCCGAGGTCGCCCGGTCCACTGCCGAGAAGTTCGGCACGGTGCTGGCCGATGCCGGACTGGACCCGATCGCCACGGAGATCAAGCCGCTCGCGGAGGCCGGCGACGGCCGCTTCTACTATGCCGAGGACTACCACCAGCAGTACCTCGCGAAGAATCCGCACGGCTATCGGTGCCACGCGGCCACGGGCCTGCACTACCCGGCCGCCTGATCGGTGGCCGACGAGATCAGTCCGGGTCAGTGGAACCGGACGCTGCTGCAGCGCCAGCATCTGCTCGACCGCGTCGATGAGGACGCCATCGAGGTGCTCGACCGTTGCGTCGGCCTCCAGGCCCAGGAACCCAAGGCGCCGTTCTTCGGTTTGTGGTCGCGTATCAACGATTTCGATCCCGCGGAACTCGACGGGCTGCTGACCGATCGGGAGGTCGTCCGGATGGCGCTGCTGCGATCGACGGTCTTCCTGATCGACGCCGAGGACGCACGATGGATCCGGCCGATCGCGCAACCGTTGCTGGACACCGAGGTCGCGATCCATGAGCGACGTCTCGCCGGCACCGCCGCCGCCGACGTGCTCGCCGAGGCGGCCGAACTGCTGACGGGCCGGGAGATGTCCGGGGCGGCCCTGGGTCGTGAACTGGCACAACGGCACCCCGACGACGACCCGTCGACGCTGGTCGCGGTCGCGAGGTGTGGGTTGCCGCTGGTCCAGGTGCCACCCCGCGGACTCTGGCGGGGCTCCGCGGCGCCCACCTATCAGCTCTTCGACGACTGGGTCGGGCCCGGCGAACCGGCGGTCGTCGACGACGAGGCCCGTAAGGACCTCATCCGGCTCTATCTCCGGGGATTCGGTCCCGCGACGGTGCAGGGGATCCAGACCTGGTGCGGGCGTACCAGGCTGCGGCCGCTGCTCGACGCGATGGAAGCCGATTGGGAACTCGTGATCCGCACCGGTCCGGACGGAGAGCAACTGTTCGACCTCGACGGTCTCGACATCGTGGACGAGGACGTTCCCGCGCCGGTCCGGTTCATTGCTCCGTACGACAACGTGATTGTGGCGCAAGCAGATCGACGTCGGATCGCCGACGACGACCGCTATCGGAGCCTCCTCACCGCGAACGGCCGATACCCGGGTTTCGTGCTCGTCGACGGCCGTCTCGCCGGCTCATGGCGGGTGGAGGACGACCGCGTGGTCGCGGACATGATGATCGACCTCCCGCGTCGTGGCCGTGCCGAACTCGAAGTCGAACGTCAACGACTGCAACAGTTCTGCGATACGCGAGCCTGAATCACTCGCCGGTGCGCGGGTTGCGGCTCGTGATGCAGTATCGCCTGCCCACGGGATCTGACATCACCGTCCAGGTCGGGAACTCTTCGACGACGCGTGCGCCCCAGTCCTCGTGCCGCGCGACCTCGTCCTCGACCGCGGTGGCGGCCAGGTCGAGATGCCCGCCGGCTGACGTCGCGGTGTCATCTGGCCCGTTGCGCTGCAACAGGATGCCGACAGCCAGGTCGTGGTCGCGACGCAGGCGGAGAAATTCGGGACGGATGGTCGGCTCAGTGGGCATGCCGGTGAACCGGGTCCAGAACTCGACCTCGCGCTCGTGGAGTTCGCGTGGGATGTCGATGCACACCTGGTCGATGATGCTGATCGTGTCGCCCGGCCATCGGATCGGCCGCGAGCGCTCGGACTCGCCCTGCCATTCGACCAGGCAGAACACAAAGCCTGCGGGCGAGGCCAACGACATGTACGCGGGCCCGGCGTGGTCGCGAACCACGGTGGCACCCAGGGCGATCGCCTCGGACGTCGCCGATCGCGGGTCGTCGACGTGGAGGTCGAGATGGATTCCGCCGGGTCCGGCGTCGATCCGTTGCACACGGAGATGGGGATCTCCGTTGAACGGCTCCAACGAGGCGAACTCGCGGTGTTCGCCGCGCGGCGGCGACACGGTGCTGCCGGCAATTGCGCGCCAGAACGTGACCTCGGCGCCGAACTGCTCCGCCGGAAAGTCCAGGAATGCGGTGAGCCATCGGATCTCCACGCCGAGAGTCTAATGTCGTGGCGGCCGTCGGCGTGCCCGATGACACCTGACGCGTGGCACTACACTCGGCACATGAGTCGTGGACCGTGGGACAAGGTGGCCAAACGGGTGGCGCGGTCGCGAGCGGACCGGGTGGCCGTGGTCCGGCTCGACGGTCCGATCGGCATCGGCGGTCTCGGCCGTTCCGGGCTGACCGCGGACAATGTCGAGTCTGTCCTCAAGCGCGCCTTCGGCACCGAACACGTGAAGGCTGTCGTGATCGTCATCAATTCGCCGGGCGGCTCGCCCGCCCAGTCGGAGTACATCGCCGAACGAATCCGCCAGCTGTCCGCGGAGAAGGGCGTCCCGGTCATCGCGTTCTGCGAGGACGTCGCAGCGTCGGGTGGCTACTGGATCGCCTGTGCCGCCGACGAGATCTTCGCTGCGCACACCTCGATGATCGGGTCCATCGGGGTGGTGTCGTCGGGGTTCGGTCTCTCCGATGTGCTGACGCGTTTCGGTGTACAGCGCAGGCTGTACACGACCGGCGACAACAAGGCCCGGTTGGACACCTTCTCGCCGGAGCGGCCCGAGGATGTGGAGTGGCTCAGGGCGTTGCAGGCCCAATTGCACGAGGCCTTCATCGCGTGGGTCCGGCAGCGGCGCGGCAAGCGGCTCAGTGCTCCCGACGACCAATTGTTCAGCGGCGACATCTGGGTCGGCAGCCGCGCAGTGCAGGTCGGACTCGTCGACGGGATCGGCGTCATGCGGTCGGTCATCGCCGAGCGCTATCCGGATGCCGAGATCACCATGATCGAGGCACCGAAACCCCTTGTCGCCCGCCTGGTGGGCGGGCAGGTCAGTGTGAACCAATTGATGGAGAGCGTGGTCGCGGGGACGGTCAGCGCCGTCGATCGGGCGCTCGCCACGCGTCTGCAGTGACGGATCGAGGGTTCATGCTCAGCCGGTCACGCCGATTTCTCCCCAACTTTCCCCAAGTTATCCACAGGGAAAGCGGTTATCGTGAAGAACCTTTGACTGTGACGTGGGTCTGCACGCTGTCGAATAGTCTCAACCGTTGCGCAACCAGATCCGTGACCCCTATCACAACGGGTGTGGTAACGGTCACAGATCGGTGCGGCATGTGGCCTGGTTGTCCACAGTTTCCACAGTCTCATCCACAGCTTTATGGTGGTCGATGCACACCTCACGCCGGACGTGCAAACCGGCATGTGGATAGTTATATGTAGGTCGGCATAGTGTTGTTCACCTGCCGACGGCCGTGTCAATTCGGGAGTACGGCCGAAGTGGTTGTGCACAGGGCGCGCCGCGGCCCGGGCGGCTGTGCCACCATGGATTCGTGAGCATGGGCGACATCCGGCAGGTGCCGGTCACGGAGCTGCCGGACGATTTCACCGACGAGGCGGACCGGGTCCTGCTCGACGTCCGCGAGGACGATGAGTGGGCGGCGGGTCATGTCCGGGGTGCGGTACACATCCCGCTGGGCGATGTGCCGGCCCGCATCGACGAGATCGACCTCGACGCCGATCTCCTGGTGGTGTGTCATTCGAGCGGACGATCGATGCGCGTCCTGCAGTATCTCGCACAACTCGGCTACGAGGGCAGCTGTGTCCGCGGCGGCATGCTCGCGTGGGTCGAGAACGAGAAGCCGGTCGAGGCGGGGAGTACCGGGTCGAAATGATCGACCTGTGTCCGCAGTGCCGTATCCAGGCACCGCATCGTCCGGGGCGCGAACGCTGCCCGCGTTGTGGCGGACCGCTGCGCGTGGTCGACAGTGATGTGATCGGCGACCGGGCGGGCCCGGCGCAAACGCCGCACGGCCCGACGGCATCCCATCGTGAGATCCAGGCCCGGCCGGCGGCGCCGTCGGCTCCGGGTCAACCCTCGAGCGGCCCGCGCAGCAGTCGGCTCTACCGGAGCAGGCATGTCCGGTGGGTCGCCCGCCGGCCGCCGGAGGCCATCCCGGCCCGGCGCCCAATGGTCGCACCCGGTCCGCGGCCGATCCCGCGATACGTCTACGTCCCGCGATGGGGCCTGCGTGATGTCCCGGTCGAGGCCGGCGGCGACGGTCACAATCCGCTGGAGGCGCTGACGGCGGTCCTCCTGCATGCACTGCGGCTCCTTGCCGGTGCGCTCGGGCTGGCCGCGGTCGTCCATCTGCTCCGCTACATCCTCCTGGTGGTGAACCGGTCCGTGCCGGTCGCCGGCTGGACGGACCGGGCATCGGCATTTCTGGCGATCTTCGGCGGGCTGGTGGCATTCGGGGTGTTCGTCTATGCCACCGTCGTCTTCACGAGGTGGATCACCGCCCTGCGCGACGATGCCTATCGCCGGCACGATCTCCGCGACCCGCGACCGAGGTGGCAGATCGCACTGCTCGCGGCCGTACCGTTGGTCAACGTGGCGGGAGCGGCGGTCCTGCTGCACGAGGTCGCCCGGATGCGCGACGATCTCGAGCCCGAGCGCACACGGCGCCGGCTCACCAAGCTGTGGGTGGCCTGGGCGATCGTCAACGTCCTCGCACTGATCGCGGTGATCACTCGCGTCGTCGCGACGGCATCGGGCTCGATCCAGACCTCTGCCAACGGACTGGCGGCGGTGGTGATCAGCTCGGCGGTGTCCGGCGTGTTCGCCTGGTGGCTCGGCACCCGCCTGATGGCGATCTTCGGTGCACCTCAGGACGAGCCGCTACCGTCGCGACGATGGGTGGCGGTCGCATGACGGGTGTCGAGCAGATCTCCCGATCCGGCAAGCCCGCCGTGGTGGCCCACCGTGGCGCCTCGGAGGCGCTCCCCGAGCACACCCTGGCGGCCTACGAGCTGGCCCTGAGTCAGGGAGCCGACGGCCTCGAATGCGACGTCCGGCTGACCAGTGACCAGGAGCTCGTCTGCGTCCACGACCGCACCGTCGACCGGACCTCCGACGGAACCGGTGTGGTCAGCGAGATGTCGCTGGCGGAACTACGCGATCTGGATTTCGGCAGTTGGCATCCGGCAGGCGACAAGGCGTCGGTGCTCACCCTGCGAGAACTGCTCTCCCTGACGCTGGATTGGCGACGGCCGGTGCGGCTGTTCATCGAGACCAAGCATCCGGTCCGCTACGGCAGCCTGGTGGAGCAGAAGTTGCTGGCGCTGCTCCACGAGTTCGGTGTGGGCACGCCGCCGTCGGCGGATCACAGTCGCGCGGTGGTCATCTCGTTCTCGTCGGCCGGGGTGTGGCGGATTCGCCGGCACGCCCCGATGTTGCCGACGATCCTGCTCGGGGACACCGCCCGCTTGCTCGGCGGCAGTGCCGCGACGGCGGTGGGTGCCACCGGCATCGGGCCGTCCGTGGAAACCCTGCGGCTGAACCCGGATCTGGTCGACCGGGCCGCCGCGGCCGGTCGGGTCACCTACTGCTGGACTGTCGACGAGCAGGTCGACGTCCAGCTCTGCGCGGATCTCGGCGTTCGCTGGCTCGCGACCAATCGTCCTGCGAAGGTGCGTGACTGGCTGGTCACCGTCGACTGAGTCCCGGGCTGGGGGATGCGGCGGATCTCATCGTGTCCCGATGTCGCGTGAGCGCGCCGCGAAGTCGGCGATGTCGGTGGGTAGCCTGGCTCGAGCGCGGTCGGCCAGATCGGGCAGTCCGAGAGCATCGAGATACGACGACCACGCCGGACCCGGAGTACGCAGCGCCGCAACCTCATCGAATGCGACGTGCCTGCGTACTCGCGCTGCGGCGGTGATCCGCGCATGGTCCTCGGACGTGAAGATCTCGGCAGAACTACTGACCAACGGATTGCCCCCCTGACAATTCGCCATGTCGCACTTGGGAAGTGCGCTCGCTTATCGGCTAGTGGCGCGGTTCGATGGTGTCGGTGAAGGCCAACTCGCCGGTGGCCGATTTGATGGCCCAGCGCTTGGCACGGATCGGTCGAGACCCGATGTGGGTCAGTGAGGCCTCGGTCTGTTCACCGAAGTCGTCGACCACGACAGCCTCCACGACGGTACCGTCGTCGAGAGTGGCCGAGACCGTGGTGCCGATGACGATCTCCGGATCGCTCGGTGCGGTCTCGGTGGCCGACTCCGCCTCGGGCTCGGCCTCACGCTTCTTCTTCAGAAGAGCCATGTCTGTCCGACCTCCTCCGTACCGCGGGCGGTACCGGCCACGTCGTGATGCAGCATGTGTCCTCCTCTGATTCGCGCAACCACACAGGTGAACTTCGTTCACGATAATAAAATACCGCCTCATGGTGGTGGGCGCAGCGATACGGCTCCGGTGAACTCCAGGTGAGCGCGAGCAGAAATCGGACGAGGACGTCACTGAGGTTGTGGAGGCGCAGGGCGCGCGCCGACACGGAGGCGTTCTGGTAGCCGTCCTCCCCGAAAAGCGCCAGGCCTGCGTCGAGAAATCGGCCGCGACGGTGATCCCGGCGTTCGCTCACCGAGATGCCGCCATGGGTTCGATCGTTCACGCCCATACCCGACCAGTCTGAGCAGGCCGGGTGCCCGATTCCGGCCACGCGGCGGGCCGCCACCCTCGGCTCGGCGGTGTCGCCTCATGAGAAGGTGGACGCATGGCGAAGAAGAGCAAGCGGGGCAGCGGACCGCGTCCGGGCAGTAATCGGGCCGAGCGGGTGGCCGCCCGCAAGGAGCGGCAGCTCGCCGCGATGGCACCGCCGCCCAGGCCCTTTGCGGGACTGGCGGCCGAGTGCGACCTCGTGGCGTTGCGCGCGTTCGTGGCCTCGGCCATCGCCGATCTCGCGCTCGTCGAACCCGGACCGGCCGAACCCGAACTGACGTCGGCGCTGCCCGACGATTCCGCCCCTTCGGCGAAATCGCAACGGCCGAAGGGTATTCGGAACGAGGTTCGACTCGCGACGATCCTGCCCGGCGCGGTGCCGGCGCTGGTCCGCGACGCGACGAACGGGCCCGAGGGCCTCGTCGCGATGCAGACCGACCCGGAGCCCGCCGACCTGACCGGATCGCTGGCCGAAGCCATCGAGTGGGCAGCCCACGCCGAGCCGGATGCGGAGTACGCGCCCGCCGCCACCTCGCGGTCGCTGACCAAGTTGCTCGACGTGGATGCGCAGCTGGAACTGGTCGTCTACGACGACTTCTCGTGGTGGTTCCCGGCGGGAACCGATGTGCCGCCGGAGATCGCGGACATGTTCCAGCGGGCCAACGACTCGATCATGCCGACCGCGCGTCTGAACCCGAAGAGCGGTGTCGGCGCACCCTGGTGGGTCGACGCCGGCGAGCGCGCCCATCTGAGGTGGGTGCGACCGGAGGACGAGGACGACCTGATGACCGCGCTGGCCCGGCTGCATGCCGCGGATCGCCTGACCCTCGGCGAGGGTTCGCGTTTCGCCGGATCGTTCCGCACCCACGGGCTGCTGGTGCCGGTGTTCGATCTGGACAACGAGCTCCACCATGAGGAGTGGTACCCCGGCCTGGACCGGTTCGACGAATGGCTCACCGAGGCGATGGCCCAGACCGGCGATCTCAGCACCGCCGAACTCCGTTCGCGCGATGGTATTCGCGGTCGGCAGGTCACACTGCGCTGAGTATGTGAAACGCGTCGAGTATGTGAAACGGGCTGAATGATGTGAAACGCGCTGAGCATGTGAAACGGGCCACGCGCGTTCTTACAGATTGCCGCCTGCGGCAGCAGGGGCAGGCGTCGCGGAAGCAGGCGCGCCATTGACCTCGCGCTCGACGAAATTCTCCAGGTCGAACAGATTGCCCTGTGCGCGTTCGGCGATCGTCTGCAGGGTGGTCATCGTGGCGACCTCCTCGACCTGCTCGGCGAGGAACCACTGCATGAACTGCTCGCCGAGGTAGTCGCCGTTGTCGCGGGCGGCCCGGGCCAGATCGACGATCTGCTCGGTGACGGTCTTCTCCTGTGTCAGGGCCAGTTCGATCGGTGCCCGGTAGTCGGCGAAGTCGTTGCGGGGAGCCGAGACGGCGGGGATCTCCACATCGATGTCGCGATCGAGGAAGTACTGCACGATCATCATCGCGTGGTTGCGCTCTTCGACCGACTGGGCATAGAAGTGCTTCGCCAGCTGCGGCATGTCGTGGCTGTCGTAGTAGATGGCGACCGCGGTGTACTGCTGTGCGGCGGCGAACTCGTTGCCGATCTGGTCATGCAGCAGCTTGTGGAAGACGGTCTCGTCCGTGGTGGCTGTCATGGGGTTCATCGTAGAAGGCCCGAAAAGCCCAGTTCAGCCCAGTTGAGCCTAACTGAGTTCAGCCTCACCAACATTCGGCTCGCCTCACCTCAGCCGCCGAGCACGCCGCCCTTGCCGGACAGGAGGTCGTCGGGGACGGCGACGCCCTTGCGGATGTAGCTGAAGAATTGTTCGGTGTTGTCCCCCACGGCAAGTGAGTCACCGTCGTCGGTGTACTCGTCCCCGCCGGTGGGTGTGGTGGTGGTGATCGGGTTGCCGCGCAACGCCCATGCGAGCCCCATGAGGTTCCAGATGTGGTCACCCTCGTCCACGGTGAGCGCATCGACCGCTCCGTTGACGAACGGGATCAGCCGGAACGGATTGGCGAGCACCGACGGACTTGTCGCCTTGGCCATCAAGGCATTCAGGAACTTGCGCTGGTTCACCACCCGCTCGAGATCGGCATTGGGGAAGGCACGGGTGCGGACGAGTCCGAGTGCCTGCTTGCCGTTGAGTTCCTGGCAGCCCTTGGGCAGCTTCAGACCGGCCTTGGGATCATTGAGCGGTTCATCGAGACAGATGGTGACGCCGCCAACGGCGTCGACCACGCTGTCGAACCCGCCGAAGCCGATTTCCGCGTAGTGGTCGATCCGGACGCCCGACAGCTGCTCCACCGTCTGGGTGAGTAGCTGGGGCCCACCGAAACTGAAGGCGGCGTTGATCTTGTGCGATCCCTGACCGGGGATCGGGACGTAGAGGTCGCGCGGGATGCTGATGATCATCGCCGAACCGCTCGGCGGCTTGTGCACCATCATGATGGTGTCCGTGCGGGAACCGTCGCTGTCGCCGGTGGAGAGCTGCTGACGCTGGTCGTCACTCAGGTCCGCGCGCGAGTCGCTACCGACGATCAACCAGTTCGTGCCCGGGGTGTCGGCCGGTCGGCCGGCGTAGGGGACGAGCGCCTCGGTGCGGTGGAGCTTGCCGTCGTAGTAGAAGAGCAGACCCACCGACGCGACGACGAAGAGGAGCAGCACGGCCAGGATGAGCCGACCGATCCGCAGCCGACGACGTTTTCGCTTCGGCTTGGGTGCCGGCGGTGCGGTCGTCGAGCTCGACCGTGTTCGGCGGGGCGGGACACCGCCCGACCCCCGCGAACCCGAACGACCCGGCTCCGCGGAACGCCTGGGCGGTTCGGCCGGGCGCCCCGGGATGGGCTCCGGCTGCTGAGTCGGCGCGTAGCCGGGTCTCGGTGACCCCGGCGAGTCCGACCATGCCAGCGGGGGCTGATAGCGCGAGCCGTCGGACCGGCGGTCGCGCAGATGGGCGGTGGGTTCGGGGGCGCCGGGCTGAGGCGATGGGGCTCGAGGCGATGGGGCCTGAGGCAATGGGGCCTGAGGTGGGGACTGGCGTGGGGGCGGGACCGGCCCACGTCCGGGCGGCATCTGTCGCGTCGGGCCGTTCTCGACGGGCGGCACCGGGTTGCGGCGGGGCGGTCGCCCGCCCGGAGCACCCCGTTGGGCAGGGTCACCGGAGCGCGGCGCGGGCCCGGGCGGGCCACCGTGCCGACGCATCATCGGCGGCTCTGGCGTATTCATCCCAACCAATGTACGCATCGCCGATCCGGATTCTGGCCCGTGAGCGGCCGCCTGCGACCCATCGCACAAAACAACATCACCAACTGTGACAGTGAGTATTGACACATACGTCCCGCGTATTTAGTGTCGGAGGTCACAGGCAGTACCGATCCGGAGGTGTGCGATGACCGTGACGACCCGCGCGACGACCGAGGCAGAACGCGATGACACCGCGGGCCGGGAGGCCGTCTCGCGGCGACTGATCAACGGCTCCGTGAAGCGGTCGTATGCACCGGTCGTCGATCTGGACTGGGATCGGGCCCCCGAACCCGAGCGCTACTTCCTGCCGCCCAGCGTGCTCAGCCTGGTGGGCACCGAGATCTGGGAAGGGCTCTCGCCGCAGCAGCGCATCGACCTGTCCCGGCAGGAGATGGCCAATATCCTCTCGGTCGGCATCTGGTTCGAGAATCTGCTGAATCGCACGTTGCTGGCCAGACTGATGGTCGCCGACCCGGCCTCGGCGACGACCCACTACGCCCTCACCGAGATGGGCGACGAATGCCGGCACATGGTGATGTTCGGCCGGGCCATCGAGTGGTCGGGTGCCCGGCCGTTCCAGATGCGACTGTGGGAGCGGGTCGGGATGGCACTGCTGCCCCATGCGCTGCGGGGCAGTCTCCTGTGGGTGGCCGCGCTGGTGGGTGAGGAGATCTTCGACGCCCTGCAACGCGAGATGCTCGACGATCCCCGGCTGCAGCCGCTGGTGGCCCGTCTCATGCAGGTGCACGTCGCGGAGGAGGCCCGGCACATCGGTTTCGCCCGCGACGGGATCATGCGGCGCAAGCCGATCCGCGGCCGATGGGAGACCTTCGTCGCGGCCAACGGGCACGCCTTCGCCGGTGTCCTCTTCCGCCGGCTCTTCACCAATCCCGCCATGTATCGCCGGGCCGGGCTCGACGGTCGGGCCGCGGCTCGCGCAGCCCGCGCCAACCCTCGGTTCCGTGAGGCCCAGGTACGCGGATTCGCCTCACTCGCATCATTTCTCGAGAGCGCCGGACTGATGAGCAGGCTCTCCCGATACGGCTGGCGTCGTGGCGGGTTCCTGTGACGGGCCCAGTGACCACTCCGGAGACCACCTCGGTCGCGGTAATCGGGTGCGGGCCGCTCGCCCGTCGGCTCAAGACACGAATCGGCCAGTCGCCGATGATGATCGAGATCGTCGACGACCCGGCGCCCGGTGATCTCGCGGTACGCGAGGCGCCGTCGCCGGATGGTGGCTATCTGGGCGTCGCCTCGGCCGGACGGCCCGGCGAATTCTTTCTCACCGATGAGCGGGCGATCGGCTACCTCGTCGACCTGATCGAGCACTTCGCCGTGACCGGCGCGAGGTCGGTGGTGGTGCGGCGGACGATCGAGAATGATTGGGCCGCAGTGGGTTCGGAGCGCACTCGCCGCAAGCGGCTGCGAACTTTCCGCCCGGATGACTACGACTGGGTCGGGACCGAGTCGATCGACGACGACGTCTTCGACGGCGACGCGACGCTCTCCGCCGACGGTGACGAGATTTTCGCGCACCTGCGCATCTCCGGGTATCTGGATCCGCTCGACGGGCTGTACCACTGGGCCGGAACGGCGTTCGGCACCGACGTGCGGACGTGGAAGGACGATCGGGTGAAGCACGTGACCGTGTCGATCGGGGATCGAGAACCGGTGGACGCGCGGCTGGCCGAGGTCACGCCGTCGGGTGCGGTGCGGGTCGTCGGTGTCGGCGCGCCGCCGTATGCGTTGGAACCACTGACCATCTGACGGTCGGGTCAACCCACCCAGCTGAGATGGTCGTGGAGCAGCGCGTACCCGACGAACGCGACGACGTCCATCACCGCATGTGCGATCACCAACGGCCAGACGCGTGAGGTGATCTGGAAGAACCGCCCGAAGACCAGCCCCATCACCACGTTCCCGAGGCCCGCGCCGACGCCCTGGTACAGGTGATAGCCACCGCGAAGCACCGAACTGGCGGCCAGTGAGGCATTCTCCGACGTGCCGAGCTGGCGTAGCCGGGTGATGAAGTAGGCGACCACGATGATCTCCTCGGCCGCCGCGTTGCCGATCGAGATCAGGATCAGGATCGGCCAGCGCCACCACACGCCGTCGACCTCGCTCGGCACCAGATGGGCGTTCATCCCCAGCGCACGGGCGATGGCGACCAGGGCGAGACCGGGCAGCCCGATCAGCGCGGCGAGACCGACGCCTGCCGGGATGTCGCGGCGCGGTGCCCATCGGCCGAGGCCGACCCGGTTCAGTCCGATCCCGCTGCGCCACAAGAGATAGATCCCGAGAGCGCCGATCGCGAACAGCCGGATCGCGCTCATCAGCTGCCGCACGAAGTCGATCCAGTCGAGATCCGAGCGCGACGGATTCAGTGCGACGGTGGTGTTCCCGATCCCTCCCGACAGCTGCGCCTCGATGAGCGAGAGCGCGGCGGCAATTGCGGAGAACAGGAAGGTGAGCACACCGACGATCGCCAGTTCGACGACGATGGCCCGCCGTTCGGTGGGGTCGGTCACGACGTCGACGGTCCGCGGGCGCTCCGGTGTCAGTACCGATCGGAGCGTGGCGCGCATGGCGCACAGCTTACGGGTGCGCGCCGGGCCGGTCAGTCGGGCAGGCTGTTGATGAACGGACAGCCCGCGAGGTTGCGCAGCGCCTGGGAGAGTTCGTAGACGTCGGAGACCGGCCGGGCGAAGGGCAGCCGGATGTCGGAATCGCCGGCCGGGCCCTCGATGCGGAACCGGATGCCGAAGCGATCGAGTCCGAGCGGACGGACGCGTCCGGTGCGCAGCGCTCGCGGCAGCGTGCGCGCCAGCCGGCCCACCACGTCTGCGTGGTCGGCGTCGAGATGGGCGATCCAGTCGGTTTCGTACTCCCAGAACGGGTCGGGGAGCGCCCCGGCGAGTTCGGCGGCCGGGACCGATGCGGCCCCCGAGGCCGTGGCGATGACCGCGCTGTCGATCTGCAGGCGCAGCATCGAGTGGCCGTGGCCGATGTCGAGGAGCCCGTCGTCGGGATCTTCGGCGGCGATCTCCACCGCGAGGTCGCGTTCCAGGTTCGACGGGACCGCGTGCAGGTGGCCGGTCAGCCAGATGAGCGACCGCACGCGTTCGCGGAGATCGATGGGAGCGCAGTCGGTGACCTCGACCATCGCGGCCATCCCGTCGGGGCTGTCGCCGGCGAGAAGCATCGCCTCGCCGTCGGTCGGCACGAGCACGAAGGCCTGTGACTCGAACAGGTGGATCACGTTGACGGGCGCTGTCTCGGCGCCCTCGACGGCCAGGGTCGCGCCGGTCACGCGCCGGCATGCGGTCTGGATCAGTTCGGCATCCGACGGGTGGTCGGTGACTGCGTGCGCCATGCGCTCCCTCGCTCTCGATCAATGAAGGTAAACCTAACCTAAAAGACTATGGCCTTGCTCGTCAACGTTTTCGTTCGGGCCGGTCCGAAGGCGAACTGGGCAGAGCGCCCGCTCGACTACGATCTTGTCGTGACAGTGTTCGCATATTTCGGGCCATCGGGGACCTTCACCGAGATCGCCCTCGACAAGGTGCTCGCCTCGGGCGTGCAGTTGCCACGAACGGCTGGTGACGCGCAGAAGATCGCGGCGAAGAGTCCGGCGGCGACCATCGAGATGGTTCGTGGGGCGGTCGCCGATTTCGGGTGCGTACCGATCGAGAGTTCCGTCGAGGGAGCCGTTCCGGCCACCGCGGATGCGCTGGTCCCGCCCGGTCCGGGCACCGCGGGCCGCGTGCAGGTGTTCGCCGAGGTGGTCCTCGATGTCGCGTTCACCATCGCCGCCCGGACGCCGATCCCCGCCACCGAGGTGCGCAGCCTCGCCGCTTATCCGGTCGCCGCCGCGCAGGTGCGTGAATCGGTCGAGAAGCTCTATCCGAACGCCCAGTTCGTGACGGCGTCGTCGAACGCGGCGGCCGCCGCCGACGTCGCGGCGCAACGCGCCGATGCCGCGGTGACGACCTCGCCGGCGGCCGGGTTGTCGGGGCTGGTGACCCTGGCCGACGGGGTGGCCGACGCCGACGACGCCTACACCCGCTTCCTCCTGATCGGGCGTCCCGGGCCGCCGCCGTCCGCGACCGGCGCCGACCGCACCTCGGTGATCCTCGACCTCCCCAACGTGCCGGGCAGCCTGATGTCCGCGATGAACGAATTCGCCTCGCGGGGAATCGATTTGACCCGTATCGAGTCGCGTCCCCGGCGAGACGTACCCGGGTCCTACCGGTTCTACCTCGACGCCGTCGGTCACCTCGACGACGACGCGGTCGGCGAGGCGTTGCGTGCCCTGTACCGACGGTGTGAGCGGGTGACCTACCTGGGCTCGTGGCCGGTCGATCGCGGCACCGGGGCGCCGCCGCCGGATCCGTCCGACAGCGCCGCCTGGTTCGCCGCCCTGCGCCGCGGGGAGGTCCGGTAGTGGCGCGGCTGCACCTGGTCCGGCACGGCGAGACCACGTCGAACGTGATGCGACGGCTCGACACCGCGCTGCCCGGCGCCGGTCTGACGGATTTCGGCGGACGCCAGGGCGTGCGGTTCGCCTTGGAACACACACCCGACGATCGGGTGGTCCTGGTCAGTTCGGTGGCGCGACGTGCCCAGCAGACGGCCGAGTTGATCGGATCGGTGTGGGGAACGAACCCGGACGTCGCCGACGGCATCCACGAGGTCCAGGTGGGCGAGCTCGAGGACCGCTCCGACGACGACGCCCACGGCGTGTTCAAGGACATCGTGGACCGCTGGCACCGAGGTGACATCGAGGCACGCATCCCGGGTGGCGAATCACTCGCGATGGTCTACGAACGCTATCTGCCGGTGATCGACGATCTCACCACCCGGCACCTGGTCGGACCCGATCAGCGCGATGTCTATGTGGTCAGTCATGGCGCTGCGATCCGCCTGATCGCGGCACGGCTCGCCGGTGTCGACCCGACCTTTGCGGCGAGCACGCATCTGCAGAACACCGGCAGCATCGAACTCGAGTACGTCGACGGCCTGTGGCGTCTGCACCGGTGGGGCGCCGTCACCGGTCCGTTCGGCCCGACGGTCGACGAACCGCTCGTGACCGACCCGATGGGCTGATCGCCCAGCCTGAACTCTCAGCCCCAGCCGTTGGCGTGCAGCCAGGCGTCGTCGATGCCGAAATGGTGGGCGATCTCGTGGATCACGGTCACGGCGACCTCGCGGACCACCTCGTCGCGGTCGCGGCACATCGCCAGGATCGGTTCGCGGTAGACGGTGATGGTGTCCGGAAGGTAGCCGCCGTACTCGTGGTCTCGCATGGTGAGCGCGACGCCATGATAGAGGCCGAGGATGGTCGGCTCCTCGGGGTTGTGCGCCTCGACGAGGATCACCACATTCGACATGTTGTCGGTCAACTCCGACGGGATGGTGTCGAGAGCGTCGGACACCAGCCCGTCGAACTCGTCGTCGGACATCTGGATCGGCATCGGCTCACCCGGCCGGAGCCGGCGTCTCGATCGGGTTGGGCTCCACGCCGGGCGGGAGGGGAACCGGTGTCGGCAACGCGCGGCCGGGGGGCGCCTGCGGCGGCGGGACCGGGAGTTTGCCGTTGATGAGAAGGGTGGACCGGGCATCGCCGACCAGCGTGGCGAACCCGCCCGCGTCGGGAAGGCCCAGGTAGCAGACGACCGTTCGGCTGCCGGCGAGCCAACTGGGCTCCGACAGCACCGACCACTGCACGTTCAGGGTGGTCGCGTCCAGCTTGTTCTTGCCGCCGAGGAATCTGTTCGCCTGGACCGGGCAGATGGATTGCAGGTAGTCGTTCTGCTGTTGGGCCGCCGGCCACGGTTTGCCCGAGAGTCGATCGCCGAACCGTGGCGCGAGGGAGACCGTGCCGGTGGTCTGGAACGCGTGTGCCTCGGTGCAGTTGACCGTGGTCCCGGTCGGCTTCCTGGTCGCCCGGTCGATCCCGATGCAGGTGCCGGCAGGCCACTGGAAGGACTGGTCCTGGTCGCCGACGCGTCCGACGAACTGATCCGGGGCGCCGTCCTTCCCGGTCTGCTGGACTCCGCAGCGCAGTTCCCGGGCACCCTTGTCCCACTGCACCTGCGACGGGTACATCATGCCGACCGAGAACCGTCCCTGCGGATCGAGTCGTCCGTCCAGGTACTGGTCGACCATCACCGGGCACTGCTCGTCGCGGATCGCGGCGAATCGTTCGGTACCCGGCCACACGGCGGATTCGCCGAACTCCGAGCCGGGCAGCACTGCGGTGTCCAGCGGTCCGGCGACCTCGAATCGGTGTTTCTGATCGCAGCCGACCTTGCTGGGGTTGCCGGGGTCGCCGGCGGGCCAATCCAGGCAATCCCCGGTCACCGACTTCGTGAAGGCGTTCTGGGCGATCCGTTCGTTCTCGCCGATGTCGGTCCCGCCCACGCTGCCGCTGTCGTTGAAGACCCCCATCGCGAGCGCGATGCCGCCGGCCACGATCGCACCGATCACCACCGCCGACAACACCACGCGGGTGGGGTGGGCCAGCATGGTGGTGAGCCATCCGCTGGGCTTCGTCGCCTCGTCCGGTTCGGCGTCGCCGCCGGTCGGCTGCCCCTCGCCTGGGGAATCGTCGACGACGTCCACACGGTCGGTGTCGTCGTCGCCGGGGAGGCGCACCCAGTCGTCGGCGTCGTCGGGAGTGGGGTCGTCGTCGTTCATCGGGATCCATCATGCCTGTTGTCGGGAGGGCGTAGTACCCCTGCCGTGCCCTCCGTCGTGCCCTCCGTCGTGCCCTCCGTCGTGCCTCCGTCGTACCGCTGCCGAGCGGCGACGATCGCCTGGCGCCGGAATTGCGCCACTAGACTCGCGCCCGTGACCCCCGACAACCCCGACCACCCGAACGAGGCCGGCGCCGAGGTCCCCGACGACATCGCCGAACTGGCCGGTCGGCTCTTCGACATGGCCCGGGCCGGCGATGCCGAGACACTGCGGGCCTACCTGGAGGCCGGGGTGCCCGTCGATCTGCGGAACCAGGCGGGGGATTCGTTGCTGATGCTCGCCGCGTATCACGGGTCGGCGCCGACGGTGACCGCGTTGCTCGACCACGGCGCGGACGCGAACGTCGCCAACGACAAGGGGCAGACGCCGCTGGCCGGTGCTGTGTTCAAGGGCTACGACGACGTGGTGGAGATCCTGGTGCGCGGCGGGGCCGACCCGTACGCGGGCGCGCCGTCGGCGCACGACGCCGCCCAGATGTTCGATCGCGCCGACTATGTCCGATTCTGGGAGCCCCCGGTCGAGTAGCCGCGAGCCTGCGACCACTCCGCCGGTCGAGTAGCCGCGAGCCCGGGAGTGGCGTATCGAGACCCCCGCCCTCAGCCCGCCCGGTTCAGCACGCGCAGAACCAGTTGTGCAACACCCGATTTACCGAGCTCCGTCGGATGATACGGCGCGGGCGGCTCGAATCCCGACAGCCACGGTGTCGCCGAGCACGCCGTGTGCGCGGCGCCGGTTTTCGAAGCGGTCACCAGCGCGGCCCCGGAGCTGCGGGCAGCGCGCGCTGTCGCGGCGACCAGCCCGTCGTGGACGCGTACGGTCTCGGCGACCTCTGCCGCGGTCAACGGAATCCGACTGCAGTGCGGCGCGTGCGGATCGATCAGAGGTGGATAGTCGACGATCACGACCTTGGCATGCGGTGCGCGGGAACGGACCTCGGAGACGATCTCGACGATCGCGTGCTCGACCGCCAGGTAGGCGGCAGCCGACGGCTCCGGACGGATCCGTGCGCCCACGCGGCAACCGCTGATCACAATGCCATGTGTCAGATCGGCGACCGTGTTCGCGCAGCCTTGCGCGGCGACGCGGCTGATGTAGCCCAGGTCGTTCCCGCCGATGGTGACGGTGACCAGATCGGTGTCCGGCGTGACCGCGGTGATCTGCGGGACGCCGGCGTACGGCGACTGGGGTGTCCGGAGAATGTTCGCCGTGGTCGCTCCGGAACAGGTGACGTCGGTGAGCGACAGGCCGCGGGCGGCGGCGACCTGGTGTGGGTAATTGTCCGTGGTCCGCAGGCACCGTCGATCCACCAGCCGGGTGGCGCCCGGACCGGCCGCATACGAACTCCCCAAGGCCACATACTTCGCAGCCGGGCGGCCGACCGACGCCGCGCGCTCGTTGCGCGCCGCGGAGGCCTCCACGTCGGGACTGCTCAGCTCGACGATCGCCATACCCGCGGCGACGATCGCGACGGTCACCAGAGAAGCCGCGACGGTTGCGGTACGCGTGAGAAACGCACGGGTCACGTGCATGCGGGGAGTCCTTTCCGGACCGGGCAGAGATGGAGGAGCGCCGGGCGAGTGCGGGGCGCGAGGTGTCGTGATGAGGATCGGCGGGCGGCGCTACTCCGTTACGGGCGCAACCACACCTCAAGTAGGGTTTCATACGTGATCGACCTCAAGATTCTTCGTGAGAACCCCGACCTCGTGCGAGCTTCGCAGCGGACGAGGGGCGAGGATCCAGGCCTGGTCGACGCCCTGCTCGACGCCGACGCCACACGACGGTCGGCCATCGTCGAGGCCGACACGCTGCGGTCCGAGCAGAAGGCGCTCGGCAAGCAGGTGGGCAAGGCGCAGGGTGACGAGAAGACCGCACTGCTGGCCAAGGGCAAGGACCTCGCCGAGCAGGTGAAGGCCGCGGTCGGCCGCCAGCATGCGGCCGACGAGGCGGCGACGGCCGCGCACCGCGCGATCTCCAATCTGGTCGAGGACGGCGCGCCGGCCGGTGGCGAGGACGACTACGTGGTGCTCGAGCATGTCGGTGAACCGCGCACGATCGACGACCCGAAGGACCACCTGGAACTCGGGGAGTCGCTGGGGCTCATCGACATGGAGCGCGGGGCCAAGGTGTCCGGATCGCGCTTCTACTTCCTGACCGGCCAAGGCGCCCTGCTCCAGCTCGGACTGCTGAACATGGCCGCGCAGAAAGCGGTGGCGAACGGGTTCACCCTGATGATCCCGCCGGTGCTGGTGCGGCCGGAGATCATGGGCGGCACCGGTTTTCTCGGAGCCCACGCCGACGAGGTCTATCACCTCGCGGACGACGACCTCTATCTGGTCGGGACATCGGAGGTGCCGATGGCCGGCTACCACTCGGACGAGATCATCGACCTCGCCGACGGACCGAAACGCTATGCGGGCTGGTCGAGTTGCTTCCGACGGGAGGCCGGCAGCTACGGCAAGGACACCCGCGGCATCATCCGGGTGCATCAGTTCGACAAGGTCGAGGGCTTCATCTACTGCAGACCCGAGGACGCCGCAGCCGAGCATCAGAAGCTGCTCGGCTGGGAGAGGGACATGCTCGCCGCCATCGACGTGCCCTACCGCGTGATCGATGTCGCCGGTGGAGATCTCGGCTCGTCGGCCGCCCGCAAGTACGACTGCGAGGCCTGGGTGCCGACCCAGAACACCTACCGGGAACTCACCTCGACGTCGAATTGCACGACGTTTCAGGCGCGGCGGCTGTCCATCCGCTACCGCGACGAGAACGGCAAACCCCAGATCGCGGCGACGCTGAACGGTACCCTCGCGACCACTCGCTGGATCGTCGCGATCCTGGAGAACCACCAGCAGCCCGATGGCTCGGTGAAGCTCCCGCCGGAGCTCGCGCGGTTCGTGGGCACCGAAGTGCTCGAGCCCAAATGATCCGGCACACGGAATAGCCGCCGTCGGATGACCACGGGCATCATCATCGCGGTGATCGGCTCCATCGCGTTTGCCGCGGCAGCAGTGCTGCAGGCGCTGGGAGCAGATCAGGTCGCGCACCGCGCGGCGATCCGGGAAGAACGCCGGAAATCATCGAAATCCCATCCGTCACTTCGGTCCACAATGCTCACGATGCTCACGGTGCCGTTCCTGATCGGGTTCGTCTTCGACATCGTCGGGTTCATCTCCACCATCCTGTCGGCCCGGCTGATCCCGTTGTTCCTGTCGCAGACCATCATCTCGGCGCGACTGGTGGCGACCGCGTTGCTGGCGATGGTCGTCCTGCACGTGTCGCTGACCATGCGGGACTGGCTCGCCGGATCGGTGGTGATCGCGTCACTGGTGCTGCTGGCGGTGTCGGCCGGTCGCGAGGGCGTCGACGACGACCGCTGGACGCACTGGGCGGTCCTGGTGGCCGGGCCGCTCGTGTTCGGCCTCGGCATCGTCGTCATGCGCAAGATACACAAGCACATCGCCGCCGCCACCGGGTTGATCGCCGGGGCGCTCTTCGGCGTCATGGCGGTGGCATCACGAATCCTCGACGGCCTCGACCCCTTCCACCCCGGCACCCTGTTCACCGACCCGGCGCTATACGGATTGTTGTTCAGCGGGATCTGCGGCTTCTACCTGTTCACCGTGGCGTTGCAGACAGGGTCGGTCAACGGTGCGGCCGCCGCCCTGGTGGTGGGACAGACGGTACTTCCCGGTCTGGTCGGCATCCTGCTGCTGGGCGATGTGACGCGCGCCGGTTGGGGCCCGGTCGCGATCGTCGCGTTCGTCGCCGCGGTCGGGGGTGGCGTCGTCCTCGCCTCCTCGGGTGCGGTCACGGCGGTCGAATCCGCCGACGTCACGAACATGCCCCGGGGCTACGGCCGTACCCAGCAGCCGGGTCTGGACCGCGCGCACAAGGGCTCCGACCCACTTTCTTGAACTCCCGTTTCCTGAGTGCCCGCTGAGCGGGAAGTGTCGTTGCCGGTCATACGTTCGACGAGCCAGGGTGATATGTCCCATTCGGCTCCTGGAGAGTGACGTATGACATACCGCCTTGTTCAGCCCGGACCATCCCGGCGCCGACGCGTCTTACGATGGCGCGCCCTGCTCACCTTGATGGCTTCGGCCGTCGTCATCCTGCTCGCGGCCGTGCCGGCCTCGGCTGCAGAGATGATGCAGGTGACGTTTGTCCGGCACGGCGAGTCCGAAGGTAATGCCTCGGGTCTGATCGACACCTCCGTCCCCGGGCCTGTCCTCACCGAGAAGGGGCAGCAACAGGCGAAGGCCGTAGCGCAGTTGCTGGGGGACAACAACTACGACGGGATCTACGCATCGTCCATGGTGCGGACGCAGCTCACCGCAGCGCCCATGTCCCAGTATCTGGGTCTGCCGATCCAGGTGCTGCCGGGGTTCCGCGAGATCGAGGCCGGGATCTACGAGGGCACTCCGGAGGCTGAGGCGGCCGATGGGTACGCCTTGTACCTGGGTGCCTGGATGGCGGGCCAGCTGGACATGCGGATCCCGGGCGCGAGCAACGGATATGAGTTCAACGACCGGGTGAACGGCGCCCTGCAGACCGTCTACGACAACGGTGACCGCAACGCGGTGGTCTTCTCCCACGGTGGGACGATCATGATCTGGACGATGATCAATGCGCAGAACCTCACCCTTGCGGACAAGATCAAGCTGTTGACGACCGCCTCGCTGGACAACACCGATTATGTTGTCGTCGAGGGAAATCCGGAGGACGGATGGGTGTTGCTGGACTGGAACGGCCAGAAGTTCGGCACTCAACCGACGCTGTCCTCACAGGTGCAGATGCAGTTCCGGACCTTGCAACGTCAACTCGGTGCCACCACCGATGACGTCGTCGCGGCCTGGGATTCGCACGACGGCACGGCCATCGCGACGGCGGCGAATCGCGGCCTCGCCGACGCCGGCTTCTCGGTCATCAAGTTCGCACGAGCGGTGAACGCCGCCGTCATCAAGGAAGTGGCCGGTTCGGCCGCGGTCCCGGCGACGACCGACTCCGAGGAGCCGGTTGTACCGGAGGACGCCACCACCGAGACCGGGACCGAGGACACCACCGAGACCGCGACCGAGGTGTCCGCGAGCGAGGTGTCCGCGAGCGAGGTGTCCGCGAGCGAGGTGTCCGCGAGCGGGGACGCGGCGACACAGGAGACCGCGACCGGGAACACCGAGGACGAGGTGCAGGCCCCGGCCGAGACCGATTACCAAGCGGAGACCGGGGGTTCGGCGTCGCCGGCGAGCGACGGTGCCGGTGCTGATGCAGATGTCACCGCATCCGACGGTGCCGACGGCACCGGCGCAGACGCGGGTGGGTCCGGCAGTGCGGAATCCACGACCGATGACAGTCATGCTGCCGATGCGGGCGTGGAGGACACGGCGGACGCGGGAGCGGCGTCAGACGATTCCGGTGGCGACGGTGCCGACGACGCAGGGAGTGCCGCGGCGTGAGCCTCCTGCCGGGCGGTACCTCCCAGCCGGGATGGCACCGCCCGGCAGGCAATCGGTCGACCAGACGGGTTGACGGCCGCTGACAGGCGATACTGATCCGATGATCATCGGGATCGTCGCCGCCGTCGTCGCTGCGCTCGGTTACGGCACGGCATCGGTACTCCAGGCCCGGGGCGCCCAGAGCGTGGCGGATCCGACGGTGGACACGGACGCATCCGGGCAGTCGCACGCTCCCAGCCTGCGGTCGACGGTGACCGCGATGCTCACCGTCTCGTTCCTGGCCGGTCTGGTCCTCGACGGCATCGGATTCATCGGGAACCTCGTCGCGGCGCGAGAAATCCCGTTGTTCCTCGCGCAGACGATCGTCAGCGCGAACCTCGTCGTGACGGCGATCCTGGCGACTGTGATCCTCCACGTCCGCCTGCGGACGCGCGACCAGATCGCCATCGCGGTCGTGATCGTCGCGCTGGTCGTGCTCGCGCTGGCCTCCGCCGACGAGGGGCATGGCCACGACGGGGCGTGGCTGCACTGGACGGTACTGATCCTCGGGCTCGCACTCATCGCCGGCGGCCAGGCGATCGTCCAGGTCCTGGGTGCACGCATCGCGGTGGTCGCCGGGTTGCTCGGCGGCGTCGTGTTCGGACTGATGGCGGTCGCGGTCCGCATCGTGCACGGGATCGAGCCGTTCGCCCTCGGTGAACTGCTCACCGATCCGGCCGCATACGCGATCGTCGTGTGTGGTGTGGGCGGTTTCTACCTGTTCACCGTCGCGTTGCAGACCGGTTCGGTCAACGGTGCCGCCGCGGCCCTCGTCGTCGGGGAGACGGTGGTGCCGGGCGCGGTGGGCATCGCGCTGCTCGGCGACACCACGCGTGCCGGGTGGGGGCCGGTGGCGGCCATCGCGTTCGTCGCGGCCGTCGCGGGTGCGGTCACCGTGGCGTCGTCACCTGCGGTTCCCCAGGGATGAAGACAGGGATGAGAGAAGACAGGGATGAGACACACGTCAGGGGTGAGACGAGGCCGTCACCGGAGCGGCGCCGAAGAGATCTCCGAGCACCGCTCCGGTGACCCCCAGACCGACATGACCTCCCGCGACGAGGGCGGGACGGCACGCCGTGGTCACCAGCGAAGCCGGCAATGTGAGAACACCGAGTTCCACATTGCGCAGAAGGTAGCACGGCAGGTCAGCGCGGGCAATTGCTGCGTCAGTGGTCTTTCGGCGTGGACCGGCCCGCGGCAAACGACAGGATGATGCCGACGAGCATCTCCACCACGGTGTCCCGCTCGGGCCGGTGTTCACTGGTCGCCCAGAGATGCCCGGCCTCGGTCAGCGCACCGATGAACGCGGCGGCCTCGTAGGTGAAGCCGAACTCCGACTCCGACAATCCGGTGAACTCGGCGGCCGCGGCGGAGAAGAATTCGGTCCATTGCCCGCGGGCCTGCACGCGGTGACTCTCGACCTGACTGCTCACGCCGCCGACCTCGACGAAGGCGATCCGCATGCGACGTGGATCCGTCGCGACCGAGTCGAAGAACGCCCCCACGGCTGCGCGGGTGCGCTCCTCGATACCGGCGTCCGCCTGGTCGACGTCGGCGAAGGCGGCCAGCACGGCGTCACGCGCCTCGCCGTGGATCATGTCGTAGGCCGCGATCAGCAGGTCTTCGCGGGTGTCGAACAGCTCATAGAACTGCCTGCGGGACAACTTGGCTGCGGCGCAGATGGCCGACACGGTACCGCGGTCGTAACCGCCGGTGCCGAAGACGTCGAGTGCGGCGGCCATGAACCTGTCCCGACGTTCGGACTGCCGTTCCTCGACCGTGCGGCCACGGTAAGAGCGTTGTGCCACTGGACTTCTCGGATTCTGCCGTCTCGGCTCGTGAGGCTCAGCCCTCGAGCCGTCGGGAGCGCAACTCGTGCCCCTTGGATGTGAGGCATCGGCCGCTCGGCAGGTCCCACTGCCAACCGTGCAGGTTGCAGGTCAGCTTCTCGCCCTCGATCACGCCGAACTTGGAGAGGTCCGCCTTCAGGTGCGGGCAGCGGCGCTGTAATTCCCAGCCGTCCTTGGTGATCGACGACGAATCGTCGTGTGCCTCGGCAAACCAGCCGTCCGCGTAGGCGATCCGCTCGTCGCTGAGGCACTTGAAGAACGTGTAGAGGTACTCGTTGTACCCGCCGATCCGCCACGTGGTGAATCGCGTGGAGAGGAAGATCGTGTTGACCCAGTCGGGTTCGTCGTCGCGGAGAACGGTCCGCACCAACTCCGGAGCGATCCGAAAACCGTAACGGTACTTGCCTTCTCCCTCTTTCGGATCACGGACGATGCGATTCGGGAAGTCGAGTACCACGGTCTGGTCGTCCATCACCAGACCGACCGGATAGCCGATGCCGTCGCAGATGAGATCGGACTGCGCCATGATCGGCTCGAAGAGGTCCCGCAGTGCCGGCAGCAGCGGCTCGCCGTCGTCGACGGCCCAGGTCGCCTTGTCGGCGGCGATGACCGGCGCGAACTTCTGCTTCATCCGCTCCAGGTAGGCCCGCTTGTTCTCGCCGAACACCTCGTGCGGCGCATAGGGATGCGAGACTTCGTTCAACGCCGGGCCGGTGAAATCGGCGACCGACCCGGACACCATCAGCAGGCCGCGGTGGCGCTCGCCGTCGTCCGTGCCGTGAATCCGCATCTGTTCCAGGAAGGTCTCCTGGTCCGGGAAGATGGACGTCTCGTCCGCACCGTCGACGCCGGAGCCGAAGTCGTTCAGACCGAACAGGTCGTCGTCGAGGAACATCGGTGGCCCGGCCGACGGGACCACCCAGCTCGCCCCGACCTGCTCGATGTAGGACCGGGCCCGGTCCATGCCCCGCTGTCGCTTCTGCGCCGCGAAGTTGGCCTTCGACTTGCGTGGGATGTCGTAGACCATCGGGTACCAGATCGCGCCCGAGTATTGCAGGAGATGGACGTCGACGTGACCGAACGACTCGTCGATCACGTCGAGGTCGATGGGACGTGCGTCGTTCATGTTGAAGCAGGTGGTCTCACCGTCGGAGACGATCAGCCCGCTGTCGCCGATCGGGCCGTCGGCCGGCGCTCGCAGTGCGATGATCATCACGTCCAGCGAACCCTTGTCGTTGGTGATGGTCGTCTTCACCGAATCCTCGGTCTCCACGAAGGTGTGGAAGCCGAGCTCCTCGAGCTCGCGGCGCAGATCGGGCACCGGATAGTCGGGCAGCAGGACGGTGGCGTCCTTGTTCACATTCTCGCGGAGATTGCGCTCGTCGAAATGGTCGCGGTGCAAGTGCGATACGTAGAGGTAGTCGCAATCGCCCAGCGACTTCCAGTCCAGTTCGGAGTTGTCCGGGAACGGCACCCATGACGCGAAATAGGCAGGGTTGACCCACGGATCACAGAGAATGGATCCGGCGGTGGTCCGGATGTGGAAACCGGCATGTCCGATGCTGGTGATCTGCAACTTCTCGCCTCCTGAGCACTCGGACCGAGCGGGGATGGTCCGAGAACAAATCGGCCTTCAGGGTAGCCCCTCGGCGATGACCTAAGCTCGACGCATGGAACCCGTCTACGACGCTGTGATCACGACCGCACGACTGTTGTGGCTGGCCGAGGGGCTGAAGTTCACGGTGTCCGGCGTCGAGAACGTGCCGAAGGACGGACCGGGGGTGGTGGCGATCAACCACACCGGGTACATGGACTTCACCTACGCGGGAATCCCGGCGTTCCTGCAGCACCGCCGCAAGGTGCGGTTCATGGCGAAAAAAGAAGTCTTCGACAGCAAGGTCTCCGGTCCGATCATGCGTGCCCTCAAGCACATCCCGGTGGACCGCGGCAGCGGGGCACAGAGCTATCGGGACGCGGTGGACTATCTGAAGCAAGGCGAGCTCGTCGGGGTGTACCCGGAGGCGACCATCAGCCGCAGCTTCGAGCTGAAGGAGTTCAAGTCCGGCGCCGCGCGGATGGCGCTGGAATCCGGAGCGCCGATCATCCCGACGGTCATCTGGGGAGCGCAGCGGGTGTGGACGAAGGGCTATCCGAAGAACCTGGGTCGCAGCGGCGTCAAGATCATGATCGGCGTCGCCGAGCCCATCGAACCGGTGGGGGACGCCGACTCGATCACCGCCGAGCTGCACAAGGTGATGGGCGAGAAGCTGCTCGAACTGCAGGATGCCTACGGCGAACACCCCGAAGGCGAGTTCTGGGTACCCGCCCGCCTGGGCGGGGCGGCGCCCACGCTCGAAGAAGCCAACCGGATGGACGCCGACGAGCAGGCCGCGAAGGCCGCCAAGCGCGCGCAACGTGACGCACCGGACGCGGAATCCTGATCGTTCGCGCCAGATAGGCTTGCCGCTATGGAACCGGTCTACCGGACGCTCGAGATCATCGCGAACGGTCTGGTTCGTGCGCAGGGGCTCGACCTGCGATTCTCGGGGCTCGAGAACATCCCGCGGACCGGGGGCGCGGTCCTGACCGTCAACCACACGGCCTACACCGACTTCATCCCGGCAGCCCTGGGGATGTACCGGGCGGGCCGCCGCACCAGGTACATGATCAAGTCCGAGGTGATGAACATCGCGATCATGCGTTTCCTGGTGAACCACACGAAGACGGTCCCGGTGGATCGCTCGATGGGGGCGGAGGCCTACCGCGCGGCGGTGTCGCGGCTGCGCGAGGGCGAGATCGTCGCCGTGTACCCGGAGGCGACCATCAGCCGGAGCTTCGAGCTGAAGGAATTCAAGACCGGCGCCGTCCGGATGGCGGTCGAGGCGCAGGTCCCCATCGTGCCGTCGATCGTGTGGGGCGCGCAGCGGCAGTGGACCAAGACGAAGACCGGCACCCGTCAGATGGGCCGCAGCCATCTCCCGGTGTCGGTGCGATACGGCGAGCCCGTGACGGTCCGGGCCGATGAAGATCCGGAAGATGCGACCGCGCGGCTCAAGGAGACGATGACCACCCTCCTGCACGAGGTGCAGGACACGTACGGACCGCACCCGGCGGACGCCTACTGGGTGCCGTCGCGACTGGGTGGTTCCGCGCCGACGCCTGAGGAGGCGCATGTGATCGAGGATGTCGAGGCCGCCGAGAAGGCAGCCGCGCGAGCAGCGAAAGCGCGTGGTGAGCGGTGACCCGAAATGATCCGGGCCCAACGGGATTCGGCCCGCCCACGCTGATCGCCACCGACGTCGACGGTACGTTGATCAACGATCAGAACCGCGTGTCCGACCGGACCATCGAGGTCGTGGGCCGGGCGGTCGACGCCGGGGTCGAATTCGTCCTCGCCACCGGTCGGCCACCACGCTGGATCGCCGAGATCACCGACCAGTTCGAGGGAACCGCCGCGCAGGTCCGCTACGCGGTGTGTGCGAACGGTGCCATCCTCTACGACGTTGCGCACGATCGGGTGATCTCCGCGGCGACACTGGATTCCGACACCCTGGAGAAGCTCGTCGAACGCGCCTATCGGCAGATCCCGGGCTGCGGAATCGCGGCCGAGCGTGCCGGACGATCGGCTCACGACGCCGCGACGCTACCGTTCGTCGCCACCGCCGGGTACCGGCACGCGTGGCTCAACCCCGACCACATCGAGGTCGGGGACGATGAGGTGTACGCCGAACCGGCGGTGAAACTTCTTGTCCGGCAGCCAGATATGCGCAGTGACGAGATGGCGGCACGGCTGCGTGACGCGATCGGCGGGCTCGCCCAGATCACCTTCTCCACCGACAACGGGCTGATCGAGTTGTCGATGCCGGACACCCACAAGGCGGCCGGGCTCCGGGATCTCGTCGGACTCGCCGATCTGCGCGACACATCGACCATCGCGTTCGGCGACATGCCCAACGACGTGGAGATGCTCACCTGGGCGCATCACGGTGTCGCGATGTCGCATGGGCACCCGGCGGCTCTCGCCGCCGCAGACGAAGTGACCCTGACGAACAACGACGAAGGCGTCGCCCGAGTCCTCGAACGCTGGTTCACCTAACCCACCCCACCCCGCAGCCGCGACGGTTTCCGTCATCCGCGACGCCCAAATGGGGGCGCGGATGCGGAGAACCGTCGCGGCTGCGGAGGGGGTTGGGTTGGGTGGGTTGTTGGGTGGGGGAGGGGGGACTAACCGGCCATGGACCGGATGGCGGTCAGTGCTGCATGGCCGAATTCGCCTGGGCAGCTGGTGTTGTTGTAGTCCCGGTGCCCGCTGATCGCCGGCAGGCTGGTGACCGCTCCGGCGGGGAACTTGCTGTCGGTGAACGGTTCCGCGGTGAGCTGGGCGCTGCCCAGCCCGTTCACGCCGGCCTTGCCGAGCCGCCAGCGGAGGAATCGCGCGACCGACGAGATCATCGCGGGGGTGGGGGCCACCTGGTCGAGATTGCCGATCATCGAGACGCCCACCGTCGCCTTGTTGAAGCCGCCGGTGTGGGTGCCCTCGACGTTGCGGTCGAGCCCGCCGAACGCTCCTTCGAAGATCTGTCCGTACTTGTCGACGAGCACGTTGTAGCCGATGTCGCACCAGTTGAGAGTGCGTGCGTGATAGGCGTAGATACCGCGCACGATCTCCGCGGACTGCTCGGGCGTGTAGTCGTTGCTGCCTGCGGTGTGGTGCACGATGGCCGCGCGCGCCGCGGGTGAATAGGCCGGCTGCGAACACCGGATCGACTCGTCGGCCCCCCATTGCGCGCGGGCGACCACCGACGGACCACCGAGCAGCGGGGTCAACAGTGAGGAGCCCAGCGACAGCAGACTCTCCGGGCTGATCAGTGTCGCCGTCATCGCCGACATCGCGGTGGTCAGCAGCTTCTCGACCACGGCACTCGCGGTGCCGATGCCCCACTCGACGAGCCCACCGCCGGGCGCTTCCGCAGCGGGGATGGCGACCCCGGAGTCGGTCACCGCCACCTGGACCTCGCGGGCGTCGCCCACCCAGACGGGTTCGGTACCGGCCGGGTGCTCGGGTGATGGTGCGGCGGCGGTCTCGACGGGCTCGAGCTTCGTCCAGTCTCCCCAGGTTCCGTCGGAGTGCTTGGCGCGCAACAGCATCGATGCATCAACTGCTCGATCCCAGGTGAACGCAACCATCTTCAGGGGTTTGTCACCGGCGATGTGCTTGACGGCCGCACCGACCGGCCGATCGTCGGTGGCCGGGATCGCGAGTCCCGGATCGGGCTCTGGAAGTCGGATTCCGGCTGCGGCGAGCCCCGATTCGGCGATGTCGAGAACCGCCGACGGTACGTCGACCAGGCCGAGCTCGTCGATGGTGGTCGTCGGGAGGTCGCGGTGGCGGTCGGTCGGGCGCGGGTCAGATCCGGCGATGACGACGGCGAACGGACTCGCGACGATCGCCGCAGCCACGGAGGCGAGCACGATCGAGGGTCTGGGACGGGATCTGCTGAGACGGGGGCGACGCATGGTTCGCCATCGTGTCGGCGCGCGCATGCACCGTCCACGCCGCGCGCCGAGTCTGTGAAACTCGTGATGCGGTTGTTATCTCCTGGGGTTGATGATCCATCGGACAATTCACTAGGGTCACAACAGTCACACCAGTAACACGCGCTCCACGCACGTACGAAGCACTCCACGCCGCACGGAAGGACTTCCGAGACGTTGGTCAGAGCACGCCCTCGGCACGCCCGGACCCGATCGCTGTCCTTTGCTGCGATCGGGCTGGCGCCTGTGTTGATCGCGGGGGGTCTGCTGCTCGTCAACGAGGCGAAGAGGTCGACGGACGACATCGCGCTCACGGCCGGATCGCAGATCACCCTGATCGGGCACGGTCTCGGTCACGGACGCGGGATGGGGCAGTGGGGTGCGTTCGGCTACGCCCGTAAAGGCTGGTCGGCACAACAGATTTTGCGCCACTATTACGGCGGCACCACCGCGGGGAAGGTGGACAGGCCCGAGATCTCGGTCATCCTGACCGGTAAGAACTCGGTGAATGTGCACGCGGACGCCGGGATGCGAGTCAGTGGCCAAATGGTGGCTCCCGGGCAGGCGGTCAGCCTGTCCGGGAACACTGCCACCATCACCACCGGCTGCGGTGGTGGACCTGTTCGGACGGTCACCGCGCCGTCGGTGGAGCCGATCAACATGGGGCCGAGCCGGCCGGGCAACGAATTCCTCAAGATGTGCGGATCGAATCAGGCGTATCGCGGTGCGCTCGGATTCGACGGCGGGCGGGTCGTCAACCGTCTCCACATCGACGACTACGTCAAAGGCGTGATCCCGAAGGAGAGTTCGCCGGGATGGGCCGACGCCGGTGGTGCCGAGGCACTCAAGGCGCAGGCCGTGGCCGCGCGCACCTATGCGTTGGCCGCCATCGCCGGGGGCAAGAAGATCGACGACACCCAGAACTCCCAGGTCTACGGCGCCGTCGCGAGCGAGGACCCGCGCACCAACCGGGCCGCCGATGCGACCGCCGGACAGATCCTGCTCCAGGGCGGACAACCGGCCTTCACCGAATTCTCATCGTCGACCGGCGGATACACGGCAGGCGGACGATTCCCCGCGGTGCGTGACGACGGCGACTCCGCGTCGCCGAACCGCAACTGGACGGCGACGGTGAACGCCGGCAGCGTCGGCGCCGCCTTCGGCGTGGGTGCGCTGCGCAGCCTCGATGTCGTCGAGGCGAACGGTCTCGGACCGGAGAACGGCCGCGCGATCAAGGTCCGCGCCGTCGGCTCGGGAGGCACCCGAGAGGTCTCGGGCGAAGAAGCGCGCACGATGCTCAAACTCAAGTCGGCGTGGTTCGCCGTGCAGGGACAGGTGGCGAAACCCAAGATCGTCAAACCGCCGACCGGGCCCGACGGTCCGGGCGGCGGTTCGCTCGACCTCGGCAGCCTCAGCTCGCTGCCCGACAAACTGATTCCGGGTTCGTCGCAGCTGCTCTCCATCGGGACCAGCGCGCTCGACGGCAAGTTCGACGATCTCGGCGGCGTCACCGGCCCGCTCGGTCAGGTGATCGGCGTACCGAACCTCACCCCCGACGGCGCAGGCGTCATCCAGCTCTTCCAGCGCGGGCTGATGTTGTTCAGCGAGCAGACGGGTGCACACGCACTGGTCGGCAAGGGACTCGCCGATTATCTGGTCCGCGGCGGTCAGCCCGTGGTCGGGTTCCCGCGTTCCGACGTGCTGCGCTGACCGTCACCCCGACTATTCGGGACCCGACTCGACGATCCGGGTCGCCACCTCGACGAGTTTGATGTTGCCGTCCTGCGACAGGCGCGACAACAGCCGGAAGGCCTCGTCGGCGTTGATCCGGTAGCGCTCCATGATCATCCCCTTGGCCTGGCCGATGATGTCGCGCGAGCTGAGCGCCGCCCGGAGCTGCTCCTTCTCCCGGACCGCGGAGAACGCGGTGGCACAGTGCGCGGCGAACAGCTCGCCGACCGAGATGGAATCCGGGTCGAATGCGTGCGTTGCGGTGCTGATCAGGTTGAGTGCACCGAAGTCGCGGCCGTCGATGTAGAGGCAGAGGCAGGCCATCGACCTGATGCCGAGTGCGGATGCCGCGGGGGCGAATCGCGGCCACCGCTGCTCGTCGCGCATGTCGTCGATGATGATCGTGACGTCGTCGACCGCGGACCGCACGCACGGTCCTTCGTTGAGCTCACGCTGGACGGCGTCGGATTTGCCCGCGAGATCACCGACGATCACGGGCGTCTCGATGTGCCCATCCGTCACCAGGGTGACGCTGGCGTACTCGGCGCCGGGTACCGAACCGACCGCCGTCTTCGAGATCCCGCGCAGCACCGATTCGGTGTCGGTGCTCTCCATCCGTAGTTCCCGGACGATCTCGGCCATCCGGACGGTGTTTTCGGAATTCATGCCGGCTCCTCGGCGCCATTCCCGGTTCGGCCGGGTAGTGAAATTGACTCGGTCAGCCTACGAGATCCTCGCGCTGGGCGACTGATCCTCGTGACTCTCGTCCGAACAGGTCGAGGCAGAGATCCGCGTCGCGATAGCCCGCGGAATGGATGAGATCCGAGTCGAGCAGACGATCGTGGACCTCGTCCCCGGTCTGCGGGTACTCGGAAACCGTATGACGCCAGTGTACGGCGACGATCTCGCCATCCGGGGAGAGTGAACGGGGCAGCCGGTCGATGAGATCGTCGAGCGCAGCCGGCGTGAGGTAGTACAGGATCTCGCTGAGAACGATCAGGTCGAACTCGCCGTCGGGCCAGTCGCTGACGAAGTCGCCCGTGACGACCTCCACATGGTCGCTGTGCCGGGCCAGGCGCCGCCTCGCGAGTTCGGTCGCCCGGGGGCTGAGATCCATGCAGATGAGGCGATCCGCACACAGGGCGAGTTCGGCACTGAGCACGCCGATGGAACAGCCCGGCTCGAAGGCGAGCCGGTATCGTTCCGACGAGAGCGACGCCAGGGTGAGGGCGTACTTGCGACGTTCATACCAGCGCTCGGTGAAGCCCCACGGATCGTCGCCGGCGGCATACATGTCATGGAAGTATTTGTCGGACAGCGGTGGTGAGGTCGGCGGTGGTGAGGTCGGCGGTGGTGCCGACGAGGCTGGTTGGCCGGTCATACGATCACGAACTCCCAGGCGCGGGTGAGGTGCGCCAGGACATGCGGCGGGAGGATGGCGGCATCGGCCGGGTCGGGCGACAGTGGTCTGATCTGGCTGTCGAAGGAGCGGATGGCGGCATGTTTCACGGCGAGCACCTCGGGCTCGAGGCGATGGACGCGTACGCGGTCCCATGGCACCGACGAGTCGCCGGGCGCGGCCCAATGCCACATCCAGATCGGATACATCCACAGCGGCAGACCTCGCCGCCGGGCGACCTCGATCGCGCAGCGGCCGACCGCGTCGTGATCGGGATGGCCGTCGTGCGACCACACCGACACCAGACCGGTCGGGACGTCGGGCACTTCGTCGAGGACGGCGTCGAGGATGCCCGCCATCGTGTGCGCCTGCTCGGTGAGCCCGCCGTCGCGCAGTCCGAACCAGCGGGGGGTCGGGAGGCCGAGCAGCGCGGTGGCGGTCGCCAGCTCGACATGGCGACGGGTCGCCAGCTGTTCCGGGGTGAGGGTCCGCGAGCCGGGATGGGAGCCGCTGCCGTCGGACATGCAGACGACCACGACCTCGACACCCGCGAGCGCAGCGGAGGCCATGATCCCGCCCGCGCCGAGCACCTCGTCGTCGGGGTGCGCGCCGAGGACCACCAGTCGCTCGACGCCGAATTCCAGGGCAGGCCACGGTGTGCGGTCCTGCAGCCAGCGCTGCCAGTGGTCCTCCGGGGTGCCGTCCGCATGCACCGGGGTCACCGCCAATCCCCCGGCCGCGCCGGGTGCGGGCCCGATCGAGTTCATCGCAGGATCTCCGTCGGGATCGCGTGCGGGATGACCGTCGAGCGGCCGTCGCTGTTCCCGGGCACCATTGCTGTCGGTGGCCGGTCGTCGGAGACGTGCCGCTCCACCGCGAGCCTGCCGAGCTCTACCAGGTCTCGATCGGCGTGCGACTGCCGGATGTAGACCGTGAGGTCTGCGACCGCCCGCGAATGTTCGCGATCGTGGACGAGCGGTCCGGGACCGAGGGCGCGATTGACCCGATCGATGACGGCGGTGGCGATCTGTTCGGTGCCCCAGCGCACCTGATGGGCGGTCAGATGCGCCGCCGCCGCATCGTTCGGCGCGGCGTCGATGGTGATCGCCGCCTGCTCGAGTGCCGACCGCCCGCCGGCCAGCATCGCGTCCACCGCACCGAGGTGCATCAGAGTGAGTTCGTCCGCGCGGTGCTCACCGTCCCGCCGTTCCGCCCGCTGGTAGAGAGCCCCCGCGACCTTGCGGGCTCCGCCGAGCCAGCAGGCTGCGACACCGATGCCGCCGTGCCAGAAGCCGGGCCTGCTCAGATACTGGCCGGGTTCGCCGATCGGGCGTGCGATCGCCCGGTCGAAGCGGGCGGTACCTGTTTCGGTGGCCCGCATCCCGGCGGCGGCCCAGCCCCCGCGTTCGGCGCAGACTCCCGGTTGGCGCAGGTCGATGGCGAACAGCCGACGCTGCGAGCCGTGATCCGCAGTCACGAGGGCGTGGGTGCAGGTGGCGACGCCCGAACACCAGGGCTTCGCGCCGGACAGCTGCCAGTTCCCGGAGCAGTACTCGGCGGCGACCCACGGTTCGGGCGGTTCGGCCGCCCAGACGCCCCACATCTCGTCGGGTCCGACGCGTTCACCGACGATCTCCGCGAGAATCGCATCGGCGTCGAGGTGGGCTTCCACGAGTCGTCCCACCGAGATGTCGCGATGACAGAAGTCGGCGAGAGTGCGCAGCCGGACCGCGGTGTCGCCGTGGCCGGGCAACGGGACGTCGAGCGCCCCTTCGTTGACGATGCGATAGGCCAGTGCGGGAGCGTCGACGATCACGGTGACACCTTTCTCGTATGCGGGTCCTGGCGGCCCAGGGCCTCGAGTCTTTGCAGGTAGGTGGCGAATCCGGCGTCGGTGCGGCCGTCGGCCCGGGTGGACGTGATCACCGGCGCGCGTCCGCTCCGGTCGATCCGGGCGCCCGCGGCCCGCAGGCGCCGGACGAGATCGACGTCCTCGTCGCCGCTGCGTGCGGCAAAGCCGCCGACCCTGCGGTACCAGTCGGCGCGGACACCGAGGTTGGCGCCGTGGACGTGGACGTGCCCCTCGCCGGGCAGGTAGCGGGCGCCGAACATGACCGAGGTGTGCGTCGACCAGCTGTCCCAGTTCTTGGGGGTGATCGTCCCGACGAAGGCGTCGGCCCCGCGATTCGCGACGTCGAGGTGGGTTTCCAGCCAGTCGGGTGGCACCTCGGAATCGGCGTCGGTGGTGGCGAACCAGGTCCGATCGGCGAGTGGCAGGTCGAGGTGGGGCGCGAATCCGCTCTGGCGCGCCGCCCCCACCGACCGAGCCGTGCCGATGACGGTCGTCACATGCTCGGGGACCAGCCGGGCGGAACCGTCGGTGCAGGCGTCGAGGACGACGACGAGCTCGACCGGGACAGCGACCCGGCCGACGGCGTCGTCGAGGGCAGCAATACAGGCCGACAGCAGCCGTTCCTCGTTGTGCACGGGGACCACCACCACGACGCGGTCGATCGCAGGTCGATCGGGAGGAGGAACGAGAGGAACGAGCACGAGCAGCCCCTGAACTCAACGGTGGATGTCCAGGCCCGATGGCTGCAGGCCGAATGGGTCGAGATTACCCGTGTTCGGCGGCTTCGTCACGGGCGCTCACCTCCCGACCGACCGGTCGCGACGTGTGCACGGCGATTACTCAGGAAGGGTCCGTTACCCTGAACTCCCGTGGCAAGCAATCGTCAGGGCACCGACGCCGGCAGCGGAACCGAAGCACCCTTCGATCTGATCATCGTCGGATCCGGCTTCTACGGCCTCACCATCGCCGAGCGGGCGGCGACCCAGCTCGACAAGCGGGTCCTGGTCATCGATCGGCGTCATCACATCGGCGGCAACGCCTACTCCGAGGCCGAGCCCAGCACGGGTATCGAGGTGCACAAGTACGGTGCGCACCTGTTCCACACCTCCAACAAGCGGGTGTGGGATTACGTGAACCAGTTCACCGACTTCACCGGCTATCAGCACCGGGTGTTCGCGATGCACAAGGGCCAGGCCTATCAGTTCCCGATGGGCCTCGGATTGGTGTCGCAGTTCTTCGGGCGCTACTTCACTCCGGACGAGGCGCGCGCGCTCATCGCCGAGCAGGCAGGTGAGGTCGACACCAAGGACGCGGCGAACTTCGAGGAGAAGGCGATCAGCCTGATCGGTCGCCCGCTCTACGAGGCCTTCGTCAAGCACTACACGGCCAAGCAGTGGGAGACCGATCCCAAGAATCTGCCCGCAGGCAACATCACGCGGCTGCCGGTGCGCTACACCTTCGACAACCGGTACTTCAACGACGCCTACGAGGGCCTACCGGTCGACGGGTACACCGCATGGCTGGAGAAGATGGCCGCTGATGACCGCATCGAGGTCCGGCTGAACACCGACTGGTTCGACGTCCGCGACGAGCTGCGTGCCGCCAGTCCCGACGCCCCGGTCGTCTACACCGGACCGCTGGACCGCTACTTCGACTATTCGGCGGGCCGGCTGGGCTGGCGCACACTGGATTTCGAGACCGAGGTGCTGCCGACCGGTGATTTCCAGGGCACTCCGGTGATGAACTACAACGACGCCGACGTGCCGTACACGCGGATCCACGAATTCCGGCACTTCCACCCGGAGCGGGACACCTACCCCGACGACAAGACCGTGATCATGCGCGAATACGGCCGGTTCGCGAAGGACGACGACGAGCCGTACTACCCGATCAACACCCCGGACGACCGCGCGATGGTTGCGCAGTACCGCGAGCTCGCCAAGTCCGAGACCGCAACGCGCAAAGTGCTTTTCGGCGGTCGGCTGGGCACCTACCAATATCTGGACATGCACATGGCGATCGCGAGTGCGCTCACCATGTTCGACAACACGCTGGCGCCGCACCTCGACGACGGTGCGCCGCTCGCGGAAGAGGTGGAATAGATGACGGTGACCCCGGTGGACCAGACCGACATCCCGGCAGCGGGCGCGGCGCCGTCGAAGGCGAAAGCGCTTCTGCAGCGGGTCATCTTCCCGCGGCCCGGCGAGCCGATCGACGTGCGATCGCTGTATTTGGTGGAGTCGGAAGACAATTCGCGGCGCGCCCATGCCCCGAGCCGGACCTCGGTGCTCGTGGGGGCCGAGTCCGAGGTGAGCTTCGAGACCTACTTCAACGCCTTCGCCGCGTCGTATTGGCGGCGCTGGAGCATCCTGGAATCGGTCGTACTGCGTGTCGAGGTGGTCGGCACCTGTCGAGTCGACCTGTACCGCTCCAAGATCGACGGTTCCCGGATCGGCATCGGCGGTGACCTCGTCGCCACCGACGAGACCGGCCGTGGTGTCGCGGAATTCGAGCTCGACCTGGGTCCGTTCGAGGACGGCGGCTGGATCTGGTTCGACATCACCAGCGACACCGACACCGAGATCGTCGCGGCCGGCTGGTACGCGCCGATCGACAGCCCTGCCGGGCCGGACACCCGCCGGGTCACGGTGGGTATTCCCACCTTCAACCGACCGACCGACGCGGTGAATGCCCTGGCCGCCTTGACGTCCGATCCACTCGTGGACGAGGTCATCGACGCCGTGCTGATGCCCGATCAGGGCACCCGCAAGGTGGTCGACGAGCCCGGGTACAGCGAGGCGGCCGGAGCGCTCGGCGATCGGCTGCACATCTTCGAGCAGCCCAACCTCGGTGGGTCGGGCGGCTACGCGCGGATCATGTACGAGGCGTTGCGGCTCACCGACTCTCCGTACATCCTCTACATGGACGACGACATCATGATCGAGCCGGACTCGATCCTGCGGGCGCTGGCGATGTCCCGATTCGCGAAGACCCCGATGCTCGTCGGCGGGCAGATGCTCAACCTCCAGGATCGCAGTCACCTGCACTGCATGGGTGAGGTGATCAACCGGCACAACTTCATGTGGACCGCCGCGCCGTTCGTCTCCTACGACCACAACTTCGCGAAACATCCACTGCGCGACCGGGAGAACTCCAAGAACCTCCATCGTCGGATCGACGTCGACGGCAACGGCTGGTGGATGTGCATGATCCCGCGCGAATGTGCGGAGTCCATCGGCCTGCCCATGCCGCTGTTCATCAAGTGGGACGACTGGGAGTTCGCACTCCGCGCGGCGCGGGCCGGCTACCCCACGGCGACCGTTCCCGGAATCGCGATCTGGCACATGGCCTGGAGCGACAAGGACGACGCCATCGACTGGCAGGCCTATTTCCACCTGCGCAACCGCCTGGTGGTCGCGTCGCTGATCCAGGACGGCCCGATCGACGGAATCCTCAAGTCGATGGTCAAGGCGACGTCGAAACATCTTCTGTGCCTGGAGTATTCGACAGTAGCGATCCAGAACGAGGCGATCCGCGACTTCCTCGCCGGACCCGACCACATCCGGGATCTGCTGCCGACCGCCTTGCCGAAGATCGCCGCGATGCGCAAGCAATATCCCGACGCCGTGGTGTTGCCGTCGGCGACCGAACTCCCGCGGACCAGCGGCGAGGCGACCCATCTCGGCACCCGGGTGCCGGTGGGCAAGGTCGCCAAGATCAAGTCTCTTGCGGCGGCGGTGATCAACAACGCGCGTCCGGCCGACCCTCGTCATCACGAGGTGCCGCAGGCGAACTATCCGCCGATCGAGGCGCGCTGGTTCAGTCTGGGCCGGGTGGACGGGGTGACCGTCACCACGGCCGACGGTCGCGGTGTGGTCTATCGGCAACGTGACCGTGACAAGATGATCGCGCTGGCCAGGGAATCGGCCGCACTGGTGCGGGAACTGCGCGAACGCTTCCCGCAGATGCGCGAGACCTACCGCGCCAAGCACCAGGAACTGACGAGTCAGGAGAGTTGGGCGCGTGTCTTCGGAATCGATTGATTCACACCGCGCGGGGGTGGACGGCTTCGACGGGCCGACCAGCGGCGAGGCCGGGCTCCTGGTCCGTCTGCAGACCGCGATCGCCGATCGGCCCGGTGTGGTCCCGGCCGCGCGGGGGCTCTCGCATTTCGGCGAGCATTCGCTCGGATGGCTGGCCGTGGCCGGCACCGGCGCGGCACTCGCGCACCGTCGCGGGGACATGAACGCGCGGCGACGATGGATCGAGGCCGGCGTGGGAGCTTTCGGTGCCCACGCCGCATCGGTCGTGATCAAACGGGTCGTCCGGCGTCGGCGGCCCTCGCATCCCGACATCCGTATCGGGGTCTCCACGCCCAGCAAGTTGAGCTTCCCGTCGTCGCACGCCACGTCGACGACCGCCGCGGCGATCCTGATCGGTCGCGCCGCGGGACTCCCCCCGGCCGCGCTGCCGGCCGCGCTCGTGCCCCCGATGCTGGTGTCGCGGCTGGTCCTGGGTGTGCACTACCCCACCGATGTGCTCGCCGGAGCGGCGATCGGAGCCGCGAGCGCGGCCGCCGTGGTGGCGGGTGACAGACTGTTCGCGACATCCAGGAACGAGATGAGCCCGAGGACATGAGCGAAGAGCCGATCGAGCACGAACCGGTGCTGGGACCCCCGAAGAATCTGGCGACCGGTCTGATCAAGGCCGTTCGGCCGCGACAGTGGGTCAAGAACGTCCTCGTCCTCGCGGCGCCGCTGGCCGCCGGAAGCGTGGGCGACGGCAATGTACTCGGCCCGGTGGCGATCGCGTTCGTCGCGTTCTGCCTCGCCGCATCGTGCATCTATCTGGTCAACGACGCCAAGGACGTCGAATCCGACCGGAATCACCCGACGAAACGCTTCCGGCCGATCGCGGCGGGTGTGGTGCCCGTCCCGCTCGCCTACGGCCTGGCCGCGGTGTTGTTCGTCGCCTCGCTCGGTATCGCCTTCATCGCCAACTGGCAGACCGCGCTGGTGATCGGGATCTATCTGGCCATCCAGTTCGGCTACTGCTTCGGCTGGAAGAACCAGCCCGTCATCGACATCTGCATCGTGTCTTCGGGATTCCTGCTGCGCGCGATCGCCGGTGGCGTCGCTGCCGAGATCGCCCTCTCGCAGTGGTTCCTGCTCGTCATGGCGTTCGGCTCGCTGTTCATGGCCGCGGGCAAGCGGTATGCGGAGCTTCAGCTCGCCGAACGGACCGGCGCCAAGATCCGTAAGGCACTGCAGTACTACACGACGACCTATCTGCGGTTCGTGTGGACGGTGGCCGCCACGGCAGTCGTCGTGTTCTACGGGCTGTGGGCCTTCGACAAGAATTCCGGGCACGACACCAATGTCGCCTACGCCATCTCGATGGTCCCGTTCACCATCGCCATCCTGCGCTACGCGGTCGACATCGACGGTGGCCAGGCGGGTGAACCGGAGGAGATCGCGCTCGGGGACCGCGTCCTGCAGTTGCTGGCCGTCGCCTGGTTAGTATGCGTGGGTGTCGCGGTCTATGCAGTCTCCTGAGCACTCGTCCTCCGCCCAGGGTCCCACCACTGACGTCGATTCCGACGAGTCCGACACCGAGAAGTTCGTTGCCGCGACGACCGAGCCCGCCGACAGCAACGGGAATCCCGCTGAGAGCAACCAGGATCCGGCCGACGGAACCGTGACGACCCGCACCGTGACGACCCGCACCGGCGTGCGCGGCTGGGGCCCGCGGCAATGGGTTCCGACCATCAGCTTCGTCATCGGGGCCGTCACCACGGCCACCTTCTTCGCTATCGGTGCGTGGCAGCGACGCTGGATCGCCGACGACGGGCTCATCGTCCTGCGGACGCTCCGCAATCTGTTCGCCGGCAACGGCCCGGTGTTCAACGCGGGCGAGCGTGTGGAGGCCAACACCTCGACCGCGTGGACCTACCTCTTGTGGTTCTGGGCGTGGATCACCGACGGTCAGCTCGAGTACGTCGCCCTCTGGGTCGCGCTCGTGCTGTCTGTCGCGGCCATCCCGATCGCCATGTACGGCACCGCGCGACTGTTCCGCACGCGCCTCGGCGGGCTCGGCGGCGACGGGTGGACCCTGCTGCTGCCGTTGGGTGCGATCGTCTACATCGCGCTGCCGCCCGCGCGTGACTTCGCCACCAGCGGGCTGGAGAACGGGCTCTGCATCTTCTGGGTGGCCGTGTTGTGGTGCCAGCTGGTCGCGTGGAGCCGACGTCACGGCAGTGGCGTCTCCTGGCCTGGCCGGGCGGCCACGATCACGTTGGCGTTCACCGCGGGACTCGCGCCGCTGATCCGCCCCGAGCTGACCGTGGTCGGCGGCCTGGCGTTGCTGCTCGTGCTGCTGGCGCCGTCGTCGTGGAAGATGCGGATCGGGATGGTGGTCGCCGCGGGCGTCCTGCCCGTGGGTTATCAGATCTTCCGGATGGGCTACTACGCCCTGCTGGTGCCGAATCCGGCCGTGGCGAAGGACGCCAGCGGGTCCAAGTGGCATCAGGGCTTCATCTACGTGGGCAACCTGTTCGGTCCCTATGTACTGGTGCTGCCGGTCATCCTGGCGGTCGTCGCCGGGATTGTGATCGTCGTCGGAAACCGCATGCGGGTCACCGACGACGGCCCCGCCGACGACGGCCCCTCCGACGATGACGCCCCGGCCCCCGCCACGAATCCGCGGGCACGCCTGGCGCGGTGGTCCGCCTCGTTGCAGAGCCCGACCGCAGTGGTCGTGATGATCCTGGTCGCCGGTCTCATCAGCGGCGTCTACTGGATCCGGCAGGGCGGCGACTTCATGCACGGGCGCGTCCTGCTCGTGCCGTTGTTCACCCTGATGCTGCCGCTGATGGTGATTCCGGTCACCATTCCGGGTCATGTGCGCGCCGCCTTCCGTCGCACCCCCGCATCCGCCGACCGCACGCGGCGAACGCGCGTCCAACTCGTCGGCTCCGTCGTGATGGCAGCCATTTGGGTGACCACGCTGGTCTGGGCCATCGACAGTCACGAGAACGTCCTGCCCAATGCCGGCATCGACATCGGCCGCAGCGGGATCGTCGACGAGCGCCGCTTCTACACGACCAACATGGGCAACCAGAATCCGGTCACCGCGGAGGATTACCTCGACTACCCGCGCATGCGCGCGATGGTCGAGTGGATCGACAAATACCACAGCCAGGGCGGCGTCATCCTGCCGTCTTTCAACTACGACGAGTGGTACATCGCCAAGTTGCCCGGCGACATCGCGCCGAAGAAGCGAAAGCTCTCGGTCTACTTCCTCAATCTGGGCATGACGAGCATGAATGCCCCGCTCGACGTCCGCGTGATCGACCAGATGGGCCTGGCGTACCCGCTCGCGGCCCATACCGAGCGCCTCGAGGACGGCCGGATCGGGCACGACAAGGTGCTGCCGTCGGAATGGGTGGTCGCCGAGGCACACGCCTTCCCCCGCAAACCGGTGCTGCCGGGCTATCTCGACGAGGACGTCGTCCGGCAGGCAGAGGTCGCACTGACCTGTCCGGAGACCAAGGATCGTTTCGAGTCGTATGAGGGCCCGTGGACCTTCGAACGGTTCAAGAGCAACCTCAAAGAGTCGTTCAGATTCACCGACTACCGGATCGAACGGGACCCCGAGTACGAGATCCAGCGATGTGGGCTCCAGATGCCTCCGCGCATCCATCCGCGCTGACGATCTCGTCGTCCCTGGCCGTCGGATCGGCAACAGATCGGCATCAGTTCGGGTTGGTGTTCAATATCTCGAATCGGTAACGTTCGGCAGGATCTGGTCGATAGACCAGCGTGACCAGGACGCCCGTGCGCTGACCCACCACCGAGGGGTCTCCCTGGCCCTTGTGACTGCTGTCACAGGGTTTGTCAGGGTAGGGGGTTTGCAATAGGCTCCCAAAACGGTGCTGATCGGCCCGATGTCGGCCGATGGTCGAGTTGTTCACGACTCGATCGAGCATCGGTTCGGGGAGGGCCAGCGGCCGGGTGTCGTAGAAGATCCGGTTGGGCCGGGGACAGAAGGTCCCCGACCTGACAGGTGACAGAGGGAGAAAACAGTCGATGCGCGAAGGTGCTGCCAAGCCGCGAACCGCCGGCCGGACGAGTAGTCGTTTCGTCGCCGTGTTCGTCGCGATGGCGACAGTGATCGGACTCGCCGGAGTAATCGGGGGAGCGGGCCAGGCGAATGCCCGGATCGGTGGGACATCGGTCGGACAGGAACAGTTCTTCGTGAACGGCTGCGGCATGCCGAACGTGAAGGTCCGTGCCTGGAAGCGTCCGGGCAACTACAAGACCGTGATCCTGCTCGACGGCATGCGTGCCCAGTACGACTACAGCGGCTGGGAGATCAACAGCAACGTCCAGGAGATGGTGCGCTCCGGCGTCAACGTCGTGGAGCCGATCGGCGGCCCGGCGAGCTTCTACTCGGACTGGGATGCGCCCAGCAACTTCAACGGCCAGAAGTACACGTACAAGTGGAACTGCGTCATCACCAACACCTTGGTCCGCGCCCTCGACGCGCGCGGCTACCGCGTCGGTGCCGGCCGCAAGTACGCCATCGCCGGCCTGTCGATGGGCGGTAACGCCGCCCTCGTGATCGGTGCTCAGAACCGCCGGAACTTCGACCGCGCGGCATCGCTGTCGGGCTACAACTTCCTGAACGCGCCGGGCATGCGCAGCGCACTGCGCATCGCGATGCTGGACGTGGACCCGAAGCCGTGGAACATCGACAGCATGTGGGGCCCGCCGTGGAGCCCGCGCTGGTTCGACAACGACCCGTTCATGAACATCAACCGCATGCACGGCATGAAGCTCTTCGTCGGCTCGGGCAACGGCCTGTTCGGTCAGTACAACGCCCTGCCGAACGTCTTCGACGACCTGTTCAAGGGTTCGACTCTCGAGGTCCTGGCGTTCACGCAGGCCAAGGCCTTCGAGGCGGCAGCAGCCCTGCAGGGTGTGCCCGTCATGACCTACGACGCCAACGGCACCCACGCATGGGGCTACTGGCAGGACATGTTGTGGAACGCCAAGAACCGGGGCTTCTTCCGCTGATCGCGGACGGTGGGGCGACCCGCCGGACAACATAAGTCACACAAATCCCACGCGTAACAGCGTGGCGCACGCAAAACGGAACGCCCTACGTGTAAGAAACACGTAGGGCGTTCTGTTGTCTGTGAGGTTGATGTGACTTCTGGGGAGAAAGTCACCGACTCACCAGGGCGGACGCCGTGATGCTCAGGCGCGCGAAGGAGTTCGAGGGTGAAACGGCGAGTGGTTCGGCGTCACGAGACGCAGCATGAACGGGGGCGGCAGATGGTGATCGCCCGGTGGACGGCGGCCGGCGCGGCGAGTGCCGTCGCGGTGGTGCTCGTCGTCGCGGCCGTGGTGGCCCCGGCGAGCGCAGCGCCCGCAGCGCCACCGGCGCCCGCGGCGCCCGCTGCCCCGGCATCGCCGGCTGCCCCGCCGGCACCGGCTCAGCCTCGCGAAGCCGCTCCGCCCGCTCCGCAATCACCTGCTCCGCAATCACCCGCCCCGCAGGCGACTCCGGCCGCGCCCGCCCCGATGGCAGCGCAGCGCGTCGGCGAGGTCAAGGTCACCAAGACGTACTGGTATTCGGACCGCCGTGTCGCCCTCTGGGTGCACTCGCCGGCGATGAACAACGACATCCAGGTACAGATCCTGCTGGCTCGCGACTGGTGGTCCAAGCCCAAGCAGAGCTTCCCGCAGCTGGTGACCCTCGACGGCCTGCGTGCCCAAGATGATCAGAGCGGCTGGATCCTCAACACCGACATCGAGGACTTCTACCGCGACAAGAACGTCAACGTGGTGCTCCCGATCGGCGGCGAGTCCAGCTTCTACACGGACTGGAAGGACGGCGACAAGGGCAAGCTCTATCGCTGGGAGACGTTCCTCCAGAAGGAACTCCCGCCCGTCCTGGAGGGTCAGTGGCGGTCCACGGACGTCCGCGGCATCCAGGGCCTGTCGATGGGCGGTTCGGCTGCGATGATGCTCGCGGCCCGCAACCCGGGCTACTACAAGTACGCGGCGTCGTTCTCCGGCATCCTCCAGATGACCTCGTACGGCATGCCGCAGGCCATCCAGTTCGCCCTGCGTGACGGCGGCGGCTACGACTCGATGAAGATGTTCGGTCCGCCGAGCGATCCGGCCTGGAAAGAACACGATCCGTACCTGCTCGCCGACAAGCTACGCGGGACGAGCCTCTACGTGTCGTCGGGCAACGGTCTGATCGGCCCGCACGACAAGGCCTCCGACATCCCGATGCTGGCCACCAACTACTCCGGCGTCGGCCTGGAGATCCTGAGCCGCGTGACCTCTCAGCAGTTCGCGATCAAGCTGAACCAGCTCGGGATTCCCGGTCAGGCCGTGTACCGGCCGTCGGGCACGCACACGTGGCCGTACTGGCAGTTCGAGATGGAACAGTCCTGGCCTCAAGCGGCCGCTGCGCTGGGGCTCGGTGCGGATCGTCCCGCCTGCAAAGTCGGGTTCCGCAAGGCCTACGACGCCAACCGGAAGTCGCTCGGTGAATGCCTGACCCCCGTGTACTCGGTGCCCGGCGGCAAGGCCCAGGACTTCCGTGGCGGTCGCATCATCACCGGGCCGAAGGGTCCGAAGGTCATCGGTGGCGGCATCGGCGGGGCCTACGTGGGCGCAGGCGGTCCGGGCGGCAAGCTCGGCCTGCCGACCAGTGACGAGCTTCCCACCCGTGACGGCAAGGGCCGGTTCAACACCTTCCAGCACGGCCGGATCGTGTGGACAGCCAAGGACGGGGCACGGGTCACCAAGTGATGGACTCGGGCTGGGGCCGCGAAACTGAGCGCAGGTGTCGCCTGTGCTGAGACTTCGCTGAGGAATCGGTGTGTTTCCGCAGGTCGGGCGGGTCACTGTGCCGGAGTGGCGCCTCTGAGCAGGTAGCCTTGCGGCAGGCCGATCGCCGGATGGCGAGGCGCGGCATCAGGTGAGAGCCGGGGCGGTCGGGGGTCGATGGATCACCGTCGGAACCACTGTCCGGGCGCGACGAGGAAGTGACGATGACCAGTAAGTTTCTGCAACTCGCGATGGTCGTGGCGGGCGCCGCGCTGACGCTGGGTTCGGTGTCGGCCTGTTCCGACGACTCGACGGCCACCGCCCCGATCACCAGCAACCCGGTCACCACCACCTCGATGTACTCGTCTCAGCCGAGCTCGGCCGGCGATACCTCCGACGCCTCCGCGGCCCCGACGTCCGGCTCGACGACACAGAACGGGCAATCGGCCGCGGCAGGCTCGGCACTGCCGGCCACCGCGCCCGATCCGAGCACCGGCGTGCCACAGAGCTTCCCCGGCCCGAACGGGCAGAAGGTGAACGCGAAGGGCCAGGCATATCTCGGGGCCCTCAAGGCGCAGAAGGTGACGTTCATGGGCGACACCGACAACTCGGTCGCCCTCACGATGGCCGAATACGTCTGCAACGAGCGGCGCAAGGGCACCGATCCGGTGACGGTCAAGGCCTTCGTGACGGCATCTGTGGGCCCGGGCACCAAGACCGTGGCAGAGGCGAACTCCAAGGCCGACAAGGTGATCAAAGCCGCTGACGAGCATTACTGCTGACGGGTGAGCGCACGTAAGGCCAAGCCGCGCGGCAAGCGCCGGCTGCCGAAATTGCTGTTGTTCCTGGGTCTGCTGGCGATCGCCGCGATCATCCTGATCGTGATCCTGGTGATCACCCTCCTCAAGCCCGGACCCCCGAGACTCCCCACTCCCGGCGGGCCGTCGACGACGGAGACCACGGGGCGGCCCGACGCCCAGTCCGCCGACTGTCCCGACGTCTTGAGCCTCGTCATCCCGGGGACGTGGGAATCCGCACCCGACGACGACCCGTACCACCCGACGGCCAATCCGAAGTCGCTGATGCTGCGGGTGTCGGGCGCGTTGGCCGATGAGTTCCCGACGTCGCGCACGAGCGTCTACACCGTGCCCTACATCGCGCAGTTCCGGAATCCGACAAATCTGGCCGACCATCAGAGCGACTACAACGTCTCACGGACGCAGGGCTACAAGCGGGCCGCGGGCAAGATCATCGAGACCAACAAGAACTGCCCGTTGACGCGTTACGTGATCATGGGCTTCTCGCAGGGTGCGGTGATCGCCGGCGACCTCGCTAGCAACATCGGCAACGGGCGGGGAGTGCTCTCCGCTTCGGATCAGGACCTCGTCCTCGGCGTCGGACTCATCGCCGACGGCCGCCGCGAACCCGGCAAGCAGAACGACATCGATCCCTCCCCGAACGGTGTGGGAGCCGAGGTCGCGTTGTCGGGAATGCGCGGCATCGTGCCCGGGATCACCATGACCGGACCACGCAGCGGCGGATTCGGCGAATTGCAGGATCGGGTCCAATCCATCTGTGCGCCTGGCGATCTCATCTGTGACTCACCGACGGTGACGAATCCGATCGGAGCGGTGAGCCGGCTCGCGGGTGCCATCAACAATCCGGTGCACGCGATGTACGGGACGCCGCGGTACTGGTCCCACGACGGATCCACCGCGACCCAGTGGATGTACGGCTGGGCGAGTGATGTGATTCACGACGCGCCGCGGCCCGCACACAACTGAGGCCGCCACCCCTGACTGGGTCAAAGGTCCCAGATGTGGCACACGCCGTAATATGCCGCCGACCTTCACCGATTCGTTTGGTGGTGCCCTCTCGCTCCATTAACGTGTGTTGGCGATCGGGCTCCTGCCCCAGACGACCGCGCACACGCGCATGAGGAGATATTTCGAATGAGCGAACCCGGGAACCTGCGAAAGTTCCGGTTCGGCGCCGGCGGCGAAGGCAACAAGGACGAAGGCGGCGCGCGCAAGTTCGTGAAGCTTGCGCAGACGGCCGAGGAATACGGTTACGACACCTTCGCCGTCCCGGACCATCTCGGCAACCAGGTCGGTCCCATCGCGGCACTCGGCGCGCTGACCCAGGCCACCAGCACCATCCGGCTCGGTACGTCCGTGTTGGCCAACGGCTGGCGGCATCCGGCGCTCCTGGCCAAGGAGGCCACCACCATCGACGTGCTGTCGAAGGGCCGGCTGGAGCTCGGTATCGGCGCCGGATGGATGAAGGAAGAGTTCGACAAGGCGGGCATCGAGTTCGAGACGCCCGGCGTCCGTATCCGGCGCCTCGACGAGGCGCTGACCATCCTGGACGGCCTCATGCGCGGCGAGACCGTCGACTTCGACGGCGAGTTCTATCAGATCAACGGACTCGAGGGCAGCCCGCGACCGCGTCAGGGGCCCCGTCCGCCGATCGCCGTCGGCGGCGGCGGGCCGAAGATGCTGGCGCTGGCCGCCAAGCACGCCGACATCATCTCGGTGGCGCCGAGCACCACCCGGGACGGCAAGATGAAGCTCTCGGACATGACGATCGAGAAGACCGCCGAGCGCGTCGACCGGATTCGGGAGACCGCGGGCGACCGGTTCGACGAGATCGAACTGAACTGGACGATCGCCGTCATCGTCATCACCGACGACCGCGAGGCCACGGCGGAGATGGCGTTGAAGGCACTCGAGCAGGGCTATCCGCCCAACATCGAGCGGGACACCGAGTTCACCGTCGCGGACGTGCTGCATTCGCCATATCTGGCCATGGGTACCTTCGAGGAGATAGCGGACCAGATCCGGGAGGTCCGGCGGCGGACGTCGATGTCCTACGTAGGGGTCTTTCCGACCCAGATGGATGCGTTCGCGCCGGTGATCCAGCTTCTCAAGGGAGAGTAAGATTGCCGACGGCCTGAACGCATATGACCAGGTGAACGGACATCGGGTGGCGGCGAGCCGGGGGATTTGCCCGCTCTGCACCGCCACGAAGATCGAGTTGACGATCATGAGCATTTCGAGCAGATAACAAGATTGGACTACCGTGACCGCGGTAGTACACAGGGCGTGGAGGGCGCAGGCCGGACGGCATCGCGGGGAGTGCCGATCGACCAGGGGGTGCTGCCTGCCACGTGGGGGCCACAGGAGTAACGGATGTTGAACACAGAATTCGAGCAGTTCCTCGATGAGAATGGACAACTGCATTTCACCGAGGACGCCACACTCGTCGACTACGTCGAGCGCAATGTGCGCGACGAGGCCGACACGCTCGCCTACCGCTTCATCGACTACAGCCGTGAGCGTGACGGTGAGGCGCAGGATCTGACGTGGGCGCAGTTCGGCAAACGACTGCGCGCGGTGGCGGCACGGCTGCAGCAGGTCACCAAGCCGGGCGATCGGGTCGCGATTCTCGCACCACAGTCGCTCGAGTACGTGATCGGGTTCTTCTCCGCGCTCTACGCGAGCAACGTCGCGGTCCCGCTCTTCTCGCCCGACGAGCCCGGGCACACCGACCGTCTGCACGCGGTCCTCGGTGACTGCCGGCCCACCGCGATCCTGACCTCCACGAAGTCCGCCGAAGCGGTCCGTGACTTCTTCAAGCCGCTCCCCGCCAAGGAGCGCCCGCGGGTCATCGCCGTGGACGCCGTTCCCGATTCGGTCGGGTCGAGCTGGGTGGCCCCGGTCGCGGGCAAGGACCACAACAAGGACACCGTCGCGTACCTGCAGTACACGTCCGGATCCACCCGCGTGCCCGCGGGCGTCGAGATCACCTACCAGGCCGTCGCCGCCAATGTGCTGCAGATCTACGACACGATCGAGATCGACCGCAATGCCCGTGGCGTCACGTGGCTGCCGATGTTCCACGACATGGGTCTGCTCACCGTGATCCTGCCCGCGCTCGGTGGCCGCTACATCACCATCATGAGTCCCCAGGCCTTCGTTCGTCGCCCCGGCCGCTGGATCAAGGAACTCGCCGCCGCCAGCGACGGCGCGGAGACCTATGCCGCCGCCCCGAACTTCGCCTTCGAGCACGCTGCGATGCGCGGTCTGCCGAAGGAGGGCGAGAGCCTCGATCTGTCCAACGTCATCGGTCTGATCAACGGCTCGGAGCCGGTCACGGTCAGCTCGATGAAGAAGTTCAACGATGCCTTCGAGCCCTACGGACTGCCGAAGACGGCCATCAAGCCGTGCTACGGCATGGCCGAGGCAACACTCTTCGTCTCCGCGACCCAGCGTGAGAACGAGGCCAAGATCATCTACGTCGACCGTGACGAACTCAACGCGGGCCGTTTCAAGATCGTCGACCAGCATTCGCCGAACGCCGTCGCGCAGGTCTCCTGCGGCCAGGTGGCGGTCAGCCAGTGGGCGGCGATCGTCGATTCCGAGACCGCGACCGAGCAGCAGGACGGCCACGTCGGCGAGATCTGGCTGAGCGGCCTCAACATCGGTGCCGGCTACTGGAACAAGCCGGACGAGACCGAGGAGACGTTCCACAACAAGGTCGCCAACCCGCTCGCCGAGGGCAGTCACACCGAGAGCGCGCCGGCGGACTCGATCTGGATGCGCACCGGCGACTACGGCGTCTGGCTCGACGACGAGCTCTACATCACCGGCCGCGTCAAGGACCTCGTCATCGTCGACGGCCGCAATCACTACCCCCAGGACCTCGAGTACAGCGCGCAGGAGTCGAGCGCGAGCCTGCGCCCCGGTTTCGTCGCGGCGTTCGCCGTGCCGTCGAATCAGCTGCCCCCGGTGGTGTTCGAGCAGTCCACCAGCGGCCTGAAGTTCGACGCCGACGACGCATCGGAGCAGCTCGTGATCGTCGCCGAGCGCGGCCCCGGCAAGCGGAACGATCCGCAAGAGGTCGCCGACACCGTCCGCGCCGCCATCGCATCGCGGCACGGAGTGATGGCCCGCGACATCCTGCTGGTGCCGGCCGGATCGATCCCGCGGACCTCGAGCGGCAAGATCGCCCGTCGCGCCACCCGCGCGGCCTACATCGACGGCAGTCTTCGTGGCGGCTACAAGCAGACCGCGTTTCCCGACGCCGAGTAGCGGCGTCGACACCCCGGTACCCCGAATCACCCGTGGTCACCTCTGCGGGTGCCCTCGATCAGTAGTCTGGAAATGATGTCTGAACTGAATACCGAAGAGTCCAGCAACGTCGGGCCCGGCGACGATTCGTCGACGAGCGGCGCTGACGACGCTTCGCACATCGAGGGGCACGGCGAGGGAACCGCCGGCGAGACGGCCGGTGACCTCACCGTCGCCGAACTGCGCGACTGGCTCCGGGGCTGGGTGTCCGAGGCCACCGGTATCCCGGCAGATCAGATCTCCGACGACCGCCCGATGGAGGAGTTCGGCCTGTCCTCGCGCGACGCGGTTGCGCTGGCCGCCGACGTCGAGGACAAGACCGGCGTCATCCTCACCGCGACCGCCGCCTACAACCACCCCACCATCGCGATGCTGTCCAAGCGCATCATCGAAGGTGATCCGGACGAGGGCCTCGACGCGGTCTCCGACACGTTCTGGCAGCGCGAACGCGATGCCGACGACGACATCGCGATCGTCGGACTCTCGACCCGGTTCCCGAAGGCCGGCAGCACCCCGGAGTCGACGTGGGAGGCCCTGATCGAGGGCCGCGACGGCATCTCCGACTTGCCCGACGACCGCTGGACCGAGTTCAAGTCCGACCCGCGCATGGCCGAGGTGCTCGACGCGCGGAATCTGCGCGGCGGCTACCTCGACGACGTGAAGGCGTTCGACGCCGACTTCTTCCAGATGAGCCCGCGTGAGGTCGAGATGGTCGACCCACAGCAGCGGCTGGCGATGGAACTGACGTGGGAGGCGCTCGAACACGCGCACATCCCGCCCAGCGACCTCAAGGGCGGCGCGGTCGGCGTCTTCGTCGGCACGTCCACCAACGACTACCAGCTGATGGCCGCGCTGGGGCTGGGCGAAGGCTCCGACGAGACGGCGGCCTACGCACTGACCGGTACGGCGACGTCGATCATCGCCAACCGCGTCTCCTACTTCTTCGACTTCCACGGTCCGTCCGTGGCCCTGGACACGGCGTGCTCGTCGTCGCTGGTGGCCGTCCATCAAGCGGTCCGCAGCCTGCGGTCGGGCGAGTCGAAGGTCGCGCTGGCCGGCGGCGTCAACATGATCCTGACCCCAGCGGCGACCGTCGGCTTCGACACCATCGGCGCGGTCGCCAAGGACGGCCACATCAAGGCCTTCTCCAGTGACGCCGACGGCATGGTGCGCTCCGAGGGCGGCGGTTTGTTCGTGCTCAAGCGACTGGCCGACGCCCGCCGCGACGGTGACCAGGTCCTCGCGGTGATCGCGGGGTCCGCGGTCAACTCGGACGGTCGTTCCAACGGCATCTTCGCGCCCAACCCCGAGGCGCAGGTGGATGTGTTGCGCGACGCCTACACCGACGCGGCCATCGATCCGCGCAGCGTCGACTACGTGGAGGCCCACGGCACCGGCACCATCCTGGGTGACCCGATCGAGGCCGATGCACTCGGACGCGTGGTCGGCCGGGGACGCGTGGTCGGGACGCCGGCCCTGCTCGGCTCCGCGAAGACCAACTTCGGTCACATGGAGTCCGCCGCGGGCGCAGGCGCGCTGGCCAAGGTGGTGCTGTCGATGCAGAACGACAGCATCCCGGCCTCGCTGAACTACGCGGGTCCCAACCCGTACATCCAGTTCGGATCGAACGGACTGAAGGTCGTCCCCGAGACCACCGAGTGGCCGCGCTACTCCGGGCACGCGATCGCCGGCGTCTCCGGCTTCGGGTTCGGCGGTACCAACGCACACATCGTGGTCCGAGAGGTACTCCCGTCGGATCTGGACGGTGCTGCCCCCGCCGCCGGTCGAGTAGCCGCGAACGATGCTTCCGCTGGTCGAGTAGCCGCGAACGACCCTTCCGCCGGTCGAGTAGCCGCGAACGATGCTTCCGCTGGTCGAGTAGCCGCGAACGAAGTGAGTGGCGTATCGAGACCACTCGACACCGACACCGACCTCGACGACGACGAGTACCTGACCGAGGCCGAACGCGCCATCCTCGCCGCACAGGCGAACACCGACACCGAGCCGATCGCGGAGACCGAGAAAGACCCGGCCGACGGCTTCGCCCCCTGCGCCGCAGAGGGATCCGTGGTGCCACTGGTGGTCTCGGGATTCCTGCCGTCGCGTCGTCGGAAGTCTGCTCAGGACCTGCTGGAATGGCTGGAATCCGAAGCGGGACAGGCGACAGCGCTCGCCGACATCGGCCGAGCCCTGGCGCACCGCAACCACGGACGCTCACGCGCCGTGGTGATGGCCCGGACCCACGAGGATGCGATCACCGGTATGCGGGCGATCGCCGAGGGCAAGAACAATCCACTCGTCTACTCGGCTGATTCTCCCGACGCGGCGTCGGCGGTCTGGCTGCTCTCCGGGTTCGGCTCGCAGCACCGCAAGATGGCCAAGCAGCTCTACACCGAGAATCCGGTGTTCGCGAAGTACGTCGACCGCGTCGACGAGTACGTGCAGAACGAGCTCGGCTACTCGATCGCCGAGGTGTTCCTCGACGACGAGCAGACCTACGGCATCGAGACGAGCCAGGTCGGTATCTACACCATCCAGGTCGCCCTGGCCGACCTGCTCCGCCATCACGGCGCGGAACCCGGTGTCCTGGTACCGCATTCGATGGGCGAGGCGTCCGCGGCGTACATCAGCGGCGGACTCTCGCTGGAAGACGCGACCCGAGTGATCTGCCAGCGTTCGCGTCTGATGGGCGAGGGCGAGTCGATGCTACAGGGCGACGACATCCGCCTGATGGCGCTCGTCGAGTACAGCGCCGAGGACATCAACGACGTCCTCGTCGACTTTCCCGATCTCGAGATCTGTGTGTACGCGGCACCGACGCACACGGTGATCGGCGGTCCGGAATCCCAGGTCGATGCGATCGTCGCGCGCGCCGAAGAGGCGGGGAAGCTCGGTCGCAAGCTGCAGACCAAGGGTGCCAGCCACACCTCCCAGATGGACCCGATCCTCGGTGAGTTGTCCTACGAGCTCACCGGAATCGAGCCGCTGCGTCCGACCGTCGGCTTCTACAGTTCGGTCGACCGGGAGACGTTCTACCGCCCGGGCCACGACCCGGTCCACACGATCGACTACTTCCGCAAGGGCCTGCGGTACAGCGTCTGGTTCAGCCAGGCCATCGCGAAGTCCGTGGAGAACGGCCACCGAACGTTCCTGGAGCTCTCGCCGAACCCTGCCGTCCTCATCTCCGTTGCCGCGGTGACCTTCTCGGCCGGTCTGCACGACGCCGAGCTCATCGAGACGCTGCGGCGCAAGGAGGACGAGAGCTTCGGTGTGGTGAACGCGCTGATGAAGCTGTACGTGCACGGACACTCGGTCGATGTCGGCTCGCTGTTCGGCATCGGGGGATTCGGGCAGATCCCGCGGACCCGCTTCGAGCGCAAGGACTTCTGGCTCAAGGCGCAGCTGTCGTCCGGCGGGTCCTCGGGCAAGGTCCCGGGCTCGCACGTCGCACTGCCCGACGGGCGTCACGCCTGGGAGGTGAACGCCTCGGCGGTCACCGATCCGCGCGAACTCGTGCGGGCGGCCGCGGCGCAGGTACTGGCCGGCGCCACCGTCGGTGCTGCTCTCGGCCACGGCGACATCCCGGCCGTCGGTACGCTGACCACCACCCTCAGCCCGCACCCGGGAGGTGCATCGGTCACGGTGCACAGCAAGCAGGACAAGGACTTCCGGATGCTGTTCGAGGCGGTCGTGACCGGGGGCGAGGTGCCCCCGGCCGGCGAGCCCGAGTCTGTGCAGACGTCGCCGGCAGCGGTCTTCGCCGACGACAAGGTTGTCGTCGAGGACGAGGTCGTGGATGACATCGGCAACAAGTGGAACGCGGATTCTGATGAGTCCGTGGAAGATCGGCTTGCGGTGATCGTCGGGGAGTCCATGGGTTACGACCCGGAGGACCTACCGCGCGAGATCCCGCTGATCGAGCTGGGGCTCGATTCCCTGATGGCGGTCCGCATCAAGAACCGTGTCGAGTTCGAGTTCGACATCCCGCAGTTGCAGCTCCAGGCGATGCGGCAGGCCAACCTCTCCGACGTGGTCAAGTTCGTCAGCTACGCCGTCGAGCACCGCGACGAAGTCGCCCAGCTGGCGGAAGGCTCTACCGGACAAGGCGATCTCGACACCGCGGCCCTGAACGCACTCATCGACGCCGACAGCAACCGAGTTCCCGCCGACAGCAACACGGTTCCTGCCGACAGCACCGCCACCGACGACCCCACCGCCGGTCGAGTAGGCCCGAGCGAAGCGAGCGCCGTATCGAGACCTGCCGACAGCAACACGGTTCCTGCCGACGGCAACGTCAAACCCACCGACGGCACTCCGAAACCCGCGACCAACCTCACGGATCAGTCGGCGGTCGCCGACGCCACGGGTTCCGACGTGCCGCCGCGAGATGCCGCCGAGCGACTGACGTTCGGTGTGTATGCGGTGGTCACCAAGAAGTCGGCCGGGGGCGTCTTCAACAAGCTCCCGGTACTCACGGACGACATGGCCCAGCAGCTCACCGATCGGCTGAACGAGCGGACCGGCGGTGACATCGACGTCGAGGACATCCTCGATTCCGAGACCATCGAGGAGATGTCGAACTACGTTCGCGAGTTCCTCGACGCGAGCGCACACACCGACGGCTTCATCCGGTACCTGCGTCTCGTCCCGGACGGCAAGAAGTCATACGACCCGTCGGCCGGTGATCCGGTGCCCGCGTTGCTCTTCCACCCGGCAGGTGGCAACACCTCTGCGTACGAGGCATTGCTCAAGCGCCTTCCCGACGACCAGCCGGTGATCGGTTTCGACCGCGTCGAGGGCTCGATCGAGGAGCGCGTACTGCAGTACATGCCGCGCCTGCGTGAGATCCAGCCGCATGGTCCGTACGTGCTGATCGGGTGGTCGCTCGGCGGCGCGCTGGCCTACGGATGTGCGCAGGTGCTGCGCGACGAGGGGGAGGTCGTCGACTTCGTCGGCCTGATCGACGTGGTGCGGCCGTCGGAGCCGGTGGTCGAGACCGCCGACACCAAGCGGGCCCGCCTGGAGCGCTGGCGCGACTTCGCCGTCAAGACGTATGACCTGGACGGGGACGTCCCCATCCCGATGGATCGGCTGGTGGAGGCCGACGACGAGGGACAGTTCCAGATCATCATGGAGATGATGTCGATGTCGGGCACCAAGATCCCCGGCGGCATCATCGAACACCAGCGCACCTCGTTCCTCGACAACCGCGCGCTCACGAACATCGAGCCGACGAGCTACGACGGCAAGGTGGTCCTCTACCGTGCCGACAAGATGCACGACGGCGCAATCGAACTCGAACCGCAGTGGGCGAAGATCGATGAGGACGGCCGGTGGGGCGAGGTGGTCGACGACCTGGAGATCATCCACATCGGCGGGGACCACCTCTCGATCGTCGACGAGCCCTATATCGGCAGGGTCGGGGCGGACCTCACCGCGCGTTTGAAGAATGTGGGCCGCCGCGGCAACGCCGGCGAGTAAGGAAGAGAGCACCGTGACTGACACCACCGCCGGAAAGCTGGCCGACCTCCGCGAGAAGCTGGAGTCCGCCAAGGAACCCGGAGGCGACAAGGCGATCGCCAAGCGTCAGGCGAAGGGCATCTGCTCGCCGCGCGAGCGGTTGGAGATGCTGTTCGACGCCGGGACGTTCGTCGAGATCGGCGCGCTGGCAAAGATGCCGGGTGCCGCTCAGAGCGGGTACGGCGATGGTGTGGTGACCGGACACGGACTGGTGCACGGCCGCCCGGTGGCGGCGTTCTCACACGACCAGACGGTGTTCGGCGGAACGGTCGGAGAGATGTTCGGCCGCAAGGTTTCCGCGCTGATGGAGTGGGCCGGCAAGATCGGTTGCCCGATGGTCGGCATCAACGACTCGGCGGGTGCCCGCATCCAGGATGCGGTCACGTCGCTGGCCTGGTACGCGGAGATGGGAAGGCGCAATCTGTTGCTGTCCGGTCTCGCGCCACAGATCTCGGTGATCCTCGGCAAGTGTGCCGGTGGTGCGGTGTACACGCCCGCCAACACCGACATCCTGGTCGCGGTCGAGGACAAGAGCTACATGTTCGTCACCGGACCAGATGTGCTGAAACAGGTGAACGGCGAGGACATCTCGGCCGAGGACCTCGGCAGCGCCCACAATCAGGCGCGCTGGGGCAACATTCATCACGTCGCGGTGGACGAGAAGACGGCATTCGAGTGGGTGCGCGAGTACCTGCAGTACATGCCGTCGAGCGCGTACGAGCTGCCGCCGATCATCAATCCCGGTCTGGAGCCGGAGATCACCGAGACGGATCTGTCGCTCAACGAGTTCATGCCGGACAACGACAATGCCGGTTACGACATGCACGACATCGTCATCAAGTTGTTCGACGACGGCGCCTTCCATGAGGTCGGCGAGTTGTTCGCACCGAACATCCTGACCGGGTACGCCCGGGTCGACGGTCGTGCCGTGGGCGTGGTCGCGAACCAGCCGAACGTGATGTCCGGTGTGCTGGACACTGATTCGTCGGAGAAGGCCACTCGGTTCGTCCGCATCTGCAACGCCTTCCACATCCCGCTCGTCTTCCTGGTGGACACGCCGGGAATTCTTCCGGGGCTTGCCGAGGAGCAGAAGGGCACCATCCGTCGTTCCGGCAAGTTCCTCTACGCCTACGTGGAGGCCGACGTCCCGAAGGTGACAGTGGTGTTGCGCAAGGCCTATGGCGGCGCATACGCGGTGATGGGCTGCAAACAGCTCGGCGCCGACATCAACCTGGCATGGCCGACCGCCAAGATCGCGGTGATGGGCGCGGAGTCGGCGGCTGCGGTGCTCACCCGCCGTGAGACCGACGGGATGTCGGCGGCCGACGCCGACAAGGTGCGTCGCGACTTCATCGACTTCTACAACACCAACATGGCCACGCCCTACCTGGCGGCCGAGCGTGGTTACATCGACGCCGTCATCGAGCCGGCCGAGACACGGCTACAGCTGCGAAAGGCTTTGGCGCAGTTGCGCGACAAGACGGAGTACCGCACGCCGCGCAAGCATTATCTGATGCCGATCTGAGGCGTCGACCGTAGGTTTCCCGGCGGCCTCAGTCGAAGCGGAGCAGGATCGAGCGCACTGCCTGCGTGACGGTCATCCGGTCGTAGCTCTGCACGAAGTCGAAGGTGCGGTCGAGGTCGGCGTGGCCGCTGTGCTTGTCGCGCGCCGAGAGCAGTGCAGCGAAGTGCGGGCCGAGGACGGCTACATTCCACTCGTCGACGAGGTCGTCGTCGCGCCGCAGCGGTGCGCGATGGACGTTGCCTTCGCGCAAGTCGGGCAGCCCGACGCCGTATACCCCTGCGAGACCTGTCTTCTCCGACATCAGTCGCCATCGTTCCGCGGTTCGCGGGGTGAAGTGCTCGGCGTGCTGGAAGGTGCCGAGGACGATAGCCGCGCCACCGATGGCCGCCTGGTGTTCGAGCGCCTTGCTCATCTCGATGAGGAGGCGTTTGTTACCGAGGCGTGGCGCGATGGACGCCGACGCGATGGCGTATGGGGTGTCCTGGTCCGGACCGGGGGTCGACCAGACAGGAATGTCGGGAAGCGGCACGACCGGAACGTTCGACAGTGCAGTGGGATTCTCCACCGGGGGATAGAGTCCGCCGATCCCGAACGAGGCGCCCATCGTCATGGCCGTGATTCGCCGGGCATCGTCGTCGACGCCTTCGGCGATGACGACCGCGTGGCTTCGCTCGGTGTGTGCGGCCAAAATGTGAGCCAGGCTGGCAGAGTCCTGAGTAGCATTGTGCTGCAACAGATCTGACCCGGTAATGATGATGTCCGGCTCGATCAGGGAGAGCAGGGTCGCGGCGTCCTCACTGCGTTCGAGGCCGTCGACGCAGATGACCTTCCCTGCCGCCCGGGCCCGGGCGACACGAGCGAGCGTGCGCTGGGGACTGCGGGACACCGCGCTCGGCATGACGACCATGATCTGACGTTCGAGGGTGTCCATGGTGTCGCCTTCGAGATCGTCGAGGAGCTCGAGATCCATCGCCACCAGCAGAGGAATGACGGTGGCGACCGACCGAGCGCGAGCCGAGCGCGCGAACTCGTGCCGTCGTCGGTCGATGACGTGATGTTGCTCCATCAACCTCGCGGCCCGACGCAGCGCGTCGGCCGTCCCGAGTCTGGTCCCGGAAGGTCCGCGGAGCTGTAGTTCGAGGGCGGCGACGGCGCCGTCGGTCAATCGGCACACCGGCGCGAACTGCATGTGCAGTTCGAGATCCTCGAACAGGGTGAACCCGCTCTCGGTGACCGGCGTCCGCCGGGGGTCAGGCGTCATCGTGGATCGAGCTTCTGGGGCACGGGGCCATTCGGGCCTCCCGTCGGAACGGACGGTCGCTCACATTGCGATGAGCGGACGCGAGCTTCTTCACATCCTGGGGCAGACAATTGCGTTGCCTGTCGTCAGGATATCACCGTCGTTCGGCACCTTCAGATCACTAAAAGCGTTGAGCGACGATGAAAGTGCTCAATCGGTGTGTTGCGGGGCCCTGGGTGGTGGTGGCCGACGTCAGTGCAATCTGACGCGTGTGATCGCCGCCGGCGATGGGCTTCTCGACGATGCCGCGGACGCGGTCGGCGGTGCGCGGCAGCAGCGCCACGCCGAGGCCTTTGCGTACGAAGTCTCGAATGGTCGAGAACTGGGTGATCTCGATTCCGATCTCGGGGACGAATCCTGCTGTTGTGCACCACTCTTCGGTGACCTGGCGTAGGTGATAGCTCGGGGGGTTCGCGACGAATCGCTCGTCGGCCAGCTCGCTCAGTCGAATCGATGGACGGCCGGTGAGCGGGTGGCCCTCCGGTAGCGCAGCGCAGATCTCCTGTGTCGCGAGCACTCGATGCGGCAGGTCGGGCGGTGGTGGGATCGTGATCGCGAGGTCGAGCCTGCCGTGTCGGAGATCGTCGCTGAGTTCCGCACCATGCGCCTGCTTGAGCTGAAGATGAATGCCGGGGTGGCGACGGCTGAAGTCGACGAGGAGGTCGGTGACCGGCCCTGACCCCATGGTCAAGGGGAAACCGAACCGCACGGTGCCGTGGTCGGGATCGGCGGCGTCGGCGATCTGGGTGAGTGCGGCCTCGACCTCGCGGAGCGGCGTACGCACCGAATCGGCCAGCGCGATCGCCGACGGCGTGAGGCGCACTGTCCGGCCGTCCCGCACCACCAGCGGTACGTGGAGAGCCTTCTCGAGTGCGTGGATCCGACGACTCATCGATGACTGCGGGATGCCGAGGGTCGACGCCGATCCGGTCACGTGACCTTCGTGGGCGGCGAGCTCGACGAGGGCGCGCAATTGTGGTGCGAGTTCGGTGACCCATTCATCCATATATGGATGATATTCGACTGATGATTCATTGGACGGATCAATGTGCGATGCGGGACGGTGTGAGTGATCGGGCGTCTACCGAAGGGAGCCATGACATGGGTACGGACACAGGCGCCGACGATGGGCGTCGCCACGAGGCCGACGTCGTCCTCGTCGGGGGAGGGATCATGTCGGCGACGCTGGGGTCGATGATCGCGGTCCTGCAGCCGAACTGGCGGGTCCTTCTCGTCGAGCGGGCCGGCGCGCTAGCGATGGAGAGCAGCGACCCATGGAACAACGCCGGGACCGGGCACATGGGATTGTGCGAACTCAACTACATGCCGGACCCGGCAGACCGGCGCACGGCCGCCACCGTGGCCCAGCAGTTCCATCTCAGCAGACAGTGGTGGGCGTACCTCGCGAACGAGGGGCTCCTCGAGGATCCACACGATTTCATCACGACGACGCCACACATGGACATCGTGTTCGGCCGTCGCGATGTCGACTATCTGCGTCGCCGCTTCCAGACCCTGGTTGCCGACCCGCTCTTCGCGGAGATGGAGTACTCGGAGGACCGGGAGGAGATCGGCGCGTGGGCGCCGCTGGTCATGGAAGGACGTGAAGTAGGTGAACCGATCGCCGCAACGCGTCACCCGCGTGGCACCGATATCGATTTCGGCGCCTTGACCAAGGCCCTGACGCGCATCATCGTCGAGCGGGGCGGGGCGGTGCTTCTGGATCACGACGTGCGAGCCCTCCGCCAGAACCCGGACCGCAGTTGGCGGGTGACCGGCCGGCAGACGCGACGGCGAGAGCGGTTCACTGTGCAAGCGCAGCATGTGTTCGTCGGTGCCGGAGGGTTCGCCCTGCGACTGCTCCAACGCACGGGCATCCCCGAGATCGACGGCTACGCGGTATTGCCCGTCGGCGCCGCGTTCTACCGTTGCGCGACACCGTCCGTGGTCGCCCGGCATGACGCCAAGGTCTACGGACAGGCCGCGGTCGGTGCGCCACCGATGTCCGTGCCGCATCTGGACAAACGCATCGTCGACCACGACGAGTACCTGCTGTTCGGGCCATACGCGACGTTCAGTACCAAGCTCCTCAAGCAGGGCAGCTTCATCGACTTCTTCACCACGCTGCGGTGGCGCAATGTGCATGTCCTGCTGGCTGCATGTCTGCACAACCTGTCACTGATCCGCTTCCTGCTCACGGAACTCGTCGCCGGTCCCAGGCGGCGGTTCGCGCAGTTGCAGAAGTTCCTTCCGTCCGCGCGGTCCGACGAGTGGGAGCTGATCCCGGCCGGTCAACGCGCCCAACTCGTGACACCGGACAGTCGGCGGATCGGCGTGCTCCGGCACGGGACAGAGCTCGTCGTGAGTGCTGATCGCTCCATCTCCGGGCTGCTCGGCGCCTCGCCGGGCGCGTCGACGGCGGTCCCCATCATGGTGGACCTACTCCGTCGGTGCTTCCCGGACGAATGGGAGACGAGCTGGAAAACTGTGGTGGCGGAGGCGATCCCGGATCTCGACCGTACGGACTGGAACCGGGAGGCCGCGGCGCACAGTCTCGACCGGTCCGCGGCCGCGCTGGGTCTGAATCGCGCATCGTGATCGGGAGCCACGTTGCCCCGGAGACTGTGTCACACAGGCCAGGGGCAACGGGGCTCCTGCCGAGATGCCCTCACACTGTTGAGTTGTCAAGGTTCGTGCGCGGTCCCGATGGTGGTCGGGTGCGCGGTGAATGTGCTGCGCTGGTGTGCGTATCCTTCCCGGTCCGCTGGTCGAGTGGCCGACGAACGTGGTGAGGAGGCGTATCGAGACCTCAGGCGGCGATGTCGTGGAGGTGCATGGTGCGTCGGTGGTAGGCGGGCAATGGTTTTCGGTGTGGGTCGACGCTGCTCGGTGGGATCAGCCAGGGGTGGCGGTCGAGGCCGAGGGCGATGTCCCAGCCGTGGGCGTGGACCTGGGCGTGGCAGGACGGGCACAAGAGGCAGCCGTTGTCGAGGTCGGTGGGTCCGCCGTCGCTCCAGTGGGTCATGTGGTGGATGTGTGCCCAGGAGGCGGGTGCCCCGCATTTGATGCAGCACTGGTCGCGGGCGATGATGGCTTTGCGTTGGTGTGAGGTGAACAGGCGTTGTTCAAAGCCCATGTCCAGTGGTGCCCGGTTGCCGTCGATGATGATCTCGGTGATGCCTGCATCACACGCCAGCATCTTCGCGGTCGCCTGTGATACCGGGCCGAGCCATGACAGCGACGCGAGGTCGGGGGTGTCGACGGGGATGGTGAGGTTGATGTGGGTTTTCGGGGCGGTCATGAATGGTGTGTTCGCGCAGGCGGCGGCGTCGAGGATCTGTTCGAGTGCGTCGGCGCGTTGCTGACCGGGGGTGCGGGCGTCGGGGGAGCCGTCGGGTTCGGGTCGCGCCGGGGTGAGTGAGTCGATGGCGGCGGTGATTTTCTCGCCGATCACGATGTCGAGGTCACCAGAGACTTTCACTCGCCCATCCGTGGTCGGGACGACGTTGAATTCGTTGAGTCGGCGGTCCTCACCGGCGGGCACGCCACCGGTTTCCTCGGCGACCTGGTTGCCGCGTCCCCGCGCGACCTGTTCGATCGCTGTGGGTGTGGCTCCGGACAGTGCTTGGGCAATCAATGCGCGTTCGTGTTCGAGGCGCTCTTCATCGCAGAGTCCGTCGGCGGCCCGACGCACGATGTGCGCCAACCCGGCCACCATCGCATCGACATGCTCACCGGAGAACACGCCATCGTCGGCGTAGCCCGGCAGCCGTTGCAAGGCTGTCAGTGCTGTACCGATCCGCAACCAGCGCGAGGCGACGCCGGGTGCGGCACCCATCTCGATCAGCAGGTTGCGCGTCGTGCCGCCGGACTGTTGTGCCACGCCCAACCGGTCGAGCGCCGCGGCGTGGATCGCCAGCCGGTGATCGACAACGTTACGCAGTTCCAGCAACGCCTTGGTGGCGTCGAACACCTGCCGCCCCGACGCCGCATCGGCGACGGTGACCTCACGCGCACAAGCAATGATCGAGCTGATCTCCCCCATGCCATCCAGGGTACTCGAACATACGTTCGAGTCAAGCATTTCTTCAGTGCCGCAAAGAAACTCGTCAATTTGAGCTGGCCAGAACCCCTTAGACTACCGCTCGCTTCCGACAGTTTCGGCCCCTGCGGTAACGGGTACGTTCACACATGTGGAGCCGCGATCACGCCACCGTGTGCCCGACCAGCCGGCCGATGGCGAAGGTGACGATCATCGCGAGCGCACCGCCGATCACCACGCGCAGCATCGGCCGCCACGGACGGGAACCGCCGAGTGTCGCACCGATGGCACCGGTGAGCGCAAGGGCGACGATCACGGCGATGAACGTCACCGGGATTCGCCATGAGACCGGCGGCGCGAGAATGGCGATCAGGGGGAGCAGCGCCCCGGCAGTGAACGACACCGCCGACGAGAGGGCGGCCTGCCAGGGGTTGGTCAACTCGTCCGGATCAATGCCGAGCTCCACGTCGGCGTGCGCCTCGAAGGCGTCGTGGTCACTGAGCTCCCGAGCCACCCGGCACGCGGTCTCGTGCGTGAGTCCCTTTGCCTCGTAGAGGCCCACGAGTTCGTCGAACTCGGCCTGCGGTTGCTCGAGCAGTTCCCGTTGTTCCTTTGCCAGCAACGTTCGCTCGGTGTCGCGCTGGGTGCTGACCGAGACGTATTCGCCCAGCGCCATCGAGACGGCACCCGCAGCGAGTCCGGCAATGCCTGCGGTGAAGATCGGTGCACGGGCCGCAGTGGCGGCCGCCACGCCTACCACGATGCCTGCTGTGGAGACGATCCCGTCGTTGGCGCCGAGGACACCTGCGCGCAGCCAGTTCAACCGATTCGCCAGGGAACCGGTGTGCGGTTCGCCGCGGTGCTGATGTTCGTGATCGACGGTCATGGCTCAACTCAACTGCCACAGCGGCATTCCTGCAAGAAAGGAAACGATTGCCTTAGTGGGCACGCCGACTCAGAAGACCTTGATCCCCAACCGCCGCCGGAGACGCATGTCGTAGAGGTACGCCTGCAGCAGACCTCGCGCGACCCGCCCGGTCGCCGGCTCGACCAGGCGGGCGACCCGCAGGGTTCGGTCGTAGGCCGCTTCGTCCTCGGGACTCCATCGCCAGTGCATCATGGTGCGGAACTCGGGCGGCAGTGCCGCTCTGATGAGGTAACTCATGGGGCGGCCGAGTACCTTGTGCGCCATCGTGCCCGCCGGTCCGATCCGCTCCTCCAGGAATGATAGATCCGAGAGTTGTTGCAGCAGTGCGCGTACCGGTGGGTCGATGGTCATGTCGTCGAGCTGACCGCGCCAATACTCCTGTAGGTCTGCGTAGCTTTCCGGCCACTGCTCCGCGGTCACGTTGAGGGTGGTGCCGAGCCACCGGGAATCGTCGACGACCCGATCTTTCTCGGCTGGAGTCAGTGGCCCGTGGAGGAGTTCGTACTGATCGAGGAAGTACTTCACCAAGCACACCGCCACCCAGAGCTGGAGTCGGGAGTCGTTGGCGCTGTAGTGGACGGGGCTCTCTGCTGTCGAGTAGACGAGGTCGTGGATTCGTCTCAGCTCGGTGCCGACAAAAGCCCGGTCCTCGTCGTCCCCCATCAGTGCGACTGCCAGGAAGGTCCCGGTGGTCCGGCTGCGTTTGATCGGATGCTTCACCGCGCTACCGGAGTCGACACGACTCTCCACCACACCGTGGCCGACCTTCGGATTCGCCAGTTGCATGATCACGTTGGCCCCGGCGATCGTCGGGCCGAGCCCGGTGACCAGGTCGCCGGTCCGTCGGACACGACGCCGCCCCCGCGCGGGCCTGACGTCGGCGACGTGCGCGTGCTGGTACGTGTCCGGGCCACGATCCATGCCGTCAGGTTAACGCCGGAGTCCGGCCGGAGTGCGGATTCGGCGTGAGCCGCTGCCTCGCTGATCGACTCGACCCTCGCCGACCGAGTAGCCGGTGGGCCCCGCCGCTGGTCGAGTAGCCGGTGAGTGGAGCGAGCCTGCGTATCGAGATCCCTGGTGTGGAGTGGTCTCGATACGTCCGCTCGTTCCTCGCGGTCTACTCGACCAGCGGGGGGTGGTGTTCGTTTGTCGTGGTCTACTCGACCAGCGGGGGTTGGTGTTCGTTTGTCGTGGTCTACTCGACCAGCGGGGGTTGGTGTTCGTTTGTCGTGGTCTATTCGACCGGCGAGGGGTTGGCGCTGGTTCACGCGGCTACTCGACCGTGATCAGTACCCGCTCGACCGCATGGGTGCGGGATTGTAGAGCCCGGAATGCCGCGCGGTCCCGAGCTCCAGCTGTGCAGGTGGTGCCGGATCGATCTCGGTGAACCTCTGCAGGCCACCCCAATCCCGCCCCCAGTTGTTGCGGAGATAGGTCGGCAGCAACGTCGGGGTCAGCATGGCCTCGGTGATGCCCAGCGGACCGCCTGCCTTGCCGGACATCCACGTCTGGCTGTTCTTCCGGGTGGCCTCGGCGTCGGGCATGATCCGCCACTTCGGCACCTCGAGGACACCGTCGCGCACCTTCATCGGCTGCTGGCACGGGAAGACCATGCCGGGCAGCCAGTCGATGAACACGGGGTCGGTGGTCCCGACGACGTCGTTGAGGGTGCGCAGTTCGGTCACCCGAGGCGGCGTGATCGCCACCCACTCCGACGGCGCACCGGCGGTGTCACGCACCTCCACCCGCACCACGTCGGCACGCGGCGGGGCGTCGGCGAGCGGATACCGCAGGTTCCGCCAGGTGGGCACCTCGCCGATGTCGATGGGCGACATCACGCCGACCGGTGTGACACGACCGTCGGCCCCGGTCCGGCCGAACTGGACGGTGACCTGCTGGCCGCTGTGCTGCACGCCCAACCCGTCGACGGCCTGCACTGATCCGGCCGCCGCGATGGTGAGCAGCGGCGCGTTCGCGTTGCGCTCGGGAAGCGAATACCAGTCGGTGGTCAGCGACCCGGTCCCGCTCTGGGAGCCATACGAGCCGAGTACGGGGGTGTTCGCCGGGTCGAGTCCGAACGGGAGTCGCACGGTCGAACCGTTGACGCCGCGCGCTCCCTGCCCGCCTTCGGTTCCGCCCTGTGCGGATTCGGTGGTCTGCGTGGATTCGTCGGAGCCCGCGCCCGACTGGGCGGTGTTCTGCGCCGTCGAGGTCGCCGAGTCCTGCTCCTCGGTCGAATCGATGGACAGTCGGTTCGGCACGCCGTTCGATGTGAAGCCGTCCGGATCGGGCCTGCCGTTGCCGGAACCCGCCAGTGCCGCCGAGATGTTCGGCGCAGCAGCGCCGTCGACCGGTGCCGGTGACAACAGGCCGGTGTTCGGATCCTGTTCCACCAGGACGTCGTTCGCGAGAGCGCACTCGTTGCCCGTCATCGCCCGCGCGTTCGACTTCATCCAGGACCAACTGTCGCGCTGCTCGTACCCGCCCTTGGCGAACGACAACACCATGAAGATCACGACGAGGCCCGAGATCACCGGCAGGGGTGAGAACTTCAGCTTCGACGGCCAGCTGTCACCGCCACGTGTCCGGGTCTTGTCGTCGACGTAGTCGTCGCGGAAATGGAACCACAGGCCCGCGAGCGCGGTGATCACCGCGACCACCAGGATCAACCAGCCCAGCTTGATCCCGGCGATCGACGGTGGCCGGTCCCACCAGGGGATGCCGTAGCTGCCGACGAACCACCAGCCGTTGGTGCCGGCGAACGAGATCGCAGTCACCGCCAGGACCGCGGCGGCGAAGAAGGTCCGGTTGCGTCGTGACCGCAAGATGGCCGGGGCCATCATCGCGCCCGCGGCGGCGGCCAGGCCGGCCGCGATCCCCGCGTAGACGCCGAAGTGATGGGTCCACTTGGTGGGGGTGAACGCGATCAAGAACATGGTGCCCAGGATCACCGCGATGAGACGCCAGATCGGTGCTCGGGCAACCCCGTTCGGATGAACGCGACGCAACAGGCGGAGCAGCACCACCACCAGGCAGAGGATCATGACCAGCACGCCGAACCGGCGTGCGAGCGTGCCGTCGGCGGTGGGCAGGATGAGGTAGTAGTACCGGACGGGTTCCTGCCACCATTCCAGCGTCGGGCCCACGTCGGTGGCGACCTTGTTGCCGACGATCAGCGGCATCAACGGTTGGTCGTAGAAGATCTGATAGAGCACCGCCGTACCTGCCGCGAGGACCGGGGCGAGCATGGGCAGCAGGCCGTCGCGCTTGCGTCGCGTCACCAGCGTCTTGACCACCGGACGGATGCCGGCGAGGAGTGCGGCGACGGCCATCAGGCCGCCGGGTGCGAGTGCGAGCGTGAAGGCCGCCACCACGACGGCGATGGCGTAGGGCAGCATCCGGCGGGTCGCGATCGCCCGCTCCACACAGCACCACGTCAGGAGCGCGCCGACGGCTTCGGCGGGCTCCGGGCGCAGACCGTTGTTGTAGGGCAGCCAGATGGCGAGGAAGACAAAGGCGGCCGACCACACCGCAGGCGTGCTGTTGCGGACCGCGCGACCGAGGCGCGGGATCACCTCGCGGCTGATGAGCCACCAGCCGAGCAAGCCGAGCAAGAAGGCGGGCAGGCGCATCCACGGTGCGGCGAGGCTCACGTGGGTCATCGCGGCGATGACCTGGAAGTGCCAGCCGAACGGGTCCTGCGGCACGCCGAAGTAACGGAAGTAGTTGTCCGCGTAGCCCGCATCTCCGGTGATCCGGCCGACGGTGAAGTTGTACCCGTCGTCGGAGGTGTTGGCCCCGGCGAACCACCAAAAGGCCAGGATGAGGAACACGGCGACGTCGGGGCCACGGATCGTGAACCACCCTGTCGGCAGGAACCGCTTGTGTCCCCGGCCATCCCGGCGATCGAGAATGCCGAGGGCGATCAGCGACAGGATCGTCATGATGATGCCGATGACGATGACCGCCAGCTTCAGCGCCGACGGCGTGCTGACATAACGGGTGTCGATCGTCGCGTGCGCCGACAGACCGTCCCGTGGCGCCGAAGCGGGCAGATCGGTGTACATGCCGACGATCTGGGGTCGCATCTCCTGATCGGCGACCGAGAATGTGTGCAGACCATCGCCCGGAGCGTTCTCGAATCTGGCCGAGACACCGGAGCCGTCGGCGTGGAAGCTGATCCGGCAGTCGGGATTCGACTGGGCCCCGGCGCGGTCGGTGTTGAGGATCACCACGTCGCGATCGGTCACGGTGAGCGCGTCACTCGTCGCCCGGATCATCAACGCGCGGGCGCCGGCATCCTTGCCGCCCTCCGGGATCGTCGACAGCAGCAGCCCACCCTCTCGCGGCAACTGCGCGGCCAGCGAGCACGGGACCGTGACGTCCATGTCGATCGGGACGTACGAGACGAGTGGCGCCGCGACACTGCCCACGGTGTCGCCCTGCGGCCAATTCAGTTCGGCGGTGGACTGATTCACCGGCAGCAGCGGGGTGAGGATGGCCGCCAGAAAGCCGAGCACGCCTGCCACCACCGCGACGATCTTCGCGGTGCGGTGATCGCGGGTGCGCGGCTCCGTTGGGGGTGTCGCTGTCTCACTCGTCATCTGATTGTGGCTCCACCCTGATCGAACCGGCGCGTGACCAGCCCCACTGTGTCGTCTGAGAAGTGTTCACCTGCGCTGTCCCGGCGTTCTCGGCAAGTGGTGTCAGTCGCTCCAGAGCTCCCCATTCACGTGCCCAGTCGTCCTTGAGATATGTCGGGACGGCCTGCGCCGAGGTGGTCGACTCCGAGATCGACAACAGTCCTCCGTCGGCGCCGGACTGCCAGGTCTTGGACTGGGAGTTGGCAAGTGGGTAGTCGGGGAGGATGCGCCACCGAGGGACCTCGGCGACGCCGTTGGTCACCCGCAGTGGTCGCTGGCATGGGAAGTGCGCACCGACGGTGAAGTCGATCAGCGTCGGGGACTGTGATCCGACGACGTCCTGGAGTGACCGCAATCGCGGCGCCCTGGGCGGGGTGATGCCGATGAACTGACTCGGTCCGAGGTTGTTGTCCAGCAATGACAGCCGCATCACGGTGGCGGCGGGCGGCGCCGCACTCATCGGCACCCGAAGGTTGCGCCAGGGCCGGTTGGTGATGACCGGGCCCGGATCGATCGGCAGCACGTCCGGTCCGATCTGGGTGAACGAACCATCCGCGCCGGGACGTCCGAACTGGACGACGAGCTTCTGGCCGAAGTTGCGGACGCCGAAGGTGTCGATCGTCGAGACGGCGCCCGCTGTACTGAACACCAGCAGCGGTGACGTGGCCCGCACGGCGGGCAGTTGGTACCAGCCGGTTGTCAGGTGTGCCTCGCCCGAGTAGCCATAGCTGCCCAGGACCGGGGTCGTCGACGGATCGAGCCCGTAGGGGAGTGCCACCGTCGACCCGTTGACCGTGCGGGGGCCGGTGCCACCGGTGGTGCCCGCGCCGAGCCCACCAGTGATGACGAAGGGTTTGGCGACACTCGCCGACACATTCATCTGACCTGGGCGCTGGTTGCCGGGGTCGGGTGTGAGGTCGTCCGGGACACCGTCCGGGGTGAAACCGACGGGATCGGTCCCGCCCAGTGCCGCGGACACCGATGCATTGCCGGCGGGAGCCAGCATCCCGGCGTTCGGGTCGGACTCGACGAGGACCTCGTCGGCCATGCCGCAACTGTTGCCGCGCAGCGCGTCCACGTTCTCGGAGAACACCGTTTCGGCCGGATATCGGGTCACGGCGGCCTTCGCGAACACCAGCAGCTCGGCCACCACCATCAGGCCGGCGATGATCGCGATCGGCGACGACGCCAGGAACAGTCGGCGCCGATCGGCCGTGGTCTCGCCCGCACCGTCGTCGGCGTGGGCCAGCCCTTTGTTCTCGACATAGTCCAGTCGGAGGTGCTGCCAGACCGCGATCACCGCGGTGATCACGGCCAGGACGAGGAACAGGGTGGACAAGGGCCGGCCGGCGAGCACCGGCGCACGGTCGAACCAGGAGATCCCGTATTCGTAGGCGAACGGCCAGGCGTTGTAACCGGCCATGGCAGCGGCGAGCGCGAAGAACAACCCGGAGACGAACACCGTCAGGTTCCGCGCGGACCGGGCCGCCGATTGGGCCACCGCAAGGGTGGCGGTCGCGGCGATCGCGGCGGCGAGTCCCGCGAAGATGCCGAATTGGATGGTCCATTTGGTCGGCGTGAAGGCCAGCAGGAGCATCGTGACGCCGATCGAACCGATGAGTCGCCAGGTCGGTCCCGGGTCGACGGCACGGATCTTGTTGCGGCGCAGCATCACCGCGACGGTGACGATGAGTCCGGCCAGCAGGAGCAGAACCGGTACCCGTCGCGTCAGCGCGCCGTCGTCGGTAGTGACCGAGATGAAGTAGTAGCGCAGGAACTCTTGATGCCAACTGATCACCGGCCCGACCTGATACCGGACCTTCATCGCCTCGAGGACGGTGGCCAGCGTCTGATCGCGGAACACCACGATCAGCACCAGCAGGCCGGCCGCGGTCATCGGTGCGATGAGTGCGAGCGTGCCCGACTCGCGCCGTCGTTCGAGGAGGATGTGCAGCAACGGCCGCGCCGCCACCAGCAGGATCGCCACCGCGATGACGCCTTGCGGGGCGAGTGCGAGGGTGAAGCCCGCGGCGATCGCACCGAGGGCCGCCGGGAACAGGCGGCGGGTGGCGATCGCCTGCTCCACCGCCCACCAGGTGAGCAGCGAACCGAGCACGATGATCGGTTCGCTCCGCAGGCCGCTGTTGAACGGCAGCCAGAACGCGATGAACACCAGTGCCGCGGCCCACACGGCCCAGCCGCTGCGGCGGACGCCCGCACCCAGCCGCGGCAGCAGCACTCGACTCAGGACGAACCAGGAGACGAGGCCCGCGGCCAACGACGGCAGGTGCATCCACAGGATCGTGGGCGAGATCGCCGACCAGTGGGCCAGGAAGCTGTAATACCAGTCGAACGGCGCCTCGGGTATCCCGTACCAGCGGTAGTAGTTGGCCAGGTAGCCCGAGGCGTCGGCCGTCCGGCCCATGTTCAGGATGTAGCCGTCGTCGGCCGTGCCGGCCCCCAGCAGCGCCCAGATCAGCAGGACGACGGTGACTGCGACGTCGGAGCTTCGCGGGACCAGGCTGCGCCACCAGGAGCCGAGACGGTTCGGGCCGATCCCGGCGTCGGCGCGCCTCCCGATTCGCCGGTGATGACCGTGTGCCCGGTCGAGGAGGTACAGCGCCACCAGTGCGACGAGGACGGCGATCACCGCCAGCACCATGACGATCAGCTTGAGCACCGTGGGTGAGCTGACGTAGCGGTTGTCGATCTGGACGTGCACGCGGAGGCCCGCGCGCGCGGCCGCCTGCACCTGCCGGGTGTCCAGGCCGGTGAAGATGCCGTCGACCTGGGGACGCTTGTCCGGGGGCAGGACGGTCGACTCGCCGAGGCCGACGAACTGCGCGCCCGGCCCGGTCGGTGTCGACCAGATGTGCAGCTCCGAACACCCGGAGAGCTGGTCGCGCGGTGCGCTGGCCGCCACGGTGTTGCGGAAACCGACCGTCACCGCGTCCCGGCTCGCGGTGACATAGAGCGCCGACGACCTGCTCTTGGGTGCGTCGGTCGGCATCGTGGCGAACACCAGGCCGCCGCTCGCCGGCAATCCGGACAACACGCCGCACGGGATCCGGGCGTCGAGGGTCTGGGGCGTCTGGGCGATCAACGGTGCGACGACATCGGCCGATTCGGCCGACAGGCTCTGCCCGGACGGCCAGTCGAATGCGGCATCGGTGGCCTTGACCGGGAGAAATGGCGTGATCGCGCACAGGACGATGCCGATGATGCCTGCAACGACGGCGACCGTGCGGGCGGTGCCCACAGACACCCTGGATGTCGGCGGCGCGGCGTCGGACGCAGCGGTCGAGGCTGTCACAGGCACGATGTCTGATGTTATGGGACTTCCCTGAGAGGACCTAGCCAGACCCGGACTGCGCTACAACAGGTTTTTTCCGGTGAACTAGGGTCACCGTCTGATGACTGCCTCTTCCCGACGAGCGCCCACACATGTCTGGGCCGCGATCGCCATCGTGTCCGGACTTGTCGCGATCGTAGCTGCCGTGCTGACGCCATTGCTGCCGGTCACCCAGCACACCGCGTCCATCGACTGGCCCCAGGAGACCACCGGCACCAGTGCGTCGGTGACCGCCCCGCTGGTCGCCCAGACGGCTGCAGACCTCGATGTCACCGTCGGATGTCGCGCCCTGGCACAGACCCCGGCCGACGAGACGACCGTGGTGGTCTCCACCATGCCGTCTGCGGGGCGCAACGCGTCCAACAAGGCCCTGTTCGTGACCGCGGACCGACAGGCGGTCTCGGTGTCGATGCGCGGTCAGGAACTGGTCCGTGCCGATCGGGCCGACCTGGCGCGCTGCGACCGGCTGACGGTGCGGGCATCGTCGTCGGCGGTCGAAGCGCATTTCGTCGGACTCGGTCCGGCGGTGGCGGGTGACCCGGGCGACCGCCCACAGGTGTCGGGGGTCTTCACCGGACTCGAACCGGCCGCCGTCCGCCAGGCCGCCGATCAGGGCCCGTCCGCAGACCGGCTGGCAGTCCATGTGAAGATCGACAACCGCTTCGACACCGGAGCGTCGGTGCTCAAGCTCATCGTGATGATCATCGGACTGATCGCCGCGGCCATGGCCTTCATCGCGATCGCGATCCTCGACGTGCGAAACGGTTATCACCGCCGGATCGGACGCCTCGACGTGCGTCGGCTGCTGGCGCCGCGCGCTGCGGACATCGCGGTGACCGCAGCGCTCGTCGTGTGGCATTTCCTGGGTGCCGGATCGTCCGACGACGGCTACATCCTGAACATGGGTCGCACGGCGCACGACGCCGGATACCTCGCGAACTACTATCGCTTCTTCGGGATCCCGGAGGCGCCGTTCGACTGGTACTACAGCTTCCTCGCCCACTGGTCGACCGTGTCGACGGCCGGAGTCTGGATGCGACTGCCGGCCCTGGTGGCGGGACTGGTCAGCTGGTTCGTGCTGAGCCGGGTCCTGCTGCCGCGGCTCGGTGGTGCGGTGCGCCGTTCACAGTGGGCGATGTTCACCGCCGCCGCGGTGTTCGTGGCCTTCTGGATGCCCCTGTGCAGCGGGCTGCGCAGCGAGGGCATCATCGTGCTGGGATCGTTGCTCACCTGGTGGGGGGTCGAGCAGGCGGTCGCCACGCGCCGGATGCTGCCGGCGGCGGGAGCCGCGCTGGCCGCGGGCCTCACCCTGGCGGTGGCCCCGCACGGCGTCATCGCACTCGCCATGCTCATCGCCGGTTCGCGACCGATGTTGCGCACCATCCGTTCCCGTCGTCGTGAGAACGGGATGCTCCCGTTGCTGGCGCCGATCGCCGGGGCGTTCGCGGTGGTCGTCATCGTCGTCTTCCGCGACCAGACGCTCGCCAACGTGGCCGAGGCGGTTCGTCTTCGGTACACCGTGGGCCCGACGTTGGCCTGGTATCAGGAACTCCTGCGCTTCTACTACCTCTCCCTGACCACCCAGGACGGGTCGCTGGTGCGACGAGTGCCGCTGCTCCTGCTCGTTGCCGCGCTGTTCGTGACGCTGGCGGTGATGTTGCGGCGCAAACACATCCGCGGTGTCGACCCCGGTCCGGTGTGGCGACTCGTCGGCTCGATCCTGCTGACGGTGCTGCTGTTGTCGTTCACGCCCACCAAGTGGACCATCCAGTTCGGGATCTATGCGGGTGTCGGTGCGGCGATGGCCGCGGTGGCGACGGTCGCCGTCGCACAATCGGCGCGGCGGTCGCCCCGCAATCTGTGGATGTACATCGCGGTGCTGCTCTTCGCCTGCGCCGTCTCGGTCGCGGGCAAGAACGCGTGGGGCTGGGGCTACGACTTCGGCATCTCGTGGTTCGACAAGGCCCCGGTGGTCGCGGGGAAGCCGCTCTCTTCGGTGTTCCTCGTGCTCACCGTCCTGGCGCTCGTGGTGGCGATCTGGTACCACCTGCGCATCGACGTCGACGCCGAGCGCGGAAAGGTCCGCGGAGACCGGACCCGCCTGTCGCGCACGCAGATCGCCGTGGCGTCGGCGCCGATGCTGGTGATCGCCACGCTCGTGGTGGTCGGCGAGATGGGCCTGTTCGCCAAGGCTGCCGTGGACCGGTCGGACACGTACACCACCTTCCACGCGAACACCCGCGCGCTCGCGGGCGATCCGTGTGGGATGGCCGATCAGGTCCTCCTGGAACAGAATCCGAACCGTGGCGCGCTGTCGCCGGTCGGTACCCGCGACATCTCCCGGGCGCTCGCAGGCGAATCCGCCGGGTTCACCCCGTACGGCGTCGCCGGCGACCTGCTGCCCGACCCGACGTCGCTGGGCGCGGGCACCATCAACACCTCCGGTGACCTGTCGCGTCCGTTCGTCGTCACCGGCGGACCGCCCGGCACCACCGGCGGTACCGGGCCGAAGACGATCAACGGGTCGTCGGCGGCGCTGCCGTTCGGCCTCGACCCGAAGACCACCCCGGTCCTGGGCAGCTACGGACACGACAACGGCACCGCCGACCTGACTTCCGGCTGGTACCGGCTGCCGGCCCGCGACGCCTCGCCGCTGCTGGTGATCACCGCGGCCGGCCCGGTGTTCTCGGTCGACCAGGACGGCGTGGCCCAGGCCGGGCGGTCATTGCAGGTGCAGTTCGGCCGGACCGGCGACGGCGGCGATTTCCAGCAGGTGGGGAAGGCGTACACCCCCATCGATCCGGGTCCCGGACGCCCGAATCGACCGTGGCGGAACCTGCGTATCCCGATGACGGCGGTCCCTGCGGGCGCGACGGCCATGCGGATCGTCGCGGTGGACGACAACGTCAGTCCGGATCAGTGGTTGGCGTTCACGCCGCCCCGGGCGCCGGAACTGCACACTCTGCAGGACGTCGTCGGGTCCCGGACGCCGGTGCTGCTGGATCTGTCGGTAGGCAGCCAGTTCCCGTGCCAGCACCCGATGAGCACGCACGACGGTGTGAGCGAAGTGCCCAAGTGGCGCATCGTCCCGGACCAGACGACCACCAACTCCAAGTCGAAGACATGGCAGGCCTCGGTCAACGGTGGCATCCTCACCACACCGGAGGCACTGACCCGGGCGACGACGGTGGCCACGTACCTGGACAACGACTGGTACCGCGATTGGGGTGGGTTGCAACGGTTGTCGCCGCTGGTGTCGGATGCAACCCCTGCGCAGGTGGACACGGGCACCGAGACGGCCTGGGGATGGACTCGACCGGGATCGATCAGGGTGGTGCCGCAGAATGACTGAGCCGACGTCACAGGAGAAGGCAGCGCGGCCGATGCGCTTCGCGCCGGACAGCAGGACCATCAGGATCGCGAAGATCGTCGCGGTCGTGGCGGGTGCGCTCGGCGTGCTGCTCGCCATCGCGGCGCCCTTCCTGCCGGTGACCTACACCAAGACCGAGTTGCAATGGCCGCAGCCGAGCAAACCTGTCGTGGAGAATGTTGCGGCGCCCAACGTGTCGTATGCGCCGGTGTCCATGGACATCACGGTGCCGTGCCGACTGGCGGCCGACCTGCCCTCGTCGGGTGGCGTGCTGCTGTCGACGGTGCCCGAGAACGGTGCGGAGGCCGGCACCGTCGGCCTGTTCGTCCGCGCCACCCACGACCGGCTGCTGGTGACCCAGCGAAACGCGGTGCTGCTGAACGTACCCCGCGCCGACGCGCAGCAGAACCCGCAATGCCGGGTGGTCATCCACGCCGACACGTCTGGTAGCCGGGGCGAGGTCGAGGGCGTCGACCCCGATGCCGGTGCCCAGAGTTTCCGCCTCGACGACCCGAACGCGCGCCCGCAGATCATCGGTGTGTACACCGATCTCCCGAAAGACGCCTCCACAGAAGGCCTCTCGTACCGATCGACGATCGACACGCGATTCATCTCCAGTCCGACGACCTTCAAGGGCGCGCTGCTCATCCTCGGTGTGATCTCCACGATCGTCTCGATGATCGCGCTGGCCGTGCTCGACGCACGCGACGGACGGCGGCTGCGGCGCATGGTCCGCGCGGGCAGAGATCGCTGGTGGCGAATCAAGCCGCTCGACGTGGTGGTCACGGGTGTGCTGGTGGTGTGGCTGTTCGTGGGTGGTAACACCGCCGACGACGGCTACCAGGTCACCGTGGGACGCGTCGCGCCCGGTGCGGGCTATCTGGACAACTACTACCGCTATTTCGGTGCGCCCCAGGACCCGTTCGGCTGGCACTATCGCTATCTCGCGTTGTGGATGCAGGTGAGTACGGCGACTCCGTGGCTACGGGTGCTGCCTCTGCTGTTCGCTCTGGCGGGCTGGTTCCTGATCAGCCGTGCCGCACTGCCACGTCTCGGGCGGGCGGTGCGGTCGTCGAACGCGGCCCGATGGACGGCCGCACTCGGCTTCCTGGTCGTGTGGCTGGCGTTCAACAACGGATTGCGCGTGGAGCCGGCACTGAGCGTCGGAATCCTGCTCACCTGGGTGCTGGTCGAGCGGTCGATCGCCACCGGACGGTTCTTCCCACTGACCCTTGCCGTCCTGGCGGCGGCCTTCACGCTGACGATTCACCCGGCCGGGGCCATCGCCATCCTGCCGTTGCTGGCCGCGGTGCGTCCGTTGCTGCGGCGACTGCGCCGTCGTCGTGGGCGAGATGGCCTGCTGCCTCTGCTCATGCCGGTGCTCGCGGCCGGGTTGGCGGTGCTGTTCGAGATCTTCGCCGACCAGTCGCTGGCCGCCATCCGTGAGGGCATCAAGGTGCAGGGCATCGTCGGACCCACCAACGAATGGTGGACCGAGGCGATGCGGTACTACATCCTGCTGAACCCGACCCCGGACGGCTCCATCGCACGGCGGGTCGGCATCTTCGTGACGATTTTGTCGGTGGGCATCATCGTCCTCACCCTGCTGAGCAAGCGTCGGGTGCCGGGCGTGCCCAGCGCCCCGCTGTGGCGGCTCATCGCGGTCACGTCGGGTGCAGTCGCGGTGCTCGCATTCGTCCCGACCAAGGCGACCCACCAGATGGGTGCCTTCGCCTGTCTCACCGGCGTTCTCGCTGCCGCGGCGACGGTGTTCCTGCAGCCGTCGGTGATGCGTCGCCGGTGCAACCGGACATTCATCACGGCTGCCGCTGCGTACGCGCTCGCGGTCGCCTTCGCCGGGCGCAACCAGTGGTGGTACGTCGGAAGTTACGGCATTCCCTGGGCCGACGACACCCCGAGCGTCGCCGGCGTGGGGCTCTTCGTCCCCATCCTGGTGGTGGCGGTGCTGCTGACCCTGTACGGCGTCTGGCAGTACTACCGGGACGATCAACTCGCGCAGCGCGGTGAATCTGTTGCAGAACAGACAGATTCGGGACACAGCATCATCCAGCGGATGCCGACCTATTCATTGGCGATCATCTCCACCGTGATCCTGTTGTTCAACTTCGTGTCGTTCGCCAAGGCGGCTCAGACACAGCGGGATTCTTGGTCCTGGACCAGTTCCAACATCGATGCGCTGCGGGGCAACCCCTGCGCGCTGGCGGATGCCGTCATGGTGGAGGCCGACCCCAACACGGGTCTGTTGAACCCGGCCGATGTTGCCGGACAGAACAATCCGTCGGCCGGTGCGGCGCTGGCCGGCCAGGGCATGACGGGTTTCGACCCCGACGGGGTGTCGACGGACCTGGAGAGCGACGGCGATTCCGGCTCGTCGGACGCGGATTCGGATGCGGACAAGAGTTCGACGGAACTGGACCGTTCGCAATCGGATCCGACGTCGGCGCAGGAGGAGCCGAGTGGCTCGGCGGGCGCCGCCGACACCGGCGGTGGCACCACCGCCACCCAGGGGGTCAACGGGTCGTCGGTGCGGTTGCCGTTCGGCCTCGATCAGCGTCGGGTTCCGGTCCTCGGCAGCTACGGGTCGCCTTCCGGCCGAGGACATCTGACGTCTGACTGGTATCAGCTCCCGGCGCGCAGCGACGACGCGCCGCTGCTCACGATGTCGGTCGCGGGCAAGGTCGAGTACGTCGACCATCTCGCCGTCACCCATCCGGGCCAGAAGCTGAGGCTCGAGTTCGGCCGCGTGGAGCCGGACGGCCGCGTCTCCACGGTGGCGTCGGTGGTGCCGTTGGGCATCGACACCGACCCCGAGTGGCGGAACATGCGTGTGCCGCTCGACCAGGTGCCCCCGCGGGCCACGGTCACCCGGATCGTCGCCGACGACACCTCGACGGACTCCCAGCAGTGGCTGGCGATGACCCCGCCGCGCGTGACCAAGATGGTGACGCTGAATTCGCTGGTGGGCAGCGATGACCCGGTGCTCCTGGATTGGGAGGTCGCCCTGGCGTTCCCGTGTCAGCGGCCGGCTGCGGCGGTCGACGGAGTGCTCGAGACACCGATGTGGCGGGTCACCCCCGACGCCGAGGGCGAACGGGTGAACTCGCGTCGGTGGATGGCAGGCGACTACGGCGGGCCGTTGGGAATTGTCGAGAACGAGTTGCGCCCCATCGTGCTGCCGTCCTACCTGCGCAACAGCTGGGCCAGGGACTGGGGCAGCCTGCAGCGACTGGTGCCGCTCAAGCCCCAGGTCGAGGCGGAGCTGAAGGTCACCGACGACGTGCATGGCGGTATGTGGACGCCGGGCCCGATGCGGGCGATCAAGAACTGACCCCGCCCCGCGTTCTTGTAGTACGAACACGCTTTTGAAGCAGTGTTCGTACTACAAGAACAGTTGGGTGGAACGCGCTGAACAGCTCTTGCGTCTATGGATGCATGGCAGACGAGACGGCTTTGCGCGCGATGATCGCCGACCATGATGGTGTGTTCACCTCGGTGCAGGCGGGCGCATGTGGCGTCGACTCCGACGGCGCCCGTCGTCGGGTGTCGACGGGCGAGTGGATCAGAGTCGTGCGATCCGTCTATCGGGTGTCGAACCGAAAACTCGACGCACGGATGCGCATGCGCATCGCGGTCCTGTCGGCCGGCCCGGGTTCGGCGCTGTACGGGTCCTGCGCGGCGTGGTGGCATGGTCTGATCACCAAGCCGTCGTCGACCATCACCGTGATCGCTCCACACGGCCGACATGGCAGGCCAGTCGACGGAGCACTCGTCTGGCACCGAACGGTTGCCCCGATGGATCTCACCGTCGTCGACGGTCTGACGGTGACCTCGATCCCACTGACCGTCCTCGACGCATCCGTGGACATCGTTGTGCGAGTAATGGATTCGGCACTTCTCCGCGAGCAGGTCACGTTGATCGAGCTGGTCGACACACAACACCGCAACAGCGGACGAAGGGGATCAGCGCGCTCACGCATCATGCTGGCGGCCATGTCGGCGGGTGCGCGGTCCGAGGCCGAGCGAAAGGCCGTCGCGGTGCTCAGTTCTTCGGACGTCTCCGGCTGGGCCACCAATGTCCCGGCATGCGGCTACATCCTCGACCTCGCCGTGGTCGAACACAAGATCGCCATCGAGATCGACGGATTCGCGTTCCACAGTGACGCCGAGGCCTTTCAGCATGATCGTGAGCGCCAGAACGTCCTCGTCGCCAACGGTTGGACCGTTCTGCGCTTCACTTGGCACGACCTCGCCGAACGCCCCGGATGGGTACTCGCGCAGATCCGGGCCGCCATTCGACGGGTGACTGCGGCGTGACGCCCCGATTCGGTAGTACGTACCCGCTGTCGACGCGTGTACGTACTACGAAATCGGGAGTCTGGGAATCAGTGCCGGATCGGCGCCGGGCTCCAGAGCCCGCTGCGGGTGGCGGTTCCGGTGTCGACATCGGCCAGCGTGGTCACATCGCCGTACGGCGTGTAGCGCTCGAGCGCGCCCCAGTCACGCCCGATGTCGTCCTGGAGGTAGGTGGACATCGCGGTGGCCTGCTGAGAGACCTCGATCCAGCCGAGTGGTCCCCCGCCGAAGGAGTTCTGCCATGCCGACACCGCGGCCGCCAGGTCGGCGCCGGGCATGATCCGCCACTTCGGGATCTCGGCCACCCCGTCCTTGTGGGTGAACGGCCGCTGACATGGGAAAGAGAGGCCGGAGGTCCAGTCGACGTGCACGGGGTCCTCGCGCCCGACCACCTGCTGCAGCGTCTGCATCTCCGGGAGCCGAGGCGGCGTGACCACGATGAAGCGGTCCTCCGAGAGGTTCTCGTCGGTCGCGACGATGCGCACTGCGGTGATGTCGTCCGGCAGTGAATCAGTGGTGACACGGGCGTTCCGCCACGACGGGCGCGGGCCGGGGTCGATCATCTCGGTGTCACCGGTGGCATGCAGCGACGCGTCGCGGGTACCCGGTCCGACCGGGTCGGTGGTGTATTCGAGCAGGAGATCCGGATTGTCGAAGAGACCGGCGACCGAGAACGCCACCATCGGACGGTCCTTGTAATCGGCGGGCATCGCGTACCACGCCGACGTCAGATGCGCCGGAACCTGATCGGTCTTCGAGTAGCTGCCCATCACCGGGGTCTTCGCCGGGTCGAGGAAGAAGGGGAGTTGTGCGTAACTGCCGTTGACCCCGGCGGTCGACTCGATGCCGCCTCCGGTGCCGCCGGCGTTGGCGGTCAGCACATCCGGTGACGCGACCGCGCTACCGGCCAGCACGCCCAGCGAGCCCTCGCTCGCCGTCGTCTCGAGATCCTCGTCCACACCGTTCGCATTGAAGCCGGTGGTCGCCGGCTGGGTTGCGTCGGCCGGTGCCGTCGGCGGACCGGCCAGCGGGTCGGCGATCGATCCGTCCACCGGGGTGAGCTGGTAACGGCTCGGGTCCGTCTCGACCCAGACCTTGTCGGCCATACCGCATTCCTCGCCTTTGAGCGCCTCCAGATTCGCGCGCGGCACGGAATACGACGAACTCTGCTGGATACCGGCGAACATCGCGGTGACAAGGGCGAAGATCACCACCGCCCCGGCGACGAAGGCCAGCGGAGCCGAGGCCAGCATCGTCCAGAGGCGGCGATACCATGGCCGCGCCGAACGGTCGGGGAGCCCGTCGGCCGGATCTGCGCCGGTGAACGGCTCACGGAAGTGGAACCACAACGCCGCCAACAGGAGCACGAGTGACGCGTAGAGCAACAGATTTGCCAGGTTAACGCCCGCGATGGTGACCTGCATGCCGCCCCAGGGCATGCCCCAGGCGGATGAGTAGTAATAGGAGTTGGGTGCGGTGAATGCCAGACCCGCGACGAACAGGACCAGCGCCGCGAACAGTGTGCGGTTGCGCCGCGAATGCATGACCTGATTGCTCGCCGCGATCGCCGCGATGGCGGCCAGTGCCGCCCCGAGCCCGGCGAACACCCCGAAGTGATGCGTCCACTTTGTCGGCGTGAACATGAGGAACACCAACGACGCGAAGGTGATCGCGACGATTCGTCGGGACGGCCCCAGCGCAGTGCCCGGGATGCGGGACCGGCGGATCAGCATCGCCGCCGACACCACCAGGCCGAGGATCATCACGAGGACGGCGAACCGTCGCACGATGGAGCCGTCGGCGGAGAAGGCGAACAGCGACGAGTAGCGATTGATCTCGTTGTACCAGTGGCCGGACGGCCCGAGCGCGGTCTTCATCTGCGACGCCTCGACAAATGATCGCAGCGTGAGATTGGAGAACACGACGAAGATGATGAAGGTGCCGGCTGCGAGGATCGGCGCCAAGAGCGCGACATAGGCCCACCGGCCGCCGCCGATGACCTTCGCGCGTTTGATCAACGCCAGGATCATCGGTCGCGCGCCCGCGATGAGGGCGGCCACGGCGAGCAGACCGGTCGGACCGGCGGCCAGGCTGAACGCACCGATGAGACAGGCCACGGCGGCGGGTAGCAGGCGCCCGGTCGCGATGGCACGCTCCACCGAACACCACGTGAGCAGGGCACCGAGACAGATGATCGGCTCCGGGCGCAGACCGTTGTCGAACGGGAACCACGACACCAGGAACACGAAGGCGGCCGTCCACCCGACGGACGGGCGGGTGATGGCGGCACGACCGAGCCTCGGCAACACCTCGTGGCTGATGATGAGCCAGACGCCGATGCCGCAGATCAACGCGGGGATGCGCATCCACGGGCTGGCCACGCTGACGTGGCTGAGCAGTCCGAAGACCTGGTAGTACCAGCCGAATGGTGCCTCTGGCGCGCCATACCATCGGAAGTAGTTGGCCGTGTATTGCGCGTTCTGTGCGACGCGGGCCATGGTCAGCAGATAGCCGTCGTCGGAGGTGTTGGGTCCGATGAAGTGCCACACGATCAGCGCGCCGATGACCACGTAGTCGCGGGCGTTGAGTCGCCACCAACGCGCCGGCAGGATGCGCCGGTGTTTGCGGCCGTCGGTGGAGTCGAGGACGGCGAGGGCGGCCAGCGACAACAGGGTGCAGATGATCCCGACGATCAGGACGAGCCACTTCAGAATGGTCGGAGCCGTCGTGTAGCGGGAGTCGATGGTGGCGTGGGCGCTGAGACCCGGCTGGTTCGCGGCCGGACCGGAGAGATCGGTGAACAGTCCGGTGACCTGTGGTCGCTGGTCCTTGTCGTAGGTGTTGGACTCTCGGCCCTCGGTGGTGCCGTCGAGTGGTTCGCCCTGGTCGTTGTGCATTCCGACGAACTCGGCCGACACCGCTTCGGAGTCCGCGTGCACGACGATCTCGCGGCAGTCCTGCTGTCGGACCTGCGCCAACGTGGCCGACACCAGCGGGAGGTTGCGGATGACCACTTCGATGGTCTGCTGATCGGCGGGGTCGCCGGGCTGTCCGGTCTTGCGGATGAACAGCCCGCGTTCCGGGGATTTCTCGGCCTCTTTCGGCGTCGTCGACAGCAGTACCGATTCGCCATCGCCGAGTTGATCGATGGCACTGCACGGAACGTGCGCGTCGAAGTCGATGGGGACATAGCTGATCAGCGGGGCGGCAACCGATCCGACGGTGTTGTCTTGTGGCCAATTGATCTGCGCCGTGGTCTGGCTGACCGGCATGAGGGGTGTGGCCAGTGCCATGAAGAATCCGAGCAGTCCGGTGATGATGGCAACGATCTTGGCTCGTCGGACTGTCAGCGATGGCACAAAGAGAGATGGTAACCGTTGCTCCTGGACGCGATGTCGGCGCGAAGGACTGAACTATGGTTGGAGCCATGCCGGACACCTCGTCGAGCCCCGAACCCCTGCCGATTCTGCTGCTCAACGGCCCGAACCTGAACACCTTGGGCATCCGGCAGCCGGAAGTGTACGGATCGGCGACCCTCGACGACGTGGTCGCGCTCGCGGAGCGGACCGCGTCGGCGGTCGGGTTCGGACTGCGGGCGGCCCAGACGAATCACGAGGGCCAGATGATCGACTGGATTCACGAGGCCCGCGGGCAGGTCAGTGGCATCGTGATCAACCCGGGCGGCTGGACGCACACATCGGTCGCGCTGGCCGACGCGCTGGTGGTTCCGGAGGTGCCGATCATGGAGGTCCACATCAGCAACATCCACCGGCGCGAGGCGTTCCGGCATCACTCCTACGTGTCACCGGTCGCGTCCGGGGTGATCGCAGGCTGCGGCATCCCGGGCTACGAGTTCGCGATCCGCCGGCTCGCCGAACTGGTCGACGCCAATTGAGCGAACTGGATGCCGTCGGCAGAACCGCCCTCGGGGTGGCATGGGCGCGGGCGACAGAGTCCTCGCGTCCGGATGCGCTCTTTCATGACCCGCTCGCCGAGGCCATCGCGCGTGTGCGACCGCGGCCGTATTCGGCGGAACGTGCGATCGAGGGCGCCCGTCGCGAGGTCGAGGCGATGTATCTGTGGATCGTGGCGCGGACCCTGTTCCTCGACGACGTCTTCGCCGACGCCGCCGCGGCGGGGATTCGGCAGTTCGTCATCCTCGGCTCAGGTCTGGACGGCCGAGGATTCCGGAACGGGTTCACTCCCGACTCCCGGCTGTTCGAAGTCGACCGCCCCGCGGTGGTCGACGTGAAGGAAGCCGTGGTGGCGCAGGCGGGGATCGACCCCGTCGTCGATCGGCGGCCGGTGCGTTGCGATCTCGTCGACGACTGGTTGCGTGCGCTGCAGGACAACGGTTTTCGGCCTGACGAACCGTCGGCATGGTTGGCCGAGGGGCTGCTCGCGTATCTGCCCGCCGACGTCGTGTCCCGCGTCGTCGAAGGTGTCAGCGTGGCGGCGACAGCGAATTCGAGGATCGGTGTCACCGTGCGCCGCGCCGGCAAACGCACGCCCGGCCGCGATGATCCGTTCGCCGAGATCCGTGCACTCTGGCACGACAACCCGGATATCCCCGCAGCCTTCGACGCGGCGGGATGGGAGTGCTCGCTGAGCGACACCGGGTCCGTGCTCGCGGCGCACGGCAGGACGATCGACTTGCCGGGGATGAGCTCGGCGTCCCTGTTGGCGGGTACTCGGCGAGGTTGACCGCGCGGGGCCCGCAACGGCGCGTCACGATGTCACGAGTACGTCCCGAAATCCCCGGTGACCCCGAGCCGCTCCAGGAACGCGGCTCGGTCGAATCCGCTCGCCGCGACATCCGCGGCCACCGCGCGCCCGGCGTTCTGCAGTGCCTCACACGACTCCCATGTCACCGCGGTCACCACGTTGTAGTCGCTCTCGCCGTCGACCAGGGTGACGACGTCGTTGCGGACGATGCCGGGCTGGCCGCCGAGAATCTGGTGGGTGTGCCGTACTCGAGTAAGGAACTCGGGCATGGCGTCGGCGGGCACGGAGAACTTGTCGATGCGGTGGAGCAGCGGTGATGTCATGTCGCCAACTCTCATACTTCAACTTCACTTGAGGTCAAGGCCACCCGATGAATTGCAACTCGGGGGTTGCAATAACCGCACCCTTTGTGCAACTATCGAGTTGCACATAAATCATCGAGTCCGAGGAGGACACCATGGACACCCAATTCGATCGCATCGAACGCGAGATCAGCATCGACGCACCCGCCGACCGTGTCTGGGCACTGGTCAGCGAGCCGGGCTGGTACATCAACGATCAGAAGATCATCGACCATCAGATCAGTCGCGACGGCGAGGTCTCGTACATCACCGACCCCGATCACGGCCGGTTCGCGTTCCGGACCGTGACGCTCGACGAACCCAAATACGCGGCCTTCCGCTGGCACATCGACGCCGACGACCTGTCGAGTTCGTCGACGCTGGTGGAGTTCTGGGTCACCGAGGTGGAGTCGGGTGTGGTGCTCAAGGTCGCCGAGTCGGGCTTCGCGTCGCTCTCCGAACCGGAGGCCGATCGCCGCTCCCGATTCGACGACCACACCCAGGGGTGGCGCCTCGAGCTGGATCTGGCTCGCGCCCACCTCGCCGGGGCCGCTGCCCGTGCCTGATGCAGATGTGGTCGGGGCGAGCGAAGCGACGGGGCAGGTGGACGACGCCGCGCCGGTCGATCTGTTCGCGGCGCTCGCCGACGACAGCCGGTGGCAGATCCTGGTGACGCTCTCCCGGTCCCCGGCATCGGCGTCGGCGCTGGCGGCCGAACTGCCCATCACCAGACAGGCGATCGCGAAACACCTTCGCGTGCTGGAGGATGTGGGTCTGGTCAGCTCGGCCAAGGCCGGCCGGGAGCTGCGCTACGAGCCGGTGGGTGCGCGGCTGAGTCAGGTCGCCCGGCAACTCGATGCCATCGCGCGCGGCTGGGACCGCCGCCTCGACCGCATCAGGTCGATCGCCGAGGACGGCCGCCCCTGAAACCGCCCCCGGAAACCGCCCGTTGGCGAGGCCCATCGACGTATTTCGACCGTGGCCCGGTGGCGGGTGCTTTCCGGGGGCGGTTTTCAGGGATCGCCGGACCGCTCAGGACACCTCGAGTGCCCGCCGGGCGGCGTCGGCGACGGAACCGTCGTACCGCGGTCCATGGCCGGGGAACAGGATCGTCGCGTCGAGCCGGGTGAAGGATTCGACGGTCCGCCGCGCCGCGTCGACGTCATGCTGAAAGGCATCCGAGATGCATTGCGGGCCTGCTATTGCCGAGATCGGGTGCCCGCTGACCAGTGCATCGCCGGACACCAGGACCGTTGCGTCGGCGACGAGATAGGCGCTGTGCCCGTCGGTGTGGCCGTGCGCGGCGACCGGGGTCGGGCCGCCCGGTAGGTCGAGCGGGGTCCCGAACGGCTTGGCGCCGTCGATTCCCTTGCGGCTCAACACGCCGAGCGGGGTGACCGCGGCCAGCCATCGCAGGACGCGTGGCCGGTATGCGATCGGCAGGATGTCGAGGGGTCCCGCCTGCTGGAGGTATTCGCGTCGGGCGTGTGCCACCTCGGCCGGGTCCATGAAGACGTCGAATCCGTATTGCTCGCTCAGGGACACCAGCCCGCCGAGGTGATCGACGTGGGCATGGGTCAGCAGCGCCCCGCGGATGTCCTCGGGCCGGCCGCCGATGTGACGGATCGACTCCACCACGTCGGAGGCCTGGCCCGGATAGCCGCCGTCGATCAGGGTGATGTCCGAACCCTCTTGGAGCAGAATCCAGTTCACGACGTCGGTATGCACCAGGAAGGCCGACGACGATCCGGCGTCGACCCGGCTGATGAGGAACTTGCTCTTCGGCACGATCACTCCTGACCCACGATCATCGCCGCACCACCACCACGAACGGTCCGACCTCGGTCACCGTGAACCGGGGATCGGCGAACACCGCGGGATCGAACGTGACCGAGTACCGGCTGACGTTCGGGTCGTTCGGGTAGACATCCTTCGCCAGCCTCAACGTGTAACCGTCTGCGCCGTAACGGAACAGGAAGACGTTTGGCGGCTTCCACGGGGACCGGTCGAGTTTTCTGATCATCTGGTCCGGCGTGGTGGATTCCGACCATCGCCCGATGGTGGCCGCCCGCTTGTCGAACTCGGCCAACGGGTTGGCGTAGTGCGACGTCAGACCCTGGAAACCCCAGTACGGGAAGACGGAGAGGAATCCGTAGTCGGCGGTGAGCACCACGTTCTGGTCGGCCGGTCGGCCGGTCTGTTTGTGGATGAGGCGGTTGATCTCGGGGAAGTACGATTCGGCGCCCGGTGGCCGCTGATCGGCACGCTTCCCGTAGCCGTCGGTGTCGGTGTACGCGGTGGTGATCTCGGTGGAGAGGTAACCGGGTACACCCTGGGCGAGGGCGATGGCGGACACCGCCGCCACGGCACCGATCGCGAAGCGGACATCGCCGAATTTGCCGACCGCCCACCGTGACACCTCCGCGACACCGAGTACGCCGGCGGCGCCGAGCGTCGCATCGAGAATCGGATCGAGACGGAACGAGAGGAGCGTGGTGCCTGCGGCGGTGAGGAGCATCGACAGCAGGCAGAACAGGTAGACGGTCAGCACCGTCAGGCCGAGCGCGAGGGCGGTGGTGCGTTTCCGGAAGCGCAGCAGGAGCCAGATCAGTCCGATGAAGGTGATGATCCCGACGAGGGTGAAGTGGAAGAACGGCAGCGGCAGGATGGAGCCGCGCTCGGGCAGGTAATGCTCGGCGGTGCCGCCGCTGGCCGGCTCGCTGCGGGCCCTCGACCACAGGTACGGCGCCCACACCAGCAACGCGATGACTCCGGCGATCACCCCGACCGACACCAGCCGGCCGATGATCGCGCCGATCGTCGATCGGCGACGGGCGGACACCGTGTCGTCGGGCACGGCCTTGTTGGACGCGCCACGCCATGCCTGGCCGATGAGATAGAGCGCCATGAGGGCTGCGGTGAGGGCGAACAGGCCGGTGTAGAGCGTGTAGAAGGTGGCGCTGAGGCCGAAGAACGCACCCGCCGCGACCACCGCGGGCCAACTCGTCCCGCGCCGGAGACCGCCGACCGGGCCGTCGGCGATGCGCGATCGGCCGCGTAGCGCGTAGAGCAGCGTGATGAGCATCGGCGTGCCGATCATGACCAGCACCGCCGCGTACGGCTCCGGGGAGGCGTACATGAGCGTGATGGTGGTGACCGCCAGCGCAATCGGGATCCCGCGGTTCGGGCCGACCATCCGGGTCCACAGCAGGATGCCCACCGCCGCGGCGATCGACATCGAGATGATCGCCCACGGTTTGTAGGCCTCCCAGCCGGGAAGGCCCTCGAAATTGGCGAATCGCCCGCCCCACCAGAACCAGCCGGCCGGGTAATACGGCGGTAGGTCGATGTAGGTCATGTCGGCCAGCCGGGGGCTGCTCGTCATCCTGGTCAGGTACTCGGTGCGGAACTCCTGATCGACCGAGAGCCCGAACAGATAGAGCTTGGTGGCACCCAGCGGCATACCGAGCGTGACCGTCACCAGACCGGCCGACGCGACCACCGACAGGAGGCTGGTCAGCCATCGTGCGCGGCCGCCGCGATGGAGGATCACGGCGATCACCATCAGCGCGACGGCGACCACCTGGCCGACGGTGGTGAGCGCCCGACTCACGTTGGAGGAGTTGAACGCGGGCCAGTCGACGGCCCCGATGATCTTGAGACCGATGTAGGCGATCAGGACAGCGACGATCGCACCGACGACGAGTTCTCCGACGTCGCGGGTGCGGCGAGCGGGCACTCCCATCCTCAGATTGGCAGTCGACGGAAGATCGGGCGCGGGATGTGCCGCAGGATGATCATCACGAAGCGGAACGGCCCGGGCGCCCAGACGATTTCCTTGCCCTTGTCGGCGGCCGCGACGGCCAGGCGTGCGACGTCCTCCTTCTCGACCGTCATCGGCGCCTCCTTCACGTGCGCCGAGAGGCGGGTCCGGACCTGTCCCGGCCGGATGACCAGGACGCGGATGCCGAACGGACGCAAGGCGTCACCGAGTCCGAGGTAGAAGCCGTCGAGACCGGCCTTGGTGGAGCCGTACACGAAGTTGCTGCGGCGCACCCGTTCTCCGGCGACCGAGCTCATCGCGATGATCTGCCCGAATCCCTGTGCGCGCATCTTCTCGCCGAGCAGCACACCCACCGACACCGCGGCGGTGTAATTGATCCCCACCTCGGTCACCGCGGTCTTCTGGTCCTGCCAGGCCTTCTCGTCGTCGGGCTGGATACCGAACGCCACGATCGCGACGTCGATGTCGCCGCCGGCGAAGGCCTTGTCCAGCACGGCCGGATGGGTGTCCGGCGCGAGGGCGTCGAAGTCGATCTGCTCGACACTCGAGGCGCCGGCCTTGGTCATCTTCGCCACGGCGGCGGCCGCGGTGGGATCTCCGGGCACAGTGGCGAGGACCACCCGCATGGAGGCCTTCTTGAGGTATTCCTCGGTGATGGCCAGGCCGATCTCGGAACTTCCGCCGAGGACCAGGATGGACTGGGGTACGCCAACGGCGTTGAACATGGTGACCTTTCGCTGGTCGGGAATGAGGCGCGGTATCAGTTGAGTTCGAGTCGGCGCGCCATGTCGGACATGAAGACCCCGGTCGGGTCGATCTTCCGGCGGATGGCGATCCACTCGTCGATCTGTGGGTACATCTGGTGGAAGTTCTGCGCGGATGTCCGGGAGTCCTTGGCCGTGTAAAGCCGCCCGCCCATCGACATCACCCGGCGGTCGAGGTCCACGAGGAATGCACCCAGGCTCTTGTTGACGGGGAAGTCGAGGCAGACGTTCCAGCCCTTGAACGGGAAGCTCAGCGGCGCCTTGTTGCCGTCGCCGAAGAGCTTGATCACGTTCAGGAAGCTGACGTGGCCGGAGGCCTGGATGTCGAGGATGAGCTGCTTGAACTCGCTCTCGTTGCCGGTCGGCACGATGAACTGGTACTGGGCGAAACCTCCCCCGCGGCCGTAGGCGTTGTTCCAATTCCCGATCACGTCGAGCGGGTGATAGAACTGCGGCAGGCTCTCGATGACGTCTCTCTTGTTGGAGCCCATCCGATAGTAGGCCTCACCGACCAGCGAGAAATCGAACTTGTTGGCCAGCCCGCGCGGGAAGATGTTCGGTACCGAGATCAGTGGTTTCGGGTCGAACTTGAGCGGGTTGTTCTTGAGTTTCATCGGCAGATCGTCGAGGGTGGCGAGATTGCCGCGGCTGAACGATCCGCGCCCCAGTTTCGGTGGGCCGCTGATGGTGTCGAACCAGCCGGAGGCATATTCGAAGCCGTCCTCGTACTTTTGTTCCAGGTGCAGGTCGATCGTCTCGTCGAGGCTGTTCGTGGTGAACGTGTCGGCGAGGAAGTACGCGGTCTCGGTGCGCTTGAGCTGCATCTTGGCGCGCAGGATGATGCCGGTCAGCCCGATGCCGGCCACGGTCGCCCAGAACAACGATCCGTCCGCGTCGTCGGCGGAACCGTCGGGGGCCAGCGTCAGGATCCGTCCGTCGGCGACGAGCAGCTGCATCTCGGTGATGTGATTGCCGAAGCTGCCCATGCTGTGGTGGTTCTTGCCGTGGATGTCGTGGGCGATCGCCCCGCCGATGGTCACCTGCCGGGTACCGGGCATCACCGGGACCCAGAACCCCCTGGGAACCACGATCTTCATCAGGGCATCGAGCGAGAGTCCCGCGTCGACGTCCACGATCGCGGTGTCCTCGTCGAGCGAGTGCACGCGCGTCAGCGGTGTCATGTCGATGGTCAGACCACCGCTGTTCTGGCCGGACTCGTTGTACGACCGGCCCAGGCCCCGGGCGATCACGCCACGCTTGAGATAGTCCGGTTTGTCCGCGTTGTCGTCGGCGACACGGGCCACCGCTTCGGCGATGACCTCGGGATATGGCGTCGACAACACGTGACCGATGGTCGGCGTGGTGCGGGACCAGCCCACCAGCGTGCGGGTCTCGATCGGCAACAGCTCTTCTGTAGACATCGCTCATGAGGGTACCTGCACGGTGCGCGGGCACAGCGCCCTCACGGTGAGAAACGCTGAGGGATGGATGTGCATCTGCGACGGTTGCCCCGGATCGCTAATCGCGCAGCGTTCTCGCCGCCGCATTGTGGCCGGGGATGCCGCTCACCCCGCCGCCGCGCCGTGCCCCCGCACCGCAGAGCAGGAGTCGCGGATGTCGGGTCTCCACGCCCCAGGACCCGACCTCGGATTCCGACTCGGCCCACGGCCACTGGAGACTGCGGTGAAAGATGTTGCCACCCGGCAGGCCGAGGCTCTCCTCGAGATCCTGGGGTGTCTTGACCTCGATGCAGGGATTGCCGGTCACGTCGTGGGCGATCACCGATTGGATGGGCTCGGCGAGGACGGAGTTCAGCGATGCGAGCGTGGCGCCGACCGCATGCTCGACGGCACCGGGCGCGTCGAACACCTCCGGGGGCATGTGCAGGGCGAACAGCGTCAGCGTGTGCCTGCCCTGGAGCTCGGGGCCGAGGATCGAGCCGTCCGAGAGTGTGTGGCAATAGATCTCGCACGGCGGCAGCTCGGGCACCTGGCCACGGTCGGCCTGCAGCCAGGCGGTCCGCAACTGGGTCGCCGATTCGTTGATGTGGAAGGTGCCGGCGAAGGCGGCCTCCGGCGACGTCGACGTGTCGAGCAGGCGCGGCAGACGCTCGAGCAGGAGGTTGATCTTCAGTTGCGAACCCCTCGGGTCCGCCTCGGTGTCGACGGGGTCGTCGAGGAGACCGTTGATCACCCGTGGCGCGCACGCGGCATACAACATCGATCCGGTCACGCGGTCGTCGGCGAGTTCGACGGTCCCGTCCGACGGGTCGACGCCGAGCACTCGGACGCCGGTGCGGATCTCGGCGCCCGCCGAGGCTGCGGCCTGATAGAGCGCGCCGGACACCGCACCCATCCCGCCGACCGGCACATCCCAGTCGCCGGTCCCACCGCCGATGAGGTGATACAGGAAGCAGATGTTCTGCCGCAGCGCCGATTCGTCGAGGTCGGCGAAGGTGCCGATGAGTCCGTCGGTGGCGACGATGCCGCGCACCACGTCATCGTCGAAATACTGCCCGAGAAGCTCACCGAGCGGACGTGTCGTGAGCATCTCCCAGATCTCGGCATCCGAGGTGTCGGTGCCGACCACCAGATCGCGCATCTGCTCGGCCGCCCGAAGCGGTTCGATCATCGTCGGGAAGACCCGCTGCGCGATGGTGCCCATCCGGGTGCCGAACGACTCCCACGCGGTGAACGCCGCCTCGGAGCCGGTGGCGCGCCGAAACGACGCGGCGGTCGCCGCGGTGTCGTCGTTGTCGACGAGGATGCCGGTCGCGGGGTCGGTCGGCAGCGGGGTGTACGAGGAGAACCGGCGTCGGATCAGCCGGATGTCGAGTTCGAGGTCCGTGACGATCTCCCGTGGCAGGAGCGACATCAGATACGAGTAGCGGGAGACGCGGGCGGGCAGACCTGGGAACGGCATCGCCGACACCGCGGCGCCGCCGACATGATCGGCGCGCTCGAGCACCAGTACCGAGCGTCCGGCGGCCGCGAGATACGCGGCGGCGGTCAGCCCGTTGTGTCCGGCACCGATGATGATGTCGTCGTAGGTCATCACCGTCCAGCCTCGCAGATCGCCGCACGCGGTGGGCGAGGTTCACGGCACGTGGTGCGACACCGATCAGCGCATGATGCGCGCCAGGAACGGCGTCGAGTCGGCCATCGACGCGATCACCGTGCCGGAGTGGTCCTTGTCCGGGTAGACGTGCAACTCGACGGGCTGGTTGGCCGCGCGCATCTGGGCATACAGCGAGAGTGCCGACGGCGCAGGCACATCGGTGTCGAGCAGGCCCTGCCCGAGGAAGATCGGTCGGTCGTAGCCGGAGTAGGGGGTCCCCATGTACCGGGTCAGCGCCGCCTGTCCACCCGGCAGCGACGAGATCGGTTTGCGGAACATGGTCCGCAGGTCCCGCCCCTTCATGAGGGCGGTCATCTCCGGATAGCAGAGGGTCCGTGCGGCGCCGATCAGTCGGCGGCCCGTCGGGGTCATGATCGACATGGGGTCGAGATCCGGTCGGGCATCGGCGAAACCGGCCAGGATGTAGGCGGCGTATGTGTTGAGCGCGGCCGGCAACGTCACCGGCGGAAAGGCGGGCCCGCCGAGACCGAGGAGCAGTTCGATGTTCGCCGGCGTGCCGGTGGCCACCACGCCGCGATAATCCAGTCCGCTGCCCGCGGACAGCTCGGTCGCCCGGCGCGCTCCGCCGAGCGCGGCCCCCGCGCCCTGGGACTGGCCGACGATGGCCCATCGCGGCGCGAGGGGCAGGCCCATCTGTCGTGCGGCCTTCACCGAGTCGACGATCGAATGCGCCTCCGACTCCCCGTTGAGGTAGCTCATCAGCCCGGGTGTCCCGAGGCCGACGTAATCGGTCGCCACCACGGCGTATCCCTGGCGTAGCCAGTGTCCGAGATAGGCCGAGTCACGCTCGCTGCGGGGCTGCGCCGACGGGGTGCAGCTGTCGCCGAGGCCGGTGGTGCCGTGCGCCCACGCGATCATCGGCCAGCCGCCGCGCGGCGGTGTTCCGCCGGGCACGAACACGGCACCGGTGCTGGACGCCGGGTGGTTGTGCTGATCGGGCGTCGCATAGTGGATGCGGTATGCCTTCGCCGCGCCCGGCACACTGAGCCCGGTGCCGAGGGGCACCTGCGAGATCAGGGTCCCCGCCTTGGTCGGTACCGGTCCCGGGTGGTCGCGGACGTCCATGCCCGACCACTGCGGCGCGGCGGTCCCCGGTTCCGCGGCGGCGAGGGCCGCCGGCGACACCGCCCAGGCAGCGCCGCCGAGGGCGAGGGCGACGATGGTTGCGGCGGCGCCCCGGCGCAGCGAGCGAGACTTCATGAACGGCAGCGTAGATCACGTCTTCGACCGCCTCACCGAGATCCCCGGATACGCCTATCCTTGGTGGGTGGACATTCCGTCAGTGAAGCTGAACAACGGATACGTGATCCCGATGGTCGGACTCGGGACGTCGGGCCTGTTGGGGCGACCGAGTGTCTCCGCGGTCGCCGGCGCCATTCGGTCGGGATATCGGATGATCGACACGGCGAGCCGGTACAGCAACGAGCGCAGTGTCGGGATGGGTTTGCGGCAGTCCGGAGTCCCCCGCGACGACGTGGTGGTGCAGACCAAGCTCGGGGGCGGCGACCACGGGTTCGACGAGGCGATCAACGCGGCACAGGACAGCGCGCGGCGCCTGGCCGTCGACCACCTCGACATCTACCTGATCCATTGGCCCTGTCCGAGTCTCGGCCGCACGGTCGAGTCGTGGAAGGCGCTGCTGACACTGGCCGACGAGGGCTTCATCCGCACCGCAGGCGTCTCGAACTTCACCCAGCACCAGCTGCAGGCACTCTATGACGAGACCGGACGCTGGCCCGCGCTCAATCAGATCCAGTGCTCCCCGGCGCTGGCGCGGACCGAACTCCGGAAATTCATGACGGACAACGGGATTCATACGCAGGCCTGGCACCCGACCGGACGCAAGGAGGGCATTCTCGGCGAGCCCGCAGTGATCCGACTGGCGCGCAAGTACGGCAAGTCGCCCACCCAGATCGCGCTTCGATGGGCGGTCCAGGAGGGGATAAGTGTGGTGCCGAAGTCGTCGCACGCCGGTCGCCAGATCGAGAACGCCGATCTCTTCGATTTCGCGTTCGAACCGGACGACCTCGCTGCACTGGCCGAACTCGATCGTGGCGAGAAGGCCGCGCGCGATTCCGACGTCGAGGAAGAGTTCTAGGGACCGGGGCCACCGGCGGCCATCCGATCGACGGCTGGACTAGGGTTGCAGGCGTGTCTCGACCCGAGTCCGGCGCAGAGGACGACCATCCGCGCCATGACGATTTCACCACCCGCCATGCTCCGACGCCCCTGGAGCTGCCGTTCAACGACGGCGAGGCGTCGACGAATGTCGACCTCAAGACACAGATCATCCGATTCGCCATCACCGGCGCGGGGTCCGGGGTCCTCGACTTCGGGCTGACCCTGATCCTCCAATATGCGATCGGGACGCCGTTCTGGATCGCCAAGTCGTTCGGCTTCATCCTCGGCACCACCACCGCATATCTGCTGAATCGTCGCTGGACGTTCGAGGCCGAGCCGAGCGCATTGCGGTTCGTTGGGGTGGCGGCACTCTACGGTGTCACGTTCTTCGTGAACGTCGGTCTGTACACCTGGTGCTCGCACCTGTGGCCGCAGACGATCGTCTACAGCTTCGCCGCCTATGTGATCGCGCAGGGCACGGCGACGGTCATCAACTTCATCGTGCAACGCCTGGTCATCTTCCGGATCAGCTGACGAGATGACCTCCGCGGTCGTCGTCGGAAGCGGGCCCAACGGTCTCACCGCAGGGGTCATGCTGGCGCGCGCGGGCTGCCGGGTCCATGTGATCGAGGCCGCGGACGCCATCGGCGGCGGCGCGCGCTCGGCAGAGTTGATGCGGCCCGGCGTGCTGCACGACGTCTGCTCGGCGTTCCATCCGATCGGCGCCGGATCGCCCGCACTGCGGAGTCTCCGTCTCGACGAGCACGGTCTGCGATGGAGGTGGCCGGAGATCGACTGCGCGCATCCGCTCGACGGCGAGCGGGCCGCACTGCTCCATCGCTCGGTCGCCGACACCGCCGACGGTCTGGGTGCGGACCGAGCGATCTGGCGAGACATGATCGGTGGGATCGCGGCGGACTTCGACGACCTCGCCGACGATCTCCTCGGTCCGCTCGTGGCCATGCCGCGCCATCCGGTCAAGCTGGCGGGGTTCGGGCATCGGGCCCTCTATCCGGCGACCGGTCTGGCCCGGGTCTTCCGCACCGCGCAGGCCCGCGCACTCTTCGGCGGTGTCGCCGCACACGCCTTCACGCGTCTGGATCGCCTGGGTTCGGCCGCGCCGGGTCTGGTCCTGCTCGCGGCCGGGCATCGGCATGGCTGGCCCGTGGCGCAAGGCGGTTCGGGGGCCATCGTCACCGCTCTGGCCTCGGCACTCATCGATGCAGGCGGAACCATCACCACGGGCCGGCAGGTCACCCACATCGACGAGGTGGATTCGGCCGACGTGGTGCTGCTCGACGTCATGCCGGCCGCGGCCGCCGGCATCCTCGGAGATCGTTTGTCGGCGCGCCGGTCTCGGCGCTACCGCCGGCACAGTCACGGTCCGGCGGCGTTCAAGGTCGACTACCTCGTCGACGGCGACATCGGCTGGACCGACCGCGACTGTGGGCGCGCAGGCACCGTGCATCTCGGCGGCACCTTCGAGGAGATCGTCGCGGCGGAGAACGACGTCGCCGCCGGCCGGATGCCGGCGAGCCCGTTCACCTTGGTGGGTCAGCAATGGCTCGCCGATCCGACGCGAGCCACCGGCTCCCTGCGACCGCTCTGGGCCTACGCCCATGTGCCGCACGGGTTCACCGGCGATGCGACATCCGCGGTGACCGCGCAGATCGAACGATTCGCGCCGGGGTTCGCGGCGCAGATCGTCGACTCGGTGAGCACGTCGCCCGCGCAGCTGCAACGGCAGAACGCGAACCACGTGGGCGGCGACATCGGCGGAGGACGAAACGATCTCACCCATCTGATCGCCAGGCCGCGACTGTCGCCGAATCCGTATGCGACCGGGGTGCCCGGTGTGTACCTCTGCTCGTCGGCCACCCCGCCCGGCGGTGGGGTGCACGGTATGTGCGGCCGCAACGCCGCAGAGGCGGCGTTGCGGTATCTCAGCCGGTGATGGCGATCAGCCGTTCACTTTGGCGATGACGTTGTCCGCGTACCAGTTCAGGTGGTCTATCTTCTTCTGCAGAGGCTCCGTGTCGGGGCCCTTGATGTAGGGCAGCCGGAATCCGACGATCACGTCGGTCACGCCCTTGTCCTCGAGGCGTTTGCAGCCGTCGACCGAGTACGCGTCGACGGAGATCACATGGATCTCGAAGGGGTCGTTGAGCTTTCCCTCGGCCTTGCGGATGTCGTCGATCTTCTCGATCAGCGCGTCGAGTTCCTCGCCGTCGCCGCCGCCGTGCATCCAGCCGTCGCCGCGGACGACCGCCCGGCGCAGGGCCGGGTCGGCGTGGCCGCCGACGAGCATGGGGATCGGCTCGGTGGGCGCAGGCGACATCTTGATCTTGGGGATGTCGTAGAACTCGCCGTGGAACTCGAAGTACTCACCGGTGGTGAGACCCCGGATGATGTCCATGCATTCGTCCATGCGCTTGCCGCGGCGTTTGAAGTCCACGCCCATGAAGTCGTAGTCCTCGGGCCACGGACTGGTGCCCACACCCATCGCGAAGCGGTTGTTGGTCAGGAAGGCGACCGAACTCGCCTGCTTGGCCACCAGGGCCGGCGGGCGGACCGGGAGCTTCACGACGAAGGGTGTGAACCGGATCGTCGAGGTCACCGCGCCAAGCGCGGCGGCCTGGATGAACGTCTCGATGAACGCCTTGTCCTCGAGGAACTCGCGGTTGCCGTCCTCGGTGTAGGGGTAGGTGGCGTCCGATTCCTCGGGGTAGGCCAGCGAGTCCGGGATGGTGAAACCCGCATATCCCGCCTGCTCCGCCGCCTGGGCGAGCGGGGGGTAGAACGTCGGGTCGGTCATTGCCTCGGCGAAGGTGAAGCGCATCGTGCTCCTCGGGTGGACGTAGGGCAGTCTCACTCAGAGTAGAACACGTTCTAATTACGTTGGGAAGGAATCCCCCGGGCTCCGGGCCGGCCAGTCGCCACCCTCGTCGACGGCACCCGGTTTCTCGCCGGCAGCAATCGGGATTCCGCGCCGACGGCCCGACATCCGCGTCTCGGATCCGCGGAGTCATCCGAGGACGGGTCGCGTTGGTGGGCAGCACGCACCACGCCGCGTCATCCGGCCGGACGCCGTCGGCCGATTCGCGTGCTGAGCGCCGAATCACCGGCTCAGCCGGGCAGTGCCGCGGTGGTGTTGGTGCTCAGCGATGCGCGGACCGCGGCGGTGATGTCGTCGACGATCGCCTCGTCGGCACCCTCTTCGAGTGCATCGAGAATCTGCCCGACCACCATGTCCGGGGCGAGCTTCGGAGCGTCCGTGACACCCTCGGTCATCGGGGTCGCCGCGTAGGACAGGTGCGCGCCGAGGACCTGTGTGCCCTGCGTGGCCAGCTCGGCGCGCAGGCTGTTGGTCAATCCCCACAGGGCGGCCTTCGACGAGGAATAGGCGCCCGGTGCGGCGATCCAGCTCAGCACCGACGCGATGTCGACAACGGCACCGCCGCCCCGGGAGGCGAGCGTCGGTGCGAAGGACCGGGTCATCTCCAGAACTCCGAACACATTGGTGTCGAAGACATCCCGGATCTCAGAGATGGGCGAGGTCAGCAACGAGGAACCGCCGAGGATGCCGGCGTTGTTGATCAGGATGTCGACGTCGGGTGCGGCCTTCGCGGAAGCCGCGATGCTGTCCGGCTCGGTCACGTCGAGACGCATCGGGACCACGCGCGGGTCGGCGTGGTTGATCTCACGTCGCGCCGCGGCGTAGACCTTCGCGGCCCCGCGCCCGAGTGCCTGGGTGACGAACTCGACGCCGAGCCCGCTCGATGCGCCGGTGACGAGGACGGTGTGGCCGTTGATGTGCATGGGTGATGGTCCTCTCGATCGTGGAACTGATGGCTGTGGAACTGCTTCGGTGGGACAGGCCTGGACTGGTCAGCGCTGGGGGAGCGGGCTGTTCTCACCGGCGCCGGGTCCCGGGTGAACCCGCAGGGAGTCGCGAGTGACCCGTTCGCCACACTCCGAGCACGTCGGCTCGACGACCATCGTGTGACCACAGGCGCGGTGTGTGGTCACGACGGGCGCGCCACCCTCGGCGGCCCACGTGTCGCCCCATTGACGCAGCGCCGCGACCACTGTCCACAGGTCGCGGCCCTTGTCGGTGAGCAGGTAGTCGAAACGCACGGGTTTGTCCTGGTAGGGCTGTTTGGTCAGCACCTCGTGTTCGACGAGGGTGTCGAGCCGCTGGGTGAGTACGTTGCGTGCGATGCCCAGGCGCGTCGAGAACTCGTCGAACCGGGTCACGCCGAGTAGTGCGTCGCGAACGATCAGCAGGGTCCACCACTCGCCGACGATCTCCAGCGTCTGGGCGACCGAGCAGTTCATATCGGTGAAGGGCGTCCGGCGCATGACCCCACAGTAGTGAGTTGCGTCAAACAACTCAACTCTGATTACATCAGTTGCGTGAAACAACTCATCGGACGGACGCCTGCGGAGACGTCGACACCGGGTCGCCCCGGTGTGGTCCTGGCGATACTGTCGCTGGCCGCATTCATGGCCAGTCTCGACGTCTTCATCGTCAACGTGGCCTTCGATGACATCGGGCGCGACTTCGGCGGTGTCGGCCTGTCCGAACTGTCGTGGGTGCTCAACGCGTACACGATCATCTACGCCGCGCTGCTGGTTCCGGCGGGTCGGATCGTCGACCGGTTCGGTCGCAAGGGCGGCTTCCTGCTCGGACTGGCGATCTTCACCGTCGCCAGCGCCGCGTGTGCTGCGGCCCAGGGGGTCTGGTGGTTGGTCGCGTTCCGCTGCCTGCAGGCGGTCGGGGCCGCGATCCTCACCCCGGCGAGCCTCGGTTTGGTCGTCTCGACCATGCCGCCGCACCTGCGCGCTCGCTCGGTCCGCATCTGGGCCGCCACCGGCGCGCTCGCCGCGGCCCTCGGGCCGGCCGTCGGGGGTCTGCTCGTCGAGGCATCGTGGCGCTGGGTGTTCCTGGTGAACGTCCCGGTCGGGATCGCCGCGTTGATCGCCGGGGCCGTCGTGCTCACCCGCTCGCGAAACGAGACGGAGACCGAACTCCCCGACCTGCTGGGCGCCACCCTGCTGGCCGTAGCGATCGGGGCGCTGACGCTCGGCCTGGTGGAAGGCACCGAATGGGGCTGGACGGACCCGAGGATCGTCGGTTCGTGGGTCATCTGCGTCGTCGCACTCGTCGGGTTCGTCGTCAGTTCCGCGCGGCACCCTGAGCCCGTCATCGACCCGGCGTTGTTGCGAGTACGGGCCTTCTCGTTCTCGAACATCACCGCGGTGCTCTTCGCGATCCCGTTCGCGGGTGCCCTGCTCGCGAACATTCTCTGGTTGCAGCAGGTCTGGGGCTACTCGGCGATCAAGACCGGATTCGCGGTGTCGACCGGACCTCTCATGGTCCCGATCTTCGCCGCCGTGGCCCATCGGCTGAGTGCGCGTATCCCGGTGGGTGCCATCGTGTCCGCCGGATGCGTGCTGTTCGGACTCGGTGGCGTGATCATCGCGCTGTCGGTGGACGCGACCCCGGACTATGCGACCGAGATCCTGCCCGGGTGGCTGATCGGTGGAATGGGTGTCGGACTCGCGCTACCGTCCATCCTCTCGTCGGCCACCGCCGACCTTCCGGCAAGTCAATCCGCGACCGGGAGCGCGGTGGTCAACATGAGCCGCCAGATCGGCATGGCTCTCGGCGTCAGCCTGCTGGTTGCGATCATCGGCACGCCAGTCGGATATGCAGCTGCGCACAAGGCTTTTCAGCAGGCTTGGTTCGTGCTCGGGCTGGTTGCGGTGCTCGGTGCGGTGACGGCTGTCGGTATGACGCCGCCGAAGCGGGCGGCACCGCCGATCGAGTAGGTGACGAGCGTAGCGAGGAGCCGTATCGAGATCTCGGGACCGACCGCACCCCTACGGCCGCGTGAACCGCTCCCGACGGCCCAGTCGCCGCAGCCGCATCCACTCCGCAAAACCCTTCGGATCATGCTGCTGCACAAGGAAATACCAGCCGAATCGGGCATACTCCTGCGGGAGTAGCCTGCGCATCCCGGGCTGGCTCATCAGGTAACCGCGATTGCGATACGTGAAAAAGCGCTTCGTCGGGTTGTCGGGGTACTGCGTGTGCATCCGCCCGCCCAGGATCGGCCGGAACTCGTCGGAGCCGTCGGGGTGTAGGTAGCCCGCCGTCAGGCAGGTGCCGAACGCGAGCCCCGACCGCTGCAGCCGACGATGGATCTCCACCTCGTCGCCACGGAAGAACAGCCGGAGATCCGGCACGCCGACTTCCTCGAGCGCGCGCGCCGAGAAGAGCGCGCCGTTGAAGAGTGACGCGATTCCGGGCAGCAGATCGTCCGCGGTGGCCTCTCCGCTGGTTACATGCGACCCGCTCGCTGCGCTCCCGGCGTCGGTTACCTGCGACCCGCTCGCTGCGCTCCCGGCGTCGGTTACCTGCGACCCGCTCGCTGCGCTCCCGGCGTCGGAAAACAGCTCGGAGCGCTTGCGCCGCCACACCAGTCCACGACGCAGTGGGAAGGCGAGGGTGTCCGGGTCGTCGATGTTGGCGACCACCGGCGAGACCTCGTCGAGCCGATGCCGTGCAGCGCAATCGAGGAGGGCGCTCAGCACGGCCGGGCCGTCGGGGCGGCCGTCGTCGTCGGCGCACCAGACCCAGTCCGCACCCATGGCCAGCGCGTGCAGGATGCCGAGCGCAAAGCCGCCCGCGCCGCCGAGGTTGCGCTGCGAACCGAGGTAGGTCGTCGGGATCGGTTGTCCAGCAACGAGCTCGGCGACCTCTGGTTCGTCGGCATTGTCCACCACGATCAGGTGATCGATGGGGCGGTCCTGGTTGGCGACGACGGCCAACGAACCGGCGAGGAGTTCGACTCGGCGATGGGTGACCACCACCGCGATCACGCGGTCGGTCATGCGCCCGGTGCCTCGATCTCGGCGAGCACCTTCCGGACGTGGGCGGCGGCCGCCGGGCCCTCGTAGGCGCCGACGACGTCTTCGATGCCGCCCTCCATCCGGATCTGACCGTGGTCGATCCAGAGCGCGCGGTCACAGAGTTGCGCGAGGAATTCGTTGGAGTGGCTGGCGAACACGAGGATGCCGGATCGTTCGACCAGTGCCTGCAGTCGGGTGCGGGCCTTCTTCATGAAGTCCGCGTCCACCGCGCCGATACCTTCGTCGAGGATGAGGATCTCCGGATCGATGCTGGTGACCACGCCGAGCGCCACGCGCACCCGCATTCCGGTGGAGTAGGTTCGCAGCGGCATCTGCAGATAGTCACCGAGCTCGGTGAACTCCGCGATGTCGTCGATCTTCCTGAGCATCGCCTTGCGGGTCATACCGAGGAACATGCCGCGGATGATGATGTTCTCGTAGCCGGAGATCTCGGGGTCCATGCCGACGCCGAGGTCGAAGACCGGGGCCACGCGCCCGCTCACCCGGCACGATCCGCGGGTGGGCTCGTAGATGCCCGACAACAGTCGCAGCAGTGTCGACTTGCCTGCACCGTTGTGCCCGACGAGCCCCACCCGGTCGCCGTGCTGCAGGTGCAGGTCGATGCTCTTGAGCGCCTCGACCACCACGACATTCGAATCGGTGGACCCGATCACGCCGCCGGCCGCCCCCATCACGGACTTCTTCAGTGAGCGGGTCTTCGCGTCGAAGATCGGGAAGTCGACGCACGCCCCCCACGTGTCCACACGAACGTTGTCGTCAGGTGCCATTTCTCGCCCGTCCTAAACCCAGTACGCCACGCGGGCTCGATAATTGCGCATCACCAGCATGGCCATCAGCCACCCGACCGCGGTACAGCCGATCACGATCGCCCAGTGGTAGAACGCCACCGACTGCCCCAGCAGCGGGCCGCGGGAGATCTCGAGGTAGTGGAACATCGGATTGAGCTCGACGAGCTTCAATCGCGGCGACTTCTCGCCGGCCGCGGTGTTCCCGAGGCTCTGGGTGCTCCAGATGATCGGCGTCATGAAGAACACCAGTTGCACGACGGTGGTGAGGAGCTGACCGATGTCGCGGAAGCGGGTGGAGAGGATGCCGAAGACGATGGACACCCACACCGAATTGAGCACGAACAGGAAGATGGCCGGGAACACCAGCAGCACCGACCAATGGATCGGCGGCGGAAAGATCACGAAGATCAGCACGATGATCACGACGTTGTGCGCGAAGATGATCAGCTGACGCCACACCACGCGATAGACGTGCACGCTGACCGGTGCCGGGATCTGTTTGATCAGCCCCTCGTTCTTGGAGAACACCTCGGCACCCTCGAGGATCGAGCTCTGGATGAAGTTCCAGAAGATGAAGCCGAGCGCCACGTACGGCAGGAAGACCTTGATGTCCATCCCGAAGAGCTCGCCGTACAGCAGGCCCATGGCGACGGCGGTGACGCCGGTCGCGATGGTGATCCACAGCGGACCGAGCACCGACCGCCGGTACCGCTGCTTGATGTCCTGCCACCCGAGGTGGAGCCACAGCTCGGAGGTGGTCAGGCCGTCGCGGAGATCCTTGACCGCCCGGCGGAGCGTGCGCGAATCGGACACCGCCGGTGCTGGGGGTACCTCGCTGTTGACTACCGATGACACGGGGACCCAGCATACAAGCGGGGCATCAGAGGTATTGCCCCGTGCTGGGTCCATGCGGTCCGCCGCCGGTCACGACGCCGGGAGGGAGTGCTCCCTGCCGCATCTGTTCGAGCTGTGCGCGAGCGGCCATCTGCTGGGCGAACAGCGCGGTCTGGATGCCGTGGAACAGGCCTTCCAGCCAGCCCACGAGCTGGGCCTGGGCGATCCGTAGCTCGGCGTCCGACGGCGTCCCGTCGTCGGTGAAGGGCAGCGCCAGCCGCTCGAGTTCTTCACGCAGTTCAGGGGCGAGACCGTCCTCGAGTTCCCGGATCGACGATTCGTGGATCTCGCGCAGCCGATTGCGACTGGCCTCGTCGAGCGGAGCCGCCCGCACCTCCTCGAGCAGCTGCTTGATCATGGTGCCGATCCGCATCACCTTGGCCGGCTGTTCCACCATGTCGGCCACGCTGCTGCCGTCACCGTCGGCGTCGCCGCCGGACTGCCCCCCGACGACGATCACGTTCTCCGGTTCCTCGCCGGGAACGCCGGTGCGTGGGTCGCTGCCTCCGAACGGTCCAGATGTCATGCCACCCATTGTGCCGAAGGACGTGTGTCAGTGGTCGTGCTACCCCATGTCTATCGTGAGAGCCATGGCCTTCGACGTCGCACACGTGCGTGGATTGTTCCCCTCGCTCGGTGACGGCTGGATCCATCTCGACCCGCAGGCCGGTCTGCAGATACCGGACTCGGTCGCGTCCGCAGTGTCGAAAGGTTTCCGTCAGCTCGGGGCGGCACCCGGTGGCGTGTATCCGGCCGCTCGGGCATCCGCCGAGGTGGTCGATGGTGCCCGCCGCGCGATCGCGGACCTGATGGCCGCGGATTCCGCGGCCGTGGTCCTCGGTCCGTCGCGGTCGGCGTTGGTGAGTGGCCTCGCGGATGCGATGCCGGCCTCGTCCTGGCTGGGCGGCAACGTGGTGCTCAGCCGCCAGGACGACGAACCCAACATCGTGCCCTGGCTGCGGGTCGCCGACCGGCACGGCGCCCGGACCCGGTGGGCGGAGGTGGACGTCGAGACCGGCGCCCTGCCGACCTGGCAGTACCGGGATCTGATCGACGAGCGGACCAACGTCGTCGCGGTGACCCTGGCGTCGTCGACCGTCGGTGCGATCACCGACGTGGGCGCGATCGCCACCAGGGCGCGTGCCGCCGGTGCCCTCCTGGTGGTCGACGCGACCAGCGCTGCGCCGTATCTTCCGCTCGACATCGGCGAATTGGGCGCCGACGTGCTGATCGTCTCCGCCGAACGCTGGGGTGGACCGCGGGTGGCAGCGATGGGATTCCGTAGCGCCGCCGCCATGGATCGCCTGCGTTCCCTGGCGATGGATCCGCGAGCCGTCGGGCCGGCGCGGTTGGAGCCCGAACCGCACCAGGGTGCATTGCTGGCAGGCCTCGTCGCTTCCGTGGAGCACCTCGCCGCCCTCGACGACGATGCGATCGGAAAGCGTCGCCGGCGGGTCGTGACCGCCCTCGACGGCGTGAACGAGTACCTGCGGCGGCTCACCTTCTATCTGACCTCCACCCTGCAGCACCTCAACCAGGTGAGCCTGGTGGGCACCGTGGAAGATCGTGTCCCGGCGGTGAGCTTCACCTTTGACGGCGTCAGTGCCGACAAGGTGGTGCGACGGCTCGCCGACAACGGGATCTGTGCCCTCGCGGACGTGCCGAGTCGTGCGCTGACCCGCCTGGGAGCGGGCGATTTCGGCGGCGCGGTCACGGTGGGCCTCGGGCCCTACTCCACCCCCTATGAGGTGGATCACCTCGCGCGTGCGCTGGGGTCACTCGGCTGAACGACACGAGTTGGTCAATTGTCTGAGAAGTGGGTCACCTGACTCGCAATTCGGCATCGCGGCCATTAAGTTCACGACAATGAAGGTTGTCGCGATTTCGGCTGTGCACTGATGCGCGCCGACTCCGGAGCGGCCGATCAGGCCCTGAGTTCCACGGAGCTGGACATCTGGCGGGCTGTGGTCAAGGGTGGCTGGGGTCTGCTGGCGGAGATCAACACGGCGATGTCGGCCGAGGGGATGTCCCAGGCCGATCTGCGCGTCCTCGAGGCTCTCGGCGATTCCCACACGCGTGGGATCAGTGAGCTCGCCGCGGATGTGCACATGACGGTGAGCACTGTGTCGCGGCAGACCGCGCGGCTCATCGCCGACGGTCTGGTCGAGCGGGTCGAATGCGGGACCGACGCCCGCCATCGGTACGTCCGCATCACCGAATGTGGTCTGGCTGCGCGGGATCGGCATGTGTCGGTACGCAACGACCTGATCCGGCGGCTCGTGGTGGACCGGGTGACGGCCGACGAGTACCAGACGCTCGGTGAGGTGTTCCGCAAGATCAACGGTGGGCTGTCCGACTGCCCGGAGTGATCGGCGAGTGCTCGCCTGAGCCCGCGACGACGCGCGTCACTCCATCGTCAGCAGCACCTTGCCGATAGCGTCGCCGCTGTCGAGGCGCGTGTGTGCGGCCTCGACGTCGTCGAGTGGGAACGTGGAGTCGACGATCGGACGAACCGTCCCTTCGTCGATGAGCGGCCAGATGACCCGCCGGGTCGTCGCGACCACCTCCGCCTTGGAGGCGGCGCCCTCGACGGGTCGGGACCGCAGCATCGTGCCGTGGACCGCGGCGCGTTTGGAGAGCAGTGTGCCGATCGGCAATTCGGCCTTGATCCCGCCCTGCATCCCGATGATCAGCAGCCGTCCACCCGTCCGCAACGCCTTGACGTTCCGCTCGAGATAGGCCGCACCCATGATGTCGAGGATGACGTCGGCGCCGCCGCTGTCGCGGATGATCTGGACGAAGTCGTCGGTCGCGTAGTTGATCAGGATGTCGGCGCCGAGATCCTGGCAGCGGGCGAGCTTGTCGGAGGTGCGAGCGGTGACCGCGACCCTGATCCCCAGCGCGTGGGCGACCTGGGTCGCATGGGTACCGATGCCGCTCGATCCGCCGTGGACGAGCAGCAACTCGCCGTTCTCCAGGTGCGCGGTGTCGAAGAGGTTCGACGCCACGGTGCAGGCGACCTCGGGCAACGCGGCAGCGGAGGTGAGGTCGACACCCAGCGGCTTCGGCAGCACCTGCACCGCAGGCACGGCCACCTTCTCGGCGTAGCCACCACCGGCCAGCAGGGCGCACACCTCGTCGCCGATCGACCAGGTCGAGACTTGCCGTCCGACCGCGGAGATCCGCCCCGACACCTCGAGGCCGAGCGTGTCGACCGCACCGGGCGGCGGAGGATAGTGACCGGCCTTCTGGAGGAGATCCGCCCGGTTGACACCCGCGGCGACGACGTCGATGACCACTTCGGTCGGCTCGGGCTCCGGATCGGGCAGGGTGGTCACGGAGAGCTGGTCGGTTCCGGCTATGGCGCGCACGGTGCCGATGCTGTCACAATCTCGGGGATCGGGTCGGGGAGACAGGGGAGGACATGCCCGCACCCGAGGGGTTGTCCGAGGAGGAGATGCGCGTCTGGCTGACCGTGCTGGTCGGGTCGATGCGGCTGATCGATCACCTCGACGAACGGCTGACCGCCGACAACGGGATCAGCTACGCGGAGTATCGGACGATGGTCTCCATCGCGCGCGAGGGGCCGCAGCGGATGTCGGAGCTCGCCCAAGAGGGGATGGTGTCCCGCAGCGGAATCAGCCGATTGATCGCGCGACTAGTGGCGCTCGGCTACGTCGAACAGTTCACCGAGGCCTCCGATGGACGCAGTCGGCTCGTCCGGCTCACCGACGCTGGGCGAGATCTGGTCGCGGCGGCCACCATCGATCACGTCGCGCGGATCCGCAGACACCTCTTCGACCAGATCGACGAGGGTGAAGTGCGTGCGCTCGAGTCGGTGTTCGGCAAGGTCGATGCGAGTCTGACGGGCCCGCTCCAGTAACCTCGTCGGCAGGGAAGCGTGGCAGAGCGGCCGAATGCACTCGCCTTGAAAGCGAGCGTGGGTAAAACCACCGGGGGTTCAAATCCCTCCGCTTCCGCGTCAAGCGTCGGGGCCGAGCTCATCCGGAAAGCATTAACCTCGACTCGACGAATCCACCTTCATTGGCAACGAAGGTGGATTCACCGATCCGAGGTATCTCGCCGGGCGGATGAGCGTGACTGCCGGGTACGCGTCACTCACGACCGATCGCCGACACTATCGTTTCCCGCGTGACCACGACCGCGACCACGACCCGCGACGGCCTGGGGCCGCGGCTGCTCCTGGCCTTGGCGCTGCTCTCGGCGACCGCGCCGATCGCGACGGATCTCTATCTCCCGTCCTTCCTGGAGGTCAAGGAATCGCTCCACACCGACGCCACGTCGGTGCAGCTGACACTCACGGCGTTCTTGGTGGGTGTCGCAGTCGGGCAGGTGTTGTGGGGCCCGGTCTCGGATCGCTACGGCAGACGTCGACCCCTGGTGATCGGCTCGGCGGCCGCGGTTCTCGCGGGCATCGTGGTGGTGGCGGCACCGACCATCGAGGTCCTCATCGCCGCCCGCTTCGTCCAGGCAGTGGCCGCGGCGGCGGGCATGGTCATCGCCCGCGCCATCATCGCCGACCTCCTGGTCGGATTCGCCGGCGCCCGATCGATGACGCTGATGATGACCATCCAGAGCCTCGCCCCGGTCATCGCACCCGTCATCGGTGGTGTCCTGGCCGGACACGTCTCGTGGCGCGGCGTGCTGGCGGTGATCCTCGCGGCCACCGTCGTGCAGCTCATCATGGCGGTGACGTCGGTGCCGGAGACACTCGCCGCGAAGGACCGCGCGCCACGCCTCGGCTACCGTGACCTGCTCGGGCGGTTCCGACGGCCGGCATTTCTCGCCTACGTCTTCACCCAGGCCTTCGCCTTCGGCTCGCTCATGGCCTACATCTCGAGCTCGTCGTTCGTCTATCAGCGCGTGCTGGGCACATCGTCGGTGGTCTACGGACTGTGTTTCGCGGTGAACGCCCTGGGGATGACGATCGCGGGTCTGGTGGCCGCCCGCCTGTCCCGCAGACGCGTGCATCCGGCTCACACGATCCGGATCGCGGTGCCGGTGCTCTTCGTCGCGTCGGTGTGCGTGCTCGGTGCGGCATTGTCACCGGTTCCGGTCCTGCTCGTCGTGCCGCTTTTCGTGGCAGTGACCTCCGTCGGCTTCGTCATGGGCAACAGTGCGGCGCTCGCGATGGAACACACCCGCGACGCAGCAGGCGCCGGCAGTGCCGTGTTGGGCGGTCTGATGTTCCTCGTCGGCGGCGTGGTCTCGCCCCTCGGTGGTCTCGCCGGCGACGACACCGCCGTCCCGATGGCCTGCGTGATGGTCTGCTCCGCGGTGGTGGCGCTGATCTGCTTCGTCGCTGCCCGACGCCACGCGGCCCGTCATCCGGAGGGCGAGGCGGCCTTCGTCAGCTGATGGACCGACGGTCCACTGCCGAGGCGAACCCGAGCCACATGTGGCGGTTACCCGCCCAGCACCAGCCGACCTTCGGCGCGCCCTTGCGCTCGCGCCCGTCTCTGCCGGTGCCCCCGGAGATCCAGATCGCCGGGGTGCGGGCGTCGAGGCGACCGTTCGGCTTCCGCAGGCGCGAGCCGATGGTCATGAAGCACCGATTCGGCTGGAGCTGTCCGGGTTGCTGAAGGAGCCAGGCGATGCCTTCTCCGATCGTCAGCGGGGTGCGGGTAGCACCGGTGATCGACGGGAGTGCCTCGTCGGGACTCCAGTTCGCCATCGCGTCGCCGCGATCGATGTCCGAGAGCAGGTAGAACGGCCCGGCCGGGAGGCCGACGCCCGTGATCGGTGTGAAGTCGTCGAGGTCGGTCATGTCGACGACGACGAACCCGGATTTGCCTGCCCGGGTGAGCAGCGGTGCGGCCGCCGATGGTGCGAGGAGTTCCGGGTGTGGGACGAGGAGCGCGTTCCCCGTGTCTGCTGCGGCCGCTGCGGCGTCGACGATCGCTGCGTCGTCGATGCCGGCGAGCCGCGCGACGCCGAGGTCGACGAGGCGACGGGCCTGTGTCGGGAGGTCGGGCAGGTGAACGATCGTCGAATCCACCTGCCCGATCATAGCCTCTATCCGGGAATTGTTGTCCCTCAGTGCAATTCGATCGACTAGCTGGTGACGGTGGCCGTGACCAGCAGGTATTCCCACTCCATCTGCCCCTTGTCGATGTGGTCGTCGGCGAGTGCCGCCATCTCTGCATCCAGCTCCGCAACCCGTGTCGGATCGTCGCCGATCGCCTTGTAGGTCGCGATCGCCGGACCGTATGTCGCCTTGAAGAAGTCCCGGAACGCCGCACCGTCGGCGAATCGACTGACCGGGAGTGACTCGGTGGTGGCAGTGATGTCGTGGACGCGATCGTCGAGCAGGGTGCGCACATGGTCGGGATCTCCCCAGAGCACGCCGGGGCTCGCGCCCGGTGGGGGCGGCGGTGCGTAGGGCTTCATGACGGAGAACAACTGGCCGATGAAGCCGGTGGGTGTCCAGTTGATCAGGCCGATCCGGCCGCCGGGACGGCAGACCCGGATCAGTTCGTCAGCGCAGCGCTGATGGTGGGGTGCGAACATCACGCCGACGCACGACACGGCGACGTCGAAGGAGCCCTGGTCGAACGGCAGATCCTCGGCATCGGCGGTGCGCCAGATGATTCCGAGGTCGGGCTCCCGGAATTCGCCGATTTCCAGCAGTTCCGGGGTGAGGTCGGTGGCAACGACGTGCGCCCCGATCCGCGCGGCCGGGATGGCCACGTTGCCTGCGCCCGCGGCGATGTCGACCACGCGATCGCCGGGGCCGATGGCGGCGGCGTCGGCGAGGCGCGGGCCGAGTGGCGTGATCACATCGGCAACGGCCGGGTAGTCACCGGACGCCCATAGTGCGCGGTGCTTCGCCTTCAGTGCCTGGTCGGTGGTGATGTTCTCGATGGACATCGTGTCTCCTCGGTCGGTTCGAATGACGTAGTCAGCATCTCGCCGCGCCGGCTGTCGATCCAGACCAGGAAATGAACCGGCGGCGGTACTGAATCTGTACTGGTCATCGTCGCGGTGCGGGTGTGTACTTGAGGCACCGAGGGAAGGGGTCCCGATGACCTCCTATGGACAATTCTGCCCGGTCGCCAAGGCGATGGAACTGCTCGATGAGCGCTGGACGATTCTCGTCGTGCGTGAACTCCTCTTGGGCAGTAGGCATTTCAACGAACTGCGGCGCGGCGTACCCAAGATGTCACCTGCGTTGCTCACCAAGCGGCTGCGCGGACTCGAACGCGCGGGAGTGGTGCGCCGATCCGAGGTCGGTGGTCGGTCGGTGTACTCATTGACCGACAAGGGTGAGGAACTCACCGAAGTGGTGACCGCACTGAGCACCTGGGGTACGCGCTGGATCGGGGAGCTCGGCGACGCCGACCTGGACCCGCATCTGTTGATGTGGGACATCCACCGCACCGTGCCCATCGATCGCTGGCCCCGACGTCGAACCATGGTGGAGTTCAACTTTCGCGATGTCATCGGCAAAGCGGGCTCGTGGTGGCTGGTGGTCAGCGACGGCGAGGCCCAGGCCTGCGATTTCGATCCCGGCTACCACGTCGACGCCACCGTCGTCACCGATCTGCGCACCCTCACCGAGGTGTGGCGCGGTGACATCGACTGGCGAACCGGCCTGCGTGACGACCGGATAACGGTTCTCGCACCGTCGGAAGTGCGTCGCGATGTGCCCGAGTGGATCGGGCAGGGCGTCGCGTCGGCGATTCCGCGGCCGGCCTGACCTGCGGCCGGATGTGGTTGCGACTCAGAGATAGTCACGCCGACGGAAGCTGAAGTACAGGCCCACCACGATCGCCACGATCAGCACGGCGCTGGTGATGAATCCGACGGTGTGGCCGTAGCCGGGGTACGGCACGTTCTGGCCATAGAACCCGGTGATCGCCGTCGGTACGGCGATGATCGCGGCCCACGCGGTCAGCTTCTTCATCACGGTGTTGAGCCGGGCGTCCGCGAGAGACAGGTTGGTCTCGAAGATCGTGGTGACCATGTCGCGCAACGACTCCGTCCACTCCGCCGCGCGCAGCGCGTGGTCGTAGAGGTCGGAAAAATGTGGATCGAGTTCGGGAGGCGCCTTGTTCTCGAATCGTCTGCGCTGGATACCTCCGATGACCTCCCGCATCGGCAGTACCACCCGTCGCAGCAGCACCAGATCCTTACGGAGATCGTAGGTCTGACGCTGGAGTGCGCGGCCTGCGACCCGCTCGTCGAAGAGCAGTCCCTCGAGGTCTTCCATGGCGTCGTCGAGTTGCTGGACCGCATCGAAATGGCCGTCGACGACGACGTCGAGGAGCCCGTGCAGCAACGCCCCGATCCCGTATTGCTCGCCGCCGATGTCGTCCCATCGCTGCACCACCGTGTCGATGTCGAAGTCGGCGGTGCGTCGAACGGTGATCAGCGCATTCCCTTTGACGAACACCGAGATGCGGTGCAGATCAAACGCTTTGGCCTGCTCGGCGGGACTCTGTCCGCCGGAGGTCTGAGTCGCCGGTGCCGCCTCGGAAGGTTCGTCGTCGTTCAGCACGACGGCATAGACCATCAGGAAGGTGTGGTGGGCGTACGCGACGGTCTTGACCCGTTCCGCTGAGGCGGTGGTGTCCTCGATCGCGAAGGGATCGAGGTCGAGTTCATCGGCGAGGGTCGCCATCGTCTCGCTCGTGGGGCATTCCAGGTCGGCCCAGACGAGTAGATCGGAATCGGCGAGACAGTCGGAGACCCTGCTCAGCTCGAATCCGTCGACCTTCTCGCCGTCGCGCCAGATCTGTCCGCGGATTCGTTCCGACATGGCCTGCATTCTGCCACCGGGGTGGGATGGCAGGATCGCAGCATGGCCGCGCGGATCCCATCTCTCACCGGAATCCGGGCACTGGCGGCGCTTTCGGTCTGCCTCACCCACGCCGCGTTCTGGACCGGCCACTACACCGATGACTTCCTCGGCCGACTCACCTCCCGCTTCGAGGTGGGCGTCGCCATCTTCTTCGTGCTGTCCGGATACCTGCTGTTCGCGCCGTGGGTGGCCGCGCTCATCGAGGGGCGTGGCGCACCGTCGGCCGGACGCTACTTCTGGCACCGGGCGCGACGCGTCCTGCCGGCCTACTGGATCACGGTCGTGGTGGTGTATGCCCTCTACCTCGTCTACGAACCCGCCGATGCGTCGCCGACCGGCACCGGTTGGTCCGGCTTCCTGCGCAACATGACCCTCACCCAGGTGTACGGATTCGGCCATCTGCACTCGGGGCTGACCCAGATGTGGAGTCTGGCCGCGGAGGTGGTCTTCTACCTGGTGCTGCCGCCGATCGCGTGGATCCTCGTGTCGGTGGTCTGTCGTCGACGATGGCGCCCGGATCTGCTGATCGTCGGGTTGCTGGCACTGCTGCTGGTGTCGCCCATCTGGTCGGTGGTGGTCGCGGGCAGTGCCGGGGTCGATGCGACCGCGCGACTGTGGGCACCGGCGTTCTTCGGCTGGTTCGTCGCGGGGATGCTCCTCGCGGTGTGCGTGCACCTGATCCGGCGCTGGGATGCGACGGTGTCGGTGGCCATCGCGGTGGGAGCGTTCCTGCTGTCGGCGACCTCGATCGCCGGTGAACCCACCATCACCCCGACCACGGCGTCGGCGACGATCGTCAAGCACGTGCTCTACCTGGTGATCGCCGTCGGCCTGATCGGTCCGCTGACCGTTCGCGATCAGTCCGACTGGTGGGCTCGCGTGTGTGGGAGCCGTCCGATGGTGTGGCTCGGCGAGATCTCGTACGAGTTCTTCCTCGTGCATGTCCTCGTGCTGGAGATCGTCATGGACGTGCTCGGGTTCGGGGTGTTCAGCGGGTCGATGCCGATAGCGTTCCTCGCCGCGACGGCGGTCAGCATTCCGGTCGCCTGGCTGCTGCACCGACTCACCGCGCCGTTGTGGCGTGCCCGTACGCCCGGGCTGTCGCACAGTCGCGGGTAGCATCGACGGTGACGTCCGGACGGTGACCGGACGGGGAAATCGAGGGACATCCGCATGGTCGACAACCGGCGTCGTGGTCTCCCGGCCACGGGCACGACGAGTGACGAGATCCGGTCGTGGTGCGACCAGTCGCGCCTGCCCGGTGATCGCCCCGAACTGTCCGACACCGCAGCGATTCTCATCGCTGCCGGGTTCTTGACACCATCCGGCCGGGCCATCCTGGTGCGGCGCATCTCCACAGGCCTGCCGGTGCCCGTGCTCCACAGCGGGTTCGGCGACCTCCGGCGGTTGGGCCGCGCGATCGCGCAGAGTGAGCATCAGCTGGCCAACCCGATGATGCCGAGCGTGGTGGCAGCGGTGATGCGCAATCGCGTGAACGGTCTGCATCGCCGGCGCGACGACGCTCGGAAACTGATCGTGACGGCCAAGGGAGTGTTCGCCGGCGGCACCCGGGCCATCCGGCGCGAGCGCCGCGAGAACGTGTACCTCGAGATCGAGGAGCGCGAACGGCTGTTCGCCGGGCTGATGTGCACCCCGACCCCCGACGCGAACACATCGGGCTACATGCGCCGGGCCGGTACTGCAGCCATGGATCGCCTCGCGGGCGTTGTGGGCCAGGTCGCCGCGAAGTCGGGTTATCCGCAGGCCGGCGAGTGGGCCAACCAGATCCTGGTGCCCGATCAGGAGGGTGCCTCGACGGCACCGCTCGGTACCCCGGGGTCGGTGACCTTTGTCGACGGTTACGAGACGCTGTTGTTCGTCGCGGGTCATTTCTACGACCGGATCGTGCGAAACCCTGCCTGGTTGTCCGACCATTTCGAGATCCAGCGCACGCAGGTGAATCTCCATGCCGAGCTGGCCGAGATCGCCGCCGACGTGATCGCGCTGCGCGCCGTGCGGATCGACCTCGATCGCGCCAAGCGCAACGGCGGGTTCGATCGGTCGTTCGCCGAGCACATCGACCGCCGGGAGGCCGCGCTGCGTCCCGTGTGGACCGAACTGATCGACCGGGCGCAGGCCCTCGGCGAGGTGGCCGCCGTCGTGGAATCGGCCGCGGTGGAACTGCGGGTGCTCGCCGAATACGACCGCGCCAGCACGATCGACGACCGGATCGACGATCTCATCGCGCGCTCGGGTGACCGGGAGATCTCGGTGGACAACGCCAAGCGACTCACCGAACAGGTTCGCAGCGGCGAGGAGCAACTGCGGATCTATCGGGATGTGTTGCAGGGCAATATCGCCCGGATCTCACCGGCGGTACCGCGGGAACTCCCGGCCCGCTACGAGCCGTCCTGATCTCCGCCCGCGCCCGGTGTCGGCGACTCACCGCGACCAGGACCGCAGATACTCCTTCTCCGTCGGTGTGAGTCGGCGCAGAGTGTGCGCCTCGACGTCGACAACAGCCATCTGTGTACTCGCCACGCAGGCCGCCTTCACCGACGGTTCGTCACGGGAGGCGCGGATCTCGTAGCCGATGGTGAAGTCGACCGACCGCGACCCCTTGATCCACATGCCGATCCGTAGCGGCGAGTCGTCGTGCCGCAGCTGACGCTGATACCGGATCTCGACGTGCACGATCATCGCACTCTTGATCAGCGGGACGTATTGTTCGCCGGCGGAGAGCAGCCATTCGATGCGCGCCTCCTCCATGAGGGTCACCATGCGCGCATGGTTGATGTGACCGAACGCGTCCATGTCCGACCAGCGAACGCCCACCTCGGCCACGAATGCGAAGCCACCCGGGCCGAGTCCTGCACCGGTCTCGGCAGCGGTGCCATCGGGATCGTCGGGGGCCGGAGTCATCGCATCCGCCTTTCGGGAGGTCGTCGAACAGTGGTCGTATCCGCACCGAACCCGATCTTGGGGTTACGCGAGACGGTTACTCATCAGTACTCTGTCAGGAGGAGGATGCGGTGCCAGGGGGAAACCGCACTATCGATGTTTGCGATGCCCGCGACGATGACGTCGGCGGGTGGATGCAGCCGTGGTGTGTGCAGTGAGGGAGAAAATGCGGAAGTCGAGCCGTTGGGCGGTGGTGGTCGCCTCATTGATGGTCGCTGTGGTCGGTACGTCGGGGGTGGCGCACGCCGACGACCTCAAGGCGGCCCAGATCTCGAAGTCGGCGAAGCTGAGCCCGGAGCGGACCGACATCTGGGTGAAGTCACCGGCCATGGGCGGCAAGGTCAAGGTGTCCGTGCTGACCCCTCGTTACAGCAGCGGTCCGCGCTCGACCGTCTACCTGCTCGACGGGGCAGACGCCGGTGAAGACGTCAGCGACTGGATCACCAAGGGCCGGGCGGGCAAGTTCTTCGCCGACAAGAACGTCAACGTGGTCCTGCCCACCGGCGGTGCCGGCAGCTTCTACACCAACTGGGTGCACCGCGACGCCAAGCTCGGCAAGCCCCAGTGGGAGACCTTCCTCGCCAAGGAACTGCCGCCGCTGATCGACGCCAAGTTCGACGGCACCGGCCGCAACGCCGTCATCGGGCTCTCGATGGGCGGCCAGTCGGCCTTCACGCTGGCGTTCCGGCATCCGAGTCTCTACTCGGGAATCGCCTCGCTGAGCGGATGCCCGCCGGTGTCCGGCCCGGTGAACGAGAGCTATGTGCGCACCACCGTCGCGAAGTCCGGCGGTGATGCCACCAACATGTGGGGTCCGTTCGGCTCCGCCAATTGGGACTCGCACGATCCCAGCAGGCACCTCGACAAGCTACGCGGCAAGAACATCTTCATCTCCGCGGGCTCCGGCGCGGTCGGCCCACTCGACCTCACCGCGCCCTATGACCCCAAGGACGGCCCACGGTCGGCCGTCACCGCGGCCGGCTCGGCCCTGGAGCTCGGTGCGTGGCGTTGCTCGCTCGAGTTCGCCGCGACCCTGCGGGCACACAACGTCCCGTTCACCGACGGATTCCGGGTCATCGGTACCCACAACTGGGTCTACTGGGAGCGGGATCTGCCGGTCGCCTGGCCGACCATCTCGCGGGGCCTCTAGCCGGGCGGGTTCATCTGCCGGTGGGTCAGGCTTTCTGGCTCCACTGTTCGGCGAAGCGCAGGAAGGTGTCGTCCTCGGCGGGGTTGGTGACCGTGACCCGGACGCCGTCCCCGGCGAACGGCCGCACCACCACTCCGGCGTCGACGGCTGCCCCGGCGAAATCCATCGTTTCGTCGCCGAGTTCGAGCCAGACGAAGTTGGCCTGCGAATCGGGCACGCGATATCCCAGTTCGCGGAGTCGGCCGGTCACCCGGGTGCGTTCGGCCACCACGGCCTCGGTGCGTGCCAGCAGTTCGTCCCCGGCCTCGAGGCACGCCGACGCGGCATGCTGGGCGAGGCTGTTTACCGAGAACGTGACGTGCACCTTCCGTAAGGCGGTGATCACCTCGGGATCGCCGATCGCGTAGCCGACCCGGAGGCCGGCCAGCCCGTAGGCCTTGGAGAAGGTCCGCAGGACCACCAGGTTGCGGAACTCGCGGCAGAGTTCCACCGCGTCGTAGGCCTCGGTGGGGCCGAGCCGCAGGTATTCGAAATACGCCTCGTCGAGCGCGACGATGATGTCGGATGGCACCGCGTGCAGGAACTCCCGTAACGCGTCCGCCTCGACGACGGTGCCGGTCGGATTGTTCGGGTTGCAGACAAAGATCAGTCGCGTGCGGTCGGTGATCGCCGCGACCATCGCGGGCAGATCATGGACGAGATCAGGTGTCAGCGGCACCTGGACCGGCGTCGCGCCGGTCACCCGCGTCGCGAGCGGGTAGGACTCGAACGAACGCCACGCGAACAGCACCTCGTCACCGGGGCCGCTGGTGATCGTGATCAGGTTCTGGCAGAGGGCCACCGAGCCACAGCCCACCTGTACCTGATCCTCGGTCACCCCGAGCTTCTTCGCCAGGTTGGCGGTCAGCTCGACCATGCCGTTGTCGGGATAACGGTTCGCGGACCCGGCAGCCGTGATGATCGCGTCGAGGACACTGGGCAGCGGTCCCTCGGTGACCTCGTTGCTCGCCAGCTTCACGGCGCCGGGAAAGGTCTTGCCGGGCACGTAGGCGGGCAGATCGTCGAGGTCTGGACGGATGCGCAGGGTCACCCGTCAAATGTAGGTGCACCGCACGTGAACGGCCAAAATGGTCGCGGTTTGCTTCCCGCTGCGCGGAGTGTGTAATCTTTCGCTTCGGCAGTTCGAAAGGACTCCGCGAGGAGGCGTGCCAGAGCGGCCGAATGGGACTCACTGCTAATGAGTTGTCTCGCTAACACGGGACCGGAGGTTCAAATCCTCTCGCCTCCGCCGAACCGCAGTCGCGCCGACTGTGGAAACGCTCTGCTGTCTCCGACAGTGGGGGAACGGCTCTGCTGTCTCCGACAGCGGGGAAACAACTGAAGACCACGCGCCCGTAGCTCAACGGATAGAGCATCTGACTACGGATCAGAAGGTTTGGGGTTCGAATCCCTACGGGCGCACAGAGTGAGAACCCCGGCTCCGGCCGGGGTTCTCGCGTTTCAGGGGGCCTCGACCGTCGTCTGCATCCGCCCGATCCTCGTGACCACCACGCCGAAGATGATCGCGAGGGGGAACATCACGATCCCGTAGACGGCCGGGGCCACCGACATCTCGGAGCTGTCGAGCACGGTGAGCGTGACGGCGAGCGCGAGGGTCGCGTTGTGCAATCCGATCTCGAACCCGCCTGCGATGCACTGCGCGGCGGACATGCCCGCAAGTCGGGGGATCACGTATCCGATGGTGAGCGACAGGGCGCAGAAGATCGCGGTCACCGCGCCCGCCTCGGCGGCATACTCCAACGCCCGATCCTCACCGAGCAGCGCGCCGAGGACCACCACCACGATCAGGATCACCGAGGCGATCCGTACCGGCCGGTCGGCGCGGTCGGCGAAGGTGGTGGCACGGGCGCGGACGAGCATGCCCAGCGCCACCGGGATCAGCACCAGGGCGAAGATCTGCAGCATCTTGGTCGGCTGCACACCGATGTTGTCGGCGGAATCCAGGAACCACGCTGCGGAGAGATTGACCACGATCGGCAACGTGACGAGCGCGAGGATCGAGTTCAGGGCGGTGAGGGTGATGTTGAGGGCGACGTCCCCGTGGAACAGGTGACTGTAGAGGTTCGCGACGGTGCCACCCGGTGCGGCGGCGAGGGTCATCAACCCCATGGCGAGCAGCGGTTGCAGACCGAAGGCGGTCGCGAGCCCGAAGCCGATCAGCGGGAGCAGCACGACCTGGCAGCCGAGGATGATCACGACCACCCGGGGATTCTTCGCGACGCCCCGGAAGTCGGCGACCGAGAGCGACAGGCCCAGCCCGAACATGATGACGGCCAGGGCGATCGGCAGCCCGACTGTCGCGAACGACGATTCCATCCCGGCCCCCTCGCGTACGCCGATGCGCGCTGTTCCGTGCCCGGTCGCCCCGTGTGCGACTCTGCCATACCGATTGTCGGAAATGGGTGTTCCCGATAGAACCGCATGCTGCCCGGCTCGGGGCACGGCGCAGTAACATCTCCGGGGTGCCGGGCCCGTCGACCATCGTCGTGAGTGGTGTCGTCGTCCGTGATGGCGGCGGCCTTTTGCTCACCGTGCGCAAACGCGGGACGCGGCGGTTCATGCTGCCCGGAGGTAAGCCCGAACGCGGTGAATCGGCGGTTGCGGCGGCAGTTCGGGAATGTGCCGAGGAGATCGGACTCGGAGTGGACACGTCCCGATTGCGTGAATGGGGACGGTTTCGGTCGGCAGCTGCCAATGAGGCCGGATGGGACGTGGTCGCAACGATTTTCGAGGCCGATGTGATCGATCAGGAAATCATCCCGACGGCCGAGATCGACGAGATCCGGTGGCTGGACGTCGATGCCGAAATGATGCCCGACGATCTCGCGCCATTGCTTGTCGACCATGTCATTCCGGAACTGCGGAGGGCCGGTCACGATTCTTGACCGGATATCACAGTTTTCGCAGCATTCACCGAAATTCGCCTCCTTTCGGTTACCGTGTGCACGCGGGGGGACCTATGCGCGGACCTAGTGAAAGGATCAGCATGACCTCTCCATCGCCTGCGGCGAAACTCGCAGCGGAGTTCTTCGGTACCTTCTGGCTGGTGTTCGGTGGTTGTGGTAGCGCGATATACGCCGCAAAGCAGATAGCGCAATCCGACGACGGACAGAGCACTTATCAGGTCGGCATCGGATTCCTCGGTGTCGCACTCGCATTCGGCCTCACCGTGGTGACCATGGCATATGCGGTCGGGCACATCTCGGGTGCGCATTTCAATCCGGCGATCACGCTCGGCGCGGCCGTGGGTGGGCGTCTCCCCTGGAGGGAATTGCCCGGATACTGGATTTCCCAGGTCCTCGGCGGTCTCCTCGCGGGGCTGATTCTCTTTGTGATCGCCAAAGGCCAACCCGGTTTCGACGCCACCGGCAACATGGCTGCCAACGGATATGGCGAGCATTCGCCGAGTAATTACAATCTGACCTCGGTCATCATCGCGGAGATCCTGCTCACGGCCTTCTTCCTCATCGTGGTGCTCGGTGCCACCGACGGCCGTGCGCCCAAGGGTTTCGGACCGCTGGCAATCGGCCTGAGTCTCACGCTGATCCACCTCATCTCCATCCCGATCAGCAACACCTCGGTGAACCCGGCCCGCTCGACGGGCGTCGCCTTCTTCAACGGCAACGGGGCCCCCGGGCAGTTGTGGGTGTTCTGGGTCGCGCCACTGGTAGGCGGCATCATCGGCGGTCTGATCTATCCGTTGCTGTTCGAGAACGGGAAGTTCGCGTTCGGTAACCGCGCGGCCGCCACCGACGGCACCGACGTCGACCGCACCGACGTCGACCGCACTACGGCGTAGCGAACGGGTGGGGCGGCCCGTCCGCGTCGCCCCACCCGACCAAATAGTCCGTGGCCTGGGAGAATCCCGGCCATGGAACTGCTCATCCTGGTCCTCGTCGGCGCGATCATCGTCACCGCGATCGCCGATCGCCGGGGGATGCAGCCGGCCCTGATCATCATCGTGATCGCGCTGGCGGTCTCGTTCATCCCGGGAATGCCACGTGTCGAACTCGATTCGCACATCCTGCTGACGGTGGTGTTGCCGCCGCTGCTGTACTCGGCGGCGCTGGGTTTCTCGTTCCCGAGTTTCCTGCGCAACCTGAAGCCCATCCTGGGGCTCGGCGTCGCGATGGTCGTCATCACGGCGCTGGCGGTTGGGTGGGTGGCCTCGCTGGTCATCCCCGAGTTCACCTTCATGCTGGCACTGCTGCTGGGCGCGATCGTCGCGCCACCGGACGCGGTGACCGCCGTGGCCATCGGCCGCAAGCTGGGCCTGCCGAAGCGCCTGATGACCATCCTGACCGGGGAGAGCCTCGTCAACGACGCCGCTGCGCTGTCGCTGTTCGCGATCGCCATCTCGCAGATCGCCGACACCCACTCGTTCATCGAGAATCCGCTGGTGCTGTTCGGTTACAACGCGGTGCTCGGCCCGATCGTCGGGGCCGTTCTCGGCATGCTGACGCTGTGGATCCGTCGGCACCTGCAGAATCCGGCGCTGGAGACGGTGCAGGGCTTCGTGGTGCCGTTCGCCGCTTTCCTGGCGGCCGAGCACCTGCACGCCTCGGGCGTGCTGGCCGTCGTGATCGCCGGTTTCGTGGTGGGTTCCGGTTCGGTGCACGCGGGCTATCAGACCCGGTTGCAGGAGCGATACGTCTGGAACTCGGTCGACGTGTTGCTCGAGGCTTTCGTGTTCGCCTACATCGGGCTCCAGATGAGATTCATCATCACCGACCTCCGCGACGCGCGGGAGTCGTTGGTGCACATCGCGATGGCGTCGCTGTTGGTGCTGGTGGTGGTGCTGGCGATCCGACCCATCTGCGTGTTCGCGATGTTCGGCCGAGGTGCGCTGAGCCGCCGGATCGACAGTGCCGTCAACATTGAGGTGCCCGCCAACCCGCGCCGCTCGGTCCGGCGCGCCCGTGATCCGGCCCGACCGCCCGGGCGTCGTCGACGATGGTCCGAGCGGATCGATCACCGTCCGCTGACCTGGCAGGAATCGACCGTCGTCGCGTGGACCGGCATGCGTGGCGTGGTCACCTTGGCGGCCGCCTCGGGCATCCCGGTCACCATGGCCTCGGGTGCGCCGTTCCCGGAGCGGTCGGCGATCCAGGCGATCGCCTTCGTCGTCGCGGTCGGGACCATCCTCATTCAGGGGGCGACGCTGCCGTGGATGATCGCGCGACTACATCTTCGCAACGAGGACGAGGAACGCTACGACCACGACCAGACCGCGCGGACGGAGGAGGTGGTGCACTCCGCCGCCGATCAGGTCATCATGGATTTCGTCGACAGCCCGCCCAGCGGACTCGATGCGGCGACCGTCGCCTTCATCATGGAGACGGTCTCCCGTCAGGCCCGCGACGCCGAGGAGATGCCCGACCCGGAAGCGCACACCGCCCGCAACGACGCCTTCGCCACGCTCTATCGCTCGGTGCTGAACGCGCAGCGGGAGGCCCTGGTCGCCGACCGGGACGCCGGCAATCTCGAGGACGAAGCGGTCCGCGCGATGCTGGAACGCCTCGACCTGCAGGAAGCCGGCCTGTCGGCGCGTCTGGAGAGCCGCCTCTAGATCTCCCGGCAGACGCCGCCACGCGGTCGTCGTACTGTCGGAGGTGCGGGTGTGCGCACCCGCTTCCGGCGAGAGCCGGAGTGGGCGACGCGACGGAACTGGAGGCGAGGATGGGACAACCCAGCGGGCCGCCACCGCGTGCGGGTGACCGTCCGCCGCCGGACGATCTCTACCGAATCCCGCTCTACCCCCACCTCTACCCGCCGCTCGGTTACACGCCGGACGGCCGGCCGATCTTCGTGCCCGGGGAGCAGGACCGGCCGCCGGCGCCCGAGGGCATGCCGGGCGCCCCCGACTCCGGTCTGCCGACCACCGATGACGCCCCGAGACCCGCTGCGAGCGCCCGGTCGTCGGATCGCCGTCTCGTCGGTGTGCTGGCGATCGTGGCGGTGGCGGCGCTCGGGCTCTTGGCCATGACAGTGGGCCGCGCGGCGCTGCGCGATGATCCGCAACCCGCGGCGGACCAGCAACTCCCCGTGGTCATCACCCAACTCCCCACCCAGATGCCCACGCAGATGCCCACCGCCCCACCCGGCGGCGACCCCGATGAGGTGCCGGGAGGCCCGAACTCGCCGGCGTCGCCGGTCGGCAAGGAGATCGTCTACGAGGTGACCGCCTCGAGCCCGACCACCATCCTCTACGTCGACGCCGAAGGGCTGCGCACCAGGATCGGCGCGCCGACCACCTGGACGGTCAGCTTCACCGGTACGGCCAATCCATTGCGGGTCCTGGTCCTCGCCGGAGACGGCGACGCGCAGTGCCTGATCAAGGTCGCCGGCCGGCCGGTGGCCGCTGATCGCATCACCGCGCAGTCGCCGCGGCGAACCGTTTCCTGTCGTGCCTGAGTGACCGTCGTCACCGGTCGACGTCCTGCATCGTGCGCATCGACTGTGTGCCGAGGCACTCTGGTCGCTACCGTAGATCTGTGAGTTCTTCCCAGACAGCCTCAGGCGGCACGACCCCACCGGACGGCATCACGCCGTCGGCCGATCTCAAGACGATGATCACGTGGCGCGGCGAGTCCTCTGACCGGCTCGAACAGGTTCGCCTGCACGTGACCGGCGCGCGCATCAAGGCATATGGCCGGATCATCGCGGCCGCCTCGGACAAGCATGAGGCGTTCTCGGCGTCGTACGAACTCGTCACCAACGACAGCGGCGTGACCAGGCGTCTGTCGGTTCACCTGCTGCGTGCGAGTGGCGAAACACAACTGGGCATCACCCGTGACGGACAGAACAACTGGCTCGTGCAGACGCCCGAGGGCACCATCAGCAGCGACTTCAACGGCGCCGAGGATGTCGACCTCGCGTTGTCGCCGATGTTCAACGCCCTGCCGATCCGTCGGCACGGCTTGCAGAACGGCTCCGGCGAGATCGAGGTGCCGGTGGCCTACCTCTATCTCCCGGCCGGCACGGTCGAGCCCGCGACGCTGCATTACACGGCGAGCGAGGACTCGATCGCGGTGGTCTCGCCCGTCGTCACCTCGACGTTGACCGTCGACGGCAACGGATTCGTGGTGGACTACGCCGGGCTGGCCACCCGGGTCTGAATCACCCGACCCAGACCCTCGCCTGATGCGCCTGCCGTCGTAGTTCCTCCGCCCACCCGGCCTCGCCGACCGTGACGCCGGTGATCGGTGCCGGGGCGGTGCCGGCGATCGCCTCGTAGGCTGATCGCGCGCGGTGGCCGTCGTCGACGACGACCTCGACGGTGCCCTTGTCCCGAAGCTCGTCACGTGTCGCGATCAATCGGTCGATCGTCTCGCTCAGCACGTTCAGCAGGGCGATGCCGTTGGCCTCCAACATCGCTCGCTGCAGCGCCGGTGAGGTGCCCGCCACCCGCGTGCCGTCGCGGAAGCTGCCGGCCGCGAGACGCAGTGCCAGGTCGCTCTCTCCCGCCCCGACCGCAGCGGTGGCCGCGGCCGTCAGATGCGGCAGATGAGAGATCGCGGCGACCGCGCGATCGTGCGCCCCGGCTGCCGCCGGCACCACGAATGCGCCGGCGGACCGAGCGATGGCGGCCACCGCCAGCCAGTCGTCGGGGTCGGTGTGGTCGTCGGTGGTCACCATCCACATCGCATCGCGAAACATATCGGGATCTGTTGCCACCCAACCAGATTGGCTGGTGCCCGCCATCGGGTGACTGCCCACGTAGCGCACGCCGGGAGCCAGCCGCGCCACCGACTCGGCGACCGCCTGCTTGACGCTGATGACGTCGGTGAGCAGACAGTTGGCGGCGTGCTCGGCGATCGCCGGCAGCAGGTCGTCGATGGTGGTGACCGGCGTCGCCAGCACGACGATCGCGCCGTCGGCGGCGGCCTGTCGCAATGTCGCCGTGAGATCGGTGGAGGCGCGATAGCCGGCCGTCGTCGCGGCCGCCACCGTCTCGCCGGACCGGTTGTAACCGAATGCCGATCGGCCCGCGTCCTGCAGCCTGCGCAGCAGTGAACCGCCGATCAGTCCGAGTCCGAGTACACAGACCGGGGGGCCGGCGGACGGGTCGGGGTGGGTCGGCGCGGCAGTCACCCGTTCAGATTCCCATATGGGCCCGATCCGGTGAACAGCGAGCCGGGGACCGAGACTTGGGTGACCCGCGGATTGCGGCTACGGTGACCTGCATGGCAGGTGCCGGCGCAGGTGTATCAGGTGGTTCGAGCAAGCAGGACGTCACCGACGAGATCGAGGGTTTCGCAGTGGCGGTGGTACGCGAGGACGGTGCGTGGAAGGTCAGCGCGCTGAATCCGTCGGCGCTGCTGACCCTCGACGATGCCGAACGCCAGCTTCGTGAGCTGCGCGCCGCGGGTGCGGTGTTCGGTCTGCTCGACGTCGACGACGAGTTCTTCATCGTGGTGCGACCGGGGCCGTCGGGCGCACAGCTGCTGATCTCGGACGCCACCGCGGGCGTCGACTACGACGTCGCGGCGGACACCCTGGACGCCATGAACATCGACGTCCCCGATCTCGATCCCGACGAGCTCGATGACATCGACCCCTGGGAAGAGGGTGATCTCGGCATCCTGGCCGATCTGGGACTGCCGGATGCCGTGATGAGCGTGATCGTCGGGGACACGGACCTCTACGCCGACGAGCAGCTCGGCATGATCGCCGCGCGACTGGGATTCGCCGACGAACTGTCCAAGGTGCTCGATTCGCTGGGGCATTGACTCCGGCGGACGTAGGACCTCCGCGCGCGGTGTGGGAGACCATGATGCGGTCCGCGCTGGCTGCCGCTCACGACGCCGAGCACGACGACGTGCCGATCGGCGCAGTCGTCTTCGACCCCGACGGGATCGAACTCGCACGCGCCGCGAACCGGCGCGAGGCGGACGGCGATCCGACCGCGCACGCCGAAATTCTCGCATTGCGCGCGGCCGCACAGCGTTTCGGTGATGGCTGGCGGTTGCCCGGCTGCACCATCGTGGTGACCGTCGAGCCGTGCACGATGTGCGCCGGGGCGATCACCCTGTCCCGGGTGGATGCGCTCCTCTTCGGCGCATGGGAGCCCAAGACGGGCGCCGTGGGCTCGCTCTGGGATGTGGTCCGCGACCCACGGCTGTCCCACCGGCCACAAGTCGTCGGCGGCATCCTCGAGCCGGACTGCCAGGCCCTGATGATCGATTTCTTCACCGCGCGCCGGGCGGACTGACCGCGGGGCGGCTGCGGGGTCAGAATCAGGGTGGAAATCAGGGTTCGCCTGCGCCGATGCTCTGGCAGATTGGACACATGGGCGCGACACCCGTCGCGTTCGGAGAATCCCCGAGGAGACTGACATGTCCGATCCCAGCGACAAGGTCAACGAGGCACTCGAGACCGTCAAGGGCAAGATCAACGAGTTCGCCGAGAGCGGCAAGGTCCAGGACGCGGTCGGTACGGCCAAGGACAAGATCAACGAGTTCGCGGCGAGCGACACCGTGCAGGGAGCCGTCGGCACTGCCAAGGAGAAGTTCGGGGAGATCGCCGAGAACGAGAAGGTCCAGGACGCCCTCTCGACCGCCAAAGACAAGTTCGACGAGATCAAGACCAAGATCACGGATCACTGACGGGACTCTGACCTGCAGTTCTGGCCGGTCCGGGCCATCCGTGGCACGGTGGGAAGTGCCTTGCAACCGGTGACAACCATGTCCCGGTCACATCAACGAGGAGGCAGTTCATGGGAGTTTCAGACGACGCCAAGAACAAGGCCGAAGAGTTGAAGGGTCGCGGTAAAGAAGCTGCCGGCGATCTCACCGACAATCAGGATCTCAAGGACGAAGGCCGCGGCGACCAAGGTGTCGCGCAAGGCAAGCAGAAGGTCACCGAAGCCGCCGACAAGGTCAAGGGCAAGGTCGATGGCCTCAAGGACAAGCTGACCGGGAATTAGCGCACCAGTTCCCTGCGGGTGCCGAGCGTTCCCGTTCCCTGCGGGTGCCGAGAGTTCCCGTTCCCTGAGGAGTCGAGCGTTCCCCGTTCCCTGAGGAGCGAAGCGTCTCGAAGGGCCCTCTGACCAGCCAATTTAGGGCTGAGCGCGTCCTGCGGTACAGTCTTCCGCGGTGGCGTGTCCGAGCGGCCGAAGGTGCAGCACTCGAAATGCTGTGTGCGGTAACCCCGTACCGAGGGTTCAAATCCCTCCGCCACCGCAGCGAACGGCCCCTCATCTGACCAGATGGGGGGCCGTTTTCGCGTGTGTGAGCCCTTTCGCTTTCCAGATACCTCGATCCGGTCAGATCACCTTGGTTCCGAATGAAGGTGGATTCCGCGAATCGAGGTGAGTGCGGGGCGACTGGATCAGCCCAGGAACTGACCCGCGTCCCGGGCCAGGTCCAGCAGCGGCTGCGGGAAGATTCCCAGCACGATGGTCACCACCGTGCACACGGCGATCGACGACGTCGTCAGCACACTCGGCTTCACGACATGCGGTGCGTCGACCGGCACGTCGGCGAAGAACATCGCGACGATGATCCGGATATAGAAGTAGGCGGCGATCGCGCTGCTGATCACGCCGATCACCACCAGCACTCCGCCGCCGGTGCCTGCCGCCGCCGCGAAGACGTCGAACTTGGCGATGAAACCGCTCGTCAGTGGGATGCCGGCGAAGGCGAGCAGAAACATCGAGAACATCGCGCCGACAAGGGGATAGCGTCTTCCGAGACCGGCCCACTGGGCGATCTCGGTGGCCTCCCGACCCGACAGGTGCGGTCCGGAGACCCGGTCGGGCTCGCGTACCACCGCGACCGTCGCGAAGGCGCCGAAGGTCGAGAACGCATAGGCGGCCAGGTAGAACATCGTCGCGGCGAGGCCCGCGTCGTCGAACGCGACAAGGCCCAGCAGGATGAACCCGGCATGTGTGATCGACGAGTAGGCGAGCATCCGTTTGACGTCGGTCTGCGTGACCGCCATCACGGCGCCGGCCAGCATCGTGGCGATGGCGACCGCCCAGAGCGCCGGTTCCCAATCGCTCTTCAGGTCGGGAAAGCCCACATAGAACACCCGCAGCAAGGCGCCGAAGGCGGCGATCTTGGTGGCCGCAGCCATGAACGCGGTGACCGTGGTGGGGGCGCCCTGGTACACATCGGGAATCCACGAATGGAACGGCACCGCACCGATCTTGAACAACAGGCCGACCGAGAGCAGTCCCAAGGCGATCAGCGGGAGCGTGGTGTCGGTGCCCGGCGCGCCGACGGCCCTGCCGATCTCCCCGAGTTGCAGCGAGCCGGTCGCACCGTAGGCGAACGCGGCGCCGAAGAGGAAGAAGGCCGACGAGAACGCGCCGAGGAGGAAGTACTTGAGCGAGGCCTCCTGTGAGATCAATCGCCGACGACGCGCGAGGCCGCACAGCAGGTACAGCGGCAGCGAGAAGACCTCCAGAGCGACGAACATCGTGAGCAGGTCACCGCACGCCGGGAACAGCATCATGCCACCGACGGCCAGCATGGTGAGGGGGAAGACCTCGGTGGTGATGGCACCGGCCCGGGTGGCCTCGAACTCGGCGTCGGTGTTGGGGACCGATGCGCCCGACGGTGTGAACATGTCGGCGTCGACCGAGTCGAGGGTCGCCTGGGCGGCGGCCCCGGGCCCGTCGCTGACACGAGATCCAGGCGAGTGGCGGGCGGAATCCAATGTGATCGTCGGTGTCGCGACCACCCGTTCGAGTCGTCGCTCGGCCATGAACGCGATCGCCAGGATCGAGACGAGAAGCAGGAGTCCTTGGAGGAAAAGGGTCGGCCGGTCGATGACGACCGAACCCGACATCGCGAACTGGCCGTGGCCCCCGTCCCGTGCCTCCGCGACGGCGACAGCCACCAGCGCGGCAAACGCGGCCGCCAGACCGCCGAGTGCGAGGGTGAGTTGGGTGGGGTAGCGGAACCTGCGGGGCGCGAACGCCTCAACCAGCACGCCGACGACGGCCACCCCGAACACGATCAGCATCGGTGACAACAGGCCGTACTCGATGCTGGGCGGATCGATGGCGGCGAGATACTCGGAGGTCACTTCGGCACCCCTTCTGTCGGCATCCGATCTGTCGGCATCCGATCCGTCGGGACCTGATCCGTCGACACACTGACCGACGGTCGCGGGTCGGGTTCGTGAATGGTGCTCATCGTGTGCGAGACCGCCGGATCGATCAGATCCAGCAACGGTTTCGGATACACCCCGAACACCAGCAGGAGCGCGATCAGCGGGGTCACCACGACGAGTTCCCGGCCGTGCAGGTCACGCATCGACCGGGTCGCCGCTCCCGGCCCCTCCACCTGTCGTGCCGGACCACCCATCATCCGCTGGTAGAGCCACAACACATAGATGGCGGACAGCACCAGCGCGCTCGTCGCCACCACCGCGGCGACCGGGTATCGGGTGAATGTGCCGATCAGGACGAGGAACTCACTGATGAACGGAGAGAGTCCGGGCATGGAGAGGGTGGCGAGACCGGCGACGAGGAAGGTCCCGGCGAGTATCGGGGCGATCTTCTGCACCCCTCCGTAGTCGGCGATGAGGCGGCTGCCACGCCGCGACACCAGGAACCCGGCGATCAGGAACAGTGCGGCAGTGGAGATCCCGTGATTGACCATGTAGAGCGTGGCACCGGTCTGTCCCTGTGTGGTGAGTGCGAAGACACCCAGGATGATGAATCCGAAGTGGGAGATGGACGTGTAGGCGATGAGCCGCATCACGTCGGTCTGCCCGATCGCGAGGATCGCGCCGTAGACGATGCCGATGACCGCGAGCGCCGCGATCAGAGGTGCGAAATACCGTGCGGCATCGGGGAACAGCTGCAGACAGTAGCGCAGCATCGCGAACGTGCCCACCTTGTCGACCACCGCCATCATCAGTACGGCGCTGGACGGGGTGGCGGCCACCGCGGCATCGGGCAGCCACGAATGAAACGGCCACAGCGGCGCTTTCACTGCGAATGCGAACATGAAACCGAGAAAGAGGAGCTTCAGCAGGCCGCCCCCGGCGTCGAGTTGTCCCGACGACACGGCATCGACGACCGTCCGTAGGTCAAAGGTGCCGCCGCCGTCGGATCCGAGACCCGATCGCGCGGTCACCACGTAGAGTCCGATCACCGCGGCCAGCATGATCAGTCCGCCGAACAGGTTGTACAGCAGGAACTTCACCGCTGCGGCGGCCCTGCCTGCACCGGCGCCGAAGCCGCCGATCAGGAAGTACATCGGGATCAGCATGGCCTCGAAAAAGATGTAGAACAGCAGGATGTCGAGGGCGACGAAGCTCATCAGCACCATCGCCTCGACGGCGAGGGTCAGCGCGAGGTAAGTGTGCGGTCCTTTCTGACGGCGTCCGGCCGCATGATCCAGTGACCCGGCATGATCGGCATCGTGCCAGCCGGCCAGGATCAGCAGCGGCAGCAGCACCGCGGTGAGGAGCACCAGCACGAGACCGATGCCGTCGAGGCCGAGAGCGTAGCGAGTGCCGAAGGCGGGAATCCAACTGTGATCCTCGACGAACTGGTAGCGAGCGCCGTCCGGGTCGAAGCCGATGGCGAGACCCAGCGAGACGGCGAAAACGACCACCGAGACCGCAAGGCCCAGCCACTTCGCAACATCTGGGCGGGTACTCGGGATCGCCAGCACCGCAACGGACCCGACCGCTGGTAGCAGCCACAGGATGGTCAACCAGGGCATGCTCACAGGACGTTCACCACCATCACCATCGCGACGATCAGGACGGCGCCGGCGAACATCGACAAGGCATAGGACCGGACGTAACCGGTCTGCCAGCCGCGTATTCGTTGCGACAATGCGCCGACGGCGCGACCGATCCCGGTGGTGAGGCCGTCCACGCCGTCGTTCTCGACGAGCACGAGTTCCCGGGTGAGTTCCTGTCCGGGCCGCATCAGCAGGTTCTCGTTGACCGCATCGCCGTAGAGGTCGCGGCGCGCGGCCACGGTGAGCGCGGATACGTCCTCCGGTGCGACCTCCGGGACGGGGCGCGTGGCGTACTGCCGCCACGCGAGGCCGATCCCGATCGCCACCACGGCCAGGATCGTCACGGTGACCACCCAGGTCGGCACGGAGAGTTCGTGATGCTCTTCGCCGACCACCGGTTCGAGCCAGTGTACGAGCGAGTCACCCCACACCAGCAGCGCACCGCTGATCACCGACCCGATGGCGATGACGATCATCGGCCCGGTCATCACCGTGGGTGACTCGTGCGGATGGGTGTCCTCTCGCCAACGGCGATCCCCGAAGAACGTCAGCAGCATCACCCGGGTCATGTAGAAGGCGGTGATCCCGGCGCCGAGCAGGGCGGCGCCGCCCAGGAGCCAGCCTCCGACGCCACCGGATGCGAAGGCGGCCTCGATGATCGGGTCCTTGGAGAAGAACCCGGAGAACGGCGGCACCCCGATGATGGCGAGGTAGCCGAGCCCGAAGGTGACGAACGTGATCGGCATGACCGTGCGCAGACCTCCGAAGCGTCGCATGTCGGTCTCGTCGTTCATTCCGTGCATCACCGATCCGGCACCGAGGAAGAGTCCCGCTTTGAAGAACCCGTGGGTGAGCAGGTGCATGATCGCGAATGCGTAACCGGCCGGGCCCAATCCGGTGGCCAGGATCATGTAGCCGATCTGGCTCATCGTCGACGCCGCCAGCGCCTTCTTGATGTCGTCCTTCGCGCAACCGATGATGGCACCGAACAACACGGTGACCGCACCCACAACGGTGACCCCGACCTGCGCGGCCGGCGCGAGGTCGAAGATCGGGTTCGAGCGCGCGATCAGATAGACGCCCGCGGTCACCATGGTCGCGGCATGGATCAGCGCCGACACCGGGGTCGGGCCCTCCATGGCGTCGCCGAGCCACGATTGCAGCGGCACCTGAGCCGATTTGCCGCAGGCGGCGAGCAGCAACACGAATCCCAGTGCGGTGAGCACACTCTGGCCCGCCTGGTCGGCGCCGGCGAAAACAGTCTCGAAGGAGACCGACCCGAAGGTGGCGAACATGATCATCAGCGCGACGGCCAGACCGATGTCGCCGACCCGGTTCACCACGAACGCCTTCTTCGCCGCGGTCGCCGCCGTCGGCTTGTACTGCGAGAAGCCGATCAGCAGGTAGGAGGCGAGGCCCACGCCTTCCCATCCGAGGTACAGACCGAGGTAGTTGTCGGCGAGAACGAGGATCAGCATGGCGGCCAGGAACAGGTTGAGATAGGCGAAGAATCGTCGGCGATCGGGATCGTCGCCCATGTACCCGATCGAGTAGATGTGGATCAGCGATCCGACACCCGTGATCAGCAGGACGAAGCACATCGACAACTGGTCGAGCTGCAATCCGAAGTCGACCTGCAGCTCTCCGACCGGCACCCACGAGAACAGGATGTGGTGAACTGCACGGTCATCGGTGGTCCGGCCGAGCATGCCGATGAACATCGCCAGTCCGAGCGCGAACGATGCCAGAGCCAGAGCGGTGCCGAGGAGATGACCCCACTTGTCGGTCCGACGGGCACCCAGCAGAAGGATCGCCGCGCCGATCAACGGAAGTGCTGGTACCAGCCAGAGGAGATCTGCGGTCGATTCGGTGCTCACCGGTGGCCTCCTACCGTTTCAGCAGATCTGTGCCGTCGACCGAAGCCGACCTGCGGGAGCGGAAGATGGTCATGATGATCGCCAGTCCCACCACCACCTCGGCAGCAGCGACCACCATCGTGAAGAACGCGATCACCTGACCGTCAAAGGAGCCGTGCATCCGGGCGAAGGTGACGAACGCCAGGTTCGCCGCATTGAGCATCAGCTCGATGCACATGAAGACGACGATCGCGTTGCGGCGCAGGAGCACCCCGGCGGCGCCGATGGTGAACAACAGCGCCGAGAGGTACAGGTAGTTCTCGGGATTCATCGGCCGGCCTCTCCGAGCGCTCGACGGATGCTGTCCGACTCCGATGTCGGCGGCGCGGCCGCCGGTCGTGGACGCAGCGTCGCGTTCACCGAGAGCTCCGACGCCGTACCGTCGGGCAGCAGTGCCGGGACGTCGACGGCGTTGTGGCGGGCATAGACGCCCGGGCTCGGCATCGGCGTCATGTCCACGCCGAGGCGAAATCTCTCCTCCGACAGTTCACGCTGACTTCGTCTCGGCCCGAACCGTTCCCGATGTGCCAGGACCATCGCGCCGAGCGTGGCGGCGATCAGCAGCGCGCCGGTCAGCTCGAACGCCCACAGATACTGGACGAAGATCAGCCGGGCGATCGCTTCGATGTCCCCGTCGGAGCCCGTGCCTGAGAGGCCCGGCCCGGTGGCCGTCGGCGCACCGGCGAACACCGCCAGCGATGCGTTCGCGATCGCCGCGATCAGCAGGACACCGAAACCGATGCCGAGGATCACTCCGGCGATCCGCTGTCCGCGAAGGGTTTCCACCAGGGAATCCGACGAGTCGACGCCGATCAGCATCAGCACGAACAAGAACAGCATCATCACCGCACCGGTGTAGACGACGACCTGGACGACACCGAGAAACAACGCGCCCTGCGCGACGTAGAAGACCGCGAGGACGATCATCGTAGTGGCCAGGAAGATGGCCGAGTAGACGGCTTTGGTCGCGAACACCACACCGAGTGCGCCGGCTACCGCGACCACGCCGAGGACCCAGAACTGTACGGCCTCGCCGGTGCTGGTCGCCGGAAGCGCAGCGAGCGGGGCCGAAGCCGACGTCCGAATCAACTCCGTGGCGAGTGTTGCTGTCACGACTCGTCCTTCTCGTCCTTCGCGATCAGCCGCCCGTCCTTCGACACCTCGCCCCGGTAATAGCTCTCCTCGGTGGAACCCGGGGCCATGTCGTGGGGTGCCGGGGTCACCCCGGGCTCCAGCGGCGCGAGTAGACGGTCCTTTTCGTAGATGAGGTCGGCGCGGTTGTCGTCGGCCATCTCGTAATCGTTGGTCATCGTGAGCGCGCGGGTCGGGCATGCCTCGATGCACAGGCCACAGCCGATGCAACGCAGGTAGTTGATCTGGTAGACGCGACCGTAGCGCTCACCGGGCGAATAGCGCTCCTCGTCGGTGTTGTCGGCCCCTTCGACGTAGATGGCGTCGGCCGGGCAGGCCCAGGCGCACAGCTCGCAGCCGATGCATTTTTCCAATCCGTCGGGATGCCGGTTGAGCTGATGCCGCCCGTGATAGCGCGGCGCCGTGGGGGTCTTCTCCTCGGGATACTGCTCGGTGATGGTCGGGGCGAACATCGACGAGAAGGTCACCCCGAGACCGCTGATCGGTTTGAGGAACTCAGGCATCGGTCGTCTCCTTCGCGGGGTCGGACGGAGGTCTTGGGGAGGGGCTTTGGGCGGGGACGGGCGGCGGGAGCACCTGACCCGGCATCGGCGGCACCGGGAATCCGCCGGCCATCGGGTCGAAAGGTTCTTCCCGTTCGCCGTCCGCTGGTCCGCCTCCCGCTGGTCGATCTCGATGCGCTGCAGGCAGCTTCATCAGCCGCCAGATGGCATAGCCGATCAGGGCGGTCACCACGAGTCCGGCGCCGGCGGAGACCAGTGAGCGGACGAGCTCGTCATCGGACGAACTGCCGATCGCCGCGCGGATCACGGCGACCACCATCACCCAGGTCAGGGAGATCGGGATCAGGACCTTCCAGCCCAGGTTCATGAACTGGTCGTAGCGCAGGCGGGGAAGGCTGGTTCGCAGCCAGATGAACACGAACAGGAACACCCAGACCTTGACGGTGAACCAGAGGATCGGCCACCAGCCGGAGTTCGCCCAGTCGAACATGCTGACCGGCCACGGCGCCTGCCAGCCACCGAGGAACAACGTGGTGGCGAGTGCCGAGACGGTGACCATGTTGATGTACTCGGCCAGCATGAACATGGCGAACTTGAGCGACGAGTACTCGGTGTGGAATCCGCCGACGAGTTCGCCCTCGGCCTCGGGCAGATCGAAGGGTGCGCGGTTGGTCTCGCCGACCATCGAGATCGCGTAGATCACGAACGACGGCAGCAGCAGCAGGACATACCAGTGGTGTTCTTGCGCAGCCACGATGCCCGATGTCGACATGGTGGTCGCGTCGAGGAACACCGCGGCGAACGTGAGGCCCATCGCGATCTCGTAGGAGATGACCTGGGCCGTCGAGCGGAGCCCGCCGAGCAGCGGATAGGTCGAACCCGACGACCATCCGGCCAGCACGATGCCGTACACCCCGACCGAGGTGATGGCGAGGACGTAGAGAACTCCGACCGGAAGGTCGGTGAGCTGCAGCGGGGTCTGGTGTCCGAACACCGACACCATCGGACCGAACGGGATGACCGCGAACGCCATGATCGCCGGCACCACCGCGATGATCGGGGCGAGAAGGTAGATCGGCTTGTCGACGCCCGACGGGATGATGCCCTCCTTCAGCGCCAGCTTCACGCCGTCGGCCAGACTCTGCAGCAGGCCGTGCGGACCGACCCGGTTGGGGCCGATTCGGGTCTGCATCTGCGCCATGATCTTTCGCTCGATCAGGATCGCGGCGAGTGGATTGGCGACCAGGAACGCGAAGACCGCCACCGCCTTGATCAGGATGAGCCACCAGGGATCATGGCCGAAGTCGGCGAGCGTCGGGAAGCTCATCGCGCCTCCCGCGTGGCCGCCGGTGCAATGGCCACGATGTCGCCTGCCCGGGCCCGCAGGTGCGTGTACACGCCCGCACCCGGCGCGTTCATCGGCACCCAGACGACACCGTCGGCCATGGCGACGATCTCCAGGGGCAGGATGATCGCGCCGCGATCGGTGCCCACCTCGACGTCGGTGCCTGCTTCGGCCCCGATACCGGCGGCAGTGGCCGGGGACATACGGGCGACGGGTGCACGTGCCGTGCCCGCGAGATGTGGTTCACCGTCCTGCATCCGGCCGGCGTCGAGCAGCATCCGCCAGGAGGCGAGCACCGCTCGCCGGGTCTCGGTGCCGGTGTCCGGGCGGTTGGAACGCGGCTCCACCTCGGGCATCGGGGGCCGCGCACCGCGCCATGCACCGATCCGTTCGAGGTCACCGCGAATGGCGGTCGTGTCGTCGCAGCCCAGCTCCACCCCCATCTGCTTTGCGAGCGCGTCGAGAACCCGGTGATCCGAGAGTGTCCCGACCTCGGGCAGCGCCGTCAGGAACGGGCGGGCACGGCCTTCCCAGTCGACGAACATGCCGGGTTTCTCCGCAGCCGCCGCGACCGGGAACACCACGTCGGCGTGCTCGGTGACCGCGCTGCGGCGCATTTCCAGGCTCACCACGAAGCCTGCGTCGGCCAGCGCAGCGGTGGCCGACGCAGGGTCGGGGAGATCGTCGAGTTCCACCCCGCCGACCACGAGCGCGGAGATCTCCTGACGCAGTGTCGCATCCAGGATCGTCGACGTGTCCCGACCCGGCACGCTCGGCAGATCGGCGATCTGCCAGGCCATCGCGAGTTCGGTGCGCGCGGACAGGTCCGCCACGGGGCGACCACCGGGCAGGAGGTTCGGGGACGCACCGACCTCGACGGCGCCGCGTTCGCCGGCCCGGCGGGGAATCCAGGCCAGCCGTGCACCGGTGCGTTCGGCGAGCCGGACCGCGGCGCTGAGACCACCGGGGACGGTGGCCAACCGCTCACCGACCACGATGATCGATCCCTCGGCGGCGACCGCGTCGGCGGCGGCTTCCGAATCGAGCACGGCCGGTTCGTCTCCGGGCGCGGTCGGCACGAGCGTGCCGTTCAACTTCGCCACTCCGGCGCTGCGGAACGCGGCGATCGCCGTGACCTGCTGACCCGCGGTGCGCACCGCCCGCCGCATCCGGAGGAAGACGATCGGCGATTCCTCTTCGGGCTCGAAGGCGACGAGCAAGACTGCCGGGGCGACTCCGAGCTCACGGTAGGTCACGTCGTCGGGCCGAGCGGCGATGTGCGTCGCGAGGAAGTCGGCCTCCTCGGCGCTGTGCGCGCGGGCCCGGAAGTCGATGTCGTTGGTGTCGAGAACGGTGCGGGCGAAACGCGAGTACGCGTAGGCGTCCTCGGCCGTCAGCCGGCCGCCGGTCAGTACCGCGGTCCGTCCGCGCGCGGCGGTGAGCCCCTCGGCGGCATGCCGCAGGGCGTGAGCCCACGACACTTCCGCGAGGGTCCCGTCGGGCCTGCGGATCATGGGTCCGGTCAGCCGGTCGTCGGCGGTGGCGTATGCGAACGCCCACCGGCCCTTGTCGCAGTTCCACTCCTGGTTGACGTCGGGATCGTCACCGGCGAGGCGCCGCAACACCTTTCCGCGGCGGTGGTCGGTGCGTTGTGCGCACCCGCTCGCACAGTGTTCGCAGACGCTGGGCGACGACACCAGGTCGAACGGACGGGCACGGAAGCGGTAGGCGGTGCTGGTCAGGGCGCCGACCGGGCAGATCTGCACCGTGTTGCCGGAGAAGTACGACTCGAACGGGTCGTCCTGATATATGGTGACCTGTTGCAGCGCACCGCGATCACCGAAGCCGATGAGCGGGTCGCCGGCAATCTGGTCGGAGAAACGCGTACAACGTGCGCACAGGACACATCGCTCACGGTCCAGCAGCACTTCCGACGACAACGGAACCGGCTTGGTGAAGGTTCGTTTCGCACCGGTGAAGCGTGAGTCCCCGCGCCCCGACGACATCGCCTGGTTCTGCAGCGGGCATTCACCGCCCTTATCGCACACCGGGCAGTCGAGGGGATGATTGATCAGCAGGAGTTCCATCACGCCGCGCTGGGCCTTCTCGGCCACCTCGGAACTGCGTTGGGTGTGGACCACCATCCCGTCCGTCACCACCGTGGTGCACGAGGCCAGCGGTTTGCGTTGCCCCTCCACCTCGACCAGACACTGGCGGCACGCGCCCACCGGATCGAGCAGTGGGTGGTCGCAGAACCGCGGAATCTGTGTCCCGATCATCTCGGCGGCCCGGATCACCAGAGTGCCCGGCGGCACCGAGATCTCGATCCCGTCGATGGTCACCGATACGAGATCGGGTTTCTTCTGTCCAGTGGCGGCGGAGTCTTCGACGGCGGTCATCGCGCACCTCCTGCAGCGGGTACTGATTCGGCGAACAGCGTCGACCGGTGGTGGTCGAACGGGCAGCCGCCCTCGAAATGTGCCAGGTATTCGTCGCGGAAGTACTCGAGTGACGAGACGATCGGACTGCCCGCACCGTCGCCCAACGCGCAGAACGACTTTCCGACGATGGTGTTGGTGATGTCGGTGAGGGTGTCGAGGTCCTCGGGTTGCCCGTCGCCCGCCTCGAGTCGCCGCAGCAACTGCACCAGCCAGTAGGTGCCCTCCCGGCACGGAGTGCATTTCCCGCAGGATTCGTGCGCGTAGAACTCGGTCCACCGCAGCACGGCGCGCACCACGCACGTCGTCTCGTCGAAGATCTGCAAGGCTTTGGTGCCCAGCATCGAACCGGCCTCGCCCACCCCCTCGTAGTCGAGTGGCACATCGAGGTGCTCGGCGGTGAGGATGGGCGTCGACGATCCGCCCGGTGTCCAGAATTTGAGTTGATGACCCGACCGCACCCCGCCGGCCCGATCGAGCAACTCCCGCAGCGTGATTCCCAGGGGCGCCTCGTACTGGCCCGGTCGGGCGACATGTCCGGACAGGGAGTACAGCGTGAAGCCGGGCGATTTCTCGGTGCCCATCGTCCGGAACCAGTCGACGCCGTTGCGGATTATCGGCGGCACACTGGCGATGGACTCGACATTGTTGACCACCGTCGGACTCGCGTACAGCCCGGCGACGGCGGGGAACGGGGGACGCAGGCGTGGCTGTCCACGACGGCCCTCCAGGGAGTCCAGGAGTGCGGTCTCCTCCCCGCAGATGTAGGCGCCGGCGCCGGCGTGGACCACGAGGTCGAGATCGAAACCGGACCCGAGGATGTCGTTCCCCAGATAGCCTGCTGCCCTGGCCTCGTCGACGGCGGTGCGCAGTCGACGTAGCACCGAGGCGACCTCACCACGCACATAGATGAAGGCGTGCGCGGCGCGGATCGCGTAGGCGGCGATGATCGCGCCTTCGATCAAGGAGTGCGGGGAGGCCAGCATCAGCGGGATGTCCTTGCAGGTGCCCGGTTCCGACTCGTCCGCGTTGACCACCAGGTAGTGCGGTGGCGTGGCGGGAGCGGCAGGCCCGTCGGGATCCTGCTGAGGGATGAACGACCATTTCATCCCGACCGGGAACCCCGCACCTCCGCGGCCTCGGAGTCCCGACGCCTTGACCAATGCGATGAGGTCGTCGGGCGGGGTTGTGAGCGCGGACCGTAGCGCGGCATAGCCGTTGTGCGACTCGTAGTTCCGCAGTGTCCAGGACTCCGGCTCGGACCAGAATCGGCTGAGCACGGGGGTCTCCGCGGGTTCGGTCATGCCCGGTCCCCCGTCTCGGGAAGGCCGGCGAGGAGCCGGGCGGTCTGTCGGAACGTGCACACGATGCCGGTCCCGCGGGCCGGGGTGAGCGGGACGCCTGCGCGCAGATCCTCGACGAGTTCCACGCTGCTGGTGGGGGTCTGGTTGTCGAAGAACTCCCAGTTGACCATCACGACCGGGGCGAAATCGCATGCCGCGTTGCATTCGACGTGTTCGAGGGTGATCCGCCCGTCCGCCGACGTCTCGCCCGCGTCGATACCGAGGTGGCTCCGGAGCGCGGCGAGGATCTCGTCACCGCCCATGATCGCGCACAGTGTGTTGGTGCAGACACCGACGAGGTATTCGCCGGTCGGGGAGCGGCGGTACATCGAATAGAAGGTGGCGACGGCGGACACCTCGGCCGTGGTCAGTTCCAGTTGGTCTGCGCAGAAGGTCACACCGGCCCGGGTGATCTGGCCGTCCTCGGATTGCACCAGGTGCAGCAGGGGTAGCAGGGCCGAACGGGACCGGGGGTAGCGGGCGATGATGCCGGCGGCGTCGGCCGAGAGTCGTTCGGCCACATCGTCGGGGTAGTCGGCGGGGCCGTCGAAGCGGATCGTCGGGTGCGGCGCCGGTATCTCCACCGCAACGCCCTCCGCGGGTGGCGCCGACAGATCCACGAACACCGGGTCGGTCATCGGTCAACCCCTCCCATCACCGGGTCGATGCTGGCAACGGCGGTGATCACGTCGGCGACCATGCCGCCCTCGCACATCGCCGCCACCGCCTGCAGATTCGTGAACGACGGATCCCGGTAATGCACCCGGTACGGTCGCGTGCCGCCGTCGCTGACCATGTGGACACCCAGCTCACCGCGCGGCGATTCGACGGCGACGTAGCACTGTCCGGCAGGTACCCGCATCCCCTCGGTGACCAGCTTGAAGTGGTGGATGAGGGCTTCCATGGAGGTGCCCATGATCTTCGCGATGTGTTCCGGCGAGTTGCCGAGGCCGTCGGGTCCGAGCGCGAGATCGGCGGGCCAGGCGAGCTTCCGGTCGGACACCATCACCGGACCGGGGCGCAGGCGGTCGAGGCATTGGCGGACGATCTTCACCGATTCCTGCATCTCCTTCACCCGGATCAGGTAGCGACCGTAGGAGTCGCAGGTGGTGTCGGTGATGACGTCGAACTCGTAATGTTCGTAACCACAGTAGGGTTGCGTTTTGCGCAGATCGTGCGGCAGTCCGGTGGACCGCAGCACCGGGCCGGTGATGCCAAGGGCCATACACCCGGTGAGATCGAGGTAGCCGACGCTCTGGGTGCGGGCCTTCCAGATGTAGTTCTCGTTGAGCAGGTCCTCGAGTTCGCCGAGTCGCGACGGCAGGACATCGAGCAGCGCGGCGACCTTGTCGGTCGTGTCGTCGGGGAGGTCTTGCGACACCCCGCCCGGCCGGATGTAGGCGTGGTTCATCCGCAGCCCGGTGATGTGCTCGAAGACGTCGAGGATCATCTCCCGTTCGCGGAATCCGAGGAACATCGCCGTCACCGCCCCGAGTTCCATTCCGCCGGTGGCCAGCGCAACGAGATGCGATGAGATGCGGTTGAGCTCCATGAGCATCACGCGGATCACGCTGGCGCGCTCCGGTACATCGTCGGTGATACCGAGCAGGCGTTCGACGCCGAGACAGTAGGCGGTCTCGTTGAAGAACGGCGCGAGATAGTCCATCCGAGTGACGAAGGTGACGCCCTGCGTCCAGTTGCGGTACTCCAGGTTCTTCTCGATCCCGGTGTGCAGATAGCCGATTCCGCAGCGGGCTTCGGTGACGGTCTCGCCCTCGATCTCCAGGATCAGTCGCAGCACGCCGTGGGTGGACGGGTGCTGCGGACCCATGTTGACCACGATGCGCTCGTCGCCGGGTTGCTCCGCGGCCCGTTCCCGCACCGCTGTGACAATTTCGTCCCAGTCCTGGCCGGAGACGGTGTACGTCTGCGTGGGGTGCACATCCGCGGAACGATGACGGGAGTGGGAGTTGCCGTGGTCGGTGGTCGTCATCAGTTGTAGGACCTCCGTTGATCGGGCGGTGCGATCCGGGTTCCCTTGTACTCCACGGGAACACCGCCGAGCGGATAGTCTTTTCGCTGTGGATGTCCCTGCCAGTCGTCGGGCATCTGGATCCGGGTCAGGGACCGGTGGCCGTCGAAGACGATGCCGAAGAAGTCGTAGGTCTCGCGTTCGTGCCAGTCGTTGGTCGGGTAGATGTCGGTCAGACTCGGTATGTGCGGATCGACGTCGGCGACCGACACCTCGAGTCGGAGGCGGCGATTGTGGGTGATCGAGGCCAGGGGGTACACCGCGTGGAGTTCCCGATCGCGGTCGTCGGGGTAATGAACCCCGTTGACGCCCAGACACAATTCGAAGCGGAGCGTGTCGCGGTTCCGCACCGTGAGCGCCACCGCCCGCAGATGATCACGGTGGACGTGCAGGGTCATCTCGTCGCGGAAGATCACCACTTTGTCGATGGCCTGCCGGTAATCGGTTCCGGGTAGTTCGTCCAATCCGGCGGCGAGTTCGTCTGCCACGTCGTCGAAATAGCCGCCATATGGCCGGACGGAACTGCCCGGAAGGGTGACGGCCTGCACCAGTCCGCCGTAGCCGGAGGTGTCACCGCTGCCCTGCACACCGAACAGGCCGCGACGTACGCCGATCTGCTCGGGTCCGGTCTGTTCCTCTCTGGTCATCTCGCCTGCGGTCCCGGTGGTCTCCGGGGCGGGATCTTCGGGCCCTGAGGTCATCGAAGCAGCCCCTTCATCTCGATGGTCGGCTTCGCCTGCAGCGCCGCCTGTTCGGCCGCCCAGATCGCCTGTTCGCGGTTGACCCCGAGTGGCATCTCGGCGATCTGCTCATGCAGTTTGAGGATCGCGTTGAGCAGCATCTCGGGTCGGGGCGGACAGCCGGGCAGGTAGATGTCGACCGGAACCACGTGGTCGACGCCCTGTACGACCGCGTAGTTGTTGAACATGCCGCCCGACGACGCGCAAACACCCATGGCCAGTACCCATTTGGGCTCGGCCATCTGGTCGTAGATCTGTCGCAGCACCGGTGCCATCTTCTGGCTGACGCGCCCGGCGACGATCATCAGGTCGGCCTGCCTCGGCGACGCGCGAAATGCCTCCATCCCGAATCGCGCGAGGTCGTAACGGCCGGACGTGGTCGCCATCATCTCGATGGCGCAGCACGCCAGTCCGAAGGTGGCCGGCCACAACGATCCCTTGCGCATGAACCCGGCCAGATCTTCGACAGTGCTCAGCAGGAAGCCGCTGGGCAGTTTCTCCTCGAGTCCCATGTCGCGAACCTCCTTGCGTGTGCCGGCAGTCGCGGCGTGAACCCCGCGGGGCGCACGTCGCGGCCATGGTCATTCCCAGGTCAGTCCTCCGCGTCGCCACTCGTAGGCGTAGGCCACCGACACGTTGATGATGAACAGGGCCATGGCGGCGAGTCCGAACCATCCGAGGGCGCCGAAGGCGACGGCCCACGGATAGAGGAAGACGATCTCGATGTCGAAGATGATGAAGAGCATCGCCGTGAGGTAGTACTTCACGGGGATGCGCTGGACCACGCGGTCGGTGATGCGTGGCGTGGTGGTCACCGACGCGCCGCCGGGGGCCAGACTGTGCGATTCGGTGAGCGGTTCGATGCCGCATTCGTACGGTTCCAATTTGGCGCGGTTGTACCGCTTCGGGCCGATCAGGATTGCGATGCCGACCGAGAACACCGCAAACCCCATGGCAATTGCCCCGAGAACCATGATCGGGACGTAGGCGTTCATAGGGTGGCTGCTCCCCACATTTGCGGCCTGATGTGAGCTGTGCCACAAGCCTACTAGCGGGGGAGGGGCCGTTGTCGAGCTTTCTAGAGTTCGGCGTTTCGGAGCAGCTCGACCAGCGTGGTCGACAGGGTGATCGGGTCCACCGGCAGCGTCGCGGTCGCATCGGCCCGTGACCAGTCCGCCAGCCAGCGGTCGTCGGCCCGCCCGAGTAGCACGAGCGTCGGCGGGCACGGATCGATCTCGTCCTTCATCTGCTTCGCCATGCCCATCCCGCCCGCGGGTGTCGCCTCGCCGTCGAGGATGACCACGTCGATCACGCCGGCATCGAGTTGTGCGAACACCATGGGGGCGGTGGCGACCTCGACGAAACTCAGCTCGGGGAGGCCGGGGTCGGGACTGCGGCCGAGTGCGCGGATGACCGCCGCCCGGGTGTCCGAATGATCCGAATAGACCAACACGCGCAGCGCCGAGACGGCATCGCGGTGGGGGTCGGTCACGTCGAGCACATTACCGCCAGATCTCCGCCGACCGTGCGCAGAATCGCGCCGAGCGGGCCCACTTTCCCGCCGACCGGGTACAGAATCTCGCCGACCGTGCCCGGTTCCCCGCCGAGCGGGTAGGGAATCTCGCCGACCGTGCGCTCAGTGCTCGGTGGAGAATCCGACCCGTCGACGATGGTTGTCGAGCGCCAGGGTGACCAGTCGGTCGATGAGGTCGGGGTAGCTCAGACCCGACGCCTCCCACAATTTGGGATACATCGATGCCGGGGTGAATCCGGGAATCGTGTTGACCTCGTTCAACAGCCAGCCGCGTCCGCCGGTCTCGTAGAAGAAGTCCACGCGCGCCATGCCCGCGCACCGCAGCGCGGTGAACGACTTGGCCGCGAGTTCGCGGACCTCCCCGGTGACCTCCGCGGGCAGATCGGCAGGGATGACGAGGGTGGCGGCGCCGGTGACGTATTTGTCCTCGTAGTCGTAGAACTCGCTGCCGGGCAGGATCTCGCCGGGGACCGATGCCTCGGGCGCGGTGTTGCCGAGCACGGCCACCTCCACCTCGCGCGCCGTCACGCTCTCCTCGATGATCACCACGTCGTCGTAGCGCAGTGCGAGGTCGATGGACTTGTCCAGCTCGGACGCGTCGTGCGCCTTGGTGATGCCCACCGACGACCCCAGGTTGGCGGGTTTGACGAACAGCGGCAGTCCGAGCGCGTCGATCGCTCGGCCGACGATGGTGTTCGGGTCGTCGATGCCGTCACGGAACTCGATCCACCGGCACTGCGGGATACCCGCCTGCTCGGCGACGATCTTGGCCATCGCCTTGTCCATGCACAGCGCAGACGACAACACGCCGGCGCCCACGTACGGCACCTTGAAGAGCTCGAGCATCCCCTGGATGGTGCCGTCCTCGCCGTGCGGCCCGTGCAGGAGCGGCAGCACGACGGTGATCGTCGACGCATCGGCGTCGCCGCGGATCGCGGCCAACGGTTCCACCTCGGTGCCCGCGGTCTCCAGCCGATCGGGCAGCTCACCGCCCTCGGCGAGCGTTGCGATCGCCTTGTCGTTGCGCAGCCACGTCCCGTTCTTCGCGATACCGATCGGCACCAGCTCGTACTTGTCGCGATCGGCGGCTGCGAGCACATGGGCCGCGGTGACGCAAGAGACGTCGTGTTCGGCGGAAACGCCACCGAAGAGGACGACCAGACGCAGCAGGGGTGAAGCCATGGCTGACACGATACGGCCACCGCAACCGGCTTACCGGACGCGGTGCTTGTAGCGTTGCGGTGTGCATTTCAGGGCAAGTGAGGTCGCTGCAGCGGTCGGTGGACGACTCGTCGGCGACGACGTGCAGATCGACGGTGCAGGCATCGACTCCCGGAGCATGCGGTCCGGGCAGCTGTTTGTGCCGATTGTCGCGACGCGCGACGGCCACGAGTTCGTGGCGGCCGCGGCGGACGGAGGTGCCTCGGCATATCTGTCGTCCCAGGGCACCATTCCCGACATCACGCTCCCCACGATCACCGTCACCGACACCGCTGCGGCGCTCGCCGACCTCGGCGCCGCGGCGCGCGATCGATTGCCGGAGAGGGTCGTCGGCGTGACCGGCTCGGTGGGCAAGACGTCGACGAAGGATCTGCTCGCGGGAGTCCTCGCGACGACGTACCGCACCACCGCCAGCGAGAAATCGTTCAACAACGAACTCGGTCTGCCCCTCACGCTCGCCTGCGCCCCCGAAGACACGGAGGCCGTCGTGGTCGAGATGGGCGCACGCGGCATCGGGCACATCGACCTGCTGTGCGGCATCGCCCGCCCGACCGTCGGCATCATCACACGCGTCGAGGGTGTGCATCTGGAACTGTTCGGCGACATCGAGTCCGTTGCCCGCGCCAAGGGTGAGCTGGTGGAGGCACTGCCGGTGGACGGTCTCGCGGTGTTGAACGCCGACGACGAACGTGTCGCGGCGATGGCAGACCGGACCGACGCCGGTGTCCTGACCTTCGGTCTGAGCGCATCGTCGGACGTGCATGCGTCGGATGTCACCCTCGACGATCAGTTGCGCGCCTCGTTCCGGCTGCACACCCCGTGGGGCGAGACCGACATCCGGCTCGGCGCCCGTGGCGAACACCAGGTACCCAATGCGCTGGCCGCGGCGGCCGCGGCCGGATGGCTCGGCGTCCCGGTCGACGACATGCCGAACGGTCTGCTCGATGCCGCGTTGTCGGGACTGCGGATGGAACTGGTGACCACGCCCGCCGGCGTCATCGTGCTCAACGATGCCTACAACGCCAATCCGACCTCGATGGCCGCCGCCCTGCAGTCGCTGGCCGCACTCGACGCCCGTCGTCGAGTCGCCGTGCTCGGCACCATGGCCGAACTCGGATCAGATTCGGCTGCCCAGCACGCTGCCATCGCCAAGCGCGCCCACGACCTCGGGATCGAAGTGATCGCCGTCGACGAGTCGCACTACGGCAATGCGGCGCGACATGTGGCGAACGTCGACGGCGCGCTTGCGGAGCTCTCCGACCTCGCCGCGGGCGACGCGGTGCTCGTGAAGGGCAGTCGGGTCGCCGCCCTCGAACGGGTCGCCACCGCGTTGGGTGCGTGAACCTCTCAGAGAGCCGAGAAGAGAGACGGTGCCACAGTCGAGATCAGCTTCGCTGCTGTTCGGCGTTGGCCACGATGACGTCTCGAACGTAAAGCGCAAGCCCCGGCGCCACATCGTCGTAGTGCTTGGTGAACCGTGGATCGGCGACGTACATGTTCGCGAGATTCACCTGCATCTCGTGGCCGCAGTCGTAAAACCGGTTGATACCCGAACGGTGCTCCTCGGCGAGGGCGTTGGCCTCGGGTGACCCGGGCGCCACACCGGACCGCAGTGCATCGGCGAGCTTCGCCTCGAGGGCGTCCCCCTCCGCCTTGATCCGGCGCCAGTCGTCCTTGTCGAATCGGGCGGTGCGCTTTCTGCTCTGCTCCCAGGCCTCGGAATCGCCCCAGCGTTCCTCGGCCTCGGCGGCGTACTCGTCCCCGAGCCAGTCCTGCCCGAAGATCTCCGCCTGTTCCTCGGCCGTGAGCCGGATTCCGTTGTCTTTCGCGTCCATCATGTCCTCCACAGCTGCGACCATCCGGTGTAAGCGATCGATCCGGTCGATCAGCAGGGCGTGCTGATCACGCAGATGCGCCAGCGCATCCACCGACGGATCGTTGAGCAGGGTCGCTATCTGCTCCAGGGGAAAGCCCAGTTCACGGTAGGTCAGGACCCGATGCAGCCGCTCGATGTCGGCGTCGTCGTACACGCGATAGCCGGCCGGCGTCCGATCCGACGGCACCACCAGACCGATCTGGTCGTAGTGGTGCAAGGTGCGGACGCTGACCCCGGTCAGGCGCGCGACCGCACCGACCGTGCGGGAGGGCTCTGAGTCACTCACACCGGACACTCACTCACACCGGACACTCACTCACACCGGACACTGTCGGGCCTCACGTCGCGTCAGGGTCAAGTCCGCTACGGCGCGAGCCCGAACTCCTGCTCGCCCTTGCTGCACGAGGCCAGGATGCCCGCGGTCTCCGACGGCCCGCATTGCCAGCCGGACACCTCTTGCGGCTGCCCGGTCGCGATCTTCGGGCTGTATTGCGTGGCGACCTGCTGGGCGGTGTCGCAGGAGAGGTCGCCCTGCAGGATCAGGATCCGCAGCGAGCCGTCGGGTCCCTTGGTGACGCCACATTGGGTGTGGCCGGCGTGGTCGTCGGCGACCGACGTGGTCGGCGAGACCGGCTTCGGTCCGCCCACCACGGAAGCGTTCGGGTTCTCCGAGATGGTGGCCGCCGAGGTCTCCGACGACGATGTGGCCTCCTGCTCGCCACCACATGCGGCGAGCGCGACACCGGCGAAGCCGGCCAGGACAGCGAGTGAGATGCGATGCAGGCTGCTCGACATGTGATCACCGTACCGGGTTCCGGTGGCGCTCCGAATGCCTGCTGGGTTTGGGTTACACCCGCCCACCTGCAAGGATGCATCGGGTGAGTTCCAGCGACACTGCTTTGCCCCCCGACCATTCCTTCACCGTCGGCACGTCGCTGCCCGGCACGATGGGCCGAACCGGTGTCATCGACACCCCACACGGCCGCATCCACACACCCGCGTTCGTGCCGGTCGGCACCAAGGCCACGGTCAAGACGGTGCTGCCCGAGTCCGTCGAGGCGCTCGGCGCACAGGCGGTGCTCGCCAACGCGTATCACCTCTATCTGCAGCCCGGCCCGGAGATCCTCGACGAGGCCGGCGGGCTCGGCGCTTTCATGAACTGGCGGGGCCCCACCTACACCGACAGTGGCGGATTTCAGGTCATGTCGCTCGGCGTCGGGTTCAAGAAGGTCATTTCGATGGACGTCGCCGGCGAGCAGAACGACGACGCCGTCGCACCCGGCAAGGAACGACTGTCCGCCGTCGACGACGACGGGGTCACCTTCAAATCGCACCTCGACGGCTCGGCGCACCGGTTCACCCCCGAGGTGTCGATGCAGATCCAGCATCAGCTCGGTGCGGACATCATCTTCGCCTTCGATGAACTGACCACGCTGATGAACACTCGTGCGTACCAAGAGAATTCGCTGGAGCGTACCCGGCTGTGGGCGATTCGCTGCCTCGCCGAACACAACCGGCTGTCGCGAGAGCGCGTGCACCGGCCGCGGCAGTCGCTATGGGGGGTCATCCAGGGCGCCCAGTACGAGGACCTGCGACGCAAGGCTGCTCGCGACCTCGTCACGATGAGCGCGATGGACCAGGCCGACGGCGGGCGGGGCTTCGGCGGGTACGGGATCGGTGGTGCGTTGACGAAAGACGACCTCGGTACCATCGTCGGCTGGGTCAACGAGGAGCTGCCCGAGGACTCGGCGAAGCACCTGCTGGGTATCAGTGAGCCCGACGACATCTTCACCGCCATCGAGAACGGCGCCGACACCTTCGACTGCGTCTCACCGACCCGGGTCGCCCGCAACGGTGCGATCTACTCGCTCGACGGCCGCTACAACATCACCAATGCCCGCTATCGCAAGGACTTCCGACCGCTCGACCCCGAGATCGAGAACTACACTTCGCAGTACACCAGGGCCTATCTGCATCACCTGTTCAAGGCGAAGGAGGGGCTGGCCGCGACACTCGCCACGCTGCACAACGTGTCGTTCATCGTGACGATGGTCGACCGGGCACGCCAGGCCATCGAGGCCGGCAATTACGTCGAGTACCGCGACGAATTCCTGGGGCGGTACTACGCGGGTTCGCGCGGGAACTGACCGGACGGCGCAATCGTTCGGTTTGCAGTAGACCCATCCGACTCGGCACCCTGGGAATGGTCCCGCCGAGCCCGAACCGAGAGAGACAATGCGACGCGCAAAGCGCCGAAAACGCCGACGACGATCCGGCCACCCCTGCTCGATCCTGCCTGACGACCACCCGATGGGGATTGCCCGGAGGTCGTCGTGCTGACCCTCCTCGGCATCGCTGCCGGCCTTCTCGTCGTCATCCTCATCACCGCCCTGACCGGTTTATTTCGTCGCTCAGGAGTTCGCCTACATGGCGGTCGACCGCTCCCGGCTGAAAGCTCGTGCCGAAGCCGGTGACGCCGCCGCCGCCCGAGCTCTCACGGTCACCCGCCGCACCTCGTTCATGCTGTCCGGCGCCCAGCTCGGTATCACCGTCACCGGCCTGCTGGTCGGCTACGTCGCCGAACCGCTCATCGGCAGTGGGGTCGGCGACCTGCTCGACGACCTCGGCATCCCGGTTGCCGCCGGTGTGGCGATCGGCACCGTGTCCGCCATCCTGTTCTCCACCGTGGTCCAGATGGTGCTTGGCGAGCTGTTCCCCAAGAACCTCGCGATCGCCCGCCCGGAACCGGTCGCTCGTCGCCTGGCCGGTTCCACCACCGCGTACCTGGCCGTCTTCGGCTGGTTGATCGCGCTGTTCGACAAGTCGTCGAACCTGCTGCTGAAGCTGCTGCGGATCGAACCGGTACACGACGTCGAGCACTCGGCCACGCCCCGCGACCTCGAACACATCGTCGCCGAATCGCGAGACGCCGGGGAACTCCCCGCCGATCTGTCCACCTTGCTCGACCGCGTCCTCGACTTCCCCACGCGCACAGCGGGACACGCGATGATCCCACGCACCCGGGTGGACAGCATCCGCGCCGACGAAACGGCCTCGACGGTGCTCGCCACGATGAGCACCGGGCACACCCGCTACCCGGTCGTCGACGACGACGCCGAGGTGATCGGTGTGATCAGGCTGCACGATCTGCTCGACTGGCAGGCCTCCTCGGACGCGGATTCCGCTGCCACCGCGGCGACCTTGTGCCGTCCGGCGGTGATCGTCCCTACGTCACTCCCGCTGCCGGAGGCGCTGACCCGCATTCGCGACGCGTCCGACGAGATGGCCGTGGTGATCGACGAGTACGGCGGCTTCGACGGCGTGGTGACCGTCGAGGACATCGCCGAGGAACTCGTCGGCGAGATCGACGACGAACACGATCCGGACCTGCCCGACGTGATCGAGCGCATCGACACCGGGTGGCGCATCCGTGGCGACGCCCATCTCGACGAGGTGTCCCGCGAGATCGGCCATGATCTGCCCGACGGCGAGCACGAGACGGTGGCGGGCCTGGTCATCGGCAGATTCGGTGGTCTGCCCGAGGTCGGCGACGCGGTGTCGCCGGAAATGACTGTCGACGCGACAGCGCCCGACGAAGAATCCACACCCATGGTGACAATCCACGTGCTCGCTATCGAGCGACACGTCCCGTCGTCGGTGCTGCTCACCGTCGAGGACCTGCAGACTGCCGACGAGGGGGGCGCCCGATGACAAACCCATGGGTCGTGGCGATCGCGACCGTTGCGTTGATCGCAGCCAGCGCCTTCTTTGTCGCCGTCGAGTTCGCGTTGATCGCCGCCCGCCGGCATCGCCTCGAGGATGCGGCGCCGAACAGTCGATCGGCTCGGGCTGCGCTGCGCAGTGCGTCGGAACTGTCTGTGCTGCTGGCAGGTTCGCAGCTCGGCATCACCGTCTGTACCCTGGCGCTCGGTGCCATCACCAAGCCTGCGGTCCACCACTGGCTGACCCCGGCGTTCGAAAGCTGGGGATTGCCGACGTGGTTCGCCGACATCGCGGGCTTCATGCTGGCGCTGGCGATTGTGACGTTCTTGCATCTCGTTGTCGGCGAGATGGCCCCGAAGTCATGGGCCATCGCGCATCCGGAACGTTCGGCCACATTGCTGGCGATCCCGATGCGGGCGTTCATGTGGCTGACGCGCCCGATTATCGTCTGCCTCAATCGGCTGGCCAACTGGTGTTTGCTCCGGGTCGGCGTCGAGCCGGTGGATCAGGTCGGCGCGGGCCAGGATTCGGCGGCGCTGCGTCACCTCGTCGAGCACTCGGCGACCGTCGGAACATTGGACGAGCGCTATCACGCGCATCTGGCCAGCGCGCTCGAACTCGAATCCTTGACCGTCGCCGACGTGACCGGCCACGGCGAGGTCACCGCCGTCGCGCGTGATGCCTCGTCCACGCGGATCCGCGAGGTCTCACGCAGCAGTGGTCACCGACGAATCCTGGTGCGCAGCGGAACCTCTCCGAGCGACAAGACGATCGATGGCGTCGTGCACGTCCGCGACAGCCTGGCGGCACCGGCGGCCGCGACCGCCGCCGATCTCATGCGGCCGGTCCTCTCACTGGCATCGACGGTGCCGGTGTACGAGGCGCTCGCCACGATGAGGGAGACCCGGCAGCACATCGCGACCGTCGTCGACGATGACCGCGTGATCGGCCTGCTCACCCTCGACGACGTACTCGAGCGGCTGCTGGCCACCACATCCGGGTGATCCCGCTGCCCACGCTATGAAGTTGTCAATGGACATGTGCGGTCCCGGCCGGCGGTCGGGTGCGCGGTGAATGTTCTTCCCGAAATGTGCTGCGCTGGTGTGCGTAACTTTCCCGGTCCGCTGGTCGAGTGGCCGACGAACGTGGTGAGGAGGCGTATCGAGACCTCAGGCGGCGATGTTGTCGAGGTGCATGGTGCGTCGGTGGTAGGCGGGCAGCGGTTTTCGGTGCGGGTCAACGGCGCTCGGTGGGATCAGCCAGGGGTGGCGGTCGGTGCCGAGGGCGATGTCCCACCTGTGGGCGTGGACCTGGGCGTGGCAGGACGGGCAGAGCAGGCAGCCGTTGTCGAGGTCGGTGGGTCCGCCGTCGCTCCAGAACACCATGTGGTGCACGTGTGCCCAGGAGGCGGGTGCCCCGCATTTGATGCAGCACTGGTCGCGAGCGATGATGGCTTTGCGTTGGTGTGGGGTGAATAGGCGTTGTTCAAAGCCCATGTCCAGTGGTGCCCGGTTGCCGTCGATGATGATCTCGGTGATGCCTGCATCACAGGCCAGCATTTTTGCGGTGGCCTGTGATAGCGGGCCGAGCCATGGCAGTGACGCGAGGTCGGGGGTGTCGACGGGGATGGTGAGGTTGATGTGGGTTTTCGGGGCGGTCATGAATGGTGTGTTCGCGCAGGCGGCGGCGTCGAGGATCTGTTCGAGTGCGTCGGCGCGTTGCTGACCGGGGGTGCGGGCGTCGGGGGAGCCGTCGGGTTCGGGTCGTGCCTGGGTGAGTGAGTCGATGGCGGCGGTGATTTTCTCGCCGATCACGATGTCGAGGTCACCAGAGACTTTCACTCGCCCATCCGTGGTCGGGACGACGTTGAATTCGTTGAGTCGGCGGTCCTCACCGGCGGGCAGGCCGCCGGTGCTGGCGGCGACCTGGTTACCGAGCCCACGTGCGACCTTCTCGATCTCTTTCGGCGCGGCTCCGGACAGCGCGTGGGCGATCAGCGCCTGCTCGTGTTCGAGGCGTTCCTCATCACAGAGTCCGTCGGCGGCGCGACGCATGATGTGCACCATGCCGGCCACGATCGCATCGACATGCTCACCGGAGAACACGCCATCGTCGGCGTAGCCCGGCAGCCGTTGCAAGGCTGTCAGTGCTGTACCGATTCGCAACCAGCGCGAGGCGACCCCGGGTGCGGCACCCATCTCGATCAGCAGGTTGCGCGTCGTGCCGCCGGACTGCCGTGCCACCCCCAATCGATCCAACGCACTGGCATGCGCCGCCAACAGGTGATCGACAATATTACGCAGTTCCAGCAACGCCTTGGTGGCGTCGAACACCTGCCGCCCCGACGCCGCATCGGCGACGGTGACCTCACGCGCACAAGCAATGATCGAGCTGATCTCCCCCATGCCATCCAGGGTACTCGAACATGTGTTCGAGTCAAGGAAAACTTCTGTGCCGCAGTTTGTTTCGACAGAAATCTACGGCGGACAACCTTCCGATTCTACCGACAGGCTCCGACAGTTCCGACGTCGAGCAATTCTCTAATCACTCCCACTCATCAGCCGTCAGAATCCACGGCTCGCGAGGCAGTGCATCGGGACGGAATCGCTCGCTCAGCATCGCGATGTCGACCACCTCGCCACGATCGGCAAGCCGCAACGACTGCGCGATGTGCGAGAGCACCTGTGCCGCAGTCACTTCGCGCTCGGCGAGGTCGGCGAGGGTGACCGCACCATCGCGTTTGCTCAGTCGAACGTGATCGGGATTGAGCACCATCGGTACGTGTGCATAGGTCGGAGGCGTGTGTCCCAGCAGCGATGCGAGGTAGGCCTGCCGAGGCGCGGACGAGAGGAGATCGTCGCCGCGGACCACCTGATCGACGCCTTGCGCCGCGTCGTCGACGACGACGGCGAGGTTGTAGGCGGGTGTGCCGTCGTTGCGTTGGATGACGAAGTCGTCGACCACGCCCGCGTAACTGCCGTGCAGCAGATCGGACACGCTGAACAGCTCGGCGTCGGTGCGCAGGCGGATCGCCGGCGGACGACCCGTGGCGCGACGTTCGGCTCGCTCGGCATCGGTGAGGACGCGACAGGTGCCGGGATACGCGCCCTGCGGAGCATGCGGCGCCGACGGCGCCTCGAGGATCTCGCGGCGGGTGCAGAAGCACTCGAAGGTACACCCGCGGTCTCGGAGCCCGTCGATCACCGACTGATAAGTGGCGAGGCGCGTCGACTGGTAGACCACGGGTGGGTCCCAATCCATCCCCAGAGCTGTCAGATCGGCGAGTTGCCGACGATCGGCGCCGACGGCGGTGCGGTCAAGATCCTCCATCCGGATGAAGAACGAGCGACCAGTGGTCCGGGCGAACAACCAGGCCAACACGGCGGTTCGAAAGTTGCCGAGGTGCAGGTCACCGGACGGCGACGGCGCGTACCGTCCCGCCGGCCGGAAGGTGTCTCCCTGGTCCATTGCGCAAGACACTACTGTCCCCGCCGGCCCCGCTGGTCGAGCAGCTCGGCGAGCGTAGCGAGTCAGGCATGTCGAGACCGCTCCGCACGTACCATGAGATCCGTGGACCTCCCGGTAATGCCACCGATCGCGCCGATGCTCGCCAAAGCCGTCACGTCGGTTCCCGACCAGCCCGACGGCGATCCGGTGTGGTCGTACGAACCCAAGTGGGATGGCTTTCGTGCGTTGATCTTTCGCGATGGTGACGAGGTCGCCATCGGTTCGCGCGGCGGCAAGGATCTGGCGCGCTACTTCCCGGAACTCGTCGCGGCGGCCAAGGCCGAGCTGCCCGAGAAAGCAGTGGTGGACGGCGAAATCGGGGTGCCGGCGCTGATCGGCGAGACGCACCGGTTGGACTGGGACTCGCTGGCGCAGCGCATCCATCCCGCGCAATCGCGGGTCACGATGCTGGCGGAGAAGACACCGGCGATCTTCATCGGTTTCGACGCGCTCGCGCTGGGCAAGGCGAGCGTTGTGGGCGAGCCGTTCCCGGTACGTCGTGAGGCCTTGCTGCAGGCGATCGACCCGGCCGTCGGTGCCGACCGGCGACTGCGGGTGAGCCGCGTGACCGCTGATCCGGCGCTGGCGACCGACTGGTTCACCGCCTTCGAGGGCGCCGGTCTCGACGGCGTGGTGGGCAAGAAGCTCGACGGCCGATATGTCGAAGGCAAGCGGGAGATGGTCAAGGTCAAGCACAAGCGCACCGCCGACTGCGTCGTCTTCGGCTATCGCGTGCACAAGAGCGGCACCGGACTCGGCTCCATGCTGCTGGGGCTCTACGCCGATGGCGAGATGCGGATGGTCGGCGGGGCCGGCGCGTTCTCGGATGCCAAGCGCATCGAACTGCAGGAGATGTTCGAACCGATGCGCACCGATCCGGACAAACCCAGCCCGGGCGAACCGACGCGGTGGCGATCGGAGAAGTCGGGTGAGTGGATTCCGATCCGTCCGGAGCTCGTGGTCGAGGTCGCCTATGACCAGATGGAGAACCACCGCTTCCGGCACACCGTGAAGTTCATCCGATGGCGCCCCGACCGCGAGCCGGAGAGCTGCACCTACGACCAGCTCGAGGTCCCGCTCACCTACGACCTGCACGATGTGCTGGAAGGAGCCTCCTGACATGGCATCCCGGTCGCCCGCGGAGGAACTCGACGTCGACGGCGTCGCCGTGCGGATGAGCAATCCGGACAAGATCTACTTTCCGGAACTCGGCGAGGACGGCGGCCGCAAGAGGGATCTCGTCGGCTATTACCGCGAGATCGCACTGCAGGGCGCGATCATGACCGCGGTACGCGATCGGCCGACCTTCTTGCAGCGCTTCCCCGACGGGGTCGAGGGGGAGGAGATCTATCAGAAGCACATCGCGAAGAAGCGGCCCGACCACGTCGAGTCCACCCGGATCGTGTTCCCTTCGGGCAGAACGGGTGACGCGATCAAGCCGACCGTTCCCGCCGACATCGTGTGGGGCGCCAACCTGGGCACGTTCACCTTCCACAGTTGGCCGACCATCCACCCCGACAACGATCACCCCGACCAGTTGCGCATCGATCTCGACCCGCAACCCGGCACCGACTTCGACGATGTCCGCCGGATCGCGACCGAGGTCCTGGCGCCGCTGTTGAATGAGTTGGGCTACACCGGTTTCCCGAAGACCTCGGGTGGCCGCGGCATCCACGTGTACGTGCCCATCGAGCCGAAGTGGGACTTCATCGCCGGTCGCCGGGCCGTGATCGCCCTCGCCCGGGAGATGGAACGTCGCGATCCCGATGCGGTCACTCCGTCGTGGTGGAAGGAAGAACGCGGCGAGCGGATCTTCGTCGACTACAACCAGAACGCCCGCGACCGGACGATGGCCTCGCCGTACTCGGCACGCCGCAGTCCCAACGCACGCGTGTCCACACCGCTCACGTGGGATGAGCTCGCCGACGTGAATCCCGACGACTGCACCATCGCGACGGTTCCGGATCTCGTTGCCCGGCGGGGAGACCCGATGGCCGACATCGCCGATCACCGCCGCGGACTGGAACCGCTGTTGGAGATGGTGCAGCGCGACGACGCCAACGGCCTCGGCGACATGCCGTATCCCCCGAGCTACCCCAAGATGCCGGGCGAACCGCCACGCGTCCAGCCGAGCAAGAAGGTCGCCGCGCACTGGGACGACAAGGGAAATCGGATCGAGGACTGAGCCTCCGCCGACAGCTTCCCGTTCCCTGAGGAGCGAGCTTGCGAGCGTCTCGAAGGGCCCCTAGTGACGCATCGCTCGTTCCTCGCGAGGCTCCTCAGGGATCGGCCGCGGTTCCTGCCGAGTGACACCAGAAACACCACAAATCCCACCTGGCACGATCGGCCCAGGCCTGGAACCATGGAGACAGTCCGAGCGCAACGTCAGATCGCGTCGCAGCGGCCGGGTCCGAGGCGGGCCCCACCGACGGTTCGACGACAGCCCATCTGCTCGGACCCGAGCTGTCGGGAGACGTCGCCGCTGCGGACGACCTGCGGCGAGGAGTGCGTGATGCCCGACAACGTCGCCCGCAAACTGATCGGTTCACACCTCGAGCGTGGCGAGATGACGGCCGGTGAGGAGATCGCGATCCGGATCGATCAGACCCTCACCCAGGACGCCACCGGCACCCTGGTCATGCAGGAACTCGAGGCACTCGGCCTCGATCGGGCCCGAACCGAGGTCAGCGTGCAGTATGTGGACCACAACCTGCTGCAGACCGACGAGAAGAACGCCGAAGATCACGAGTATCTGCGCACGGCCTGCGAACGATTCGGGCTCTGGTTCTCCAAACCCGGAAACGGGGTCTCGCATCCGACCCACATGCAGCGATTCGGTGCGCCGGGCAAGACGATGGTCGGATCGGACTCGCACACCCCGGCGGCCGGGTCGCTGGGCATGCTCGCGATCGGCGTCGGCGGACTCGAGGTCGCGTTGGCGATCGCGGGACATCCGCTCAACATCCGGATGCCGGAGATCTGGGGCGTCCGGTTGGAAGGCGAGTTGCCGCAGTGGTGTTCGGCCAAGGACGTGATCCTCGAGATGCTGCGTCGCCACGACGTGAAGGGCGGCGTCAACCGGATCATCGAGTACCACGGTCCCGGGCTTGAGGGCCTGACCGCGATGGACCGCCACGTCATCGCGAACATGGGCGCCGAACTCGGCGCCACCACAACGGTGTTCCCGAGCGATGACGCCGTGCGCGAGTTCCTGCGTGCCGAGGGACGCGAGGACGACTGGACCGAACTGCTGGCCGACGACGGCGCCGAGTACGACCTGACCGACACCATCGACCTGTCCACCATCGAGCCGCTGATCGCCAAGCCGTCGTCGCCGGGCAACGTGGTGCCGGTCCGTGATGTCGCGGGAGAGGAGATCTCCCAGGTGGTCATCGGCTCGAGTGCGAATCCCGGGCTCCGGGATTTCGCCATCGCCGCAGCGATGGTCGATGGACGACAGACGGCGTCGGAGGTGAGCTTCGATGTGAACCCGACCTCGCGCGAGATCCTCACCGACCTCACCAAGATGGGTTCGACGACGCAGCTCGTCATCGGCGGTGCACGCATCCATCAGGCCGGCTGTATGGGGTGTATCGGGATGGGGCAGGCGCCGGCGACCGGCCGGAACTCGTTGCGCACCATGCCGCGCAACTTTCCCGGGCGCTCGGGAACCCGGGAGGATTCGGTGTGGCTGTGCTCCCCCGAGACCGCCGCGGCATCGGCGCTGACCGGGCGGATCACCGATCCGCGGGATTGGGCAGCCGACGTCGGCATGACCTATCCGCAACTCGACCTGCCGCGCGAGCGTTCGATCAACACCGCCATGCTGGTGGCGCCGATCGATGCGGAGGCCGCCGCGAAGGTCGAACCGGTCAAGGGCCCCAATATCTCCGACCTTCCTGAACTCGACGATTTGCCTGATGTCATCGAGGCGCCCGTGTTGCTGACCGTCGGCGACAACATCTCCACCGACGAGATCTCGCCCGCCGGTGCGCGGGCACTGCCCTTCCGGTCGAACATCCCGAAGCTGGCCCAGTTCAGCTTCACTCAGGTCGACCAGACCTACCCCGAACGCGCCGCGGCGGCTGCCGGCGGGCACATCATCGTGGGTGGCGAGAACTATGGTCAGGGTTCGTCGCGAGAGCACGCCGCAATCGCTCCCCGATATCTCGGTCTCCGGATGGTGATCGCGAAATCCTTCGCTCGCATCCATTGGCAGAATCTGGCGAACTTCGGTGTGCTGGCAGTCGAGTTCGGCGATCCCGCCGATCACGATGCGATCGACCGGGACGACGTCCTGAAGGTGTCCGGCCTTCGAAACAGTCTGGGGTCGAGCGACGAGCTGACCATCGAGAATGTCACGAAGGGAAGGAAATTCCTGGTTCGGCACCGTCTGTCGCCTCGGCAGGTCGCCGATGTCCTCGCGGGCGGGCTCATCCCGCGACTGGCGGCCGAGGGGGAGTCGGATGTGCAGGAGGCGAAGGAGACCGTGCTGCAGCACAGTGGCGAGATCAGCTGACGATGCCGATCAGGGAATCAGCGCGACCTTTCCACCCGGATGGCCACCGCTGACGAACTCGAGCGCGGCACGCGCGTCCGAGAGTGGGAAGGTGCACGCCACGGGCACGACCAGATCGCCTGCGCCGGCGAGCCGTACGAGGAACGAGCGCACCGCATCACGGAACTCGAGGCTCTCCGGCTGGCCTCCGCCCAGCGCGATGAAACCGTCGACAGAGGCGCGCTGCGCAGACACGATCGTGACGATCCGGGAGCGATCCGCCACCAGTTCGAGCGAGGTGTCGACGGCTTCATCGGTGCCTGCGGCGTCGAGAGCGGCCGCGATACCACGGTGCGTGGCGGCGCGTACCCGGCCGGCCAGTCCGGGGCCGTATTGCACAGGGACACCGCCGAACTCGCGGACCCGCTCGAAGTTCTCCGGTCTCGCGGTGCCGATCACCGTGATGCCGCGGAGCCTGGCGAGCTGTAGCACCGCGACACCGACCGCGCCGGACGCGGCGTGCAGGAGGATGGTCTCGTCGCGTTCCACGCGCGCGGCGCGGAGCATATCGGCGGCGGTGCAGCCGGCCAGCAGCAGATTGGCGGCGGCCGGTTCGTCGAGGGACGCCGGTTTTGCGAACACCTTCTCCGCCGGCACGGTGAGTGCGGTGGCATAGCCGCCCCGGACCCGAAAGGCCAGTACCGCATCCCCGGCGGCGCCACCACCGGATGCGATCTCGGTGTCGGGGCCGAGCTCGAGGATCTGACCGGACACCTCGTAGCCGACCGGGAGCGGTAACTGCGAGGGGTCGGTGCCGCGCTGCGCGTGCTTGAGATCGGCGGGATTGACTCCGGCCGCCCGAACCCCGATGGTGACCTCACCAGGACCCGGTGGTCCCAGTTCATCGTCGACGAAGGCGAAGTCGTCGAGACCGCCGAATCCGGTCGCCACCCAGCGTTGAACCCGCATGCTCCCAGGCTAGCGTCGGCCGGCGGGTGTGCGCCGACGAAAATCGTCCCCGTGAGCTTCGTCCGAGGGGATATGCCCTCGCACCCAGCTCACGGGGACGATTTCAGTGAATCAGTGCCGGTGATCAGCCGTGGATGAACGTCTCGAGCTCCTGACGTGCGACGTCGTCGGCGAGCTGCTTCGGCGGGCTCTTCATGAGGTAGGCCGAGGCCGGGAGGATCGGGCCGCCGATGCCGCGGTCCTTGGCGATCTTGGCGGCGCGCACGGCGTCGATGATGATGCCGGCCGAGTTGGGGGAGTCCCACACCTCGAGCTTGTACTCGAGGTTCAGCGGCACGTCACCGAAGGCGCGACCCTCGAGGCGCACGTAGGCCCACTTGCGGTCGTCGAGCCACGCGACGTGATCCGACGGTCCGATGTGGACGTTCTTGTCCTCGATCTTGCCGGCCAGCGAGCCGGTGAGGTTGGAGGTCACAGCCTGGGTCTTGGAGACCTTCTTGGATTCCAGGCGCTCGCGCTCGAGCATGTTCTTGAAGTCCATGTTGCCGCCGACGTTGAGCTGGTAGGTGCGGTCCAGCGTCACGCCGCGATCCTCGAACAGTTTCGCCATGACGCGGTGGGTGATGGTGGCGCCGACCTGGCTCTTGATGTCGTCGCCGACGATCGGGACACCGGCGTCGGTGAACTTCTGGGCCCACTCGGGGTCGGAGGCGATGAACACCGGCAGGGCGTTGACGAACGCGACGTTCGCGTCGATGGCGCACTGTGCGTAGAACTTGTCGGCCTGGTCGGAGCCCACCGGGAGGTAGGAGACCAGCACGTCGACCTCGGCGTCCTTGAGTGTCTGCACGACGTCGACGCCGCTGCCATCGGCCTCGGTGATGGTCTCGCGGTAGTACTTGCCGAGGCCGTCGAGGGTCTGACCGCGCTGGACGGTCACGCCGGTCGGCGGGACGTCGGCGATCTTGATGGTGTTGTTCTCGCTCGCGAAGATCGCGTCGGAGAGGTCGAAGCCGACCTTCTTGGCGTCGACGTCGAATGCGGCGACGAACTCGACGTCGCTCACGTGGTACTGGCCGAACTTCACGTGCATCAGGCCGGGCACGTTGGCATTCTCGTCGGCGTCCTTGTAGTACTGCACGCCCTGGACCAGGGATGAAGCGCAGTTTCCTACGCCCACAATGGCCACGCGCACCTTATTTGGCTCACCCATGGTCGGGTTCTCCTTCTACTCGGGGCGTCGCAGATCGCTGCGCCACCGGTGTTCTCTGGTGTTCGGTTTCTTCTTGCCCCACGTCGCGGCTCTGCTCTGAGCCCGCAACATGGAAGTCACTGTCGACGGTGTCCGTGAGCGGGTCCCGTCGGTTTACGGCGTCGGCCTCGTTCTCCGAAGCCTCCGCCGCGATCAGCTCGTTCAGCCACCGCACCTCGCGCTCACTGGATTCGAGGCTGAGCTGATGGAGCTGGCGGGTGTAGCGGTCGACGGCCCGATTGGAACGGCCGACGATCTCCCGGAGACCCTCGCGACGCTCCTCGACCTGGCGGCGACGACCTTCCAGGATTCGCATTCTCGCGACGGCCGGTGTCCGGCTGAAGAACGCGAGATGCACGCCGAATCCGTCGTCGGTGTAGTTCTGCGGTCCGGTGTCGGCGACCAGCTCGCTGAAGCGCTCCCGGCCGACGTCGGTGAGCTGATAGACGCGACGGCCGCGCCGCACCTTCACCCCGGTCGGCGCCGTTGCCTCGTCGATGATGCCGTCGGCCTGCATGCGACGCAGTGTCGGATAGAGCGATCCATAGGAGAACGCGCGAAACGCACCGAGCAGCCCGGTGAGGCGTTTCCGCAGCTCATAGCCGTGCATCGGGGACTCGAGGAGTAATCCGAGAATCGCGAGCTCCAACATCGGTACTCACTCCTTCCCGTTCGACACGTCGCTCTGATGTGATTACCAATGTATCGCAGCGATATAACTTGCGTCTACAGCGGGTGCACCATGTGGGCGATCAGTTCGACACGCTCTTTCGGGATGACCGTCACACCGACAGCTGCCTGATCGACCACGTACCCTTGAACACGTGCAACGCCAGATCGTCGACTACGCCCTGCAGAGGAGGTCACGGCTGTCCGACGTCCATTCCGGACGGACCGCCATGGCCGACGTCTGCGACGCGAGTCCGTATCTGCTGCGTGCGGCCAAGTTCCACGGCCGCCCATCCGACGCGCTCTGCCCGATCTGCCGGAAAGAGCAGGTCACCCTCGTTTCCTGGGTGTTCGGCGAGAAGCTCGGGCAGGTGTCGGGGTCGGCCCGCACCAACGACGAGATCGCCGGCCTCGCCGCCACCGCCGAAGAGTTCTCGGTGCACGTGGTCGAGGTGTGCCGGACGTGCAGTTGGAACCATCTCGTGCAGTCGTACGTTACGGGTTTGCCGCCACGTTCCACGCGCACGCGACGGGTGGCGAAGTAACTGCCGGGTGACCGCCTTGCCGCGGATCGCCCATCGACCCCGGATGTACGGATTTTGCCCGGACACGTCTGCGTGGGTCACAGTGGGATCACGAATAACAACGGAGAAGGTCTGTGAAGAGCGCTGAATTGGTCGGTCGCGACGATAGGAAGGTGGGTCGATGAGCAGCACACGCGGAACGTCGTCCGCCCCACGCGGCGGCGGCCGGACGCCGCGCGCGCAGGCCGACGACCCGGTGCGCCGGCGTCACAAACGGCTCGCCTGGGGCTTCGGGATCATCGGCGCCGTCGTCCCGGCGATCGCGCTGGTCGGCATCCTGGCGTTCATGCTGACGTACTTCGGTGCGTCCGTTCCCGCTCCCGGGGACATCAAGCAGAACCAGGTCGCGACGATCACCTATGACAACGGCAAGACCCTTGCCCGCGTGGTCCCGCCGGAGGGCAACCGCAGCGACGTCAAGATCTCCGATGTCCCCAAGTCCATGCAGGATGCGGTGATCGCTGCCGAGGACCGCGAGTTCCGCAGCAACTCGGGCTTCTCGGTCCGCGGGCTGTCGCGCGCGGCGATCGGTCAGGTGACCGGCAACGGCGGTGAGGCCGGCGGCGGTTCGACGATCACCCAGCAGTACGTGAAGAACGCGCTCGTCGGTGATGAACACAGCTATGAACGCAAGTTCAAGGAACTCGCGCTCGCGACCAAGATGTCGAACGAGTGGTCCAAAGAAGACATCATGGCCGCCTACCTCAACACGATCTACTTCGGTCGCGGCGCCTACGGAGTGTCCGCGGCCTCGCAGGCCTACTTCCGCAAGGACGTCAAGAACCTCACACCGGAGGAGTCCGCGGTCCTCGCCGCCGCCATCCGGTCGCCCTCGTACTACGACCCGGAGATCAATCCCGAGGCGGCCGAGGCGCGCTGGAACTATGTGCTCGACGGCATGGTGGCGATCGGGTCGATCAAACCGAGCGATCGCGCCGCGATGAAGTACCCGAAGGTGCCCAACGCCCGGGCCCAGTCCGACGACACCCCCGGCTCGAACGGCCTCATCAAGCAACAGGTGCTCGCCGAGCTCGGCAGACTGAACATCTCCGAGCAGCAGGTCCGCACCGAGGGCCTGAAGATCACCACGACCATCAATCCGCAGGCGCAGAAGTCCGCCGTCGAGGCGGCGAATGACAAGCTCAAGGGCGAGCCGTCGAATCTGCGCACCTCGGTCGTGTCTGTCGATCCGCGCAGCGGCGGCATCCGTGGCTATTTCGGTGGCAATGATGCCAACGGCTGGGACTACGCCCAGGCCGGATTGCAGACCGGATCGTCGTTCAAGGTCTTCGCCCTGGTCGCCGCGCTCGAGCAGGGCATCCCGCTCTCGAAGGTCTACAGCTCGGCGCCCTACGACGCGCCCGGCGGCCTGACCGTCGAGAACTCCGACGGCGAGAGCTGCGGATCGTGCAACCTCGCCACCGCGATGAAGATGTCGCTCAACACCGTCTATTACCGCTTGATGATGGATCTCGACGGGCAGGCGAAGGCCGTTGCGGCTGCCGCGCACAAGGCAGGCGTCGCGCAGAGTTTCGGCAACATCCAGCAGACCCTGGAGGGCAAGGACGGCAACATCGAGGGTGGCGTGGTACTCGGTCAGTATCCGTCGCGGGTGCTCGACATGGCGTCCTCCTATGCGACGCTCGCCGCGTCGGGTGTCAAGCACGATCCGTACTTCGTGCAGAAGGTGGAGACCTCCGACGGCGAGGTCCTCTACGACCATCAGGCCAGCCAGGGTGAGCGGGTCTTCCCGGCCAAGGTGGCCGACAACGTGACGGCCGCGCTCGAACCGATCGCGTCGTACTCGAACGGACACTCCCTCAGCGACCCGAGCCTCGGGTCACGGCCGTCGGCCGCCAAGACCGGAACCGCGCAGCTCGGCGACACCGGTCAGAACAAGGACGCCTGGATGGTCGGCTACACGCCCCAGCTGTCCACCGCGGTCTGGGTCGGCACCGACAACGGCAGCGCACTCAAGAACTACAGCGGCTCGCCGATCTACGGCAGCATGCTCTCGTCCGACATCTGGCAGTCCACGATGAACGGCGCGCTCGACGGCAAGCCCATCCAGCAGTTCCCCGAACCCGAGGCCGTCGGCGGTCAGGCAGGTGTGCCCTATGAGCCACCACCGGTGACCTACGACGACTCGCCGCGGACGCGCTCGCCGCGCACCGGCGACGACGAAGGGCCGTCTCAGCGATACCCGGGCGGTGGTGGTGGCGGTGGTGGCAGCATCACGCTCGCCCCCGGCGTGACGATCCCGCTGCCGGGTAACGCGGCACCGGGTGGCGGCGACAGCGGCCAGGGTGGCGGCAACTCCGGTGGCGGCAACTCCGGTGGCGGCACGGGTGACGGCGGCGCCACCGGTGGCGGTGACACCGGTGGCGATACCGGCGGTGGCGATACCGGCGGTGGAGACGTTCCGGAGCCCCCTCCGGTCGGCTGAGCCGACAGTCGCCGTGGCGGAGCAGAACTCGACAGGTCCGGAATCCCCGGACGCGAATCCGGTGCTCGTCGGGCATGATCCGGACGGGCCCGAATCCTGGGATGCGGCGGCCCCGCTCGCGGTGGATCGGCGCATCGACACCGATCGGGTCCTGCCGAGCCGCACCGATGTGGTGGCACGTGAGGCCTCCGAGGTGGTCGGCGGACCGGTGGGCAGGCATGCGGCCATCGGCCGCAGTTGGCTGTGGACGCCCATCCGTGTGCTGTTCCTCCTCGCCCTCTGCGCCATGGCATTCGGCTGGTTCGGCAAGGCCGCCTGTCTCCAGCAGGCACCCGCCGACGGGAATTCCGCGGCCGGAACACAATTGCGCCTGGACTGGGACAACCAACGCCAGTACACCAACCTCTGCTACTCGGACGTGATCGGGCTCTTCGGGGCCGAGAAGCTCGACGACGGCGCTCTCCCGTATCGGACCTATTGGTTCGAGAAGGGCGCCGACGGGCAGCAGGTCAAGCGGTACATGGAGTACCCCGTGGTCACCGGTATGTACATGTACGGCGTGGCCTGGCTTGCGCATCAATGGGATTCGGCGCACCAGAAGTGGGGGGTGCCGGGCGCGCTGGAAGTGGTGCTGTTCTTCGACCTCGCCGCGCTGGGGCTCGCCCTGTTCTGGCTGGTGACCATCTGGGCCACCGCACTCACTGCACGCACCCGTGTCTGGGCGACCTGGATGGCGGCCTTGTCGCCGCTGGTCATCGTGCACATCTTCACCAACTTCGACGCGATCGCGATGGCGATGGTGGCGCTCGCCATCCTCTGCTGGGCACGCCGAAGACCCTGGTTGGCAGGTGTTTTCATCGGGCTCGGAACCGCGGCGAAACTCTATCCGGTGTTGTTGCTGGTGGTGTTGCTGATCCTCTGTCTGCGCGCGGGCCGGGTGCGTGAGTTCGCCGCTGCCGCGGCCGCGGCAGCGCTCACGTGGGTGGCCGTCAACCTCCCGATCCTGATCTTGTATCCGCAGGGATGGTGGGAGTTCTTCCGGTACAACAGCGATCGTGCCGCCGAGCAGGACAGCCTGTATCGCATCATCAGCGACGCAGGCGGGTTCACCTGGAACCTCGACGTGCTCAACCTCGTGTCGCTGGGGTTGGTCGTGGTGGTCGCCGTCGGCCTCGGTGCCGTGGGATTGCGCGCACCCCAACGCCCACGGCTCGCGCAGATGGCGTTCCTGATGATCGCCGGCTTCCTCCTCGTCAACAAGGTGTGGAGCCCGCAGTACTCGCTGTGGCTGGTCCCGCTCGCGGTGCTGGCCATCCCGCACACACGTCTCCTGTTCGCCTGGATGGTCGTCGACGCGCTGGTCTGGATTCCGCGGATGACGTTGTACCTCGATCCCGACCGACGATGGCTACCTGAGCAATGGTTCACGGCGGCGATCCTGCTGCGGGCCGCGATGGTGCTCGCACTGTGTGCCGTCGTGCTATGGCAGATCTGGCATCCCGAGGACGACCTCGTTCGCAGACGCTCGGGCGACGGAATCCGGGCGCGGCCCGCCGGCATGCTCGACGACCCGGCAGGTGGCGTCCTCGACGGCGCACCCGACCGGCTCACCTTCCCGTCGCGCCCACGCACCGCCCGACCGCCGACCGAACCCGCCTACCCGCCGACGGCAACCTGAATCCCGCCGACAGCAACGCAGATCCCGCCGACGGCAACCAAGATCCCGCCGACAGCAACCGGAACCCCGCCGACAGCAACGCAGATCCCGCCGACAGCAACCAAGATCCCGGCGACGGCACCCTTCGCGTCGTGCCTCACCATCCGGTCGCACTAGTCCGCCTAGGATCGGCACATGGCGAGCACCAATTCCAGGCGGGCGCGGGCCGGGCGCAAACGACAGCGTCGGATGCGCAACGCCGACAACGACCTCAGTCCCGAGCAATGGCTCGAGATCAAGGAGGCGTGGGGCGGGTGCGCCTACTGCGGGCGAACGGGCACCCCGCTGCAACGGGATTGTGTGCAGCCGTTGTCGGTGGGCGGCAGGTATACCGTGCTCAACGTCGTGCCGGCCTGCCGATCGTGCAACGCCAGCAAATGCAATGCGGAGGTCACCGGGTGGATGCGACGGAAGGGTCTCGACGAAGAGGCGTTCCTCCGACGACTGCGCGCCGTGACGACGGCGGCCGAACTCGAGGATCTCGACTCGCCGAAACTCGATCCGCCAGACCTTGTCGAATCCGAGGCCCAGTGCGGCTGACGCCGAGTCAGCTCTCCTCGGACGAGATCCGCTCCAGTAAAACCTGTTTCGCCGCGGGCCAGTCGTCGTCGACGAGGGCGTACTGTGCTGTCGTCCGCCAGCCCCCCGCGAAGCGGCGATGCTTGCGCAACAATCCCTCGAAGGTGGCGCCCAACTTCGCGATCGCCGCCCGCGACTGTGCGTTGTTCTCGTGTGTGTGCCACACCAGCCGTACCGCTCCGCACTCCTCGAATGCGTGACGCATCAGCAGGAACTTCGCCGTCGGATTGATCGCCGTGCCCTGGGCGTCCTCCGCGTAGAACGTGTATCCGATTGCGGTGGTGAGGTTGTCGGCATCGATGTCATAGAAGCTCGTTGACCCGACCAGTCGTCCGTCGGTGTTGTCGACGACGGCGTAGGCCACTCGACGTGACGGGTCGGCGAGCGCTGACTCGATCCACGACCGGGCGGAACCGGGGTCCGTCGGCACCGTCGTCCACCGGTAGGCCACGGGGTTCGTCACCACCTCGGCGAGGGCGTCGACATCGTCGAGCGTGAACGGCCGCAAGGTAACCCGCCCGGCTGACAATGCTTCGGTGCCGAGCCAGTCGCTCATGATCGGGCGAGGGCCAGTTCGGGTTCGGGCGAGCTCGGACGTCGACCGAACGACGCCAACGGTTCCCGGAGAGGGGCACGGACGAACGCGACGAGGAGGTATGCCAACAACACCGCGTGCACCCACACGCCGACGTTGACCCCGGTGATCACCCACCACTTCATCGGCGACCCCGACGTGTAGATGCCGAACAGCCGGAAAATCGTCGTATCGAGGATGAAGTCGGCGACCAGATAGCCGACGATAACCGGCCAGCGGATCTTCAGCAGGACGAAGAACGGCAGGATCCACAACGTGTACTGCGGCGAGTGCACCTTGTGGAAGAGCATGAACCCGGCCAGCATCGACGCCGAGACCCCGATCCACGGGTACAGCCCGTCTCGGCGATACACCCGCCAGCCCAGGTAGACAGCCGTCGCGAATGCCGCGACGATCAGGATCGGCGACAACAGTCCCACCAGCGAGTTGTAGGTGTCGGTCTGGCCGCCCGTGAAATGACGGAGTCCCCAGTACCAGATCGAATTGGTGTCGACGTCGGACTTCCGTTTGCCCTGGAACGAGAGGGCGGCCTTCCACCCGTCGAATCCGAGGACCATGAACGGCAGCTGGATCGCGATGACCGTCAGCGTCGCCGTGGCCGCCACCCACACCGCGCCGACCCAGTCGAGCGTCCTGCGGATCGGGGCTTCGCCGTCGCGGCCCGGCGCCGTTCCATAGGTGAGCACGTAGATCGCCAGCGGCAGCACGAAGAAGCCGGGGTAGAGCTTCAGGCAGAACCCGATGCCGAGCAGGATCGCGGCGAGGATCGCGGCCGTTCGAACGGACAGGCGTCGGTCGCCGGTGCGTGGGCTGATCGTCGAACCCCACGCCATCACCGCGACCGCGCCGACCGCGGTCGCCACCACGGGCAGCTCCCAGTTGTGGAAGGCGTAGAGCACCAGCGGCGGGGTCGCGGCCCACCAGAGGACCGACCAGCGGGTCATCAGAGCCAGCATCACCGTGACCGCGAGGCCGAACGGGACGAGCAACCACACCGAGTGCTGGAAGAACTCGGTGTCGGTGTGCGCGCCGATCGCGCCCAGCCACATGAACATGCCCGACAACACCGGGTACTCGACGACGCCGCCGAACAGCTTGCCGTCCGGGGTGATGCCACCGTGGATGAACGGGAAGACGTGATTGTTGATGTCGCGTCCGACCCAGAGATACATCAGGTCCGAGTAGCAGGGGATCGCGGCATTCGGGTCGCCGACCGGCCAATGTGAGCTACGGCCCTCGGCGAGGAAGGGCGGCCCACCACACACGATCTTGGCCGAATAGCTCCAGAACATGCACAAACAGGTGGTGAGCAGCGAGGTCACCAGGATCACGGCCATCTGGCCGCGACCGGCCATGGTGGTGGAGATACGTGACGCCCGCGATGGCGCTCGGCGGACGTCCGACATGCGCTACAGACTAAGTGGTCACACGCCCACTCCCCGACCCCCTATCCCCGACCCCTATCCGCAGCCGCGACCGTTCCCGTCATCCGCGCCCCAGGATCGCCGTCGCGGATGACGGAAACCGTCGCGGTTGCGGATGGCGATTTCGCTGGTCAGGGGTACGTCGTGTATCTTGGAGCGGTTGCCGACGCAGGCGACCCTCCTGCCACGGACAGTCCGTGGCCGAACTAGCCCATAGGAGGTGATGTGGTCTTATGCGTCACTACGAATTGATGGTCATTCTCGATCCGAATCTGGACGAGCGCACCGTTGCACCCTCACTGGATACCTTCCTCAACGTTGTCCGTAACGACGGCGGCAAGGTGGACAATGTCGACATCTGGGGCAAGCGCCGTCTCGCCTACGAGATCTTGAAGCACAACGAAGGCATCTATGCCGTCGTCGATCTCAACGCCGAGCCCAAGACGGTCACGGAGCTCGACCGTCAGCTGAAGCTCAACGAGTCGGTTCTGCGCACCAAGGTCCTGCGGAAGTAATCCACAGTTCCTCGATCGACACGTAAGCAGTCGGTGCCGGGCTCTAGGGTTGAACGCATAGCGTTGAACCAATGCCCGGTGCACGTCGATCAACGAGTGCCCAACCACGACCCAAGGGGAGACACATGGCAGGCGACACGGTCATCACCGTTGTAGGCAACCTGACGGCAGACCCGGAACTCCGGTTCACACCGTCGGGAGCCGCGGTGGCCAACTTCACGGTGGCCTCCACGCCGCGCACCTTCGATCGTCAGACCAACGAGTGGAAGGACGGCGAAGCGCTGTTCCTCCGCTGCAACATCTGGCGCGATGCCGCGGAGAACGTGACCGAGAGTCTGTCCAAGGGAACCCGGGTCGTCGTGCAGGGTCGCCTCAAGCAGCGATCCTTCGAAACCCGCGAGGGCGAGAAGCGCACAGTGGTGGAACTCGAGGTCGACGAGATCGGCCCCTCACTGAAGTACGCAACCGCGAAGGTCAACAAGGCCTCGCGGGGCGGCGGTGGAGGCTTCTCCTCGGGCGGCGGCGGAAGCCGCAGCGGGGGAGGCGGCGGAAGCCAGCAGGTCGCCGACGATCCGTGGGGCAGCGCGCCCGCGAGTGGATCGTTCGGCGGGGGCGACGACGAACCACCTTTCTAGAAACACACTGGAGTACCAATGGCAAAGGCAAAAAGCAGCCGGAAGCCGCGCGTCGAGAAGGTCACCAAGACCAAGGCGTGCAACTTCTGCAAGGACAAGAAGGCTGTCATCGACTACAAGGACACCGCGTTGCTGCGGCGCTACCTGTCGGACCGCGGCAAGATTCGTTCGCGTCGCGTCACGGGCAACTGCGTCCAGCACCAGCGCGATGTTGCTGTGGCCGTGAAGAACTCGCGTGAGGTGGCCTTGCTGCCCTTCACCTCGACCGGTCGCTGAGCGGAAAGGGAGCTGACATGAAACTCATCCTTACCGCCGCCGTGGAGAACCTCGGCGAAGCAGGCGACACCGTTGAGGTCAAGGACGGCTACGGCCGCAACTACCTGCTGCCCCGCGGCCTGGCCATCAAGGCCACCCGCGGCGCTCAGAAGCAGGTCGACGGCATCCGTCGTTCCCAGGAGGCCCGCGAGGTCCGCGGTCTCGAGCACGCCAACGAGCTCAAGCAGGCCCTCGAAGGGCTCACCGCGATCTCGCTGGGTGTCAAGACCCATGACTCGGGCAAGCTCTTCGGTTCAGTGACCGCCGCCGACGTCGCAGGCGCGATCAAGTCGGCCGGTGGTCCGGTCGTCGACAAGCGTTCGGTCGAGCTGCCGCAGGGCCACATCAAGGCCACCGGTAGCTACCCCGTCGTCGTGCGTCTGCACCCCGACGTGGCGGCCACTGTTGAGCTGGCTGTCACCGCCGGCTGAGCACACCGACGCAGTACCTGGCACGAGGCCGGGCGGACATGGTCCGCCCGGCCTCGTCGTCTCTTCGGGGCACGCACGCGCAACCGTGAGTAACCCCTGGCGTATGCGTGGTGGAAGACCTCACGACTCGGGTAGTCGACTACGCGTTTCACGCGTGCTGCCGAGTCGTAGTTTCAGTGCTACGAGTTCATCAGATCCGGGGGGCCGGATCGACCGCAAAGGAGCGCAACGTCCACAGGACTCGTGAACAACCGATCGTGTTCACACCAGGAGGCGTTCGCCATGCTCATCATCTTCGTCATCACCAGCGCCATCATCTTCGCGCTGCTGTTCTTTCGGTTGCTCAGCTTGGACTTTCAGGATCATCAAGCGCGGCAACTGATTGGCATCCGCGACCGTGCGCAGCCGAAGTCGATTCGGAAACAGCTGGCATCGGCACCACCCGAGTCGGCGGCCGTCGAGACCGCCGTCCCCCGGCCGCCCGTGTCCAGGCCTTCGCGCGCATGGGTTCTGGAGTTCGCCACGCAGATGAAGTTGTTGTTCTGATCATCCCACTGCTGAACTGACTGTGGCACAGAGAGTTTCGAGTAGATCAGCGCGGCGGGGCCGGCGTCGCCGGTAGTTGATTCCAGTACTGCAGTCGTGGCGGCAGATACCGAGGTGCCGGGTTGTTGCTGTGCGCGGTGTCGCCACTGGGGAAGAAGAACTTGTGCCAGCCCGCGGTGAAGATCAGGGCCCGGGAGCCGGTGCGGCAGGCGACGCTGTCGGGTCGGGGAGCGGTGCAGGTGACCCCGCCGATGGTGACCCGCTTGCCGACGGGCAGGGTCGGTGCGCGGAACCCCGACGGCGCGCCGAATCGGTAGTTCGACCAGTTGGGTACCCACCAGGGCCCTTGCTGGTCGCCGGAGATCGCCGCACCGCGAACATCGGGCGGTGCCGTCGCCGGCGTGCCCTGACAGCCAACGTAGCGGTATGTCGGACCGATCTGGCACAACCATCGTCCGGCCCGCAGGAATCCGCGTCCGTTGTCGGCGTACGCCAGCGGCCGGTAGGCGGCCGGGTTGACCGGTGCGTATCTGGAGAGGTCGAACTCGACCGGCATCGTCGGCGCCGACGAGGGTGCTGCCGATGCCGTACCCCACGGGGCGACCGTGGCGAGCACGACGGCGACTCCGGCCACGACGAGTCGCTGCCATCGAAGTTCTCGACCCCGTGTCGCCCGATACCGCCCCATGGCCAATATTGGAACACGACCCGCGGCCGGGTGGACCGAAACTCCGGAGATTGTGGGACGTTTGTCCACAACCGCACATCCGGACCGCCTCTGAGCAGGTGTAACCCAAGTCACACCGAATGTTTACCGAGTTGTTGGTTGCAGGTGGTTCGGGCTTGACCTGCAACACGCCGAACGACGTGTCCAGCGTGACACGCCGAGACGAATTCTTTGACCTGCTGTGGAAAACTTTCATGGCCCTGACCTGCAGTTACTCAATTGCTCACAGAACAAATCCCCACGCTGTACACAGGGGGTGCACAAGCCACTCGCCAGCGTCCACAGACGGTCCACAGTTTGCTGACAATGTTGTGCACAGCTCCGTTTGAACCGGACGCGAAGGTCGCTCTAGTGTGCTCCGACAGTGCCTCTGCGATAGCGCTGGGCGTTCCGCGGCCTTTTGTCGGTGGTCGTCGCTATCACGGAGCAAGCACGACCGACGTCGGCGGCGGATGCCGTGGACGCCACACAGAGTCGGACCCACTCGAAGTCGAGTGGTGCAAAGTACTGCGAGAGGTTTGACACGCGTGGCAGTTGTCGATGACCGCGGGCACGATCCAGGACATCTGGAGTCAGTTGCCGGCGGGCGAGCGGGTCGGGGGGACGATGGTGTCCCCGCCGAGGATTTCGGCCGGCAGCCGCCCCAGGATCTGGCTGCGGAGCAGTCGGTGCTGGGCGGCATGTTGCTGTCGAAAGACGCTATTGCCGACGTGGTGGAGAAACTCAGGCCCGCCGACTTCTACCGTCCTGCGCACCAGGCCGTCTACGAGGCGGTCCTCGAGCTCTACGGGAAGGGCGAGCCCGCGGACGCGGTGACCGTCGCCAACGAGCTCGAGCGTGCCGGTGAGCTCCGTCGGGTGGGCGGGGCACCCTATCTGCACACGCTGATCTCCACGGTGCCGACAGCCGCCAATGCGGGCTACTACGCGGAGATCGTCGCGGAGAAGGCGATCCTGCGGCGACTCGTGGAGGCGGGGACACGCATCGTCCAGTTCGGCTACGCCGGCGCCGACGGCCAGGACGTAGCCGAGGTGGTCGACCGAGCGCAGGCCGAGGTCTACGAGGTCACCGAGCGCCGCACCGCCGAGGACTACGTGCCGCTTGAAGAGCTACTCCAGCCGACCATGGACGAGATCGACTCGATCGCCTCGCGCGGCGGTATCTCGCTCGGTGTGCCCACCGGCTTCGTCGACCTCGACAAGATTACCAACGGCCTGCATCCCGGGCAGATGATCATCGTCGCCGCGCGACCCGGTGTCGGCAAGGCGCTGGCCCTCGACACCCCGTTGCCCACGCCGACCGGCTGGACCACGATGGGCAAGGTCGGTGTCGGTGACCTGCTGCTCGACGCCCAGGGCACGCCAACCAAGGTGGTCGCCGCCACCGAGGTGATGACCGAACGCCCTTGCTATGAGGTCGAATTCAACGACGGGACAATCCTCGTCGCCGATGAACAGCACCAGTGGGTGGCCGACATCGACGGCAAACGACAGACCGTCACCACCGAGGCGATGCGCGCCCACGTCGGTTGCGCCGTGATCCGCAACACCCAACCGCTGGAATTGCCGCGGAAGCGCCTGGCATACGGCCCGTACACGGTTGCGGCGCTGGCCGGGATGGCCTTCAACGATCCCGAGATCGCCATGCGGATCGATGCCGAAGGTCCCGTCGACGTGATGACGTTGATGGCCGACCTCGGTGGCCGGATACCGTTCGAATATCTTCGGGGGTCGATCGCGCAGCGTCGAGCACTGCTCGCGGGGTTGCTCGACGCCCGCGCCACGGTCGACGACGACGGCTGGATCACCGTGCCCGCCGCCACGCGGCACATGACCGCCGTCGTCGCCGACCTGGTGGCCGGACTCGGATACAACTACAAGCGCTCGGTCACCGGCTGGCTGCGGGTGGACGCCGACGACGACGTCTTCACCGTTCATCACAAGGCCATCCGGCACAAGGAACTCCGTCGCCGAGCGGGCGTGCGACGACTGATCTCCGTGCGGCCGGTGGACAGTGTGCCGGTGCGGTGCGTGCAGGTCGACAACGACGAGCAGATGTACCTGGCCGGCGAGGCGATGGTGCCAACGCACAACTCGACGCTGGCGATGGACTTCCTGCGCTCGTGTTCGATCACCAATCACCAGACGAGCGCCATGTTCTCGCTGGAGATGAGCAAGACCGAGATCGTCATGCGACTGCTGTCGGCGGAGGCGAAGGTGAAACTCGGCGACATGCGCGGCGGAACGATGACCGACGACGACTGGACTCGGCTCGCACGACGGATGGGTGAGATCTCCGAGGCGCCGCTGTTCATCGACGACTCACCCAACCTGACGATGATGGAGATCCGCGCCAAGGCCCGCCGGCTGAAACAGCGCCAGGACCTGAAACTCGTTGTGGTGGACTACATGCAGCTGATGACCTCGGGTAAGAAGGTGGAGTCCCGGCAGCAGGAGGTCTCCGAGTTCTCCCGCCAATTGAAGCTGCTGGCAAAGGAACTCGAGGTTCCGGTGGTCGCGATCAGTCAGCTGAACCGTGGGCCCGAACAGCGGACGGACAAGAAGCCGCAGGTGTCGGATCTGCGCGAGTCGGGCAGCCTTGAACAGGATGCGGATATGGTCATATTGTTGCACCGCCCAGACGCATTCGAGCGTGACGACCCGCGCGCAGGCGAGGCGGACATCATTTTGGGCAAGCATCGTAACGGTCCAACGGCGACGATTACTGTTGCGCACCAACTGCATTTGAGCAAGTTCGTGGATATGGCGCGCGGGTAGCAATTGCTGCCCGAGCCTTCAGTCCAGGTGGATACCGGCGCGACGTTTTCGCTCAACAGGCCCAATGTCAAACAAGAAGTGATGTCTCCTGACCATATCGCAGTTGATCGGCATCCGATGATGCCGAGCCCGTTCCGGCATCTCCCACTTCGGCTGCCCGTCGCGTGAATGGCACCACGGAGGGGGTGGATTCTCCTGTCCGATCTAGTGATTCCGCCGTTGCTGCGCTACCAGATCAACGTTGTTGCCGATCGCGGTCTGCCGACACGGATGAGCCGTGCCACGCTTCGCGGCGGCGTTCGCCGGCGTATCGCGGTCGCGGTCGTGCTGATGCTGGCTCCGATGGCGGTGGTCGCCGCACTAGGTGACACGTCGATGGCGGGATTGGCCGTGGCAGCTGCGGTCGGCGTGGTTCTGGCGGTGTGGTTCGCAGCGTTGGCGAGCTTGGTGATCGTGACGGCACTCTGGCGGCGGAGGCTCCCGCCGGGTACGAGGATGTCGGCGGAATTCCATCACGATGCCATCACCTACTTCCTGGGCAGAAGCGGCCGTATCCGACTCGACGAGGTGAGCCATCTGCGAGACCTCGGCACGGCGGTGCTGATCGTCCCCGCCCGCGGGCCCAGGATTCTGCTGCCCATCGAGCTTGTCCCGCCGCCCATCGCCGGCTACCTCACGGCGTTGTGCGACGCAGATGCGGACAGCGCAGATGGCGATGCCAGGCCACCAGAACAGCGGACACCGACACTGCAGGTCCAGCAGCACCGCGACTGGGTTGCCGAGGACATCGAAGGCCTGACTGATTTCGTTGCCGCCCTGCGCTATTGGGCTGCTGTGCAGCTGGTGTTGGACGAGCAGGGCTGCTTGCGTGGGGCTCCGTTGTTCGGGCTGCCGTATGTGGCGGCTGGGCGGCTGGTGATTCCACGTGGGCCGGGTAACGCTGAGGACTCTGATGGATTCACCGACTACTCGATCCGTAAAGAATCCGATGGTTACAGCCTCCGGGCAACGACACGCAGTCGCGGCGACTGGTATTTGGACAGGCCGACGGCGTGGTTCGGTAGGTTCGATGACGCCGCCCGCTACTTCGTCGGACGCAATGTCGCCGGGCCCACCAGAATGCGGTACCGGCCGACGATCTTGCCGGTGACGAACCTGCAGTGGCTCGACCGGGGGCTGGCAGCGGGTTGGGTGCAGTCGCAGCAGCCCGTGCCAGGCGCTGTGGTGTCCGCGAAGAGGTGCGTCACGCCGGACGAGCCAGGGCGGTTCTATGCGACCAATTCTGGCGACAGTGCCACATCATTTTTGCTGAATCTGTCGTGGCGACAGTTGAATGAAACGTACACGGACGGTATCCCCGGCATCGCGAAAGTGCCGCTTAGGACATTCGCCGGCGAATGACGTCGGCACAAAGGCTGCACACTCAGGCGACGGCTTCGGCTCGCAGGGCCAACGCGATAATTCGTGGGCAATCTTCCGAGATCGGCACGCAGGACTGGCCGTAGAAGAGAGCGGCCGTTTGGCTTAGACGCCCGAGGCATTCTCCTCCGCGATCCGCGGTGGTCTGTCCGCTCACTTGTGGATACAACCGCACAGTCACGCGACAGTGAACATTGACAATGCACGGCGACACTCGGAGAAGTTGTCTAAGTGCCCTCACGATTCTTGTCAATCTTCGCTGCATCTCGACAGCTTCGACAAATCGCGCACCTAGCCTGAGCCGTCGACGACGGTCCCGGAATGCATGGGCGATCGCGTCAGCCAACGGACCTCGTCACCGTGTCCGTTGGCGATCGAGCGGGCTCGTCGATCGGGTTTCGGTAACCGCCGTCCACTGGACGTGCCCTTGGTCTCGAACTGTCCCTGTTTCGACGATTTCCGGAATCAATCGGTCGGGCAGCCCGTTGGTGCCGATATGCGAGCAATCACATATGACCGCTTCGGCGGCTCCGATGTCCTGACGCTGACGGATCTCCCCACGCCCAAGGTCGGTCCCGACTCGGTACTTGTGCGCGTCCGCGCCTCGAGCGTGAACCCCGTCGACTGGAAGGTCCGGGAGGGTTACCTCGCCGAGGTCATGGATACGGTGTTCCCGGTCGTTCCGGGTTGGGATGTCGCTGGGGTCGTCGAGCAGGTCGGCTTGGACACGCCCGAGTTCCAGCTGGGCGACGAGGTGTTCGGTTACGTCCGGAAGGACGTCGTCGGTGGGGAAGTGGCGGGTGGAACGCTGGCCGAGTTCGTCGCGGCGCCGGTGCGCACACTCGCGCACAAGCCTGCCGGGTGGTCGTTCGAGGAGGCTGCGGCCACTCCGCTCGCCGGGCTCACTGCTTTCCAGACGATTCGCCGGGCGGGCCTGCAATCAGGCCACACGGCCCTGGTCCATGCCGCCGCGGGCGGTGTCGGATCGTTCGCGGTACAGATCGCTCGGTCCCTCGGCGCGCGGGTGATCGGCACGGCATCGGAAGCCAATCACGAATACCTCCGAACTCTTGGCGCCGAGCCCGTGACCTACGGAGAGGGACTGATCGACCGCGTGCGCGCGCTCGAACCGCAGGGTGTGGACGTCATTCTCGACTACGTGGGTGGTGACGCGCTCGACACGGTGCCAGATCTACTGCGCGACGGTGGCACAGTTGCCTCCATCACGGATGCCCGGGCGCGCGACGAGTTCGGCGGACAGTACGTCTGGGTGCGGCCCGATGCGGCGGATCTCGCCGAACTCGCCCGGCTCGGCGAGGCGGGCGAGCTGAAGCCAGAGATCGCCGAGGTGTTCGACCTCGTCGATGCCGCCGGTGCGCACGAGCGAAGCCAGTCCGGCCACGTGCGCGGCAAGGTCGTCGTTCGCGTGTGACGTCGATGCGCCCATCGAATCGGAACGTCGAAGGTCCGGTACGCGGGTGATACCCGCGTACCGGACCTTCGATATCTCAGGCGTTTGCCGTCAGCATGAGGCGACGACGCCGCAGCGAGCTACTCCTGTTCGCTCCGTTGGCGTTCCTCGTCAACGCGAGCCTCGGCGCGAGCCTTTTCCGCTTCGGCTTCCTTTTCAGCGGCAGTCCGTTGGGATTCTGCCTTGTCTTGTTGCGCTTGGCCTTCGCGGGTCATCGAATCTTGCCCTGTGACCGCGCCGACGGCTTCTTTGGCCTTGCCCTTCGCGTCTTCGACGACGCCCTTGATTCCCTCGGCGGGTCCGCTGTTCTCACTCATGAATGCACTCCTTGCAGTAGCTCGTCACTCGTCGAAGGGTTGAACACCCTTGGAGTCGACATACCCGACTTGCCACGCGGCCAAACGTGCCACCGCACGGGATCGATGCGCTTCGTATGGTGAAGCCCCTCGCATGCCACCGGGGCACGTGTCATCGGGATGACGCAGAGCAGGGAAAACAGGGAAAACCAACGTACTCGTCTCTGATACTGAATCACCCCACGTTTTGTGCCGCCCCCAATGTGGGGGCGTACTCGTTGGGTGGACCAGGCCGATGCTTGAGTGCAAGCGGCTGCAGTTGTACCAGTCGACCCAGGCCGCGGTGGCGTATTCGACGTCGGCGATGGTTTTGTACGGGCCATGGTGGAAGATCGTGGTGCGGATGCATTCGGTCTTGTAGAGGCCGTTGGCGGACTCGATCAGCGCGTGTATTGGGCCCCTGCATCCGATTGACGACCCCTGCCGGAATGTGCGCGTTCGCCAGCTCCGCACCCATCACCCGAGCGTCCGGGCGATCGCAACCCTAAGAAAGTGCCATTCTGTCACTCAGACAGGGCATTTTATCTATCCCGCTCCGTGGATTCACCTGCAGACCGATGGATCGAGGCTAAAGCTGTTCGGCCATCTGAAGGTTGAGACTGACCCATCGGTGGAGATTGCGAGGCGCAGCAGACAGCGCTCGCTCCGTCAGCTCGAAGACTGAGGGCCAGCGACTTTGAAATTGCCGTGGCCCCTATTGACTCATCTCCAGGACCTTCAGATCTGCCACGAGACTCGCCAGGGTCTCAGCAGCATCGGTACGGTTGGTTCCGATGAACCCCGTCGGGCCGCGCTTGATCCAACCCACGACGTACGTTCCAGCCGTGACCCGACCATTCTCGTTCGGGACGGTCCCGCTCTCGTCGTCGAACGGCAGTCCCGGTACGGGTTGCGCGCGGTAGCCGATCGACCGCAGTACCATTCCGGCAGAAATGATTTCGGTGTCGTCACCGAGTTCGGCTCGGACCGACCCGTTGGTCGATCTGACGAGGTTCGTGTGCGAGACCCGGATACCTGAGACCTCATCGGTTCCGACGATCTCGACCGGGGCGGTGCGAAACCGCAGTACGATTCGGCGCGCCGATGGGTTCGCGGGCTCGGTGGCGAAGGATGCCAAGATCTGCTCGACGTCGGAATCACCGGAGATGGGTTCACCACGGTTGTCGACGATGACCTCCACGTCTGGCAGATTCTGGAGTCCGATCAGTTCGGGCAACGTGAACGCTGCGTGCGCGGGGCCGCGTCGGCCGAGCAGCATAACCTCACGAACTTCACTGGCGCGCAGTGCGGTCAGGGCGTCACGTGAGATGTCGGTCGGGGCCAACCGGTCCGGATCGGCGGTGAGAATGCGTGCGGCATCGAGGGCAACGTTGCCATTGCCGACGATGACCACGCGCGGATGATCGAGTCGGATGTCAGCGTCGCGATGGTCCGGATGGCCGTTGTACCAACCCACGAAACGGGTGGTGGCCATGCTTCCGGGCAGATCCTCGCCGGCGATGCCGAGACGGCGATCATGGGACGCGCCGACAGCATAGATGACCGCCGAGTACTTCGCAGTCAGTTGCTCATGGGTGACGTCTTTGCCGACCTCGACGCCCATGCGGTAGCGGAAGCCCTTCTGCCGGGCGATGACCCGGAACCGGTCTGTGATCGCCCGGGTACGACGGTGATCGGGCGAGACACCGAATCGCGCGAGTCCGAACGGCTCGTCGAGCCGCTCGTAGACGGTCACTCGCGCGCCCGGGTATCGCAGGATCTCGTCGGCGGCGTACATGCCGGCCGGGCCCGAGCCGACGATTGCCACGTGGAGCTTCCGGGCGATCGCATCGTCGAGATGGCTACGTGAGCGTAATTGCCCCAGGGGCGGGCGGTCGGCGTGTGGATGTTCCTCGAAGTGGTCCGCGTTCAGTCGGGCGAACACCACTTCGTCCGGATTCAACAACCGTTCCGGCTTGATCGCTTCGACCGGGCACGCGGTGATACAGGCCCCGCAGTCGATGCATCCATTCGGGTCGATGTAGAGCATCGCCGACTTGCCGAAGCTCGGATCGGCCGGCGTGGGGTGGATACAGTTCACCGGACATGCGGCAACGCACGATCCGTCGTTGCAGCAGGATTGGGTGACGACGTGAGGCATTGCTATCGGCTCACTGCGACGTATTCGTGCGTCTCCCCGCGGAATCGCGAGGGGCGCCCACCGACCCCTAGCCGATTCCAGATCGGACGGGTCACCCTGTTGAGCAGACCGATCCGGTCGACGAGGCGACGCACGTCGGCGAACATCTCCGACAGCGCGACTCTGCCTTCCTTGGAATCGAAGTACAACTCCTCGATGACCGAGCGCGGGACGCCGGCCACGTCGGCGAACTTCGATGATGGCGCCAGCACTGAAGCGTTCGCCCGCGCGATCACCGGAAGCAACACCGCCGGCAAGGCCCGCCGGAACGGATGTAACTGCGGCACACGCTCTTCGAGGAACTCGTTGGCGAAGGAGATGTGGCGTGCTTCTTCTGCCACATGAATCTGCATGATGCGTTCCAACAGCGGGTGTAGCGGTTCCTCGGCGCGCAGGATCGTCTTCTGCGCGTGATCGAGTGGTTCCTCACCCAGCAGGACGATCGAGAAGAACAGCTCGGGCAGCGCGGCCGCCATGAACGGAGCGAGGTGCGCGACCATCCGGAACCATGCGGGCGCTCCGGGTGCATCGACGCCGGTGCGGTTCACAAACTCCTGGAACATCTGATTGTGGTGGGTTTCCTCGGTCACCTCGTGCATGCCGTAGCGAAACTCCGGCGAACCGTTCGGCAGCAGCACCATGTACGAGAGCAACCCTCGCATGAGCCCACTCTCGAAGTGAACGCCGATCCTGGCGAGATTCGCCTGCCGCATCAAACCGATTTCGATCTGCCGGTTCTCGGGAAGCGCCAGGTACCACGGGTGGCTGCCGAGGGGATCGACGCTGGGCAGCTTCCACCGTGGGTCGGTCCAATCGATCGCGAAATCGGGTTCATCCCAAGGAATGTCGAGAAAGGCATCGAAGTTCTTGCGAACCGACGCGACGGAGAGTGCATTGAGCTTGTCGGCGTATCCGGTGGTCGGCGTCATTGACGTGCTCCTTTGGTGTGCCCTATATGACTGAAGAGTATATTACCAATTGGTCAATTGCGGGGCAAGCGCGTTGATCGGCCCAGCTCACGGCACGCCAAGGGCGCAACGGTCGATCGACCGTGGTTGTCCGGCTCGGTGGCCGCTACGGCAACTTCAGCCGGCCGCGAGGACTCGGGCCTGGTGGCGGTGTTGTTCGCGCAGCCGCTCGTAGGAGGTCCCGGTGGCCCGAATGTCTGCGAGTTCGTCGGCGGTGACGGGTCGGCGAATCTCGCCGGGAACCCCGGCGACGAGCGAGCCTGCCGGGATATCGGCGCCTTGCGGGATGAGTGCATTGGCCGCGATGATCGACCCCCTGCCGATTCTGGCGGCGTCGAGAATTGTTGCGCCCATCCCGACGAGCACGTCATCGTCGATCGTGCATCCATGCAGGGTGGCGTTGTGGCCGACGGACACGCCGGTACCGATCCGCAGGGCAGATCCGGGGCCGGCGTGCAGGACGCATCCGTCTTGGATATTCGATCGCTCACCGACGGTTATCGCCTCCGTGTCGGCGCGCAGTACTGCCCGATACCAGACGCTGGCTCCCGCGCCGATCTCGGCGTTACCGATGATGGTTGCGTTCGGAGCGACCCACGCGGACTCGTCGATCGTCGGCACCTTGTCGGCCAGCGTCAGGATCGTGGCACCCTTCGTGGATGTGCTCGCGGCGGCTGCGACACGGACGAGATTGTCGATGAGTTCCTGGCCGCGGTCCACCATGACGTCGGCACTGATGTCCGGGTGCTGCAACCACCAGTCGACAGTTGTCGTGACGGTGCTCATCCAGACGCCGGTGAGTGCGGACAACGCGACCTCGTCCACCACCGTTCCGCTGCTGGCAAGGGCGGCGGCGACACCTTCACGCGTCTGTGCGGCGATGCGATCGCGAGCATTCCGTGCGGCATCGGCAGCGGGTCCTTCCACGGGATGTGACCTGTCGAGGAGGACGCCCCAGTCACTCGGGCGCGGCTCCAGCGCCGTGAACACACTGCGAAGAGTTTCCCTTGCTCGTTCGCGCGCGCTCCCCGCGGCTGCGGATTCGATTGCACCACTGAGAATCCGCGCAGCTCGTTCGACACACGCGATATACAGCCCATCCTTTGTGTCGAAGTAGGCGTATACGAGAGGTTTCGACACTCCCGCTTGGGCGACGACTTCCTTCATCGACAGCCCTGCATAGCCGGTCCGTGCAATCTGCTCAGCGGCGATGTCGAGAAATTGCGTTTCGCGTACTGCGCGGGGTACGCCCTTGCTTCCTGCAGTGCTCAAAGCGTTACCGCCAGCGCTCGAGCGCAACATTTACCGAGCAGTATATTACCCATTAGTCAAGCATAGGTGGTTGCCATTGTCGCAACAACGATCCGTAACTCGTTCCGCAACGCTGCCAGGTTTCCCAGGTGGACGATTTGCCGAGGTCTCGGTGGCTTTCATCGAACGTGCTGAAGACCTGGTTGGTATTTGACAGCACCGTAGAGTTCGCAGATGCCGGCGTGTGCAGTGCCCAGCAGACCCGGGGCGGACATCTGAGAGTCATCCGGGAACCGTTGCAGCTGAGCTGCTCTGGGAGGTGGGTGTGCCAATACGCGTGGAGGGTCCGTGGCCGCGACGTTGAGCGCCGATCACGGCCCGGCGACGCCTATATCAGCGCCTACCGTGCGTGGACCCGAGGCGTCGTACAGCTCCTCAAGCAGAAACGGGAACGGATCTGCCGATCACCGCGCCGCTCGCGTCGAGCGCTTCGATCTCGTAGTACCCGGATGCTGACTCCGGCAAGGTGATCGCGGTGTTCGCACCCCGCCAGTCGGCGGTGGTCACCGGTGCCAGATCGGTGGCGGTCGTGCTGTGCAGGACTCGCCACTTGGCCACTCGGGTCGCGCCGTTCCAGTGCGCGTGGAGTGTCTTCTCGTCGTCGGAGATCGTGATGTCGGGGCTGTCGAGCGGGGTCCCCGACCATTGCTGATAGAACGCGCGATAGGCGCCGGCGGGCGCGAGCGTCGCGTCGTAGACCATCTGCCCCGACGGGGTGAACTCGGCGATGTGTGCGCCGGTGCCCCAGCTGCCGAAAACATTTCCGTTGGGGAGCAATTGAGCGTTGCCCATGGCTGCCGACTTCACGCCGCCGGGATGGGTCTGGTTGCGTACCGACGTCGCGGTACGGGTGGCGGTATCGAGGTGAATCCACTCGATGCTCGACGCGCCGTTGCTGGTCTCCCCGTCAGTGTTGTTGTTGAACAGCCGTAGCGTCTGGGCGTCCTGCATCTCGGCATTGTGCTGGAACGAGAACTGCACGCCCGCACCGAGAGTGAACGACGATCGTTTGCCGCCGAGCTGCCAGACCACCGCACCGGTTGTCGGGTCGACTTCGTAGATCGTCGAGGTGTGTCGCATCGACAGGATCATGTTGCCATCCGGGGCGAGAGAGATCGAGTTCAGGTGATAAGGGTCGTAGACTCCGCCGGAATTGTCCACGGTGTCAGACGGTGTGATATAAGAATCGCTGATCGGAATATGCTGGGAGGCATGCCATTCGACTAGAACGTTGCCAGTATGGACGTCGATTTCTTTGACCACCGCGTCGTACATGGTGGCCTCCTCGGCCCCGCCCACCGATGTCAGATCCGCCTTCATCGGTTGATACACGGTGATCCACGCGTGGCCGTCGTCGGAGAGTCGGAAGTCGTGGATGTTGGCGCCCGGCGTCTGGCCGGCGTCGATGGTCACGATGGTCTGATAATGGTCGTTGGCGATGTAATCGACGCCGGACTGTCCCGACTCGAGACTGCCCTGCCACCAGGTGAGTACCGGTTTGCCGTGCAAGGTCTGTACTCGGAAGTTCGCCATCGATTGGCCGGCGGGCGCCGTCCGCGACCACACGGTGCGGCCCTCTTTGTCGGCGATGACGAGTTTGGATCCTGTGCCGGGCCCAGGGGCGGACCGCTTGCCGACGATCGCACTGGCCGGTGTCTGACCTTCGTTGAAGAACACATAACCGCCCGTCGCACCCGCGACGTCGTTCACGTTCACCGTATACGTGGACTTCTGAGCAGTTGTGGTCGACGAGGTGTCATCGCCACCGCTGCCACAACCTGCGAAAACCAGAATCATCGCAACGACAGGAATCGCCGGCATCCAGCTCTGTCTGATCCGCACCATGCCGAGTGTATGGGCGGATGTTGCGAAGTGGATGAGAATCAGATGGTGACCGGTAACCGGTCGCCGCTTTGCCGTTGCGCTGCATCTTCTCTGCATTGCTGATGTACTCGCCCACGTCCTTCTCGAACTCGGCGACACTGGCCGTGCGGACGTCCATGCCATATCTGACCGGTAGGCGCCCGGGCAGCTTGACCTCGAACTCGACGCGGTTGCCGGGCATTGAGCATCGACACCCCGCTGAGGGCTCCTGGCACGAGACATCGACGAGGGCGCGACAGCTGAGGTGTGCTGGGAGCACACTCGGTGGTGAGGATAGGAGGCCACATGACGCCGGAAGAACCCGCTTCGCTCTTCGAGGTCGACGACGCATCACGACCCCTTGCCGATCGGCTCCGCCCACAAACGCTCGAGGATGTTGTGGGACAAGAGCATTTGCTCGCGAGGGATGCGCCGCTGGGCCGCATGGTGGCGCAAGGAAGGCTGGCGTCGTCGATCCTGTGGGGGCCGCCCGGCTCCGGCAAGACGACCATAGCCCGGCTGCTGGCCGATCGGACCGGTCTGCAGTTCGAACCCCTATCGGCGACGTTCTCGGGTGTCGCCGATCTGCGGAAGATCTTTGCCGCTGCCATCAAACGGCGTGAGGTGAGTCAGGGCACGTTGCTGTTCGTCGACGAGATCCACCGCTTCAATCGTGCGCAACAGGACAGTTTTCTGCCCTACGTCGAAGACGGGACCATCGTCCTCGTTGGCGCGACCACGGAGAATCCGAGCTTCGAACTCAACGGTGCACTCCTGTCCCGGTGCCAGGTGTTCGTGCTACGCCGCCTCGACGATGCCGCCTTGCGCACCCTCATCGACCGGGCCGAGCATCTGGCAGGGCGCGGACTTCCGCTGGACGGCGGCGCCACGAGCGCGCTGATCGCGATGGCCGACGGGGACGGTCGCTATCTGCTCAACATGATCGAACAGCTGCTCACACTCCCTGCCACTACGGAGCCCATGGATGCAGGTGGACTGGCGGAGGTGGTGCTCAAACGCGCTCCGCTCTACGACAAAACCCAGGAATCGCACTACAACCTGATCTCCGCGCTGCACAAGGCCATGCGTGGTTCTGACCCCGACGCCGCGCTGTACTGGCTCGCGCGCATGCTCGAGGGCGGTGAGGACCCGCTCTACATCGCACGTCGACTGGTCAGGTTCGCCAACGAGGACGTCGCCATGGCCGACCCGCAGGCGATCCACCAGACCCTCGCCGCATGGGATGTCTATGAACGTCTCGGCTCCCCCGAAGGAGAACTCGCGATCGCCCAGGCCGTCGTGTACCTCGCCACGGCTCCTAAGTCGATCGCCGTGTACCGAGGATTGAACGCCGCCATGCGTTCTGCGAAGCGCACCGGTTCCTTGATGCCGCCCGCGCATATCCTCAACGCTCCCACCGCGCTCATGAAACAGCTCGGGTACGGCAAGGACTACCGATACGACCCCGACACTCCCGAAGGGTTCTCCGGGCAGGACTATTTCCCCGACGGCGTGGCGCGACAGAGCTTCTACCAACCCAGCGGCAACGGGTACGAACGCACCATCGCCGACCGCCTCGCCCGTTGGCGGGAGCTACGCGCCGAACACCAAGCGCCGGGCGTCGATGACGGCGCCGCCGACACCGACTCTGATTGACATGACCCCTGAGCAGACGTCGGGGACAAGGTGTCTAACTCGAGGGTGTCGAAGCAAGCAGGAAGGTGTCGCTCGTGGAATGGACATTCGAACGCCTCTCCACGGGGCTGTGGCAGCCCGAGCTCGTCGGCTCCTACTTCGCCGACAAAGGGTTGTGCGGGGTCTCCGGGAATGCCGGCCTACTGCGCTTTCATGACGCCCAGTCGGGTCCGATCGCCCAGCAGTTTGTGGACCACACCTTTGGATCGCTCGGCGTTCACGCTGAGGTGTTCGCATTCGACTGGCGCGCCAAGCAGTTCGCACTCAGCACCAGCTTCGACACGGACGGGAGCCGCGTCGGTCACGGCGAGGCGGCGGCCATGATCGTGGCCCTCGACCCCTTCGATATCGTCACCGAACCGTGGGGTCTGACAATCGGCGCATTCGAATCCGTGATCTCCTTGGAAGTGGTTCAGCAGCAACTCAAGCCGGAACTCTTCGAGGAATGGCGCCGCGTCCAGCAGATCGAGCCTCTGTCGCTCACCAACTGCGCCGGCTCGATCGTGCCGGGGTTCTACGGCGGTGAGTTGGCGGCCAGCAATCTGGAACTGAACAACAATGAGGTCTACTTCGCATTTGTTCAACAACTGTGGGACCGTGCGTCACGGCAACAACCGGGTGCCCCCGCTCCCAGCCTCGACCTCTGATCGCGCCCGCACGCCCCTCGATCCAGTCCCGCAGCAAGAGCTGATCGACGTCGGGTACATCGTCACCACTCGTTCGTGGGTATCGATGTCGATGCCGCGGCCTGGCGAAGTCGTCAGCGATCCTGCGGCCCAACGTTCCCCGTTCCGCCGGCGATCACCACGGTTGCCGGCGGTGGCGGCGAATCGCTCGGATCGGCAGGTCGGCGACGGAGAGGGCGCCGCCTCTCTCACATTCACCGCCTGTCGCCAGCGGCCCGGCGCGGGCGATCCCGGTCAAAGCTCGATCTCGCGACCACCGACCTGCTGCGCCGGGTGTCTGCGTCCTTCGCTCAGTGCGCGGCCTCGAAGGCCTCCACGATCTTGGCCGGTACTCGGCCGCGCTCGGACACTTCGTAACCGTTGTCGATCGCCCATTCGCGGATGGTGCGCGTCTGTTCTGGGGCGGCAGTTGCCGGGGCGGGGGTGGTATCGACGGATGCGCGGACGGGTCTGGTCGCCGCTCTGCCGTTGCGCTGCATCTTGTCTGCCTTGGCGATGTATTTGCCCATGTCCCGCTCGAACTTGGCGACGCTGGCCGTGCGGAGGTCCATGCCATATCTGACCGGTTGGCGGCCGGGCAGCTTGACCTCGAACTCGACGCGGTTGAGATCGTCCGCATCGATCGGCTTGCCATCGAGGTCATCAATGAACTCCACGCGTTCTACTTTGGCCATGACTCACCAATCGTCGATATCTGCGGTTGCCGGGTGTTGAGCCTCTACACCCTACTAAAGGCATTCCCGAGTCCCGATTTCACGTTGTCGCGTGAACTGCGGAAGTCGCGCGCGGGTCGTCATTCGTGGGTCAGCACGCGTGCGATCACATCCGCGAGTTGTAGCGGTGCGTCACTCTGTACCGAGTGTCCGGCGTCCTCGATCGTCATGATGTCGGTGGGCCCGGGCCGCGCCCGAAAGCGTTCTGCGTCTTCATCGGTGGTGAAGGGGGAGCGGCCACCACGGACCAGCGTCATGGGGGCTGTGGTCACGGCGAGAGAATCCCAGATCGGTTGCGCCGCAGGCGCTTCACGAAATCGGCCATATCGCCATACCCAGCGTCCGTCCGGGCGCCGGCGGGTGTTGTGGATGACGCCACGACGGATCGACGACAGCGATCGGGTGGGTGCGGCGGCGGCCGTGAGTCCGATGATCTCGTCGATGCTGTCGAACTCCTGCGGGCCCTCGATCAAAGCCACCGTTCCGCGTGCCAACTGTCCGAGTTCGGCTGCACGGTGCGGGGATTCGGGCGTCACGTCGACGATGACGGCCTGTGGTACCAAGTCTGGGACAGCGGCGGCGAGGCTGATGGCGGTCAGTCCGCCGAGTGACATTCCGACGATCACTTCGGCGTCGGGAGCCACCTTCGCGATGACCGGGGCGACTGCACGGGCGTTCGGCGCCGGCGTGTAGTCGCCGTCCGCGCGCCAGGAGGAGTGGCCATGGCCGGGAAGGTCGATCGCGATCACGGGTATTCCGAGCGTCAGGAGAACGCTGTCCCAGGTGTGCGCATTCTGTCCACCACCGTGCAGGAACACTGCGCGCGGACTCGATGCACCCCCGACCAGCGCGCTGACATTGTGCTCGTCGACCGTCGTGTCGACGCGCCTGACAGCTGGGATCGGGTCCCGTAGCCCGAGTTCGTTGGCGGCTTCTCCCAGGAGGCCGAACTCGTCATCCACCGGTTCACTGTATCGACACATCGACACCTCGGGCCGTCGGCGGGCGTAGATTTGGATCCATGGCAGACACAACCGTCACAACCGTCGATTCCGGCCCCCACAAGGTGTCGCGCCGGGTGGCCGTGAACGCCCCGGCCGTCGACATCTTCGGCCTGGTCGCCAACCCGCACCGGCACCCCGAACTGGACGGGTCGGGGACCGTGCGCGACACGCCGGTGTCGGGACCTGATGTCCTGAGCCGGGGCGCGAGGTTCAGCGTGGGCATGAAGCAGTTCGGCGTTCCGTACAAGATCACCTCCACCGTGACCGACTTCGATGACGGCAAGGTCGTCGAGTGGCAGCACCCGATGGGACACCGCTGGCGGTGGGAATTGAACGAGACGTCGCCGACCACGACCGAGGTCACGGAGACCTTCGACTACTCGACGATCAAGGTGCCCAAGATCATCGAGATCCTCGGCTACGACAAGAAGAACGGCGCCGGTATCGAGAGCACACTTCGGGGACTGGCCGCACGATTCGCCTGAGCCAGGTTTGCGTTCACAACCGCGCCAACAACTCGGCCTTCTTTGTCGCGAATTCCTCGTCGGAGAGAATCCCGCGCTGATGCAGGCTCGCCAGTGATTCGATCGCTGCGATGATCGTGGCGGCGTCGTCGGCCGGGGCCGCCATGAACGGTTCGGACTGCGGCTGCACGGGCTGCGGCGGTGCCTGATCGCGCACCTCCTGCGGGGCGGGTGCGGCAACCGGTGTTTGGGCCACCTGATCGGTCCCGAGTTCCGGCAGACCGGAGACGTCGAAGGTGCCGAACTGGCTCGTGAAGGTCACCGATCCGTAGGTGCTGCCGCCCTGCTGCTGTTGGACACCGCCGATGTGGTGCTCGCCGGTGTCGAAAACCCTTGTGACACCGTTGACTTGGATCGCGAGTCGTCGCATCGCCGGGAAGATCGCGTAGCGGGCGTCGTTCTGTCCGCCCGACGAGCTCGGGACGCCGAGGTCACCGGGCCACCAATTGTTCGCGGTGAACTTGCCCTGCGGCGAGGAGGGGGTGGTCGGGAACACCGTGGTGGTGGCCAGCAGCTGCGACAGTTCGCCACACAGTGCATCGACGCGCGCCTTGAGGGCGTTGTCGGACATGTTGCCGACCATCGTCAGGCCGCCGCGCATCCATTGTCCGGAGCCGCCGAGTTCGGGGATGGAGAATTGGGCCATCGTGCCGCCGCCGTTGTTCACCGCGAACAACATGGCCAGCACGGCCTCGCGGGAGAGTCCGTGCTGTTGCGCGATGTCGGCGATGGCGCTCTCCGCTTCGGGGGTGACCGTTGCATCCATGGTGTGTCTTTCGTCGTCCGGTGTCGGTCACGAGCGTACCCAAGCTGCGCGAATGTCGTCGCTCCACTGAGGCGCCGCGCGCGACCGGCAACCGGCCCGCACTCCGATTCATCGCCGCCGATCGACCACCAACTCCTTGATCAGGCTGCGGGCGTTGACGATCCCGGACTCGATGGCGCCGTCGACGACGACGCCGTTCCATCCCTTGGCGAAGTCTGCACCGGCGAAGCGCAGTCGGGTGCCGGTGGAGTGGAACTGGCTCCAGCCGTTGAAGAACTGACCCGACTTCAGCGTCGCCCAGGTCTGTCCCGACCACTTGTCTGCCACCCAGTCGTGTCCGCCGCAGTCGAGAACGGTCACGTCGTCACGCCACACATTGATGGCCTGCTGGGCGGACGCGGCATCATCAAGAGTGATCGTCGTGTGGTCGGAGCCGAAACCGACGAGAATCGTGGCGTCCTCGTCGTCGAGGAAGTACTCACTGCGGAGCAGGGAGATCGGATGATCACCCGGTGCCCCGGCGATGATCGAGTGACGGCCCGCGACCTTGATCCAGATCTTGAATCCGACGGAATTGGTGCCCTCCTCGATCACGCACTGCGCGGGTGCGGGCAGGGCAGGACTGAAGTCCACGTTGCCCAGGGCGCCGATCGGTGCGGTCACGATCACCGCATCGGCCGTCTCGACCGAGCCGTCGGAAAGGGTCACACGGACCCCGTCGGTCGAGTGCTCGACACCCGCGACCGGCGAGTTCAGTGCGATGTCGGCCCGCAGGTCGCCGGCGATCGAGGTGTACAGACCGCGCATGCCTTCGGTCAGTTTGAACCGAAGGGTCTGCTCGTCCATCAGGGAGCTTCGATGATCGCTCAGCGACGCCCAGTGCTTCGCCATCAGCGGTGAGGCAGTGGCAGTCGGCCCCTGGTAGCCCGCGGACCAGTACGAGTCGGCGAGGTCGATCTCCTCCTGCGTGTAGCTGCCGTCCCGGAGGCAGTCGAGCACACTGCCCTTGTCGGCCTGCCTGAAGCGCTCGATCAGGTCGGGATCGGTGGATTCGTCGCGAAGGATGGCGAACGGATCATGCGGATACGGGAAGAACTCCCGTGAACCCTCGAAGATTTTCTCCTGCAACCTGCTCAGCGCTTCGTCGAGGTCGTGCTCGGTACCCTTGCGCACCATGCCTTCGCTGACCCAGTAGGCATCGTCGATGTCAGGGCTGGGGTAGATCTCCTGGCCGTACCGGGTGATCTCGGTCCAGACGAACGGCTGCATCCAGTGCACCCAGGTGGCGCCCATCTCCAGCGCGTGTCCGCCGAGGCGCTCGTCGGTCCAGGCGCGACCGCCGATGCGGTCGCGGGCCTCGTGAATCCGCACCTCGATTCCGGCCGCCTCGAGTTCGCGAGCGGCGATGAGCCCTGCGAATCCGGCGCCGACGACGATGACCTTCCGTGTGGTCGGTGTGTCAGACATCGAAGTGTCTCCTGTCAGTAGAGGTCTCGGTGATTCAGGGGAGTGGCAGGTCCACGGGACCTGCGTCGTCGCGGCGCGACAAGAGTGCACGGCCCGCCGCCCAGCAACCGGCAAAGGTGGCCGCGATGACGATCAGGAAGATGACGGCCAGCACCTGGGAACCGCCGATGAGAGTGGTGAAGTTGGCGATCACCAGTGCGGTGATCCCGAGCAGCCCCAGTGTTCCCAGAACGGGAGCGATCTTGGTGTGCCACAGCCTGTTGTCGACCTTCGACCGGCGGAAGTAGGCGATGATCGCGACGCTGGTGAGCACCATCAGGACGAGGATCGCGACGATCGCCACACCGGCCATCCAGGTGAACAGCTGCAGGACCGGGTCCGCGCCGGCGACGGCGAAAGCGCCGACGAGGACGAAGGCGGTGGCCGTCTGGAGGGCGGATCCCTCGTGGGGGGAGCCGTGCCGGGGGTGCACATTCGTCAGGCGTCGTGGCGCGAAGCCGTTGCGGGACAAGGCGAACATGTAGCGAGCGATCGTATTGTGGAACGCCAGCAAGGCCGCGAAGAGGCTCGTCACCAGCATCACCATCATGATGTCGGAGGTGACGCCGCCAAGGAACTGCGAAGCGGCGATGAACGTGAGATCTGCGGTGTTCTCCTGGGCGGCTGCCTGGACGTTGTCGCTGCCGAACGCGAGGACCACGGCCCAGCTGGCGACGGCGTAGAGCACACCGATCGTGATCACCGCGACATATGTCGCGATCGGCACCGTCCGTTTCGGATTCTTGGCTTCCTCGCCGTAGATGGCAGTCGCCTCGAAGCCGACGAACGAACCGATCGCGAACATCAGGGCGATCCCGGGTGATCCGGAGAAGAACGCGGATGGGGTGAACGACACGAAGTCGACACCGTGGGCGCCGCCCTTGGCCAGCACCGCCACTGACAGCGCGACGATCAGCGCGATCTCGGCGATGAGCAGCACGCCGAGGACCTTGGCTCCGAGGTCGATACTGCGATAGCCGAGTACGGCGACGATCGCCATCAAGATGAAGGCCCAGAGCCACCACGGCAAATCGGGGCCACCGAACCGGATGACCACATCCTTCAACGTGGATGCGGCGAGTCCGTAGATCGCTGCCTGGATGGTGGTGTACGCGAGGAGGGCCAGGCCCGCGGCACCCAGACCCGTCGGGCGGCCGAGTCCTTTCGTGACGTACGCGTAGAAGGCGCCGGTATCGGTGACCGACGCGCTCATCGCGGCGTATCCGACGCTGAACACCAGTAGCACCAGCGCGGCCACGATGTACGCCATCGGGGCGCCGGCGCCGTTGCCGATGGCGATCATCACCGGGAGTGAACCGGCGACGGCCGTCAGGGGCGCGGCGGCCGCGATCACCAGGAACACGATGCCGGCGATGCCGATCGATCCCTTCAGCGAGCGGGATCCACTCTCGCCGGTGACCGCCGATGTGACCGTGGGATTCTCTAGCATGACCGTCCTCTGTCTGGACGTCGCCCGCGACAATCGCGCGACGTGGGTGGGCTGCCTGCAACCATTTGATTCAACACACGTAGAATCAAATGTTGTGATGGAGGTTACAACGGGTGCTTGGGTCCCGACATCGGGGAAACCTTTACCCCGTGCTCTGCGCTGTTGGCCGGGAGAACGGAGATCTGATGCCGAGATTGGTGGACCATGACGAACGTCGTCGGGCGATCGTGGCCGCGGCCTGGCGAATCATCGCCGATCGCGGCATCGACGGCATCAACATGCGTGACCTGGCGACGGAGGCCGGCTACACCAACGGCGCGCTGAGTCATTACTTCTCCGGCAAGGACGAGATCCTGCGCACCGCGTTCGAGTACGTCATCGACGCCACCAACCAGCGCATCGACACATCCGTCGGACGTCGACGGGGAGGCCAGGCCCTGCACAGACTGTGCATCGAGATCATGCCGCTCACCGACGAGGCCAAGCTCGAGGCACGGATCGCCGTGTCGCTGTGGCAGCGGGCCATGACCGATCCGGGGATGGCGGAGGTGAACAACGTGGCCGTGGCGGCATGGAAAGGGCGCATCGCGACCTATTGGCGGGAAGCGATCGACGGCGACGAAATGCCGGCGGTCGACGTCGATGCGGGCGTCGAGGTGCTGATGACGACGATCATCGGATTGCAGGTCAATGCCGTCCTAGACCCGGCGAGCACATCCCGGTCGGCCCAACTGGCACTTCTCGACACCATTCTGGCCGGCCGCGCCTCGGCAACCTTGTGACGAACCGGGGTGGGCGATGACGAAACCGCACATCGCCCACCCCGGTGGTCACCGGCCGGAGTCGATCACAAGACGACGGTGACCGTCTTGGTCTCGGTGTAGGACAGAATGCCCTCGAAGCCGAGTTCGCGACCCACACCGCTGGCCTTGACGCCGCCCCAGGGCAGTTGCGGAGCCAGCGGCGACCAGCCGTTGACACCGATCGCGCCGGCCTCGACCTTCGCCGAAATCGTGTGAGCGCGAGTCACATCGCTGGTCCATACGGTGGCCGACAGGCCGTACTGGTTGTCGTTCGCCAACGCGATGGCCTCCTCGTCACTGTCGAACGGGATGACCACGCCGACCGGGCCGAAGATCTCCTCACGGGCGACGGTCATCTCGTTGCTGCCGGCCAGCACGGTCGGCTCGACGAAGAATCCGGGGCCTTCGGGCGCCGAACCGCCGGTGATCACGTCAGCACCTTCACCGGCGCCCGTCTTCATGTACTCGAGCACCCGATCGCGCTGGCGCTCGTTCACCAAGGGGCCCATCGTGGTCGACGGGTCGAACGGGTCGCCGATCACCTGCGCCTGGGCGGCGCCCTTCAGTCCGTCGATGACGGCGTCGTAGACCTTCCGATGGACGATCACCCGGGTGCCGGCAGCACAAACCTCGCCCTGGTTGAAGAACAGGCCCATCGCGGTGCCCTGGATCGCGGCTTCCAGATTCGCGTCGTCGAAGATGATCTGCGGAGCCTTGCCGCCGAGTTCGAGCGCGGTGCGCTTGAAGTTGACGGCGGAGTTCTGCAGGATCGCGCGCCCGGTCACGGTGGAACCGGTGAACGAGATCTTCTTGATGCCGGGATGCAGCGCCAGCGCCTCGCCTGCCACCTTGCCGACACCCGGGAGGACGTTGACGGTGCCGGGCGGGAAGCCCGCCTCGGTGACGAGCTCGGCGAGTCGCAGGATCGAGAGGGAAGCGTCCTCGGCAGGCTTGATGATGACGGTGTTTCCGCAGGCCAGGGCGGGGGCGAGCTTCCAACCGAGGATCATCAGCGGGGCATTCCACGGCACGATCGCCGCGACCACACCGAGCGGTTCACGACGTGTGTAGGCATGGGTCGGCACCGGTCCGCCCATGTAGCCGTCGTTGGCGATCAGCTCGCCGTTGATCTTGTCCGCCCAGCCCGCGTAGTAGCGCAACGTCCCGATGAGGTTGGGGATCATCATCGCGGCGCTCATGCCGACCGGACGACCCATGTCCAGGGACTCCAACGCGGCGAGCTGTTCGACGTCGCGTTCGACGAGGTCGGCCAGCTTGTTCAGCAAGGCGCCCTTGCGCGATGGTGCGAGGGCGCCCCAGTCGCCGCGGAACGCCGTCGTGGCCGCCGACACCGCGGCATCGACGTCACTCGCGTCCGCTGCGGCGAGGTCGGCCAGCGGCTGCCCGGTGGCCGGGTTGAGGGTGGTGAAGGTCTCGCGGGCGTCGTGCCATTCGCCGCCGATGTAGAGACCGGTGTTGAGGGTGGAAATGTCGATCATCGGGACTACTCCTTGGTGCTGCGTGGGTTGCTTGTCAACCCCGCGGTGATCAGTTCGGCGGCGCGCTCGGCGATCATCGCCGTCGGTGCGTTCGTGTTTCCTGTTGTGACAGAGGGCATCACCGATGCGTCAGCGATCATCAGGTTCTCCACCCCGACGGCACGCAAGGCCGGCGAGACCACGGCGTCGGCGTCGGTGCCCATCCGGCAGGTTCCCGCCTGATGGTGGTAGGTGTTCACGGCACGGCGCACCCACGCGGCGAGTGCCTCGTCGCTGTCGTCGACGTCGGGACCGGGCAGGGCCTCGGACGCGCCCCATTCGTCGGCGAGCGGTCCCTGTCGTCCGACTTCGCGGCACTGGCGAACCGACCGGACGAGCGCCCGCAGATCGCGCTCGTCGTCGAACAGATTGAAGTCGATGATCGGCTCCGATGCGGGGTCGGTGTCGCGCAGCGTGACACTGCCGGTGCTGTGCGGCCTGATGAGCCCCGCATGCAGCGTGAAACCCGAAGTCGGGCCGGTCATTGCATCGTCATAGTAGAACGGCACGCTGAAATTGATCGGCTGGGTGTCGGGCACTGGAAGAGTGGGATCGCTCTTCCAGAACCAGTGCGTCTGGGTCACCGGCTGGAAGGGCTGCGGCGGATCGATCGGCTTCTCGGTCCCGAAGATCACCGGCACCAGGAAGTGATCCTGCAGATTCTTGCCGACGCCGGGGACGTCGGCCACGACGTCGATGCCGTGGCTCCGTAGTTCATCGGCGGGACCGATCCCACTGCGCAGCAGGATCGTCGGTGATCCGATCGCACCACCGGACAAGATCACGAGTCCGGCATGTAGTTCTCGGTGCCCGCCATCGACATCGATGATCCGGACGCCGCGGACCGTGCCGTCGGAGACGATGATCGAATGGACGAGCGCGCTCGACTCGAGAGTCAGGCGAGGGTGGTCGAGAACGGGACGCATGTACGCGGCCCATGTCGAAAGCCGTTGTCCGTCACGCAGGTTGAGTTTCATCCGGGATACACCCTCTTGGTCTCCGGAGTTGTAGTCCGAGTTCAGAGGGAGACCGTGGGTGACCGCGGAGTCGAGGATGCCCTGCTGGATCGGTGACAGGTCGGGTTCGACGGTGTCGATCAAGCCGTCCGGACTCTGTGCACTCTCGATCTGCTTGAACAGCGGCGATACCGACTCCCAGTCCCAACCGGTGTTGCCGGCGGCCGCCCACTGGTCGTAGTCCCACGGCGAACCGTGCACCCAGATGGTGCCGTTGAGCTGGTTGGAGCCGCCGACGACCTTGCCGCGCGGAACGTGCAGCCGGCGATCCATCGCGTTGCGCTGTGGTGCGGAGAAGTATCCCCAGTCCTCGGGGCCCAGCCAGAGTTCGCCGACGCGCGACATGTCGTGGATCGCCGGGTTGGTGTCGGCGCCGCCGGCCTCGACCAAGGTCACCGTGAGACCGGCATCCAGAAGGCGACGGGTGATGACCGAGCCGGCGGTACCGGCGCCGAGCACGAGTACGTCGGGAGTGGGCATGTGTGATCCTCCTTGGTGCGGCTCGGCGCGACGTCGACAAGACCTGCAACTGCGCGTGCATGTTCTGGTCCGTCACGAATCACGTTTCCGCACTGATGACTTCGGTTGACGTGGGAGACGTGACGGCGCTGTCGGTCTCGATCGACGGCCGTTGTCGTGGCCGCTGCTGACCAAGCTATCCAGCGCATCGACGGTGCACTACTGGGTCTTGCCAACGTCGGGGTACAGAAACCTTTACCCGGTCTCCGCAGGTCGGGTGGGTTCCGGCGCGTCGGCCAGCGGCAGCGTCACCTTCACCGCGGTCCCCGACGGCTCGTTCGGCAGGTACTCGATCGTGCCGCCGTGACGTTCGAGGATGTGCTCGGAGATGATGAGCCCGATGCCCGAACCGTCGTGTTTGGCGGAGAAGACCCCGGTGGCCAGTCGGTCGGTGGGAACACCCGTCATGCCACGTCCCTGGTCCCGGATCCACACGCAGGCGCTGCCGTCATCGTCGCCGGTTTCCACGGCCAACTCCTTGACCTCGGTTGTCGGCTGAGCGATCTCGTCGAGCGCGTTGACGCAGAGATTGATGATGACCTGGCCGATGAGGACATTCTCGCCCTGGATGAACAGATTGCGATCGGGAATGTCGGCGAAGACACGGATGCCCTGCTCGGCGGCACGCAGTCGCACGAAATACAGACTCTCCTCGACGGTCTCGTTGAGATCCATCAGAGTGGTGGTGCTCTCGATGCGACGGACATAGCGCTTCACCGACGTCACGATGTCGGCTGCGCGATGGAGTTGCTTCTCGATCTGGTCGATCCCGTATTCGAGGCTGCGGGCGTCGACGGTCTCCGACGACAGCCGGGCCTTCAGCCCGCTCAGGTAATTCGTTGACGCGGCCAAGGGTTGCCCCAGTTCGTGGGCGAGGATCATCGCCATGTCGCCCATCGCGTGATAGCGGCTCAGGTACTGCAGATTCGCCTCTTGGTAGGCGGTGCGGCGTTCCCACTCCACCCGGTCGGTGACGTCGCGGATCGTCAGAACGCGTGATCGGATGCCGTCGTGGGCCACGATCTCGAGTTCGCCGGCCAGCCAGATGGTGGTGCCGTCATCCTTGATGATCTCCTGCTGGATGCTCACCGAACCCGCCCGGCCGTCGAGACGCTCGATCACATGGTCGCTGTTGAGTCGGGGTTCGCACCGCCCGAGATCCTCGAGGTGGACGCCGGAGAGCGCAGCCGGTGTGCTGCCGAACAGCTGCGCGGCGAGCGGGGAGATGTCGTCGATGCAGTTGTCGTCGTCAAGAACCACCAGTCCGGCCGACGTGTGGGTCATGATGCGCTGAAGCGATTCCGACACCCAGCTGAGCTCTTCCTGCAGCTCGACTTCTTCGGACATGTTGCGGAACTCGACCATCACGACCGGACCGTCCTCGCACCGCACCAAGGTCGCGCGGGCGTCGGTCAGGAAGTCGGTGCCGTCTTTGGCACGGTATTTCCATTGCTTTCGGCTCGAGCCGTACACGACGGCGGACTGCAGCCAGGCGACGCCGACCTCGCGACGGTACTGCCGCTCCTGAGCGCTCATGTGGTGGGCCTTGAGGGGCCTGAGTTCTTCGAGGGTGAAACCGAACATGCGGCATGCGGCCGAGTTGGCCCAGAGGATGTTCTTCGAACTGGCCTCATGGATGAGAATCCCGGTGCCGGTGTTCAGGATCATCTTCTCGAAGTCGCGACGCGCAGGGAACACGTCATCACCTCGCCTTCGCCGGACACCCAGCATCGACCGTCTCGTGGTGCGGCGCAAGTAAGGGAAATGCTTAGCGACAGCGCAGGAAATCCCGATACCGGTGGTGCGCACGCGTCCATAGTGTAGCGCCCAGAGCGAATGTCGAATCTGAACGGAGACAGCGATGACCACGGAGAGCCTGACTGAGCGGGTGGTGGCGGAACCGGCCGGTGCCGCACGTGACGCCGCATTCGATCACGCCCTCGATGTCCTCCGGGATCGTCGTGACGAGTTCAACGCGCAGCGGTACGTCTCACGCGACTTTGTCGGGTTGCTGAAGCGGGCCGGTATCTACCGGGCGTCGACGCCGTCGGTATTCGGTGGAGAGCCGATGCCACCGTCGGAGTTCATGTCCATGGTGGAGCGCATCTCGGCGGTCGACCCCGCTACCGGCTGGGTCTCGAGTTTCGGTTCGTCACTGGTCTACTTCGCGGCCCTGCCGGTGGCGACGCAGAAGAAGATCTACGCCGACGGGCCGGACATCGCCTACGCCGGGGGACTGTTCCCGATGCAGGAGGCCGAGAAGGTCGACGGCGGCTATGTGTGTTCCGGCGTCTGGCAGTTCGCCAGTGGCTGCCGGGGCGCCGACATCATCGGCGTCGGTCTGGCCGGTGGGCCGCAGACCGAGGGCAAGCCGCTGACCGCATTGGTCGATCCCGCCGATGTCGAGATCGTCGACAACTGGGACGTCGCCGGGATGAAGGCCACCGGATCTCACGCCGTGCGCGCCGACCGGCTCTTCGTCCCCGAGGAGATGACCTTCGTCCGCGGCGGAACACCGCAGATCGACGAGCCGCTGACCCGCTACCCCGCGCTCGCATACGCCGCCCAGGTCCTGGCCGTGGTCACAATCGGCGCGGCCCGCGGTGCCCTCGACTACGCGCTGGAGGTCGGCGCCGCACGCACCTCCATCACGGGTGGGGCGAGCAAGGGTAACCGTCCGGCCTACAAGTCCGGGCTCGCCGCGGCCGAGGCCGAGCTGCGTTCCGCGCGGGCGTTCTTCTACGAGGCCACCGATATGGTGTGGGTCAAAGCGCTTGCCGACGAGCATATCTCGACCGATGACAGGGCGCTGCTCCGCCTCGCCGCGACTCATGCCGCGCATGTGGGGCGCCGAGTTGTGTTGCAGGCCTTCGATCTCGCCGGCACCGGTGCGATTTACGAGACCCACCCGTTACAGCGGTATCTGCAAGATGCATTGGTGCCCGCGCAGCACGCCATGCTCCAGACCAACACCTATGAGGCTGCCGGCGCACTGATGCTCGGCCTCGATGCCGGTATTCCCAGCTTCCCCTGATCTCTCGAACTGACCAGCCCGCAATTCTCAACGAACCAGGAGTTATTCATGGCCGCCGAGCCCCTGCGCACCCTGTTCTGTGTCGGCAACAACCAGAACTTCTTCGATCTGCCGAAGGCCGAGATCGGCCCGGTGTGGGAAGCTACCGTTCGATTCCTGTCCGCTCTGAAGAACATGGACGGCGTCGACATCATCGGAACATTCGACGACGACGCGCACATGGTCGGACCGTCCGACGGGTGGCCCTGGACGTTCTACGTCCTGGCCGACGTACGCGATCAGACGACGGTCACGGCGGCATGCAACCTGTTGCGTACCACCATGGTCGGCGAGTTCGCGCTCTGGAAGTACTTCAAGGTCGAAGCCCGGATGGGTCGCGAACTCACGATCCGCGACGACGTCTGACCGATCCCAGCCCGCACACCCGATGGCGATGACAGTGAAGGACAGCAATGACCACCATTGAGAGGCCGACCCGCGGATTCTCCGACCTGGCCAAGAAGGACCGCGTCGCGGGAGCGCTCTACACCGACCCGGAGATCTTCGACGAGGAGATGAAGAAGATCTTCTACCGGACCTGGGTGTGGGTCGCGCACGAGAGCGAGATCCCCGAGGCCGGGTCGTTCAAGACCACCCAGGTCGGCGACCAATCGGTCATCGTGACCCGGGATCGCAAGGGCAACTTCAATACTCTGCTCAACCGGTGCCGCCACCGCGGCGCGACGGTGTGCGACCAGCGCAGCGGCAAGGCCAACGGCTTCACGTGTCCATACCACAACTGGTCATACACACTCGACGGCCGGTTGCGCGGCATCCCGTACCCCGACGGTTACGAGGGAGTGGTCGACAAGAACGACTTCCCGCTGCAGAAGCTTCGAACCGAGAGCTACGTCGGCATGATCTGGGCGACGTTCGATCTGGACACCGAGCCGCTGGAGGACTTCCTCGGAGACGCCAAGATCTGGATGGAGCGCTTTCTCAAGCAGTCCAACGGATTCCCGACCAAGGTGCTGGGCGCCCACAAGTTCCGGTTCAAGGGAAACTGGAAGATCCAGCTGGAGAACACCACTGACGGCTACCACTTCCCGATGGTGCACAAGTCGTGGATGGCATCGGTGGACTCCGAGACAGCGAACATGATGTCGTTCATGGATGATCCGGCCGCCGAGACCCATGCCCTGGGTAACGGCCACAGCGTCGCGATCATGGCCGCGGCACATGCCGATCTCGACGTCGACAACGGTGACGAAGAGATCCAGCCGCGCTTCCAGCATCTCGTCGACGAGCTCGAGGAGGCAGGTGAGAGCCCCGAACGCATCCGCCGGTACATGCGCTCGATGCACGGCTGCGGCTTCAACCTCAACATGTTCCCGAACATCGCGATGTCGTCGTCGTTCTTCCGCGTGCTCATCCCGATCAGCGTGGACGTGACCGAGGTGTGGCACATGGCGATCGGCATGGACGGCGGTCCAGAGAGCATCAACCGGGAGCGCCTGCGTATCCACGAGCATTTCCAGGGCCCGTTCGGCTTCGGGAGTCCCGACGACGCCGAAGGCTGGGACCGCGTACAGATCGGTGCGGGCGGCAACCCCAACATGCCGATCCTGGTCAACCGCGGGGAAAACCGCGAGTACACCACCGAAGAGGGTTGGCCGACTTCGCATGTCACCGACGAGACCGGTATGCGGGAGTCCTACGACATGTGGAAGAGGATGATGAGCGATGACTGACGTACTCACCTTCACCGACACCCGGGTCCTGCGCGCGATACAGCTCGTCTGGCACGAGGCCGCCGTCCTCGATGCCAAGGACTATGTGGCCTGGGAATCGATGTACACCGACGACGCGCTCTACGTGATCCCGATCGACCCGGACACCGACGATTTCGAATCGTCGCTCAACATGGTCTACGACGACAAGCGCATGCGGCAGCTGCGTGTCCAGCGGATGATGCAGGGCTACGCGCCCTCCGCGGTCGCCGCAGCCCGCACAGTGCGGATCGTGTCGCGGTTCACCGTCGAGGAGATCGACGACGAATCGGTCACCTTGCGATCGGCGCAGATTCTCAACGCGTTCAAGCGCGACACCTTCTCGACGGTCGGCGCCGAGATGACCCACAAGGTCGTGCTCTCCGATGATGGCGACAAGATCGCGCTCAAGGTGGCACGTCTGATCGACAGCGAGGACGCGGTGAGCGCGTCCGGATACCTTCTGTGAGGCGTGATCCCATGACATCAGCACCGTCGACATCGGGGATCGCCGTCGTCACCGGCGCGGCAGGCGGAATGGGCGGCCACATCGCCCGGCGGCTGCACGCCGAGGGACATCGCGTCCTTCTCACCGACATCGCTGTGGACGCCGCGCGCGACATTGCGGCCGAGCTCTCGCCGGACGGCTCCACGGCGCGGGCGATCACGCTCGACGTCGGCCACAAGGCGAACTTCGAGAGCGCGCTGGACGAGTGCCGAACCCTCTGGGGGACACCGACAATCATGGTGAACAACGCGGCGCGCACCCAGGCCGCGGATCTGATGACCTTGGCCGAGGACGAGTTCACCCAGGTGCTCAACACCAACGTCAACAGCATCTTCTTCGGCTGCCAGGTGTTCGGTGGCGCGATGGCCGAGCGCGGCTACGGACGCATCGTCAACATGGCCTCGCTGGCCGGCCAGAACGGCGGCACGGCAACGGGCGCCCATTACGCCGCCTCCAAGGGTGCGATCCTCACCGTCACCAAGATCTTCGCTCGCGAACTCGCGGGCAGCGGTGTCACGGTCAACGCGGTCGCGCCCGGCCCGCACGATCTGCCCGTGGTGAAGGCGACCGTGCCGCCGGACCGACTCGATGCCGTGATCGCCGGCATCCCGGTCGGTCGCCTGGGCAGTCCGTCGTTCATCGCGGACATGGTCGCCCTGCTCACCAAGGACGACGCCTACTTCGTCACCGGCGCCTGCTGGGACGTCAACGGCGGGCTCTACGTTCGCTGACCCAGTCCGTTCTATCAGGAGAACAACCATGTCGCTGATCGACGTGATCGTCTCGGACGTCGTCCAGGAGACACCGACAGTCAAGACTTTCTATCTGTCCAAACCCGATGGGACGCCGATCGGCTCGTACTCGCCGGGTGCCCACATCGACGTCATGGGACCCACCGCGATCACGCGGCAGTACTCGCTCTGCAGCCGACCGGATGGACGCGAGTCGTTCGCCGTGGCCGTCAAACGCGAGACCGACTCGCGCGGCGGCTCGGTGGCATTGCACGAGGTGAAGGTCGGCGACGCACTCAAGATCAGCGAGCCCCGCAATCTGTTGGAGATGGGATCCGACGCCTCTCACCACGTCCTGGTGGCGGCGGGCATCGGCATCACGCCGATGCTGAGCATGGCACGGTACATGGACGTCGAGGGCATCAGCTTCGAACTGCATTACTTCTCCCGGACCGAAGAAGACGCGGCATTCCTTCCGCTGCTGCGTGATCGATGCCCGGAGAAGTTGTACGCACACGTCGGCGTCGCACGTGACCGACAGGACGCCCTGCTGGAATCCGCCCTGGCGCGGGCGGTCGACGGGACCCACGTATATGTCTGCGGTCCCGATGGTTTCATGACGAAGGTCGTCGCGCTGGCGGAGCGGTTCGTGCCGGCCGGGGCAGTGCATTTCGAGAACTTCCACGCCACCGCGCAGCCGTCGGCGGAGTGCAACACCGCGTTCGAGGTGGAACTCGAGGGTGAGACCTACTCCGTGCCGGCCGACAAGAGCATCGTGGAAGTGCTGGAGGAGAACGGATGTGACGTCGACACTTCGTGTCAGGAGGGTATCTGCGGCACCTGCATCATGCAGATCGTCGACGGCGATCCCGAACATCGCGACAATGTGCTGACCAAGGTGGAACGTGAATCCGGCGAGGTCATCGCCGTCTGTGTGTCGCGGGCCAAGGGGCCCCGAATGGTGCTCGACTATTACTGATCCACCGGGGACAGATGGCGGTGGGGTCAGGTGGCGGTGTCGGTCGGCACCGCCACATCGAATCTCAGGATGTCGCGCACAAGGGTGCTGATGCTGTCGGCGTCGGTCTTGCTCTTGATGCGAGCACGGTGGACGTCCACCGTCTTCACACTCATCTCCAGACGACGGGCGATGTTCTGGCTGGGCAGACCTTCTACGACCAGGGCGAGGATGTCGCGTTCGCGCGGGGTCAGCAACGCCACCTTGGCCTCGATTGACCGTCGCTGCGCATACGTGTGGAAGCGTTCGGTCGCCTTCTCCATGCCGGCCTGCACCGCGTCGAGCAACCGCTGTGGGTCGTAGGGCTTCTCGAGGAAGTCGAGAGCGCCCGCCTGCAACGTGGACACCGACATGCGGATGTCGCCGTGCGCCGAGACGAAGATGATGGCGACGTGCGGGGCGAACTCGTTGAGTTTCTCCTGCAGACGCGGACCGCTCATCCGGGGCATCCGGACGTCGAGGATGATGCAGGCCGGATGGTCACCCCGGTACGCGTCGAGGAACTCGTCCGCGCTGTGACAGATGTGTGGTGAGATCCCGATACTCCCCAGCAGCCAGTCGACCGATTCGCACAGAGCGGGATCGTCGTCGACGACATACACGGCCGTCGACGCCGCGGTCTCAGCTGGTTCCTGTGTCATCGGTGGCAATTTCCCGTCGCTGCGCTCGCCCTGTCATCGTGTCGAGGGTATCCCGGCCGGCCTAGTCATCCCAGGCGGCGTCGGCGGTCCAATAGTTCATGCCGACCGCACTGACCCGATGCTCCCATTCCGACGTGCGCTGCAGCCACGGTTCCTCCTTGCGTACCGATTCGTCGGCGGCTTCGGGCCCGTCGGCCTCGACCGTCCAGTGCACCCAGTTGACCTCACGTCCGAGTTCGTCGTGGACGAACAGGTCGACGTGATGCCATCCGTAGTTGAACGTGTCCTCGTAGCAGGTGAGGAACATGCGGTGGTGGGTGACGGGGCGGGGCTTGATGACCATGGTGATCGACTTCTCTCAGGGGCGGCGGCTCAGGCCGACCGGGCCGGCGATGCATGCAGCAGCGGCTCCAGCGTGGTGGCCAATTCGAACAGGTTCGCCTCGTGGCCGGGGAGACCGACGATCTGCACGCCGAGCGGAAGGCCGTCGCCGGTACGTGCGCCGGGAACCACCACGACGGGACAACCCAGGAGCTGCCACGGGCGGCTGAGCACAGGGGAACCGGTGGCGCCGAGACCTTTCGGAGCCGGACCGGGGGCGGCGGGACCGACGATGACGGCGTTCGCGCCCAGGATCTCGGACAGCAACTCGCGCGACCTGTCACGACGGATGAGGGCGGCGGCGTGATCGTCGGCGGGGACTCGACGTCCGTCCTCCACCAGTGAGAGCAACTGGGGGCTGAGGGCCGCACCGTGCGCGTCGACGATGTCGTTCAGGGTGGCGGCGGCCTCGTGACTCATGACGGTGAGGTGATCATCGGCGAGGGTCTGGACATGGTCGTCCCAGTCGAGACGCCGGCAGTCGACGCCCGCCCTGATGAGCATTCCCTGGAGGGAGTCGAGCAACTCTCGCATCTGCGGGTCGATGGCGACGAGTTCGCTGCCCTCCCACAACAGTGCGCCATTGACCATGCGGCGCTGCGGAGTACGGGCGGACCGTCCCGCGAATGCGGTGTAGACGTATTCGAGGTCGGCGACGCTACGGGTCAGCAATCCGAGTGAGTCGAGTGAGGGGCTGAGCCCCGTGATACCCGCGAGGTCGGTTGTGCCGTGCGCCATCACCATCCCGGCTGCCCCGCAGTACGAGGCGGGACGTGTGAGCGATCCGGCGGTCTGTGTCCCGAGTGCGAGCGGGATGACGCCGGCGCCCACTGCGGCGGCCGAACCGCTCGAGGAGCCGCCGGGAGTGTGATCAGGTGCATGCGGATTGCGCGTGGGACCGGGGGAGAAGTAGCCGAACTCAGTGGTCACGGTCTTGCCCTGGACCACGGCGCCGAGCTCGCGCAGTCGCCGGACACACGGCGCATCTGTCGCCGCCGGCCGATCCGAGGTCACCGTCGAGCCCGCCCGCGTGGGCAATCCCGCGACGTCGATCAGATCCTTGACACCGACCGAAACCCCGCGCAATGGCCGTCGGCCGGGCGTGTGGTCTTCGGTGCGGGCGTCGTCGAGGTACGTCGTCGACAGCTCGACCCACGCGGACAGATCGGTTTCGGTGCGGATGATCTCCTCACGCACCTGCGTCGCGAGCAACTCCGCGGACACCACACTCTCGTGCACCGCGGATGCCTGGTCACTGACAGGCTGTGTCGAGTAGGCCGAGCTCACCGTTCCTCCTTTTTCCGGTGAGTCCCAGTCTGCCCGCTCGGCACCGTCCGCGACAGTAAAGATTTCCCTCCTACCGCTGTAGGGACGTGACGAAATAGCTTCGCACCATCAGATGACCGGATCAGGTCGCTCGGTCGCGTGACAGCGACGTCGACACGTCCAGTGAATCCAGGAGAAGCCATGTCTGTCAACGCCCCTGCCGCAGTCGATCCCAAGCTGTTCCGCGACGTTCTGGGCCATTACCCGACCGGTGTCGTGGTGGTGACGGGTCGCGACACCGACGGAGAGGTCCTGGCGATGGTCGTCGGAACCTTCAGCTCGGTGTCCCTCGACCCTCCGCTGGTGTCGTTCATGCCGATGAAGACCTCCCGCACGTTCGAGAAGATGCAGAAATGCTCGTCGTTGTGCATCAACATCCTCGGCGGCGAACAGGAGGACATCGTCCTGCGGGTCGCCCAGCGATGGGAGAACAAGCTCGACGGGATCGACTGGTTCCCATCGCCGTCCGGTGACCCGGTCCTGAGCGATTCCGTGGCCTGGATCGACACCACTCTGTGGGACACGGTCGAAGCCGGTGATCACTGGATCACGCTGTGCGAGGTGCGCGATCTGGCGGTCACCAATCCCGTGTCGCCCTTGCTCTTCTTCCAGGGCGGCTATGGCAGCTTCGTGTGTACCTCACTCATGGCGCGCATGGATCACGAGATCCTGCCGGCCATTCACGCTGCCCACTCCGCCCGATCGCAGGTCGAAGAACTGGCGTCGTCGATCGGTTGCGAGGTAACGGTTTTCACCGCCGTCAGCGTCGACGAGATGGCCACCGTGCTCTCGGTGACCGGCGCCGGTGTCGATCGCGAAGAGGGTCTCGCGCATCGCATTCCGATGGTCCCGCCGATCGGCGACTCGTATGTCTTCGATCAGGATGGCGACGCCCAGGAACGCTGGATCGCCAAACTGCGCGGCGCCGACGAGACGGTCAAGGCGGTCCACCGTGCCCGACTCGCATTCGTCCGGGACAACGGTTACCTGATCTCGTTCCTGCCGGCCGAGGGCAGTGCGGCATATGACGAGATGCGCGAAGCGACCCGCCGCTACGAAAGTGGTCGGTTGACGCCGTCCGAGGAACGGAGCATCCGCGCGTCGATCGAGAGCTCATCGGTTGACTACCGTCTCCGTGACGTTGACGATCACGAGATCTACGATGTCGGGTCGCTGGTTCTTCCCATCCGCGACCCGAAGGGCGGCCACTCGATGACCCTTCGACTGGGGCAGTTGCCCTCCCGGCAGACGGGCGCGCGCATCAACGAGTGGATACAACAGGCACGGACAGTAGTGGAGGTTCTGGAACAATGACCGCAGACGCCATCGCAGCATTGACCGCGCGTATCGAGGTGCTGGAGGCCGAGGCCGAGATCCGACGCATCCAGGCCCGGTACATGCTCCTGTGCGACACCCCGTGTCCGGAATTCGGCGTCCGGGACGCCGCCGAGCGTATCGACCTCATTCTCGACCTGTACACCGACGACGCGGTCTGGGAGGGCGTCGGGGAGTACTACAACGGCCAATTCGGACGGGCGGAGGGCAAAGACGGCATCCGGGAGCACTTCCAGGCGTTCTGGGGTGAGAAGCGGGACCCGGCGCTCCTGCTCAACGTCCACTACCTCACGTCCGAACAGATCCATGTCGACGGCGCCGAGGCGGACGGGCAGTGGGTCCACATGCAGCCCTGGCTGTTCTCGGACGGCAGATCACTGTTGCGATCCAGTCGTCTGAACAACACCTTCCGCAAGGAGGACGGACGATGGCGGGTCAGTCGCACCCGGACCGAGAACATCTTCATCGCACCTCTGCCCGACCGCTTCGCCGAGAGTTATCCGTCGGCATCGGTACTGATGCAGCCCTAGTGCACCATTCGGTTCACGTCGCGCTCAGAAGCGCTGGGCGATCCACGCGTCGATGAGATCGGCGACGTCGTCGCGGCCGTTGTTCTCCTGGAAGTAGTGGTCGGTGTCGAACTCGTGGAACGTCTTGTCCGTTGCGCCCAGGCCATCGCGGATCGCGTTGGCATCACAGGGGAACACTCCGGTGTCCCGATTGGCGTTGACCACCAAGGAGGGCACCGTGATCCGGGGCAGGTGGGCGTGGGCGCGGGTGTGTGAATCCTCGAGACTCCACAGCGACAACCACGTCCGCAGTGTGGTGGCCGAGGCGATCCCGAACACGGATTTGTTGGCGCGCTCCGGTGTGCCGGCATAACACCGGTTCGGCTCCCGCTTCGTCGGTTCCAGGGTCGGATCGACCATGCGCGGGTCGGCCCAGGTCCGGGACACCGAGAAGGGACGGTCGTGGTATCCCGCCGCTGCCAGTCGTGCGAGTTCGTCCTTGACCCATCGGGTGATCTTATGATTACGCGCGGACTGCGCGTCGCGGTATCGCCGCACGAACTCGGTCGAATACGATGGCCCGTTGTCGGGATTGAACAGGTCGAGCGTGGGGTCGGTTGCCAGCGGGTCGTTCTCGTCGACGACGGAGCCGTCCATCCACGCGGTCAGCACATCCGGCCGGCCGAGGTGGGCCGCGCTCGAGATGTACCCGTCGGCGGCGGGGAGATCCTCGACGCCGCGGGCGAGTCGTGAGCCTGCGACAGCTGAGATGGATGGTTGCGACGCCTGCGACTGATAGGCGGCCATCAACGACCCGCCCCCCGAGTTACCGAGCAGCACAACGGTGTCCACGCCTGCCTGTTCGCGTAACCAGCGTACGCCGACGCCGATGTCGACCAGGGCATGGTCGAGCAGGAAATGTGCTTCGTCTCCTCGGAACCGGGTATTCCAGCCGAGGAACCCGTAGCCACGCCGTGCCAGATACTCGGCGAGATAATGCTCGGAGAAATCGATCTGATAATGCGTCGCCATCACGGCAATTCGCGGCTTGCGTTGTGACGGAGTGTGATACAGGCCCTGGCACGGATGTCCGCCCGCGCCTGCACGGCCGACGGTTGGGGATTCGAGACCGACAAACGTTTGCTCGATGGGCACGGCAACTCTCCTAGGATACGAACCTGATGTCAGATTCGTATCATAGCCGGTTCGACGGTGAGCGTCGAGACCCGGATCTCACACGGACTCGGGTTTCCAGTAGACGGCGTGGTACCAGGCGTCGGCGAGAGTGCTGATGCATCGTTCGTCGTCGGCATCCGCTGCGCGGCCGTTCGCGAGGCTGTCGTAACAGAACATGTTCAGCATCGACACGATCGCGCGCGCGGTGAGCTCCGCATCGACGCCGGGGCAGTAGCCGTCGGTCTGTGCACGTCCGATTGCGCGGGCGATCACCGTGATCAGTTCTCCGCACAGGGAGTCCCACACGCGCGCGAACTCGTCGTTGACCATCGCGAGCTGGAAGACGCCCACCATCTCGGCGAGTCGGTGGCGGTAGGTCTCCCAGTGGGCCCGGACCGACGCGACGATCTCTTCGTACTGATCGGGGTGTGAGTCGTGAATCGCCCTCTCGACTCGGGTGCGGGCCTCTTCCTGGAACTCGCGTGCCCAGTGTTCGAGCAGTGCGTCTTTCGAGTCGTAGTAGTTGTAGAAGGATGCAGGCGACTTTCCGGCCTCGCCGACGATGTCGGCGACTGTCGTCTTCAGGAAGCCCTTCTCTGCGATCACCTTGCGGGCAGCCGTGTGGATTGCCTCGAGGGTCTCGCGGCCGCGCTTGGTCGGCCGGGTCTGCTGTGGTGCCACGGATTCATTCTGGCCCATCGGGGCGCTCCAGGAGTCGAGGGCGGCCTATTCACAGGATACGAATCTGATGTTACATTCGTTTTCTGTCCACGGAGGAGAAACGACATGACAGACAATCCGAGGTTCGACGTCCGCGGTTTCAACCACGTCGCGCTGGTGTGCTCCGACATGCAGCGCACGGTCGACTTCTACAGCAATGTGCTCGGTTTCGAACTGGTCAAGACGGTGGAGTTGCCGGGCGGAATGGGTCAGCACTTCTTCTTCGATGCCGGCAACGGCAATTCGCTGGCGTTCTTCTGGTTCGTCGATGCCCAGGACGGCGTGCCGGGCATCTCCGCTCCCGAGGAGAAACCGGGATTCGGCGAGTGGATCAGTGCGGTGAGCTCGCTGAACCACATCGCGTTCGATGTGCCTGCCGACCGGTTCGAGGACTACCGTCGTTCGCTCAAGACGGCGGGTGTCCGGGTGGGGCCGATCGTCAACCACGACGACAGCCCCAGCCAGATCGCCACCGAGATGCACGACGGCGTCTACGTGCGGTCGTTCTATTTCCAGGACCCTGACGGGATCCTCCTGGAGTTCGCCTGCTGGCTGCGCGCTTTCGGCCCACGCGATGTCGAGCATGCGCCACGGACCGCGGCGGAGCGTCGTCGCCAGATCAACGCCTGACCCGGGATAGGCCACCATGGATGCGCATCACCTCCGGTCGCTCGGCGCCATGCTCCGGCACTGGGCCGATGTGGCGGCAGAGCAGCCGGCGATCGGCGTCGTCGACGGCCGGTCGCACACGTTCGGGTCGTGGTTTCGGCGAAGTTCCCGGATTGCCTGCGGCCTGGATGATCTCGGTATCGGAGCCGGTGACACGGTTGGATTTCTGGGTAAGGATGCGGTGGTGTGGGGTGAGGTGCTGGTCGCCGCGTCGTACGTCCGAGCCGCCGGGGTGCCACTCAACTGGCGGCTGAGCCGTCGAGAGATGGCCGAGACCGTGGCCGACGCCGCACCTTCCGTGGTTGTCGTCGAACCGGAATTCCTGCCGCTCCTCGGACATGATGATCCGGGTGACGGTGTGACGCGGGTGATCGTCGGAGAGGCCGCCCCGATCGCCTACGACGACTGGGCAGAAGGGCTGCGGGCGTCCGAACCCGAGATGGCGCCGGAATCCGATGACGTGGCGATGATCGTGTACACGTCGGGGACCTCGGGCCGGGCGAAGGGAGTCGAACTCCCGAATCGCGCCATCGCGGCCAACATCGCATCATCGGCGCCCTGGGACATCAAACCTGGTGACACGGTGATGATTCCGGCTCCGCTGTTCCATGTCTCGGGAACGGGCTGGCTCTTCTATTGCCTCGGTATCGGTGCGGAAGCGCTCTACACCACCGACATCAAGCCGTCGACGGTGCTCGACGTGCTCGCCGGTGGCGGTGTGGACCATGCTCTGACGGTGCCGGCCGTCGTTCACATGCTGATCTCGCACCCGGACGCGCAGGGTAGGGAGTATCCGAGCCTGCGGACTCTGATCTACGGGGGGTCGCCGATGGCACCCGCCACGGCGCGCGATGCGATGGCAATCTTCGGATGTGAGCTGGTGCAGAGCTATGGGATGACCGAAACCTGCGGCCCCATCACATTTCTCACGCCCGACGATCATCGCGCAGGCGGTGTGAGATTGGCTGCGGCGGGTCGGGCGGTGCAGGGGGTCGAACTCGTCGTCGCCGATCCGATCGACGGCTCGGTATGCCCGCCCGGCGTGACCGGCGAGGTGCGGACCCGGAGCGCCCTCATCATGAGCGGATACCGCAATCAGCCCGATGAACTCGTCAAGGTGCTCACCCCGGACGGCTGGTTCCGCACGGGTGACGCCGGCTACCTCGACGAGGACGGGTACCTCTTTCTCTGCGACCGCATCAAGGACATGATCGTGTCCGGTGGCGAGAACATCTATCCGATCGAGGTCGAGAATGTCTTGCTCGAACATCCGCAGGTGCTGGAGGCGGCGGTGATCGGGGTGCCGGACGAGAAGTGGGGCGAAACCGTGAAAGCCGTCGTCGTCGCCCGGGAGCCGTTGGATCCGGGAGAACTGACGTTGTTCTGTCGGGATCGACTTGCGCACTACAAATGCCCGACCTCGATCGACCTGAGCGATGAACTGCCCCGCAACCCGAGCGGGAAGCTACTCAAACGCGAACTGCGAAAGGTCTATTGGTCACAGCACAGCCGATCGATCGCGTGAGGACGAGATGCGCATCGTCGAAATCCGCGAGGTAACGGTGCCCCTGGAGGGCTCGGTCGCCAACGCCGTCGTCAACTTCAACCGCCACACCGTCTCGCTCGTGGCCGTCATCACCGACGTGATGCGGCACGGCGTGCCGGTATACGGGGTGGCCTTCAACTCGATCGGGCGGTTTGCGCAAAGCGGGCTTCTCCGTGACCGGATGATTCCGCGGGTGCTCGACGCACCCTCTGATGAACTACTCGACCCCGACACCGGGATTCTCGATCCCGAACGTGTGCTGCGGAGCGCGCTGGCCGATGAAAAGCCCGGTGGCCACGGCGATCGCGCCTGCGCTGCGGCGGCAATCGAACTGGCCTGCTGGGATCTGCTCGGCAAACTCGCCGACGAGCCCGCATATGCCACCATCGCGCGCGCGGACGGCCGGACACCCACCAGGCGGGCGGCCCCGGTGTACGCGGCCGGCGGCTACTACCGGCCCGGCGACGACATCGCAGCGCTGCGTGCGGAGATCTCGGGGTACCTGGAGAGCGGGTACCGGGCGGTCAAGATCAAGGTCGGTGGGCTGTCGCTGGACGAGGACCTGAGGCGAATCGACGAGGCGGTGTCGATCGTCGGATCGGGCGCCGCCGTTGCGGTGGACGCAAATGGCCGATTCGGCCGCGAGGCCGCCGTCGTGTATGCAAAGGCGCTGGAGCCCTACCGATTACGGTGGTTCGAAGAGCCGGTCGATCCGCTCGACTACGGGGCAACTGCCGAACTGGCCGCCGCGTACGACGGTGTGCTCGCCACCGGTGAGAATCTCTTCTCCCGGCAGGATGTGGCAAACCTCCTGCGCTTCGGCGGTATCCGACCGGACTGCGACATCCTGCAGATGGACGCCGGTCTGAGCTACGGGTTGACCGAGTACCGGGCCATGCTGGACCTGATGGATTCGGCGGGCGTCGATCGCGCGCATGCGGTTCCACACGGTGGCCATCTGATCAATCTGCACATCGTCGGCGGATTGGGACTCGGTGGGTGCGAGGCGTATCCCGGTGTGTTCCAGCCTTTCGGCGGATACAGCGCAGATTGCGCAATCGAGGACGGGACCGTCACGCCTGCCGACCATCCGGGTTTCGGCCTCGAGGCGAAGGCGGAACTGTCCGGATCGATCACGAGATTGGTGGGATGACGCTGTGGCGGAGAAACTCTCCATCCTGATCGTCGGATGCGGCGCGATGGGATCGGTCTATGCTGCGCGTCTGGCGGCCGGTGGTCACGACGTCCACATGCTGGATCGTTCGGCCGAGCACATGGCCGCCATCGCGCGATCGGGACTGACCCTGACGGGACCCGACAGCGAGGACACGGTACGGGTGAGGTCGGCATCGACGACGCTCGACGTCGGTCCGGTCGACATGGTGGTCCTCGCGGTCAAGGCGGCCGACGTCGGTGGCGCCGCGAGAACCGTGGTCGGGGCGATCGGACCGCATACCGTGGTCGTCACGATCCAGAACGGGCTCGGGTCCGCCGACGAGATCGCCGGCGTGGTCGGTGCCGATCGCCTGGCGGTCGGAATCGCCAGTGGGTTCGGCGCATCACGCCCCGCGCCGGGGCAGGTCCATCACAACGCGATGAAGGCCGTGCGACTGGGTGCGTACGCCGGACTACCCCGTGATCGGCTTGATCCCGTGGTAGATGCCTGGCGGGCAGCGGGTTTCGCGACCGAATCCGTGCCGGACATTGTGGCAATGCAGTGGGAGAAGCTCATCTGCAACGTGGCCTACAGCGCTCCGTGCGCATTGACCGGCCTGACCGTCGGTGAGGTGATGACGCATCCGGAATGTGGACCGGTCAGTCGGTCTGCTGCGCGCGAGGCCTGGGAGACTGCACGCGCGCTCGGAATTGCCATCAACGTCAACGACCCAGTGGCCCACGTCCAGGAGTTCGGTGCCGCGATGCCTGCGGCGAAACCGTCGGCGCTTCTCGACGTCGAATCCGGCAGGGTCAGCGAGATCGGCTTCATCAACGGTGCGATCCCGGTGCAGGCGGCCAGGGTAGCGCTTGACGCGCCGGTCAACGAGACACTCACGAGACTGGTCCGGACGCGAGAGCTCGCTTGGCACAACGGATGAGATCTACGCCGATGATGCCCGGCCTTCGGCGCGCTCGTCGTCATCGCGGTATCTGAAGGAGACCCTGTGCACACCTGGTTACATGTGATCGAATGGCGCGCCACCTGTGATGCCGACATCGTGGCGGTGCGGGATGATCGGCAATGCCTGACCTACCGCGAGTTTCACGCACGAATCGAAGAACGTGCGGGCGGGTGGTTCGCACTCGGCGTTCGCTCGGGTGACATTGTCGGGGTCGTCGCGCACAACAGTGTGGAGTATCTGTCGAATGTGCTGGCACTGATGCGTCTCGGAGCGATCCCGCTGCTGCTCAACTGGCGGATGCCGGCACCCGAGATCACCCGGATTCTCGACGTCTGCTGTCCGCGGGCGGTGCTTGCCGACCCGGTCTCCACCGGGCTGGTGACGATCGGCGACATGCTGGCCGTCGTCGACGGAAGCCGTGAGGACGGATGGGTTCCCGTCACCGACCTCGTCGGCGATCCAGGTCCCCGACCGGTTCAGCGACTCGCGGCGGCAGAGACCGCGGTGCTCATGCACAGCAGCGGAACGACAGGCAATCCCAAGGTCATCCCGTTGGATCACGGGTCTCTCATCCGCAGTCTTGCCGGCTTTGCGATCGAGATCGGAGATCAACGTCCCGGACGACGCCATCTGGCGATGATGCCGCTGTTCCACCTCGCCGGCCTCGCCCAGGCGATGCAGTGCTTCCTCACGGGCGGGAGCCTCACGGTTCATCGAGAGTTCGATGTCGATCGGGTCATCGATGCGGTCGCGGACCAGCGGATCAATTTCTTCACGGCGGCACCCGCGGTGCTCGAGATCCTCGTCGATGCACTCGAAGGCCGCAGGCGGGGCGCCGACATGTCGAGTCTCATCGAGGTCCAGTACGGTGCGGCACCGATCACACCCGCGCTCCTGATCCGGGCGCAGGCGACGATCTGTCGACGGTTCCGCCAGATCTACGGCAGTACCGAGCTACAGGGATTTCTCACCGTGCTCCGCCCCGAGGACCATCGGACGGACAGCCCTACGCTGGCCACCGCCGGTCGGATCACACAGGGCTGGGAGGTGCGGATCATCACCACCGACGGAAAACCCGCGGCCCCAGGCGAACCCGGCGAGTTGCAGATCCGTGGCGAGAGTCTGGTTCGTGGCTACTGGCGTGACCCGGAGGCGACAGCGGCGTCGTGGACATCGGATGGCTGGTATCGCAGCGGCGACCTGGGATCGGTGGACTGCGATGGCTATCTCAGCATCGTCGGACGTACGAAGGACATGATCATCAGCGGCGGCGAGAATGTCTACCCCGCCGAGATCGAGCGCGTGATGGCCGAACATCCCACGGTGCGCGAGGTCGCGGTGGTGGGATGCGACGATCCCCGTTGGGGAGAGGTTCCGATTGCGTTCGTGGTCACCGGGACCGGTGAGGCGCAGGCGACGGCGGACGATCTCCTTGCGTACTGCCGACTGAACCTTGCCGGTTTCAAGTGTCCGAAGGACGTGTATTTCGTGGAGACCCTGCCCCGCAACGGAGTCGGAAAGGTTGTGAAAGGGCCGCTGCGGGAGCGCGCCCACTGTGGCACGATTGGCACGAGGCGGGGTCAGCACGGAAAGCATGGGTGATGCAGGTGACGGATCAGTCGGTGGCAGATGTTGCCGCGAATGCCTATATCTACGGATTCCCGCTGGTATTCAACCTAGATCAGGTCACCCGATATGTGACCGAAGGCGTAGGGGCAAATCCGGCACGGCCGTTCAACACCTTCAGTCACGCCCGGACTCTTGCAGGACCAGCCGACACCTTCGTCACGATCAACAACGACACGCTGTATTCGATGGCCCAGATCGATTTGTCGGTCGGGCCCGTACGACTGCGAGTTCCCGACACGGACGGCCGTTATTACGTTCTGCAATTCGTCGATGCGTGGACGAACAATTTTGCCTATGTCGGCCATCGTGCCACCGGCACCGCGGAGGGCGGCTTTTTGCTGGTCCCTCCGGGATATGACGGAACCGTCGAGGCCGACGAGACCCTGATCCACTTCCCGACCACGGTTGGGTCGATCGTCGGCCGGTGGGCCTGTGCAGGAGGCGATGACCTGGCGCTTGTTCATGCGCTCCAAGACGTCACAACTCTCACTCCGCTCGATCGCGACGCCGAGCCTGAGGGCCTACCGGCGCCGTCCGCCGAGGTTCCCAACGAACTGCGGTACTTCGAGAAGCTCCGACTCTGGTCGCAGGCCTACCCGCCCGCGCCTCGGGACGTCGAGATCGAGCGGGGCCTGGCTGAGGTCGGGATCGGGGACCCCGGCGAGGCATCGCCGTATGCCGATGCGGATCACGACTTCGCCGCGGAGCTCGTGGCGGGTATCGACGCCGGTGAGCGGAATCTGCAGAAGGCGTTGATGTCCGGATCGAGTCCCGAGGTCAACGGGTGGAAGCTGACCTACCATGCGTTCGACTACAACCTCGACTACTTCGAGGTCGGTGCGCTCGACGACCCGCAGTTCAAGATGGCCGACCCGAGGCTTCGAATCATCGAACGGGCAGCCGCTGCCAAGGGCGGACTGTGGGGCAACCATCCCTACGAGGCCGCGTACATCATGACCTACGTCGACGACCGAGGCGTCCAGCTGGTGGGAAGCCGCAGGTACACAATAACTTTGAATCCCACGCCGCCGGTCGGAGCATTCTGGTCGTTGACCATGTATGACGTTCCCAACTTCTATCTGGTGGACAACCCGCTCAATCGATACTCGATCGGCGACCGGACCCCGGGACTGACTTACGGTGCCGATGGTTCCTTGACGATCGTGATCAGCAACGTGGCCCCCGACGACACCGCGAACTGGCTGCCGGCCCCCAGCGGTGAGTTCCGCCCGGTGCTCCGGATGTACGAACCGGACCCTGCGGTTCTGCGTGGTGACTACGAGGTGCCGGCCATTACGCGGGTCGACTGAGCCGCGGCCGGCGCCGTCAGCCCAGCTCCAACCCCACCCGCATCTGACCGAACAGGAACACTGCCGTCTCTGCGGTGGATTCCTGATATCGCTCGATGACCTCGTCGGCGAAGGGTTTCACCGAGTCGTCGGGTAGACGGCTGGTCCAGTCGGTGGCGCCGACGGTGAACCACTGGGTGAAGGCATCGATCGACTCGAACTGCCAACGCAGGTAGGTGATCTCGATGTCGGAGACGTTGAATCCGGCCGACGTGGCGGACTCGCGAAACTGATCCGGAGTGACGTGCAGGTAGGGCGGCTCGAAGTCGGTGAAGTAGTGCTGCCAGCGTGGCAGGGCGGCCACGTCCATCGCCACGTCTTCGATGCTGCGACGCTCGGTGGCGCAGACGATCTGGATCACCGCGCGTCCGCCGTCGTCCAGGCTGCGCGCGATCTGCGTCAATGCCGCGGGCTGATCGTGAACCCAGTGCAGCATGTTGAAGGAGACCGCGATGTCGAAGTCGCGCTCGAACGGCAGCGCCAGGACGTCGTCGACGTGGAACTGGACACGGAGCTCATCGGGTGGGACACGGGTGCGGGCCTTGTCGATCATCAGTCGTGATGCGTCGACGCCGACAACCGATCCCGCAGGCAGCCGGTCGGCCAGTTGCATGGTGATGAACCCGTCGCCGCAGCCGACGTCGAGGAGCCGCTCATCGCCCGCGATCTCGAGACCGGCGATCGATGCCTCGGCGACCATGCGCTGCAGAGCGCTGACGTCCGCATAACGATCGCCGTCCCAGTTGACCATGGTCGCTCCTCGATGAGTGCATGTGACAACCACTCTGCACCAATCGGAAGGGCCGAATCGTGGGATTCGCGAGGTGGACGGCAGTTTTCGCCGGACCGCCGGTATGCCACACTGTTCGGTGTCCGCCCAGGTAGGAGGTCATCGTGGATCTCACCGCCGCGCACCTGCGGTACTTCCTCGCAGTTGCCGACGAGCTTCACTTCACTCGCGCCGCCGAGCGGCTGCACATCTCGCCGCCATCGCTGAGTCAGCAGATCCAGCAACTCGAGAGACGGGTGGGCGAGCCGTTGTTCGAGCGGACCTCCCGGCACGTCGAACTCACCGCACGGGGCGCCGAACTGTTGCCGATGGCCCGTACCGCCGTGGCGGCGATGGACGATGTCGTCGGGTGGATCGACAAGGGGCGCGAGCCGCGACGAACTTTTCGGATCGGCATCGCAGCAGCGAGTGAACTCAGCAATGCAGTGCTCGCAGCAGTCGTAGAGCGGTACCCCGACGTCGAATGGCAGATCCGCAGCCTCGGGCTGACGGAGCCACTCTCTGCAGTGCAGGATGGGCAGGTCGACGTCGCGCTGATGTTCAGTCCGCAGATCCCTGACGTCGATGGGCTGGTGGTGACGCCGCTGTGGTCGGAAGATCGGGTCCTGGTGGTTCACGAGGGGCATCGATTCGCGGGCTGCGAGTCACTGAGTCTGGCCGAGACCGACGACGAGACCTTCATCGGCATCCGCGAGCTCGGCGGGACCCAGGAGTGGTTCGTCGATCCGCGTCCGGGAGGCAAGCGCCCGACGATCCTCCCGCTCGCTGCGCACTTCGAAGAGGTCCTGCAACTGTGCGCCGCGGGCGTCGGGGTGAACATCTGCGGCTCCGGGGCCGCCACTACGTATGCCCGGCCCGGCCTGCGCTACATACCCGTCGCCGACCTTCCGCCGGTGACGACATTCCTCTGCTACCAGGCGTCCAGGACCGACGAACTGATCGATGCGTTCGCACGACTCGCCGTAGAGGTCTCCGCGCATCGGGATGGACCACCGGCGCCTGCGGCAGAGTGACAGCGCAGCCCCGCGAGGCGCTGGTCGCATCGATCATGAGGCTGTCCCGAATGATCATGTGACATTTCCATGTGGACTCCGATCGGGCTCTGCTCACAGACTGGACGGCGTGAGTCCCACGATTGAGTCCCCCCACCATCGCGACGTGATCTACGCACGGCGTGCCTCCGGCGAGTTACACCTCGATCTGGTCAGACCGGCGCAGTCCATACCCGCGCCGGTCATCGTGTTCGTCCATGGCGGCGGTTGGTTCACCGGCGACCGGACGCTGTGCCCGGATCTGAGCGGCCACTTCTGTGCGCGCGGGTTCGCCATGGCGAGTATCGACTACCGGTTGTCCGGCGATGAGTTGTTCCCGGCCCAGCTCCATGATGTGCGTGCTGCCATTCGTCATCTCCGCATGAATGCCGGGGAACTCGGACTCGACCCCGCCCGTATCGGTGTCTGGGGCGCATCGGCCGGCGGGCACCTCGCCACACTGGCCGGCCTGCTCTCCGCGGTCTCGGAGCTACCCGGGGAGGACGCTGCCGACGGGGATGCAGCTGTGCAGGCCGTCGCCGAATCGTACGGGCCGTCGACTCTGGTCGATGGTGATGTCGCGCCGGGTGTGCCGTTGCCGGGAGTCACGTCGGCGGCCGAGACGCCCGAGGGCCGACTGATCGGTGGTGACCCGGCTGACCTTCCTGTCGCCGCGCGGGACGCCAGCCCGCTCTACTTCGTCACCTCCGACGCCCCGCCGTTCCAGATCTCCCATGGCACGGGCGACGTGCTGGTCGACCACCAGCACAGCCTCCTCCTGTACGAGGCGCTCGCCGAGGCGGGAGTCGAGGTCGACCTGTACCTGGTCGATGACTACCAGCATGGATTCCTCAATCCCCCCAACAGATCTGACGTCCCATCCCCGCCGGTGATGGACAATGGGCGGCTCGATTCCGAAGGACCTGCGCCGGCCCGCCACCTGTCGGCGCGAGGGCCGGAACGCACCGAAGAGCGCACCCACTTCGGGTTCGACGACATCGGTGATTTCTTCACTCGACACCTCGCCATCAGCACCGACCAGACCACCATCAACTCAGGAGACAACAGATGACCTCCCCGGCAGACCTCAGCGCCATCCACCAGCTCGCCCCCGTCATCGATGCCCTGCCCGGAGAGGCCGTTCCCTACCGTCTCGCCGGTGGGGAGGGGCTGCGGTACGAGGTCGACAATCAGCTGTGGACGGTCATCGCCCGCGCTGCCGACACTGGCGGATTATTCGATGCCGCTTTCATTCTCGGCCCGCGCGGTGCGGGAGCCGGATTCCACAGCCTGCCCGATCATCAGCGCTCCTATTACGTGTTCGACGGGTGCGTCCAGTTCTGGCTGCCGGGCGAGAGCCGCATCCTCACCCCGGGAGACTCCGTTCACGTCCCACCCGGCACCCCCGTCGCCTACCGGATGCTCGGCCACATGACCAAACTCCTGTTCTGGTCCGCACCCGGCGGAGCGCTTGATGCACTGGCGAACTCGGGAGGCGAGGTGGCGTCCCGGGTGTATTCGGCTGATGGAACGGCCGGTGTGCGTCAATCGCCGGAGCAACTGTTCGCACCGTCTGCCGCGTTGCTGCACGATCTGCCTCTCGTCTCTGCGAGTGACGCGTGGGACGAGGTCCTGCCCGACGGCGTCGACGGCTACTTCCTGCGCGCGCACACCGGGGATCGTCGTGCGTGGCCCGACTCCATCAATGCCTACGGTGCCCGCGGCCGCACCACCGGCGGCCGATACTTCTCGGTACTGACGCTGGGTGGCAAACTCCCGTACATACCGCAGCACTTCCACCGGCAGCACACCGAGAACTTCTTTGTCATGTCCGGCCGAGTCTGGTTGTACGCCAACGGTGTCGAGACATTGCTGACCGCCGGGGACTATCTACATGCGCCTGCCGGGACCATCCACAGCTTCGCCTTCGATGCGCACAACACCAAGATGCTCGGCATGCTCACCTCGGATGTCTTCGAGAAGTTCTTCGACGTGACCGGTGAGAACACCGACGACGTGGTGCACACCGAGGGACTGATCAACCCCGGCGACATGATGGCAAAACTCGGCGCCGCGGCCGCCGATCTCGACCTCGAATTCGTCGGTCCGCCACCGGAACGGACCCGCGCGACAGATCTGTGAACACCATCGGTCCCGGCGATCAGGGGTGTCGTCGAGGGCCGTCAACGCACGCCGCGCCGGGGTGCGTACCCAGGGTACCGGGCCCCCGATGAGCAGGTGCAGTGGCGACGCCGCCGACAGGAGAGCCGTCGAGTACGAAGGGCAGTGCCTGGTCACCCCAGACCCAGACCCGGACCCAGAACAGGCCGCGGCCGGCCCAGACACGCAGCCAATAACGCTGATCGGTCGGGATCCCCTTGTCGATCAGACCTGCCCGAAACATGTCCGTGTCGAAGCAGATCGCACCTACCCGGTCGTCGACGTCAGGTCGGGGTGGACTCCGTGTCGCGCAGCGCCCGCCGTCGAATCTTTCCGGACTGCGTCTTCGGCAGCTCCGCGATGATCTGCACAGCTCGGGGTCTTTTGTAAGGCGCAAGTCGATCTCGTGCGAAAGTCACGAGCTCGTCGCCGTCGGCGGTCTGTCCGTCCTTGAGGGAGACGTACGCGGCGACGGATTCGCCCTGATACTCGTCAGGGATCCCGACCACGGCCGCCTCGAGTACCGCGGGATGCTCGTAGAGGACGTCCTCCACCTCGCGCGGCCACACCTTGTAACCCGACACGTTGATCTGGTCCTTGATCCGATCGACAAGGTAGATCCAGCCCTGCGCATCAGAGATCGCGCTGTCTCCGGTGTGGAGCCGACCTGCAGGCATGGTTGCCTCCGATGCGTCCGCGTTGCGCCAGTATCCGCGAATCACCTGTGGTCCGATGAGGACGAGTTCGCCCTGTCCGCCGGGCGGCAGCGGACGGCCGTCGGTGTCGACGATCTGGACTTCGACGCCAGGGAGCGGGACACCGATCGACAGCGTTCCACTGGTCTCATCGACGGGAGCGCTGGTTCCGGGAGGTACCGCGATGACTCCCGACGATGTCTCCGTCATCCCGTATGCGTTGTGGATGTATGGCCCGAAACGTTCGTGGAACCTGGTGACCGTGCTGGGCGGAACGGGAGCACCCCCGCTGAAAAGTGCCTTGATGGTGGCGAAATGCGCTGCGGTGGCGTGCTCGGAGTTCATCATGGCAATGAATGCGGTGATGGAGCCGATGGTGTAGGTCACCGAGTGTTCGCGGAATGCGTCGAGCGCGGTGTCGACCTGGAAGCGCCCGGTGAACACCAGCGCGGTCTGCTCGGATAATGCCAGCGAACCGATGATGACCGCTCCGGTGATGTGGAACAGCGGTGCGAGTGCGAATACGACGTCGCCGGGTCTGATACCGGCGATTCCGGCAAAACTCGTCGTCACCGCGAGCACATTGGCGTGCGAGTTCATCGCACCCTTCGGTGGTCCGGTCGTGCCGGACGTGTAGGCGAGGAACGCCAGATCGTCGCCGCTCACTGCGACCCTCGGTGGGCGGCTTCCGATCCGCTCTCCGATCAACGTCATCAAATCATTGTCGGAGCGTGCGGTATCGGCCATCCCCGGCCGGAAAACCCGTGGATCGTTGCGTGATTGAACATCCGACTCGGCCGTACCCAACACCCACCGAACCGGTGTCCCGGCGGCGCTCTCGCGCACACCGTCGACGTCGCGGTCGGTGGTGATGATCCCGACGGGCTCGGCGTCGGCGAGCAGGGTGGTGAGCTCGCGGCCCCGGTACATGGGATTGAGCAACAATGCGACCCCACCCAGTTTCCAGAGCGCGATCAGAATGAGCGCGTACTGGGGGATGTTCTGCAGGTGGATACCTACCCGGTCGCCGTGGCCCACTCCGCGTTCGGACAACACGGCGGCCAGCGCATCGGCGAGCGCGTCGGTCTCTCGGACACTGAGGACCGCATCGAAATACACCAGAGCCGCCGCGTCGGGTTCCTCGCCCACGCGCCACTCCCACGCCTCGGTGAGAGTGGCGAAACGCGGCTCGAGACCGGGAGACAGTTCCTTCGGGTAGAGAGCGAACCACGGTGGCTCATGGTCCGGTGTCATGTCACTGCTCATCTTCTTCTCCAGGTTGCCCGGCAGGTGTACCGGTGCCTCAGACTTCGGTCGTCCGGGGTCACGTCGGGAGTGCGGTCTTGCCGGTTTCGCGGATCGTCAGAACGGTCAGGAGTCCGATGATGCACACGCCGATCACCCAGTAGGCCGGGGACATACCGCTTCCGGTGGATTCGACCAGCTGAGCAGCCACATAGGGCGCGGTCCCGCCTGCGGCGATGGTTCCGATGTTGAATCCCAATGACACGCCGGTGTATCGGACCGTGCGCGGAAACAGTTCGGTGAACATCGGAAACGCCGGTACCTGGACGACACCGTTGAGGACCATGTACACGAAGTACACCAACCCGACGACGACGACGCTCGCCGTGGCGCCCAAGATCATGAACGCCGGCGCCGCTATCACGAGATAGGCGATATAGCCCCCTGCCAGAACGGGTTTGCGCCCGAACCTGTCCGTCAACATCCCACTGAGAGGGAACGTGGCGCATGCCAAGGCAATGCTGATCGCGGATGTCCAGTAGACAGCATCCTTCGAGAAGCCGAGATCGTTGATGAGATAGACACTGAAGTACGTCAATCCGATGTAGCCCGAGCCGTTCATCGCGATCGCCACGCCCACGACTTGGAGAACGGAGACCGGATTCTTCCTGAGGACATCGAGAAGCGGACTCTTGGTGACTTCCTCCTTGTCGGCCATCTCCTCGAATTCGGGGGTGTCCTCCAGCTTCAATCGCACACGGAGGCAGATCAGTGCGAGGGGCAGCGCGAGCAGGAACGGGATGCGCCAACCCCATGCGTCCATCTGCTCGTCGGTCGTGAGGAAGGCGACGATGCCGACGACCGACGCGGCGACGGCAAAACCCAGAGTCGACCCGATCGGTGTGAACGAACCGAAGAATCCGCGGCGGTTCGGCGGCGCCGATTCGGCGATGTATGTGGCCGCGCCGCCGACCTCGCCACCCGCTGAGAAGCCTTGTGCGAGTCGTACGATCACCAGCAGTATCGGTGCGATCACGCCGACGGAGGAGTGCGTGGGCAGTACGCCGAGGATGCCGCACGCGACGCCCATGCAGACAACAGTGATGACCAAGGCGGACCGGCGTCCGCGCCGGTCCCCGAGCCGTCCGAAGAAGATGCCGCCGAGTGGGCGTGCGACGTAGGCGACACCGAAGACGGCGAGGGTGGCCAGGATCGATGCACCGGAAGATTCCGAGGGGAAGAACAGCGGCGCGATGGTGACGGCGAGGAATCCGTACACCGCGAAGTCGTAGTACTCGATGAGTGTGCCGACGCCGCCGGCAATGGCAGCACGCCGGGCCATCGTCTTCGATCTCTGTGGCGACATCCCACCGGCAGGCTCGCCGGCACCCCCGTGGGTGCGAATGGGTTGCTCTACGTTGGTCATTGCATCTGTCCTTGATGTTCGCGGGAGTGTTCGGCGAGTAGGAGCTCATACGAGCCGCCGGCCTCGATGACCTGGACGGTTCGGGCATTCGGCGGCGTGCCGACCACTTCGGCGCCGTCAGACGTACGCAATGTGGCGGCGCGCCAATCCAGCGTCACCGCATCGTCGATCGCCACGGCGGTCGATACGCCGGGGATCGTGATGAGCGGCATCCCGTTGAATGTCTCACCGCGCCAGAAGCCGGGTGAGAACGATTCCGCGACGATGGCTGCGATGCCGGCATTGCGGAGCGCCACCATCGGCGGGTAGTGAGGATGCCCATATCCGAAGTTGCGACCGCCGATGATGATGTCGCCCTGCCGAACTCGATCGACAAACCCGGGGTCATAGGCCTTCATACACACCGACCGGAGATGATCGGGGTCGTACGACTTGATGTTGGAGACCCCGACCACGAGGTCGATGTCGAAGTCGTCGCCGAAGATCCAGGCGACCTTTCCCTCGATGATGTCCGGGGGCGGTGGATAGGCGCTCATTGCACGGACTCCTGTATCGAGCCACGCAGCGCGCTCGCTGCGACGGTGAACGGTGAGCCCATGTAGATGTTGGCGTCCGAGCTCCCCATACGGCCGGAAATGTTCAGCACGCCGGTCGAGATGCAGTTCTCTCCGGGTTGCAGGGGCTTCTGATAGCCGAAGCAGAAGTCGCAGCTGGAAACCGCGATGTTCGCGCCCGAGGCGCGGAGCACATCGAGGATCCCTTCTTCTTCGGCTTGCTCGTAGACCCGCTGAGATGTCGGAACAACGTTCAGCTCCACCCCGGGTGCCACGGTTCGTCCATCGAGAACCATTGCAGCCGCGCGCAAGTCCTCGATTCGACCACTTGCGCACGAGCCGATGAAGGCCTTCGTGATCGGCGTGCCCGCGAGTTCCTTCGCCGTCTTGGTGTTCGCGACGCGGGCCGAACCCGGTTCGACGACGCGAGGTGTCAGGGTGGCGAGATCGATCGTGTGTCGTGCCGCGTAGAAGGCGTCGGCGTCGGGATAGACGGGGTCGAAATCACGTCGCGCGACGTCTTTCGCATATGCCAAAGAGGTTTCGTCGGGTTCGAAGATCGCCGACACCGCCCCGGTGAACATCGCCATGCCGCACAGCCCCTGCCGGTGGTCGATCTTCATCGACTTCGCTCCCGGCCCACCGAATTCCATCACCTGATGGGCGCACCCGTCGGCGCCGACCAATTCGATGATCGAGTGAACGAGGTCGCGGCTGTCCACGCCGGGCGGGAACTCGCCGATCAGATCGAATCGCGTCGTCGCCGGAATGTCGACGAACAACTGCCCGGTGACCCAGGCCTCGATGAGATCACGGCGAATTCCCCATCCGAGGGCGCCGAACGCTCCGACCCCGCTGATGTGACCGTCGAAGTGCACCAAGAAATCACCCGGAATCGCCAGTCCGAGTTCGGCTGTCAGCTGGTGGCCGATGCCGCGTCCCTCGTGTAGCTCGATGCCGTAGAACTCGCACCAGTCGCGGGTGACCTGATGAACCTCGGCCTCTTTGTCGTTCTTCTTCGTCAACATGTGGTCGATGAACACGATGTAGCGATCCGGATCGGCCAGTTCCGTGATGCCGAAATCATCGCGCATCTGCCGGAACATGACGTCGGTGTAGCCGGGGAAGTCGTAGGCGATCATCCGCGCGGGGCGCACCGCGTGGTTGTCGCCGGCGCGGACCGACTCCCTTCCGGTGGTACGTCCGAGGATCTTCTCGGTCATCGTCTGGCCCATGGCGATCACCGGCTCGCTTCGCTGGGAAGGTACTTGCGCTGCATGGCTTCCACCTCGGGAAAACCGATCAGTTCGACGAACTCATGGTGCGCGAGAGCGTCCTTGCTCACCTCGGCGGGTGGTTCGCCCGAGGCGAGTCGCCGGAGTGCTTCTCGCGCCGCACCGGTGGCCGCCATGAGCACCTGGGTCGGGAGCAGGGCCAGGCGGACACCGATCCGGTCGAGGACCTCGGGCGTGAAGTCGCGTTCGGTCCAGGTCGATGCGGTGAGCGTGGCCATGAGCGGCACGCCCACCTCGTTGTGGCAGCGCTCCCACTCGTCGATGGTCTCGAACGTCTTGGTGACCGGCATGATCATGTCCGCTCCCGCGTCCACATACGCTTGTGCACGCCGAATGGCATCGTCGCCGCGGGCGTCCGTACGGGCGATGAGTAGTACGTGATCCGGGATCGAGTCGCGGACCGCTCGGATCTTGCCGGTCGCTTCGGTGACGCTGATGAGATCGACGGGGTCGCCGACACAGATCGGGCATGACTTGGGGGAGACCTGGTCCTCCATGAACATTCCCTGTACTCCCGCATCGACGAACTTTCCGGCGGTCCGCGCCGCATTGACCGCGTTGCCGTACCCGGTGTCGATGTCCGCGACCAGGGGTAACTGTGACGCTTCCCCGATGGTCCGGACGGCCTGCAGGTTCTCGGACATCGTATAGAGCTCGGCGTCGGGGAGGCCCAACGCCGCGGAGATGGCAAATCCAGATGCACAGAGGGCGCTGAATCCTGCCTGGTCGGCGAGACGGGCGGTCAGCCCGTCCCACACTCCGGGTGCATAGACGATGCCGCGCGAGGTGAGGTCCTTGAGAGTTGGAGTGTCCAACGTGATCGTCTCCGTTTCGTAATGCGGAATGCGTTTCGCATCTCGATATGGACGGTAAGGTGGCATGGGTCACATGTCAACCCATTCGGTTCCGACTCTGTTCGTATGATGTCGACACCGATCTGCGTCCAACGGAAGTGAGCACCGTCAGTGGCCTCGCCAATCGAGCCCGAATCGCACGCCGGCAGGGAAGTCGTAGGAGCTGTTCTGAAGGCCTGCGCGCTGCTCGAGCACTTTGGTGCCGACCGCCCGGTGTGGACGCTGAACGAACTGACCGCGGCCAGTGGCATGAACAAGACCACGGTCCATCGCCTGATGGCGACATTGATCCACGCCGGCTGGGTTGCTCGGACCGGCGAGGGTGCGTATCGGGTTGCGATGCCGGTGTTCGAGGTCGGGTCGGCAGCATTGATCAAGCTGGACATCCGTTCGGCGGCAAGGCCATTGATGGTCCAGTTGGCCGAAGCCTTCGGAGACACCGCGTATTTGATGGTCCCTGCGGATCAGGGAGCTGTGTGCATCGACCGGCTCGAGGGCAACAATCCGCTCATCGTCGCCGGGATCAACATCGGATCGGTGATGCCCTACCACGCCGCCGCCGGGCCGATCGTCATGCTCGCCAACTCGGAGGAGATTCGCGCGCAATGGATTCGCAATGGTTTGCAGGCATTCACGGACCGGACTCTCACCGACGTCGATCGCCTCACCGCGCATCTCGACGGCGTGCGGGACGCCGGGTACTCGGTCAGCGATTCTGACTATCTGGCCGGAGTGGCTGCCGTGGCTGCGCCCATCTTCGGCCGTGCCGGAGCGATGGTGGCGTCGATCAGCATCGGTGGCCGAGTCGAGTCGTTCAGGGGGGCGGCGCTCGACGAAAAAGTGGACGGCGTGCTCGATGCCGCTGCACGGGTCACCAGAGTTATGCAAGCGCTGCCGCAGCAGAGCTGACGGCGGCCATCGGCGAGTGCATGGACGCCGGCTATTGGTAACGAATTCGCCTCGAATCGGCGTTTTCTCTTGACAAGATTTGTGAGACGGCTCACGCGCCTCTGAATCGATGAAAGACCAGCGCACATAGGGTTTTGGCACAGGGTGTCACGGGCCGGTGGTGCGCATGAGGCGTCTTCTCGGTGTCCGTATTTGGGTTTTTCTCAGGTTTGTATATCAATCTGTGATCTGCCACGACAACAGACGTTGAGTCTGTGCAGCACGAGAAAGTCGAGTAGCTATGCGGATCAAGCCCGCATGCGCAACCCGCGGCCTCGCGTCGGCTATCGGGGCCAAGACCGCCACCGTGGCCGTCTGAGCGAAGCTCGGGCCAGACCCTGAATCCGGATGGGTCGGTGCGTCATGCGTCCGGGACGGCATCGTCCCGCAGTCAGAACAAGTCCATTCACAGCGGCATCCACGTTGCCGGTGCGCTCTCGCGCGTCGGAGGTTGTCCGCTGTCGGCCGACAGACCGGCCGCACAACGCATCAGGAATCCAATCTCATGTTCGTCATCTCCACATCGTTGAAGCATGCCCGCAGCATGTCCCGTAAGCGCTTCGCTCACGCGGTCGGCGCTGCCACCCTCGCGGTCACCGCGGTGGTCACCGTCGGCTCGATCAGCAACGCCGAGCCCGCTCAGGCAGAGAAGCAGCACCATGCCGCCGCAGCCGCGTCGGACAAGCGCATCGAAGCGGTGGCCGACACCAGCACGGCGACCAAGCCCAAGCCAGCGCCGACGCCTGCTCCGGCACCTGTGGTGGCACCCAAGCCGGCGCCTGCCCCTGCCCCGGCGCCCGCGCCTGTGTACGCGAACAACCTCGACGGCTGGGTCCGCCAGTCCCTCGACATCCTGGCCAAGAACAACATTCCGGCCAGCTATGACGGGATCATGCGGAATATCATGCGCGAGTCGACCGGCAATCCGCAGGCCATCAACCTGTACGACTCGAATGCCGCCGCAGGCATCCCGTCCAAGGGGCTGCTGCAGATGATCGATCCGACCTTCGCCACCTACCACGTGCAGGGCACCAAGTTCGACGTGTGGGACCCGGTCTCGAACATCGTCGCCGCCTGCAACTACGCAGCGCAGACCTACGGATCAATGGACAACGTCAACTCGGCGTACTGACCCGCGCCGCGCGACAGTCCTCGACTGACTGGCCGCACCTTCTGTTCCTCTCGGAACATGGGGTGCGGCCAGAGTCGTTTCGGAAGGTGTCCGTCAACGGCCGGGATCAGTGTGGGAGCACCGCCGACCGGCCGCCGTCGATCATGAGATTCGTTCCGGTGACATATCCGGATTCGTCTGACGCGAGGAAGACCGCATAGTTGACGACGTCGGCAGGGGTGCCGATCCGTCCGAGCGGGATGGCCGAAGCTATCTGGTGCATCGGGTGGCGATCGTCGAGAAGCGTTGCCTCCGATTGAGCTGTGCGGATCATTCCCGGGCTGATGCAATTGGCACGGATGCCGACCGGCGCACCCTCGGCCGCGATCTGTTTCGTCATCGCGACCACGGCGCCCTTCGACGCGGTGTGTGCCAGACGGGTGTTGGTGACCGATCCTGTGACCCCGGCCGTCGAGCCGACGAGAATGATCGAGCCGGATCTACTGGCGGACAGATACTTCCACGCGTGCTTGACCGGCAGGAACACCAGATCCACCTCGTGCGACATCACGAGATGCCACTCCTCGATGGTGATCTGCTCGATCGGGGCGAAGGTGGCGAATCCGGCGTTCGCATAAAGGATATCGATGCGCCCGGTCATCTCGCCGATACCGGTGATCCAGCGGGAGACCGCGTCCTCATCGGTCAGATCGACCGGGTGCGTACCGACCATCGTCCCGCCCGCGGCGGTCACCAGGTCGACGGTCGCGGCGCCGCGCACGCTGTCGATGTCGCATCCATACACGGTCGCGCCCTCGGCCGCGAATCGCTGTGCGGCCTCGCGGCCTTGCCCGCTTGCGGTTCCGGTGATCACCGCGACCTTGCCGCCCAGACGTCCGCGCGACGCTGTCATCGCGCGGAACGCAGGAGGGCATCGGAGATCGACTTGACGCCGCCGTGCGACGTCGCGCCGCCGTCCACCGTGATCTCGGCACCGGTGGTGTACGTGGCGGCATCCCCCAGGAGATACTCGACGGTTCCCGCGACCTCGTCGGGGGTACCCGCCCGGCCGAGATCGGTCTCGGCGATCGACGATGTACGGAACTCGGTCGGTGCGGATGCGGTCATCGAGGTGTCGATGAAGCCGGGATGCACGATGTTCACGCGAATTCCCTTCTCGCCGAGGGCAAGTGCTGAAGTATGCGTGAGTCCCCGCAGCGCCCACTTGCTCGTCGTGTACGCGACCGGATAATGAGCGGTGAGGGCGGCGATCGAGCCGATGTTGACGATGGAGGAGCCCGGCGGCATCAGCGGCGACAGCGCCTGGATCGCCAGCATGGGACCGATCACGTTCACCGAGTACGCGGCGCTCATGTCGTCGACCGTCACGGCGTCCAAGCGTGCACGGCGAGTGATGCCCGCGCAGTTGACCAGTCCATGGACCCCATCGGTCCCGAGCTCGTCGGACAGGGTGGCCCAGAGGTTCGGATCGGTGACGTCGAAGGCACGCACACCATCGCTCCGGGCAGAGTCGAGTCCGACGACTCGCGCACCCGCGGCGGCGATCCGCCGGCCGATCGCCGCGCCGATGCCGCCACCGGCACCCGTCACCACGATGGTCCGGCCTGTCAGATCTGTCATCGAGTCCTCCTGATCGGCACTCAGGATCGCTGCAATCGCCGACGTCGGGGAAGAAGTGATCGCTGATAACCGGTATCGAGACGGTCTATGGGCGGTGCGACGTGTCAGCGCCCCGCTACTTCTTCGACCACACCCCGCAACCACGCATGGGCCGGATCCGCAGTGTGAATCGGATGCCACCACAGCGCTTCCTTCAGCGGAGCGATATCGCCGGGGCACGGCACCACCCGCACGCCGTCGATCGGTCGAAGGCGTTCGGCAAGCGACTTCTGCAGAAGGGCGACTCGTCGGGTGCCGGTGACCAGAAACGGCACGGCCAGAAAGGATTCGACGACGACGTCGATCCTCGGTTCGACGCCGAGGATCTGGAGTTGACGCAAGGCCGGAGTGAATGCGGTCGGGCCGTGAAAGGTCACCACCCACGGCGATCGCCTCAGGTCGTCGAGGGTCAGCTGGTCCCCGATCTCGGCATTGTCCGCCGAACAGACGCAGACCCAGTCGTCGGTCGGGAAATCGATCGCGGGCATGCCGGTGATGAATCCGTGTGGCATCACGATGCCGTCGACGGCGCGGAGCGTGTCGTCGGCGTGATCGACCGCGTAGGGCGTGTTCTGCTCGAGACGTAACTGCACGCCTGGTGCTCGTTCGTGCAAGAGGCGGGCGAGCGGTTCGCCCACCCGCAGCGCACCGTAGTCGGTCACCACCAGCGTGAACGTGCGGTCGGCGGTTTCGGGATCGAAGGTCGGGGCGGCGTCGAACACGCGCTGCACGGATTGGATCGCACTGACGGCAAGCGGTCTCAGATGAGCTGCCAGCGGCGTGAGCTCGTAGCGATTTCCGGATCGCCTCAGCAGCGGATCGTCGAAGTGCCTGCGCAGTCGCCCCAGGGCGGCACTCGCGCTCGGCTGGCTCACGCCCAGACGTTGCGCGGCTCGTGAGACGTTGCGCTCGTCGAGCAGTGCGTCCAGTGCGACCAGCAGGTTCAGGTCCAGATTACGCAGTTGCCGCGTCGTCCCTGCGTGCACACCACTATCACTCATGGCTATATATCTTATCGGCAACTTGGTGTTCCCAAATAGTGACCGGCGCCTCAATGTGGTTGGCACCACACCAACAGGAGTTGCAGCGATGTCACCACTGAACGTTCTCGTCATCGGCGCCGGAGTCGCCGGGACCGCGACCGCGATCCTGCTCGCCGAGCGCGGGATCGACGTCGACCTCGTCGACGTCAAACCCGATGTGTCGGCGCTGGGGTCGGGGATCACGCTGCAGGGCAATGCCTTGCGCGTCTTGCGTGACCTGGGTGTCTGGGACGAGGCCAGGTCACACGGCTACTGCTTTGACACGCTGGGCTTCCGGGCGCCCGACGGAACCCTGCTCGCGGAACTGCCCGATGCTCGCACCGGAGGTGAGGACCTGCCGGCGACCATGGGTATGTACCGGCCGACACTCGCGCGAATTCTGCTCGAGCGTGCCGCGTCCCTCGGAGTGAAGGCGCGGTTCGGGGTCTGCGTCCACGCACTCGATCAGGACGACACCGGCGTGACCGCAACATTCGACGACCAGACGAACGGCCGTTACGGCCTCGTGGTCGGTGCCGATGGTCTCCGGTCCTGGACAAGAGCCCACATCGGGATCGACGTCGAACCCCAGAGCACTGGGATGGGCATCTGGCGGGTCTTCGCGCCGCGGCCGGAATCGGTGACTCGTACCGACCTGACCTACGGGGGCACCTGCTACATCGCCGGATACTGCCCGACGGGTCAGGACACCTTGTACGCCTACCTGGTCGAAGATGCGCAGGACCGCAGTGCGCTGACACCGGACGAGGCCCTCGAGACCATGCGGACGTTGGCCGCCGACTATCACGGACCCTGGGACGACATCCGCGCCGGAATGACCGATACCTCCCGCATCAACTACACCCGCTTCGAATCCCATGTGGTGGACGGCCCGTGGCATCGGGGTCGGGTTGTGCTGATCGGCGATGCCGCGCACAGCTGTCCGCCCACCTTGGCTCAAGGTGCGGCACAGGCATTGGAGGATGCCGCGGTGCTGGCCGACGTGGTCGGGAAGCACCACGACCTCGACGATGTCATGTGGCAGGAGTTCACCGACCGCCGGCTCGAGCGCGCCAAGACCGTCGTCGATTCGTCGGTCCAGCTCGGGCGCTGGATGCTCGACCACGAACAGGGCGACGTCCCTGGCCTCATGCACCGGATCGGCGCGATGCTCACCATCCCCGCCTGATTCACTTCTGCTACTGATGATCTGGAGCTCACCATGACCACGGACACCATTCACGACACCGACCCCGACGCACCCTCGCAGTACGCGTTCACCCATCTGCGTCACATCGGCATCGCCGTACCGGAGCACGACAAGCAGGTCGAGTTCTACACCCAGAACTGGGGCCTTTCCGAGGTCGGTACCGACGGTGACGTCACCTATCTGGCCGCCGAAGGATCGCCCGAGAAGTACGCGGTACGGGTTCGCCGATCCGCGGACAAGCGTCTCGACCTCATCTCCTTCGGCGCCGCCGACGACCAGGCCGTCGACGATCTCGCGTTGCGCCTGGGACGTTCCGGCGTCGACCTGATCGGTGAACCCGGCACGCTGCAGACACCAGGCGGCGGTTACGGTTTCCGCTTCTTCGACGTCGACGGCAGGACGATCGAGATCTCCGCGGATGTGGCTGTCCGCGAGCACCGCAAGATCGAAGCGGGGGAATCCATCCCGGTGAAACTGTCGCACGTCGTGATCAACACCCCGGACCCCGAGGCGACGGTCGCCTTTTACGAACGCCACTTCGGATTCCGCGTGTCGGACATACTCATGCACCCCCGGATGGGCCGGATGATGTGGTTTCTGCGCACCAACGCGATGCACCACTCGCTCGCCATCGCGCGCGGGCCGCACGTCGCGCTGCACCACGCGTCGTTCGAGTTGCGTGGCATCGACGAGTACATGAGAGGTACCGGGCGGTTGCTGCGGTCCGGAACCGAGAAGATCTGGGGCCCCGGCCGACACATGGCCGGCAACAACACCTTCTCCTACTTCCTGGACCCCAACGGGAACACGATGGAGTACACCACCGAACTCGAGATCCTCGATGAGGACACGTGGCATCCGCACCTGCTCGACTTCACCCGGCCCGAGGTTGCCGACCAGTGGGGCACCGCGAATGCGATGAACGAATTCGTCGCGAGCCGGTCCTTCAACGATCCGGACAAGGGACTGTTCGTGGCGCCGCCGGTGTGACGCGACTTCACGACAACTTCGTCAGAGAGAGGACAACAGCATGAGATTCGCGACCGTCACCGTAGACGGCGACACGAGCGCCGCGGTGGTCACCGATGACGCCGTCCACCTCCTCGGTCAGGGCAGGCAGATGCTCGACGTGATCGGGCAGGGTCTCGATGATGCATTGGCCGAAGGTGCTCGCGCCGTTGCGCGTGGCCGTCGCATCGGCCACTCGGATGTTGCGTTCGAGGCTCCCTTGCAACCGCCCAGCATCCGGGACTTCGTCACGTTCGCCGAACACGTCGAAGGTGTTCGTGCGTCCATGCAGGGGGCAGACGGCGTACCTGACGCCTGGTGTGACGCACCGCATTTCTACTTCACCAACCCGTATGCGGTGGTCGGTCCGGACGACGTCGTCAGGGCCCCGGGTGGCTCCGAGCAACTCGACTTCGAGCTCGAGGTGGCTGCGGTCGTCGGTACCGCGGGCAGCGATGTCGCGGTCGGTGCGGCCGCCGATCATATCTTCGGCTACACCATCCTGAACGATTGGTCGGCGCGCGACCTGCAGCGACGGGAGATGGAGATCGGACTCGGTCCGGCCAAGGGCAAGGATTTCGCGAACTCGCTCGGCCCGGTCATCGTGACCGCCGACGAGTTCACCGATCACGTCGACGACGACGGGTTTCTGGACCTCGCCTGCACCGTGCGCGTCAACGGCGAGGAAATCGGTTCCGACGTCACCGCCAACATGGGCTGGTCGTTTGCGGCGATGGTGGCTTTTGCCTCGCGGGACAGCGCGGTCCGGCCCGGTGATGTGCTGGGTTCCGGGACCATCGGCAACGGGGGGTGTCTGGCCGAGCTATGGGGTCGCCGCGGCACTCTCGATCCATTGCCTCTACAGCCCGGTGACGTCGTGGAGCTGACCGTCGAGGTCATCGGAACTCTGCGCAACACCATCGGCTCGCCACGGCCCGCGGGAGTGCCGCTGCCGGTACCACGCACCACAGATCAGCAACGTCGTCGGGCCGAGCACGCCGGACAGCCGCTGACCACGACAAGAGGAATGGCACATGACCGCTGAGACCACCCGGCCATCGTCGACGGTTCTGGATCGAACCGACCCCGAGGGCGCGATCGCCGCTGCGGCGGCTCGGAACTCCAACTGGGGCCGGTGGGGTGAGGACGACGTTCACGGCACCCTCAACCACATCACCGCCGCCGACCGGCTGCGGGCGGCTGGTTTGGTGCGAACCGGGGAAACACTCAGTCTTGCATTGCCGTTCGACATGGACGGTCCGCAGAAGGGGTGGCGACGACGCACCAATCCGGTGCACACCATGCTCGACACCGGCATCGAGGCAGAGGCCGGGATTCAGGGATTCCCGCACGGACTCGGTGGGGCCGACGACGTGATCGCGATGCCGCTGCAGTGCTCGACGCAATGGGATGGGCTGGGCCACATCTTCGATCACGGTCGGGCGTGGAACGGCAGGCGATCCGGTCAGGTGGTGACCTCCGAAGGCGATCGGGTCACCGGCATCGAGACCGCAGCCGAGCGCATGGTCGGCCGCGGGGTGCTCCTCGATGTCGGGCGGGCGATCGGCGACGACGGGGAACTACCCGACGGCTTCGCGATCCTGCCCGAGCATCTAGACCGGACCATCGCCGCGCAGGGAGCCGATTCGGCCGTCGGTCGAGCCGACTTCCTGTGCGTGCGCACCGGCCAGCTCACCCGTGCCCTGCGCGACGGATGGGGCGAGTACGCCGGAGGGCCTGCCCCGGGTCTGTCGTTCACCACCGCGGATTGGTTGCGCGAGCACGACATCGCCGGGATCGCCACGGATACGTGGGGATTCGAGGTGCGCCCGAACGAGTTCGACGTCGCGTTCCAGCCTTTGCATCAGGTGGTGATCCCCCATATCGGGCTCTATATCGGCGAGATGTGGAACCTCGACGGACTCGCCGCCGCATGCCGCGCGGACGGTCGTTTCGAGTTCATGCTCGTGGCGCCACCGTTGCCGATCACCGGCGCCGTCGGGTCGCCGATCAACCCGATGGCCATCAGGTGAGGCCGCCGCTGGTCGAGTAGCTCGAGAGGGGCGTGCTCACCACCGTTGGTCGAGTGCCCGCGAACGAGCGGCCCACCCCACCGTTGGTCGGGTAGCCCGCGAACGAGCGGCCCACCCCGCTGGTCGAGTAGCCCGCGAGGTACGAGCGAGCGTATCGAGACCACCTCCACAGCGAAATCTTTCACCACCACACCCAGGAGTAGACGATGTTCGAATATTTCACCGGCAAGAATTACGTATGGAACTTCGCGGTGGTCGGCGCGCTCAACAGCGGCGGACGGATCGACGAGGTCGACCGGGCCTGCCGCCCCCTCCTCGACATCGCCAAGGGCAACGAGGACGTCGGCACCGTCGACTTCCTGAACTCATGGACGGCGATGGTCGATCAGTTGGTGTCCGCCGCCGACGACGACGCCAAGAAGGGGCACGCGCGTACAGCCGGGCAGGCGTATGTGCGGGCCGCCAACTACCTGATCACAGCGGAACGTATGCAGCAGGCCGGTACTCCGGAACGGGAGGCGACCTATCAGCGGTGCCTGGACCTGATGGAGCTGTCCTTCGAGCTGAACGACCCGCTGACACGTCGTGTGGCAATCCCCTTCCGCGACACCACTCTCCCCGCATACTTCACCAAGCCCGCGACCACCGACGGCCGGCCCACCCCGGTGATGATCCAGTGGAACGGTCTGGACAGCACCAAGGAGCACATGTATGTCTCGGAGCACAACCAGGAGTTGGCCGAGCGCGGTATCGCGACCCTGATGGTCGACACCCCGGGATCGGGTGAGGCACTGCGCAAGCAGGGGCTCACCTCGCAGGTGAACTCCGAGGAATGGGCCGCCGCGTGCGTCGATTTCCTGGAGGCGGACCCCACCATCGACGCCTCGCGGATCGGTATCGTCGGCTGGTCGCTCGGCGGCTATTACGCGCCGCGTGCCGCCGCATTCGAGAAGCGGCTCGCGCTGTGCGTCGCCTGGGGTGCCAACCACAATTGGGGGCAGGTGCAACGCCGCCGTGTCGAGCGCGAGGGAGAGCGCCCGGTGCCGCACTACTGGGATCACGTCATGTGGGTCTGGGGCGAGACCGACCTCGATGCCTTCCTAGAGATGGCCGACGGTATCCACCTCGACGGGGTCGTGGAGAAGATCGACGTCCCCTTTCTGATCGCACACGGCGCCAATGATCGACAGATCCCGGTCGACTTGGCGCGACGTTCATTCGATCAGGCCACCAACAGCCCCAAGCGCGAATTGCGCATCTTCACCGCGGATGAGGGCGGTGCCGAACACATCGGCCTCGATGATCTCGGTCATGTGAGCGACTTCGTCGCGAATTGGGTTGCCGACACGTTTGCCGAACTCGACGCTGCGGAGCGGTGACCGGGTGGGGGCATGCGGCGCGTGAACATTGACTGACTGAAGCTCTTGCGCGGGCGCCTCGAATCCTGTTAGACTTCGAACATACGTTCGAACTAATTGGATCGGGGGGTCCGCCACATGAGCGAGTCCGACCCTGATCATGTGGCCATCGATGACGATGACGGTGGCGAGGACGTGGATGTGGCGGCGGTGGCCGGCCAGTGGTTGCCGCAGGGCATGTTTCAGCAACATCATCCGCGCAGTCATGACGAACTACTAGACCGACAGGCCGAATTGGCCACGGCCGCCGCGGCTTCGGTCGGGGATCTGCCCGCCGGTGAGAATGTGGTGGAGCTCTACCGCGAGTTCCATCACCTGCTCGACCGCATCGCCGGCGTCGACACCACCAGCGCCTCGCCCGCCGATCTGGTGGCGGTGGCCGCCGAACACGAACGCGCCGCCCGGCGGATGAGTTCGATCGGACACCGCCGAGTCATGGATGTCTGCGACCGCGACGCCCACACCACCGCCGGCTACCGCTCACTGCACAACTTCATGGCCGAAAAGCTGCGCATCGGCGACCTGCGCCACCGCAAAGAACAGATGGCCGCGGTCTCGCAGATGTACAACCTACACGGCGAATTACTGGCACCACGCCACCCGCAGACCGCCGCCGCGCTGGCCGAAGGTGCGATCGGACCCGACCACGTCCAAACCATCGTGAACACCATGGCACGCATCCCGGCCGCGGTGGCACCCGATCTGGTGGAGGCGGCCGAGGCCAGTCTGGCCTACTTCGCTCGCGACTTCTCCCCGAAAACACTGACCGACCTCGGCGCCCGCATCCTGGGCCACCTCGACCCCGACGGCACCGTGACCGACCAGCGTGACCGCGCCCGGCAACGCCGCCTACTACTGAGCAAACAAGACGCCCAACAGCTCAGCCGCCTGACCGCCACCCTGGACCCGACCACCCGCGCCATGTTCGACGTCGTCCTCGCCGCCTGGGCCGCACCCGGCATGAACAACCCCGACGACAAGCAATCACCCACCGGACAACGCGACCACGCCGACCCCGACGCCCTCGCCGCCGCCGTCACCCGCGATTCGCGCACCCCCGAACAACGCAACCACGACGCGTTACGCGCCCTGCTCGACTACATCCTGACAAGCGGTGGACTCGGCGCCAGCCACCGCGGACTACCCCCACACCTGATCATCGCGATCACCGAACAGGAACTGCGCGAACGGGCCGGCCTCGGCCACACCACCACCGGCGCCTCCCTGCCCATCGCCGACATCGTCGAACTCGCCGCCCACGCCGACCTACACCTGGCCGTGTTCGCCGACCACACCCGCGAAATCCTGCACCTGGGCACCGCGAAACGATTCGCCAACCAAGCCCAACGATTCGCGCTCTTCGCCCGCGACGGCGCCCACTGCACCCACCCCGACTGCGACATGCCGTTCAGCCACACCGACATCCACCACGCCGAACAAGACTGGGCCGAAGGCGGCCGCACCGACATCGACGCCCTCGCCGCCGCCTGTCCCACCCACAACCGCATGGTCGGACACAAACCCGGACAATTCACCACCCACATCGTCGCCGACGGACCCGACGCCGGCCGCCCCGCCTGGACCCGCAACACCAACGGCACCGGACCACCCAACCCACCACGCATCAACCGGCGCAACCACATCGCCGACACCCTCCGACACCACCTGCGAAACCACGGACTCTCAGGTGACACCCCCACGCGCCCAAAAGAAGTGGCCCCACCCGACTACCGATACGGCGGACCCCTGCGCTTCACCCGACTCGTACACGACGGAATCACAGTCGAAATCCTCACACCCGACGACCTCGACCTGGTTCAGTAGCTGTCGACCTGGTTCACGTGGCCAGCGCGCGTCCGGTCGTTCATGACGTGCCACGCAGGATCACCAACTCCTGCGTGGCCCGCGTCATTGCGACATAGCGATCGACCGCACCTTCGATGCCGCTCCCGAACCCCTCTGGATCGATGATGACGACCAGGTCGAACTCGAGCCCCTTCGTATGTTCGGGTGTGAGGGACCGCACCCGCGGACGCTCGACGAACGTGGGATCGCCAATGACACAGACGGTTCCCTCGTCGTGTGCGGCCAGCCATCGATCGAGAATCGCGTCGCGCTCGGCCGCGGGGCCTTCGACGACGGGGATGCCGCTGCGACGGATGGACGTGGGCACATTCGCGTCGGGGAGCTCCGCGCGGATGGCCGGTTCGGCCACGGCCATGACCTCCTCCGGTGTCCGATAGTTCACCGACAGGGATGCCATGGTGACCTCGCGGACCCCGATCCGTTCGAGCCGCTCCTGCCAGCTCTCGGTGAACCCGTGCCGCGCCTGGGCGCGGTCACCGACCACGGTGAGACTTCGAGAAGGGCAGCGGGACAGCAGCATCTGCCATTCCGCGTCGGTCAGCTCCTGCGCCTCGTCGACGATGAGATGGGCGAACGGGCCGGCGAGTGCATCCGTATCCATTGTCGGAGAGGCGGTGTCATCCACGAGGCTGTTGCGCATGTCCGCGCCGCGCAGCATCGGCATCACCCCCTCGCCGTCGTCATGGGTGTGGGCGTCGAGAAGATCGGTCACCACCTGATCCATTCGCTCCCGCTCGGCGGCCAGCACCGACTCACGCCGCCGTCGACGGACCGAGGCGGTCGCGTCGCCGAGACGCAGGCGCGCCGCGTCCAGGAGAGGCAGATCCGACACCGTCCACGCGTTCGGAATCCGGCGCTGGAGCGTCCGGACCTCGCCGGGGGACAGCTGGGGAGCGCACATGCGCAGATAGGCTGGAACCGACCACAGGTCCCCGACGAGATCGGCCGCTTCGAGCATCGGCCAGGATCGGTTGAAGGCCGTGACGAGTTCATCGTGCTGCGCCAACGACTTACGCAGTCGCGCCTTGGGCACGCCGCCGCCGCTGTGCTTGTCGAGGATGATCGAGACCAGCGACTCCCACACCTCGTCGCGGCCCTCGTTGTGCGGAGTGCCCGGCTCGGGGGCCCCGAACGCCTCGGCCCAGTCGGCGGTGGTGACCCAGACCTCGGACCACGGGGTCTCGACCAGAAGGGGATCGGTGGGCGGCTCCTCGTAGAACCGGACAGCAGGTCCGATTGCCGCGATCATATCCACCGACGCCTTGAGGCGGGCAACCTCACGATCCGTCTCATCCGACGCCGACATACCCTCGGGTAACAGATCACGCAGGGTGCAGGTCTGCACACTCTCCTCGCCGAGGCCAGGGAGCACATCCGCGACATAGGCGAGATAGGGCTCGTGGGGTCCGACCACGAGCACGCCTCCCCGGTTGCCGGCGAAACGCGGATCCGCGTAGAGGAGGTAGGCCGCACGGTGCAGCGCGACGACGGTCTTCCCGGTCCCTGGGCCGCCGTCGACGACGAGTGCACCACGTGAACTCGCGCGGATGATGGCGTCCTGGTCTGCGGCGATCGTGCCGAGGACGTCACGCATCCGCGGTGACCGGCTCGCGCCGAGACCTGCGATGAATGCCGAGTCGTCGTCGAGGACGACATGACCGTCGAGACCTTCGGTGGAGAACACCTCGTCCCAGTAGTCGCTGATCCGGCCGTGCGCCCACCGGTATCGTCGCCGGCTCACCACATCCATCGGGTCGGCGTGGGTCGCGGCGAAGAACGGTGCCGCGGCGGGCGTGCGCCAGTCGATGAGCAGTTGACGGCCGGTCGCGTCGGTCAGGCCGATCCGGCCGATGTACTGGGGCTCGTCACCATCGATGATCACCCGGCCGAGGCAGAGGTCCAGGCTGTAACGACGCAGTGTCCGCAACCGCTTGCCGAGTTGGTGCACCTCGAGGTCGCGGTCCAACGCCTGGCGCCCGTGACCTCCGGGTGCCCGACGCAGGACGTCGAGGCGTGCGGACAGGTCGGCGATGGATTGCTCCAGGCGGCGGGCCATCGCGGCGAAGTGCCGCTCGTCGTCGGCGATGAGCGTCGGGTTGGCTTTGGCAGGGTGACGGGTCAGGTCGAACGCACTGGTGGTGCTGGGCGGCATGTGTGGCGACTCCGGAGGTCGGTGAGGCCGCCGGTCGGGGAAGTGTCGGGTGGCGATTGCCCTATGCGCGTGCACATCTCGACGCCGTCAACGGTGACGGCTGCTCCCGCTGCGGCGGTGGTCCATCTCCCCGGCGGTGGGGAGGTAACCATTGTGCCCGGCACCCCCGCCCTTGCGGCAAGCCCGGGGCCGCGCTATAAGTTGGAAGGGGCGGAGGTGTGATTCCCGCCCTTCCCCTTTCGCCCGATCCCGATCAGATGGTCGTCCCGACGTCCTTGGCGACGATGTTGTCGAGGGCGCGCTCGGCGAGCGCCGCGATGGTCATCGACGGGTTGCAGGCGGCCGCGGTACCGGGCAGCAGCGCGCCGTCGATGACGTACAGGCCACGCTGGCCGTGCACCCGGCCGTCGAGATCGCAGACAGATCCCATGCACGCACCGCCCAGGCTGTGCCACGTGCTGTTGACCACGGCGTTGGTATCGATGAGTCGTCCGGTCGGCCCGGCGATGCGTTTGGCGGTGGGTTCGATGCTGTTGAGGTGGATTTTGGAATCGCCGTTCTTCGGCCACTTCAGGAAGGCATCGCCGCGCCCCGAGTCGAAGGCGAAATGTCCGCGATCCCGGCTGACGCCGTAGCCGACCATCATGGTGCTGTGTGCGTCGATGGGCATCGGCGGGATGGCTGCCTGGATGACCGTGTGTGCCGTGCTCGCGTTCTTCCAGTTCAGCGAGCCGTAAACCACCGGCCCGCCCTGCTCGGTACCGAAGGCGTCAGTAGGGCTGTTCCACACGTAGATCCGGTCGGCATTCGTGCCCCATCCGCGTCCGACGGCGTCGGGCAGATCGGGGATACCGCCGTTGGCGGCAGCTCGCACGAGCAGTCGGGTGGTGTGCACGCTGCCCGCGGCCATGACCAGGGTCGGGGTGGTGAGGATCTTCCGTTCGAGCACCTTGCCGGTGAGATCCGTGCGGTCGACGTGGACCTGCCAGTGGCCGTTCGCCGCGCGAGCGACGTCGGTGACCTCATGCATCGTCTCGATTGTCAGTAGCCCGGTGGCCTCCGCCGCCTTGATGTAGGTGACGTCCACGCTGTGCTTGCCGCCGTTGTTCACCCCCATGGCACCGGCGCCGTTGGTGTAGGACGGCTTCATCTTCCCGTGGAGCTCGGCGAGTGCGTAATTCCAATCGATCGGCATCGGGATCTTGGAAACGGGAAGGCCCGCGCGGCGCGCGTTCCGGGCGAACACACGTGCGGCGAGATAGTTCTTGCTACGGATCAGGGCGTCGGGCGCCGTCTCGATCTGCAGCATTCGGGCCACCCGCGGGTAGTACACCCGGTTCAGAGTCTGCCAGTCGAGTTGTTCGGGCAGGTACTCGTTGAACACGTGCTCGGCGGGCTGCAGCGTCATCCCCTGGTAGACCAGCGATCCACCGCCGAGGCCTGCCGGGGCCAGCGCCGTCATGTTGTCTCCGACGACCGCATCGACGAGACCCAGATAGGGCTCGAATTCGAACTTCGTGCCGAGGATCTGGCCGGTCGACTTGTGCCACAGGAAACGCTTGTCCGGGGCGGTCGCCAGCGGAAAGGTGTTCGAGTTGGGGCCCGTTGGCCATCGTTTTCCGCGTTCGAGCATCAGGACCGGAACACCCGCCTCGGTGAGTCGCAGGGCGGTGACCCCGCCACCGAATCCCGACCCCACGACGATCGCCCGATGATTCTCCCGGGTCAGCCGAACGCCGCGACCGGCGCCGGGGGCCGCGGTGGCCGTGGCAGGGAGAAGGCTCGCAGCACCGGCCACGGCTGCGCCGGTGAGAAACGAACGTCGGGTCACAGTCATCGGTGAAACTCCTTGATCGCGCCAGGATCTGACGTCATGCGGACAGATTGCAGGTGCCGTTCCACCGCGTGTGGTGGCGGGCGACGGGTCCACGCCTGAGGTGTGCCAAAGGCTGTTCGACGTTCCCCGTGGCGATCCCGGCCATCCACGAGCCGCGTTCGGCATCAGGACCGCTTGTGACCCCCATGCGGATTCGTCTCGGCCGATCGTCTGTTGATCTCGCTCGGCACGGTGATGTTCCCCCCTCCGCGACCGGCAGTCAGCGACGACCAACCCGAATCATGATCAGTCATGTGACTGAGATATAAAAGGCTTTGAGCCGATACTGTGACTCGGTTCACAACCCGAACGAGCCCGGTGAGTGAGTCGTCAGGGATTCTTCGTCGGCGCGAGCCAGAGGCCGACGGCTCCATCGATCAGGAGATCGCAGTGGTCAGACCACCTGTCGGCGACGCTCGCTGCTTCCGTGGGCGACTCCTCGATCGATCGCTCGATGTCGGCCAACGAGTGGATGATCATGTTCTGGGACATGCTCACCCGCGCATCCATGACGCGCTTGGGAATCGTCGGAAGGACCCGGTAGAACCCTGTCATCACCTCCGTGAGCGGGTGCGACACGGCGACGGACTCGTACAGCAGAGACCCGGTCTGCGGATCGGCCGCCATGTGGGCGCAGAACCGTGCGTAATACGACGTGGCGCCCAAACTGACGAGGTGTTCGATCTCGGGGCGGATCAGGCATTCGATCCAGTCACGAACGTCGGCGGCCTCCCCGAGATCGCCGAGTCGTTCGCCCCGGATCACGTCGATCCGGGCGTTGTGCGTCTCGAGGATGGCTCGGATCAGACCTGTCTTGTCACCGAAGTGATGCCCGACCGCGTAGTTGTTTCCCTGCCCGGCGGCCTTGCTGATCTGTCGACTCGACACGGACGCGATCCCATGCAGCGCGAACAGTCGCTCGGCCGTCACCAGCAACCGCTCCTGGGTCCGTGCCGTCTGGTCACTCCGCGATGCCACCACGAACATGATGATGCCTCATGTTCCGCGGGTGTCGTCGGGCGCGGGCTGCTCGCCCTTCTTACTCCCGGCCACACCGTCCGCGATCAGGTGCATTGCCGCAGTGGTGGCGAGCGCACGGACCGACGCACGATCGCCCGGGAACCGCCGGGTGACGGTCATGGTGGGTTGTCCGGAGATCGCGACGCCGAAGCAGACCATGCCGACCGGCTTGAGTTCGGTTCCGCCGCCCGGGCCGGCAACGCCGGTCGTCGACACCGCCGTGTCGACGTCGAGGCGGCGCAGTGCGCCCTCGGCCATCGCCGAGGCGACCGGTTCGCTGACGGCACCGTGCTCGGCGATCAGTGCGGCCGGGACGTCGAGGAGACCGGTCTTTGCCTCGTTCGCATACGACACCACTCCGCCGACCACATACGCCGACGACCCGGACCGATCGGTGAGCCGTGCCGCGATCATGCCGCCCGTGCAGGATTCCGCGGTCGCAATCCGGCGGCCGGCGAGTGCGGTCGCCACCTGATCGTCGATCGTCGTGCCGTCGGTCGAGAAGATCTGTCGTGAGTGGGCGTTCCTGATCAGCTCTGCCATCTCGGCGTAGGCGGGCGCATGATCGGCCGCAAAACGGGTGACCATCTCGACCTCGCCCTGACGCAGGCAGGTGGTGATCTCGAGTCCGTCGAATCCGGAGATCTGGTCGTTGGCGGCCCGCAGGGACTCGGCGAGCTCGGCTTCGGACAGTCCGTAGGCGCGGATCGTCTCCTGTCGCGACTCGGTCCGTGCGGACAGCGCCGCGGTCATCGGTGCCGTCTGCAGCGCATCGGGCCACATCGCCTGTAACTCCCGCGGCGGACCGGGAAGTACCAGGATCGCCGGCCGGGCGCCGCTGCCGGCGATCGCGACCCCGGGGGCGGTGCCGGTCGGCGGGATCGATTGTGCGCCTTCGGGTACCAGGGCTTGCTTGCGAATTCCGGCGCGGGTGGGTCCGGACGTCGCCTCGCCGGCGGGGCGACGCTGCCAGCGGCGGATGATGTCGGCGATGTGGGCCTCGAGTTCGATGTCGAGGGCCAGTTCGAGTCCGCAGAAGTCGGCGACCGTCGCGACGGTGAGATCATCGGCGGTCGGTCCGAGTCCGCCGGTGGTGACGATGAGATCGACCTCTTGGTCCGCGAGGAAACGCAATTGGGCGGCCAGGTCGTCGGGGCGATCGCCGCAGACCGTGATGTGTGCGACGTCGACGCCCAGCGCCAGCAACCGGGTCGACACCCACGGTCCGTTCAGATCCGTCACGCGGCCCGTCAGGACCTCGGTTCCCGTCACCAGTATTCCTGCGCGAACACTCACGGGACCGAGCCTACTGCGACGGTGGCCGGCGGGCCGCCACAGCACCGCGGGTCAGATGCTCAGCCGCCGGATCCGGGTCGCCGCCTCATCCCGGCCGCAGCAGACGACGTCAAAGCTCCAATCCCTCACGGACGCTGCCCCATCCGCAGTCACGTGCGCGGGTTCAGCTCGGCGTCCGACTCCATGCAATCGAGCAGCTCTGTCCCACGACGCCGTCGACTTGCGTATGCCCAGTTCTTCGGCGATTTCGGTGACGCCGGCGTTCCCGGCTTTCCGATGATCTCGAGAACGGTCAGTGTCCCCTGTGCGGGTCCGGTCGGATCAGCAGCCGAGCTTCTCGATGTAGTCGATGATGCCGTCGACGGTGGTGAGCGTCCGGGTGTCCCGATGCGGAATGAGGATGTCGAAGACCTCCTCCAGCTGGACGGTCAGGTCGACGGTCGAGATCGAGTCGAGGCCGTACTCGGACAGCGGGGTGGCGGCGTCGAGTGCGGTCGGTGGTAGCCCCAGCACATCGGCGACGGCCTGCCTTACCAGGATCGAGACGAGTTCATTGGTCGTGAGTTCCGCTTCCATGCTGCCCTCCCCTGAGCACGTCGGAATTGTGAGTCACTTGACTTATCGCCGACGATACTCGATCTGTGTGGCAGGTCACAACCGGGTCGGAGTCCGTACGGATTCCGGTTGTCCGGCCGCGCACGCGTCAGGTCAGGAGAGGCCCCGCTCGGCGATCGCCTCCAGCACCTCCAGGCGTGCCCGGTACGGGTCGGTGTCTCTCGGCCAGTGCACGATCACATCGGTGAATCCGAGTTCGTCTGCCCGGCCGACGATTTCGTCGAACAGTCCGACGCTCTCCAATGAGTTCCGGGGAGATGAGTCCACGCTGAGATACCGGTCGACGGCCTTGCCATCGGACCGAGCGGCCACGGTCTCCTCGAATATCCGGCAATTACGTGCCACACCGCCGAACCAGTCGTCGAGGTCATCCGCGCCTGCGCCGGTTGTCACCCATCCGTCTGCGTGCCCTGCCGCGAACCGGACCGAGCGGGGGCCGTTACCGGCCAAGACAAGTGGGACGCGATCTCGGACGGAGCCGCCCACGAGTCGCATGTCCCGGACCGCGAAGTACTCGCCCTGCGCGCTCACATGGTCGTCGGTCAGCATGCGGTCGAGCAGGAGGGCGAATTCTTGCAGCCGGTCGACGCGCCGGCGAGTCGTGACATCGGGTTGTCCGAGGATCGTGTCGTCCGGTGATCCGCCCGCACCGAGCCCGACCAGCAGTCGACCGTCGGAGATGTCGGCGACGGTCTGCACCTCACGCGCCAGGGACGCGGGATGCCGAAAGTTCGGGGAGATCACAAAGGCGCCGAGGCTGATGCGGGACGTGACTCCGGCAGCGGCGGTCAACGTCGGGATGCAGGAGAACCATTGCGAATCGGGCAGGCCGCCCCACACGAGGTGGTCATAGGTCCATGCATGGTCGAAACCCATCTCCTCGGCACGTTGCCATAGTGGACGTATGTGCCGCCAAGGTCGGTCGGGCAAGATGCAGATGCCGAATCGCATGTTCAGACTCTAGTGCGACGGTCGTGGGTCTCACTACCGTTGAGACGTCCGGCAGGCTCGATCATGGCGTGGGTCGCCGGCGGGAACGAGGCAGCGATGACGCGGTTCGGCCCTTGTCGTGGCAGTGCTGTTGTGCGCCACCACGACTGTCCTCGGCTATCAGTCGAGCGCCCATGCGGCACCGTTCCGGACGGTCGTCGTCGAGCCCGATCTCGCTGCGTGCCACAGTGAGCAGACCGCCGCGAAGAACGTGTCGTGCGCAGTGGCGCTGACGAAGCTGTGGCTCGTCTCCCGGAAGCGGACCTCGGTGATCCCGGAGACGGTGATGGTTCAGAACCCGGGCGCAGGGATCTCGTGGAATATCGACACCGGTGATGTCTGCGTCGTCTATGCCGAACTCGAGAGACTGATCAATCTCGGGCTCCACAACTGTCACAAGACCACGTTCGTCAATCCCGAGACGGATGCTGCTCTCATATCATCGCGAAGCCGGGCCGCGACCACCTTCGTCCACGAATCGAGTCATGGTGTTCAGGAAAGCGTCGGGTTGAAGCCGGTGTCCACCACCGTCTTCGGTCCGGCCGATGAGGTGCGGCGTCTGGAGTTCGCCTGCGACTGCTGGTCGGGGGCCGGATGGAGTTGGCCGATCGGCGAGGTCCACCTGTCGCCTGTCGATCTCACCCAGGCCGTGGCATTCATGTATTCGCTGCCCGACCGGCCGACCGGCCGACCGACCGGCCGACGCACGGCACCGGCGCCGAGCGAGGAAGGGCTTTCCAGCGCGGCATCACCGAGGGGGTCGCGGCCTGCGATGCGATACTGGGCCGGTCCGCCTACACCTAGACGCATCCGCGTCTTCCGATGCGCGACCACGGGGAGAGATCATGACCACCGCCTATGACTTCACCGCTGACGACATCGACGGCAACCCGGTTCCGTTGTCCGGATACGCCGGGCTGCCGCTCCTCGTCGTCAACACCGCCTCGAAGTGTGGATTCACACCGCAGTACCAAGGACTCGAGGCCCTGCACCGCAAGTACTCCGACCAGGGGTTGCGAGTGCTCGGATTTCCGTGTGACCAGTTCGCGCACCAGGAACCGGGCGATGCGGACGAGATCAAGAACTTCTGCTCGCTGACCTACGACGTCACGTTCCCGATGTTCGCGAAGATCGACGTCAACGGATCCGAAGCGCATCCGCTCTATGCGTGGCTGCGTTCGGAGAAGCGTGGGTTGCTCGGTGGGCGGATCAACTGGAACTTCACCAAGTTCCTCATCGGCCGTGACGGCACCGTCGTCGATCGGTTCGCGCCGACCACCAAGCCCGAGAAACTGAGTGGGGCGATCGGCGGACTGCTCTGAGAACACCCCTTGCATGCAAGCTTGTATGCAAGGGGTAAGGTGCCCGCATGACCACGACCACCGGGCCCGTCGCCGCCGAGCGTGCGTATGCCCACACCAAGGCTCGGATCATCAGCGGAGACCTGCCCGGGGGTGCGCTGGTGAGCGAGGGAGCCATCGGCGCCGAGCTCGGGATCAGCCGGACCCCCGTCCATGAGGCGTTCCTCCTGCTCAGTGCCGAGCAGCTGATCGAACTCGTCTCGCGGAAGGGTGCGATCGTCCGGCCGATGACGCACCGCGAGGCCGAAGACGTCCTGGCCATGCGCAAGGGCATCGAATCGGCGTCGGCAGCCCAGGTGTTCGCGACCGGTGGTCCTGCCGAACGTTTTGCCGGCCTGTTCACGGAGAACCTGGAACGGCAGCGCCACCACGTCGACGCCGGGGACGTGTCCGGATTCGTCGCGGCCGACGACGACTTCCACGCGCTGATGGTGGAGGCCTCCGGCAACCCGGTGGCGCAACACTTCTACGAGGAGCTGCGAAGTCGCCAGCAGCGCCTGCGCAATCTGTTGCTCCGCGTCGACCCCGCGAATCTGATGTCGTCCTACGACGACCATCGGGAGCTCGCGGATTGCTTCCTGCGCAGTGACGCGGCTCGATTCGCCGACTCACTCGACACCCATCTCGATCGCTATCAGGGTGCGATATGAGCCTGGGAACGCAGCCACGTTCAGCCGCCGTCGACGTCGCGCCCGGCCGCACGGTCCCGCCATGGGTTCTTGTGTTCGGGGCGGTGTTCGTCTGTTCGTGGGCGGGCAACCAGTTCAGTCCGATGTTGCTGCTGTACAAGGAGGCCGAGCACTATTCGGCCGGGACGGTCACGAGCTTCCTGGGTGTCTATGTGGCCGGGCTCGCACCGGCGCTGATCATCGCAGGTGCGGTGTCCGACCATGTCGGCCGGCGGATTCCGATGTTCTGGGCGGTCTGTTTCGGTCTGGCCGGGAGTGTGCTCCTCGCCCTCGGTGAACTCGGTTCCGTCCCCATCTATCTCGGCCGTCTGGTCTCGGGTATGACGGTCGGCACCGCGATGGCCGTCGGGACCACCTGGCTCAAGGAGATGTCCGGAGCGCCGTACGACATGACCGCCGACGCCGGGTCCGGTGCGCGCCGCGCGTCGCTCGCCTTCACTCTGGGGTCGGCGTTGGGTGCCCTCGTGGCGGGCAGCATCGCGCAGTGGGGGCCGTGGCCCGAGGTATTGCCCTACGCGATCCACGTGGTGGTGACGTTGCCCTTCCTCTGGCTCGTCCGGCGCGCGCCCGAGACGAGCGTTCCCGACGCGGTCCGCCCGCCTCTGCGGACCCGTATGGCGGTGCCGTCGGCTCGGCACCGACGATTCCTTCGTGTGGTGGTCGTTTGCGGCCCATGGCTTTTCGTGGCATGCGGGCTCGCCTATGGATACCTTCCGGTCCTGCTCGGGGATGCGGCCGGTGGACTGGGTCTCGCCTACGCGACGATGCTCAGCGTCATCGCGCTGGTCTCCGGTGCGCTCATCCAGCCGGTCGCCAAGCGGATCGACTCGTCCTCCAGTGCCCGGGGGATCGTGGTCTCACTCGCGACGCTGACCGTCGGCATGCTGGTGATGATGGCGGCGGTGGCGACGGATCAGCTGATCGTCGGTGCGGTGGCCAGCGTGGTCTTCGGAGCCGGCTTCGGAATCGGCCTCGTCTCAGGTCTTCTCGAGGTCCAGCGGATCGCGCCGGCCGCGGACCTGGCCAAGCTCACCGGGGTGTTCTATGCCGTTGCCTACCTGGGGTTCGTCGTCCCGACGATCCTCGCCGCACTGACGCCGCCGTTCACCACCATCGAACTGTTGACGGCACTCGTCGTGCTGCTGGTCATCTCGACCCTGGCGGTGCTCGTCAGCTATCGAAAGCACCTGCCGGCGACCGGCTCGCGGTGGTGAGCATTCCTGCACGGCGCAAACGAGAATCCGAGGGCCGCCGGTGCGGACACGGCGACGGACGGGACCGAGGTGGCCGGGGCGGTGGGCTGAGTCCCGCCCGATTCGACCCGAAAGGCATGGACTCGGATGCTGCCTCCGAGTGTCACGAGATGAGTTCGGCGAGCGCCACATTCGGGTTTGCGAGCTTCTCGGTGTCCACTGAGGTCCGGGCCGTGATGAGTTCCTTGATCCCTTCGAGCTGATCCCAGACGTTGACCTGCATCCCGGCGAGCACGTGGGCGTCGCCGTCGAGCCAGCACACGACGAACTCCCGTCCCGGGACGTCGCCGCGGAACACCACTTGTTCATAGCCGGTCGACAGTCCGGTGTACTCCATGCCCAGATCGAACTGGTCGGTGAAGAAGTACGGGAGATTCGAGTACTCTTCGCTGCCGCCGAGCATGTTGGCGACCGCCACCGCCGGCTGGTTCAGCGCGTTGGCCCAGTGTTCGGTACGCACCCGCGTGTGCAGGAGCGGGTGCTCGGCGTTCGCGATGTCGCCGACCGCGAACACGTCGGGATCACTGGTCTGGAGGCCGGCGCCGACGAGCACGCCGCCGTCGGCGGTCGCCAGCCCGGCTGCCTCCGCGAGTTCGAGATTGGGGACGGCACCGGCCGCGATCAGTACCACGTCGGCATCGACGGTGTCGCCGCCCGCGAATCGGAGGCCCCGGGCGGCGCCGTCCTCGGTGATGATCTCCGCGACCTCGACACCGGTTCGCAGGTCCACCCCGTGTTCACGATGTACTTCGGCGAACACCTCGGCGACCTCTGGCCCGAGGGCACCCAGCAGGGGCTGCGGGGCGAACTCGGCGACGGTCACCTCGGCGCCGCGTTCGCGGGCGCTCGCCGCGACCTCGAGTCCGATCCAGCCGCCACCGACGATGGCGACCCGGGTCTTGTGGGTGATCGCATCGCTCAACCGCTGGGCGTCGTCGATGGTCCGCAAATAGTGGACACCGTCCGCGTCGGCGCCGGGGAGGTCGAGACGACGTGATCGAGAACCGGTGGCCAGCAAGAGTTTGTCGTAGGAAAGGGTGCTGCCGTCGGGAAGACCCACCGACTTGTCCGCGACGTCGATCTTGTCGATGTCGGTTCCGGGGCGGAGGTCGATCCTGTTGTCCCGATACCAATCTCCATCGTGCACGGTGAAGTCGTGGAGGGTTTTCTTGCCCGCCAGGAACTCCTTGGACAATGGCGGTCGCTCATACGGGAGCCGCTCTTCGGCGCCGAACAGCACCACTTTGCCGTCGAAGTCCTTTTCCCGCAGTGTCTCGGCTGCCTTGGCTCCGGCCAGGCCGCCTCCGATGATCACGATGGTTGGCATTGATGTCGCCTCCCTGTGCTGGTCCGAGATCGGTCCGCGTCAGCGTGCGTGGGGGCAACTCTACTCCGGGGAGGCCGCGGAGTAGGGCCCGTTCGCCCGATGATCTGAAGGCCGGATCACGTCAACGACCGTGCCACTCGGCGAGCGCCTCGACCGTCGTGATGTGGTCGACGCCGTACAGCGCGGCACCGTGCAGTGGCCCGTCGTCCCCGTAGGCGCCATCCAATATCATTGGGGGAGAGTCTTTTCGGTACGACATCAGGCCGGCTCGATAGGCAGAGTCGAACTGATCGGTCGCTGCTGCGCGCAGTGGCAGTGCGAGGCCTCCCAAGGTGACCACGTCGGGATCGTGGAGGTTGACGAGACCGGCGATACCTCTTCCCAGGGACGCGGCCACGGTGCGCACGGCGTCTTGCGTCCGCGAATCGGTGTCGGCGTCGCGTCGGTATCGGTCGAGAAGTCGATGGGCATAGGCGAGCGCGTTCTTCGGTGTCGGATCGCCACGATGGGCAGCGAGCGCCCGACCGTCCACGGTGAGGTCCCAGCAGCCGTGGGCCCCGCACGGGCACAGCTGTGACCGGTCCCCGAACGGGATGTGGCCGTATTCTCCGGCGCCGCCGTGCGCGCCGGTCGCCGGTACGCCGTCCACGATCAAGGCGCCGCCGATGCCGACCGTGATGATCAGGTGGAGGGCGGTCCCGACCCCGCGCGCCGAACCGGTCCGCGCCTCGGCCAGCCCGGCGAGGGTTGCGTCGTTGCCCACCAGCACCGGCAGATCGACCTCGGCCGGCAGTGGGTCGGTGAGGCGGGACAGATCCATGTCGGTCCATCCGCGGGGCGTGAACTGCACGAGCCGGTCGTCGCGCATTGTTCCGGCGACCGACACCGAGACCGCCCGGACGCGCTGTGTCTCGCGTTGGTGGATCGTCCGGATCGCATCCGCCATCTCGGCCAGCACGCGCTGCGGGTCGCGGCGGAGCCGTGAAGCCTGCGCCTCCACCTGTGGGATGCCTGTGACGTCGGCGCTCGCCACCCGCCAGCCGGTGGTGGTCAGTTCGGCGGCGACAACCAGCGGGCCGTTCGGATGAGGTCGAAGGATGGTGGTCGGCCGCCCGCGCCCGTGGGCAGGGGCCGGTGCCTCGTCGAGGAGTTCCATCCGTCGCATCCGCGCCAACAGTTCGGTGGCGGCCCCGCTGCCGATCCCCAGTTCCTGGGCGGCAGCGGCCCGGGTGATGCCGGGACGGGTGCGGACCAGGTCGATCAGCCGGGCGGCGGTGAACCACCGCGAAGGCGTCGAACCGGTCGGCTGTGAAGTCACCTGGTCATCTTTCCATTTCAGATAAACTCTGAGTACGAGTATATTCGTCGCGTGGTCATCTCTGCACCTTCGGTCCCGACGCAGCGGGGGGTTCGCCAGAACCTCCCGGCGTTGTTGGCGCTGGCCCTGGCCGGATGCCTCGCCGTGACCACCGAGATGCTGCCGGTCGGTCTGCTGCCGGCGATCGGAGACGCTTTCGACGTCGGCGAGTCGACCACCGGGTTGCTGGTGATGGTCTACGCGACGATGGTCGCGGTCTTCTCCGTGCCGCTGACCATCGCCACACGCCGACTGCCCCGTAAACCGCTGATCCTGGTCACGGTCTGCGCGTACCTGGTGAGCAATGTTCTGATCGCCGTCGCGCCGACGTTCGCAGTCGTCGCGGCTGGACGTGTGGTCGGCGGACTCTCGCACGCCCTGTTCTTCTCCGTGTGCATCGGTTATGTGCCGCGGCTGGTCGAGAGCGGGCAGGTGGGGCGGGGGCTCGCCTTGGTGTCAGGCGGTGCCACCGCCGGGTTCGTGCTCGGTGTCCCGGTCTCGACAGCGCTGGGTTCGGTGGTCGGTTGGCGCAATGCCTTCGCCGCGCTCGCCGTGGTCGCAGCGATCACGCTGGTACTGGTCGCGCGTCTCTTGCCTTCAGTGAGTGGCGCCCCGGCCGGCAGGCGGATCCAGAGGCGCGGAACGCGAACAGATCTCGGGATCGTGGTCTCGTCCAACATGTTGACCTTTGTCGGTCAGTACACGCTCTATACCTACATCACGGTGGTGTTCCTGGCGGCCGGCGCCCACGAGTCGTCGATGGGTCCGATCCTGCTGTTGTGCGGCGTATGCGGCCTCGTCGGCCTCGCCGGGATGGGACGGACGATCGATCGCCATCCGCGCACGACGGTGTTGACCGTCCTCGCGTTGCTCGCCGTCGCGATCTTCGGCGTCTGGCTCGCGCAGGAGTGGTTCGTCGTGGTGGTGATCGCGGTGGCGTTCTGGAACGGTGTGTTCGGAGGCGTTCCCTCGATGTACCAGTCGGCCGCGGTGCGGGCCATGCCCGACGCCCCGGAGATCGCCGGCGCCTGGATCAACGCCACCTCGAATGTCGGTATCGCCCTGGGCGCGGTGGTCGGTGGACGGCTGCTCACGTCTACGTGGGGGATATCGTCACTCTCGTGGTTCGGCGCGACGTTGGTCCTGATGGGGCTCGGGGTCGCGCTCGTCGGAAAGCGTGCGTTCCCCGGGTAGTCGTTCGGGCCGCCAGGCCAGGTGCGTCGCCGAATCCCGCACATCCCCAGTGTCGTTCCCCGATCATGGAATCACCGGGATGACGAGAGGTGGGCGATGAGCGGCAGAACGATTGCGACGGCGGCATTGGGACAGTTCAAGAAGGCCCGGGTGGTCTACCTTCGCATGCGCGGCCGGACCCCGGAGAGTGTAGCCGAGCAGCGGGTCGTCGACGGCACGTCGTGGAATGAATTCTGTGACACCCTGAAGTCGGCCGGCGCGGCCATCGTCTTCCCGGGAGCCCCCGCCGACCCCCTCACGCAGGCGGAGGGCTATCGCTACCTGAGCCGGCTCACCCGCGCCGGGCTCGAGGCCTTCGTCGAGTACGCCGATCCGCGCGCGCCGGTGTTGCGACGCATGATCCACGAGACCGCGAAGATGGGGTCGGACAACCCCGACAACTACTACCTGAACGCCACCGTCGACGGCACGTTCGACTATCGGATCACCGGGACCAGGGGCACGGTCGACTACCTCGGCTTCGGCACGCAGGAGGGGAATTACGGTGAGGGCGGCCAGATGCCGACCACCGGCTACGTGGAGGCGGCAGATCTCGAGATCGGCCCGGACGGACGATTCGAACTGATCCTGAGCGCCACCGGGCACGAGGGTAACTGGCTGCCGATGACGCCCGACACCGGTTTGCTGATCGTCCGTCAGACCTTCGCCGATCGCACCACCGAGGTGCCCGCCGATCTGCACATCGAGTTGCTCTCCGGAGCCGCCACACCCGAACCGTTGTCGCCCGCATCGCTCGACGCCGGTCTCGCAAAGGCGAGTCTCCTGGTGGCCGGCGCGTCGATGCTCTTTGCCAAGTGGGCCAGGGACTTTCAGAAGCATACCAACGAGCTGCCGATGTTCGATCCGGAGCGCTCGACCAAGGCCGGCGGCGATCCGAATATCATCTACTACCACAGCTATTGGCGGCTGGGCCCAGACGAGGCGCTGGTGATCGAGAGCGAGATCCCGGAATGCGACGGCTGGAACTTCCAGCTGGACAACCACTGGCTCGAGTCCCTCGACTATCGGTATCACCCGGTCCACGTCAACAAACACACCGCGAAGTACCGGCCCGACGGTTCGGTGCGGATCGTGGTCTCCCACCGGGACCCGGGACTGCCGAACTGGATCGACACCACCGGCCACGACTGCGGTGCCATGACCTTTCGGTGGATCCGCGCGGCAACGCATCCGCAGCCGCGTACCCGCGTGGTGAGGCTCTCCGAGCTGTCGCTCCTGGACTGACCTGGAATCAGTGGCACGCCATGACCGCAACCTTCGTCCCCTTCCAGCGCAGGCCGATCCGTGCGATCAACCGGATCGGCGAGATGCTCGGCGGGCGTGGCGTGCAGAGCACGGATCTGTCGGCGGACACCTTGCGGCGGCGCGCGGCCGACAGCACCGGCCTGGCCTGGGTGGCCGATGCCCAGACCGAGGAAGCGCTCGACGTATTGTGTGCGTCGATCATCGAGGAGGCCCGTCTCAGCACTTTCGGTGCTCTGGTCATCCGTGCCCGACTGCATGGTCTCCTCACCACGCGGTTGCGGGTGGCCGCGCTGATGCGCACCCACCCGGAGATCACCGCCGCGCCCATCGCACCGCCCATCGTGATCGCGGGTCTGCAGCGCAGCGGTACCACGATGCTCCACCGGCTCATCGCGGCGGATCCGGAGATCCGCGCAGTGGGGTCGTGGGAGGTCATCCATCTCCTGCCACGTAAACGGGAGAAGCCCGGCAGACCCACGGTGCGCGTCGCGCAGACCACCGTGGCCGAATGGGCCCTGCGCTATCTCAACCCGAAATTCTTCGCGATCCACGCCGTGGAGGCCGACGGACCCGAAGAAGATGTTCTGCTGCAGGAGTACTCGCTCCTGTCCCAGGTGCCCGAGGCGATGCTCGACGTCCCCTCGTACGCACGATGGCTGCGCAATCAGGAAATGCACGGCTCGTATGAGTATCTCAAGATCCTGCTGCAGATCCTGCACCTCCAGAACCCGAGGCCGAAGTGGGTGCTCAAGACGCCGGCTCACCTCGAACACCTGGACACCCTGCTCGACGTCTTCCCCGACGCGCTCATCGTCCAGACCCATCGCGATCCGCTGCTCACCACGGCGTCGTTCTCGAGCATGCTGGCGCACGGCCATTCGATGTTCAGCGATCACGTGGACGCCGAAAGAGTTGCCCGGCATTGGCTGTCACTCAACGGTGAGATGGTGAACCGTGCGCTCGATGTGCGCGCGCAGCGACCGGGCGCGTTTCTCGACGTCCGGTACGACGATTTGGTCGAGGACCCGATGGACCAGGTGGCACGCATCTACGCGGCGGTCGGTTTCGAACTCACCGACGCCATCCACGCACGGATGGAGCAGCATCGATCCGGGCACGGTCAGCACGCGCACGGCGTGCACAGCTACACCCTGGAAGAGTTCGGCCTCACCGTCGCCGAGGTCGAGGCGGTCTACGCGCGATACCGTGCGGAATTCGATCTCTGATCCGCGTACTTTTCCGCTGGTCGAGTAGCGGCGACGAAGGAGCCGCGTATCGAGACCACCCGCCAGACAACACATGCCGCCCGAGCGACGCGGCGCAGGCTCAGCGACTCATAGTGGCCACTTCGCCCCGGTCAATTCCTCGGCTTTCGCCCACAGCCTTCCCGCCACGTCGAAATCGCAGGCAGCCGAAGATCTTCCGAAGAGAACCGGGTCTCCTCGAAGCGCCCAGAGACCATCCACGCCGACATAGCTGCCCGGTGCGATGGGCTCGGTCAGGCAGTACAGGGTGGTCTGTGCACCGGCGTCGACGTCATTGGCGAAGGCGGACGCCGTGCTCTGCACCACCTTGTGCGCGACGCCCAGGCCGGGCTTGTTGGAGATGTTGGATGCGACCCATCCGGGCGTGGTGAGCATCGCGGTGACGGGCGAACGCTCGGCCCGGAGACGTCGATCGAGTTCGAGGCCCCAGAGCATGACCGCCAGCTTCGACCGCGCATAGGCGCGCGGCGGGCTCCATCTGGCGCTGGACAGATCGAGATCGTCGGGATCGAGTGTGGCCCCACGATGCGCGTCGGAGGCCACCGACACGATCTGCCGCTCGATGCGCGGCAACAGGAGATTCGTCAGGGCGAAGGGGCCGAGGAAGTTGGTTCCGATGCCCATCTCGAAGCCGTCGGCGGTCGTCCGGTGCTGATGGGGAAAGACTCCGGCATTGTTGATGAGGTAGTCGATCGGTCCATCGAGGTCGTCGGCGAACGCGCGCACCGATGCCAGATCGGCGAGGTCGAGGGCGGCCACCTCGCACTCACCTCCGAACTCGCGGGCCCGTTGCTCGCCGAGTTCCACGTCGCGCACGGCCAGCACCACACGTAGGCCGGCCCGTGCCAGCGCACGTGCGGTCGCCATTCCCAAACCGTTGGTCGCACCGGTGACGACGACGCGTCGCCCGGCCAGAGTTGTCAGTCGGTCGTCAGCCATGGCCCGAGCCTAGTGGTCGGATGGATTGTCCCGAGTGAGACGAATCGTTAGAATAGTCTCATGTCATCGACGACGCAGACCCCGACGACGCAGACCCCGCCGGCGCTGGTACCGCCGAGGCGGCATCGTTCTGCGGACGCACGCGGACGCCGGATGGGACGCCTCTTGCGGATCTACTGGCGATTGTCGGAGCCGAGCGAGGACGACCTCGAACTCGTCGGCCGGCGCCTGATGATGCGTGACGAGCCCGCAGCCGCGCTGGTCCGGGCGATGCGGCTGCCCAAGGAGGATGCGGCACGCGTGACGATGGCGCAGTTCCAGGCCGCACTCGAGTCGGGTGTCACAGATCAGAGCCCGGAGGCTCTGCGGTCCTTCTTCGCCCTGGTCGAAGACACGCCGGATTGGGTCGATCCCGACCTCTGCGAACGCGGTGCCACTGTCTTCCGACGCTTCGGACAGAACGCCGACGACGTTCTCCTCCAGCTCTCGTTGATCGGTGGATATCGCTTCGGCGGGCCGGTCGACCTCCTCGCGGAGACCGGTGGACTCTCGGGGAGCACCACCAGGCGTCGCCTCGGCGAAACCCAGACCTGGGCGATCGCGGTAGGACAGCGGGATGGGATGGTCCGAGGCGGTGCCGGGTGGAAGCTCACCGTCCACGTTCGGCTGATGCACGCGCTCGTCAACGAAGCCTTCGAACGCAACGGACGATGGGACAGCTCCGAGTGGGGGTTGCCGATCAACCAGACCGACCTCGCATCGACCCTGAATCTGTTCAGCGGCGCGCTGATGATGGGTGTGCGAGCCCTCGGTGTGCCGATCAGCAAGGACGATTCACGCGCGCTGATGCATCTCTGGAAATACGTGGGATGGCTCATCGGCGTGGATGACGACTGGTTGTTCGACGACGAGCGCGACCAACATCAACTGAGCTACGCGATCCTGCTGTCGCAGACCGACGTGACCGACGCCGGTGGGCAGCTCGCTCGGGCGCTCGTCGACGTGCAGGACGAGTTGCACTACCAGTTCGTGCACCGCATCTCCGCCCGCTACACCCGCGAGCGTCTCCTCAGTATGCTGGAAGGTTTCCTCGGGACCGAGAGCATGCGCGATCTGACACTGCCACAACGACTTCCGTGGGCATTCGGCACCGCATGGGTCCGGAACACGATCAATTACCGGCTGATCGGTCCGACGCCCATCGGGGGTCGATATCTGGAATGGCGCGGACAGCGGGCCCGCGATCGCGCCCGTTACCGTCACTTCGGCATCGACGGAGCAGAGATCGGTTCGCTGCCGGTCGACACGCACGGCTGACCGTCGGTCAGAACAACCGGCTCGCCCGCACCTCCGGTGCCTCTTCCAGTTCGAGGAGCCGGCGTTTGCGCTCCAGGCCGCCGGCATATCCGGTCAGCGAGCCGTCGGCGCCGATGACCCGGTGGCATGGGATGAACACGCTGATCGGGTTCTGCCCGAGGGACCGGCCGACGCGTTGCGCCAAGAACTTGTCGCCGAGGCGCACGGCGAGCTCCCCGTAGGTGGTGGTCTGTCCGTACGGGATGTCGTGCAGCAGGGCCCAGACACGTTCAGAGAATTCGTCACCGTCGGCGTGCAACGGCACATCGAAATCGGTCCGGTCGCCGGCGAGGTACTCCTCGAACTGGGTCACCGCTCTGCTCAACACCGGATCGTCGTGCGCGGTGACCCGCTCGCCGAAAGCCGACGTGTCCGCGATCTCGAGGTAGCAGCCGACCAGGACGTCGTCGTCGGCGACGAGGGTCGCGTCACCGAGCGACGTGTCGATCACCGAATGTCGCACCGTGTCCATCGCGCACTCCCTTATCGGGCACTCCCTTATCGCGCACTGCCTAATCGCCTGGTTCCACGGTACGGCGGGGCACTGACATCAGCACTCGTCGGAGACATCAGTGGTCACGTGTGACTCGCACTGTCTGCCGCGTGCGTGGTGGTCAGGTAGTGCTCTCGGCGAGACGTCTGAGCAAGTCGGCCAGCTGTCGGACGTCGTCGGGATCCCATCGGGACAACTGGGCCCGCCACTCCGCGAGGGCAGCGAGGGCCACGTCGTCGAAGCGGGCGTGTCCCTTGTCCGTCATGGCCACCACCCGTGCCCGCGCATCGCCCGGATCGGGATGACGCTCGGCGAGACCCAGGCGTACCACGGAGTCGATCTGTCGTGTCAGGGTCGATTTCTCCAGCCCCAGCTCCGCCAGCAGAGCCGACATCGGGACGGCGTCGTTGCGAGAGAGGAGGACCAGGAGCGGATAACAGGTCGGATCCAGTTTCGGGTGGATCGCGCGCACCCGGTCACGGATCTGGATACGACCACGTCGCCAGATGTCGACGAGTTGGGCCTCCAGGTCGGTGATCGGATCCGGGTCCATGGTGGCAGTCGTACCTTCCCCCTCGGCGCGGTCGGCGAAAGCCGACATGCCTCGACAGAATAGCGAGATGCATGGAAGGGCTGCCGGTGGTCTGCCCGATCCGCGCGGCGGAACATCGCGTGCGCGCGATGTGTTGCAGCGAGGGTATCCGGGGTCAGGAGCCGCGGACGGAGAGGATTGCCTGCCATGACAGTGACGGTTGACATCTGGACCGACATCAACTGTCCCTTCTGCTACCTGGGGAAGCGACGTTTCGAGGCGGCGTTGGGAGAGTTTCCGCAGCGTGACGGCGTCACGGTAGTGCACCGTTCATTCGAGCTCGATCCGACACTGGCGGCCGGAACGAGCGCACCAGTCGTCGAACACATAGCCCAGAAGTACGGGATATCGGTGGAACAGGCGGCCGCGAACGAGCAGGGCATCGCCGCGCAGGCCGACGACCTCGGGCTGGGCTATCGGACGAATGGCCGCGATTTCGGCAGCAGCTTCGACATGCATCGCCTCCTCCATCACGCCCTCGCCCACGGAAGGCAGGAGGCATTGCTCGACGCCTTGTACGAGGCGAATTTCGCCGAGGACGAGCCGTTGTTCGGTGATCACGAGCGATTGGTCGAGATCGCGGTCGGCGCCGGACTCGACGAGGCAGGCGCGCGTGCGGTCGTCGACGACCCGGAGGCCTACGCGGATGCCGTCCGTCGGGACCAGAGCGAGGCTGCTTCGCTCGGCGCGAACGGCGTGCCGTTCTTCGTCTTCGGCGGCAAGTACGCGGTCTCGGGCGCGCAGCCGCCCGAAACCTTCGCCCGGGCATTACAACTGGCCTGGGGCGATCAGCTCGTCCCGGTGGGGGCGGAATCGGCCGATACCTGCGGTCCGGACGGGTGTGCGGTTCCGGACACCGACGCCTCGGCCGCCGATGGATCGCGCTCTGATGACTGAGCGTCTCGTCTGACCCGGTTCCGAATCGGGTAATACGGACCGCGAGAGATTCCGGCGCGTGCGGCGCTGGACGGAATCCCTGCGAATCACCGACCCCCCCTCCTACAGTTGTGTGAGTCCACAACGCCGAACCGGTCGGGTTAAGGGGTCGCCGTCATGTCCACGCCAGGCTCGGTCGTGAAGGGGGCCCCGTCCGCGGGGCTGAAAGAACTCACCATCCGCGGGATCGTCCTCGGTGGTCTGATCACCTTGGTGTTCACCGCGGCCAACGTCTACCTCGGTCTGAAGGTGGGGCTGACGTTCGCCACCGCCATTCCGGCGGCCGTCATCTCGATGAGCCTGCTCCGGTACTTCGCCGATCACTCTGTCGTCGAGAACAACATCGTGCAGACGATCGCGTCGGCCGCGGGAACGCTGTCTGCGATCATCTTTGTCCTGCCCGGACTCATCATGATCGGTTGGTGGACGGGCTTTCCGTACTGGACGACCGTGGCGGTGTGTCTCATCGGCGGCATCCTCGGTGTGATGTATTCGATCCCACTCCGCCGTGCCCTGGTGACGGGATCGGATCTGCCGTATCCGGAGGGAGCAGCCGCGGCCGAGGTCCTGAAAGTCGGGGACACCGCGCAGGGTGCCGAGGAGAATCGGCGCGGCCTCCGGGTGATCGTGGTGGGAAGTGTTGTCTCCGCGGTCTTCTCGTTGCTCACCCAGACCAAACTGATTGCCGGGACGATCACCGGGACCGTCCGGGTCGGTTCGGGCGGAACGATGTTCGGTGCCGGACTGCTGTTCTCGCTGATCGGTGTCGGACATCTGGTCGGCATCACGGTGGGAATCTCGATGCTGATCGGGCTGATCATCTCCTACGGTGTGCTGCTGCCGATCCGGACCTGGGGCGATGTCCCGGCCACCGGTTCCATCGAAGACGTGGTGAGTGATGCCTTCACCAACGACGTGCGGTTCATCGGCGCGGGTGCTATTGCGGTGGCGGCGGTCTGGACGCTGATCAAGATCATCGGGCCGATCGCGCGGGGGATCAAGGATGCGATTGTCTCGACGCGGGCACGGCGTGCCGGCACGACGGTGGATCTCACCGAACAGGACATCCCGGTCACCATCGTCTCCGGTGTCATCCTGGCCGCCCTGATCCCCATCGGGTTCATGCTCTGGGACTTCGCAAGTGGAACGGTGCTGCACGGCAGTGCAGCCGGAATCATCACCGTGAGCATCGTCTTCGTCTTTGTCATCGGCCTCGTCGTCGCGTCTGTCTGCGGGTACATGGCCGGGCTGATCGGATCGTCGAACAGCCCGATCTCCGGGGTCGGGATCGTGGTGGTGCTGGTCGCCGCCGTCCTGATCAAGGTCACCTTCGGGTCGGCCGACGATTCACAATCCACGGCATTGGTCGCCTACACGCTCTTCACCTCGGCCATCGTCTTCGGCGTCGCGACGATCTCCAACGACAATCTGCAGGACCTCAAGACCGGTCAGCTCGTCGGCGCGACACCGTGGAAGCAGCAGGTGGCACTGGTCATCGGCGTGGTGTTCGGTTCCGTGGTCATCCCGCCCGTGCTGCAGCTGATGCAGACGGCGTTCGGTTTCGTCGGGGCGCCGGGAGCGGGTGACGATGCCCTCCCTGCACCGCAGGCCGGGCTGATCTCGTCACTCGCCGAAGGTGTGTTCGGGGGCGATCTCGATTGGGCGCTGATCGGCGTGGGTGCGTTGATCGGGGTGGCGGTCATCGTGGTCGACGAGGTGCTGGGCAAGACCACCACCAGATTGCGGATGCCGCCGCTGGCGGTCGGCATGGGAATGTACCTGCCCATGTCGGTCACCCTGGTCATCCCCATCGGCGCCTTCATCGGTCGTGCCTACAACAAGTGGGCCGAGCGGAGCGGCCGAAATGTCGAGCGCAAGAAGCGCATGGGCGTGCTGCTGGCCACCGGCCTCATCGTCGGTGAGAGCCTGTGGAACGTGGTGTTCGCCGCGATCGTCGCGTCGAGCGGCAACGACGCCGTGCTCAACCTGCCGTTCATCGGTGACGGGTGGGAGACCGGCTCGGAGATCCTCGGCGTCGTGCTGTTCGTCCTGGTGGTCGCCGGGCTGTACAAGTGGACCCAGATCTGGGCGTCGAAGGAGTCGGAGACGGACGCTGCGGAGGATTCGGCGCGGTAGGAGCCCTCTGTCGCCGAACGCTAAGTGGCGGCGCACTCCTCGATCGCCCGACCGAGTATCTCGAGTCCTGATCGTAATTCGCCGGCGATCGAGCGCGCAGGCCCGGTGTGGTCACGAGTGCTCGTCATCGTCCAAAGGTACGTCGCGACCAGGGGAGGCAACTCGGACGACGGCGGCAGACGTCCGTCGTAAGGTGCAGTGAGCGACCCCGATCGAAAGGCGGCACGACCGTGCGCAAACCTCTGGACGTCAGCACCGACGGCGGTGTCTCGGTGTGGACGATCAACCTTCCCGACGTCGGCAACGCCATCACCGGGGTGGATCTGGTCGCCGCATTCGAGGGTGCCGTGGATGAGGCGAACGCCGACACCGATGTTCGTACGGTGATCCTCACCGGTGCGGGCCATATCTTCTCGGCCGGCGGGAATGTCCAGGAGATGGCGGACGAGGAGGGCCTCTTCGGGCTGGGGGGTGCGGATCAACGGTTCGGCTATGCCAACGGGATACAACGGATTCCGAGGGCGATGCTGCGCTGTGAGGTGCCGGTGATCGCCGCGGTCAACGGCCCTGCGGTCGGTGCGGGCTGTGATCTGTCGATGATGTGTGACCTGCGGGTCGCCGCCGAATCCGCCTTCTTCGCCGAGAGTTTCGTCCAGGTCGGCCTCATCCCCGGTGACGGCGGGTCCTGGTTCCTGCAGCGGGCCATCGGTTACGAGCGGGCCGCCGAGATGACGTTCACCGGCGACCGCGTGTATGCCGCGAAGGCACTCGAGTGGGGCATGGTGAGCCGCGTCGTGCCCGACGGTGAACTCATGGACGCAGCAGGGGAATTGGCGGCGCGGATCGCCAAGAATCCGCCGCACGCGCTGCGGATGGCCAAACGCCTACTCGCCGAGTCGCGGACCAACTCGCTCGACACGGTGCTCAATCTGGCGGCGGCGATGCAGCCGCTCGCGCATCAGACGAGCGAGCACAAGGAGCGGGTGGCGCGCTGGTCGAAGCGATGACCCCTTCCGGTTTCGTGTCCGGCGCGCGACAATCGTGAGAACCGACGTCACGACATCCGGATGAGGTAGCGCAGTGATTGTCTACGGCATGAACATCTCGGCCGACGGTTACGTCGTCGACGCCGACGGCAACTTCGACTGGTCCGAACCGGCGGACGACGTGTTCGCGTACTGGGTGGGCGTCCAACAGGAGTCCGCGCTGGACGTCTACGGACGCAATCTGTGGGAGACGATGCAGTACTGGCTGGAGCCCCCAGCGGAGTCGTCGCCTGCCGAACTCGAGTACGCCCACGCCTGGCAGAACACACCGCGACTCGTCGTCTCGAACACGCTCGCGCACGTCGACGGCGCCGACCTGGTACACGACGTCAGCGAGATCCCCGACCGCGACGGCCAGGTACAGATCGGCGGCGCAACACTGGCCGCGTCGATGCTCGACCGTATCGACGAGTTCCGTCCGGTCGTGTACCCGGTGGCGATCGGCGGCGGAGTGCCGTTCTTCCCGTCAGGTGCGCGATTGGATCTCGAGCTGGTGGAGACGCGGCCGTTCGAGTCCGGGCCCGTGCTGTTGCGATACGCGCGTCGCTAGATATCGCGCGGTTGCGCAACGAATTCGGTCGCCGCAGTCGCAGCGAGCGCGGCTGCATCGGCAACCGTCGAGCCCAGTGCGAGGTGTCCGGCCAGGGTCCCCGCGAACAGATCTCCGGCACCGGTGGTGTCGACGGCCCGCACCTGCTCGACATCGATGCGACGGATCCCGTCGGGAGTCGCGACGATGACTCCGTCGCCGCCCAGAGTGATGACCGCCGATCGGGAGTGGACGAGCAGGCGACGGGCGAGGTCGGTGGGATCATCGGCAGGGTCGCCGCCGGCGTAGTACGCGGCCTCTCCCTCGTTGACGATCAACGGGTCCGCGGCGCCGATGACGTGCTCGTCGAGACGGCACACCGGGCTCGGGTTCAGGAGGAACCGACGGTCGTTCGCAGTGGCCCAGGCCGCTACGGAGGCGGTGACGTCGAGCGGCGATTCGAGTTGTGTGAGAACGACCTTCGGCGTCAACTCATCGAGCCCGTGCTCCACATGGCCGGGTGTGAGCGCCGCGTTCGTGCCGGTCAGGACAATGATCCGGTTGTCTCCCCGGTCGTCCACCTCGATGATCGCCCGACCGCTGATGCCGTCGACGTGATGGAGATGGCCGATCTCGACCCCACCGTCATGCTGGTTCGCGACCAGCCGTTGTGCCGCGTCGTCGTTCCCGACCGCGCCGATCAGCGCGGTGCGTGCCACTTCTGCCGCGGCCAGGGCCTGGTTGGCGCCCTTGCCGCCAGGACGCTCGAAGAGCGAGGTGCCCAGGATGGTCTCGCCGGACCGGGGCATTCGACCGACCCGCACGATCACGTCCATGTTCAAGGTCCCGACGACCGCGACGTCGATCTGGGACGAGGATTCCATGGCACCGAGTATCCCCATCTCGTCGCCGGGCTGAACCCAATTTCACTCAGTGAAAGCCACGGGTCGACATTTGTGAGCGCGAACTCATACCGTTCTGGGCATCGCAACAGATCACACGAGCGGAGACCAGATGAGCACTGCGACCACGACCCAGGTGGCCATCGTCGGCGGTGGCCCGGCGGGGCTGATGCTGTCCCATCTGCTGCACGTTGCCGGGATCGAGAGCGTGGTCGTCGACAATCGTACGGTCGAGCAGATCGAGACCACGCACCGTGCGGGCATCCTCGAGCGCGACAGCGTCCGACTGCTCGTCGATTCCGGTGTCTCTGACCGTGTCCTCACCGAGGGACACGAGCACGAGGGGATCTCGCTGAGATTCGGCGGGGTCAGCCACCGTATCGACTTCCAGAAGCTGGCCGGCGCGTCGTGCTGGCTCTACCCGCAGACCCAGGTGTTCGTCGACCTGCATCGCGCACGCACGCGGGACGGCGGCGATCTGCGGTACGGCATCACCGACACCGAGGTCACCGGCGTCCTCGACACCCCAACTGTCCGCTACACCGACGCCGACGGCGGACGGCATGAGATCTCGGCAGACCTCGTCGTCGGTGCCGACGGTTCGCGCAGTATCTGTCGGTCCCTCGTCGCCGACGCCCATCAGTACTACCGTGAGTACCCCTTCGCGTGGTTCGGCGTGATGGTGGAGGCGCCGCCGAGCGCCCCGGAACTCATCTACACCCGCTCGGCCCAGGGCTTCGCGCTGATCAGCCAACGGACCGACACCGTGCAGCGCATGTACTTCCAGTGCGATCCCACCGAGAATCCCGCCGAATGGTCCGATGATCGGATCTGGGAGCAATTGCACACCCGGCTCGCCGGGTCGGACGGATTCCGGTTGAAGGACGGGCCCGTCATCGAGCGAACAGTGCTGCCGTTCCGGAGTTTTGTGCAGTCACCGATGCGCCACGGCAACCTCTTGCTGGCCGGCGACGCGGCACACACGGTGCCCCCGACGGGTGCCAAGGGGCTCAACCTCGCCCTGTCCGATGTCCGGGTGCTGGCCGAGGAGATCGAGCGTGCCGTGCAGAAGGGCGACGACGACGCTCTCGACAACTACACCGACCGCGCTCTGTCGCGGGTGTGGAAAGCCCAGCACTTCTCCTACTGGATGACCACGATGCTCCACAATTCCACGGACGCATCGGAATTCGACGAACAACGCCAACTCGGAGAGCTTCAGTCACTGGTCTCCTCGGAGGCCGGCTCCACCTATCTCGCGGAAGGTTACACAGGATGGCCACACCATTGATCACCGGAGCGGACGAGGAGTCGGAGGTGTTCGACGAGCACGGTCAGATCTCGTCGGACGCCGCGCAGGGTACGCAGCAGCAGATCAGCGACGAGATCGCACGGATCGGTGCGGATTACGCGTCGTCACTGGCAGGGGGCGCGGCGCCGGAGGCCGCTCCCAGGCTGGACTATCCGCCGTACCGGTCGAGCCTGCTGCGCCACCCCACCAAGAACTTTCACCACTCCGACCCGGAGGGCATCGAGCTCTGGTCGCCGGCCTTCGGCCACCGCGACGTCGACCCGCTCGAGGCGGACCTCACCATCGCGCACAACGGCGATCCGATCGGCGAACGCCTCGTGGTGACCGGACGTGTGCTCGACGGTGACGGACGGCCGATCCGTCGCCAGCTCGTCGAGGTCTGGCAGGCCAACGCGGCCGGGCGCTACATCCACAAGCGCGACCAGCATCCCGCTCCGATCGATCCCAATTTCACCGGTGTGGGCCGCTGCCTCACCGACGACGACGGCTGGTACAAGTTCACCACCATCAAACCGGGCCCGTACCCGTGGAAGAACCACCACAACGCCTGGCGCCCGGCCCACATCCACTTCTCGGTGTTCGGTACCGCCTTCACGCAGCGACTGGTCACCCAGATGTACTTTCCGGGCGACCCGCTCTTCGCCTTCGATCCGATCTATCAGGCGGTCGTCGACCAGCAGGCCCGTGACCGGCTCGTCGCGACCTACGACCACGATCTGACCCAGCATGAATGGTCCACCGGATACCGTTGGGACATCGTGCTCACCGGCAGCCGTCAGACCCCGATGGAGGAAGACCAGTGACTCTCGCACCCACGCCGGGCCAGACCGTCGGCCCGTTCTTCCACTACGCTCTGCCGTTCGACGGCGGTGCCGAACTGGTCCCCACCGGCCACCCGAACCGGATTCGGCTGCACGGCAGCGTGTTCGACGGTGCCGGAGATCCGGTGCCGGATGCCCTGATCGAGATCTGGCAGGCCGACGGCTCGGGCAACGTCAGCCAGGAGCCCGGTTCGCTGTGGCGGGACGGGTTCACCTTCACCGGCTTCGGTCGCGTGCAGACGGACCGGACCGGGCATTACACCTTCGCGACGGTTGCCCCCGGTCCGGTGTCGGCGGGTGCCGCGCCGTTCTTCGCGGTCTGTGTCTTCGCGCGCGGCCTGCTCGATCGACTGTTCACGCGGGCCTACCTGCCCGACAGTGCCCGGGCCGTGGCGTCGGACACGCTGCTCACCTCGGTGCCCGAGGAGCGACGGTCGACCCTGATCGCGACCGCCGAGAACAACGGCTACCGCTTCGACATCCATCTACAGGGCGAGGGCGAGACCGTCTTCCTCGATCACGACGGACGATGATCCGTGCCTGATCTCCTCTGGCCCGGCGACCACCACGCCGGTGAGATTCTCACCGACGCAGCAGTTCTCGATGCTTTGCTGCAGGTGGAGTCGGCATGGTCGACGGCGCTCGGCAAGGTCGGGATCGCACCGACGGAGGCCGGCGTGACCGTCGGTGCCCTTCGCGATCTGATCGCCGACGACGACGTCGAGCAGATCGCCGTGGAGGCGGAATCCGGTGGTAATCCGGTGATTCCGCTCGTCCGACGCCTGCGCGACGGGCTCGGTTCGTCGACCGCAGGCACGTGGCTGCATCGTGGTCTCACCAGTCAGGATGTGGTCGACACCGCGCTGATGCTGTGTGTTGCCGACGGATTCGATGCGGTCCTGGTCGAACTGGACGCTCAGGCCGGCACCTTGGTGCGTCTCGCCGGCGATCATCGGCACACCGGGATGGTGGCCCGCACACTCACCCAGCACGCCGTCCCGATGACCTTCGGACTCAAGGCTGCACAATGGTTACACGGGGTGCTCGACGCGCGGGAACAGGTTGCGAGTCTGACATTCCCGGTGCAGATGGGCGGTGCGGCAGGAACATCGGCGGCCGTCGCCGAGCTCTCGGGCCGTGGTGCGGACGCCGGTCCGGTGGCGATGCAGGCCGGTGCGATCGCCGCGGACATCCTCGGCCTCGCCCCGCTGACCCCGTGGCACTCCGTCCGCACCGCGGTCACCCGCAGCGGCGATGCGGCGGTGGGCTGCACCGACGCCTGGGGGCATATCGCCAACGACGTGCTGGCGCTGTCGCGGCCCGAGATCGACGAGCTGTCCGAAGGTTCCGGCGGCTCGTCGTCGACTATGCCGCACAAGGCCAATCCCGTTCTGTCGGTACTCATCCGGCGGGCGGCGCTGAGTGCCCCGATGCTCGGTTCCACTCTCCACCTGGCTGCCGCGGATGCCGCGGAAGAGCGCACCGCGGGCGCGTGGCATGTCGAGTGGGATGCGCTGCGGACATTGGTACGACGGACCGTCGTCGCGGCGCGGCAGACCAGCCTGCTCATCGGCGAACTGGACGTCCGCGGCGATCGGATGCAGGCGAACCTGGCCGGTGCGGGGGCGTCCGTCAGGTCGGAACAGGAATCGATGGCGACGATCGCCGGGCATGCGCCGGGGTCGGAATATCTCGGCGCCACACAGCAATACATCGACGCCCAGCTCGATCGGGCTCGGCGCGTCGCGACGGAAGGGTCTTGATGTCCAAATACGACGATGGGATGGCGGTGCGCCGCGAGGTGCTCGGTGACACGCATGTCGACAAGGCGACCGCGGCGATCACCGACACCACACGCGAATTCCAGGAACTCATCACCGAATACGCGTGGGGGAGTATCTGGACGAGACCGGGACTGGACCGTCGGAGTCGGTCGATGATCACCCTCACCGCACTCATCGCCCGGGGGCACCACGAGGAACTTGCGATGCATCTGCGCGCGGCACTGCGCAACGGGTTGTCGCGCGACGAGATCAAAGAGGTCATTCTGCAGTCGGCGATCTATTGCGGGGTGCCGGACGCGAATACGGCATTCCGGATCGCGGTCGGCGTGTTCGCGGAGGTTGACGCGGCGGGGTGACGCTGTCCGCCATCGCGCCGTTCACGGTCCGTCGGCTTCGCGTCGGCGTCGGTTGCGTTCTCGTTCTTGTTGTCTGCGGGCGTGTTTGGCTGCCACCCGGGTCATCGACCGGGTGGGAGGTGTCGGCGTCTCTCGAGGGGCGTCGGCTTCGCGTGGTGCGGGTGGAGCTTTGAACCGGATGCGGCGTAGACCGGGGAACAGGGGTTCGAGGTTGTCGGCATCGCCGGGGATCACCAGACCTTCGGGCGTGGTGAACTCGGTGCGCAACCGGCCACGTGTGTCGCGGAACTGCTCGTCGAGCCAGTTCCCGAACGTCTTGAGCACATGGGAGAACCGGTCTTTGATGTTCAGATTCTCCGGCACCGTCTGCCC
>NZ_JBNCNS010000003.1:0-827207 GCF_049847105.1 Gordonia sp. DT218 | reverse complement strand
ACCGCGCTCGACGTCCTCACGCTTGAGACCGCGCAGCAGCAGACCGGCGTTGTCGCCCGCCTGTGCCGAGTCGAGCAGCTTGTGGAACATCTCGATACCGGTGACGGTGGTCTTGGTGGACTTCTCGCGGATGCCGACGATCTCGACTTCCTCGTTCACATTGACCTCGCCGCGCTCCACACGACCGGTGACCACGGTGCCGCGGCCGGTGATGGTGAAGACGTCCTCGACGGGCATCAGGAACGGCTTGTCGGTCTCGCGGACCGGGTCCGGGATCGACTCGTCGACGGCAGCCATGAGCTCCTCGACCGACTTGGTCCACTCGGCGTCGCCCTCGAGCGCCTTCAGCGCCGAGACCTTGACCACCGGGGCCTCCTCGTCGAACTCCTGGGCGGCCAGCAGTTCGCGGACCTCCATCTCGACGAGCTCGATGATCTCATCGTCGTCGACCATGTCGGCCTTGTTCAGGGCGACCAGGATGTAGGGCACACCGACCTGGCGGGCCAGCAGCACGTGCTCGCGGGTCTGCGGCATCGGACCGTCGGTGGCGGCGACCACGAGGATCGCGCCGTCCATCTGAGCCGCACCGGTGATCATGTTCTTGATGTAGTCCGCGTGACCGGGAGCGTCGACGTGCGCATAGTGACGCTTCTCGGTCTCGTACTCCACGTGCGAGATGTTGATCGTGATCCCACGAGCCTTCTCTTCCGGAGCCTTGTCGATCTGATCGAACGCGAAGCTCTGGTTGAGTTCCGGGTACTTGTCGTGCAGCACCTTGGTGATGGCCGCGGTCAGCGTGGTCTTGCCGTGGTCGACGTGACCGATGGTGCCGATGTTCACGTGCGGCTTGGTCCGCTCGAACTTCGCCTTCGCCACTTGATTGTCCTCCTGGACTGTTGTTGCTCTGTTGGGTGGATCCCAACAGCTCTGTTCGGTTACTTACGTTGTTGCGCCCGCTTGTGATGTGGCCGGCGCGTGTCGCTGGGGCGACCGACTTACTCGCCGGTGGCCTTCGCGATGATCTCCTTCGACACGTTCGCGGGAACTTCCGCGTAGGAGTCGAACACCATGGAGTAGTTTGCCCGGCCCTGGGTCTTCGACCGAAGGTCTCCGATGTAGCCGAACATCTCCGACAGCGGAACCTGCGCCTTCACGACACGGGCACCACTGCGCTCCTCCATGGCCTGGATCTGGCCACGGCGGGAGTTCAGGTCGCCGATCACGTCACCCATGTAGTCCTCCGGAGTCGTGACCTCGACGGCCATGATCGGCTCCAGGATGACCGGGCTCGCCATCCGCGCGGCCTCCTTGAGGGCCTGCGAACCGGCGATCTTGAAGGCCATCTCCGAGGAGTCGACGTCGTGGTACTGACCGTCGAGCAGGGTGACCTTCAAGTTGACCAGCGGGTAACCGGCGAGCACGCCGTACTGCATCGCGTCCTGCGCGCCGGCATCCACGGACGGGATGTACTCACGCGGAACGCGACCACCGGTGACCGCATTGTCGAACTCGTAGGTGGCGCCGTCCTCGGCGTCCACCAGCGGCTCGAGCTTGATGATGACCTTGGCGAACTGCCCCGATCCACCGGTCTGCTTCTTGTGGGTGAACTCGTGCTTGTCGACAGACTTCTTGATGGTCTCGCGGTACGCGACCTGAGGCTTGCCCACGTTGGCCTCGACCTTGAACTCCCGCTTCATGCGGTCGACCAGCACGTCGAGGTGCAGCTCGCCCATACCGCCGATGACGGTCTGGCCGGTCTCGTCGTTGAGCGACACGGTGAAGGTCGGGTCCTCTTCGGCGAGCTTCTGGATCGCGGTGCCGAGCTTCTCCTGGTCGGACTTGGTCTTCGGCTCGATCGAGACGTTGATGACCGGGTCCGGGAAGCTCATCGACTCGAGCACGATCGGTGCATTCGAATCGCACAGGGTGTCACCGGTGGTGGTGTCCTTCAGGCCGATCATCGCGTAGATGTGACCGGCCCAGGCCTCGTCGACCGGATTCTCCTTGTTGGCATGCATCTGGAAGAGCTTGCCGATGCGCTCCTTCTTGCCCTTGGTGGCGTTGAGCACCTGGGTGCCCGGCGTCACGTGGCCGGAGTACACGCGGACGAAGGTCAGCTTGCCGAAGAACGGGTGCGCCGCGATCTTGAACGCCAGCGCCGAGAACGGCTCCTCGGACGACGGCTTGCGCGACAGGATCTCTTCCTCGTTGCCCACGGCGTGACCCTCGACCGAGGGGACGTCGAGCGGCGACGGGAGGTAGTCGATGACCGCGTCCAGCATCGGCTGGACACCCTTGTTCTTGAACGCGGAGCCACAGATCACCGGGTAGTACTCACGGCGGATGGTCAGCTTGCGGATCGCACCCTTGATCTCTTCGGTGGTCAGTTCCTCGCCACCGAAGTACTTCTCCAGCAATGCCTCATCGCTCTCGGCGACGGTCTCCATGAGCTTCTCGCGGTACTCGGCGACCTGGTCGACCAGATCCGCGGGGATCTCCTCGAAGGTCGGCTCCGCACCGATCTCGACGGTGCCGCGCCAGGTGATCGCCTTCTGCTCGATCAGGTCGACGATGCCGTCGAAGTTGTCCTCGGCACCGATCGGCAGCTGCAGGACGAGCGGCTTCGCGCCCAGGCGCTCCTCGATGGTGCGCACGGTGAAGAAGAAGTCCGCACCGAGCTTGTCCATCTTGTTGACGAAGCAGATGCGCGGGACCTCGTACTTCTCCGCCTGCCGCCAGACCTGCTCGGACTGCGGCTCGACGCCTTCCTTGCCGTCGAACACGGCGACCGCGCCGTCGAGCACGCGAAGGCTGCGCTCCACCTCGACGGTGAAGTCGACGTGGCCGGGGGTGTCGATGATGTTGATCTGGTTGTTGTTCCAGAAGCACGTCACCGCGGCGGAGGTGATGGTGATCCCCCGCTCCTTCTCCTGCTCCATCCAGTCGGTGGTCGAGGCACCGTCGTGGGTTTCACCGATCTTGTAGTTGACACCGGTGTAGAAGAGGATTCGCTCGGTTGCGGTGGTCTTACCGGCATCGATGTGGGCCATGATGCCGATGTTGCGCACCTTGTTCAGGTCGCTGAGCACTTCCTGTGCCACTTAATTGCCTCGCAATTTCGCTAGAGCTGAATTGGTTGTGGTGAGCGTCGGGCCGATGATGATCCACCGCCGGCCCGACGTCGAGATCACCAGCGGTAGTGCGCGAACGCCCGGTTGGCCTCGGCCATCTTGTGGGTGTCCTCGCGACGCTTGACCGAAGCGCCGAGACCGTTGGAGGCGTCGAGCAGTTCGTTGGCGAGACGCTCGACCATCGTCTTCTCACGACGCTGGCGGCTGAAGGTCACCAGCCACCGCAGTGCGAGGGTGTTGGCGCGTCCCGGCTTGACCTCGATCGGCACCTGGTACGTGGCGCCACCGACACGACGGCTCTTGACCTCGAGGGTCGGCTTGACGTTGTCGAGGGCGCGCTTGAGGGTGACGACAGGGTCGGTACCGGTCTTGTCGCGAGCCTGCTCGAGCGCCCGGTAGACGATGCGCTCGGCGGTCGACTTCTTGCCGTCCAGCAGAATCTTGTTGACCAGCTGGGTGACCAGCGGCGAACCGTAGACCGGGTCGTTGATCAGGGGGCGCTTGGGTGCGGGTCCTTTACGTGGCATGACTTATCAGTTCCCCTTCTTCGCGCCGTAACGGCTGCGGGCCTGCTTACGGTCCTTGACACCCTGGGTGTCGAGCGAGCCGCGGATGACCTTGTAGCGAACACCCGGGAGGTCCTTCACACGACCACCGCGGACGAGCACCATCGAGTGCTCCTGAAGGTTGTGACCCTCACCCGGGATGTAAGCGGTGACCTCGACGGAGCTGGTCAGGCGCACACGGGCGACCTTTCGCAGCGCGGAGTTCGGCTTCTTCGGGGTGGTGGTGTAGACGCGGGTGCACACGCCGCGACGCTGCGGGCTTCCCTTGAGGGCCGCGGTCTTGGTCTTCGCGGCCTTGTCGTGACGGCCCTTGCGGACCAGCTGATTGATGGTTGGCACTAGGTGTTCTTCCTTTGTCGGCAGTCCCCGCCTGCGTCTCGTCAACGCTGTCGGCGGGCTTGTAGTTGTCGTGTCGCGGTTTGTGCTCCGGGCAAGCGCCGAGAATCAAAATTCGATCCCGTTGCTTCCACAACTCGCCCCACCAGCCCGTAAGTGCTGGTCAGTACATTATCGCTACCCCGAGGTCGGGCGTGTCAGACGCTCGACCGCGGTTTTGCTTGTCAGACCGCGAGCTCCCGGTTGCCGGGCATGCGGACTGGCCCAGCATGTGCCGGGCACCGGCGATCCACTCTACCGATCGAGTTTGCACAGGTCAAAAAACGGATTCGCCCATCTCGATGACGAACCAACGGATGGTGAACCCGGGGTGACCTTCCGGGTTGCTCAACGGCCGTCGGCGGAACTTTGTTCCGCATGTTGCCGCTCGAGGCGGGCCGCCGACTCCTCGTCGTCCCAGAGCTCGAGGGTCTGCACCACCCAGAAGACCCCGAACTCGGCGATTAGTACCACCTCGACCCAGAAGAGCCACGACGCGCCGACCGGGCCGATGCAGACGATGCAGACGATGCAGACGATGCCGATGAGTGTCAGAGCCATCACCAGGGCGATGACGGCATACGCCCACGGATACCACGACCGCGCTCCCCCACCCTCGCGGTCGGCCAGTGCCGCAAGGCCATTGAAGACCACCACGAGGATGAGGCCGACGAACATCGACACGGCGGCGACGTCGTGGGTGGAACCGGGAATCCAGGTCCAGTGCCCGAACAGTCGCACGACGACCAGGATCACGGCCGTCACGCCGAGGCACCGTGCGACGATGCCGATCCACGTCCGGTGCGGCGAGGAGGCGTACCCCCGGAGCCGGCCGAAGACGAACCACAGCACCAGTCCGGCGGCAGTGGCCGCACAGGCTGCCCACACGTTCCCGCGGACCCAGTCCGGGCTCGTGAGCGCCCGCTGGTCCCCGGTGACGGGTGTCGGGATGAACGCGACGAGAAACGCGAGGAACCCCGCGTAGTTGAGCAGAACGTCCTCGACCTCCGAGCGCCCCTTGTACGCCATGAGCATCGCACCCATCGCGCACAGTGCGCCGATGAAGACCGCATGGACGGAGGTGTAGTAGTACCGGCTGATCGACGACTCGATCCGGCCCTCCTCGATGCTGTCGATGGCGATGGCCACCCCGAGCATCAGGATCAGGGAGATCATCCCGACCCGGATGTTGCGGTACGTGTCGATGGTGTCGCCGCGACGTCGCGGTTCCACGTGCTCGTCGGCGAACTTCCTCAGCCTCTTGACGCCGGATTCGACCATGCTCATGCCGACGCTGTTCATACCGTGCCCCTTTGCCATCCGCCGGATCGACAAGACCGATGCCATCCATTGGATACGCACCTCTGGCGGCCCGAGAGGCTTTCGCGATTTCTTCGTCCGGCGAACATGCATACGCCTCGACGGCCTCCACGCGGAGCCAAGGCTATTCGGATGATTGGGGCAGCTTGACCTTCGTGGCGCCACGCTTCGCGGGGTTCGACGGCGGCGGCACGACCGGGCCGATGTCGCCGTCGGGTGCATTGTCGAGATCGACGACGACCGGCGCATGGTCACTGGGTTTGCTGCCCTTGCGCGCCTGCCGATCGATCCACGCCGACGCGACACGATCGGCGATGGGCCCACCGGCGAGAACGAGATCGATCCGCATCCCGAGGTCCTTGTGGAACATCCCGGCCCGGTAGTCCCAGTAGCTGAAGACCCGGTCCTCAGGCCACCGCTCACGGACCACATCGTGTAGACCCAACTCGTCGAAATCGGTGAGCGCCCGACGTTCCGGCACCGTCACGTGCGTATGACCTTCGTAGGCAGTCGGATCGAACACATCGGCGTCGGTCGGCGCAATGTTCATGTCGCCGCAGAGCATCGTGTTGTCGGCGGCTCCGGCACCGGTCGCCGCGGCGACACTGTCACGCAGACGCGCCAACCACTCCAGCTTGTATCGGTAGTGATCCGAGTCCGGCTCCCGGCCGTTGGGTACGTACAGCGAGTACACCCGGATGCCACCGCACGTGGCGGAGACCGCACGCGCCTCGGTCGGCGAATCCGCCTCGGGAAAGCCCGGTACCCCGTCGAAGCCCGACCGGACGTCGTCGAGTCCGACCCGCGACAGGATCGCGACCCCGTTCCACTGCCCTTGTCCCACATGGGCGATCTCATAACCGCGGTCCGCGAGGTCGGCGCCCAGCGCGTCATGGAACGCGTCGTCGGCGAGCTTGGTCTCCTGCAGGCACACCACGTCGGGCCGTCGTTGATCGAGCCAGGGCAACAATCGCGGGATCCGTTGCTTGACCGAGTTCACGTTCCAGGTCACGACGCGCATGGTGTCAACCGTAGTCGCGGGTATTCCACCCGCCGACGGCATGCCGGTGATCGCGAGCGCAGTAGCGCCGGGGCCCGGCGCAGCAGAGTGATGTGTGTCACGTGAGGACATCGACCCACTCGCCCACCCCTCCGAATCGTCGCCCCGGCGCCCGGTCATCGAGCACTCGTGGCGGCGGTCGGCCCTGTCCGGGGTCCGCCCCGACGACGCGACACCGACCACCCTGGTCGACATCGCGTCGACGGCGCTCGGTACGCCCGCCGAGATCCGCGGCGGGATCGCGATCAACAGCCGCGAGCACTGGCGCGAGCGTCTGATCTGGAAGGTCGGCGACCTCCTCAGCGAGCGTGCGACGGAGTTCGGGCAACTCGAGGCTCTCGACAACGGCAAGGCGGCGACCGTCTCGACCGCGGTCGACATGGCGTGGTCGGCCGACATCTTCCGCTACAACGCCGGGCTCGCCACCAAGATCACCGGCAGCACCGTCGACGTGTCGATGCCGCTCGTCCCCGGCGGCGAGTACCACGCCTACACGTTGCGTGAACCCGTCGGCGTGTGCGGCCTGATCGTGCCGTGGAACTTCCCGCTGCTGATGGCCGCGTTCAAGCTCGCGCCCGCGCTGTCAGCGGGCAACACCGTCATCCTCAAGCCCGCCGAGCAGACCCGCTCACCGCATATCTTCTCGGAGAGATCTTCACCGAGGCCGGATTCCCGCCCGGAGTGGTCTACATCGTCACCTGCTACGGGGAGGCGGGTGCCGCGCTGGCCGCCCACGACAGCGTGGACAAGATCGCCTTCACCGGTTCCACCGAGGTCGGCAAGAAGATCGTCGACGCCGCGAAGGGCAACTTGAAGAAGGTCTCCCTCGAACTCGGCGGCAAGAGCCCCAGCATCGTGTTCGCCGACGCGGACTTCGAGAAGGCCGTGGCCGGATCGGTTGCGGCGTGGATGTTCAACCACGGGCAGTGCTGCGTCGCCGGCACCCGACTCGTTGTCGAACGCCCCATCTTCGACGACTTCACGGCCGCGGTCGCCGAGGCGGCATCGCAGGCCAAGATCGGTCCGGGACTCGATCCGGCGACCGAACTCGGACCACTGATCAACCAGGAACAGTTCGACCGCGTGTCAGGCTACCTGTCCGCCGGACTGGCCGACGGCGCCCGCGCACTGACCGGCGGGAAGCGTTGGGGCGATGAGGGTTTCTTCATCGAGCCGACGGTCTTCGGGCATCTGGACCACCGATCTGTCCAAGGCCCACAAGACCGCCCGCCAGATCAAGGCCGGCTCGGTGTGGGTGAACCAGTACAACGGCTTCGACACCGCGATGCCGTTCGGCGGGTACAAGCAGTCCGGCTGGGGTCGCGAACTCGGCAGCTCCGCCATCGATCTGTACACCCAGACCAAGGCCGTCAACGTCGCCCTCTGAGCGCACGCCCACCCGAATCCACGAGAACCCCAGGAGCACATGACATGTCCATGACCACCAACGCCGCGGTCCTCACCGCCCCCGGAAAGCCGTTCGAGATCATCGAACTCGACCTCGACGAGCCGCGGGAGAGCGAGGTCCTGATCAAATACACCGCTGCCGGTCTCTTCCACTCCGATCTCCACCCGACCGACGGCGATCTGCCGCCGCGTTATCCGATCGTCGGCGGCCACGAGGGCTCCGGCATCATCGAGGCGGTGGTCCCGGGCGTCACCAAGGTCAAACCCGGCGATCACGTGGTCTGCAGCTTCATCCCGAACTGCGGGACCTGCCGCTATTGCTCCACCGGTCGCCAGAACCTGTGCGACCTGGGCGCAACCATCCTCGAGGGGTCGATACCCGACGGTTCGTTCCGTTTCCACTCCGGCGGTGACGATTTCGGTGCGATGTGCATGCTCGGGACATTCGCCGAGCAGGCCACGATCTCGCAGCACTCGGTGGTCAAGGTCGACGAGTGGCTGCCGTTGGACAAGGCGGTCCTCGACGGGTGTGGCGTGCCATCGGGCTGGGGAACCTCGGTCTACGCGGGCGGCGTGCGCGCCATGCCTTCGCCGACGCTGCCGAGGCAGCGGCGAAGGTCAACGAACTGACCTGGGGCCAGGGCGCCGATCAGGCGCTCATCCTGGTCGGCACCGTCGACGAACAGGTCGTCGCGAACGCCACCGCCGTGATCGGCAAGGGCGGCACAGTGGTCATCACCGGCCCGGCCGACCCGACGAAACTCACGGTCCAGGTGTCGGGAACGGATCTGACCCTGAACCAGAAGACGATCAAGGGCAGCCTGTTCGGGTCGGCCAACCCGCAGTACGACATCGTCAAACTGCTCCGGCTCTATGACGCGGGCCAGCTCAAGCTCGACGAGCTGATCACCCAGACCCACACCCTCGATCAGGTCAACGAGGGCTATCAGGATCTGCGCGACGGCAAGAACATTCGCGGTGTGATCATCCACGACAGCTGATCCACCGCGCCTGATCGAGCGCGACCGACCCCGGCCCGGGCACGACGAATCTCCCCTTCCGTGCCCGGGCCGGCCCACGTCGGTTCGATCTCGTCACCTCACCGACACATCCCACACGGCCAGGAGCCACGGAATCGAGATCGCGACGACCAGTGCGAGGTTGAGCCACCGGTGCTTCCACATGATGGCGGCGAACTCACGGACCTCGGCGTTCGGAACGAAGTACGACGCCGTGCGCGCCCCAGTGGCGAAGCCGTCGATCTCGTTGCCGCGCATCAGCATCGCGGCGCGCAGGGCGTGATAGTCGCTGGTGACGACGGCAACCGGCCCCACGACACGATGATCGGCGAGGAGCTTCGCCGAGAAGGCGATGTTCTCGGCGGTGTCGGTCGAATCATCCTCGGCCAGCACGGCATCGCCACGCATTCCGCGGGTCAGCAAGTAATCGGACATGGCTGCGGCCTCCGACACCTCCTCGTCGGCACCGCGGCCACCCGAGCAGATCATGATCGGCCGGCGGCCGGACGCTTCGGCCAGGTCGAACACCTCCTGGGCCAGATCGAGCCGACCCGCCAGCAGTTTCCCCACCCGGCGTCCGTCGATGAGCCCGGCACCTAACACGATCACGGCGCCGGCGGGATCGCGTCGGACCCGTCGTCGAGCCCACACCTCGTAGACGGCCGACCAGATGACCAACGCCAGGAGCGCGAAGCCGATATAGGCAGCAGGTACGCCGATCGCCGCGAGCACGAACAGCAAGCGGTGGTCCGAGGTCGGGATGAGCCAACCGACCACCAGGCCCGCGGCGACGCCGACGACGTAGACCAGGAGGAGTACCCCCAGGGCGGTCGACAGCATCATCGACGAGCGAAGGCCCTCCCTGCGCACCAGCTCGACTCCGGTGCCAACCAGGTACACACCGAGCACGGCCGCGGCGACCAGCCCGGTCACCGCCACCACGGCCAGCACCATGGCACCCGACACCTCGCGTCCGCAGGCCCCCGCCACGGCAGCGACCACCACCATCGCCACGATCACGACCGCGCCCGTTCCGAAGATGCCCGGCAACAATCGGCGCGGCTCACGCCAGGCAGTGATACCGGCGCCGAGCGCGAGAAGAACGAGCGCGATCAGCAGTGCACCCATGTCGGCAATCATGGCAGCCGCGGCGGCCCTGATGAGCTCGTTGGGCCGCACAAATCGATGCCCCCGGCCCACCCCGGTCGGGGTCGACGGGTAAGCGCCCGGTAGGAAGGATAAGAGGCCAGGCGACGGAGGTGAAGGTATGAACAGGACTTTGGCGAGATTCTGGACGTCATCGATCGTCGTCGGTGCGTGCCTGCTCGGTGCCACCGCATGCGGCGGGGAGCCCGCGTCGACGCCCGCTTCGGAGTCGGGCGTCGCCGGCCAATCGGTGGTCGACAACCCGATCGATCCGGGCTCGGACGCGCAGGTCGCCGAGGCCGTCCGCGGTCAGAACCTCCAGTTGACCGGCGAGAAGGACGTGACCGCCCAGGTCTGCCCGACGGCGGGTTGTTCGACCGCCACTGAGTTCGATCAGGCGACGTTCCTGAAGTTCCCGACCACCGGCCGAGCCACGACCTACGCGGGCGGACAGGACTCCGCGTACCAGGTGCTCGACCTGGTGGTGACGTTCCCGGAGTCGACACCGCCCGACCTGCGGACGCGGTACCAGGAAGCGGTGCGCGTCGCCATACGCTGAGTCGAAGTCGCGCCGCCGCGCCGCCCACGGTGCTCAGCCGTGTTCGGCCGACCGCAGAGCAGCGGTCACCAACTCCGTCCACGTCGCGACGACCTGGACGCGACGTTTCGAGTCGTCGGAGAGCGTGTCGGCCAGCCCGAGTCCGCGGGCGAGGTCGAGGGTCACCTGCGCGACGTTGCGCGCCTGCGGATTGGCGCCGTCGGGGTCCAGCGCCTCCACCGTCATCTGATGGGCAGCATGGGCGAACTTGTCCTCCATCGGCAGGATCAGTTCACGCAGCACGGAATCGGAGGCCGCAGCGGCCCAGACCTGCAGTGCCGCTTTGAATTCGGTACCGGTATAGATTCTGACCGCCCGATCGACGGCCGCGGCGACCCGGTCGGGCCCCGCGGGCAGCGCGGTGATCGCGGTCGATGCGGTCGAGGTCATGTCCTCGAAGACCTGCTCCAGAGCCGCCGTGATCAAGGCCTCCCGGGTGGGGAAATGATGCTGTGCCGCGCCCCGCGACACGCCGGCCCGTTCGGCGACCGCCGCCACCGTTGCCGCCGACCAGCCGTCATGCGCGAGCGCCTCGATGGTCGATCGCAACAGTCGCTCCCGGGTGATGCGGGAACGCTCCTGACGCGGCTCGCGCGGCGGCGGCGTGCGGGTGCCCGCGGTCATCTCGTCATCGATTCCACTGCATCATTCCTTCTGCGCACCCAGGTCCCAATGTGGCGAACGCTTCGACAGGAACGCCGTCATACCCTCGCGGGCCTCGTCCGAACCGAACAGAGCGGCCGACTCGTCGGCGCGCTGCCGAGCCAGTCCCCGGAAGCTCGACAACACCGTTGCCGTGGTGAGCATCTTCGATGCGGCCAGACCCTGCGGGGAGGCACGCCGGATTCCGGACAGCACGGATGTCAGTCCGGCATCGAGTTCGTCAGCCGATGCGAATGCCTCTGTGACGAGCCCGATCTGCACCGCGGCCGAGGAATCGAAGGTCTCGCCGGTGAGGAAGTATCGGCCGGCGGACCGCGCGGTCATCTTCGGGAGCAACACCAAGGAGATCACCGACGGCGCCAGTCCGAGCCTGGCCTCGCTGAGCGCGAAGGTGCACCGAGGTCCCACGAGCGCGATGTCCGCTGCACCGAGAAGCCCGAAGCCACCGGCCCGGACGTGTCCGTCGACCTTGGCAATGACCGGCTTCGGCATCTCCAGGATGACCCGCATCAGGTCGAGCATCGCCGACGTGCCCATCGCCGACGCCTCTTCGACGGCGGCACCCCGTGCCAGCGCCTCACTCAGATCCGCACCGGCACAGAATGTCCCACCGGTGTGCGTCAGCACGACGGCACGGATGGCGGGGTCACGTTCGGCGGCACGCAATCCGTCGAGGAGCTGCGCGACCAGCGCCTCGCCCAGTGCGTTGCGGTTCGCCGGAGAGTCCAATGTGAGCGTGAGGACCTCGCCGGCGATGTCGGTGTGAACCACTTCGGTCATCGGCGACCTCCTCAGTACGACTTGGGCAGACCCAGGCTGGTCTGCGCGACGAAGTTCAGGATCATCTCCCGGCTCACCGGCGCGATCCGCGCGATGCGGGCCAGGCTGAGCATCGGTGCCAGACCGTACTCACTCGTCAAACCGTTGCCGCCCATCGAATGCACCGCATGGTCGACGATCTTCACGCACGCCTCGGCGGCCGCGTACTTGGCCATGTTCGCCGGTTCGGCGGCGCCCCAGTCGTCGCCCGCGTCGTACAGGGTCGCGGCCTTCTGCATCATCAGCTTGGCCATCTCGATCGCGACCTTGCCTTCTGCCAGCGGATGCGCGATCGCCTGATGCGCACCGATCGGTGTCTTCCAGACGGTTCGGTCGTTCACGTAGGCGACGGCCTTGTTCAGGGCGAAGCGGCCCATGCCGACCGCGGACGCCGCGGCCATGATGCGTTCGGGATTGAGTCCGGCGAACAACTGACTCAACGCCGCGTCCTCGGAACCGACCAGCGCGTCGGCCGGCAGCCGGACGTCGTCGAGGAACAGCTGGAACTGCTTCTCCGGGTTCTGAAGTTCCATGTCGATCATCGTGTACTCGAACCCGGGTGCGTCGGTGGGCACGATGAACAGCGCGGGCTTGAGCTTGCCGGTCTTGGCGTCCTCGGTGCGAGCGACGATGAGCACGGCCTCGGCCTGGTCGACACCGGAGATGAAGACCTTGCGGCCGGTCAGCAGCCACTCGTCGCCGTCGCGGCGGGCGGTGGTGGTGATCTGGTGCGAGTTCGATCCGGCGTCGGGCTCGGTGATGCCGAACGCCATGGTGATCGTGCCGTCGGCCAGGCCCGGAATCCATTGCTGCTTCTGCGCATCGGTACCGAAACGGGCGATGATGTTGCCACAGATGGCCGGAGACACGACGAGCATCAGCAGCCCGGTGCCGGCCGCGGCGATCTCCTCCATCACAATCGACAGTTCGTACATGCCGGCGCCACCGCCGCCGTACGCCTCCGGCAGATTGACGCCGATGAACCCGAGTTTTCCGGCCTCGGACCACATCTCGTCGGTCTTGCGTCCCTCAAGCGCGCACTCGCGGAAGTACTCCTGACCGTACTTCGCGGCGAAGGCCGCCACCGAGGCCCGCAGGTCCGCCCGTTCCGAGCTCTCCACGAATGGGTTGGCGGCGATGTCATCCAGGTGTGCGGTCATCCGACTCTCTCCTCGTGCTTCGGGTTGTCCGAGTGGTCCTCTGCGGCGGCGGTGCCGGTGCTATCACCGTCGTCGGCGCTGATCACCGCCAGTACGTCACCGACGGAAAGCTGTTGTCCGGGTTCGACCGACAGCGTGGCGACCACGCCGTCGGCGGGCGCGGTCACGGTGTGTTCCATCTTCATCGCCTCCAGCCAGAGCAGCGGCTGACCGGCGACCACCCGCTCCCCCTCGGTCACCGCGACTCGGATGACGGCGCCGGGCATGGGCGCGAGCAGTGAGCCCGGACGGGCCACCGCCGACGGGTCGACGAACCGCGGCACCCGCCGCAATGCCACTGCGACACCGGGTCCGTCGACGAAGACATCGTCGCGATAGCGCGCGACGGTCAGGGTGCGGCGGACACCGGCGACGGAGACGACGACGCGATCCGGGGACGCCTGGACGACCGAGACGTCGGGCAGGTCCGGCAGATCGATACCACCCCGCCCGTGCCGGTAGCGAACCTCGATCTCCTGATCGTCCGCGCGCGTGTGGAGGTACCGCTTGGTCTGATACGCCGACGCGAGATTGCGCCACCCGGTGGGCAACCCGGCCTGTACTGTCGCACGGCCGCGCACCTCGGCCGCATCGGCGACCGCTGCCGCGGCGGCAGCGACCCGCACATCGTCGCCACCGGCGAGGGGCCTGGCCAGCAGGTCGAGGCCGATGCTGTCAATGAATCCCGTGTCGGTGTGGCCGGACCGGAATTGGTCGCTGCGAAGGGTGTTGACGAGCATGTCGCGGTTGGTGACGGGACCGTGGATGCGAGCGTCGGCCAACGCGCGGGCCAGCATCGCGGCCGCCCGGCGCCGGTCCGGCGCCCAGCCGATAACCTTCGCCAGCATCGGATCGTAGAAGGTCGAGATCTCGCTGCCCGCCTCGATGCCGGAATCGACGCGGATACCGGGGCGGTCGAGAGGACCGAATCGGACGTCGTCGGCGATCTCGATCGCATGCACGGTCCCCGACTGCGGTTGCCAGTCGGCGCCCGGGTCCTCGGCATAGAGGCGGACCTCGATGGCGTGCCCGGCTGCGGCCGGCGGTCGGACGTCGAGATGCTCGCCCATCGCGACCCGCAGCTGCCACGCCACCAGGTCGGTGCCGGTGGTCAGCTCCGTGACAGGGTGCTCGACCTGTAGCCGGGTGTTGGTCTCCAGGAAGAAGAATCGCCCGTTCTCGTCGGCGAGAAACTCCACCGTGCCGGCTCCGGTGTACCTGATTGCCGCCACCGCGGTACGCGCCGCCGTGTAGAGGCGGTCGCGCAGATCACCGCCGATGCGCTCCACCAATGGGGCCGGCGCCTCTTCGATCACCTTCTGGTGCCGGCGCTGGATGGAGCACTCTCGTTCGCCGACCGCCCAGACGGCCCCGTGCTGATCGGCCATCACCTGGACCTCGATGTGGTGGCCGCGCTCGACATAGGTTTCGCAGAAGACGGTGGGATCGCCGAAGGCGGACGCCGCCTCTCGTGCGGCACCGGCGACCGCATCATCCAGTTCGTCGAGCGAACGCACCACCCGCATCCCGCGGCCACCACCGCCGGCGGATGCCTTGATCAGCAGCGGCAGGTCGTCGGCGGTCACCCCGGCCGGGTCGATGTTGCCCAGCACGGGTACACCCGCGTCGGCCATCAGCTTCTTCGCGTTGACCTTGGAACCCATCGCCTCGATCGCCGCCGGTGGCGGCCCGATCCAGGTGAGTCCGGCGTCTATCACCGACTGCGCGAATTCGGCGTTCTCCGAGAGGAACCCGTACCCGGGATGGATGGCATCCGCACCGGCAGCCTGTGCCGCCGCGATGATGAGGTCGCCACGCAGATACGTCTGCGCCGACGTCGATCCGGGGAGCACGACCGCCGCGTCGGCCATCCGCACGTGCGGCGCGTGCTCGTCGGGATCGGAGAACACGGCGACGGTGCGCAGGCCCATCGCGCGGGCCGTGGTGAACACGCGGCAGGCGATCTCACCGCGGTTGGCGACGAGTACAGAGGTGATCGTGGTTGTCATGTTCGCCTCACATCCGGAAGACGCCGAAGTTGGACGTGCCCTCGACCGGTCCACTGTCGATGGCCGAAAGGCACAGCCCCAGAATGGTCCTGGTGTCACGCGGGTCGATCACACCGTCGTCGTAGAGCATGCCGGACAGGAACGCCGGAACCGACTCGGCCTCGATCTGCGCCTCGATCATCTGCTTCATCGCCGCATCCGTTGATTCGTCGACCGTTCCTCCGCGCGCCTCGGTGGCGGCCCGGGACACGATGGAGATGACGCCCGCGAGTTGGGCCGCACCCATCACCGCCGACTTCGCGCTTGGCCAGGCGAACAGGAATCGTGGGTCGTAGGCGCGTCCGCACATGCCGTAGTGCCCGGCACCGTAGCTCGCTCCCATCAGCACCGAGATGTGCGGCACGGTGGAGTTGGACACGGCGTTGATCATCATCGAGCCGTGCTTGATGATGCCGTTCTGCTCGTATTCCTTGCCGACCATGTATCCGGTGGTGTTGTGCAGGAACAACAGTGGCGTGTTACTGCGGTTGGCCAGCTGGATGAACTGGGTCGCCTTCTGCGACTCCTGGCTGAACAACACGCCCTGGGCGTTGGCCAGGATGCCGATCGGGTAGCCGTGGATGCGGGCCCAACCGGTACACAGGGAACTGCCGTAGTCGGGTTTGAACTCGTCGAAGTCGCTGTCGTCGACGACGCGGGCGATGACGTCGCGGGGGTTGAACGGGATCTTCAGATCCGAGGGGACGATGCCCAGCAGTTGCTCGGTGTCGTAGCGCGGTTCGATCACCTCGGCCACCGGGCCGGGTCCCTGCTTGCGCCAGTTCAACCGGTACACGATGCGCCGGCCGAGCCGGATGGCGTCCTGCTCGTCGACGGCGAAGTAGTCGGCCAGACCCGACTGCCGGGCGTGCATCTGGGCGCCGCCGAGGGACTCGTCGTCGCTGTCCTCGCCGGTCGCCATCTTCACCAGCGGCGGTCCACCGAGGAAGACCTTCGACGCGTTCTCGATCATCACGACGTGATCGCTCATACCCGGGACGTAGGCGCCGCCGGCGGTGGAGTTGCCGAAGACCAGGGCGATGGTCGGTATCCCCGCGGCAGACAGCCTCGTGAGGTCGCGGAACATGCGGCCGCCGGGGACGAACACTTCCTTCTGAGTGGGCAGGTCGGCCCCGCCGGACTCGACCAGCGAGATCATCGGCAGGCGGTTCTGCATCGCGATGTCGTTGCAGCGGAGTATCTTCCGCAAGGTCCACGGATTGGATGTGCCGCCTTTCACGGTCGGATCGTTGGCCACGATCATGCATTCGACACCTTCGACCACGCCGATGCCGGTGACCGCTGACGCCCCGACCTGGAAGTCCGAACCGTACGCCGCCAGCGGGCACAGCTCGAGGAAGGCCGAGTCCTCGTCGATCAGTATCTCGATGCGCTCGCGGGCGGTCAGCTTGCCGCGCTCACGATGCCGGGCGACGTACTTCTCGCCGCCGCCGGCGAGTGCCTTGTCGAACTCGGTTTGGATCTCGACGAGCTTGTCGGTCATCGACGTGCCGGCCGCCCGAAAGTCCTCGCCGGCCGGGTCGAGGGTGGATCGGATGGTCGTCATCGCTGATACCCCAATCGTTTTGCCGCGAGACCCGCCAGGATCTCGGTGGTGCCGCCGCCGATACCGATGATGCGCATGTCGCGATACTGACGCTCCACCTCGGTACCGGTCATGTAGCCCATCCCGCCGAACAGCTGAACCGCCTTGTTCGCCACCCACTCACCGGCCTCGACGGCGGTGTTCTTGGCGAAGCACACCTCGGCGATCAGATCGTCGTCGGAGGTCACCTTCCGTTCCACGACGACGCGGGTGTATGTGCGTGCGATGTCGATGCGACGGGCCATCTCGGTGACGGCCTCCTGCACCGATTGGCGTGCGATCAACGGCTTTCCGAATGTCTCCCGGTCACGGACCCAGTCCAGGGTGAGGTCGAGGCACCGTTGGGCGCTCGCGTACGCCTGCACCGCCAGACCCGACCGCTCGGTCACGAACGCAGTCGCGATCAGGGCGAAACCCGAGTTCTCCACGCCCACCAGATTGCTGACCGGCACCCGTGCATCGACGAATGACAGCTCGGCGGTGTCCGAACTCCGCCAACCCATCTTGTCCAGTTTGCGGGTGACGGTGAATCCGGGTGTGTCCTTCTCGATCACGAGCAGCGAGACGCCCGATGCGCCCGGGCCGCCGGTGCGGACGGCGGTCACGACGAAGTCGGCACGCACGGCGGAGGTTATGTAGGTCTTGGCGCCGTTGACGATGAAATGGTCGCCCTCGCGGACCGCGGAGGTGGTCAGGTGTCCGACGTCGCTGCCCCCGCCCGGCTCCGTGATCGCGAGGCTGCCGATCTTCTCACCGGCCAGAGTGGGCCGCACCCATCGATCGATCTGATCCGGGTCACCGGCCCCGATGAGATGCGGCAACGCGATGCCGTGGGTGAACAACGAGGCGAACACCCCGCCGGCGGCTCCCGCGTAGTGGAACTCCTCGCCCAGGATGGAGCCGTCGATGAGGTCACCACCGGACCCACCGACCTCCTCGGGGATTCCCAGACCGAACAGCCCGAGCTTCGCCGCCTCGCGATGCAGGTCGCGCGGGATCAATCCGTCGCGCTCCCACTCGTCCTGGTACGGCAGCACGTGACGCTCCACGAATGCCCTGACAGTGGCACGCAGTTCGAGGCGTTCGGGGGTGTCCCACACCGGACTGGTGATCGTCACTTGCTCTCCTTGCTGTTCGTGAAGGCGATCGGGATGGGCACCGGACGCGAGCGCAACCACTCGCCCATGCCCTTGGCCTGCGGATCGAATCGGACGTTCTCGGCGACCCCGCGGCCGAGGACACCGTCGATCACGAAGTTGACCGCGTTGAGATTCGGTAGTCGATGACGTCGCACCGGGAGATCAGCGATCTCGGGCAGGAGTTTTCGGAGCAGGTCGACGTCGAGGGTGCTGTCGAGCCAGGAGAAATGGCCCGGGTCGCGCACCCACACCCCGATGTTCGCGCTACCGCCCTTGTCGCCGCTGCGTGCGCCGGCGATGGTGCCCAGCGGCAGCGACGCCGTCGGGCCCCAGTCCGCGGAGGTCTCCACCGGTGAGTCGCCGGCGTCCTCGGACATCTCGGTGCGCACGGGGCTCGGCGGGATACGTTCGACCACACCGGTTTGCAGGGCCACGCGGTGGTCGACGGCCGCCGCGTCCACGTAGCCAGGCTCGAACACGCCGTATGGGTTGCCGTGTCCGGGAGGTGCGGTGGCCGCGAAACCGGGATAGCTCGCGAGCGCGAGTTCGATGGCGGTCGACGAGAAGGCGCGGCCGACCTTCTTCGCGTCGGGATCACGCACCACGCAGCGGAGCAGCGCGCTCGCCTGTTCCTCCGTCTCGGCATCCGGACGGTCGAGGCGCGAGAGTTCCCAGGCGATCTCGGCGGGCACGGTCGGCAGCGCCGCCGTGAACTGATCCTTGAACAACTCGGCCTTCGCCTCGATGTCGAGCCCGGTGAGGATGAGGGTGATCTCGTTGCGCACTCCGGCAAGGCTGTTCAGCGACACCTTGGTGGTCGCCGGGGGCGCCTCGCCGCGTACCCCGCTGATCGACACGCGATCGTCGCCGGCCTGCCCGAGTTCGATGGTGTCGAGCCGCGTGGTGACATCGGGCCCCAGGTACCGCGGTCCGCCGACCTCGTAGAGCAACTGCGCGGTGACCGTCCCGACCGTGACCGCGCCGCCGGTACCGGGGTGCTTGGTGATCACCGACGATCCGTCGCCGGCGACCTCCGCGATCGGGAAGCCCAGGTGACCCATCCGGGGCAACTCACCGAAGAACGAGTAATTGCCGCCGGTCGCCTGGGCTCCGCACTCGATGACGTGCCCCGCCACCACCGCGCCGGCGAGGGCGTCCAGATCGTGGTATTCCCAGCCGAATTCACTGGCTGCCGGGCCGACCGTGAGCGACGCGTCGGTGACCCGGCCGGTCACCACGATCTCGGCGCCGGCATCGAGCGCGGTCTTGATCCCGAACGCCCCGAGATAGGCGTTGGCGGTCAGCGGGTCGCCGAGCTCGAGTTCGGCGGTGCGGTCGAGGAGATCGTCGCCGTCGACAAAAGCGATGTCGGCGCTGATCCCCAGCTTCTCGGCGAGTTCGCGCAGCGCCACCGCGAGCCCGTGCGGATTGAGACCACCGGCATTGGTGACGATGCGAACCCCCTTGTCCATCGCGAGGCCGAGACAGTCCTCCATCTGACGCAGGAATGTCTTGGCATAGCCCGATCTCGGGTCCTTCATGCGGTCCCGGCCGAGGATCAGCATGGTCAGCTCGGCCAGGTAGTCGCCCGTCACAAAGTCGAGCTCGCCGCCCTCGAGCATCTCTCGCATTGCGGAGAATCGGTCGCCGTAGAAGCCGGACGCGTTGCCGATCCGGACGATCCTGCCTTCATGCGTGTCGGCCATGACTCAGTGGACCTCTCGTTCAGAAGCGGACGACGGCCTTCCCGCTCCGGGTGGACCGGCAAAGGCCTGGGCGATGCCGGCCCAGCGCCTCGCGTCGGAACCGATGATCTCCAGATCGAGATCCACCAACGCACGTCGCTGGGTCACCAACTGGCAGAAGTCGATTGCCGGGCCCCGCACGACGTCGGTGGCATCGTCGGGTCCCCAGGTCCACACCTCTCCCGACGGCGAGGTGATCTCGTATCGGAACTGCGCCGCCGGTGGCGTCAGACCGTTGACCGCGTAGGCGAAATCCCTGGTACGCACACCGATGTGGACGACACCCCGGATCCGATCGGTGGCCACCATCGTCACGCCGAGTGCATCCGCGACGTCGAGGCCGTGCGCCCAGGTCTCCATCAATCGCGCGGTCGCCATCGACGCCGCCGACATCGGCGGGCCGAACCACGGGATCTTCACACCGTCGGGGACGGCGCGCAGCGCGTCGGTGAGGTTCGCACGAGCAGTCCGCCACGCATCGAGAATCTGCGCGGGCGACGCCATCGCCCCCTTCTCGGCCGCCGCGTCGACAAAACCCATCGGGTTGTCGGCCGCCTCGTCGAGGACCGCGCCGAAGGCGTCCGGGTCAGCTGCGGCCATCGCCGCCACCCGGTCGGTCCACGACAGGTGCGCGATCTGATGCGCCACCGACCACTTGGCGGCAGGCGTCGGCAGCGCCCATCCGGAATCGTCCAGAGCCGCCACCAGGGTGTCGAGCTCCGCCGATTGCGCCGTCAGATCTGCTACAAGCCCCTCCACCATCGACATGCGATCAGGGTCACACAGCCGGTCAGAAAAATCAATCATGCATGATTGTTTTTTCGCCGACAGCAACCCCAATCTCGCCGACAGCAACGTCAATCCCGGCGACAGCAACCTGCAACTCGTCGACAGCAACCCGCACCGTCGACAAAGCCCCCGGATTCGTCGCGCATATGGGCGCACACGGACGCGAGCGGCCGGCGGCGTGACGATCGTGGTTGCCGTCGGCGGGATCTGGGTTGCTGTCGGCGAGATTGGGGTTGCCGTCGGCGAGTTCTCGGTTGCCGTCGGCGAGATTGACGTTGCTGTCGGCGGGATCTGGGTTGCTGTCGGCGGCCGTCAGCGGTAGTGCACGTCGGCGGCACAGCGACTGAGCAGCATCCCGTCGTGCGCATGCATCGTGGCATCGAACGACGCGACCCGACGACCGATCTTCACCGGCGTCACCTCGACGACGACGTCGGAGCCCTGCACAGCGGGCGACCGGAGAAAACTGATCGCCAGATCCGCGAGTTGATAGTCACGCCCGGCCGTCGCGTTCGCCTGGCCGGCAAACGAGCACCCCTGCGCGACCGCGGCGGCGATGACGCCTCCGTGCATCGTGCCGAACACGTTGCCCATCCACGGTTCGGTGCCCACGGTGAAACGCACACCGGTACCGAGCGGGTGGTCGACGGTCTCGACCCGACCGTTGAGCAGATCTGTCAGGTGACCCGCGGTACGGGTACCGGCGGCGATCTGCTCGACGATCACGCGGCCGTCGAGATCCGGCTCGATGGCGGGTGGCATCGACAGCCCTGACGTACCGACACCGCCGGTCGGAGCCTCGACGCCACGATCCCCGGTGGGATTGCGGTCGAAGGTCCGACCCACTCCGACATTGCGAGCCGTACCGGAACAGCAGATGCGGCCGCTCGACGTCACGATGTCGACCCGAGTGGTCCCGAAGGCCTCGTCGCGCATGAGGAGTTCGGCATTCGCCGTCAGCCGGTCGCCCACGTCGACGGTCCCCTGCATCGAGACGGCGAGACGGGCCTGTACGCAGGGCGACCCATCGGGTTCGGAGGCGAAGTACGGCAGGCCACCGAGATGATCGAACAGCACGGCGAGCGCCGGGAGATCGATCCGCCCACGGTGGTCCACGAGGTTCGCACTCACCAGTTGCTCGGCGCGCACCGTCGTCGGACCGGTCGTCGTGACATTTCCGATGCCGAACGCCATGACGGGATCACGCGGCACGATTCGAGTGGATGAGGCACTGTCGACAACCATGTCTACGGTCCTATCAGCACAGGCATCCGGCCGACGAACCGAGCAGACGCCCCGGGGGTGCATATGAGACACCATTCACAATCGGCATCCTCACCAGCACCTCCCGCCCCTCGGGCAACCCCTTGAACCAGTCTCGGATCCATAACAGAACCTGCGCACACCTGTACGCCCTGACCCCGCTCCGACACCCTGACAGACACGGAACGTGCTCGATCGGACTGGAGGGACCTCTGATGACGGGACGTCGGACAACGATTCGGGCCACGGCCTGCGCAGCCGCAGCCGCCGGCTTGGCGATCAGCGTGATCGCGGGCGGTGGAGCAGCGAATGCGGCACCACCGAAGATGCTGCGGGTCGACCAGGTACCGAATGTGGGCGTCACCGTCGACCGCAACGGGCTTTCCGGTGGATTCGCCGCCAACCTCGCGGCCACCGCCACGAGTGCCGACACCACCCGACTGCGGATCTTGCCGGTGGGCGACGCGTGCGCACGCAACCTCGGCCAGACGCGGGTCGCCATCACCTGGCGGAACGAACGCACCAACCACACCGACGACGTCGTCTTCGGCACGTGCACCTCGGGCAAACCGTCGCCCGGGGCCGAGATCCGCGCGGGTCACGGCCGCATCTCCTTCACCACCACCATCATCGGCAAGGCCGACCGGGCGTTCACCGTGACACCCGGCGTCGGGTGGTTCATCCGCTGAACACAGCACTCACCGGACCACGAGTAGACATTATTCAGAATCTGTTCACAAGAAACGAGAACACGTTCTAGAGTGGCGTCATGGCCGAGACCGTGACCCAGCTCCTGCAGGAGCGCGCAGACGACGACAACCTGGCGATCACCTACGAGGGCACGCAGTGGTCCTGGCGCGAGTACATCGCCGACGCACGGCGCGCTGCCTCGGCCGTACTCGGCCTCGCCGATCGATCGCGTCCGATGCATGTGGGTGTTCTGCTGGGCAACACGCCGGACATGCTCATCGCGCTTGCGGCGGGAGCCCTCGGCGGATATGTGACGGTGGGCGTGAACAACACCCGGCGCGGCGACGGACTCGCTGCCGACATCCTGCGGGCCGACTGCCAGATCCTGATCGCCGACGCCGAGCATCGTCCACTGCTCGACGGTCTGGATCTTCCCGGCGTGCACATCCTCGACACGTCGACGCCCGCCTGGAACACGGCGACCGCCACCGCAGGCGATTTGATCCCGCACTGCGTACCGACGGCCGCGGACACCTTCATGCTGATCTTCACCTCGGGCACGAGTGGCAACCCGAAGCCGGTTCGGTTCGCGCACATGATGATCCCGTTCGCCGGGCCGGTCCTCGCGGACAAATACAGCATCGGGCCCGGCGACGTCTGCTATCTGTCGATGCCACTGTTCCACTCGGCCGCACTGATGGGCGGCTACTGCGTGGCGCTGTGCGGCGGTGCCGCCATCGCCCCGGCGAAGTTCTCCGCTTCCACGTTCCTGCACGACATCCGGCGCTACCACGCGACCTACATGAACTACGTCGGCAAACCCCTCGCCTACATCCTGGCCACCGAGGAAAAGGACGACGACGCCGACAATCCGCTGCGGGTGGCCTTCGGCAACGAAGCCACCGACCGCGACATCAACGACTTCTCCCGCCGATTCGGCTGCACGGTCTGGGACGGCTTCGGCTCGACCGAACTGGCCATCATCATCACGCGTGAACCCGGCACCCCGGAGGGATCGATCGGCCGGGGATTTCCCAATGTCGCGGTGTACAACTCGGACACGCTCACCGAATGCCCGCGGGTCGAGTTCGACGAGAACGGCGCACTGGCCAATGCCGACGACGCGATCGGCGAGCTGGTGAACGTCGATGGCGCAGGCATGTTCATGGGTTACTACAACGACGATGAATCGACCGGTGAGCGCCTGCGGCACGGCATGTACTGGTCGGGCGATCTCGCGTACAAGGACGCCGACGACTGGATCTATCTGGCCGGGCGCACCGGCGACTGGATGCGAGTGGACGGCGAGAACCTGGCCGCGGGACCGATCGAACGTATCCTGCTCCGTCTTCCGGAGGTCAACCGCGTCGCGGTCTATGCGGTCCCCGACGAACATGTCGGCGACGCGGTGATGGCCGCCGTGGTCCTCCAGGACGACGCGGAACTCACTCCCGGGCGGTTCGCCGAACAGCTTGCCGCACAGGCAGACCTGTCCCCCAAGGCGTGGCCGCGCTATGTCCGGATCGCCGGCGACCTGCCGACGACGGCGACCAACAAGATCCTCAAGCGGGAACTGAAGAAGGACGGCCCCAGCGCAGGTGACGGCACGCTGTGGGTGCGCGAGGGACGATCGCGGGACTACGTGATCGTCGGTGCCTCCACCGCGGCGGTCTGAGGACCGATGACGCTCTCACACGCCGGGGACACCGGGGCCATCCCCACCGATGTCGACGGACTGACCGCGTCGTGGCTGTCAGACCTGCTGCGCTCGACCGGGCGGGACGCCGAGATCATCTCGGTCGAATCCGAGCCGGTCGGCTCCGGCCAGATGGCCGGCTCGTACCGGCTGACGCCGACTTGGGCCGTCCCCGGTGACCTGCCGAGGACGATGGTCGCTAAACTCGCGACAGGTGAACGCGCGCAACGCGAGTTCGCGGCAGGCGTCTTCCGCAACGAGGTACTTTTCTACCAGCGACTGGCGCCCACTCTCACCGCGCCCATCCCGCGTTGCCATGCGGCGGTGATCTCCGACGACCACACCGAGTTCGTGCTGCTGCTCGAGGATATGGCGCCTTCCGTCCAGGGCGATCAGATCGCCGGTTGCACGCCCGAGCAGGCGCACGCGGTGGCCCTCGCCGCGGCAGGCCTGCACGCGCCCCGGTGGTGCGATCAGACCCTCGCCGACCTGCCGGGGCTGGCGTTACCCACGCACGAAGACCGACTCCTGATGGATTCGGTTCTCGCCCCGATGGCCGACGTGTTCCGTTCCCGTTTTGATCTGTCCGGTCGCGAGGCGGCCGCCATCGACTGGCTGGTCGCCACTGCCGGGGACTGGCTGGAACGTGATCCTCGATGCTTCTCCCTGATCCACGGCGATCTCCGCATCGACAACATCCTGTTCGGGCCCGAGGGGTCGGTCACGATTGTCGACTGGCAGACCATCACACTTGGCAATCCCCTGCGTGACATAGCGTTCTTGCTTGCCACCAGCCTGACCGTCGATGATCGTCGCGCTCACGAACGGGAGATCGTGGCCGCCTACCATGCTGCGCTGCTCGCGCACGGTGTGACCGACTACTCCCTCGACGACTGTTGGTCCGATTACGTCGACTCGCTGATCCAGGCGCCCATGATCATCGTCTTCGGGTGTGGTGCGGCGATGCCCACCGAGCGCGGTGACCGTATGTTCACGATCATGCTCGAGCGTGCCGCGACCGCCATCGACGACTTGAATCCCGGTGCGCTCTCGTGAAACTGGTGATCGGCGCCAGCGGATTCCTCGGATCTCACGTGGTACGCCGTCTCGTGGAGTCCGGTGAGCAGGTCCGCGTGTTCGTCCGCGAGACCAGCGACACGCAGGGCATCGACGATCTCGTCGTCGAGCGTGTCGTCGGGGACCTGTTCGACGAGGCGACGGTATCCGCCGCCCTCGATGGCTGCGACGACGTCTACTACTGCGTGGTCGACACGCGGGCCTGGCTGATCGATCCGGAACCACTCTTCCGCACGAATGTCGAGGCGCTGCGAGCTGTGCTAGATGTGGCAGTGCATGCCGACCTGCACGCCTTCGTGTTCACCAGCACGCTCGCGACAATCGGCCGTGTCACGGGCCGCTCGGCCACCGAGGCCGACGAATTCAACTGGGCGGACACAGCATCGGATTATGTCCGGTCTCGTGTCGCGGCCGAGGACTTGGTCCTCGAGTACGCCCGGACGAAGGGGCTGCCCGCCGTCGCCATGTGCGTCTCCAACACCTATGGCGCAGGCGATTGGCAGCCGACACCACACGGGGCCTTTGTGGCGGGCGCCGCCCTGGGCAAGATGCCTTTCACGGTGCGGGGCATCCGCGCGGAGTCTGTCGGCATCGACGATGCCGCCGACGCACTGGTGCTGGCGGCCGAACGGGGCCGGCCGGGCGAACGGTACATCGTGTCGGAGCGCTTCATCGACCTCGGCGAGATCATCGCCGTCGCCGCACGCACCGCGGAACGCAGGCCGCCTCGCCTCGTCCTCCACCGATTGTCGCTCTATGCGTGCGGTGCGGTCGGTTCCCTCCTCGCCAAGGTCACCGGCCGGCCGCGGCAACTGACGATCACCTCGGTGCGGTTGATGCACTACATGTCCCCGATGGAACACGGCAAGGCCGAGCGCGAACTCGGCTGGCGCCCGAGCCCGGTCACCGAGGCAGTCGCGGAGGGGGCCCGGTTCTGGACCGTCCGGGCGGCGCGACGTCGGGCCGACCGCGCGGGCGCCGGAGATCAGCGCTGACGCCCCCGCAGATCGGGCGCACTTCCCTGACGATCGGGCGCGGAATCACGTCGACTGGACGCACTCTCCGGCCGTTGCGCCCGCTCGGAAAGATCCGGTAGCCGCGCGGCGAGGTTCTCTGCCCGCTCGACGAGATTCTGTACCCGCTCGACGAGATTCTGTGCCCGCTCGGCGGGATTCGGACGACGTCCTCACGCCAGCAGGTCGGCCAGCTCCGCCAAGGTGTAGGGCGCACTGTCGTGATGATCGCGGTATGCGATGAACGCCGCCTGCTGTGGTTCGTATCGTCCGATGAAACCGCCTGCAGCCGTGAATATCTGCCCGGTGATGTCCTTGGCGGCGTCACTGGCCAGGAAGACGTACAGTGCGGCCACGTATTCGGGTGGCGCGGGCTCCAGCGCGGCATCCTTGGTGAGGTCATCGAGAATGCCGCGCCGGTGCAGACTCTCGATGTGTGCGACGTAATCGTCCCCGCTCGACAGTCGGGATTTGGCCCCCGGCATCACCACATTCACCCGAACACCATGGTCGGCGAGGTCCGCACCGCCGGCGAGCGCCAGTGCGTTGACACCCCCCTTTGCGGCCGGATATCCACTCCCACCGAAGATCCCGAGCGACGCAGCCGAGCCGGTCAGCACGATCGATCCGGTCTGTTGTCGGGAAAAGACCCGTCCAGCGGCCTGCATCAAATGAAACGCACTCATCAGGTGCGCATCGACCTGCTCGCGGAACTCCGAATCGGTGATGGTGAGGATGGTCGAGCCCGCAGGTTCGGCAATACCCGCGCAGTTGACCGCGATGTCGAGTGCGCCGTACTCGGCGAGCGCGGTGTCCACCATCTGCTGGGCCACGCCGGGGTCGCCCGCCGAGCCGACGACGCCGACCGCATACCCACCGCCGCCACGGATCTCGGTGACGGTCTCCTCGACCACCATCCGATCCCGGCCGTTCACCACCACCGACACGCCACGGCCGGACAGCGCGTAGGACACCGCGAGACCGATGCCCCGGGTGGCCCCGGCGACCACGGCCACCCGCCCGGACAGACTCAGGTCCGGGGGGTGATCCGAGGACGACGATGTCCGGCCGTCATCCATCAAACGCCGCTACCCACCGGTGTGATCGGGAGCGAGCGACCCCGGTCGGTGAACTCGAAGGAGGCACCCGAGCTGAATCGTGCGATGGCGACCTCGCCGGATTCCTTGTGGGTCTCGCTTCCCCGGGTCATCACGAACTCGATCGCCTCGTCCGTCTCGTCGCTCGAACCGACTGTCCAGTGGGCATCCATCGCCGTGCCGATGGCCTGCAACGGCTCATGGTGTGCCCTCTCCAACAGGGTGACCCACCCTCCGTCGGTCACGGCGTCGGAGCTGTGGGGTACGCGGACCACCACATCCTCGCCCCGGACCTCGGCGGTCACACCGGTGTACTGCCTGGGTCCGAGAACCGGATGCAGGTTGATCACCGCGGCCAACCCCTCGGCGTCCGATGCGAGGCCGAGTGCCGCACGCAGCCGATCCGCCGACAACCCGGCGATCCCGATCAACTGCTTGCGGAAGATCTCCCGCGCCTGCTCCTCACTCTCGGCGTGCCTGCGCACCGACAGCAGAAAGCCGAGCGAGAGCAATTGATGTTGCAGCGCAATCTCTTCGGCGATACGTGCGAGCGCCGATCGTGACCATTCCCGGAACTGGAGGTCGGCGACGAGCGAGCCGCGGTAGTCGGTCAGTCCGTCGTCGGCCGACGAGTCGATCGGGGTGAGAGTCAACTGACCGGCCCGGGTGGTGAACATCTGCCCGGCGTCGGCCGGCAGCGGCAGTTCCTCCCGGTCCGGCTCGATCGTCACCGTCCACTCGCAGTGCGGCATCCGGTCGACAGGCCGGCGCGGCGGGCGGTGGATCGGCCGGATGCGCGCGCGGCGGTTCGTCGCGATCGCAGTCGCGTCGAACGTCGGGTCCTCGATGTCGTGGCACATCGTCGTCACGTAGTCGTCGCCCATCGGCTCGACGTCCATCAATGCGCCGCAATGTTGCAGGAAGAAGGACCCGTGATACTTGTCGGTCACCTCATAACGGAAGTCCATGAACTGCGGCGGAGCTCCGATGTCGAGTTGGAGACACTTGAACATGTCCTCCACTCCGTCACCATCGATCCCGAGAGCGGCCCGCATGCGGTGGGTGTACACCGGACTGGCCGCCATCCACTCCTCGATGGCCACCTGTCCCATCACTTCCCGACCGAAGGCGCTGATGAGGTGTGCCATCCCGCTGCGGTCGATCAACTGTCCGGAGAGCAGTAGTTCGGGCACCAGGGTGGCCAACTGATCCTGACTCAGGCCTTGATAGGCCGGGGCTGAGTGAGTCATCGATCAGATCACCAGAACTCGACGGGGGCTCTGCCGAACGGGTACCACCCGGGCAGGTCGCCCGGCGCCGACTTCTCGATCCGCTTGAGCATGCCGTCACTCATCGCGTTGTTCTTGAGAAGTTCGACGAACAGGGCCGACACGTTGCCGAAGTCGAAGAAGTCACGCTGCCAGGAGAACTGGAAGTTGCCGGCGTACTTGAACCAGCTGCCCTGGATGCCCTCCAACGCGTAATTGGTGCCATCCTCACGTTTGCGGTCGTAGACCTGCTTCCACAGTCCGATCATGTCACCGGTCTTCTCGTCGATGACCCACGCCTGGTAGGGGTACTCCCACCCCTCGAGGCCCTCCATCTCCTGTCCGAGGGCGAGGTCACGGATCTCGTCGCGACCGACTGCCATGAAATCTTTCTCGGGACCGTAATTCCACCCGTAGGTCGCGTCTTCGGTGTAGAACTCGGCCAGCGGCTTCCAGTCACCCGCCTTCTCGGCGACGACGTTCGCGTCCAGCCACCGCTGTTTCATCTCTTCCAGTTCGGCACGATCAAAAGACATGTCACTCCACTTCACTCGTCGTCTTCGACAATTTTCAGAGCTTGGGTCGGGCAGTACATCACCGCGGCCTCGACCTCGGCGCGGCGATTCTCGTCGGGTTCCTTGTCGAGGATCTCGACATGATCGCGGTGCGCCTCAAAGACGTCGGGCGCCTCCATCTCGCACATTCCGTGTCCCTGGCACAAGTCCAGGTCAACCTCGACACGCACTGTCGATCACCGCTTCCGATACTTCACACGGCACGGCTGCTGGAGCTGCACGACCATCTTGGAGTGATCGTTACGATAGGACTCCGACGGCTGCAGCATCTCGAACTCGTAATTCTGGAACAGCACCGAGAAGATCGCCTTGAGCTGCATGATGGCGAATTGCGCTCCCACACAACGATGCCGACCTGCTCCGAAGGGAATCCAGGTCCACCGATTGACGATGTCTTCCTGCCGCGGCTTGTCGTAGCGGTCGGGATCGAAGGTGTCCGGTTCCGGAAAGTCCTCCGGCAGTCGGTTCGAGATCGCGGGCGACACGGCGATCGACTGGCCGGCCTTGATCTCGAAGTCCTCGACGTGGAAATCCTTCTGCACCACCCGCATCAGAACGATCAACGGCGGGTGCAGCCGCAGCGCCTCCTTGAGAGCATTCTCCAGCTGAGGCATCTGCCTGGTATGGGCGAACGTGTACTCGGGACGCTCCCCGGCCGGGGTTTCTCCATAGATCTCATCGAGTTCGCCGTACACCCGAGCCATGTATTCGGGATTGCGCAACAACTCGATCAACGTCCAGGCCGCGGTGCCCGAGGTGGTGTGGTGACCCGCGAACATCATCGAGATGAACATGCCGGTGATGGTGTTCGCATCGAAGCCGACCTGGACCAAGACGTCCATCAGATCGCGATCTTCTTTGTTCTCCGTCGGATTCGCGATGCGGTCGTTCATCACGCCCTGGATGAACTCGACCAGCTCTGCGCGAGCCTCGTCGCGCTTGCGGAAGCTCTCGATGTCGGCCTTGTAGTCGACGTATGCGATCGGATCGGTACCCTTTTCCAGATCATGGAACAGATGCGCGATGTGTCCGTTCAGACTTTCCCGGAACTTCCTGCCGATCAGGCAGGCCGACGAGGTGTACAGCGTCAGCTCGGCAAAGAACTCGAGCAGGTCGATCTCGCCTTCGTCACCCCATTGCGCGATGATGCGCTCGACCTCGTTGGGGATGGTCACCGCGTGCTGTTTCATGTGCGGGCCCTTGAGCGCCGCATTGTGGATGGCCTTGGAACGCTCCTCCGGGTCGGTGTCGAAGACGACGCCCTCACCGAAGACCGGGGTCATGAACGGGTATGCGGCGGCCTGGTCGAGATCCTCCTCCGGCGCCCGGAAGAACTCCTCGTTGGCGGCGGCACCGGAGACCAGGACCACCTCACGATCGGCGAGCTGGAACATCCCGACGTCGCCGCACTCCTCGCGGATCCGCCAGAACAACGAGATGGGGTCGCTGGCCAGCTCGTCGAGATGTCCGTGTTCGCCTTCTCCACGGGAGACGCGCTTCGGTTGGGTCAGAGCAGTCATCGCTGTTCTCCTTCAGGCTTCTTGTCACGTGTGAGGGCGCCCTCGGCCTCCACCTCGACCACGCGCATGTGCGCGCCGCGCGGCATGGTGACGATCGCCGACACGGCCTGGGCGATGTGCCCGGGCTCCAGGAAGTTGCCGTGCCGGGCGAGTCCGTGCCGGATCCAGTCGTTCAGCATCAGTTCGGTGGTCTTCTGATCGAGATCCATGCCCATGCCGGTCAGCACCTGGCCGGGCCGGATCACGCTGGCACGCACGCCGGTTCCCTCCAACTCGAGTTGCGCAGTGGCGACCAGCCCGTCGATGCCGGCTTTGGCAGCCACGTACGCCGAGGACCACGGCCGCGGGTGAAGGACGACGTCGGAGCCGATGAACACGTAGTCGCCGCGTCGCCGCTCGATCATGCCCGGCACGACGGCACGGTAGAGACGATGGGCTCCGACGAGGTGGATGTCGATCTGTGAGGCGAAGTCTTCGGGGCTCACCTCATATGACAGCCCCACGGCGAGGTCGCCGGCGCCGCTCACGACGATCTCCAGATCACCCAGCGCGGCTTGCGCTTTCGCGACGCACTCGGTGACAGAAGCCTCGTCGGTGATGTCCAGCGGGACCGCAACCGCCTCCCCGCCGGCTGCGATGATCTTGTCGGTCAGTTCCTGCAGTTTCTCCACCCGTCGCGCGGCAAGCGCCACCGGATAGCCTGCGGCGGCGAGGACCTCGGCAGTCGCGGCACCAATGCCCGATGATGCGCCGGCCACCAGCACGGGGCGACGATCGGGATGAGGGATGAACGCCATCAGCGCACCTTCACTTTCACGGGGAGTTCCGCGAATCCGCGCACGTTCACCGAATGGACGCGGACCGCGTTGTCGATGTCGATGTCGACACTGCGGATGGAACGGGCAACCTCACCCAGGCCGATGTTGGACTCCAGTCGGGCCAGGTGTGCGCCGAGGCAGAAATGTGTACCCAGCCCGAAACTCAACAGCGCCTGGCTGCAATCCCGGCCGATCTGGTACTCGGCGGCATCGGCGCCGAAGACGTCCACGTCCCGGTTGCCCGAGCCGACCAGCAGCAGGACCCGCTCCCCCGCGGGGATCGTCAGGCCACCGTACTCGACATCGGAGAGTACGCGACGCAGCACCATCTGAGTGGAGTTGTCGTAGCGCAGTGTCTCTTCGGTCCAGTCTGCGACTGCATCGGGATCGGCCAGCGGCTTCGCGAGCTCGTCAGGGTTGCGCCAACCCCAATACAGCGCATTGGCAAGGAGTTTGGTGGTCGTCTCGTTACCGGCGACGACCATCAGGACCATGAACCCGACGATCTCGTCTTCGGTCAGGCGGATCTTCTCGCCGGTCGCGTCGTCGTCGACCTCCGCCTCGACCAGGGCCGACACCAGGTCGTCCCCGAGGTTCTTGCGGCGATCGGCGATCAGCTCCGAATAGTACTTGTGCAGCTCGATGTAGGCGTAGATCGCCGCTTCCGGGATGTCGAGAACACCCTCTTCCCGATGCAGCAGCAGATCCGACTGATGCCGGAGATGCGCGCGATCGGCCTCCGGCACACCGAGTAGTTCGGACACCACGTCCATCGGCAGCAGACCCGCGAAGTCGGCGATGTAATCGAACTCGCCCATGTCGAGGCACTTGCTCCAGTGCTGGTGGGTCAGCGCCGTGATCCGTCCGGACAGGTCGCCGACCCGGCGAGGGGTGAAGCCCTTGGAGACCAGCTTGCGGATCCGCATGTGCTTCGGATCGTCCATGGCCAGGAACGACATCGACTTGTGCGCATCCGGACCATACGAGGACGGATCCATGGACACGCCCCAGCTGTTGGACAGCTTCACACTGTCCCGGAATCCGGCGCGGACATCCTCGTGGCGGGCCAGCGCCCAGAAGTCCATCGCCGCATTGTGATAGACCGGCGCCTCGCGGCGAAGCCGGTCGTATGTCGGGTATGGATCCTCGTGGAAGTCATACGCATACGGGTCGAACGGGACGAGATGCTCCATCCCCGTTCCCGTGGCGGTTTCGGTCATCACTTCTCCATCAGTAGATGTGCGGCTGCGACAAGACGTTCGGAGGTCTGCTCGTACGTCATGTGGCCCATTCCCGCGTGCACCAGACCGCCGGCGTAGATCATCTCCAGTGCATCGAGGAGGGGGCCCGGGTTCTCCGGCTCCACCTCCAGAGCCTCGGCGAGACGTCGGCGGATGAACCCGCCGATCCGCAGCCGGAGGTGTTCCACGTCGGGATCGGTGCCCAGGAGAGCCATCGTGACCGCGCCACCGAGCTGCCCCTCCCCCGCGACCACCATCGACACCTCGCGAAGCACCTCCGCCACCCGCTCGGCGGGTGCCACCGACAGGTCGGGCTCACCGACCCCGGCGCTGAGCCGACGCCAGAAGACCTCGGCTACCAGGTGACTCTTCGACGAGAAGTAGGTGTAGGCGGTCGCGGGTGCGACACCCGCCAACTTGGCCACGGTTCGGACTGTGAGTCCGTCGAATCCCTCGTCGTTCAGCACCTCGACCGCGGCATCCGTCAATCTCGTGACGGTCTCGGCCTGCTGCTGGGTCAATCTTCGGCGAGTGGATTCCTGGGATACAGGACTGGACATGTGAGCGAGGCTACACTAGGTTTGAACTTGAGTCCAGACACCTGTCCAGATGGAGTTCCAGCCAATGTCCTTACGTCCTGCATCGTCGTCGGAACTGCTGATCGACGGCAAGCTCACCCCCGGTGGGGGCGGCACCTTCGATGTCGTGAACCCGGCCACCGAGGAGATCCTCGGCCAGGCCGCCGACGCCACCGCGGCCGACATGGACGCGGCCATCGCCGCCGCCCGCGTCGCCTTTGACACCACCGAATGGTCGCGCGACCACACATTGCGGGCCCGCTGCCTCCGCCAATTACGCGACGCGCTCCTGGCCCACGGCGACGAGCTGCGCGACCTGACGGTGGCCGAGGTCGGTTGCCCCGTGTTCCTCACCAGCGGACCGCAATTCGAGGGACCGGTCACCGATCTCGGCTACTTCGCCGACTTGGCCGAGAGTTATCAGTGGACCACCGACCTCGGCCAGGCCAAGCCGATGGGCATCAAGAACGTCCGGGAGATCCGCAAGGAGGCAGCCGGTGTGGTCGGCGCGATCACGCCGTGGAACTTCCCGCACCAGATCAACTTCGCCAAGATCGGGCCGGCGTTGGCCGCAGGCTGCACCGTGGTGCTCAAGCCCGCGCCCGACACCCCGTGGTGCGCCGCCCTGGTGGGCAAGGTCATCGCCGAGGAGACCGACTTCCCACCGGGCGTGATCAACATCGTCACCTCCACCGATCACGCGCTGGGCGCGCAGCTGTCCACCGATCCGCGTGTGGATCTGGTGTCCTTCACCGGGTCCACCGCAACCGGCAAGAAGGTGATGGCCGGCGCTGCCGAAACCCTGAAGAAAGTGTTCCTGGAACTCGGAGGCAAGTCGGCGTTCATCGTCCTCGACGACGCCGACCTCGCTTCCGCCTGCTCGATGGCCGCATTCAACGTGGTCACCCACGCCGGACAGGGCTGCGCCATCACCACCCGTCTCCTCGTCCCGCGGGAGAAGCTCGACGAGGCGATCACCGCGACCCGCGACTCGCTGGCCGGACTCGGGGCCGGTGATCCGAGCGACGCCGGAACCATCTGTGGCCCTTTGATCTCCGCCACCCAGCGCAATCGTGTCGAGTCCTACATCGAACTCGCGAAGACCGAGGGCGGCACCGTCGAGATCGGCGGCGGCCGGCCGGCCGACAAGGCCAAGGGCTACTTCGTCGAGCCGACCTTGATCTCCGGCCTCGACAACTCCGCCCGCGCCGCGCAGGAGGAGATCTTCGGTCCGGTGCTCGTCATCCTCCCGCACGACGGCGACGACGACGCCATCAGCATCGCCAACGACTCGCCGTACGGGTTGTCCGGTGCCGTCTGGGGTACGGATACGGCACGGATCGACAAGGTGGTCAATGGCGTTCGGACCGGCACGATGGGGATCAACGGGGGCATCTGGTACTCCGCCGACGTCCCGTTCGGCGGGTACAAGCAATCCGGCATCGGCCGGGAGATGGGCGTCGCGGGCTTCGAGGAATATCTCGAGTGCAAGGCGGTCGCGACGCCGGCCTGAGTGATCTCGATTTCGACAAGCTCAATCGGGCGGATCGGCGGTCAGCCCAACCGCTGGTCGAGTAGCTCCGAGCCGCTAGGCGATGAGTGTATCGAGACCACACCACCCTTCAACAAACAGAAAGCAGGACAATGAGTTCCGAGGACCGTAACCAACGCTTCGCAGGCAAGACCATCATCGTGACCGGAGCCGCCGGAGGTATCGGTGAGGCCTACGCCCGCGCACTGGCCGGCGAAGGCGCCAACGTCGTGGTCGCCGACCTCAACGACGAGCAGGGCAAGCAGGTCGCAGCCGACATCGGCGGCCTCTATGTGAACACCGACGTCGCCGACGAGCAGTCGGCGCAGGCGCTGGCAACCGCCACGGTCGACGCGTACGGCACCATCGACGGCCTGGTCAACAACGCTGCCATCTACGGCGGCATGAAGCTCGACTTCCTGATCACGGTGCCGTGGGACTACTACAAGAAGTTCATGAGCGTGAACCTCGACGGCGCACTCAACGTCACCCGCGCGGTCTACCCGCACATGAAGGACGGTGGCGCCATCGTCAACCAGTCCTCAACGGCCGCCTGGCTGTACAGCGGCTTCTACGGCCTCGCGAAGGTCGGCGTGAACGGCCTCACCCAGCAGTTGGCCACCGAACTCGGCGGCCAGAACATCCGTGTGAACGCCATCGCGCCGGGTCCGATCGACACCGAGGCGACGCGTTCCACCACGCCGAAGGAAATGGTGGCCGACATCGTCAACCGGCTGCCGCTCAAGCGCTTCGGCACCCCCGAGGACCTGGTCGGCATGTGTCTGTTCCTGTTGTCCGAGGAGGCCGGTTGGGTCACCGGGCAGATCTTCAATGTCGACGGCGGACAGGTCATCCGCTCATGACACAGTCGGGTACCGCGCCCGCGCGCCTCGGCTATGTCGGCCTCGGCAACATCGGCGGGCCGATGGCCGGTCGCCTGGCCAAGTGGGAGGGTGGCCTGACCGCCTTCGACCTCTCCGAGGAAGCACTCGGGAAGGTCGTCGACCAGGGCGCCACGGCCGCCACCTCACTGGGCGACCTGGCGGCGAAATCCGACATCATCGGCATCTGCGTCCTCGACGACACCCAGGTACGCACCGTGGTCGCCGGCGACGGCGGCCTGCTCAGCGCCGCCAGACCGGGAACCATCATCACCGTCCACTCGACGATCGGCCCCCAGACCGCCGTCGATCTGGCCGCGGAGTGCGCGGAACACGGTGTGACCCTGCTGGATGCGCCGATCTCGGGCGGGGCCGCGGGCGCCGACCAAGGCCGCCTGGCCATCATGGTCGGTGGTGACCGCGCCTCATACGAACAGCTGAAGGAACCGTTCGGTCTCGTCGCGGGCATGCTCGTCCACGCCGGCGACGACGTCGGGGCCGGCACCAAGATGAAGCTGGCCCGCAATCTCCTGCACTTCATCTCGTTCACCGCCGCCGCGGAGGCCTCGAAGCTCGCCGAGGCGGCCGGGATCAGCATCACCAAACTGGGCAAGGTGGTTCGGCACACGGATGCGATCACCGGTGGTGCCGGGTCGATCATCCTGCGCGACACCACCGACGAGATCGCACCCGACGATTTCTGGTATGACATCTTGACACCGGTACGCACACTCGGCGAGAAGGACCTGTCGCTCGCACTCGAACTCGGACGAGAACTCGGCGTCGATCTGCCGCTCGGCGACATCGCACTCCGCGACTTCGCCATCGGGTTGGGCGTGCCGCATCGAGAAGGAGAGGACTCATGACGTCAGCTGACGAGACCACCAGCCCGCAACGCCAGAAGGGCTTGGACAAGATGTCCGAGGTCTACGGCTGGGAGATGTCCGACGGACCCGGAGACTTCTTCGCGCACACCGCGGACCAGGTGTTCGGTGAGGTCTGGACGCGGGAGGGTCTCTCGGTCCGCGACCGCCGCCTGATCCTGCTCGGCGCCCTCGCCCAGGCGGGTCAGATCGACGTGGCGGAGATCCAGGCGGGTGCAGCGCTGGCCAACGGTGAACTGACGGCCGAACAACTGGAGGAGATCAGCCTCTTCCTGTGCTATTACGTCGGTTGGCCGTTGGGCACCAAGATGCATTTCATGTTCGGCAACGTCATCGGGAAACACCAGAAGAAGCAGAAGTGACCTCGGGAGTCGACTTCACGGAGCTGACCGGGGGCGGCGGCTGCTCGATCATGAGCGCCACCCCCGGTCCCGACCTGGAGGCCAACGGTTTCCGGGAAAACGAGTACGCCGCATCCGGTGTCGCAACCCGCTACGCCAACGCGGGCCCCGGTTCGGTGGCCCCCCTCGGCGAGGACAAGTACGCGACTCGCGTTCTGGTGCGCAGGCCGCGTCTCGATGCCGACTTCAACGGCACCGTCGTCGTCGAGTGGCTGAACGTCAGCAGCGGATCAGACGCGGCACCCGAATACACCTACCTGGCCGAGGAACTCGTCCGAGGCGGATACGCGTGGGTCGGCGTCTCGGCTCAGTACACCGGCGTGATGGGCGGGCCGGGCTCCGTGGGCGGTCTCGGTGAAGGCGCATCGGGCACGCTGGCCGCCAAGGACCCGGAACGCTATGCCGGCCTTTATCATCCGGGAGATGCCTACTGTTACGACCTGTTCGGGGCCGTCGGGCGGTCACTGCTGTCAACGTCCGCTTCGGGCGGCTCGCATCCGCTACGCGGACTGTCCGTCCGGCGACTGCTCGCCGCCGGCGAATCGCAGTCGGCAATGGCGTTGACGACCTACGCGAATCTGTTCGCCGCCGAGCACGAGGTGTTCGACGGGCTGCTGATCCACAGCCGCGCGGCCGCCGGCCTGGATCTGGGAGAGCCTGGCACCGCCATCGATGTCGATGCGGTGTTCGCTCAGGAGCCGGTGACGATCCGGAGCGATCTGCCCATCCCGGTCTTCATCGTCCAAACCGAGACCGACGTGCTGACGAATTTCCGCTTCTACCGCGCACGCCAGCCCGACACCGATCGGCTGCGTGTCTGGGAGATCGCGGGCACCTCACACGCCGACCTCCATCAGATCGGGCCGTATGAGCACATGCTCGGGTGTCCGACACCGGTCAACCGTGGGCAGCAACGATTCGTGCTGCGCGCCGCGTTGCGCCACCTGCGCGACTGGGCCGACGGCGGCCCGGTGCCCCCGATGGCGACCCCACTGGAGCTCGACGACAGCACGGACACAAATCAATTCGCCGTCGATGAGGCCGGGAACGTCCGCGGGGGCGTCCGCACCCCGTGTGTGGATGCGCCGACCGAGATCCTGAGCGGCATCGTCGGCGGCGACGTCCCTCGCATCTGCGTGCTGTTCGGTTCCACCACCCCGATCGCACCGGAAATCCTGGCCGCGCGATACGTCGGCCGCCACGACTACGAGCGGCATTACCGAGCGGCCACAACGTCAGCGATCGAAATGGGTTTCATCCTGGCGGCCGACCGCGACGAGGCTCTGGCCGACGCCCATCCCGACCGGATCCCCGACTGACCCACTCGATGGCGGCAGGAAACGAGACACCATGGAATTCACACTCGAAGACATCTCCACGCAGGAGTTCGAACGTCGTCGTGCGCTTTTCGGTCCCCTCGCCGACTCCGTTCGCGAACTGATCGACGCGGTGATCCGCACCGAGGTCGACGAGGACGTCATCCGTGACGCCCATGGTCAGATCGACTCGGCAGTGGAATCGTTGCGCACCAGGCAGATCGACGGCGCCTTCGGCGTTCGGCACACCGCCGACATGAAGGGCATGCCGTGGGGCAATGCGGTGATCGGCCTGCGGAACGCCGTGGCTCCACCCTTGCAGGTGACCCGGCACGAGAGCGGCCTGGTGTCCACCGATTTCACCCTCGGGGCCGCATATGAGGGGCCGCCGGGTTGCGTGCACGGCGGGATGTGCGCGATGGTCCTCGACCACGTCCTCGGCCAGGCCGGTAGCGCCGACGATGTTCCGTGCTACACCGGCACCCTCACGATGAGATATCTGCGCCCGACACCGCTCGGCCGGTTGCATGCGGAGGCCATCATCGTGGAACGCGACGGCCGCAAGAAGGTCGTGCGCGGGGCGATCTCCGACGCTGATGGCGAGACCGTTGCGGCTGAAGGTGTCTTTATCGTCCCGAAGGACTGGGCGGGCGTGATGCCCGAGGCCGCGGGCACGCCCGACCCGTGATTCGTGCGTCGGCCGCAGCACCTGACGACTGTCGCTGCGCAGCAGTTGCTGTCGTCCACGTGGTCACCCGACGCCACCGAGATAGGCTCGCTCGATCCGCTCGAGATCGCCGGCGAGTACGGACGAGTCCTCCTCGAGACGCACTTGTCCGTGGACCAGAACGATCGCACGGTCGGACACCTCGAGCGCAAGCCGGACATGCTGTTCGACCAACAGCACCGCGGTGCGTTCCGACGCCGCGACGTCCCGCAGAACCGGCAGGATCGCCTCCACGACGACGGGCGCAAGTCCCATACTCAATTCGTCGATCAGCAGGACCTTCGGTCTCTGGAGCAACGCCCGGGCGATCGCCAGCATCTGCTGCTCCCCGCCGGAGAGTTGACCGGCGGCCACGCCCAGTCGCGGTTTCAACGCCGGAAAGTATTGCAACACTTTTTCTATGGACTCTCGCGTGGCGCGATGTCCGCGTTCTCGGACCGCCAGACGCAGATTCTTTTCTGCGGTGAGTCTTCGGAACAGGGCGCGATCGTCGGGCACGATGACCATACCGGCGCGAACCGCGGATCGCGGTTTCCCGGACGGGAGCACCTGCCCCGCCAACGACACTGTTCCACCCAGGCCCGGCAACAAACCGGCAAGGGTCAACAGCAAGGTGGTCTTACCGGCGCCGTTGGGGCCGAGCAACGCGATCACCTCGCCCTCCTCGACGGAGATGTTCAGCCCTCGGACACACGGCGCCGCACGGGAGTACCCGGCTTCCAGTCCCTCGCACCCCAATACCGTCACGACGGCACCTCCTCAGTCGTCACCGGATGAGAGTTCCCGATCTGCTCCTGGTCGTGTGCCGTCGGCGAACCGAGATATGCAGCGATCACCAGATCGTTCGTCCGGATCTGTTCCGGTGTGCCGGTGGCGATCACCGATCCGAGATCGAGCACGATCACACGGTCGCAGATGCTGAGGACCAGGTCCATGTCGTGGTCGACCAGCAACACGGACACACCCAGCGCACGGGCCGCCCGTAGGCGCTCCCCCAGCCAACGGCTCTCGGCAGTGTCGAGTCCGGCGGCTGGTTCATCGAGCAATGCGACATGTGGTCGGCCGGCGAGGACCCTGGCCACCGACACCAATTGTCGCTGCCCCTGGGAGAGGTCCGCCGCCAGGATATCGGCGAGATGAGTGATGTCCAGCAGCGTCAGCACGTTGGCCACCGCCTCGTCGGTGTCACCCGACAATCGCGCGGCACCCACCGTGACGTTCTCCGCAACGGTGAGCTCGTCGTAGAGCTCGATGTCCTGGAACGTCCGCCCCAGACCTGATCGACTGCGTCGATGTGGCGGCAGACCGCTGATCTCCTTGCCGTCCAGCGTGACTCGGCCTCTCGATGCCGCGAATCCGCCGATCGCATCGATGAGGGTGGTCTTGCCCGCACCGTTCGGGCCGATGAGTCCGATGATCTCGCCTTCGCGAAGATCGAAGCTCACATCGTCCACCGCGACGACCTGGCCGTAGCTCACGGTCACTCCGGCCACCTCCAGGATGACCTTCTCCCCCACGGCCCGTTCGGATTCCGGCGGAACCGCGGATGCCTCGGGTGTCTGTTCGGCGGGATGCGCCCCTCTTCCGCCGGGGAGGCGAATCCGTTGTAGGTACCCGGCGAGTCCGTCCGGACTGGTCACCACGGTGAGCACCAACAGTATTCCGCTCACCAGCATGTAGTAGTCGCCGAAGCTCAGATAGCGATCTGAGATGAAGTAGAGGATTCCGCCCGGGGCCAGCACGCCGGCGAGCAATCCACCCGACACCGACGTCACACCGGCAACGTAGAAGACCGCAAAGAGCCCGATACCGGCGAAGACCGTGAAGGAGCTGGCGGTGGCGAGCGTCTGCTGATAGGCAAGCATCGCACCACCCAGGCCGGCCACAAACGAACCGATGGCGAATGCCAGGAGCTTGGTGACGCCCACATTGATGCCCGCCGCCGCGGCAGATCTTTCATTGGCCCGCACCGCCAGCATGGACGCACCGAGAGCACTTCCGCGCAACCGCGCGACACCCAGCGCCACCAGCGCGAGCACGATCAGGCAGACCACCCCGAACGCGATCCTCGGATAGCCCTCACCGGCCCCGATCCCGAGGTCGATACCGAACAGACTCGGTGGATCGACGGGTGCGCCTTGTAATCCACCGTTCAGGCTCGGATTCCGGAACCAGAAGGCCTCCAGGAATACCGCGAGAGCCAGGGTCGCGACCATGAGCGGCAATCCCCGAACCCGTAAGGCCGGAAGACCGACCAGCACACCGATGATCATCGCCCCACATGCCGCCAGAATGGGTGCGAACGGAAACGGGACTCCGAGGTCGGAGGTGATCTTGCTCAGGCCGAATGCGCCCGCTCCGGCCAGCGTGAGCTGAGCCAGCGAGACCTGACCCGCATAGCCGGTCACCACCACCTGGGAGAGTGCGATGACGGCGAAGATCATCGAGGCGATCACTGCGAGACGCAGACTGCCGGATGTGGCGAACAGGGCGCCGAGCACCACCACACATCCGACCGCGCCGGGAACCAGCAGACGTCGAGGCCGCGGAGAACGTCCAAGGTCTTGCCGGGTGATCGCGCCGCGCCCCGGCAGCGGCTGCCCGCGGATGAGGAGGAACGCCAAGATGAGTAGCAGCGGAACGGCTTCGGCAACACCCGCCTGGGGGAACCAGTCGACGGTCGACTGCAGGTTGGTCGCCTCGGACTGGAGCATACCGATGAGCAGGCCCGCACCCACCGTCAACGCGATACCGGTGAAATTGCCCACCAGGGCGGCGGCCAGCGCCGGCACGATGAACATCGTGTATGCCACCGGGTTGAGCGGAACGATGGGCGCGATCACGATACCGCCGATACCGGCGACCGCCGACGACAGCGCCCAGTTGCTGAGTGCAATCTTGTCCGGCGACAGACCCGTGACCAGCGCGCCCTTCTCTGACTCGGCTGCCGCTTCCGTCGCCATACCGAACCGGGTGTAGCGCAACACGAGTCCGGCGCACACCGCCAGACCGATGACCACCGCGGCCAGCCACAAACGGTCGGACGAGATCGCACTGTCACCAATCCGGAGTACACGCGGTGTGAAGATCGCACTCACGGTCGGGGTTTCGGTTCCGACCCGCAGCGCGATGAGCGCCTGGATCACCAGCATCAGACCGATAGAGGCCACCGCCTTGGCGAGCGCGGGTGCCGTGCGCATCTGACGGAAGACAAGGAGATACAGCACCACGCCGAGAAGTGCCGAGACGGCGACGGACACGATCATCGCCGGCACGATGGCCCAGTCCCCGCCGAGGTCGATCGTCGCCGGGAACCCCGGAATCGGATTGAGGAGCTCTCCGTGACGCAGAAAACCGAAGGTGTAGGCCGCGTAGAGCGCGACGGCGCCCGTCGCGAAGTTGACCACACCCGAACTCTTGAAGGTCATCACGAGTGCGAGTCCGAGTGCGGCGTACACCGCGCCGTTGCCGAGGCCCAATGCCAAGAAGGCGAAATGCTGAGTCATGTGCGAACCCAGATCGGGGGTCGCCGGCGGCGACCCCCGATCTCTCTCGTACTAGTTGTTGACAGCTACGGTGTTTTCCAGCTTTGTGTCAGCACTGACATCACTGACGAGAATTGACTTGCTGCACAGCGTCTTCAGCTGCGGAACAGCCGAGCCGTCGCAGGTGAAGCTGAGCCCCGGGGCGGCCGGCAACGGCACATCCTTTGCTGCCGTGAACGCCGCCATGACATCCTTCGGCGTGACCGGACCGGTGAGCGACTTGCCCACCTCGCCGAGCGACATCATCACCTGGTAGCCCAGGTAGGCCAGGCCGGCCGGATCGACGTCGGACGCATAGGTCGCCATGACACTGCGGTACAACTCGGACGAGGGATCATCGGAGTCCAGCTTGACCGTGGTGAACGCCTTTGCGCCGGCCACCGCGTCTGCACCCACGCCATCGATCACCTGCTTGTCGAGGCAGCTGGCGATCAGATATTTCTTGACCGTCGGAGCAGCTGTCTGCAGCGCCTTGATCGTCGAGATGCACTGACTGGTCTCACCGAGGACCGTGACGGCACCCGGCTTGCCTGCCAGCCCCGCGGTGATCTGCGGAGTGGGATCGGCAGCCGACGCGGGAATGGTGATGACGTCCATATCCACTCCTGCCTGTTTGAAGATCGGTGTACCGATCGCCTTCACCGATGCGGCCGCGTCGCCGGCGTCGGAGATGACGACCGCGATCTTCTTGACGCCCTCCTTGGCCGCGGTGGCGGCCTGACCGGCGAACACCGCGACGATGCCGCCCGAGAGCATGAACGCTCCCGACGTCATCATCTCTACCTGCGAGACCGGCGCCTGCGCGACGTAGGGAATTCCCGCGCCGGCGACGATCGGCAACATGACCGCCCCCTGCGATCCGAACGGCGCGACGACCGCAGCCACCTTCTGCTCGACCATCTGATTCGCGCAGCTCGTCGCCGAGGCCGGGTCCTCCTGCTCTTTGCAGACGACCAGGTCGATCTTGTGGCCCCCGAGGCCACCACCGTTGTTGTTCAGGTATTGCGTGGCGGCCTCACCACCTTCCCGGACCATCGGGACGGTGATAGGGCCGCCTTCGGGCGTGATGAACCCGATCTTGACCGGGTCGCCGGTGGCCGCATTCGACGGCAGTGCCGACGTGCTTCCCGCTGATCCGGCTGAGTCCGAGGAATTGTCGTCAGCACACGCCGTGACGCCACCGACGAGGAGCAGACCGGCTGCGCCGATCGTCGCTGTCGTGCGGAGGACACGCTTGACCGAATGCGATGGTTTCAATGCTGGTCCCTTCAAGAGGTGAACGGCAGATCTGGACAGCTCACAGACCGCCGGAGGAGCCAGGGTGAACATCGCGCTCGCCATCTGGCCTCCGGCAGAACTGTAACGCGTTGCAATTGCCGTTCGACGTGAATTCGAAGAATCCGACATTTGGTCCGATGACCACCAAGTTGGTCACTCGCCCAATATGTTTGGCACGGTGCAACGGACAGGCCACCGGGCCGGCCGTCCGCGCTCGACAGGCAGCGGTAGCGTGGTCGGTGTGAACACCGTGGATCAGGATGAGGGCGACAGCGTTCCGTTCGGGCGAGCGGAGGCACTACAGGTGCGCGGGATGTGGCAGCGCCTCGGGTTGCCCGGCATGATCGACATCCACACCCACTTCATGCCCAAACCGGTCATGGACAAGGTGTGGGCGTACTTCGACTCCGCCGGCCCACTGATCGGTCGCGAGTGGCCGATCACCTACCGCGCCGACGAGGACGTCCGGGTCACGACACTGCAGGACTTCGGGGTCCGCGCCTACTCATCCCTGGTCTATCCCCACAAGCCGGACATGGCCGAGTGGTTGAACGGCTGGGCTGCCGATTTCGCGGCGCACCATCCGGACTGTCTCCACACCGCGACCTTCTACCCGGAGGAATCGGCGCCCGCCTACGTCTCGAAGGCCATTCAGCGCGGGACGCAAGTGTTCAAATGCCACATCCAGGTCGGTGACTTCTCGCCGCTGGATTCGCTTCTCGACGGTGTCTGGTCGCAGATCGCCGACAGCCGGATACCGGTCATCATCCACTGCGGGTCGGGCCCGGCGCCCGGGACGCACACCGGTCCCGGGCCGATCGCCGCACTGCTGCAGCGCTTCCCGTCGTTGCCACTGATCGTCGCGCACATGGGAACTCCCGAGTACGTCGAGTTCCTCGATCTCGCCGAGCGCTATCCGGAAGTGCGGTTCGACACGACCATGTCGTTCACCGACTTCTCCGAGGAGGGCGCTCCGTTCCCGAAAAATGAACTTCCCCGGTTGCGCGAGCTCGGCGACCGCATCATGTTCGGCAGCGACTTCCCGAACATCCCCTACCCGTACACCCACGCACTCGAGGCCGTGCAACGCCTCGAGCTCGGCGACGACTGGCTACGCGGCGTGCTCTACCAGAACGCCGCCGAGTTGTTCGGGGTCGGTTGAGGCCTGCGCCTCTCACCACACCCTGAGCTCTCACAACACCTGAGACAGAAACGCGCGCAACCTCTCCGACTCAGCCGAGTCGAAGATCTGCTCGGGTTTGCCGGTTTCCACCACCGCGCCGTGGTCCATGAACAGGACGCTGTCGGAAACATTGCGGGCATAGCCCATCTCGTGGGTGACGACGACCATCGTCATCCCTTCTTCGGCGAGGTCGGCCATCAGCGACAGCACCCCTTTGACGAGTTCTGGGTCGAGTGCCGAGGTCGCCTCGTCGAAGAACATCACCTGTGGTTCCATCGCCAGCGCCCGGGCGATCGCCACGCGCTGTTGCTGTCCGCCGGACAGACTTCCCGGCCGGGCGTCTGCCTTGTTGGTCAGGCCGACGATCTCCAGCTGACGCATCGCGACGGCGCGCGCCTCCTCCTTGCCCAGCCCCCGAAGCTTGCGCGGCCCGAGTGAGATGTTGTCCACGACCGTCTTGTGCGGGAAAAGGTTGAAATGCTGGAACACCATGCCGATCCGGCGCCGGAGCTCGTCGGGATTGTCCCCGAGGACCGAACGGCCGTCGAGGAGCACATCTCCTTGATCGGGTTCGTGCAGCCGGTTGAGTACCCGCAGCAACGTCGACTTCCCGGATCCGGATGGCCCGATCACAGTCGTCGTGGTCCCCGCGTCGACCTGGATGTCGACCCCCCGCAATACGTGGTTCTTGCCGAACGACAGGTGCAGGTCGGTACCGGTCAAGGAGACCGCCTCGCGTGCGGTGATGGTGTCGGCCATGTCGCTCATCCCTTCTCGACCGCTGTTGCCGGCAGCGGGTCGTCCTCGACATCGGCGGGACGGCCGGTGCGCAACCGGTTGTCGATGTAGTTCACGAGGTGTGTGAGCGGAATCGTCAGGACGAGATAGACGATGCCCGCCGCCACCAGCGGTGAGAGATTACCGGTCTGCGCGTTGAGGTCCCGACCGACCGCGAACAGCTCTCGCTGACTGGCGAGCAGGCCGAGGAAGTAGACCAGCGAACTGTCCTTGATGAGGCTGATGAACTGATTCATCAGCGCAGGTAGGACGCGCCGCACACCCTGCGGGATCACGACGAGCCGCATCGACTGCCGGTAGCTGAAACCGATGGCGCGCGAGGCCTCCATCTGCCCGTCGTCGACGCTCTGGATACCCGATCGGAAGATCTCGCCGATGTACGCGGCGGCGAGCAGTGCCAACGCGACCGCGCCGAGCCAGTAGGGGTTGTTCCCGGTGAGGTTCTTGACCACCGGGCCCACCCCGAGACCGACGAGCAGGATCACCACCACTGCGGGCAGACCGCGGAAGATGTCGGTGTACACGCGGGCCGGCCAGCGCAGCCATCGTGAGCGGGAGATGCCGGCGACGGCCAGCAGCATGCCGAGGATCGTGCCGAGCACGCCGGATACCAGCGACAAGATCAGGGTGTTGACCAGTCCGGTCTTGATCAGGTCGGGGAAGGATTCCCGGTAGAGGTCCCAGTTGAAGAAGGTGCTGCCGAGCTGGGCGAAGGTGCCCTTCGGAGCCGACGCCTCGTCCGCCTTGCCCGCGTTCTCGGCCTCGTTCTCCTTGGCGATGGCGGCGAAGTCGGGCAGTTTCGGCTCGGGCGCGGCCTTGCTGCCGGGCTTCCAGCCGTCCGGCAGTTCACGCGGTACCCAGTCGGTGTAGAGCTTCGCGTAGGTGCCGTCGGCGATGATGGCGTCGAGGCCGGAGTTGAGCGCCTCGACGAGTTTCGGCTTGTTCTTGCCGACCGCCCAGGCGACGAAGTTGTTGACACTGAAGGTGTTCTCGACGATGGCGGTGCCGTCACCCTCCTTGACCGCGCCCTCCGCCTGCTGTGAGGGCGCGACCCATGCGTCGATCTGGCCGCTCTTCAGGTTCGCGTATGCGGTTGCATAGTCGGGGAACTTCACCGGGTCGAGCTTCAGCGTGTTGATCACGTAGTCGTCCTGGACCGTGCCCTGAACCACACCGATCCTGGTGGAGTCACTCAGGTCCGAGAAGCCCTTGATCGACCCGCTCGTCGGTGCGACCAACGAGAAATAGCCGAAGTCGTAACCGTTGGTGAAGTCGACCGTCTTGCGTCGCGCGTCGGTGGTGGTGATCGACGACGAGCCCACGTCGAACCGGTTGTTGGCCACCTGCGAGAGGAGTCCGGCGAACTCGGTCCCGGAGAACTGGATCTGCAGGCCCAGCTTGGCCGCCACCGCCTTGAGCAGCTCGTTGTCGAAGCCCGTGAAGACGCCCTGACCGTTCACGCAGATGCTGGGGCCGGCGTCGGACAAGGTGCCGACCGAGATCGTGCCGGCTTTCAGCAGGCCGAGGGCGTTGGTGTCGATCTGGTCGACCGGCGTCGTGGTGGCGGTGGTGTAGCGGTCCTCGCCGCCCTGATCCGCCGCCGCCATGTTGGTCGGGGCGGCCGATGCCGACGCCGCACCGGCCGGCGTACAACTGTCCGGCGGCGCGGCGGCAGCGCGAGGTGCAGGGCCACCGACAGCAGCCATCAGACCTATCACCGCCACGACCACCAGGAATGCCAGGTGGCGGACCGGCCTGGGAGCGGAGCGAGCCGAGGCCGTGCGGGTGGCGGTCACCTCAGCACATTAGCGAGCGATGACGGCGAACACCCAACACTTCCGCTCATCGCTGCGCGAAACCCCGATGTCAGACCGACCCTTGTGCCGCCATTCGCGCCCGCACCTCGGGACGGCGCAGCGGCGGCACGGTCTTGGGCGGCTGCCGCCGCTCGGGCAACACGTCGAGCAGTGCATGGGTGGCCTCGGTGACCTGCTGCACGGCCAGCTCGAAGGCCTCGGCGTTGGCCGACGACGGTTGCCGAATGCCGCTCACCTTGCGGATGTATTGCCGGGCCGCGGCCTCGATCTCCTCGTCGGTTGCCGCGGGTTCCAGACCGCGCAGCTCGGTGATGTTGCGGCACATGGTGGGCTCCTGGTCTCGATACGTCTCCTCGCTTCGCTCGTCGAATACTCGACCAGCGGACAAGGAGTTCAGTCGGCGATCTTGACGACCGCTTTCCCCAGGATCCGCCCTTCGGCCAGATCGGTCAACGCCTTGGGCAGCTCGTCGAGCGGATAGGTGACATTGACCTGCGGCCGCAACCCCGCGGCGATCATCTCGGCAAGTTCGTCGTGCAGCATCTCCGGCACCCCGGGATGAGTACGCACGTACTCGCCCCACGCGGCGCCGACGATGGAGATGTTGCGGAACAGCACCCGGTTCAGCTTGACCGTCGGGATGCCGCCGGCAGCGAAACCGATGACCACATAGCGGCCGTCGGGGGCGACCTGACGCAGCGCCTCGTCAAAGACCTCTCCGCCGGAGGGGTCGATCATGACGTCCACACCCTCGGGTGCGACCTCCCTGAGCTTCGCCCCCCATCCATCTTCGAGCGCGACGATCTCGTCGGCGCCCGCACTGCGCAGCAACTCTTCGGCACCCTTCCGGTGCACGATGGCGATCACCTTGGCGCCCATGGCCTTTGCCACCATGATCGACGCGGTACCGACACCGCCCGCGGCGCCGAGGACACCTACGATCTCGCCGGGCGCGGTCTGCGCGCGGAGCTTCAGCGCGAACAACGCCGTCTGGTAGTTGATGCCCATCGCCGCACCCTGGTCGAAGGTCAGCCCCTCGGGCAGCGGCAACAACTGCTCGGGCGCCGCGGCGACCTGCTCGGCGAAGCCACCGACGATGGACGCCACCAGCACCTTGTCGCCCGCCTTGACCGACGAGCCGGCGGGTGCATCGCGCACCACCCCGGCCACCTCGGTGCCCGGGGTGAACGGCGTCGGCATCCGCAGCTGGTATTTGCCCTGACTCATCAGGAGGTCGGGGAAGCAGATACCACACGACTTGATGTCGACGAGGACCTGCCCATCGGCCGGAGCGGGGTCGGCGACGTCGGTCAGTTCCAGTCCAGCGGGTCCCGTCTCGGCGGTGAGCACTTGTGCTTTCATACGGCTCACCCTACGCGGCCGCCGATATCGACCGGATAGGATCAGGAGTATGACTGCATCGTCGGCAAGGACGCCGAACGCACCATCGCCGGAGCGCCTCAAAGTGGCCGAAGAGGCCCCCGGTTTCATGCCCCTCGACGAGGCACAGACCCTTTTCGAGATCGCGGGAGAGTATCTGGCCCAGCCGAATTCGACTCGTGTCGGGGTCGAGATCGGCACCTACTGCGGCAAGTCCACCGTCTTCCTCGGGGCGGCCGCCGAACATTACGGGGCGACCATCGTGACGGTCGATCATCATCGCGGCTCCGAGGAGCATCAGCCCGGCTGGGAGTACCACGACAAGTCCCTCGTCGACCCGCACACCGGGACGCTCGACACCTCGGCACGCTTCCGCCAGACCATGTACGACGCGGGTCTCGAGAACACCGTGATCGGCATGCTCGCAGGGTCGGCCATCGCCGCAAGGGTGTGGGGCAAGCCGGCCGACTTCGTGTTCATCGACGGCGGCCACAGCATGCAGGCCGCGCAGAACGACCTCGACGGGTGGGCGCCCTGGGTGCGCATCGGCGGGGCACTGCTCATCCACGACGTGTTCCCGAACCCCGAGGACGGCGGACGGCCTCCGTACGAGATCTATCGTCAGGCGCTGGCCACCGGGCAGTTCACCGAGGTGCGGGCCGAGGGCTCGCTGCGCGTGCTCCGTCGCGACGGCGGCGAGGTGGGCACACCCCTCGGCTGACCCGACCCTGCCCGTTCTTCCCCCAGGTCTCGCGTTGTCCTCCGCAAGCAGTCGGCGGACGAAACCAGACGCGGGGGACGAACTGCCGCTGGGGGATGTCGCTGAGGGATGTCGCTGGGGGCCTCACCGGGGACCTCACCGGAGGATGCCGGCGGCCCGGAGGGCTGCGATCACCCTGGCGTGGAGGATTCTGGGGCGCATGGAATCCGACCATGTCCATCGGACGACCAGCGGTCCCGTCGCGCGGATCGCATCCTCGCGGAGTTTCTCCTCATAGATGACGTCCTCGGGCAGCCGGTCCCCGAACGGGGTCGACCGGTGATACTCGAGGCGACCGTCGAACTCTCCGACGACTCGGAGCACGCCGTCGACATCCCGCCGGCCGAAGTCGCCGCGCACCGTCTTGCGTTTCCCGTCGAGGTCCACCGGGATCGCGACCTGCAGATCAGGTGTGGGGATCTGCGGGTTCTCGGAGAGCACCAGTCGGCTCACGGACTCACCGACGCTCTCTGACAATCCGTTCGCCGAGACCACCATCGATCGCAGCATCGCGATGCCGCGATGCCATCGGTGCCATGGTGCCGTCGCAGTTGGTCGACCTGCTCGCCGATCTCGGCCATCGTCTCGCCGAGCTGGCGACCCGAATCGAGTACGCAGACCCCCTGGACAAATGTGCCGGTGCGCGCGACGTCGCAGATCGATCGGGCACGCGAGGTGACCGGGACCGGCCGCCGGAAGTTCCTCCCCCGGGTCTTGTTTCGCTCTCCGACGGCGGCCGGACGAGGAAGCAAGACCCGGGGGAAGAACCGTCAGGACATCATCGCCCGCACCTTGCCGAGCACGTCCGGGTAGCGCTGGAGATGCGCACCGCCGTTCACGTCGAAGGCTGCTCCGGTGATCCACGCGGCCTTGTCCGATGCGAGGAACACCGCCATGTCCGCTATCTCCTCGGGACGACCGCTGCGGCCCAGCGGGGTGTTCTCGATGTACTCCTCGGTGAGCCCCGGAACCATCGACAATCCGGCCGTGAGTGGGGTGTCGACAACGCCGGGCTGGATCGCGTTGACCCGCACGCGGCGCGGCGCCATCTCCAGCGCGGCCACCTCGACCAGCATCGTGGCACCGGCCTTCGACGCACAGTAGGCACCGACACCACTGCCGGGCTGACGCCCGTTCAGGGACGAGATCACGGTGATACTGCCGCCCTCGACGACGCGTTGGCCTGCATGTTTGAGCACCAGGAACGATCCCGTGAGGCAGACGTCGATGGTCGTCTGCCAGTGTTCGAGCGGCAGTTCCGTGATGGCGCCGGGAATCGTCAGACCGGCACAACTCACGACGGCCCGCAGATCCTCTACCGCCTCGAAGCCCGCGGACACCGATTCCTCGTCTGTCACATCCATTGTCACCGCGTTGGTGGTACCGCCGATCTCGTCGGCGGCCGTCCGCGCCGCATCGGCGTTCACGTCGGCGATGGTGACGACATAACCGTCGGCGGCCAACGCCCGCGCGGTGGCCAGACCGATACCCGACGCCCCGCCGACGACGACGGCAGCGGGCGAGCCGGTCATGAGGCACCGCCGGTGGCGGCTTTCTCGGCCACCGGCGCGAGATGTGCGGTCAGGAATGACAGTTGATGCGCCACAGCGGGTTCGAACCAGTCCTTGCCCGCGAAGACGTCGAAGTGGTCACACGGGTAGTGCCGCACCTCGGCCCGCGCCTTGAACCCCGCCTTCGCCGCGGCGTGGGGTGGTGCCCCCTGGTCGAAGTCGGCGATCTGCATCAGCACCGGTGCCGTTATCGCATCGGCATGCTTGTCGGCTCGGAAGTTGCCGAGTTCCAATCCGATCGACGCGTCCACCTCGTTCCGCCACGACGGCCCGGCGATCGTCAGGTAGTCCTCGTAAAATCCCGGCGACGTGAGCGCGGCCTTCTCACCCGGCCGCCCGACCACCGGCATCATCGTCGGCGGTCGGCCCAGCTTACCGGCCAAGGCGCTGCTGATCCCGACGACCGTCGAACGCGCCATGGCACTCGCGCCGACCTGTGGATAGTGATGGACTCCCGCCGCGAGACCGTTGACGAGCGGCACCATCGCTACCACGGCGCAGATGTCGGTTCGGTCTGCGGCCACGACCAGTGCATGACCCCCGGATTGCGAGACGCCCCAGAGGATCACGCGCTCGGGATCGACTCCCTCCTGACGCTTGGCCGCGTCGATCGCCGCACGATAGTCGTCGGCTTGTCCGGTCATCGAGATCCGTTGCCGTGGTTCGCCACCCGACAAACCGAAACCTCGGTAGTCGAAGGCGAACACCGCGAGTCCGGCGGCGGCGAGACGCTGCGCGTACGGCTCCAGGCCGGAGTCCTTCGTCCCGGCGAACCCGTGTGCCATCACCACCACCGGACGGCCCGCCGGGGTGTCGAACTGTGACCAGTCCGCGCCCGGGAAATACCATGCGTCACAGCCTGTTCCGTGGGAATCAAAGGTGACCGTCATCCGGGTCGTCATCATTGCGTACCTTCCTGCGCTCCTGCAGCGGCAACCATCGGCTCATCGTGCTCGTCGACCCGAGCCCACACCGGCGACCCCTGAGTGCGCGCGCGCCCGAGCCCCGCCGGCATCTCCTTGCTGCGGATGTTGTGTTCGTAGAGGTAATGGTCGAGTTGCTGTGTGTGCCGTGGCCGGTCGAGCATGTGCCCGGTGAAGAATTGCTGATCCTCCGCGATCACCTGATGCATCTCGTGCTCCGATGGCAGACGATAGCGCCCGACGGCGTACGCGCCGAGCAGTCGCGCCTGACACTCGACGAACGGGAACAGTGTCGGGGTTGCCTGCGCGAACCCGGCGAACACGAGGTCGTCGATGCCCGGGTAGAACATCCGCTTGTACAGATCTATCCGATTGTCCGGTGCGCTGATGAAATCCGGATCGAAGAACGGGAAGGTGATGTTGTAACCCGTTGCGTAGATGATGATGTCGAAATCGTCGGAAGTGCCGTCCTCGAAATGGACCGTCTCACCGTCGAACCGCGCGATGTTGGGCTTGGGGATCACATCGCCGGAGCCGAGGCGCAGCGGCAACTCGACCGATTGCGTCGGATGCGCTTCGAAGAACTTGTGATTCGGCGTCGGCAGCCCGAAGTCCTCCGGCCGTCCCGCGGTCATCGGCTGCATGACCTGCATGAACTTGCGCTGCCACGAGAACGGGATGTACGGCGAGGTGTGATAGTACCTGTCGGCCGGTTTGCCCGCGAAGTACTTGGGCACGATCCACGCACCAGAACGCGTCGACAACGTCAGCTTGTTCCCCAGCGCCTTCGACGACAGTTCGACCGCGATGTCTGCGGCGCTGTTTCCGAGGCCCACGACCAGAATCCGCTTGTCCGAGAATTCATGCGGTGTCTTCGGATCGACGTAGTGGTGCGCATGCATGGCAGTCCCGGTGAACTCACCTGGGAAGTCGGGGAACCTCGGGTCCCAGTGGTGCCCATTCGCGACCACGAGGAGATCGAACCGGCGTGAATCTCCGCGCTGTGTCTCGAGTTCCCATCCCCCGCCGTCGAGTCGTCGGGCGTGGGAGACCGCATTCTCGAATTCGATGTTGTCGAGCAATCCGAACGCCTGCGCGTAGGAGTCGAGGTAGCTCTTGATCTCTGAGTGATGCGGGAAGTCGGGATAGCTCTCGGGCATCGGGAAGTCGCGGAACGACAGCTGATGTTTGGACGTGTCGATGTGCAGTGAGCGATACGCGCTGCTGTGACCGTTCGGGTTGCCGAATGCCCAGTTCCCACCGATCCGATCGGACGATTCGAAGCAGGTGTACGGCACGCCGTAGTCGGCGAGCATCTTGCCGGAGGTGAGACCGCTGATCCCTGCCCCGATGACCGCGGTACGCGGTAGATATGTGCTCATGGTTCCTCACCCGAACAGCCCGCATAGCGGGCGGTAGACAGATTGTTCATTCTGTCTACCGCATTTCGTCGCAGGGGTAAACAGAATCCGGAATTTGTCTACAGATTTGCTAGGGTGCGAACGTGAGCGAGGCACCGACGAATCCGCAACCGGCTGACCCGGTCGCCGCCCGACTTCTCAACGCGTGCGAAAAACTTCTCGCCGAGAAGGGGATCCGCTCGACCACCATGCAGGAAGTCGCGGAGATCGCCGGGGTGTCCCGAGCCTGGCTCTATCGGCACTTTCCGGACAAGTCCACGCTCGTCGGTGCCGCCATCGTGCGGCTCAACGAGTCCTTCTGGGGCGACGCGGTCGCCGAACTCGAGGCGATCGACGGCCTCGATCGGCAAGTGAGCACAGGCGTACGCATCGGCCGTGGCGCCTACGACGATCCCGGAACGCTGCTGATGCGGTTACGGACCACCGAACCCGACGAATTCGCCGCTTGCGCGGGTGCCGGAGTTGCCGGCCTGATACCCGACCTCGCAGCCTTCTGGCGCCCGTTCATCGATGCCGCGGCACAGCGCGGCGAGATCCATCCCGATCACGATCTCGGCGAGGTGTCCGAATGGGTCGCGCGGGTGCTGATCAGTCTGGGCACAGTCCCCGGCGACACCGTCGATCCCGATGATGCCGACGCGGTGCTGCGCCAGGTGCGGCGGTATCTGATGCCGGGATTGCGGGCGTCTCCGGAGCAGTGAATTGTATGTGGCGCAGGAGGTCTCGATACACCTCTCGCCTAGCGGCTCGACGCCACTCGACCGGCGCTTGGGTGCGTCCCCTGAGTCCCTCACACCACCGCGGAGGCGATGCCGAGCTTCCCGGCGAGCTTGGCGAGATAACCGCTCGCCCGCTCCACACTGTCGTCCGGCAGTCCGTAGAGCACGGTGGTCACGCCGATCTCGCGCCATTTGTCGAGACGCTCCGGCACCGGCTTGAAGTCCAGCACGACGATCTGCGGTTCGCCGTCACGACCCGCTTCTGACCAGATGCGCTTGAGGAGCTCCACCGAGCCCTCGATGTCGTCTTCGCCGGGGGTGGTGATCCAGCCGTCGGCACTGCGCGCGATCCACTTGAAGTTCTTCTCGTTGCCCGCCGCGCCGACCAGGGTCGGGATCGACGACTGCGGCGGCTTGGGCCACGCCCAGCTGGCGCCGAAATCGACGAACTCTCCGTGGTATTCGGCCTCTTCCTGGGTCCACAGCGCCCGCATCGCCTCGAGGTACTCGCGCAGCATGGTGCGTCGGCGCTTCGGCGGCACGTTGTGATCACCGAGTTCGTCCAGGTTCCAGCCGAATCCGACACCCAGGGTGACCCGACCACCGGAGATGTGGTCCAGGGTGGCCAATGTCTTCGCCAGCGTGATCGGATCCGATTGCACCGGAAGGGCGACCGCGGTGGCCAACCGGATCCGCTCGGTGACCGCGGCCGCCGCGGCCAGGGACGTCCACGGATCGAGGGTCCTCATGTAGCGGTCATCGGGCAGCGAGGAATCCCCGGTCTGCGGATGCGCGGCGTCGCGCCGGGTGGGTATGTGTCCGTGTTCCGGCACGTAATACGCGGCGAATCCGGCATCTTCGATCAGCGGGGCCAGCACATGGGGCTTGAGCCCACGATCACTGGTGAACTGCACGATCCCGAATTCCATGAACCCTCCAACGCCGCGTCGCAATATGTCACGCCCAACCCTGGACGACTGACTGGACACCAGTCTAGGTCATTCAGCGTCCGACGGCCAGGTTTTGTCGCACGTCGCGGAAGATCCCGTTTGCCGCACTGGTCCTACTGATCGCGTCAGCAGCCAGGATGACCGCTGCCGACGTCCAGCAGCTCTTCTCCACGGGCCACCGTTTGCCGTCGGAGTAAACCAGCCCGGTCCAGTAGGACCCGTCCGGATCCCTGAGGTGTTGAATCGATTCCACCAGCGTGATCGCATCTCCGGTGTCCCCGAGCGCATCGAGCGCCAGCGCGAGCTCGCAGGTCTCGGCGCCGGTGACCCACGGGCGATGATCAACGCAGCGAACGCCTTTGCCTTCGACCACGAACTCGTCCCACCGGCGTGCGATGTGCTCCTGCCCCGCCCGGCCGCGTAGCGCGCCGCCGAGGATCGGGTAGTACCAGTCCATCGAGTGATCCGACGGCGGCTCGAAGATCTCCGGCCGGTCGCGGATCGCGTCGCCGAGCGCGGCGTGCGCGCTCACCCACTCCTGGTCCGGCTGACCCATCTCGTCGGCGATCCGGATCGCACAGTCGACGGCCTGGAAAATGCTTGCGTTGCCGGTGATCTGGGCCTGATCGAACATCGCTCCGGTGCCGTGGTCGCCACCCCAGCGGAACGCGCCGTCAGGGCGCTGAAACTTCATCACCAGGTCGATCGCCGACCACACCATCGGCCACATCCGATCGAGGAACACGGTGTCGCCGGTGATCAGGTAGTGATGCCAGACCCCGACCGCGATGTAGGCGCAGAAGTTGCTGTCGACGTTCGCATCCTCGACGTGGCCGATCACCGTGCGGATGGGCCACGAGCCGTCCGCCCGCTGCAGGCGCCGCGACCATTCATAGCCCCCTTCGGCCTCCGCGACACGTCCGGTGACCGACAGGGCCATCGCGGATTCAATGTGGTCCCACGGATCGGTCTGACCGCCCGGGAACCACGGCAGTGCACCCGAATCCTCTTGCATTGCAGCGACAGCGGCACCCGTGGCGTCCGTCTGCTGCGCGGTCAACACCCCGGCGATCGCCGGAAACCGCGTCACGGTGTCCCGGAGTCGGCCGGCTTCCGTAGGTACAGGGCCACCGACTTGCCGATGAACGGGTTGAGTGCCTGCTCCCCCGCCCGGGTCAGCCACGGCTTGCTCATCATGTCCCAGACGAGCAGCTGGTGATATCCCTTCACCAGGAGGTTGTCATTGTTCTCCACTCCGACAGCACATTTCAGCCACCAGTAAGGTGCATGAAGTGCATGCGAGTGATCGGTACCGGTGACCTCGAGTCCCGCGCGGGTTAGCTTGTCGGCGAGTTCGGACGCCTTGTAGATCCGGACGTGCCCGCCTTCCACCTCGTGGTACTCGTCCGACAGTGCCCAGCAGACCTTCTCGGGCCAGTAACGGGGCACCGTGACGGCAGCGACGCCACCCGGCTTGAGTATCCGCACCATCTCGGCCATCGCGGCTTCGTCGCCTGGGATGTGCTCCAGGATCTCGGACATCAGCACGACGTCGAAGCTGTTGTCGGCGTAGGGAAGACGAAGTGCATCACCGACCTCGGCCCGTGCTTTCGCATCGGCCGGCACGTGCCCTTCGGCCATCATCGCGTCGAACATCTCGCCGACGTCTGCCATGTCGGATTCGGACTGGTCGAAGGCGATGACATCCGCACCGCGCCGGAACATCTCGAACGAGTGCCTCCCCTGCCCGGCACCGATATCGATCGCCTTGGTCTGCGGACCCACCCCCAGGCGGTCGAAATCCACTGTCAGCACGCGCGTTCCCTTCGTCGATCCGTGATGTTGCTGTGGTCAGCCCACGACCGGGCCGGACTCGGTCGCCACGCCCCCATCGCGCGCGACTCGTTCCAGGACGGTTTCGTAGTGTGCCGCGGTCTTCGCTGCCACCGCCGCCCAGCTGTACCGATCCTCGACGCGGCTCCGGCCTCCCTGCCCGAGACGATGCCGCAACTCGGCATCGTCGAGCAGGCGCCCGATGGACTGTGCGAGTTTGCCGGAGTCCCCCGGCGGCACCAGCAGAGCCGCCTCCTCCTGGGTCCCGACGACCTCGGGAATCGCACCGGCGCGGGTGGCGACGAGCGGTGTCGCACAACTCATCGCCTCGACCGCGGGAAGTGAGAAGCCCTCGTAAAGGGATGGGACACAAGCGACCTCGGCGGACGCCAGCACGTCGGCCATCTCCTCGTCCTCCAGGCCGGAGACCACGCGGACGCGATCACCGATGGCCAGGTCGTCGATCATCTTGGCCGACGGACCGTTCGGGTCGAGTTTGGACACCAGTACCAGTTCGACCTGACGTTCGGCGCTCAGTTTTGCGATGGCCTCCAGCAGATATGAAACACCCTTGAGCGGCGCATCGGCACTGGCGACGCAGGCGACGCGTCCCGGGACACGTTCGACGCCCGGACGGAACACATCTGTGTTCACGCCGAGTGGGATCGTGGTGATGCGGCCCGACGGGATGTCGAATGCCTTGCGGATGTCGACCTCGCTGCTGCGTGACACGGTGAGCAGTTCGGGGATTCGCCGTGAGACGCGACCCTGCATCCGCAGGAACGAATGCCATCGCCATGCGGTGATCTTGCGCCAGCCCTTGGCCGCCTTGACCGCCAGTGTGCGATCGCGGGTGATCGGATGATGGATCGTCGCGATCAGCGGGAAGCCGGCCTTCTGGATGTCGAGCAAACCGTAACCGAGGCATTGGTTGTCGTGGACGATGTCGAAATCGTCCCGCCGCTGCTTCAGCAGTCGGGCCACCCGCAGACTGAAGGTGAGGGGCTCACCGAAGCTCGCGGTCCACATCGACCCGACCTCGAGCGCATCGATCCAGTCCCGGTACTCGCCCGGTCGCGGGGTACGGAACGGGTCCGGCTCGTCGTAGAGCGCCATACTCGGCACCTTGGTGAGCTTGACCCCCGCGTCGATGGCGACCTGGTCGAGTTCGGGATATGGCTGGCCGGAGAAGATCTCGACCTCGTGACCGAGCAGTGCGAGCTCTCGGGACAGGTGACGGACGTAGACTCCCTGACCGCCACAATGCGGCTTGCTGCGATACGACAGCAGTGCGACGCGCATCCCTACTGCACCGGTTCCATGCCGGCAGCGACCTCGAACTCGTTGAGCGAGACGAACTTCACGCGTCGGCGACCGGCGGACTTACCGGCATTCTTCTCGGCTGCATCGATGGCCTTCCAGCCATCCATGTCGATCCGCCGCGCACCGCGGTCCGACACGATGTCGGCGACGTCGTCGCGAGACGTGGACGGGCTTGAGAAGGCCCCCGCCACATAGTCTTTCAGTACGGCCTCCGCGGTCTCCTGACCACAAATCCGATTCATGCCGATCCCCCCGGTCGCACCACGTTTGATCCATCCAGTGACGAAGAGTCCCGGCACGACCTCACCGTCGGCCGCGACCTGAACCCTGCCGTCGGTGTTCGGCACGACGCCGTGCACATCGTCGAACGGCATATCGATAACAGGTACGCCACGATAACCGATCGCCCGCAACACCACTCCGGTGTCGATGTCGAAGCGCTCGTCGGACGGGGACACCGCCACCCGTTCGGTGCCCGGCGCGTACACGTTTCGCACGCACGTCAACCGCTCCACGTGCCCGTCCCCGGCCAGTTCCATCGGCGAGACCAGGAAGCGGAACACGATGCGCCGGTTCCCCTCGGTGGTCGGTCGCTCGGCGAACTCGCGCGCGAGGCGGACCTTGGTCGCGATCGTCGAATCCAAGATGTCGTCCTCGAGCGCCGCCTCGCTGGCCGGATCGAGCACGAGTTCGTCAGGATCGATCACGACGTCGACACCCTCGACATCACCGAGCGCGAGGAACTCGCTGTTGGTGTACGCCGCCTGCGCGACGCCTCGGCGGGCGAGCAGCACGACCTCCTTGACATTCGACTCACGCAGCGTCGCCAGTGCGTGATCGGCGATGTCGGTCTTCGCGAGTTCGTCGGGATCGCTGACCAGGATGCGCGCGACGTCGAGAGCCACGTTGCCGTTGCCGACCACCACGGCCCGCTCAGACGACAGATCGACGTCGAGATCGGCGTAGTCGGGATGGCCGTTGTACCAGGCGACGAACTCGGTGGCCGGGATCGATCCGGACAGATCCTCCCCTTCGAGCCCGAGACGTTTGTCGGTGGACGCACCGACCGCGTAGATCACCGCGTGATAGCGCTCGACGAGCTCGGCGTGCGTGATGTGCTTGCCGACCTCGACGTTCAGGAAGTACTGGAAGTTCCGCTTTGCCGCCGTCGCCGCGAAGGTCTTCTCGACGCCCTTGGTGGGTGCGTGGTCGGGCGCGACGCCGGCCCGGACAAGACCGTAGGGCGTCGGCAGCCGGTCGAACATGTCGACCTTGACCTGAGGCTTGCGCACGAGCTCCTCGGCCGCGTAGAACGCTGCAGGCCCGGCGCCGATGATGGCGACATGCAGTTCGCCGTCCGGCAACTGCGGCGCCTTCTTCGGGGGTACCAGGCCGCCCTCGACGTCGTGGTCCTTGTAGTAGTCGGCGTTGATCTGCAGATACGGCTCGTCGCGCTCTTCGAGCTGGTCATCGGGGAGGATCGCCTCCACCGGACACTCGTCGATACACGCACCGCAGTCAATGCATGTCTCGGGATCGATGAACAACATCTCCGCCGTGAAGAACTCCGGCTCATCGGGCGTGGGATGAATGCAGTTGACCGGACACACGCTGACACAACTGGCGTCGTTGCAACATGGTCGGGTGATCACATGCGCCATCTGCTGTTTCCTCGTAATCCAACACGTGGAACGTGTTCTAGTTTTCTCGTCCTGCGTATCTTAACTGTAAAGATACCGGTGGCTGAAAGTAGGGACCGAGTGAGCACCTCGCAAGCAGCGGGAACAACGTTCGAACCATTGCCGGATCGCAAGGAGGGAGCTCGATACTTCGAGGCCGACTATCGCGTCCGAACCGGAGACGTGGATCAGGATATGCGCGTACGGCTCGATGCCGTGGCCCGCTACCTGCAAGATGTCGCCAACGACAACATCGAGGCCACCGACTACGGCGCCTCCGATCCGTTCTGGATCGTCCGGCGGACCGTGATCGACGTGATCCGCCCGTTCACCTGGCCGGCCGCGGTGACCGCGCAGCGCTGGTGCGGGGCACTGTCCACACGCTGGACCAACATGCGCGTGCGCCTCACCGCCGATCACGAGACCAACCGCTTCAACCCCGATGAGCGCGAACCGGGACTCATCGAGACCGAGGCGTTCTGGATCAATGTGAACGATCAGGGGATGCCGTCGAGGATCACCGACGAGATGCTCGAGATGCTGTCCGAGATGACCGACGAACATCGGCTGCGCTGGAAGTCCATGAATCCCGACAAGGCGCCCGACCCGTCGTCGATCGAGCTCGAGGACCGCGAGCACGTGCTGCGCATCACCGATTTCGACCCGTTCAAGCACCTCAACAACGCGGCCTACCTGGAGGCGATCGAGGATGAACTCGTCGCTCATCCCGACCTGGTGGACGGTCCGCACCGCGCTGTCATCGAGTATCTGCGGCCGATCGTGCCGGGCGTGCCGATCACTCTGCGCAGGGTGCGGGAACCGGAACGCCTCCTGGTGTGGATGCTGATCCCGGGTGACGACGGACCGGCGGTCGCGGCGACGGTGTCGGTGTCGAAGATGCCGAGCGTGTGACCGACTGACTACTGGCCGCCGCTGAGGAGCAGCTCCATCAGTTTGATCGGCGCTGCACACGGGTCCGCGGGGACCGCTGCCGTCCGCGGTTCGACCCACCACGTGAAGACACCGCGGCTCGGGGCGCGCGCGGTGACCCCGCAGACCGCGGGTCGTTTCGGATCCCGTTGGGTGAACGCCGCCTGGCTGGCCACCTTGATGTTCTCGGTCTCGTAACCGAGCTTCTTGGCGGTCTGCTTCTCGACGTTCGGGTCTCCCCACTCGAACCAGTTGAAGGTGACACTCGCCGAGGTGGCGCCCTCGACGAGCCAACGGCAGATCGCCCCGTTGAAGGTGCCGCGGGCGACGCTTCCGCCGACCGCCTGCGCGATCTGTGCCGTCGAGAGGACCTCGCATTCGAGAAGCAGCTTGTCGTACTGATCGGTGTCGACGTGTCCCTGCTGCTCGTTGTCGGCGGCGCCGACTGCCACGGGCTCGCCGTCGATGTCGCGGGCGCACGCGGTCCCGAGGCCGAGGACCAGCAACAGCACTGCGATCAGAGTGAGCAGCCGTTTCATGATGCACGCTCGATCGAGAGTCGGGAGAGTTCGCGGGTCGACTCGCAGATCTGATCTGTCGCGGGCGGCGGCTGTGCACTTCCGAGCGCCTGCGTTCCCGCGCTCACCGACCATTCGAAGAAGTCGGCGCCGAAGGCGATACCGATCTCGCAGATCCCGGCATCGGATGCGATGAATCCCTTGTGCCCGTCGATGTCGATGTCCTTGGTGGACTCGCGCGACAGCTGCTCGGTGGCCCGTTCGCGACCGATCGGCGACCCGCGATACCAGTTGAACGACGCGACCGGCCCGGTGCGGTCGTTGCTGCTGTCCCACTCGCAGACCGACGGATTGTTCACGGTGTTGGCCAGACCGGCGAACTTGGTGATCCGGGTGACCTCTTCGGTCGTGACGCCCCCGCACGCGCCGAAGAACGGGCCCGCACCGGCCTTGCCCGGCGCGTCCGCAGTCGTCGGTGCCGCCGGATCGTCGGAGTCATCCGAGCAGCCGGCGAGGGCCACGACCAGCACGAGGGCCAGAGAGACCAGCAGGCCACCGTGCATCCGCAGTCGGTCGAGTTCGCGTCGTTCTCGCTTGGTCGGTCGCCCGGCACCGCGATCCCGCCGCGGCTGGCTCGCGACGACCTCGCGCGGAGGCGGCGGCGGGCTGCGGTCGATGTAGCACTCGGCCGCGGCAGGCGCGGACACACGTTTGCCGATCAGCTTGGTGACCTCGACGACCCGCTCGTGGCCGTTCAGGCGCACCCGGACTTCGTCACCGATCGCGACGGGCTGCGCCGGCTTCGCGGTGGCACCGTTCACCCGCACATGTCCGCCACGGCATGCCGCACCGGCCGCTGACCGGGTCTTGGTGAGCCGGATCGCCCAGATCCAGCTGTCGACGCGTGTGGTCATCGCTCCTCGGGGTCTACTTCCGACGGGTCAGAAAGTAGTAGCCGGCACCGGCACCCACCAGGCCCAGCAGGATGGCGAGCGGCCAGTTCAGCAGGAACCCGACGAGGAGGAACACCACGATGCCGGGGGAGACCGCGACGAGACTCATGCCCGGGTGCTGACGGACGACTTGGGAGACCGCTTTGCTCTTCGCCGGATCTACCGCCATGGCTCCTCCTTGGTGAGCGGAACGGGTGACGCTGAGGTTGTCTCCACTGTAACCACGAGAGCGACTGTAACCACGAGAGCGACGCCTGCCGCGGGACCGACGCTGAGGCGGCGCGGCCCGTCCCTGGACGCGGCCTCGGAACCACCCACGGTCACCAGCGTGTGCGATCCAGCCGCTCACCGTGTTCGCCGGCGTCCGCAGCACAGCCGAATCCGACCACCCATCGGCCGTCGGAGAGTTCGACGCCGCCCAGCATCATCGGGGCCGGCAGCGCGGCGAGGAACTCCCCCAACGCTGTCGGCGAGAGCGTCCACACCTCCCCCTGGATGGACCGGCCGCGCTCGGGGTCGCGGATGAGGCCCGGCTTTGCGGGGGTGGTGTCGAGCGCAACGAGGCGGTAGTCCGGCGCGGTCCACACCTCACCCGACCACCGCGCTCCCCGGTCGGAGAGTTCGTGGGTCAACGGGCCGCCGCGCATGTGCGCACCGAACACCGCGAGCTCGGTTGCCAGGGCACCACCCGCCTCGGGCCACGCCGCCGGAGCGGCATCGGCGGTGCCGTCGAGAAACCGGCGTGCGAGATCGGTGATCACCGCATCGTCGTGTGCACGCCCCAGTAATGTGACCCCGAATTGCGCACGGGTACCGCCGGTCTCGTCGACCTGCCCGGCCGGTATGGCGAGACCACACAGGTCGAAGAGGTTACCGAAGTTCGTGTAGGTGCCCATCCGGGAGTTCACCCCGATCGGGTCCGCGTCCACCTCGGCCAGGGTCGGGTGCATCGGCGCCGTCGGCACCAGGAGGGCATCCGCATCACCCCACTCCGCCATCGCCTCAGTGCGGAGCTCCGCGAGACGACGGCGGGCGCGCAGGAGATCCACCGCACCGAATCGCTTTGCACCGCTGATGATCCCGGCCACCACAGGGTCCAGCCCGGACTCGGTTCCGGCGGCGTCGATGAACTGTCCGACCGCGTCGTATCGTTCGGCGACCAGGGCATCCTCGTACAGCAACTTCGCCGCGGCGAGGAACGGTCCGAGGTCGATGGGCTTGATCCGTAGGCCCGCGGACTCGGCACGGCCGACCGCCGCACCGAAGGCATCGCGCCACGCGTCGTCGAGTTCGGGCAGATCTGCGGGTACCGCGACGGTCGGCTGCTCGGTGGCGGCCAGTCGGGTGGCCGGGCCGAACGGTCGCGGTCCCTGCGCGGTCGCCATCACGGCCATCGCCCGATTCGCGAGGTCGAGGTCCGCCGCGAAGATGGTCGCCGTGTCGTAACTCGTGCAGGCGGGCACCACGCCGTCGGTCGAGACCACGCCCAAGGTCGGCTTGACCCCGACGATTCCCTGCAGGCCGGCGGGAACCCGCCCCGACCCCGCCGTGTCGGTGCCGATCGCGATGTCGGCGAATTCCAGGGCCACGGCGACCGCCGAACCGGAGCTCGACCCGCCCGAGATCCGGTCGGGTCGTCGTGAATCCCGAACGGCTCCATACGGACTCCGAGTTCCGACGAGTCCGGTGGCGAACTGGTCGAGGTTGGTCTTGCCGATCACCACCGCCCCAGCGGCACGCAGCGCGGCAACGGCCGGGGCATCGGCCGACGGCACGTGGGCATAGTCGGGGCACGCGGCGGTGGTGGAGAGCCCGGCCACATCGACATTGTCCTTGACCGCGAGCACGATTCCCGCCAGCGGCCCGCCGGCCGTCAGCGAGTCCTGATGCTCGGCCTGCACCTCGTCGCGGGGACGAAGGGCGATGAACACCTCCGGACGGTCGGCCTCGTCGATGCGCCGATAGATGTCGATGATCCTGCTCATGCGACCTTCCCCTCTTCTGCGACCTCCCCTTGCCCCACGGCGTCCGCCAGTGCGTCATCCGCCGGGATATTCGCGAACTCACCCTGACGCGACCAACGTTCGCGCTCCTCGGCACGCGCGGCTTCCATCGTGGCACGCCTCGTGGCGATGTCGGTGGCGTTCTCGTCGAGGAACTGTTGGTGTTCGGCGAGCGAGAAGGAGCCGTCGGAGATCCGCACGCTGTCGCCGCGGCCGGCCGCGACGTCTGCCCTCATGTCGAGGAGTTCGTCCGAACTCACCGGGTACCAACGGATCTGGTCGAAGAACCGGAGCAGCCAGGGGTGCTCCGGGTCGAAGCCCGGCACCGGCGACGGATACCGGTGGTTCCACACCTGTGTGGTGCGGCCGACGAACTGATATCCGCCCGGTCCCTCCATGCCGTAGATGCACATGTAGGCGCCGCCGATGCCGACGGCGTTCTCGGGTGTCCAGGTGCGCGCCGGGTTGTATTTCGTCGTCACCAGGCGATGACGCGGATCAAGCGGCACGGCGACCGGTGCGCCGAGGTAGACATCACCCAGGCCCAGCACCAGGTAGCTCGCGTCGAACACGATCTCGTGGACGTCGTCCACGGACTCCAGACCGTTCATGCGGCGGATGAACTCGATGTTCCACGGACACCACGGTGCATCGGAACGAACACCGAGCATGTATCGCTCGATGGCCTCGCGGGTGGCCGGGTCGTCCCAGGACAGCGGCAGATGGACGGTCCGGCTCGGGACCACGAGGTCCTCCGCAGCCGGCAATTGGCTCTCACATTCGTTGAGCCAGGCAAGCATTCGCTCTTGCGACCACACATCGGGGTCCGCCTTGACCTGCAGCGACCGTATTCCCGGCGTGAGGTCGATGAGTCCGGCCGGACGCTCGGCGTCGATCCGCTCACTCAGCGCATGCACCCGGGCGCGCAAGGCGAGATCGAGGTGCATGTCGCCATACTCGACGAGGATGTTGTCGTCCCCGCTTCGGCGGTAGGTGACGGAGGTGGAGCCGTCCGCGGTGGTGGTGGAACCGAGGATGCCACCGTCCGGATCCCCGCCTGAGGAGAGGACATCCACAAAGCACGCGCGGCGTCCCAGCCCGGTCTCCGACGGCGACGCGGTCCGATCGCTGCGCACCGGGACGAACTTCACCGTGTCACCGGGCTTGAGCTGACCGAGCTTCCAGCGCTGAGCTGTCACGACGGTGACCGGGCAGACGAAGCCACCGAGGCTCGGCCCGTCCGGTCCGAGCAGGATCGGCGTGTCGCCGGTGAAGTCCAGTGCGCCGACGGAGTAGGCGTTGTCGTGGATGTTGGAGGGGTGCAGTCCCGCCTCACCGCCGTCGGTTCGAGCCCACCGCGGCTTCGGGCCCATCAGCCGGATACCGGTGCGGTCGGAGTTGAAATGCACCTCGTAGGCCGTGTCGAACAGGTCCTCGATGTCGTCGGCGGTCAAGAACTCCGGCGCACTGTGCGGTCCCACGGTGACGCCGAGTTGCCACCTGTTGGTGAACGCCGGCTGCTCGTCACCGAGGACGCGCCGGGCCGTGCCGATGGGCAGTTCCGCCCGCACCAGTTCATCGCCGTCGCCGAGCTTGCGACCGTCGTGACCGCCGAACCGCCCGAGAGTGAAGGTCGACTTGCTACCCAGATAGTCCTCGGCGTCGACCCCACCGGAGACGGCGATGTAGACGCGCATGCCCAGATCGGCCGTCGCACCGACGTCGAGGACATCGCCGTCCTCGACGGTGATCGGCACCCATTGCGGCACAATCGATCCATTGACGGTGACCACCACGGGCGCACCGGTGACCGCCACCGACGCCGCTTCCGTGAAGCGCAGGGCGGGGCCCATCATGGTGGCTTCGAGCGCTGCCGCGTGCGCGGGATTGCCCACCGCCTGGTTGGCGAGCCGGAACGAGAGGTCGTCCATCGGTCCCGACGGCGGCACACCGACCTTCCAGTAGCCGACCCGGCCGGGCCAGTCCTGGATGGTGGTGAGCGGCCCCGCGCGGAGAACGGTGATGGTGGCCATGGGGAGTCAGCTCCTCGGGTCTGTTCGGGGCCGGTTCGCTGCGGGGCGCGTGACGATGACGCGGACCGCGGTCGGGTCGAATCCGTTGCAGGGGTTGTTGATCTGTGGGCAGTTGGAGATCAGCACCAGGGTGTCGACGTCGGCACGCAGCGCGAGCCGCTTCCCGGGTGCGGACAGCCCGTCCACGATGCCGAGGGAGCCGTCTGGATCGACCGGCACGTTCATGAAGAAGTTGACGTTGCCGACGAGGTCACGTTTACCGAGGCCGTGGCGCGCACCGCCGATGAGGAAGTTCTCCACACACGCATGCTGATGTTTGGTGTGATGGCCGTATCGCAAGGTGTTCGACTCTTGCGAGCAGGCGCCGCCGAGCGTGTCGTGGTTACCCACCTCGTCGTCGACGATGGTCATCATCGGAGCGGATTCCTGATCGCGGATCACCGTACCGGTGGTGAGGAAGATGTTTCCCTGTGCGGCGATGGTGGCCTGCGCGGAATATCGGATCGCGTGGTCGTGGCCGCCGTAGAAGAGGGTGTCGACGGCCTGGTTGCCGTAGAGGTCGACGATGGTCAACACGTCGCCGGCGGCGATGACGCCGGACCACGGAGCACGCTCGCCGACTTCGGCGTCGTCGATCACCGCACCGGGCACGAGGGCCAGGCCGGCCGCGTCACGTTGAGACATGGTGGTGGTCATGGTGTTCTCCTTGCAGAGTCGGTCTGGTGCTCAGAAATGGGCGGCGGCCCAGGCGTCTTCGGAGTTCGCCACGGCGCGCTGATATTCCGGATCGGTCGAGCCGACCGACGACAGCAGGTTGCCCAGGTCCTCGGGCGCCTGCCAACCGAGCACCTCGAGGGGGCCGGCCGTGAACACCGGCGCGGGATCGAGGGGATGTGCGGTGTTGACGATCGCAACGATGCACGGCAGATGCAGGATCAGGTCGACGGACTTGTCCAGCCCCGCCGAGCCCTTCGATGTGAGACTGCCGTCGGCCTCCACCACGACGCCGTGGAAGAACGAGAGCGACGGCGCCACGTCGGCAGCGCCCAGACCGTTCTTGGCGGCGGCCAGGGTGAACAGCTCTCGCCCGGCCGGGCTGTCCGAATGAGCAGCTCCGGCACCGTACTTGGCAATGTTCGAGCCCAAGGTGGTGGTACCGCACAGGGCGTCGTGATGGGCGCTGTCGTCGGCGACGAGGGTGGCGAGCACCCGGCCCTGGTCGCTGAGCAACGGGTGCCCGGTGGTGACGTAGGCCTGCCACGGCACCTTGACGGTGTCGGCGACATTGAGCCGCTCCCACGGAGCGTCCACGCGCCACAGCATCAGGTGCGCGCAGGCGCTGCCCGTGACGTCGCGCAGGCGCAACCGGGTACCGCGGGCCAGCACCTTGCTCGTGTAGCGGCCACCGGGAACTGTTTCGGCCCAGGTCAATCGGGTCGGCTCGACGTCGGCCGGCGGATTCGGCCATTCGCTGGCCGGCACCACCGGCATCGAGTCGGTGATGGTGCCGGCCTGCGAGCGTGCATGTTCGCGGGCTCCGGTGGTGCTGTCGGTGGTGGTTGCCGTGCTCGTTGCGGTGGAGGACATGGTGATGAAACTCCTTGGAGGGGTGGGATGGGTGGTCGGCCCTTCGAGACGCTCGCAAGCTCGCTCCTCAGGGATCGAGGGACGTAGCAAGCTCGCTCCTCAGGGATCGAGGGACGTGGCGAGATTCCGGAGCCCGGTCCCTGAGGTGTGAGCGAAGCGAGCCACGAAGGGCGGGCGACTACGCGCCGACGGTGACCGGCTTGGGATGCTCTTTGCCCCGTGGGAAGCAGGCGATCCCGACGAGCACGGTGATCGCGATGCAGATCGGACCTGCCCAGCACAGGATCGGCATCTCCCCTGCCGGATCGAACACCTCGGCACGCGGCCAGGAGAGATTCACCACCATGACCGCGCCGTAGAGAACCGCGAGCAGGTTCACGACGATACCGAGACGGCCCATGGAGAACAGCTTCTTGCCCTCGGCATCAACCGCGACACCACCCTTGGGCCAGCCCTGGAACCGGCGGTAGAGCATCGGGCCGGTGACGGCGAGATAGGCCAGGTAGATGAGGATGATGCAGACGCTGGCAAGGGTCGCGAAGATCGCCGAATTGCCGACGTTGACCACGAGGATGCCGATGCAGAGCAATCCGATCAGGATCGACGGGGCGATCGGGGTGCCGGTGCGTTCGTTGACGTGGGACAGCGTCTTGGAGAACGGGAGCCGCCCGTCGCGAGCCATCGAGAACATCAGCCGCGAGCACGCGGTCTGGATCGCCAGGGTGCAGATGAAGATGGCGATGGCGACGTCGCACAGCAGGACCTTTCCCCAGAAGCTGCCGAGAACCGAGTCGAGAACGTAGGGCAGACCCCCGGTGGCGAGTTCTTCGTCGAGGGTGGGGGCCGCCATGAGCGCACCGAGCAGCATCAGTCCGCCACCGATCGCAGAGACCGTCAGGGCGAGACGGATCGTTCGCGGCGCGACCCGACGCGGGTTCCGGGTCTCCTCGGCGAGCTCACCGGCCGAGCCGAAGCCGACCATGACATAGGCGGCCATCAGGCCCGAGACGATGAATGCCCAGATGTACCCGGGCTGCTGGCCGGGGATGCCGGTGTCGAAGACGACGTCGGGGCCGCGCTTGGCGTGGGTGAACAGGGCGAGGACCACCGCGACGACGCCGACGAGTTCGCAGGTGACACCGATGTTGTTGATGCGGCTCATCCACGAGATGCCCACGCAGTTGATGGCCGTGACGATCACCAGCAGGATCGAACCGAGCAAGACCGCATTGGCAGCGCCACTGGTGGTGGTCAGGGTCGGGTCGTCGCCGATGATCTGGAAGCCACTCCACACCGACGGCAGGACCACCTGCAGCGCAATGGCCGCGGCCGAGGCCGTGACGACCTGGGCGATCATCATGAACCAGCCGCCGAACCAACCGATCACCTCGCCGCCCATGCGTCGCGACCACTGGTAGATGGCTCCCGAGATCGGGTAGCGCGCCGCGATCTCCGCGAAGCACAGGGCGACCAGGAACTGGCCTGCGTAGACGATGGGCCACGTCCAGAAGAATGCCGGCCCGCCGAAACCGAATCCGAGACCGAACAGCTGAAAGATGGTGGTGAGGATCGAGACGAAGGAGAAGCCCGCCGCGAACGACGCGAACTTACCGAGCGAGCGGTGCAACTGTTGGTCGTAGCCGAACTCGGACAGGTCATCGGCATCGCCGCCCGAGGACGTCGGCGGCTCGGCCGGAGGGGTGATGGCGGTGGAGGTCATGATCGTTCGCCTCTCTGCTGAGGGTCGGGAGCTCCACGGTGAGCTTTATCTGTCGAGTGACAGATAACCGTCCGGCGATTTCTGTCGAATGACAGAAATGTTTCACCCCGGAAAACGCACGCTACGACTGTGTAACACCACCCCAGGTCAGCGCGTCGGCGCGGGTCGAAACGGTGCACTAGGGTGAATCTGTCGACCGACCGACAACAACACGAACGGGGACGAGATGGCGACGCGTCCGGCTTCATCGCGCACGGCCGCGAGCCCGGGACGGCCACGCCTCGTCAAACCGAGACGCCACGGCGATACCGCCCGCGACGAGATCCTCGACGCCGCAGCCGAGCTTTTCACACGCCACGGGTACACCGGAACGTCGACGCGGATGATCGCCGACGCAGTCGGAGTCCGCCAGGCGTCGCTCTATCACTATTTCAAGACCAAGGACGACATCCTGGCCGCTCTGCTCGCGACCACCGTCGATCCGTCACTGGAACAGGCGCGGGAACTCCTGGCGTCCGAGGGCGAACCCCTGAAACGCCTGCTCGACCTCGCCCGCTACGACGTCACCCAGCTGGCGGCCGCACGGTGGAATCTCGGCGCACTCTATCTGTTGCCCGAGCTGGCCGACGACAGGTTCGGCGAGTTCCGCGCCGCCCGCCAAGAATTGTCGGCGGCATACGAGGCACTCGCCACTGCCGCTCTGGCCGACGCCACGGACACTCGCGGACTACTGCCCTTCCGGCTCGTCGAGTCGGTGATCATGATGCGGTCGGACGAGACACGCGGTGAACTCGGCACCCACACGGTCACCGGACTGGTCGACACGATCGTGGGCGCCATCGAGATGCTGATGGATCACAAGCCGGCCGACTGACGTCGGCCGGCTTGTGTTGGTTGCGTTGCGCGAAGGGTCAGGAGAGACTCGCGTCCGGCTCGAAATCCCACTTCGAGCAGCCGTAGACGATGTTGTCGGCGTAGGAATTCTGCTCAGTCGCCGAGCCATTTCGCACGCCGTATTCGGTCACCCATGCGCGGGGATTCGCGTCGGCGATCTGACTCAGTGTGCGAAGGTTGCTCTGGCCGGCCGGCTGACCGGCGATAGGCTGCGTGCTCCACCACTTACCCGCTGCGAGGTCATTGTTTGTCACAAAGCTGTTCGCACCAGCGCCGCCGTTATAGTTCGGCTGCCAGACGAGCGTCGTGAATCCCGACACCACCTTGTCGGTCCGCTTGGCATCGCGTACCCGGATCTGGAAGGTCGTGGACGTTCCCTTGTACATGTAGCCGAGGGAATTGCGTTGCCTCGCCAACTGCGGCAACGGCGTGCTGAACCCCGAATGGAAATAGGCCGCGGCCCCTCGGGAGTTGTACATATGCAGCGACCCCTTGCCGGATTGACCGCCCGGGCCCGACATGAAGATCGGCTGAGAACCATCCAGACGGCTCCAACCCCACGTAGCAACCGGCGGGTTCACGTTTGTGTGAATGCAAGGGAAGCCCGGCGGAAGTATCGGGTCCAGACTCCCGTTGGGGCCGGCATTCGCAGTTCCGACGGCGGTGAGCCCCGGAATGACCGCGAGCGCGGCCGCCGATGCGGCAATGATTGATGTTCGTGCAAAACGGGACAGACGTTTACGAAAAAACACTGCGCCTCCTACCTATGAGGTGGTGGAAAATCCTGGTCACTGGATATGAACCGAACAATGCTCCATACGTCGCGTATGGCCCCCAGCGAACAATGCGCTCGAGTCAATTTATGGGGCGGTGAGCGTCACCGACCGAGAAGAATCACCTACCTCAGGTTGCTCGGCAAGAATGAGCCACTGAATCTGGCATCTTTGACAGTATCTGCAATATGGTGGTTCGTAGCGGATTTTGCGATCATCAACCCCGCTCTTGAGACTTCGATCGGCGTTTCTCTCGATGAATGGATTCCCCCGGGCCCGACCTCGACACCGCATCACGACGTGAGCGTCGAGCTGCGAAGCGCCGCGCGCACGGTCCTCTAGGCTGTACCGCATGGCAGGCCGCAGCATGCGTTTCGATCCGATCGCCGAGGCTCGTCAGAACTGGTCCGATGCCGGCTGGGCCGACGTCGCCGACGGGATGGTCGCGGTCACCTCGGTCATGCGCGCCCATCAGATCCTGCTGGCGCGGGTCGAGTCGGCATTACGGCCCTACGATCTGAGCTTCTCCCGTTTCGAACTGCTACGGCTGCTGGCATTCTCGCGGCAGGGCGCATTGCCGATCACCAAGGCGAGTGACCGGCTGCAGGTCCACGTCACCAGTGTCACGCATGCGATCCGGCGCCTCGAGGAGGCCAAGCTGGTCCGCCGCGTGCCGCATCCGACTGATGGCCGAACGACCCTCGTGGAGATCACCGATCTCGGCCGCTCGACGGTCGAGGACGCGACGGCCACGCTCAACAAACAGGTGTTCGGCGAGGTCGGGATGAGCGACGACGAGATGGCCGCGATGGTGACGGCGATCCAGTCCCTTCGGCGCGACGCCGGCGACTTCTGACCGTCGCCTTACGTCAGAAACGTCATTCCTCGTCGGCGACCTTCCGCACGCGAAGGGTCGCTGACGAGGAATGACGTTTTCAGAGCGCGAAGTGCGGGCCGGATCGAGGCTAGTGCAGCGACGTGATGATCGCGCTGAAGTCGAGGTCGGAGTGCTGTTCGGCAAAAGCCTTGTACAGCTGGGCGGCATGGGTACCGAGCGGCGCCCGGGACCCGGTGCCGGCCACCGCATCCATCGCCAGACCAAGATCCTTGTTCATCAGCGCAGTCGCGAAGCCGGGCTTGAACTCGTTGTTCGACGGTGAGGTGGGGACCGGACCGGGAACCGGGCAGTTGGTCTGGACCGCCCAGCAGTTCCCGGTGGCACCGGTGATCACGTCGTAGAGGGCCTGGTCGGAGAGTCCGAGCTTCTCGGCGAGCACGAATGCCTCGCCGACCGCGATCTGCTGAACGGCGAGCACCATGTTGTTGCACACCTTCGCGGCCTGACCGGCCCCGGCGGCGCCACAGTGGATCACCTTGCCCGCCATCGGGTCCAGCGTCGAACGTGCGGCGATGAACGCGTCGTCCGCACCGCCCACCATGAAGGCGAGCGTGCCTGCGACCGCACCCTTCACCCCGCCCGACACCGGGGCGTCGAGCTGGGCGAACCCGTGATCGGCGGCCTGCTGGTTGATCTCCCGCGCATCCTCGACCGAGATGGTGGAGCTGTCGATGAAGAGCGTGCCGGTCGGCGCTGCGGGCAGGATGTCCGCATAACACTTCTTCACGATCGGCCCGCTGGGGAGCATGGTGATCACCACCTCTGCTGCCGCCACTGCCTCGACCGCGGTCGGGAACGTCGCGACACCGTTCCCCTGCGCCGTCTTCACCGCCTCCGGCACCGGATCGAACCCATGCACGGTGTGTCCGGCCGTCACCAGGTTCGCCGCCATCGGCCCACCCATGTTGCCCAGTCCCAGAAAGGCGATCGTCGTCATTGTCGAATCTCCCAATGTGAAGTCGGTTGTGCTGGTGATCAGTTCAGTTCTCGCGGTAGCGCGCGGCGATCGACCGTCCGACCACGACGCGCATGATCTCGTTCGTGCCCTCCAGTATCCGGTGCACACGGAGATCCCGGACGATCTTCTCGATACCGTATTCGTTCAGGTATCCGTAGCCGCCGTGCAACTGCAGTGCCTGATCGGCCACGGCGTAGCAGTTGTCGGTGACGAAGCGCTTGGCCATCGCGCACTGCTCCACCTTGTCCGGTGCGCCCGCATCGAGGGCGGCCGCCGCCTGCCACAACATCAATCGCGAAGCCTGCAGGGACGTCGCCATGTCGGCGAGCGTGAACCGGATGGTCGGCTCGTCGATCAGGGCGCTTCCGAACGCCTTGCGCGACGCGACATAGGTCGCGGCACGGTCGAACGCGGACTGGGCCCCACCCAGGGAGGACGCCGCGATGTTGAGCCGGCCGCCATTGAGGCCGTTCATCGCGATCCCGAAACCGATGCCCTCCTCACCGCCGAGGAGATTGGCGGCAGGCACTCGAACCTCGTCGAGGATGACCTGCGCGGTGGGCTGAGCATGCCAGCCCATCTTGCGCTCCTGCGCACCGAAACTCAGTCCCGGAGTGCCCTTTTCGACGAGGAAGGTGGAGATCCCACGGGCGCCGCTGTCGCCGGTGCGGGCCATCAGCACATAGACGTCGCTGGAACCCGCACCGGAGATGAACTGCTTGACACCGGTGAGGACGTAGTCATCTCCGGATCGGACCGCCTTGGTGGACAACGCCGCCGCATCCGAGCCGGCGCCCGGCTCGGTGAGGCAGTAGCTGGCCACCGTTTCCATCGACGCCAGATGTGGGACCCAGTGGACACGCTGCTCGTCGGTGCCGTAGTGATCGACCATCCAGGCACACATGTTGTGAATGGACAAGAAGGCTGCGACCGCCGGATCCGCGGAGGCGAGCTGCTCGAAGATGCGCACGCCGTCGAGCCGACGCAGGCCACTGCCGCCGACATCCTCCGAGCAGTAGATCGCGCCCATGCCGAGTTCCGCCGCCTCGCGCAACTCATCAACCGGAAAGTGGTGGCTCTCATCCCATTCCAGTGCGAACGGTGCGAGCCGCTTGGCCGCGAATCCGGCCGCGGTCTCGACGATGACGCGTTCGTCCGCGTCGAGACTGCCGTCGGTGATCGTCGTCATCGACATCAATCCATCGTCGGGATGACGAACTCGGCGCCGTCCTTGACGCCGGACGGCCATCGGGTCGTGACGGTCTTGGTTTTGGTATAGAACTGGATCGAGGCCGGGCCATGCTGGTTGAGGTCCCCGAAGCCGGACCGCTTCCAGCCACCAAAGGTGTAGTAGGCCACCGGAACCGGGATCGGCACGTTCACGCCGACCATGCCGACGTTGACCCGTGCGGTGAAGTCACGGGCGGCGTCGCCGTCCTGCGTGAAGATCGCAACACCGTTGCCGTACTGGTGATCCGAGGCCAGCGCGAGCGCCTCCTCGTAGTCGGCGGCCCGCACGATCTGCAGCACCGGACCGAAGATCTCGTCTGTGTAGCTCGTCATTTCCTTGGTGACATGATCGAAAAGGGTTGGCCCGATGAAGAATCCGTTTGATAGATCTTCGTCGCCGTACTGCTGCTCGTCGCTGGTCCGCTCGCGGCCGTCGATGACCAGTTCGGCACCCTCCTCGACACCCTTGCCGATGTAGCCCTTGACACGTTCGAGTGCGGCGGCGGTGACCAGCGGTCCGTAGTCGGCCTTGGGGTCGAGGCTGTGGCCGACACGCAGCGCGTTGACCTTGTCGACGAGCTTGGCGCGCAGGCGTTCCGCGGTCTGCTCACCGACCGGAACCGCGACGCTGATCGCCATGCACCGCTCGCCGGCACTGCCGTAGCCGGCGCCGATCAACGCATCGACGACCTGATCCATGTTCGCGTCCGGCATGACGATCATGTGGTTCTTGGCGCCGCCGAAGCACTGTGAGCGCTTGCCGTTCGCGGCAGCCGTCGAGTAGATGTACTGCGCGATGTCGGAGCTGCCGACGAATCCGAGCGCCTGCACGTCGGGGTTGTTCAGCAGCGCATCGACGGACTCCTTGTCGCCGTGGACGACCTGGAAAACCCCATCCGGCAGACCGGCCTCGCTGAACAGTTCGGCCAGCCGCACCGGCACTGATGGATCCCGCTCACTCGGCTTGAGGATGAAGGCATTGCCACACGCCAGCGCAGGCCCTGCCTTCCACAGCGGGATCATCGCCGGGAAATTGAAGGGCGTGATCCCGGCGACCACGCCCAGCGGCTGGCGGATCGAGTGGACGTCGATGCCGCCGCCCGCCCCCTCGGTGAATTCCCCCTTGAGCAGATGCGGGATGCCGATGGCGAACTCGATGACCTCGATGCCACGCTGGATGTCACCCTTGGCGTCGGGATGGGTCTTGCCGTGCTCGAGTGACAGCAGGGTGGCCAGTTCGTCGGCGTTCTGGTTGACCAGGTCGACGAAGCGCATCAGCACGCGGGCGCGACGCTGCGGGTTCCAGGCGGCCCATTCACGCTGCGCCTCGACGGCGGTGGCGACCGCGGCGTCGACCTCGGCGGTACTGGCCAGCGGCACCTTGGCGGCGACGGCGCCGGTGCTGGGATTGAAGACGTCGGCGAAACGACCGTCGGTGGCGGTCACCAGACCACCGTTCAGGAAGTGCGGAACGGTACGGACGGCGTCGGTGTGGACATTGGCTGCATCGGTTGCGGACACGTGTAGATCACCTTGATTCACAGTCGGATGGCAAGCAGGCCGATGTGGCTTGCATCTCTCAATAGTAGGACATCCAAGTAAATCTGCAACCCCCTCCCACCTGCGAATTACCCGCGAGCGGTGAGTTAGGGTAGCCTTCCCTGAACCGTGTGGTCGTGACCTCCGGCGGTGAGGTCGAAAGGGGTTCTGTCATGTCGGTCGTCATCTTGTACGGCACGGAAACGGGCAACTGCGAGTTGGTCGCGGACACCATCTCCGATGTCCTCGCGGTGAATCACGACCCGTCGATCTATGACATGAGCGAGTACTCGGTGGAAGACCTCGATCCCGCCGACTTCCTGGTCGTCGTGTGCTCGACCTTCGGCGAGGGTGAGCTGCCCAGCGGTGCCGAGCCGTTCGCCGAGGAGCTCGACGACGTGGAGCCAGACCTGACCGGCGTGCGTTTCGCGGTGTTCGGGCTCGGCGACAGTGTGTACGGCGAGACCTTCAACCACGGCAGCGAGATCATGGCCGAGAAGCTGGCCACGCGTGGAGCCGTGCAGGTCGGCGAGCACGCGCGCCACGACAACTCGTCGGCGGTCAAACCGGCCACCCTGGCCGCCGAGTGGGCTGAGCGCATCACCGCGGTCATCGAACCCGTCAACGCCGGCTGACGTCCGTCGTCACGGGACGACGGCCTCGTCGGGCACCGCCCTCCGCGCTCGGCAATTGACCTCCTCGGCACGGACCGCGGCAAGTTTGGCGAGTTCGAGGACGGCGCGGACCATCAAGGCAAGCACGACGCCGAGGAACAGGGCGGTCGGCACCGAGACATTGAGGTTCTCACCGAGCAGCACGACGCCGAGTCCCATCGAGACGGCGAGTTCGATCACGGTCAGCGCCGGGAACGACGTCTGCAACTCACCGGCGCCGAACGCCCGCTGCTGGGCGACGACACCGCCCGCCGCCACCACCAGGAACAGGTAGAACTCCGGCTGGCGGAATGCGCCCGCGAAATCGTGGATGAACTGGTACGCGATCGTCTTGACCAGCAACGCCGACATACCGAACAGGGCACCCGCGGTGACGCCGTACAAAAGCGCCTTGTAGTGCTGGTTGGACCGTTCGGCGGCCAGCACGCACCCGATCAGGACGACGATCACCGCACCGATCGTCACGACCATCAACAGTCCCCCCGGCCGGCGTAGCGATGGTTCGGGTCGTGAGATGGCGAGGAAGACCGTCACGCAGACCACCAGCACCGCACCCCATGTCCACTCGGGCTTCAGCGGCCACCGCTGATCGGCCCAACCTTCCATCGGCAGGGCGAAGAGGATCGCGAGCACCACGAGCGGTTGCACGAGCAGGATCGACCCCAACCCCAGGGCCGCGACCTGCGCCGCGAATCCGCACAGGGCCACAGTCGCACCGATCCACCAGCCCCGCCTGATGGCGCCGCTGGCATGGGATGCGCGTTGACGCATCACCGTACCGCCGGCGATCAGTACTGCTGCGAGGATCGACAGCAGCGCGGGAACCCAGGAGTGCACCCTGTCCAGGCTATCGGTTGGCGAGCGTGGTTCAACCTGTCCGGATCGACACCGATCACGGTGTGTGTCCACCAGGATGTCGGCTCGGCATCGTAGGTTGGGTACATGCGGTACCAGGCCGAACTCGAACGTCTCGCCACATTGGACGCCGACGCCATCAGCCGCGCGTGTTCGTCGCCGGACGCGGTCATGAGCCTGATCGACATCGCGATCGACGAATGCATCGAATACGACGAACTCGCCGACGAGCACTTCGCAACCGGCGACCACGAGCACGCCACCTTTTGCCGACAGGAAGCGGCCGCGTGGCGTGCGACGACCACGGTGCTGCGTTCTCTCAGTCGGTCTCTTGCGGGTTCGCGGGCCGCGACGAATCGGCCGCCCCGGCGTTCGGAGGGTGCGGCATGACGCGCACGCTGGTGTTGATGCGGCACGGGAAGTCCGGCTACCCGTCGGGCGTCGGAGACCACGAGCGACCCCTGGCCGACCGCGGTCGACGGGAGGCCGCACTCGCCGGACGATGGATGGCCGACGAGGGGCTGGCCATCGACGCGGTGGTGTGCTCGACCGCCACCCGGACGCGCGAGACCCTGGACCGCACGGGCATCTCCGCGCCCACCACCTACGTCGACGACGTCTACGGTGCCGCGCCGCACGAGATCCTCGAGACGCTGAGGGTCCACGCACCCGCCGACGCCGCGACGGTCCTGGTCGTCGGGCATTCGCCCGGCATGCCCACCACGGCCCTCACCCTCGATTCCGACGGATACATCGAGCGGTTCCCGACCTCGGCCTATGCCGTGGTGTCGATCGGACTGCCCTGGGACCGGATCGGTGTCGACGTCGACCCGGACGCTCATCTGATCGGCGTGCGCATCCCCCGAGCGGCCGACGACTGAGCGACCGTCGACGATCTCCGCGTCGTGACGTCCACCGAGCATCCCGATGCGGTAATGTACGGCCCGGATTGCAGAATTACGCAATCCGTGTATCCGTCAATCCATCGAGCAGCCGCTCACGATCCGCCGCACCCGGATCGTCGCTCGCAAGGAGATCTCCACGTGCCGAACAGGACCTCGATCAACTCGGACGGTCCCGAGCGGCCGCTGTACGAGATCAAGGCAAACCTGTTCAAAGCACTCGCCCACCCCGCACGCATCCGGGTTCTCGAGGTACTGAGCGCAAACGGGGACCCGACGGCGGTGAGCGAGTTGCTCACGATCACCGAGATAGAGCCGACCCGGTTATCGCAGCACCTTGCCGTGCTGAAGCGACATCACGTGGTGGCGACCGAACGGGTGGGCAATGCGGTGTTCTACGAGCTCGCCCATCCGGAGATCGCCGAACTCCTGGTGATCGCCCGGACCTTCCTCGCCGCCACGCTGGGCGCCCGCCGCGACCAGCTCGAAGCCATCGCATCCTTGCCGCCCCTGACCAGGTCGTGAGTGACCCAGCGGGGTCACGCACCGGTGAAGGGCGGGACGTAGAGACATGGGATCGGCGCACGCCTGCCCGGATCGAGTGCGTTCAGGACGAATCCCGCCGTACGCCGATTCGCGACGATCGAGAGGTGATCGGAGTGATCCTCCGGACAGCCTTGCTGCACAACGATATTTGTGACTTGCGTCCCGGGCGGGCCGGCGAGGAGGCCGTTGCTGTAGGGCGTCACGATCTCGTCGTCGCGAGTCGTGATGTTGGTGTATCGCACACCGCGGAGGTAGGGAGTCGGCGAACGGACTGCGCGATTGAAATCGGTGTCGACCGGTGGTGCAATGCATCCCGCGCAGGATGACGGTGTGAGGGGCGCGATCCCGAGCCCCCGCTGCACCGCGGCCACCATGTCACTGCGCTGATCGTCCTCGTCGGGCCCTTGCCGCCAGTACGGGGCCAGCGAGACATAGTTCGCCACCTTGCCACGGCCACCCAGGTATTTCATCCAGTAGGTCGGGATCTCGGTGCCCAGTGAATGGCCGACGATGTCGACCTGCTCGGCGCCGGTGGCGGCCAGAACACGAACGGCGAATGTCTTGATCTGCCAGGCACCGTCCTGCTTCACCCCGAGACCACCGAGTGCCGAGCCTGGCCACACTGTGGACAGCGCCCCGTAGGTCGGCGCGTACACACAGTAGCCGGCGTTGGCCAGTACCGGGGCGAGCGTCGCCCAGTTCGTCTGTCGGCCACCACCGCTGCCGTGCACCAGGATCACCGGGCGCGGATGCGCGCGCGACGGACGACACCGAAAGTTGTTCGTACCCGGTAACGACCCACCCGGGTTGCCGAGTTCCGCGGTGATCCCCGCGAGGAAGTCATAGGTCACCGGTAACGGTCCGGGACGCGCTGCTGCCTGCCCGGGCGCCGCGAGTCCGACGATCGACAGCAGCCCGGCGACCGTCCACACCCATCGCCACTTCATGATTCATCCTCCGCTTCATCCGTTTCGTCGGTGACCAGGTCCAACCGCACGCCGAGGAGGCGGACGGGTCGATCCAGTTCGAAGTCGTCCAGCAAGGAGACCACTATGGGCTCGATGTGGTCGTAGACGGTGGTCGGCCCGGCCAGCTTGCGAGACTTGGTGCGGGTGAAGAACGTCGACGTCCGCAGTGTCACCGCGACCCGGAACACCACCCGCTCCTCGGCCAGCACCTGGTCGAGCACGTCCCGGGCCAATACCTTTGCGGCTCTGCGCATCTCCTCCTGATCGACCAGGTCGACGGGAAACGTCCGCGACTTCGAGTGCGAACGGGCCGGCCATGGCTCCTCGGTGATCGTCGAATCGCCGCCCCCGCGACACAGCACGTACAGCCAGTTGCCCTGATGGGGACCGAAGGTCTCGATCAGACCCTCGCGAGAAGTCGCGATCAACTGGTTGACGGTGTCGACACCCTGTGCGGCGAGTTTTGCGGCGGTCTTCGGGCCGACACTCCACAGATCCCGACATGGTCCGTCGCCCATCAACTCCAGCCAGTTCCGGGAGTCGAGGAGGAACACCTTGTCGTCGGCGGACTTCTTGGCGAAGCCGGTGGCCATCTTCGCGCGTTGCTTGTTGTCGCTGATACCGATCGAAGATGCGAGTCCGTTTCTTCCCAGGATCGCCGCCCGGATCTCGTCGGCGATTCGGCGAATCCGCTCATCGTCGGTATCGGTGCCAACGGTGCCAACCGTGTCGTCGGCCGGGACCGGCTCGATGCCCACATAGGCCTCATCCCACCCCCACACCTCGACGGGATGTCCGAAACTCCGTAAGACCGACATCACCTCGCCCGAGGCGACGTCATAGGCCGGGATGTCCAACGGCAGATAGACCGCGTCGGGCAGCTTTCGATGCGCGGCTCGTAGCGGCATCCCGGCTCGCACGCCCGCATCGCGCGCCTCATACGACGCGCAGGTCACCACTTTGCGGGCCTCGGTGGGATCGCCGTTGCCGCCGACTATCACCGCGACGTCGACGAGCTCTGGGCTTCGCAACCGCTCGACCGAGACCTGGAACTGATCGAGGTCCACGTGGAGCAGCCAGCGGTACCGCAGTGGGGTGTCAGCCACGATCTCAGAGTACGACGCCGGGTAACTCCGACGGACCCACAGTGATCTTCGGGTCGGACCGGCCGTCGGTGGTGGTACTACCGACAGACCGACCCGACCCGACCCCGCGACGACGCCCTCCCCTGCGTCGACAGGCCTTTAGAAACTGAAGAACCACGGACTCGGTCCACACGCCAAGCGCGCGAACCGTTCGGGGTCGAGCGCGTGCAGAGCGATCGACATGGCCCGCGGCGAATAGGACATCGACAGGTGATCCGACGTGTCCTGTTCGCATCCATCCTGCAGCACAACGTTGTTCACACCCGGGCGACGGATGAAGGTGAGATCGAACGGCGTCGTCACCTCGTCGTATCGTGAGCCGACGATCGTGTAATCCACACCGGGGAACACCAGCTTCGACCGGTTGAGGTTCTTGATGAAGGGCGAGTCGACGGTCTGCTGAATCCCGGAGCGCCCGACCAGGATCTCGGTGACGCCGAGAACGTTGAACGCGGGGCCGAGATTGTTGATCCCGCGGCCGAGCGCGCCGATACCGAGCAGCGTGGTGCCCTTGTGGGTGGCTCCGTAGGTGATCAGCTTGCCGATCTTGGAACGCTCGGGATGGTCGTAGTCGGCGCCGCCGCCGAACTTCATCCACTGGCGAACCATCAGACCGCCTTGCGAATGTCCGATGACGTCAACCTTTTTCGCGCCCGTCGCCTTCAGGACCCGATCGACGTAGCCGCCGAATTGCGCGGCCGAGTACTCGATGGCCGCCTCACCGTTGGTGCCCGGCAGGATCACGCCGAGGCCGCCACCGTTGAGGAGATCCGTGCGCCCGTAGTTCGGCGCGAACACGCAGTAGCCTGCCTTCTCGAGAACCGGCGCGAAGGCGGCCCAGTTGTCGTAGGCGTTCTCCCAGGTGCCGTGCGCCAGGACGATGGGACGCTGCCCGGCCCTCGGCTTGCAGTTCCAGTTGTTGGCGCCGGGCGGTGCGACGTTCGGGTGAAACTGCGAGTAAGCGAAGGCCGGCCAGAACCCGCGCTGCGCGGGGCCAACCCCCTGGGTGTCGACGATGGGACCGAGCGGACGGGTGGCGACCTCCCGACGCAGAGCGTTGACCGCCCGCGGCGAACCGGGTGCGGCCTTCGCGTTGATGTCATCGGTGAGCCGTTGTGCCTGTGCGATCTCGGCCGGCGTGGGCTCGCCGACGGCATCCGCCGTACCTACCGTGGATTCTGCCGCACCGACCGTGGGCTGTGCCGAAACCGGAGCCGCACTGCTGATGGCGATTGCCGCCACGGTTGAGATGGCCGCGATCGCGGGCTTCACGAGCCGCGTGCGTACGCCCTTCCACCCAACATCACCCACTGAAAAATCCCCTCTGACATGCAACAACCGCGGTCTCCCGTCGGTTACCCCCGAGTAGGTTACTGACGCGTAAGCTACCGTAAGGTAAGTCACTCTCAGTTGTCCAGTGGTCTGTGACACTTTTTCCGCAGAATGTGATCCAGGCGGTCATTTTCGCGAGGAGATACGCAGTTCCTGCGGGTTGAGGCCGACGCTGCGGCACGCTTCGCGCAGCGCATCGGGGTTGTAGACGAGCAGTGACGACGCCGAGGTGTCACGCTTGCCGCCACTGAACGGGACCGACCATCGGACCGCGTCGGGATCGGAGAAGAAGACGCTGGCCTTGCTGATGTAGATCGACAACAGCTGGCGGGCGTTCGCGCCGAGGCCCGGTAGCGCCTCACCCAACACTCGGCGGAGAAGGGCCCGATCGTCGTGCAGCGGGCGCGGTCGCAGGTGCAGAGCCCGTGACGCCGTGCGGCAGTCGGTCGGGTCGGTCAGCGCATGGACTGCGACGAATGCGAACGCGATCCGGACCAGCGCGAGCCCTTCCGGATCCGCCGACCACCTGGGATATGCGACGATCGACTGCACCGCACGGACTGGCAGGGCAGACGGGATGTGCGCGAGATGCTGCGGACCACAGCCGCTTTCATCGAGAGCCTCGACGACCATCTGCTTGAGGATGCCGACCCGTTGCGCGTGCTTGCGCAGCATGCCGGACAACGCGATCGAGGATTCGAAGCTCAAGGCGAACTGCTGGGGCGCATCGAGTACGGCGTCGAGTCCGGGAATGACGACCAATTCCATGATCTCGATGGCCTCGAGCAGCTCCAGGGGCCGCCGGAAAGAATCGTCGGCCAGACCGCGCATGCGGATGGTGCTGAGTGTGTCGGGCATGGGTCCCCCTTGCGTTGGTTCTGCGGTGCGTTGGTTCTGCGGAGTGTGAGTGTTGGTTCTGCGGACGTCGCGTCATGACCCGCCCCGACACGTGAGGCATGACCGACGAACCTGCCGGCTCCGCGACCGGCACAGGATTATGAGTGGCTGATCGAAACCTCTTGCCGGAGATGACACCTCGGTCCGGTTGGCGACAGACGCCACCTTCCGGCCGAGATGAAAACCGACCCCCCAGCGCCCCTACTGCTCAGTAACTTGCGGACGCGTAACGCTACCGTAGGGTACGGACGCCTCGCTGTCCAGAGGCAAATCGGGCCACTACCTCGGGGTTCCGGCTATCGAACGTTCGGTCGCGAAGACGCCCAGCCGCTGTCCATCTCAGTACAGGTCCGGCCGGCGGTCGGCGAGATACGGGTAGCGCCCTCGCGACTCCACGAGGATCGAGTGGTCGAGATCGGCGACGACGATTTCCGGCGCGCGATCGGCAGCGGCCAGCACCTCCCCGGTCGGCGCCACGATCTCGCTACGCCCGCCGTAGACCAGATCCCCCTCCCTGTCACAGTAATTCGCGTAGGCGACGAACACTTGGTTCTCCAGTGCCCGAGCGCGGACGAGCACATCCTGGACTGCGTCGTACTCGATCATGTTCGCGGTGGGCACGCACACCACGTCGGCACCACGGACGGCCAGCGACCGGACCAGTTCCGGGAACTCCACCTCGTAACAGGTCAGGAGGCCCAGACGCCATCCACCGAGATCGACCACGGGGGGCATGGTGCCACCAGGTGCCACCATCGCGCGGTCGAGGTCCCCGAACAGATGGGTCTTGTGGTGCGTGGTCACCGCGGTCCCGGCCCGGTTGACGAGCCGGATGGCGTTGTACACCAACTCATCCCGTCCCCGCTCCGCACACCCGTACAGAACGCCGATACGGTGACGTCGCGCCATCGACCTGACCTGCTCGGCAATCGCGCCGTCCGGCGGATCCGCCAGCCGATTCGCCGCGTCGGCGTCGAGTTGATAGCCCGGGACGACCATCTCGGGCGTGACCAGAAGGTCCACCGACCGTCGGGCCGACTCTTCGAGCACCGCATCGAGACGCGCGAGGTTTTCCACGACCTCGCCGGTTCGAGATACGCACTGCCAGAGTGCTATCCGGAGGTTACGTGCTGGGCTGGTCAACTCTGTCACAGCCCGATGTCGATCGGACCGAGCTCGTCGTATCGGTCCCCGGGGCCCGGATTGTCGGGGTGCGACGACCCGCCGAAGTGGTGGATCACGCCCCATACGGCGTTGAGCGCGGTCTGCACGGCGCCCTCCACCCAGGCGGGCATGAACGACACGTCGTCGCCGGCGATGAAGATGCCGCGCTCGGCGGCGGGCAGTTGCTCCTGCCGGTGGAAGTGCCCGTACATGCGGGTGTTGTATCGGTAATGGCCGGGCAGCGCTCCCTTGAATGCGCCGAGGAAGTGCGGCTCGGCCTCCCAGGAGACGGTCAGGGGGCGACCCACGATGTGCTCGGCGATGTCGACGTCGGGGTAGATCTTGCGTAAAGCATCGAGTGCCAACGAGACTCGCCGGTCCACGGGATGTGGCAACACCTTGAGGGCGTCGCTCATCCATGTGTAACTGAGACAGATGACCCCCGGCCGGTCGGGCCCGTTGTCGAAGAGGTAGGTACCGCGCGTCAACCGGTCGGTCAGTGTCATGCTCATCGTGTCGCGGCCCGTCGTCGGGTTGCGATCGGTCCAGAACGGCCGGTCGACCATGACGAATGTCTTCGACGACTGCATGTATCGGGTCCGATCCAGCGCCATCCACAGTTCCTGGCTGAAAAGGCTCTCATCGCATTCGATCTCGGTGGACAGCAGCCATGCCTGGCAGGTGGCGACCACCGCCGGGAACTCGCGCGAATCACCCCAGTGGTCGACGACCTCGATGCGGTCGGGACCGAGACGCCGGATCGCAGAGACCCCGGCCCGCGGCACTCCGCTGTGCAACGACGAGAGGCTGGTGCCCACCGGCCAGTGCCGAATCTTGGCCGGACTGTCGGACCACAGTTTGCGCGGAACCTGCTCGGCCCCGCCGACGATGAGATGTTGCTCGGTGTCGCAGTTGGTCACCACCACCCGAAGGATCTCCAACATCGAATTCGCGAAGTCGGAATCCCAACCGCCGGTGCCGAATCCGACCTGCCCGAAAAGCTCACGATGGCGGAAGGACAGCGACCCGAACTCGTCGGAGGTGGCCAGGAAATCGTAGAAGCTCCGATCGTCCCAGTCGACGACGAGCCGGTTCCACAACTCCTTGAGTCGCGGGACGTCACGTTCCCGGATCGCGTCCTGCAACTCGGAGAAGCCGGCGACGCGTTCCAGCGCACTGTCCCAGGCGTTCTCGATCTCGGTGTAGATCGGCGGCAGGTCGTCGAGGGTGCGGGCGTACAGGGTCTCACCACCGAGGTCGATCACCGTGCTACCGGCGGCCTCGGTCAGCGGGTTGGGAAACGGTCGGCTGCGGAGGCCGAAAGTGTCCACGTAGTGGAAGAACGTCGACGACGACGCCGGGAACCGCATGCCGCCGAGTTCGGCGACCTCGGGCTCGCCCGGAACGAAATGCTCCGATCGCAGGCGGCCACCGATCCGCTCGGGTTCGTAGACCACCGGCCGCAGGCCGACCTTCATCAACTCGTACGCGGCGACCATCCCGGCCATCCCCGCGCCGATGATCGCGACCTCGGCACCCAGGGCGTCGGTCGGCACCGATCCGATGCCGGCGCGGTGTGTGATCCAGTCGTCGTGGGCGAACGGGAAGTCGGGACCGAAGATGGTCACGGGCCGGTCGGGCTGCACCGTCCCAGCGTATGGCCCACATCTGCTCGCCGCGCGACACATCGCGCGGCGGCGCGCCGGACCATCGTCGAACCACTTCGCGAATGAGGACGCGACCTGTCCGCTATGCAGCGCAGAATCATCTGCATCGGAGCTCGACCATCACCGCAGAGAGGGAAGATCATGGACTGGACACTCGAGGTTGCGTTTCTGCCGGTCACCGACGTCGACCGTGCGAAGGACTTTTACACGCGAATCGGTTTCAATCCCGACCACGACCAGTCCCCGACCGACGACATCCGGTTCGTCCAGATGACGCCGCCCGGATCGAACTGCTCGATCGCGTTCGGCAAGGGCATCGTCGACGCTGCACCGCCGAATGCCTCGCCCCTGATGCTGTGTGTTTCCGACATCGAGGTGGCCCGGAAGCAACTGCTCGACGCCGGTGTCGAGGCGAGCGACGTCGACATCCAGGCGTGGGGCCACTTCGTTTACTTCGACGATCCGGACGGGAATCACTGGAACGTGCAGTATCTGCCGTATCGGTAGGAACTGAGTGTACGGGGCCGGCTGCCTGTCACTAGCGTGTGGCAGCGGGCACCGCTCGCATGGCAGTGATCCGGATAGCGGCTGTCATTCTCGTTGCTATCGGTCGCGCTCGGGTTACTGCACCGTTGATGCCTGTCGGACCGCGCTGCTGATCAACCTGTTGAAGCTGGTCATGTCCGCTTCGCTGCCGAAGCCATCCACCTGTTCGTAGAACTCGATCTGGAGGCCGGGCAGGTCGGCGTATCCGATGACCGTCCGCCGTTGCGACCGCAACGCGTTGGACCCCGGATCGGGCTGGAAGGTCGTCGAGAACGTGAACACCAGAGTGTCGTCGGCTTTGACGTCGCCGGGCGCGGCGATCTGCTGTGTTGCCATCGCCATGGTCCCCTGTCCGGGAATTGTGGCGGTGTTGTCACCGCAACGATTCACCACCTCACGTCGATGCGGTATTGGTTCGGCCTGCCGGATGATGGTGTTGGAGTATCTGGGAAAGGACGGCTGATCCGGGTCCACAGCATTGATGCCTGAACGCCGGCTCTCCTTCGTGTATCGCGCTTGATTCGCGAAGAGCGCGGCGCATTCTGGGGGTTGATAGGCCCGACCGTCTACCGCTTGTTGCTGTGCCCTGCCGACGTCGCTCTTCGCCTGCACGACTTCATAACCGGGAGGAAAGTCCTCCGCCGTCAGGAGCAGGTCCATATCCGGGCTCTGCGACGCGGACGGGTCGGATGACTGTGTTGTCGTGCCGCAGGCAGCCAGCAATAAAAGCCCTGACACCAACAGCACAGCACGATATCGCACGCTGATCAGACTCCTGTTCACTGACTAGTTCGCGCCTGGATCCGGGAGGCGCACGCCCTTTTCAGCAAGGCTGACTATCTCTGATTGCGGCACCCAGTCGGTGATCTAGCGCTACGCACTCGCGCTCAGAAGTCAGGCGGTCGCTGCTCGGTCAACGGCTGCCGCGAACAGCGAATTGAAACTGTTGGCGTCAAGCGCGCTATCGAAGCCGTAGATCTCTTCATAAAATGTGACTCGTTTGCCGGAAACCTCGGCATGTCCGATAAGGCTCTTCTGCTGGGCGGCCACAGCGCCCTGGTTGGCCGGGTACGGGCTCGTGGTCACGGTGGTCTCGACCACAAATGCATCGGCATCCACGCTCGGAGGTGGATCTCTCTTCATTGTCGTCATCGAGATCTCCCCCTCTCCGGCCACAACTGCGGTGTAGTTCCCGCATTTGTCGTATACGTCGCGGGACTCCGCCAAGGTCTCGCCATCTCGGATGATGAAGTCACCGTAGGAAGGCTTGTACGGTTCGTCATGCTCCGCGTAGACACCGCGTCGTTGCGACGACGCTGTTCGGTCCGCCTGCATCGAGAAGACATCCGCGCACGCGGGCGGTTCAAAGGAACGAGTACTCACGTTCTTGCGCTGCTGTTCTGCCAAATCCTTTGACGTCGAACCAGGATGTAGTTGGTACCCGACAGGGAAGTCCGACACGCCGAGGAGTCCATTACCAGATGTTGTGGCAGACGATGTCGGACCCGTGAGAGATTCGGCGCCGGAACACCCCGAGATGGCGAGTGCAACGCAGCCCGCCACAAGCAGCAGCCTCGCCTTGACGATCAATCGCGGATGTAGCTTCACGAACCCGTCCTTCCGGGATCTGGCACCCGAACACCCTGCGAATGAAGTTTCGTCACATCGTTTCGGCTGATGGGCTCCCAATGGGGCGCGTTGTCGGTGGTGAGTTGGACACCATTTGCATCGACTCGTGTCACGCCAGAGACTTCGTAGTCGTACTCATACGTGACCGCGAGGTAGCTCACGCCGCCGATGTCCACGGAGCCAACCTGCGCCGGCTGAGCGCCGACAACGCGAAGTTCCTTCTGCTGAGTAATTCCGAGTTCGAAATTCTTGCCTTTGCCGAAGGGAACTGCAGCACCGCCTCCCATACCGTCGCCGGTCTCTGGGTTCTGTGGCAGCAAATTCTTCGACACTCCGCCACGCGCTCCTTGCGAGGTCGGAGTGATCGTGACGGGCAGAGCGTATCGTTTCGCAAGGTCTGAATTCATACTCGGGTCCTTCCAGCCCTTCGGTACACGTACCGGAAGCACCCTGGTACTGGACATCTTTGGGCTCGGATTCATTCCAGGAACGCCGGGGATGTGGCGCGGTTCATGCCCGGGAAGGTGATCTGGTTCCTCCGGTTTCGGTAGCGTTTGGGTATTCACCGCCGACGCCGGTACAGCGCCTATAGCCGCCTGGATCGTGTGCGCCAGAGCTCTATCGGCCGCATCTGCGTCCGCCATCACCTTGTTCACCATCGCCTGCGCGGTATCTCGATCGGCCACCCGATCGACGTTCATGGTTCCGATCTCCCACGCCGGCAGATCGACGTCTCCTGACGCATCGTCGATGACAAGACCGCTCGCCGCTGCGAAGTCACGCGCCGCCGCCAATTGACGTTTGACGGCCTCGACTTCGGCCTGCGCAACCGAAGCGGCTTGTGCGACAGCTGCAACCTCGGTGCCGTGGGCATCCAGATCCGCTCGCTTCTTGCCGGCCGCTTCGTCCGCGGCTTTCGCCGCGCTGCCGCCCCAGGTCTCGAACAGTTCCGGCGACTTCAGATGGTCGCCGGTGGTGGCACACACCTCTTTCCGCGCCTTGCACACGCGGAATACTTCACCGATTTGAGCCGGATCCCAGCGATCGATTTCTTCAGGGGTCATCCTGCACCCTCACTGGTCCAGCCGCAGCGGCACGTCCGGACCCGCTGTGCCACTCGCCCGGATCGCATCGCCGTTCGACCGATCCTCCGCGTCATAGCGAAGGGCAGCCGTTTCGATTCCCTCCGCGTGGTCCGCGACCGCCGTGACCATAGTGTCTGCGGCGCTACGCCAACGATCCACCAGCCCCGCGAACACGTCCTTTGAAGTGCCGGCCCAGCCACCGATCGCATCCTCGAGCCGGCCGTGGTCCAGATCGAAGGACCGTCGGGCTTCCTCTGCCGTACGGGCGATCGTGCTACTCACCGAGCGCATGATCTGCGTGTCCGCACGTGTTTCGGCACCGTGCGACTCGCCGTCATAGATCATCATTTCCCCCGTGGACTTCTTCGCGGCACTTTACCCATCGTGACTTTTGGACGCACACGTAGGCCGTGGGGTTCCCCTCTCGTACAAACGCAGATCGGCCCCCACGCTGAGCGTGGGGGCCGATCTGTGAGATTTCGTAGCAATAACACGCGGAAAACGCGTGTTATTGCTACGGATTCGGGCTAGCGGTAGTCGTTGGAGAACCCGTAGTCGTCCAGCGGCACTGCAGCACCGGCGGGGGCACCGAAGGTGCCGTCCGGGCTGTAGTACGTGTCGTCGTAGGACGGCACGGCGTAGGCCGCGGCACGCGCTTCCTCGGTCGGCTGAACCTGGATGTTGCGGTACCGGTTGATACCGGTACCGGCCGGGATCAGCTTACCGATGATCACGTTCTCCTTGAGACCGATCAGCTTGTCGCTGCGGCTGTTGATGGCCGCATCGGTCAGGACACGCGTGGTCTCCTGGAACGACGCCGCCGACAGCCACGACTCGGTCGCCAGCGATGCCTTGGTGATACCCATCAGCACCGGACGTCCGGCCGCCGGCTCGCCACCCTCGGTGACGACGCGACGGTTCGCGTTCTCGAACTCGGCACGCTCGGTGAGCGAACCGGGCAGGAACTCGGTGGCACCGGAATCGATGATCGTCACGCGACGCAGCATCTGACGCACGATGGTCTCGATGTGCTTGTCGTGGATCGACACACCCTGGCTCCGGTAGACCTCCTGGACCTCGTTCACCAGATGCACCTGCACCTGACGCGGTCCCATCACGCGGAGTACCTCGTGCGGATCGGCGGCACCTTCCATGAGCTGCTGACCCACCTCGACATGATCGCCGTCGGTGAGCAGACGCTCACTGCCGTCGTCGTGCTTGAAGACACGCAGACGCTGACGCTTGGAGATCTTGTCGTACACGACCTCCTCCGAACCGTCGTCGGGAACGATGGTGATCTTGTAGAAACGATCGTCGTCCTCGAGGCGAATCCGTCCGGAGACCTCGGCGATCGGAGCCTTGCCCTTGGGCACACGGGCCTCGAACAGCTCCTGGACACGCGGCAGACCACCGGTGATGTCCTCACCGACGCCACCCTGGTGGAACGTACGCATGGTCAGCTGGGTACCCGGCTCACCGATCGACTGCGCGGCGATGATGCCCACCGCTTCGCCGATGTCGACGAGCTTGCCGGTGGCCATCGAACGGCCGTAGCACATCGCGCACACACCGGTACCGGTTGTACAGGTGAGCACGGACCGAACCTTGACCTCGGTGATGCCCGCACCCAGCAGGGCCTCGATCGCGGGATCGCCGAGATCGTGACCGCGCTCGACGATCACGGCTCCGTTCTCGTCGACGGCGTCCTGGGCCAGCGTCCGGGCGTAGGTGGAGGTCTCCACGTGCGCATCGCGGATCAGCGTGCCGTCGGCCTGCTTCTCGGCGATGGTGGTGGTGATACCACGCTCGGTACCACAGTCGGTCTCGCGAACGATGACGTCCTGGCTGACGTCCACCAGACGACGGGTCAGGTAACCCGAGTCGGCGGTACGCAGTGCGGTGTCGGCCAGACCCTTACGGGCACCGTGGGTGTTGATGAAGTACTCGGCCACGGTCAGGCCCTCGCGGAACGAGGACTTGATCGGACGCGGGATGAACTCACCCTTCGGGTTGGTCACCAGACCCTTCATGCCCGCGAGCGAGCGGATCTGGGTCATGTTGCCCGCCGCACCCGACTTCACGATCATCGGGATCGGGTTGTCGTCCGGGTAGTGGGCCTCCATCGCCTGACCGACCTCTTCGGTGGCCTGCTTCCAGATCTCCACGAGAGCGTCACGACGCTCTTCCGGGGTGAGGGCACCACGCTGGAACTTGCGCTCCAGACCGTCGGCCCGCTCCTCGTACTTGTCGAGGATCTCCTTCTTGGCCGGCGGCACCAGCACGTCTGCCATCGAGATGGTCACACCCGAACGGGTGGCCCAGTGGAAGCCGACGTCCTTGAGCTTGTCGACGGTCTGCGCGACCACGATCATCGGATACCGCTCGGCGAGATCGTTGATGATCACGGCCTGACGCTTCTTCGGCATCTGCTCGTTGACGAACGGGTACTCGACCGGGAGCAGCTCGTTGAACAGCACGCGACCCAGAGTGGTCTCGAGCTGCCACGGCTGTCCGTACTTCCAGCCGTCGGGGAACTCCTCGGCCTCGATCTCGGCGGGCGGACGCTGATCGGTCAGCCGCACCTTGATCGCCGACTGCACGGTGAGTGCACCACGGTCGACGGCCATGATGGCCTCGGCCGGAGTGGAGTACACGCCACGCTCGACGTCGTCGGAGTTGGCCGCGCTGTACTCGCCTGCCGCACCACCGGTGAGGGTGGTCAGGTAGTACAGGCCGGTCACCATGTCCAGTCGCGGCATGGCCAGCGGACGACCCGAGGCCGGCGACAGGATGTTGTTCGACGACAGCATCAGGATGCGCGCCTCGGCCTGCGCCTCCGCGGACAGCGGGAGGTGGACGGCCATCTGGTCACCGTCGAAGTCGGCGTTGAACGCCTCACAGACCAGCGGGTGCAGCTGGATGGCCTTGCCCTCCACCAGCTGCGGCTCGAAGGCCTGGATGCCGAGGCGGTGCAGCGTCGGAGCGCGGTTCAGCAGCACGGGGTGCTCGGCGATGACCTCTTCGAGGACATCCCACACCGCGGGGCGCTGACGCTCGACCATCCGCTTGGCGGACTTGATGTTCTGCGCCTGGTTCAGGTCGACGAGGCGCTTCATCACGAACGGCTTGAACAGCTCGAGGGCCATCAGCTTCGGCAGACCGCACTGGTGCAACTTGAGCTGCGGACCGACGACGATGACCGAACGGCCCGAGTAGTCGACGCGCTTGCCCAGCAGGTTCTGGCGGAAACGTCCCTGCTTGCCCTTGAGCAGATCGGACAGCGACTTCAGCGGACGGTTGCCCGGTCCGGTGACCGGACGTCCACGGCGACCGTTGTCGAACAGTGCGTCCACCGACTCCTGCAGCATCCGCTTCTCGTTGTTGACGATGATCTCGGGCGCGCCGAGGTCGATCAGTCGCTTGAGGCGGTTGTTGCGGTTGATGACGCGGCGGTACAGATCGTTCAGGTCGGAGGTCGCGAAGCGGCCACCGTCGAGCTGCACCATCGGACGCAGCTCCGGCGGGATCACCGGGACGGCGTCGAGCACCATGCCGAGCGGCGAGTTGCCGGACTGCTGGAACGCCGCGACGACCTTGAGACGCTTGAGCGCACGCAGCTTCTTCTGGCCCTTGCCGCTGCGGATGGTCTCGCGCAACGAGTCGGCCTCGGCGTCGATGTCGAAGGTCTCGAGGAGCTTCTTGATCGCCTCGGCACCCATCGCACCGGCGAAGTACTCGCCGAAGCGCTCGTCGAGCTGGCGATAGAGCTTCTCGTCGATGATCAGCTCGCCCGGGCTCAGCTTGACAAAGCGGTCCCAGATCTCCTCGAGGTCGTCGAGCGCACGCTGAGCATGATCGCGCATACGACGCATCTCGCGCTCCGCACCGTCACGCACCTTGCGACGCACGTCGGCCTTCGCACCCTCGGCCTCCAACTCGGCGAGATCCTGCTCGAGCTTCTGCTGACGCTCGTTCAGGTCGACGTCGCGCTGGTCGGCGACAGCCTTCTTCTCGACCTCGATCTCGGCCTCACGGGTCGAGAGCTCCGCGTGGCGCAGCTCGTCGTCCACCGAGGTGATCACGTAGGCGGCGAAGTAGATGATCTTCTCGAGATCCTTCGGCGCCAGGTCCAGCAGGTAGCCGAGGCGGCTCGGCACACCCTTGAAGTACCAGATGTGGGTGACCGGGGCGGCCAGCTCGATATGGCCCATCCGCTCACGACGCACCTTGGCGCGGGTCACCTCGACGCCGCAGCGCTCACAGATGATGCCCTTGAAGCGCACGCGCTTGTACTTGCCGCAGTAGCACTCCCAGTCGCGAGTCGGTCCGAAGATCTTCTCGCAGAACAGGCCGTCCTTCTCGGGCTTGAGCGTGCGGTAGTTGATGGTCTCCGGCTTCTTGACCTCACCGTACGACCAGTTGTGGATGTCGTCGGCCGTGGCCAGGCCGATCTTCAGTTCATCGAAATAGTTGACGTCGAGCACTTGTTACCTTTCGAGCTCTTCTAGTCAGTTGTGGTCGGCGGCTGATCAGTTGGCGAGGTCGTCGACCGTCGCGGATTCGTTGCGCGACAGGTTGATTCCCAGGTTCGCCGCAGCGCGCTCGAGGTCCTCGTCGTCGGTGTCGCGCATCTCGATGGCGGCGCCATCAGAGCTGAGCACCTCGACGTTGAGGCAGAGCGACTGCAACTCCTTGAGCAACACCTTGAACGACTCCGGGATACCGGGTTCGGGGATGTTCTCGCCCTTGACGATCGCCTCGTACACCTTCACGCGGCCGACCACGTCGTCCGACTTGATGGTGAGCAGCTCCTGCAGGGTGTAGGCGGCGCCGTAGGCCTGCATGGCCCAGCACTCCATCTCACCGAAGCGCTGACCACCGAACTGCGCCTTACCACCGAGCGGCTGCTGCGTGATCATCGAGTACGGACCGGTCGAACGAGCGTGGATCTTGTCGTCGACCAGGTGATGCAGCTTGATGATGTACATGTAGCCGACCGACACCGGGTACGGGAACGGCTCGCCGGAACGGCCGTCGAACAAGGTCGCCTTGCCGTCGCCGTTCACCATGACCTCGCCGTCGCGGTTCGGCAGCGTCGAGGACAGCAGTCCGGTCAGCTCCTCCTCGCGGGCGCCGTCGAACACCGGGGTCGCGGTGTTGGTGTTCGGCTCCGCCGCGTACATCTCCTCCGGCAGCTTCGACGCCCAGTCGGGCACGCCGCCGGCCACGTTGATGTTCCAGCCTGCCTTGGCGACCCAACCGAGGTGGGTCTCCAGGATCTGACCGATGTTCATACGACGCGGCACACCGTGGGTGTTCAGGATGATGTCGACCGGGGTGCCGTCCGGCATGAACGGCATGTCCTCGGCAGGCAGGATCTTGCCGATGACGCCCTTGTTGCCGTGGCGCCCGGCCAGCTTGTCGCCGTCCTGGATCTTGCGCTTCTGGGCCACGTAGACGCGGACCAGCTCGTTGACGCCGGGCGCGAGATCGTCGTCGTCGTCGCGGCTGAAGACGCGGACGCCGATGACCTTGCCGGTCTCACCGTGCGGCACCTTGAGGGAGGTGTCGCGGACCTCGCGGGCCTTCTCACCGAAGATGGCGCGCAGCAGGCGCTCCTCCGGGGTCAGCTCCGTCTCGCCCTTCGGGGTGACCTTGCCGACCAGGATGTCGCCGTCGCGGACCTCCGCACCGATGCGGACGATGCCGCGCTCGTCGAGATCCGCGAGGACCTCGTCGGAGACGTTCGGGATGTCCCGGGTGATCTCTTCGGCACCGAGCTTGGTGTCGCGGGCATCGATCTCGTGCTCCTCGATGTGGATCGAGGTGAGCACGTCCTCCTCCACGAGCCGCTGGCTCAGGATGATCGCGTCCTCGTAGTTGTGACCCTCCCACGGCATGATCGCCACGAGCAGGTTCTTGCCCAGGGCCATCTCGCCGTTCTCGGTGCACGGACCGTCGGCGAGGACCTGCCCGGTCTCGATGCGCTGACCCTCGTCCACGATCGGACGCTGGTTGGCGCAGGTGCCGTGATTGGAGCGGGCGAACTTGCGCATCCGGTAGGTGTCGCGGCTGCCGTCGTCGGCCATCACGGTGATGTAGTCGGCGGAGACCTCCTCGACCACACCGGTCTTGGTGGACAAGACCACGTCGCCGGCATCAACCGCGGCGCGCAGCTCCATACCGGTGCCGACCAGCGGCGACTCGTTACGGACCAGCGGCACGGCCTGACGCTGCATGTTCGCACCCATGAGGGCACGGTTGGCGTCGTCGTGCTCGAGGAACGGGATCATCGCGGTGGCGACCGACACCATCTGGCGCGGCGAGACGTCGAGATACTCGACGTCGCCGATGCCCACGAACTCGACCTCGGAGCCCTTCTTGCGGACCAGCACGCGCTCGTCGGTGATCCGACCTTCGAGGTCGTAGGCGGTGTTCGCCTGACCGATGAGGTAGCGATCCTCCTCGTCGGCGGTCATGTACTGGATGTCGTCGGACACCACACCGTCGACGACCTTGCGGTACGGGGTCTCGATGAAGCCGAACGGGTTGACCCGTGCGTACACCGACAGCGAACCGATGAGACCGATGTTCGGGCCCTCAGGGGTCTCGATCGGGCACATGCGGCCGTAGTGCGACGGGTGCACGTCGCGGACCTCGAGGCCGGCGCGCTCACGGGACAGACCACCGGGGCCCAGCGCCGACAGACGACGCTTGTGGGTCAGACCCGACAGCGGGTTGTTCTGGTCCATGAACTGCGACAGCTGCGAGGTGCCGAAGAACTCCTTGATCGCCGCCACGACGGGACGGATGTTGATCAGGGTCTGCGGGGTGATCGCCTCGACGTCCTGGGTGGTCATGCGCTCACGCACGACACGCTCCATACGCGACAGACCCACGCGGATCTGGTTCTGGATCAGCTCGCCCACCGTGCGCAGACGACGGTTGCCGAAGTGGTCGATGTCGTCGACCTCCACCGGGACCTCCACGCCGCCGGGGACGGTCATGTAGCTGGTGGTGAACGGGTCGGCCTCGTGCAGACGCACGAGGTACTCGACGGTCGCGACGATGTCCTCGCGCGTCAGCACCGAGTCGCCGTTCATCGGGTTGGCGGCCAGGCCGAGCTTCTTGTTGACCTTGTAACGGCCGACCTTGGCCAGGTCGTAGCGCTTCTCCTTGAAGAACAGGTTCTCGAGGAGATTCTCCGCTGACTCACGGGTCGGCGGCTCGCCCGGGCGCAGCTTGCGGTAGACCTCGAGCAGCGCCTCGTCCTGATTGGCGGTGTTGTCCTTCTCAAGCGTGGACATCATGATCTCGGAGAAACCGAAACGCTCGGCGATCTCCTCGTTCGTCCAGCCCAGCGCCTTGAGCAGCACGGTGACCGGCTGGCGGCGCTTGCGGTCGATGCGGACGCCGACGGTGTCGCGCTTGTCGACATCGAACTCCAGCCACGCACCGCGACCCGGGATGACCTTCACGGTGTGGAGGGTCTTCTCGGTGGTCTTGTCGATGTTGGAGTCGAAGTACACGCCAGGGCTACGGACGAGCTGACTCACCACGACACGCTCGGTGCCGTTGATGATGAAGCTGCCCTTGTCGGTCATGATCGGGAAGTCGCCCATGAAGACGGTCTGCGACTTGATCTCGCCGGTGTTGTTGTTGATGAACTCCGCGGTGACGAACAACGGCGCCGCGTAGGTCATGTCCTTGTCCTTGCACTCCTCGACCGAGGCCTTGACCTCGTCGAAGTGCGGATCGGTGAAGGACAGCGACATCGAACCCGAGAAGTCCTCGATCGGGGACAGTTCGTGAAGGATGTCCTCGAGGCCGCCGGTGGGGTTGTCGTCGCCGCGGGCGATCGCCTTGGCACGCCACTCCGGCGTACCGACGAGCCACTCGAAGGAGTCGAGCTGGAGGTCAAGGAGGCCGGGGACCTCCAGTGGCTCACTGATCTTTGCAAAGGATGCGCGCTTGGGCGCGCCCGGGATGGTTGAGGTGGACTGGCGGTCGAGTGCCAAGATCTGTCCTTCCAACACGAAGTGTTCTACCTAGCTCGGTGCTTGGCTTGATGGGCCGTTCGCTGGTGACACCCTGATTTCGGCGATCACCACGAGCACACACAACAAAGGTGGCTTGAGGAAGGATCGAGAGGTGGACAGGAGGCAGCCAGCGCAACGTCCAACTGTAGCAGAAAATAGACGTACTTTGTCAAGCCACGTCTGGAAGCGAGTACGCGCTGATGGCTGCCTGCACGTCATTCACTGGTGACAGCCTGGCCCGACAACGCTATTTCGTCAAGCGCTACGCGCATCTTTTTGCCGAAGATTTGCCGACCGGACGCACAGGCACGCGAGACAACCGGATGTCGCAGGTCAGAAGGCTTCCACTTGACTGATGAGCCAGTCGTCGCCGTGCTTGACCATGGAGAACTGATACCTGGGCGCCGCGCTCTGGCCGGCGACGCCGGCCTGTTTCTGGCTGACGATCAGGTTCGCCACCACGCGTGCGGTGGCGCCGTCGCCGCCGCCGGAGAGGTCTGCGACACCGACCGATTCGACCCGACAATCCGCGACCTGCTTGGTCTGGTTGAGGATGTCGCGCTGCTGCGGCAGGTACTTGTCGAACTCGCTGCGCGCGCTGCCGGTGAGCACCGATCGAGCCTTGCCCGCCCATTTGTCGACGTCGAGCGTGTCGACGGTCAACGAGCAGGCCTTGCTCTGCACCTGAGACGTGAGTTCGGTGGTGGCGGGCTGATCGACGAAGGCCTTGTTGGCGCCGATCGACGCCCCGGGATGGAGTCCCGCGATGAGGGCGAAGACCCCGAGCACGACGGCGACACCGATCAGGATGCCGATACCACGGCGGCCGAACGGGAACAGGCCCGACGTCGAGGGCTTCTCGGTCGCGTTCTTGTCCGTCGTGGAGGCGCGGGTCGTCGAGGACGCGGCATCACCGGTCCGCAGCGTGGAGACGCGTGCGACCGGGCGCGTCTTGCCGGCCGGCTTGGGCTTCTCGACGGGCTCGGCGGCGGCGTCGGCGGAATCCGTGGTGCTGTCGACGGGATCCGTGGTGCTGTCGACGGGAACCGGGTTGCTGTCGGCGGGATCCGTGGTGCTGTCGACGGGATCCGTGGTGCTGTCGACGGGATCCGTGGTGCTGTCGACGGGATCCGTGGTGCTGTCGGCGGAATCCGTGGTGCTGTCGACGGGATCCGGGTTGCTCTCAGCGGAATCCGGGTTGCTGTCGGCGGGATCGACGGCCTTCGATTCGGTCTCCGGGGCCGAGTCGGTGGGACGCTGACCACTGCCGGCGATACGCGGGGAGTAGGGCTTGCGTGCGGTCTTCTTACGCGGCGGGCGCGGGTTCTGCGGCGCCATCAGTTACCTCCCCCTGGTGTGCCCGACGGAGCCGTGCCCTGACCGCCCGCGGCGTCGCCGCCGGCGCCCGGATCCTGGTACGACAGCGACTCGAGTGGTGCGATGTCGTCGGCCTTCCACATATCGCCCTCCTCGGTCATCGAGACCGAGAACCCCATCGTCTGGGTGACGCCCGCTTCGTTCTCGCGCTTCGACGTCGCGGCGACGTAGACGAGCACCTTGGCTTTTCCGTCGTCGGCGTCGACCTCGGTCGGCGCGCTCCGGAGCAGTCGTGAGGTCAGCGACGCGGCCTGCGGGCCCGCCTGCGTGATCATCGAGTTGAGGTTGGTGACGTCCTGGCTGGTGATCTGTTCACGCGCCTTACCGGTCAGCGAGCCGTCGACGCGACGCTTCCATCCCGCGGTGTCCTTCGGATCCACGGTCGTGACGTTGATGATCGCCTGTTCCGCCCCGTCGACGGCGCCGTCGCGCGCGTCCTGGATCGGCTTCTGCACGAAGTACGCCTGGTACCCCTGGTAGCCGAACCATGCGGCACACGCGGCCGCCACGACCACGAGGAGCAGAGCCAGCACGCTGGCCACCGTCCGTCCGCGGTTGCGACCGCCGGTCGAGGCTGCGGAATCGTCGCGGCTGGCTTGGGTTGTGTCGCTAGTCATCGGCCGTCACTGTAGTGGTTGGCACCTGAGAGGAGGCAAAGCGAGCTGCGCCCGCGGGCCCCCTGACGTGGTGAGATCACTTCGGATGGACTCCCATCAACGCCGCCAGCTGCGTTGCCAGCGGGTTGAGGTTCAACTTGTCCGGGTCCTTCTTCGGGGTGTTGTCCCACGGTTGCTTGTATGCGGGATTCGCGAGCGCCGCACGATTGGCACTGCGCACCCCGGTCGGGTTGCCCACCGGCACCGAACACTTCGCGCTCGTGTTGAACGGGAAATCGTCGTAGTGGATGTCGAACGACGGATCCTTGCGCTTCATCTCCCGGATCATCGCGTCGGTGCTCTCATAGCCCCGCGTACACGGCGCCGGGTTGTTCGTCTCCAGGACGATGCCGAAATGGATCTGACCGTCACCCGGCGCGGGCGAATGGCTGCCGGCCGAGAGCGCCGACAGCATCGCGAAGGTGGTCGACGTCGCGAAACTGGTCGGTTCGATGGTCCGCAACGTGCTGGACAACTGCTTGACGACGGTCGAGATGTCGCCACCGCTCTTCTGCAGCAACGCCGAGATCTGCGTCGCCGACGCCGTACCCGTCGTCAACAACCGTCGCAGATCCGGATCCGACGACGCCAACGTCGCCGTGATCAGATCCAAATTGTGCGACCACGACAAAATCGCGTCCGACTGATCAGCCTGAGTGGCCAGCACCACATTCGAATTCTGAATCAACGAAATCGTCTGATCCAACGAGTCATAACCCGACCGCGACAACTTCGACAACGAATCCACCAACCGGGTCAGATTCTCACCCTGACCGTTGAATGCCTTACCCAACTCCGTGATCACCGTATGCAGATCATCCACCGGAATCGACGATGTGAAATCAATCGCCGACGACACCACGTCCTCCAACGGCGGCGGCACCGACGTCTTCGTGATCACCGACCCGTCCGACAAGAAGGGCCCCTCCGACGACGTCGGCTGCAAATCCACATACTGCTCACCGATCGCCGACCGATTCGCCACCACCGCCGTCGCCGACGTCGGGATCTCCGGCCCCCCCGAGTTCAGCTCCAACGCGACGTCCACACCCGAACGAGTCAACGTCAGCTTCCCGACCCGACCCACCGGAACACCCTGATACGTCACCTCGGCATTGGTGAAGATCCCACCCGAATCCTTCATCGACGCCGTCACCGTGTACTGGCCGATACCGGCGAGCCGGTCGAGCCTGGCGTATTTGCCGCCGACGTAGACGAGCGCCACCAGTCCGACGATGACGAACACGATCAGCTGAATCCTCGCGACCTTCGACAACATCACTTGGCTCCGATCCGTGACACCGAGATGATCGGGAGCCCGGTTCCGGCGATACGTGCGGTGTGGTTCATCCCTGGGCTCCGATCATGCTGAGCGGACCGTCGATGAACCGCTGTCCCGGCTGTGCCGGCGGCATCAGGGTGTACTGCTGATCGTCGTCACGCTTCTTCTGCGTCTTCGCCGATGCCGGCGCCTTGGCGGAGCCGGATGCGGGGTTCATCGGATAGGTGCCACCCGACGGCGGGGTGTTCGGCCCCGGCCGTGAGTTCGCCGCCGGCGGGAGCAGTGTGATGGTCGGCCAGCCATAGCGCGGGCCGTTGCCATCGATATACGGGTTACCCGGGTTGACCGGCACCTTCACGCGTGCCGGCGGCGAGTACTTCGGGGTGCCCTGACCGACGCCCAATGCCTCGAGCTGGTTCAGCGTCCGCAGATCCAGCGTCATGAACAGGTTGGTCGCGTCGCCCTTCACGCCCGGCAACAGCCAGTCCGGGAACGGGACGGTCAGCATCAGCGGCGCAGCCGTGATGAGTTCCGGGGCCGCCTTGGACAGCTGGGTCAGCACCGGGCGCAACGCCTTGAGATCGGTGATCAGCGCAGTCCGCGACTTGCCGAGGACGTCGGTCCCGACCTTGCCCAGGTCGTCGAGTTTGGTGAGCAGGTCCACCAGTTGAGGACGCTGCTCTTCCAGCACCGCGACACCGGCAGGCAGCTCCTTGAGGATCCGGTCGATCTGCGTCTTCTGATTCGACGCCCGCGTCGACAGCCGTGCGAGGCCGTCGATGGCGTTGACGATGTCGTCGCGCTGGCGGTTGAGACCGGTGATCAGGGTCTGGCTCTGTTCCAGCAGACTCCGGAACACCGGGCAGCTCTGTCCCTTCGGGGCGACATCACACGGCTGGCTCGTGGATCCGGCCAACGCCTTGTTCAGTTCCGTCACGATGGGTTCGAGCTGGTTGATGCCGCCACCGTTGAGCAACATCGACAGCGCGCCGAGAACCTGCTCGATGTCGGTGGCCGTGCGGGTGCGATCCAGCGGGATCGGCTGCGCCGGATTCTGTCGCGGCAACGACTCGCTGTCCTTCGGCTCGCTGAGCGCGACGAACTTCTCGCCGAGCAGCGACGTCTGCTGCACCGCCGCGATCGACTTGGCCGACAGGTCGACGTCGTTCTTCACCTTGATCTTGACCTGGGCGTACCACTCGTTGTCCGGTACCGCGACCGACTCCACGCGTCCGACCGGGACACCGTCCTTCTTGACCATCGACTGCGGGACGAGGTCCAGGATGTCGGCGAACTGGATCTGATAGGTCCGTGCGTTGTCGCCGGTGTCCACCCCGCCGGGCAGCGGGATCGACTGGATCCCGTTGCCGCACCCGGACACCGCGAGGACTGCGGAAACCATGGCCGCGGCGAGCACGGCGCGAATCGACTTACGCGACAGAAGTTCTCGCATCATCAATGCCCACCTGTCCCGGAACGTGCAGACGGTCGCGTCGTGGTCGGCGCGTTCGACGGAGTCTTCGGCGTCGAACCGGGGCCGGTCTCCAGATTCGGATCCGGGTTGCCCGGATTGGTGCCCGGCGCCGGATAGCGCTGCAGCTTGTTGTTGCTCATGATGCCGAAGGGCAGCACGGGCAGCAGCGGATCGAGGACACCCTTGGTGATCTGCTGGCCGAGGTTCTCACACTGGCTGATCAGCGGACTCAGCGTGGTGCTGAACTGCTTCGCCTGCGGGTTGCCGGGCAGCACCTTGCCGAGGTCCAGCAAGCGGCACTGGGCGCCGATCAGATCTTGCAGTTCCGGGATGTCCAGGTGCATGGCCAGGGTTCCCGACTCCGCGTCGTAGGCGTTGATCAGGTTGTTGATGGTCACCGGCAGGACCGTCAGGACCTCCTTCAGGTGATCCTTGGTGTCGAGCAGCGCCTTGGTGGTCGGTTGCAGATCCTTGACGGTCTGCCCGAGTTGGTCGCGGTTGTCCTCGACGAACGTCGCGACGTCACCGAGCGCGACGGACAGCTTGTTCAGCGACGTGGAGAGCTGGGTCCGCTCCCCCGCCAGGAACTTGTTGAACGACGCCATCTGCGTGTTGAACTGACGGACCTGGGAGTCGTTCTCGCGCAACGCACCCACGAACACGTTCAGGTTCTTGACCGTGTCGACGATGTTGCCGCGGGAGTTGCTCAGTGTGGTCGACGCCTTGGAGAGCTGTTCGATGGCGTCGCCCAGCTTGGCGCCATTGCCCTTCAGATTGTCCGCGCCGGTGGCGATCACGTCGCTGACCGCGCCGTTCTTGTTCGCCCCCTCGGGCCCGAGCGCCTCGGACAGCTTCTGCACGCTCGAGTAGATCTGGTCGACCTCCACCGGGACCATCGTCTGGTCCTCGGAGAGGGTGATGTCATGAGGAGCCTTCTCGCCGCCCGTATAGGCCGGCGTGAGCTGCACATAGCGGTCCGCGACGACCGACGGGATGATCTGGACGGCGCGGACGTCGGCGGGCAGGTCGATCCCGCGGTCGACCGTCATGGTCACCTTGACGGTCTTGCCCTGAGGGGTCACCTTGTCGACCTTGCCGACCGGCACACCCAGCACGCGGACATCAGAACCCGAGTAGATGCCGACGCTCCGGGCGAAGGTGGCGGTGATCTTGGTGGTGCCCATGAGCGAGAACGCCCACCACAGGACGCCTGCCGCGATCAACGCAAGGATCAGGCCGATCACCAGCATCACGATGTGACGCGGGGTGAACCACCGGCCGGGGCCGGAGGTGCCGCTGAGGTCGGGAGCTGTGGTCATCAGCCGGCCTCCGTTCCGCCGTTGTTCTGGAGCTTCTGCTTGTTGGGCGGACGCGTGGTGTTCTGCTGCGGCAGAGCAGGCGGCAGCAGGTTGGTCACCACGGACTCGAACCAGCGTCCGTTACCCAAGACGTTGGCGTAGAGCCGATAGAACGGCGCCATGTAGGTGATGGTCTTGCGCAGATTGTCGTTCTGGGAGATCAACAGCTTGTTGACATCCTGGAGCGAGTCAAGTGCGGGACCGATCTGCGCCTGGTTGTCGCGCACGATCCCCGACAGCGAATCCGACAGGGTCGTGGTGGTGGACAGCAGCGTCGAGATGGCCTTCTGCCGGTTGTTCAGCTCGTCGAGCAGCTGACCCGCACCGGCGATGAGCCGGACGAACTCCTGATTCCGGTCGGCCAGGATCTTCGACGTGTCCTTCGTCGCCTCGAGGAGATGCTGGACCTCCTGATCGCGGCTGGCGATGGTCTGCGACAACCGCGACAAACCGTCCAGTGACGGACCGATGTCGCCCGCCGTACCGGAGAACGCCTCCGACAGCGTCTCCATCGAGTGCGCGAGCTGGTCGGTGTTCAGGTCGTCGATCTGATCGGCCGCATCGGAGAACGCCTCGATGACGTCGTAGGGCGAGACCGTGTCGGTCAGCGGGACGTCGGGATCGGCGGGATCGCTGCCGCGCGGGTTCAGGGCCAGGTACTTCTGGCCGAGAATCGTCTTGATCTGGATCGACGCCTGCGTCTGGTTCCCGATCCAGGTGTTGGTCACCCGGAACTTTACGTTCACGCGGTCGCCGTCGAGCGTCACGCCGTCGACCTCCCCGACCTTGACGCCCGCCACGCGCACCTCGGCACCGGACTTGAGTCCGGCCGCCTCGGTGAACTTCGCTGTGTAGCGCGCGCCGGCACCGACCAGCGGGAGCTGATTGAGGTAGAACGCCGAGATCGCCACCATCAGCAGCACCAGGATGCCGATGGCACCGATGCTCACCGGGCTTCGACGCCCAGCGAATCGACGACGGGAGCTCTGCGGCGGCGGTGCGCCACCGTCATCCGAGCCGGCCTTGCCGTCCGCGGCGTCGGCCTGCGCCGCCGCGTGACGCACCTCGTCACTCGAGAACTGCTCGGTCCGGGCATCGTCGCCCTCGGGCTGAGCATGCCGGTTCTGTTCGTCAGCCACAGATCAGCCCCCCGGCCTTTCGTCTTTCCAGCAACGGGTGGCCGCACTGGTGTACAGCACATGGTTGATGTCGGGCAGCGGGACCACCGGCTGTGTCAGCATCGTGGACTTGCCGTTGCCCGCGACGACATCGATACCGCAGAGGTAGAACTGGAACCAGGAACCGAAGGTCGCCGCCCGGCCGATCTTCTGCAACTTGACCGGCAGGTTCGTCAGGATCTGTTTCACATCCTCGTCGCGGGAGTTGATCTGATCCGACAGCGACTTCAGTCCGGCGATGTCCCCCTGGATGGCAGGTCGGGTCGGCTGCAGGATCGACGCGGTCACCGAGGTCAGGTTGGACACCGAGCTGATCGCCGAGCCAACCGAACCGCGCTGCGCGGCAAGGCCGGTGACGAGCTTCTCGGTGTTGTCCAGCAATGCGGTGAACTGCTTGTCGTTGCGATTGACCGTATCCAGCACGGTGCTCAGGTTGGTGATCAGCTGACCGATCACCTTGTCCTTGTCGGCGATCGCGTTGGTCAGATCGGCAGTGCTGCTGATCAGCTGCGAGATCGTACCGCTCTCCCCCTGGAAGACCTTGATGATCTCCTCCGACAGCTTGTTCACATCGTCGGCGGACAGCTCCCGGAACAGCGGCTTGAAACCGTTGAAGAGTTCGGTGAGGTTCACCGCGGGGTGGGTGTCCTGGTGCGTCGGATCAGTGCCGAACGTGTGTCCGGTTTTGACGGTTTGGTCGGGATCACCAGCACCCTTCTCCAGCGCCAGATACCGCAGACCGGTCAGATTTCGGTAGCGGATGTAGACCTGCGTGCCCTCGGGCAGCTGATCACGGTTGACGTTGAACGAGACCAGCGCCTGATTGCGGTCGTGCACCTTGACGTCGGTCACCTGCCCGACGCGAACGCCCGCGATGCGAACGTCGTCGCCCTTGTTGAGCAGCGCGGCGTCGGAGAACACGGCCTTGAAGTCGTTGTTGCCATCGCCGCCTGCGTTGGCGATCGTCAACGCCAGCAGGCTGGTGGCGACCACGGTCACCACCGCGAAGACGATGAGTTTGATCAGTGGTCCGGTGATGGATTTCATCGGATGGTGACCTGCGCTCCCTGTAGCGATACGCCGCCGATCGTGGTGACCCAGGTCGGAACCTTCTCAGGGTCGGTGCCGTTGGCGCCGCCGTAGATGACCTTCAGTTGCTTCACGTAGTCGGGATCGTCGAACGGGTTCGACCGGATATTTCCCGCCGGGGTGGCGGAGAACTGCGGTTGCGGCAGCTCCGGCATCGTGCGCGGTCCCGGGTTACGCGACGGTGGCTGGTACGAGCCGTCGGCGAGACCGCCTCCCGGGTACTGCGGGAACGGGCGTCCGTTTGTCGGCGGGTCGTAGCAGACGGCCGGCGGATCGGTGTCGAGCAGTCGCGGCTCGTCCTGGTTCGGCAGGTAACGACCGCGCGGGTTGACGAACTGGAGGTTCACCCGCACACCCGGATTCGCGGTGCCCTGGCCCACGATCTTGCGCGACTCGGGGATCAGCGTCGCGAAGTTGTGGGCGGTGCACACGAACGTCGGCGACTGCTTGGCCAGGCCCACCAGGAACGGTTCCGAATCCACTGCGAGGTCGATCAGGTCGGCCCGGTTCTGCTGCAGGAACTTCGTCGTATCGGTCGCCGCCACACCCACGGTCGAGATGAGGGTGCGTAGGTCGCCCTGACGCTCGACGATGGTCTTGCTCGTGGTCCGGAAGTTGTCGAGAGCGTCGATGACGTCCGGCAGCGCGTCGGAATAGGTCTTGGAGAAGCTGGCGAGCCCACGCAGCGTGCCCTGGAGTTCGGGCATGTTGTCGTTGACGCGCGTGAAGATCTTGTTGAGCTCGTCGAACGTGACGCCGAGCTGGTGGCCCCGTCCGGCCAGCGCCTGCGACAGGGAGGTCAGCGTGACGTTCAGGTCCTGCGGCGGGATCGCCTTGAGCACCGGCAGCAGCTTGTCGAAGAGGTCCTGGACCTCACGTGCGTTGCCGCTCTGGTCGGTGTAGATGGTGTCGCCGTTGGCGAGAGTCGCGCCCGATGTGTCGTCGGTCGGGACCTGCAGCGCCACATACCGTTCACCGAACAAGGTCTTCGGGAGGATGCGCGCGGTGGTGTTCTGCGGCAGCTGCGACGCCATGTCGGGGGTCAGTCCCAGCGTGACCGCGACGCTGCCGTCGGCGGCGGGTTCCACGTCGCGGACCTCGCCGACGACGACGCCGCGCGCCTTCACGTCGGCGTTGGTCGGCAGTGCGTTACCGGTGGAGTCGGTTTTCAGGGTCACGTCGGTGAACGTCGTGAACCCGTCGTTGAACTTCGTGACCGTGACGACGAAGAACAGCGCAACCACGACAAAGAACACCAGCCCGAGCAGCCGGCGACGTAACGTCGACATCGGTCAGCCTCCCACTCGCACAGTCGTCGTGGTGCCCCAGATCGCGAGCCCCAGGAAGAAGTCCAGCACCGCGATCAGCACGAGCGCAGCACGCACGGCGTGTCCGACCGCCACGCCGACGCCCGCTGGGCCGCCGGACGCGTAATAGCCGTAATAGCAGTGCACGAGGATGATCACGAAGGCGAAGACCAGCACCTTGCCGAACGACCACAACACGTCGCCGGGTGGCAGGAACAGATTGAAGTAGTGGTCATACGAACCGCCCGACTGCCCGTTGAAGACAGTGGTGATGACCCGAGACGCGAGATACGCGGAGAGCAGACCGAGCACGTAGAGCGGGATGACTGCGACGAAGCCGGCGATCACGCGCGTGGAGACCAGGAACGGGATCGACGGCACCGCCATCGATTCGAGCGCGTCGATCTCCTCGGAGATGCGCATGGCACCCAGCTGCGCGGTGAATCCGCATCCGACCGTGGCCGAGAGCGCGAGGCCGGCCACCAGCGGCGCGACCTCACGGGTGTTCACATATGCCGAGAGGAAGCCGGTCAGCGCCTGCGAACCGATCTGGTCGAGCGCCGCATACCCCTGCAGCCCGACGACGACGCCGGTGAAGCCCGACATCAGCACCATCACGCCGATCGTGCCGCCGATGACCGCGAGCCCGCCGGACCCGAAGGCGACCTCGGCCAGCAGCCGCAGCACCTCACGGGTGTAGTGGACCAGCGTCTTGGGGATCCACGCGAGAGTGCGCCCATAGAACGACATCTGCTCGCCTGCGCCGTCGAGCAACTTGAGCGGCTTGCGCAGTTGCTTACGGGCCTCGTACAGGTAGTACTCGGGCCGCGACTTGGAGATCGTCACACCACCGGCCATCGCTAGCTTCCCTTCGGCGGAACGATCTGCAGGTAGACCGCAGTGATGATCAGGTTGGCGAGGAACAACAAGAGGAAGGTGATGACCACGCTCTGGTTGACCGCGTCACCGACACCCTTGGGCCCGCCCTTCGGGTTGAGTCCCTTGTACGCGGCGATGACACCTGCGAGCACACCGAAGATGGCGGCCTTGAGCGTGGACACATAGAGGTCCGGGAGTTGCGCCAGGGCACCGAAGGAGGCGAGGTAGGCGCCGGGGGTGCCGCCCTGGACGACGACGTTGAAGAAGTAGCCACCACCGATACCGACGACCGCGACCAATCCGTTGAGCAGCATCGCCACCAGCACCATCGCGATGACGCGCGGAACCACCAGGCGCTGGATCGGATTGATGCCGAGCACCTCCATCGCGTCGATCTCCTCGCGAATGGTGCGGGACCCGAGGTCTGCGGCCACCGCGGAGCCCGCGGCGCCGGCGATCAACAGCGACGTCACCAGCGGTGATCCCTGCTGGATCACCACGAGCACGCTCGCCGCACCCGTGTACGACTCGGCGCCGAGCTGCTTGATCAGCGAACCGGTCTGCAGCGAGACGATCGCGCCGAACGGGATCGCGATCAGAGCCGTCGGCAGGATCGTGACACTCGCGATGAACCAGGCCTGCTGGATGAACTCACGCCACTGGAACGGACGCACGAAGGATTGACGCGCGACGTCGACGAAAAGCTGCACGATGTTGCCGGTCTGGGCGAGCGCGCCCGTTCCGGCCTGAGCTATCCGATCAACGCCACGCGTGGTGGCACTGGTCATCCTTACGAACTCCGACCGTCGTTGGGCTGCTGGAACTGGCCGGTTTCGATTGGCTGGGTGACGGTGTTGTCGTTGGCGCCCTGGCCGGCCGGAGGTGTCGCCCAGCTCTGGGTTGGTGCGTCACTTCCGGCGTAATCGCTGCCGGCAGCATGTGCCGGTGTCCACTCGCCCGCCGCGTGAGCCGCTCCGACCGGCACGTTCTCGGTGTCCTGGTCGGCGGCATGTGCGTCGGCCTCGGAGCGCATCCGGTCTTCTTCGTCCATGCTGCGGCGGATGGCTTCCTGGGCATTCGGCGGCATCGTGTGCAGCATCTCGTGTACGCGCTGACGGTGGCGGGCGACGGCCTTGCGTTCGGGCATGCCCGGATTGGGCTGCACCTGCGGGATGATCTCGGAGAAATCGTCCTTGGTACCACCGCCACCGATACCGGCGGCCTGCATGGCCTCCTCGGCCTTCTGCACGCCCTCGTCCTTCTCCTCCGACATCCCGATCGGACCGAACCGATCCCCGGAGAGGAACTGCTTGACCACCGGCTGCTCCGAGGTCAGCAACTGCTCACGCGGACCGAACATCACCAGCTCCTTACGGAACAACATGCCGATGTTGTCCGGAATCGTGCGGGCGATGTTGATGTTGTGCGTCACGATCATGATCGTCGCGTCGATCTGGGCGTTGATGTCGATCAACAACTGCGAGATATAAGCCGTACGCACCGGATCCAGACCCGAGTCCGGCTCATCACACAGGATGATCTGCGGATCCAGGACCAGAGCACGAGCCAGGCCGGCACGCTTACGCATACCACCGGAGATCTCGCCGGGCAGCTTGTCCTCGGCACCGGTCAGACCGACCAGGTCGATCTTCTCCATCACGATGTCGCGGACTTCGTCTTCCTTCTTCTTCGTGTGCTCACGAAGCGGGAACGCCACATTGTCGAACAGGCTCATCGACCCGAACAGGGCACCGTCCTGGAACAACACCCCGAACAACTTGCGGATCTCGTAGAGCTCCTTGGCCGAACACTGGGTGATATCGGTGCCGTCGATGATCACCGACCCCTGCTCGGGATGCAACAAGCCGATCAACGTCTTCAGGAACACCGACTTACCGGTACCCGACGGACCCAACAACGCAGACACCTCACCGGTCGGCAACGTCAACGACACGTCACGCCAGATGTTCTGCGATCCGAATGACTTGGTGAGCCCCTCAACACTGACCTCTACACCCACTGCATCCTCCCAGACATTCGCTGCCCCCTGCGGCGGTCAGGGCGACCACTCACGATCCGGTGGCATTGTGGTTGGGGTCACTGTAGCGGACGCCCGCTGATCCCCACACCCGCCTGCGCCCGTCGATCCCCCATCGAGACATAGGCGCTCGGCGATTCCTTACCCACCGGTAACTTCCCTGCCGAATGAGCGTAGCCCATGCCACGCGGTTCGCAAAGTGCGCCGACCATCACAGTCCAGGCACAACAATGGCCCGTGGGGTATCTCACCCACGGGCCATTGTCAGCGTGCTTGCCGATCCCAGAGGAAGGGCCTGCGAGCTCGGTCGGAGACCGTCTTACTTGACGGACACCGAAGCGCCGGCCTCTTCGAGCTTGGCCTTGGCAGCCTCGGCGGCTTCCTTGTCGACCTTCTCCAGGATCGGCTTCGGAGCACCCTCGACGAGGTCCTTGGCTTCCTTCAGGCCCAGGCCCGAGACGATCTCACGGACCACCTTGATGACCTGGATCTTCTTGTCGCCCGCACCCTCGAGCACGACGTCGAACTCGTCCTGCTCGGCAGCGGCCTCGGCGCCACCGGCAGCCGGAGCGCCGGCAGCGGCAACGGCGACCGGAGCGGCCGCGGTGACCTCGAAGACCTCTTCGAACTTCTTCACGAAATCGCTGAGCTCCAGCAGGGTCAGTTCCTTGAACTGATCGATGAGCTCGTCAGCGGTGAGCTTCGCCATGGTGGCGTCCTTCCTGTCAGTCCCCAGACGGGGCTTGGTTCATCCCGGCACGGAATCGCCCGCCCAAGGATTGGTGTGTTGCGGCGAGAATTACTCGCCGGCTTCGTTCTTCTTCTCCTGCAGGGCCGCGGCGAGGCGCGCCACCTGCGAAGCCGGCTGGTTGAACAGACCGGCAGCTTTTGCCAAGTTGCCCTTCATGGCACCGGCGAGCTTGGCCAACAGAACCTCACGGGTCTCCAGGTCGGCGATCTGTTCGATCTCCGCCACGGACAGCGCGCGGCCGTCCATGGTGCCGCCCTTGATGACCAGAGACTTGTTGTCCTTGGCGAATGTCTTGATCGCCTTTGCGGCCATGACCGGCTCGCCTTCGATGAAGGCGATCGCGGTCGGACCGGTGAACAGCTCGTCGAGCCCTTCCACGCCCGCCTCGGCGGCGGCACGCTTCACCAGGGTGTTCTTGGCGACGGAGTAGGTTGCACCCTCACCGAGGGAACGACGCAGCTCGGAGATCTGCTTGACGGACAGGCCACGGTATTCCGTGACGACCGTCGCCGTGGATCCCTTGAACTGCTCAGCGATCTCCGCGACTGCGGCGACCTTTTCGGACTTGGCCATACTTCGCCTCCTCTCTCATCACTAGAGTTGGGTCGGGCCCAACCTGAGCCGAGAGGGGCGAGGTGACGTAGAGAACGACTGCCATCCATGCAAAAACGCCCCGGCACGCAGAAGGTCCGGGGCGTGAACAGGCGCCGGAGCGCTCTGTCAATCCTCGTTCTCCCTGCGTGGGCCGCCGACCTCGTCATCGTCGATGACGTGAGTCGGACCTTCGGTCGGGATCTCTCCCGACGACCGACGGTCTCTGGTTGAACCGATACGGCACACGGTTGTGTGCCACACCAAGCGGAAAGGTTACCCGACCGTGGCGGATGCAACCAAATCAGCGGCCGATGGACCTGCGGCGACGTCGCCGAACGACCGCGCCGCAGCGGCCGCCGCGGCGGTCACCGACCGCCATCTGAGGCGGATGTTGTGGACACCCGGCACCCGGCTCGCCACGGTTGCGTGGCCGAGCGGGGCGGTCGCGGGGCGCTTCGGCATGTGGCACTACTGGTGGCATGCCCACCTGGTGGACCTGCTGGTCGACGCGGCCGTCCACCGCCCGGGCGACGATACCGCCGATGTGGTGAGCCTGCTGTTGCGCGGTATCCGCCTGCGCAACCTGGGCAAATGGACGAACAACTACTTCGACGACATGGCCTGGCTCGGCCTCGCCATCGAGCGTGCGGACCGTCACCTCGGGCTGAGTCACGACCGGGCCGTCCGCACTCTCTCCGGCCGCATGGTCGACGCCTGGGTCCCGCACCTCGGTGGCGGCCTCCCGTGGCGCACGATGGACCTCTTCTTCAACGCACCGGCAAACGGCCCCGCGGCCGTCCTGCTGGCGCGGACCGGCCACGTAGAGCGGGCGGCGGCGATGACGGACTGGATGGACGCACATCTCGTCGACGACGAATCGCACCTGATCATCGACGGCATCAAACCCGCCACCCGGCCCGGCGAGATGGAACGGGTGACCGCGATCTACACCTACTGCCAGGGCGTGGTGCTCGGAGCCGAGCTCGAACTGCTCCGGCGCACCCGGCGCGAGGTGCATGCCGAACGCATCGACCGACTCCTCCGCGCCGTGCAGACACGGATGTGCCCCGACGGCGTGATCCCGGGAGCCGGCGGCGGAGACGGCGGCCTGTTCGCGGGCATCCTGGCGCGCTACCTGGCGCTGATCGCCACCGACCTGCCGCCGATCATTCAGGGGGCAGACGACCTACGCCGACGAGCAGCGCAGATCGTGACCACGAGCGCCGAGGCCGCCTGGCTCCACCGCGCGGACACCGAGAGCGGCCCGGTGTTCGGCGCCGATTGGCGGAAACCGGCGAGCCAACCGGCGAGCGAGGGCACGAACGCCCAGTTCATCGAGGGTGCGGTCAATTCGTCGCAGTTCCCAGAGCGCGACCTCTCGGTCCAGCTCTCGGCCTGGATGGTGCTCGAGGCGGCGGCCGCCATCGACCTGCGGTTACCGGAGCATGTCCAAAACGAGGCTACCTAGTTAGCAATCCGATATCGGGGCTGAGATACCCTCGTCCGGCGAGGTGAGGAACGCCACATGTGTAACGTCCGTCACCTGGTGGCCGACACGAATGGTGTCGGGGAATCGAGTTTGGCGACGATGCCCACGTGCATGACCTGAGCGGGCACCGAGCCTGGGCAGGGTGATGCACCATGACGTACCAGTTGGACCAACCCGCGCAACCACGCCGCGGACGCACCGCCGCACGACCGGTCGGCACTGGCAGCGCACCGCATTTCGGCTCGCTCCCGCTCGGTGACCCCACCGGCGGCTCCGACGGCATCCGCTGGCGTGAGCAGGTCGACGGCAAGCAGTTGTATCCGCGGGTGGCGATCGACCGGGACGTCGTCCTCACCATGAGCGACGGTGTGCGACTGCGCGCGACCGTGGTCCGCCCGGCCAACCGGTTCGGCCAGACCGTCTTGACCCCCTACCCCGCGATCCTCAACATCAACCCGTACAACCGCGTCGCGATCGACGCGCTCGACCACGCGCTGCACGCACCCGGCCTCGGCAAGGCCCTGCACATCGCGTCGGCGTCGATGGACGGGACGGGAACGGGACTCGAAGGCCTGACCACGCTCACCAAGACCCTGTCCGGCGGCGTGTTCGACGTCTTCGGGATCAATCGGAACCTCGTCCGCAGCGGTTATGTGCAGATCATCGTCGATGTCCGGGGAACCGGCGCGAGCCAGGGCAAGTGGCAGATCCTCGGTGCCCGCGAGCAACAGGACTCGGTGGAGATCATCGACTGGGCCGCGGAGCAGGAGTGGTGCAACGGTGCCGTCGGGCTGGCCGGCTGGTCGTACTCGGCGATCAACTCGCTGCAGGCTGCGGACAAGCGCCTGCCCGCGGTCAAGGCCGTGTTCGCGGTCGAGGGCTGCGACGACATCGTCCGCGACATCTACATCACCGGCGGCATGCCGTCGGCGTTCATCCCGACCTGGCTGTCGGTGGTGAATCTGCTGAAATGGCTGCCGAATCCGTCGAGCCCGGTCCGTGACGTCTTCCGCGGTGACACCGCGCGCTGGCTGCGGGACCGATTGAAGTCGCCCGCCACCGAGATCACGTCGCTGCTCTGGGGATTCCTCACCGCCCGCGACGACCGCATCTTCGACGACCCGTATTTCGACGAGCGCGATCCCGTGGTCGACCGGATCGCCGCCCCCACCTTCACCGTCGGCGCCTGGCACGACCTCTTCGGGCGCAGCGCGACCGGCGTCTACGAACGACTGCAGATGGAACCCGGCCGCAAGCAGATGGTGGTGGGCGACGGCTATCACGTCGACGTCGGTTCGGGATACGGCGGCAAGTTCGCGCCACCCCGTCTCGACGTGCTCGAACGTGCCTGGTTCGACCGCTGGCTCAAGGGTCACCGCAACGGGATCGAGTACTACGGCCCGGTCACAATGCTCCAACAGGGCGGCGCGTGGACCTCCGGTCCGAGCTTCCCCCGGCCCGGGGTGGTTCCGCGGCGGCTCCACCTGACCGAGCGCCCGTCGGGCACCGCCGATCACGCCACCCACGACGGCTCGTTGGCCACCATGCCCGTCGAACACCTGTCGTCGCTCACCGTCCACCCGGATGCGCGGGGCGCCGTCTCCCGCGACATGACGCAGGTGACCGCGGGCGCGGCGATGGTCTTCGGACGCTCGTTCACGGCCGACGCCCGCTTCCAGGAACGAGGTGGGCTGTCGTTCACCACCGAACCGGTCAGCGAGTCGACGACCATCAGCGGTCCGATGAACCTGCGGCTCAACGTGGCCACCACAGGTCACGAGGCGATCTGGGCGGTCACCGTCAACGACGTCGCGCCGGACGGGACCTCGACCGTGCTGACCAACGGCGCCCTGTCGGCGTCGAACCGGGCCCTCGATCCGTCCGAGTCGACATACGCCTCTGACGGCAGCCTGATCTCGGCCCATCACTACCTGTCACGCAAACGGAAGCTGCCGGTGCCGGCGGACGAGGGGGTCCGCATCGACGTGGACCTGGTCCCCACCGACGCCGTGCTCGAGCCGGGCCACCGGCTGCGCGTCGACGTCTATGCGGCCAGTTTCCCGCGCTACCTCACCGTGGTGCCCGATCTGATCAAGGCGCGTGGTCGTCGTCAACGGCTGGTGCTCGATCCGCGTCATCCCAGTTATCTGACCTTCCTGACCAACGGGGAGTTCTGAATCGGGCCCAGCAGGTCAGGCGCCCACACCACTGTCGGCGAACACGACCCGGTAGACGAATGCCGCCTCGGGGCCCATCACGCGACCCACCAACTCGATCAGGGTGATCACGAACCCGCGACCGTGGGACGCGTCCGTCGAGTCGTCGAGGTGGTGTGCGATCTCGTGCAGGACGACGAGTTCGCGCAATGCCCAGCGCCCCTCCGCCGACGTCGGCACCGCGATCTCGGCTCCGTCAGGGGTTCGGCGATACTCCGCCGAGCGGTGACCGCGTCGTCGTCGCACCCGCACCGGTAGGGCGGCCCGCGCGAACTCTTCGGACACCGCGGGCAACGTGAGCACCCGCGTCACGTAGTCGGCCACCGACTCCACCGACGCGAACGACGCCTCCGAAGGCAAGGTGACCCGAGCGCCGGCCAGCTCCACCATCCGTCCGTTCGCCGCGCTGCCCGCGTGGTCGAACATGCGGTGCACGATCCGCTCGGCCGCATACATCTGGGCCCGGCCGGTGTCGCGCGGGGTCATGCGGGGATGTCGCGGCGGCCGAAACCGACCATCGACACACCCACCAGGAGGACCGCGACGACCGCGAGTACCAGCACACCGGTGACCGACACGTCGTCGAGTGGGACGTCGCCGACCGAGTACATCGGTGACAGCCGCAGCACCGCATCGGGCAGGTCGAGGATGCCGCCGAGGAATGCGATCGCCGTGGTGTAGCCCAGCAACAGCCAGGCCAGCGACTGCCACCGCGGCAGCCAACCGAACAGCAGCAGAGCGAAACCCGCGAGTACGGCGATGGCAGGCAGGTAGTCGATCCCGGCCATCAGTATGTGGCCGATCTCCGATCCATCCGAGAGTTGGCCGGCCACCACCAGACCCAGGGCCAGTACCGGCACCAGCGTGACGACGACCATGCCGAGACCGATCACCAGGATCTCGGCGCCGAACCATGCCGGTCGACTGATCGGCTGAGCCAGCGTCGTCTCCAGCCGGCCACCCGTTTCGTCGGCGCGCAGCCGCCCGACCGCCGAGATCACGAAGCCGCCGGCCATCAGAACCAGGATCACGACGGTCAACGCCACGTACAGGTCGACGGCCTGTCCCCGCGCGCCACCGTCGCCGAGCGCCTCGCCGATCGACGGATTCCCGGCGACCGCGTCACTCACGTCGTGCACGAGCGCGCCGAACACGATGGCGACGGCCAGTCCGCCGGCGGTCCATCCGAGGATCGACCCACGATGCTCGGCGATCGCGCGGCCGACGGTCGAGCCGGCGATCAACCCCGCGCGTTCGCCGCCCGGTCGGCTGGTGAACAGCCCCGAGCCGATGTCGCGGGTGGCCGCCTGCCACCAGCCGACCGCGATGAGCGCCACCGCAACCGCGAGGGCCAGAGCCAATGGCCACCAGCGGGCATCGGGGGCGAACGGGCGGGTCTCCTGCTGCCAGGCCAACGGCGACAGCCATTTCCACGCTGTGTCACGGACGTCGCCGATCGCCCGGAACCCGTAGGCCGCCCCCAGCACCACGAGGCTGGTGGCGTACGCCTTACCGACGCGGCGCACCCACTGGGCGATGCACAATGCGACCCCGGTCCACACCGTGCCGAGACCGGCCAGCGACCACGCGTACAGGGCGGAGCTACCAGCGCTGACGCCGTAACCGAGCAGGCTGAACCAGACACCGAAGGCCACCAGCGCGAACGCGCCCAGCGCCAGGATCGTCGCGGCGACGGCCGGAGCCCACCGGGCCACACACCGCGACCGTACGAGTTCGAGCAGACCGGACTCCTCCGGCCCGCGGGTGGCCCGCAGAATGAGGTGCGTCGCCATCAGCGGGAATGCAAGAGCCGCGATGAAGGCGAACTCGTTCGCCGATACACCACCAAGAGTCGTTGCACCGTAAGGTATTCCGTTGATCGCGGCGAGCGCCTTGTCGCCGGCGAAGGTGGCACCGTAGGACTCGAACTGCTCGGCGGTGGTGAAGGTCGAGTCGATCGCGGCGACGGTCGCCAGGTAGCCGACGACTATCGATACCACCCAGATCGCATAGGGCTTCCACCCGGTGCGCAGCGTCAGGCCGATCATCGTCACCACGCCGGCGTTGCGACCGGCCGATGTGGTGGGCCGGCCGATCGCCGGAACGGTGGTGGCAGCGGTCATGACGCGCCGGCACCGTCATCGGCAGTCGCGGACTCGCCGGCCGCCTCATACGAGCGCAGGAACAACTCGTCGAGGCTCGGGGGACGCACGGTCAGCGAGTCGATACCCACCGACACCAGCATCCCGACCGCGTCATCGAGGTCCGCGTCGCCGACATCGAAACGCACGTCACGTTCCTGGGCGTGCTCGCCACCGACGGCGGTGACCTCGAGATGGCCGATGCCCCGCATCGCCGACAGGCCATCGGGGTTACCCCGGGTGCGCGCATGGACCTTGCTTCGCGACCCACGGCGCAGCTCGTCGAGACCGCCGGACCGCACCGTCTGGCCGGCCCGGATGATGGTGACGTCATGGCTGAGCGTTTCCACCTCGGCGAGGATGTGACTCGACAACAGCACCGTCACACCGTCGTTCACGCGTTCGCGCACCGACTCCTGGAACGCCTCCTCCATCAGCGGGTCGAGCCCGGAGGTCGGTTCGTCGAGGATCAGCAGGTCCGCGCGTGACGACAGGGCCGCGATCAGCGCCACCTTCTGCCGGTTGCCCTTGGAGTAGTCGCCCGCCTTCTTGGTGACGTCGAGTCCGAACCGGTCGACGAGGTCGGTACGGCGTCGTTCGTCGAGGCCGGAGCCGGCCGAGGCGAGCACGTCGATGCACTGCCCGCCGGTCAGGTCCGGCCACAGCGCGACATCACCGGGCACGTACGCCAACCGCTCATGCAACGCGACCGCGCGACGCCACGGGTCCTCGCCGAACAGTCGCGCGGTACCGCCGTCGGCACGGATGAGTCCCAGCAGCACGCGGATCGTCGTGGACTTGCCCGCCCCGTTGGGCCCGAGAAATCCGTGCACCCGACCGGTGCGCACCCGCAGGTCCAGACCGTCGAGCGCCTGCGTACGACCGAACCGCTTGCGTAATCCGGCGACTTCGATGACGTTGTCCACGGCAGCCCCTTTCTCGTGTCACTGTAATTCGGCGACGAGCCGCCCCCACCTCCGACACGAGGTCAATCTCGTGCGATGTCGCGGGGCGCTCCCCCGGACACATCGACCAGTACCTGCAGCACGTGCGAGATACCCGGCGTGGCGATGACCCACCCGGCGAGCGCCCATGCCAGGTTCAGGTGGGTCAGCACCAGGCCGAACGCCCGCACTCCGTCGACCACCACTGTCGGCGACTGATATCGCATGCGCCGCAGCTCATCCTGATGGTCTTCGGCCGGCAGCACCTCGAGGCCCACCGGTGATCGCTCGACGATCCACGCGGTGAGTTCGCTGCACGGGTCACAACCGCGCGCGAGATGCACCCGCGCCGGCTCGCCATAGGTCACCGGGTGCCGACGCGGCCACCACGGCCGCACCGCCCGTCGGTAGTCGGCCCAATCACCACCGAATCGGGTTGCCAGTGAATCGTTTTCGACATAGGCGGCGAGACCGGAGGAGAACGCGGCAGCAATCAGCGCGGCACCGGCCAGCAGTGGCAACCCGGTGATCACCGCCAACAGGACCAGCAGCAGCGTGCCGCACAATTGCATCGGGTTGCGTACGTACGCATACGGCCCCGACGTCACCAGGCGATCCGGCGCATCCCACGGGTAGGGCGTCCCGCCGTGCCGCGCGAACTCCACCACTGCCGCCACCGCCACCAGCGCGACGACCCCGGCGACCTGCATCAACGCCAGGTCGAATGGTCCGCCGACCTGGTCGAGCACCGCCTCGGCCGAGCGTCCGGACATCGTCGCCGCAACAGCCGGAATGGCCACCAGCAGGATCGCGGTGAACAACACGACCTGCAGACAGACCCGCAGGCGCAGGCGTCGTCGGCGGGCGGTCAGTTCACCGAGCAGCACGCCCGGGAGCAGGCAGGTGATCACGGCGACCACCTCACCCCACCACCAGTGCGGCGAGAGGCGGACGGCGGGATCGAGGACCGGCATCAGATAGATGTCCAGCAGGATCAAACCGACCACCGCGTAGCGGGGCGCGATCCATTGTCCGGCGAGCACCGGGATCAGCGACCACAGCACGGCCCACGCGATGATCAGGTCCGCCGGAACCCCGAACCATTCGCCGCCGGTGGTGCCGAACGACCACCACCCGACCTGCACGGCGAGAACATTCACCGCGGTCAGACCGATCAGATTCCACAGCAGCGCCGGCACCGCCGAAGCGCGGCGCGCGATGTCGGGCACCGCAAACCACAGGGCGGCGGCACCGAGCACCGGCAGCATCGTCGCCAGCGCGGTGATGGTGGCGGCGTCGAGCCAGGTACCGGCGGCGGGCATGCCCATCACCGGTGCGCGTGGGTGTCGGTCGCACCCGCGGCCGGCGGTGTCACCGACACGTCCTCGAGTTCGATGGTCCGGATCAGGTAGTCGGCGGCGCGCCAGGTGACGAGGCGTTCGATGGGACCGAAATACCAGGAGGGTGACAGCAGACGGGTGTAGCCCAGTTCCCACCGGACCTCGGTGTGGGTGGCGTCCACGGCCCGCCAACGCACGCGCATCTCGTCCCACCGCAGCCATGTGGCCAGGGGGCTCGTGTCCGCGACGCGGCGGAAGGTGACCGATGTTCGGGTCCGTTCGTCGACCACCAGATGCAGCGCCGAGGATTGTTCGCCCCAGTGGTGCGCCGACACCGGGCCCGACCGGTGATGCGCGCCGGCGAAGGTGATGGTGCGGCGTTGCCCGAGGCCGAGTCCGCCAGAGTCTGCGACGGGTCGCGGAAACCCGATCGCCAGCAGACCGTCGGGACGGGTCGCCTCCAGCCGCAGCGGCGCTGCCAACGCCGCCGGCATCTGTGCGGCCGGGAGGTCGATGTTCCGGGTGGCCGACGACGTCGCGTCACCCGGCACGGTGAGCACCGGAGCCGTGCCCTCCAACGCCAGGAGAGCCAACAACGCCGGCCCGACGAAGACCGCCGGACCACGACGTTTGGCGTCTCGCGCCGACACCGACACCCGCGCACCGAGATACACGAACAGATAGAAGATCGGTGCCGCCATCAGCACGCAGCAGGCACCCTCACCCAGTACGGGAACCGACAACAACAGCAGAATCGTGGTCACCTTCATCGCCATGCCCGCCGGACGCCTGGCCGGCGAACCAAGGGTGAGGACCACGGCCAGCACGAGCGGGATGCCGATGTAGAGGGCGGCCGACTGTCCCAGACCCACGCCCTTGATCAGCCGGTAGAGGCAGAAGCCCACGCCGAACGCCACGATCGCGGCCGCCACCCCCCATTGTTGGGCAGTGGGCCGATACCGACTCTGGGCACCGTCGCCGGGATCTGCCGACGGCGGGCCGGTGTCCGCGCCGCTGTCGTCGGGCACGTGCTCCGGGGACGGATTGTCGCCGCGGTCGCCGTCGCCGTCGCCGTCGCCGTCGCCGTCGGAACCGTGCGCGCCATCGGGTGGCTCCGTCAACTCCCGCCCCCTTTCCGCGCCATCCGCGCGGGTACACCCGGGATCGGATGGACATACGCTACCGAGACGGCATCCGGCACGGCCACTAGGATTCGACCGGCAGCCGTAGGCCACCGCCCGCGGGAAGGGAGACGTCTGGGGTGAGTTCTCCGTCGCTGAGTACCCGGGTGCGTGAGCGGGGTGTCACTCTCGCCAACCGGGCCCGCGTGATCCCTGGCGCGTACCTCGTCATCCGCATCATCCGTGACCTGGCCGTCAACGACGTGACCGACCGGGCCATGACACTGGCGGCCCAGGCATTCACCTCCATCCTGCCCATCGTCATCCTGTTGACGGCGTTGCCCGACCAGACCTTCATCACCACAGCGTTGAGCGGTCTGGGCGTCGATCCCGACCGGGTGGATCTCGTCTCCGATGCCACCCCCGGCTCGGCGACCGCGATCGGGGTGCTCGGCGCGCTCATGACCATCGCGGGCGCGACGTCGCTGTCGCGGGCGCTCGGCCGGATGTACGTGTCGGTGTGGCAGGTGACCAAGCTGCCGATCTCGGGCTGGTGGCGTTGGGTGGTGGTGATCTTCGTCTTCCCCGTCGGGGTGGTCCTCCAAGGCCTCGCGAGTTCGCTGCACCACGTCACGTTGAACGGTCGCACGCTGTTCGGTGGGTACAGCATCGTCGGCCTCGCACTGGAGGTCGTGGCGACCTTCCTCATCTGGACCCTGCTGTGGACCGTCGTCCCGCGGCTGCTGGTGTCCGCACAGGTACCGATGCGGTTGCTGGCCCTCGACGGTGTCGTCTCGGGGTTGTTCATCACGATTCTGCTCATCGGCAGTCGCCTCGCCCTGCCCACCATTCTCAGTGAGACCACCAAGCACTACGGCACGCTCGGGGCCGTCTTCGTCGCGATCAGCTGGCTGTTCTTCTACGCCGCGATCGTGGTGGTCAGCGCGATCGTGGTGCACACGCTGGTCACCGACGACGGTTTCGTGGGTGCCTGGATTCGCCGCCATGCCGGCACCACCCATCCCTTTCCGGTCCGGCCCAGCGAGTTCCTTGCCGACGACGCGTTCCGCATCGATCCACCCGTCCACGACGCCCCCGCCGAACGGTGAGGTCTCACTTGTCCAATGCGCCACGGGCCGAGCCGAACTCTCGGTCCGCACCGATCTTGGCCCGTCGGCCCGCCCGATCCCCCGCCTTGCGGGCCGCCTCGGAGTAGCCGGCCGACGCGCTCGACGGCCGCCAGGTGCCGCGCGCCTTGGATTCCGCACGATAGAAGTCGGTGACCTCGATCTCCTTGTTGCGCAGGGCCAGCGCGGTACCCGACGGTCGGTCCGCGTCGTCGGTGTCGGCGGTGAGCGCATCGGCCCGGGCCTGTTCGCGGGCCTCGTTCAGCCGCTTGCCGATCCGTTCGGCGAACGCGGACTGGAAGTTGAGCCGGGCGGTGATCGGCGAGAGCGGCTTGGTCTCCACGACCCGCCGCGTCCGCCACCCCGATCCGCGGCTGACCACCCGCGAGAACTCCTCACCCTTGTAGGCGCCCGACCGCAGGTAGGCGTCGCTGGCCGCGACCATCTGCACCACCAACGACGTGTAGAGGGTCTCGCAGGTGTCGATGTCGGCGGCGTAGCCGTAGGCCATGACGAACGTGGAGTTGCCGGCCACGTCGACGGTGATGTCGTTCGCCCGTGCGATCGCCACGAACAGCTGCACGTACGTCTTGAGCCCACGTTTGCCTGCCGCACCGATGGTGATCTGCCGCGAGATCGGTGTGGTCTTCTGCCGGCCCGCCGGGTCGTGCGCCCGGGCGACGGCCAGGTCGATCGACGCCGTGGTCGCCAGACGTTGCGCGGCCTGCATGAACGTCTCGGCCTCGTGCGGGTTGTCGGTGCCCTCGGCCTGTCGCAGCAGCGCCGAGATCTTGGAGAGCAGCTTGTCATCGCGCATATGGATCAGACTATCCAGCGGCCCGTTTGGTTCCGTTCCGTCGCGAATTCGTCGCAGGGCGACACGATTGCCACGGTGCCACTGGTTGAACAGTCCACGGCCTCCGACACGGCTCAGGAACCGTCAGGCGCCCACCGGGAGAGGTCGTCGTCGGTGATGTCCCGATCCGTGGCGGCGCGTTGGGTCATCCGGATCTGGTTGCCGAACGGGTCGCGGAATGCACAGTCGATGCCGTACGGCTGGTCTTCGGGTTCCTGGGTGAACTCGACGCCCTTGGCCAGCAACTCGGCGTAGGTGCCACGACAGTCGTCGGTGGTCAGGATCGTCGTCCCCAGCGCACCCCGGGTCAGCAGATCGCGAACGGTCCCGGCCGCGTCGTCGGAGATCGAGGGCGGGCCGGGCAGCGACAACAGGATCTCGCGGTCGGGCTGACCGGGCGCGGCGATGGTCAGCCACCGCATGAAGCCCATGTCGACGTCGGTGGTCACCACGAATCCGAGTCTCCCGACATAGAACTCGAGTGCGGCGTCCTGGTCGAGGACGTAGATGGAATGGATGCTGATGCCGTTGATCATGTGCCCGACGATACGACGATCGGACGTGGCCCGGCTTCTCCGAAACTGCTCGGATCCGCTCGGCTCGGATCGTGTCGGGGGCGGGTCCAGTCCCTCACGAAGCACGACGGCACCGGCGCAGGCGCCGAGTTCCGGCGGTACTCCGTCGGACTGCGCCCGATGATCGCGGTGAACGTGCGTCCGAAGGTGCCGAGACTCTCGTATCCGACGGCGCCGGCCACCTCGGTCACCGGGAGTTCGGTGTTGCGCAGCAGCGCGCAGGCCCGTTCGATGCGCCTGCGCTGCAGGTAGCGATGCGGCGTCTCGCCGAACACGTCCCGAAACCGTCGGGTGAAATGCGCCGGGGAGATCAGCGCGATGCGCGCGAGGGTCGCGACGTCGAGAGGTTCGGCGTATGCGCGGTCGATGGCATCCCGCGCACGCAGGAGTCGCCGGTTCTCGTCCTCACGTGGGGTGAACACACCATTCAGTGTTGCTCACAGGTCAGTGTCGCTCGCAGGCGATGCCGTCGTTGTCCCCGTCGTGCGACGATTCCTGACTGTAGAGATTGTCGTTCACCGTGAAGTTCGTGACCGGTGTCCCGGATGTCGAGTCCACGGCCCCGGACTTTCCGACACCGTGCGGGTAGTCGGCGTTGAGGGCCTTGCAGTTGCTATACGCCGATGCCTCCGCCGGCGCTGCGACCGCCAACGGTGCCACGACGAGTGTTGCCGCGGCGAGCATTCCGACAAAGATCTTCCGTGAGCACCGCATGATTGCCTCTTCCCACATTCCTCGATGAATGCGGTGACGGTAGCCCCGCCCGCGGCGTCCCGGGTCCCGAATCGAACCGGGTTACTCCGAACGACCGAACGGCTGGAGCCCGAACTTCGCCTGCATCCCCCGCAGGGTTTCCGCCGAACGCATCAGACCCGACAACTCGTCGTCGGACATCGGCATCTCCAGGCGGGTCCGGGCTCCCCCGCGGTCGACGATCGTCGGCAGCGAGAGGCAGACGTCGTCGAGGCCCTCGTAGCCCGTGGCGACCGTCGACACCGGCAGCACCCGGTGCTCGTTGTTCAGCACCGCCTCGACAATACGGGTGGCGGCCAGACCGATCGCGTAGTTGGTCGCGCCCTTGCCCTCGATGATCTTGTACGCGGCGTGGACCACCTCGTGGTGGATTCGTTCGCGAGCCGCCGCATCGATGGCCTCCCCCGAGCCCAACGGCTTCCAGTGCAGCAGTGGCACGCCGCCGATGCTCGCCGAACTCCACAGCGGGATCTCGCTGTCACCGTGTTCGCCGACGATGTAGGCATGCACGTTCTGCACCGCGACGTCGCAATGCTGCGCGATCAGGAACCTCAGTCGTGACGAGTCGAGCACGGTGCCCGAACCGAACAGCTGACTATTCGGCAGACCACTGTATTTCAGCGCCGCATAGGTGACGATGTCGACCGGGTTGGTGACCATGATGTAGACGGCGTTCGGGGCCACCTCGAGCACCCCGGGCATGATCTTCTTGGTCAAACCGATGGTGGCCTCGGCCAATTCGAGTCGCGACTGCCCGGGCCGCTGCTTCGCCCCGGCGGTGAAGACCACCACGTCGGCGTCGGCGCACACCGACACGTCGTCGTCGCCGATGATGTCGGCGCGCGGGACGAACTCCAGTCCGTGCGACATGTCGAGGACCTCGGCGGTCACCTTCGCGGTGTTGATGTCCATCAGCGCGATCGTCCGTGCCACGCCCCGGATCAACGACGCATACGCGACGGCGGTGCCGACCGCTCCCGCTCCGATGATCGCCAGCTTCGTCGGTCGTACGTCCATCAAGTCACCACCTGATCTCGTTGGCCCGCCCCTGCCGGCGATTATTCCTGCATCGCCAGGGGGTTGCAGCGTTCTGAGCCGACGGTTGACTTTCCCGGCAGGAAAGTGGACGATGACTTTCCAAGTGGGAAAGTCAAACCGGCGGAGGAGCCGATGACCGACATGACGCCCGAACAGGCGCGCGCCGCCCTGGCCGCGGCCGATCGCGCACGACGCGACGTCGCCGAGGAGATCGGGCTGCCCCGGGCCTACTGGTGGGCCATGGCCTGCGGTTGGCTCGTGCTGGGCCTGCTGGGTCAGTTCGCGCCGTGGTGGGTGGTGACCGTGGCGACGGTGGCGTTCGGCGCCGGTCATGCGACGGTTGCCTCTCGCCTGCTGGACGGCCGACGTCGCAGCTCACGACTGCAGGTCAGCCGCTCGGTCGCCGATCGCCGGATCCCGTTGATCGTCATCGCGATTCTGCTGACCGCGGTGGCGTTCACCATCGCGCTCGCGTTCGCCCTGCAGGCCGACGGCGCCGGACATCCTTCGTTGTGGGCGGCGGCAATCACCGCGCTCGTCGTCGGGTTCGGTGGCCCCGAGGTGTTCACGAGCACGCGCCGATGGATCGGTGCATGACCGCCGAAGCCGACGGCGCCGCCCGTTTCGACGAGCTGATCCATCCCAGCACCCGCCTGGCACTGGTCGCCACACTCGCCGCGGCCGATTGGGCGGAGTTCGCCTTCCTCAAGGAGCAGCTGGCGCTCTCGGACTCGGCGCTGTCCAAGCAGTTGTCGACGTTGGAGGAGGCGGGATATCTCAGCATGGAGCGCCGCCTCACCGGCCGACGACGAACCGTCCGGGCTCAGCTCACCGCGGCCGGCCGCGACGCCTACACCGGTCACATCGCTGCGCTGCGGGCCATCATCGGCAACACGACCTGACATACGACCCGCGGTACGACAAAAGCCCCCGACCACGACAGTGATCGGGGGCTTTGAGTCTGCGAGCGTCGCGCCCTGAGGAGCGCCCTTCGTGACACTCCGCTAGCGCTCCGTTCCTCAGGGACCGCCACGGCTAGCGCCGCGCCCCGAAAAGCGAGCTTGCGAACGCCCCTCACCCGCCCCCTGAGGAGCGAGCTTGCGAGCGTCTCGAAGGGTCAGCCCTGCGGGGCCTCGGTGAAGTTGCGGGTCACCAGCGGGTCGACCGGGATGCCCGGGCCCGTGGTGGTGGAGACGGTGACCTTCTTGACGTAGCGTCCCTTGGCCGCGGACGGCTTCGCACGCATGATCTCGTCGTAGGCGGCGCCGTAGTTCTCCGCCAGCTTCTCGACGTCGAACGATGCCTTGCCGATGACGAAGTGCAGGTTGGCGGCCTTGTCGACGCGGAAGTTGATCTTGCCGCCCTTGATGTCGTTGACGGCCTTGGTGACGTCGGTGGTCACGGTGCCGGTCTTCGGGTTCGGCATCAGACCACGCGGGCCGAGCACACGCGCGATGCGGCCGACCTTGGCCATCTGGTCCGGGGTGGCGATCGCCGCGTCGAACTCCAGCCAGCCGCCCTGGATCTTCTCGATCAGGTCCTCGGCGCCGACCTCGTCGGCTCCGGCCGCGGTGGCCTCGGCGGCCTTGTCGCCGGCGGCGAACACGATCACGCGGGCGGTCTTACCGGTGCCATGGGGCAGGTTGACGGTGCCGCGGACCATCTGGTCGGCCTTGCGCGGGTCGACGCCCAGCCGGACCGCGACCTCGACGGTCGAGTCGGTGTTCTTCGACGACGTGTCCTTGGCGAGCTGCGCAGCTTCCAGCGGGCTGTACAGCTTGCTCTTGTCGACCTGTTCCGCGGCGGCGCGGTAGGCCTTGCTCTTCTGTGCCATTGCTCTGTTCTTTCTCCGTGAATGATGTTCGGGTTAGTGGTTGCTGGGCCGAGCGGGCCCTCCCACGTTTCCCGCCGGTCGAGTAGCCCGAAGCGCTAGCGCAGGGCGTATCGAGACCAGCGGCAGATCGTCAGCCCTCGACGTTGATCCCCATCGACCGTGCAGTACCGGCGATGATCTTCGCGGCCTGATCGATGTCGTTCGCGTTGAGGTCTTCCTGCTTGGTCTTCGCGATCTCACGGACCTGGTCCATGCTGACCTTGCCGACCTTGTTGGTGTGCGGCTCGCCGGAGCCCTTCTGCACACCGGCAGCCTTGAGCAGGAGCTTCGCAGCCGGCGGGGTCTTCAACTTGAAGTCGAATGAACGATCTTCGTACACGAAGATCTCCACCGGGATGACGTTGCCGCGCTGCGACTCGGTCGCCGCGTTGTACGCCTTGCAGAATTCCATGATGTTCACGCCGTGCTGACCGAGCGCCGGACCCACGGGCGGAGCCGGGTTGGCCTGGCCTGCCTGGATCTGGAGCTTGATGATCCCGGCGAGCTTCTTCTTCTTGGGAGGCATCTAATTGTTCCTTGCTTGTCTTCTTGCAGATCCACGCCCGCTGGAGACGTGAAAGTTCGTGGTCGCCCACCGTCGGTGGGCGTTGGTCAGATCTTCTCGACCTGATTGAAGCCGAGTTCGACCGGTGTCTCGCGACCGAAGATCGACACCAGCACCTTGACCTTGCGCTGCTCGGCGTTGACCTCGCTGATGGACGCGGGCAGGGTCGCGAACGGGCCGTCCATGACGGTGACCGACTCGCCCACCTCGAAGTCCACCTCGATGACCGCGGTCGCCGCGGCGGCAGCCGCCTCGACACCCTCGGCCCCGGCCTTGGAGGCAGCGGGCTTCTTGGTCTCGACGCGCGGCATGAGGAACTGCAGCACCTCGTCGAGCGACAACGGCGACGGCTTGGAGGTCATCCCGACGAAGCCGGTCACGCCCGGCGTGTTGCGCACCGCGCCCCACGAATCGTCGTTGAGGTCCATGCGCACCAGGATGTAACCCGGCAGCACCTTGCGGTTGACCTTCTTCGGCTGGCCGTTCTTGATCTCGGTGACCTCTTCGGTCGGTACCTCGACCTGGAAGATGTAGTCGCCGACATCGAGATTCTGCACACGGGTCTCGAGGTTGGCCTTCACCTTGTTCTCGTAACCCGCGTAGCTGTGGATCACGTACCAGTCACCGGGAGCACGACGGAGCTGCTTGCGCAGTTCCTCGACCGGATCGGCGTCCTCGGCGGGTGCTTCTTCGGCAGCGACCTCGTCCGCCACGTCGACTTCGTCTGCGACCGCGTCCTCGATGGCTTCCTCGACGACGGACTCGCCGCCCTCGACGGCTGCTGCGTCATCCTCGGCGGCCTCGACCTGTGCCTCGACACCGGGATCGTCGGTCTCGTCGGCGGTATCCACCGCCGACGTGTCGACCACACCGATCGACTCTGGGGTCGGTTCGATCTCGTTCTCCGGGGTGCTCACTGCAGCCCACGCTCCTCTTTCGGTTCCGGTTGTCCTTGGCCTGGGCCTGCGCCCCACTGGTCTGGGTGGCGTCAGCCGAACAGCCAGAGAACTCCCTTGGCGAAGGCGATGTCGAGGCCGGAGATGAATGCGGTCATCACGATCACGAAAATCAGCACGACAATCGTGTAGGTGATCATCTCACGGCGGGTCGGCCAGATGACCTTCTTCAGTTCGGCGACGACCTGCTGCAGAAAAACCCACAACCGAACGAACGGATTGCGACTCTCGCCGGCAGGTGCCTTCTTCTTGCGTTCCTTGACCGCGACCGCGGATCCGGTGTCGGAGTCCGCGCCGCCGTCGGTGCTGGAGGCACTTGTCGATGAACGACGACCCCTCGACGAGCGTTTGCCCGACGGACGCAGTTCACCCGACTCCGCGCCGTCGACGTCATCGCGACTTTCGAGCTCCCCCACCGACTCGGCGGAGGTGTCCTCCGCGGCATCTTTGGCGCGGGCAGCTCGATCTCGCTTGCTCACCTTCGAGGTCCTCTCGTCTACGTGTGCCCTCACCAGGGCAGGGGCGACAGGACTTGAACCTGCAACCTGCGGTTTTGGAGACCGCTGCTCTGCCAGTTGAGCTACGCCCCTTTGCGACTGTGCGTGGCTGATAGCCACGGTACAGCTGCCTTCTCGACCTCCTCAGATCGGAAAACTCCCGACAAAACCAACGCGCCACCCTATGGGCAGCGCGCAAGTCTGAGTCAATCCAGACACTTCAGTGTAGATCACTGCCCAGGACAAACCCAAAACGGGTTCCTGCCGCCACCTCAGAGGTTGCTCATCGACGCGGTGGGCGCACCCATCAGCGACCTTCACCCGCGACTACAACGCGCCCGCCAGGATCTCCACCGCTTCCGCGTATCGATCCGGCGCTGCGGCGGCGAAGTTGAGCCGGATGAACGGTCCGGTCGGCTCGGTCGGAAACCATTCCCCGCCGGCCGAGATCGACAGTCCGCGAGCGAGCGTGCGGGCCGCGACCAGCTCGGCGTCGGTCGGTGTCCCGTCGGAGCCCTGGCCGGGCAGGGCGGCCCACAGATTCAGCCCGCCGCGCGGTACGCGTTCCACCTCGATCATCGGCGCACCGGCGGCGAGCTCCCCGACCAATGCGTCTCGACGCGCCTGCAGCGCGCGGCGCAGGCGCAGCAGATGAGTGCGCCACGTGGGCCTCGACACCACATCGAGGGCCACCGACTGCAGGACCGGCGCGACGTAGAGATCCGACACGGTCAACGCGTTCTCGATCCGGGTCCGAGCGGGTCCGCGCGCGAGCAGCGCGGCCACCCGGACCGTCAGCGACAGGCTCTTGGTCAGCGATCGGATGTAGACGACGTGCCCGTCGGTGTCGGAGCAGACCAGTGGTCTGGGACCGGCCTCCATCGCGAAGTCGTGTGCCCAGTCGTCCTCGACGACGAAGGCACGGTGCGCACGGACGACCGCCAGGACGTCGTCGCGCTGGGCCGCCGTCCACACGTCACCGGTCGGGTTCGCAAACGTCGGCTGCACGTACGCGAGGCGCGCTCCCGACGTCGCGAACGCCTCGTCGAGATCGACGGCCGACGGCGCGCCGCCGGTGCGTGGCACGGGGACGGTGATCAGCCCGGCCTGGCGCGCCGCCGCGATCGCACCCCAGTAGGTCGGCGACTCCATCACGATGGGATCACCGGGTGCGGCCAGGGCGCGGAACGTCGCCGCGAGCGCCGCCTGACCGCCGGAGGCGATGACCGCGTCGGTGTCCCGCCAACCGTCCGCCTCGAGCTCGTCGACGAACCAGCGGCGCAGGTCGGGTAGCCCGGCCGTCGGTGGGCGATGAAAACTCTCCTCGCGCCGCACAACGCGAGCGAAAGCACTGCGGACCTCACGGACAGGTAGGAGCTCGATGTCGGGGTAGCCGCTGTGCATCGCGATGGTGTCGTGCGGGATCTGACGCATCGTCGAACCGATCGGCGACGCACCCGCACGTTCGGGACCGAGCGCGGCGGTCTGCCACGCAACGTCGGCCCGATCCGAGCCGACGTGTCGTCGCCGCACGAATGTGCCGGAACCGGATCGGGTTTCGACGACGCCCTCGGCCACCAGCTGCGCGAGAGCGCGCTGCACCGTCACCGGGCCCGCGCCGAACCGCGATGCCAGTTCGCGCGTCGAGGGCAGTCGACCACCGGCCTCGGCGGCCGCGGCGACAGAACGGAGGTGTTGCGCGATCCGCTGGCTGCTATCGTCGGACATGAAAGCCAATAGTAGCGCTATCGGCAACCCTCCTCCGGTGCTATCACAGCCGGGGATGCTGTGGGGTCTCCTCGGCGTCGTCGCCTTCTCGTTCACCGTGCCGTCCACCCGGGTCGCCGTTGCGGGACTCGACCCGTTGTTCATCGGTTGCGGTCGCGCCGTCGTCGCCGCCGGCCTGGCCGCGATCGCCCTCGCGCTGGGACGCGCCCGGCTCCCGACCACCAGACAGCTGATGAGGCTCCTGCCGGTGTCGATCGGCGTGGTGGCGGGATTCCCCATCCTCACGTCGCTCGCGCTCCGCGATGTCGGGGCCGGACACTCGGCGGTGGTCATCGGTGTGCTTCCGGCGGTCACCGCGGTCGTCGTGGCGGTGCGTACCCGAGAACGACCCAGCCGTCGGTTCTGGGTGGGCGCCACGCTGGGTGTGGTGGCCACCGGCGCGTTCACCCTCGCCGGACACGGCGCTCTCGGCACCGCGGGCGCCAGCGATCTCTACCTGCTCGGTGCGGTCGCGCTCGCGGCGATCGGCTACGCACAGGGCGGTTTGATGTCACGTGAACTCGGGGCGTGGCAGACGATCTGCTGGGCGCTGCTGTTGGCGTCGCCGGTCATGCTGGTCGCCACGGTCATCGTGAGCGATGGTCGATTGCCGCACGCCACGACCGGCCAGTGGGCGGCGTTCGCCTACCTCAGCGCCGTGAGCATGTTTCTCGGCTTCTTCGCCTGGTACCGGGGGCTGGCGATCGGCCCGATGACCACGGTCAGTCAGATCCAGCTCGTCCAGCCGGTGCTGACCGTCACGTGGGCGGTACTGCTACTCGGCGAACGGCTGACGGTGTCGCTGGTGATCGGCGGTGCCGCGGTGATCGGTTGCGCCGCGTTCACCGTGCGGAGCCGGGTCGTGGCGCCGTCAGCCGACACGACGGCGCGACGCGAGGCGGATGATCCGTCTCGCGCCGCGCTGCGGTGATGTGTGGTCGGGTCCGCTCAGTTGAACTGAACGTGCGCCTGGGCGCGCCCGAAGATCTTGCGGTCACCCTGCTTGGCGACCATGGCGATCACGCCGCGGCGCGTCTCCGGGTCCAGCGACTTGATCTTGCCGGTGAAGTCGACCTGGGCGTAACCCTCCGCGGGCACATAGACCGGGCTGGTGAATCGCACGTTGTACTCGTAGATCGCTGCCGGGTCGCCGACGAAGCTGCTGATGAAGCTCGCGCCCAGACCCATCGACTGCATTCCGTGGGCCACGCAGGTCTCCAGGCCGATCACCTTGGCGACCTCGTCGGAGAAGTGGATCGGGTTGGGATCGCCGGCCACGCCCGCGTAGTTGACGAGGTTGCCGCGGGTGAGGGTCTTGGTGACGGGCGGCAGTTCCTGACCGACGGTCAGATCGTCGAAGTTGATCGCGGCGTATGGCTTCGGTTCCACCTGCGGATCCGGCAGGTCGTAGCGGTCGAACGGCCCGTGCACCGTGTTCGGCATGTCCGGCTCGCTGTCGACCTTCATCATCACGTGCTCGAGCTTGTCGAGGACCTCGGGATCGGCCTCCACCGCGGCACGGGCCACCAGGCTGGTCCAGGTGGTCATCACCGGCTCTTCGCGCTGGTTCCAGATGATGTTCTTGGTGATCATCACGTCGGTGCCGGCCATCTGGCGGAATGAGTCGAGCGAGACGTCGCAGACTAGCTGGTCGCCCACCTTGATCGGCTGGTGGAACACCAGGCGCTGATCGGTCTGCATGATCTGCCACAGGTCGTACCCGGTGACGACGTCCTCGAACAGACGACGCTGGGCGATGATCCCGAGCACCGACACGAACGTGGGCGCGGCGATGAGGGTCTCATGGCCCATTTCCTGGGCGGCCTTCTCGTTCCAGTGGACCGGGTGGTCGTCCTGCACGGCGCGGGCGTGCTTGCGGACCTCTTCACGCCCGACCTCGTAGTAGTCGTCGACCGTGTAGTTGAAGCCCACCATCTCCCTGGTGTGGGCAGCGATCTCCTCTGGACTGAGTTTCACACCCTTCTTCAACGCGTCGATCCGTTCCTGAACCTCGGCCTCGCTGACTGACATCGGATGCCGCTCCTTTGCTCGACCAATCCGCAGATGGTCGGGATCTCGTGGACGGTCCCTCGACTGCCGAGGGGTTCGGGCGTGGTCCACGGCGGTAAGCGTCGCGTGGAGGGCAACTCCCATCGCTACCGCTCGTTGTGTGGTGCCGTTCCTGCTCTCAGGGGGTCCGGTGACGGAGTCCCCTTGCCACGGTAATGGCTGCGGGCCACCTCATCAGAGGTAGCCCGCGTAATTGCCATTTTCCGCTGAACGCTCAGCGCGATTCCTTGTGCGCCTGATGCTTGCCACAGTTCGGGCAGAACTTCTTGATCTCGAGGCGATCGGGATCGTTGCGACGGTTCTTCTTGGTGATGTAGTTGCGGTGCTTGCACACCTCGCACGCCAAGGTGATCTTGGGGCGAACATCTGTTGAGGAGGCCACTTCGTTGCCTTCTTTCGGGTGGTACGTGGCGGGCTCGGCATGCCCTTTGCGTGTCGGGTCCGAGCTGGTCGGCACCGATGTGTAGCGGTGGAGGGACTCGATCCCTCGACCTCACGATTATGAGTCGTGCGCTCTAACCAGCTGAGCTACACCGCCATGTGGACTGGAGGTCCAGCGAGCCCCCTAACGGAATCGAACCGTTGACCTTTTCCTTACCATGGAAACGCTCTACCGACTGAGCTAAGGGGGCGTGCCCGAACGAACCCGTGAGCTGTTCGAGAGCCTTAACGAGGTTACACACGAACCCAGGCGCTCACCAAATCGCTGGTCAGCGACCGGTGGCGAGCGCCGGAGTTCAGCGTGGACCACGTCGTGGCAGGTATAGGATTCGAACCTATGTAGCTTGCGCGACGGATTTACAGTCCGCTCCCTTTGGCCGCTCGGGCAACCTGCCGTGCCGTCCGTCGGGCCGGGTCATCGGCCGTAAGAACAACGCCGTGAAGAATACAACGAACTCTCGGTGTCGACGCAAACCGGCTGCTCAGCACGGCCTCCCAGGTCCGCACCCGGCCTCCTTCGTGGCGGCTCGAGTAGTTGTTCGACCACCGCACCCCACAGGAGCGCACGGCCGGGCCGATAGGGTGTCACCCATGGCTGATTCATCGTTCGACGTGGTGAGCAAGGTCGACCGCCAAGAGGTCGACAACGCCCTCAACCAGGCCGCCAAGGAGCTGTCGCAGCGCTACGACTTCCGCGGCACCAACACCGGGATCGAGTGGTCCGGCGAAGAGAACATCGTGATCACCTCGGACGCCGAGGAGCGCGCGCAGGCCGGCCTCGACGTCTTCAAGGAAAAGCTCATCCGCCGCGACATCTCGCTCAAGGCGTTCGACGCCGGCGAGCCCGCCGCATCGGGCAAGACCTTCAAGATCAGCGGCAAGATCGTCGAGGGCATCGATTCCGAGCACGCCAAGAAGATCTCCAAGAAGATCCGCGACGAGGGCCCCAAGGGTGTCAAAGCACAGATCCAGGGCGAGGAGCTCCGGGTGTCGAGCAAGAAGCGCGACGATCTGCAGGCCGTGATCTCGCTGCTCAAAGGCGAGGACTTCGGGATCGCGTTGCAGTTCGTGAACTACCGCTAGCGGAGGTCCCCGCCCGCCGATCGAGCCTCGTCCCCTTCCGCCGATCGAGTAGCGGCGACGAAGGAGCCGCGTATCGAGATCACCGCACCCGCTACACGATGCCCAACTCGCGCGCCCGCACACCGGCCTGGAACCTCGACTGTGCGCCGAGCGACGACATCAGGTCGGCGACCCGGCGTCGGTAGGTACGCACACCGAGGCCGAGGCTGCGCGCCGCCGATTCGTCCTTGACGCCTCGGGAGAGCAGGTCGAGCACCTGCGGCGCGAGCCGGCGGATGTCCGCGATCCGCGCGTCATAGGCGGCGAGGTCCGTCGCCGATCGCCAGGCGGCCTCGAACAGCGACGACACCCCCTGCACGGTGTCGGCCTGGGTGATGACGCTGTAACTGCGCCCGCCTGCGGTCCGATCGCCGGCGAGGATGACCAGCCGACGGTCCACAATGATCGTCTCGTTGATCTCGTCGGTGGTGACGCGAATCTCCGCGCCGAACTGGTCGCGGCGCTTGGCCAACTCGTGTGCCGCCACCGGATCGAGGAGGGTCCCGGCCTGGTAGATCTTGCGGACCCGCTGATCGGGCCTGCGTTGCTGCGCCGCCGAGTCCGCGAGTTCCCCCGCGCCGTGTGACCATGCGAAGGTCCACAGATCGTTCGCCGCACAGACGACCTCGGCGGCCGACGCGAACAGATGTGCTGTCCGCTGGAGCAGTTCCTCCTCGCCACGCACGACGGTGACGGAATCAGTGCTGTGCATGCCACATATTGTGCGCCGACCCGGCCCGTCTCCGCAGGCGTGGCAGCTTGTTGCCATCGGCGGCCCCGTCGTCGGCGGCGGAGCCATGCTGGATTCCATGACCACTGATTCGACATCCACAGCCACCATCCCCACCGCCGACGCAGCCGGAACCTGGCAGCTCGGCGACCGCACCGTCAGCCGCATCGGCCTCGGCGCCATGCGCCTGGGCGGCATGCCCTGGGAAGCACCCCGGAGCCGCGACGACGCGCTCGCCGTCCTCCGTCGAGCCATCGAGCTCGGCGTGAACCACATCGACACCGCCGCGTTCTACTTCACTACGACGCGCTCCTCAAACGAACTGATCAGCACGGCCTTGCAGCCCTACCCGGACCATCTCGTGATCACCACCAAGGTCGGACCGAGTCAGTCCAGGGACGGCGAGTTCGAGCCGATGGGTCGTCCCGACCAGTTGCGCGGCCAAGTCGAGGAGAACATCCGTCAGCTGGGCCTCGACCAGCTCGATGTGGTCAACCTGCGCTGGGGCACCACCATGGAGAAGACGGAAGGGTCGCTGGCCGACCACCTCGAGGCGCTGGTCGAGCTGCGCGACGCGGGCCTGCTGCGCAACATCGGCATCTCCAACATCACGGCCGACCAACTGACCGAGGCGATGACCATCACGCCGGTGGTCAGCGTGCAGAACCGATACGGCCTCACCGACCGCGACGACGACACCCTGCTCGAGCTATGCCGTGAACACGGCATCGCATTCGTACCGTTCTTCGCCGTGGCCACCTCCACCTGGGCCTCCCCAGAGGGACCTGACGACACCGGAGAATCCGAGATCGCGACCATTGCCGAAGCACACGGCGCCACCCCGGCGCAGGTCCGATTGGCGTGGACCCTGCAGCGCGGTGCGCATGTGCTCGCGATCCCCGGCACCGGCAACCCGGCCCACCTGGAACAGAACGTCGCGGCCGGCGGCCTCCGACTGACCGCCGACGAGGTCGCCGTGCTCGACCGCATCGCGCCTGCCCGCAGGTAGGACGACGGGCCGGCAGGGCAGTCCCTGACCTGGGACTAGACTGACGATGTCGCGGTTGCGGCGAGCATCCGGAAGGTCACCATCAGCAATTCCCCCGCCCCGATCGACGTCCTCCGTGCACCCCAGCAGGAGTCCCTCCACACCGCTGTACGTGCGAAGACCCCCGCCGAGCGCAATCCACGCGAACCCGATGTGGTCCGATTCAACGGCCGCCTCGCGTTGGTGAACACGAGCACCACACCCCACGAAGCGATGGTCGAGGATCTTCTCTTCCTGCGTGACGTCCTCGACCGCGCCGGGATCGGCTACCTGCTGGTTCGCGGGAACGATGAGCGTCCCGTGCTGGCGATCGACTGGGCGCTGCGCAAGCGCTTCAGGTCGGCGTTGACCGCCGCGTGCGCGGATCATCCGTTCTATGCCAAGACCGTGGGTGCGGGACGGGGTCGGCCCGCCCTGGTCGCCGACGGCGCGTTGTCGACGCACCGCAAAGCCCGCGTGTTCCGTCTGTTCCGACCGCGCGTCCACCTCGCCAGCGGCATGACGTTCGGAGCGGCGACCGGCGTGCAGATCGAATTGTGGACGACGGCAGGTGACGATCTGCTGTTGCCCGTGGCCAATTCGTTGACGCGACGAACGGTCTCCTCACGGGAAGCGGTACGCAGCGAGGTCGAGAGGTTCGGGCGCACATGGCCGACCTTCGAGAAGATGTTCGCCCACCAGGCTTCCGACATCACTTTCGACATCGATCTGGTGTTCTCCTGGGTGGACGGGTCGTCGAAGGAATGGCAGGCTCAGCGCGCCAGGAGGATGCAGAGCCATGTGGTCGGCGAGGGTGACGATTCCGAGGCCCGGTTCCGTCAGATCGACGAGTTGCGGTATGCGCTGCGCAGTGTGCACATGTACGCCCCGTGGATCCGGAGGATCTTCATCGCCACCGACTCGCCGAAACCTGCATGGCTTGCCGATGATCCGCGGGTGACGTTCGTGCGCAGTGAGGAGTTCTTCGCAGATCCGTCGGTCCTTCCGACCCACAATTCGCAGGCTGTCGAGTCCCAGTTGCACCGCATTCCCGGTCTCGCCGAACACTTCCTGTATTCCAACGACGACATGTTCTTCGGTCGTTCCGTGAGCCCGCAGATGTTCTTCTCCCCCGGCGGAGTGAGCATGTTCATCGAGGCACCGATCCGAATCGGACTGGGCTCCAACAACGATCAACGCAGCGGATTCGAGAATTCGGCGCGAGTGAATCGCGGGCTCCTCAGAGATCGGTTCGGCCTGGTCACCACCCGCCATCTCGAGCATGCGGCGACGCCGCTGCGCAAGAGCGTGATGGCGGAGATGGAGGCAAAGTTCCCGGCCGAGTTCGCGGCCACCGCGGCCAGCACCTTTCGGGCGGAGACCAACATCTCGGTCACCAACTCGCTCTATCACTATTACGCGCTCATGAGCGGCCGCGCGGTGGTGCAGCGCTCGGCCAAGGTCAAATACGTCGACACCACAGCGAAATCCGGCCTACGACAGATGGATTCACTCCTGACGAAGCGGTCGATGGACTTCTTCTGCCTCAACGATGGCAGCACACCCGACGTCGACCTGGACGTGCGCACCATCAAGGTCACCCACTTCTTGCAGAACTACTTCCCGATCCCGGCACCCTGGGAAGCCGTCTGAGCGGCTGCCTCGGGGCCGGGTATGCGGACCCCCGCCTCGATCAGTCGCCGCTCGGTCTCCGCCGGGCTCACATATTCACCGACCGTGTCGTAGTCGCCGACCGGGGCCACTGAGTGGACGACGGTTTCCGGATAAACGTGCACCAGATTGAAGCCCTGGGCTCCGTTGCGGCCACGTAAGGCCCCCGCCGGACCGGTGAGATCCTGTGTGTAGCAGGTGGCCGACGCGACCGAGACGGGAATACCGGCAAACATCGCGGTGGTCGAGTAGTGCAGGTGGCCGGCGAGGATGGAGCGCACGTCGCTGCCCCTCAGAATGTCGGCGAGCCGGTGCTGGTCGCGCAACTCCACCAGTACCGCGAGGTCGAGTACACACGGGACCGGCGGATGGTGCATGGCCAGGATGGTGCCGTGTGGCGCGGGCACCGAGAGTTCGGCCGCAAGCCACTCCAATTGATCCTCGGCGATTTCGCCATGATGGCTCCCCGGCACCGAGGTGTCGAGAGCGACGACACGGAGACCGTCGATGTCGTAGACACGATCGATCGGTGCCGCCGAAGGTGCCTCGTCGAGAAGTTCCGACCGGAAATGCGCTCGATCGTCGTGGTTTCCGATGGACCAGATGACCTGCGCACCAATGGATTCTGCGACTTCGTCGACTATCGACCGCAACTTCCGGTAAGCCGCGACCTCTCCCCGATCGGCGAGGTCGCCGGTGAACAGCAGCGCATTGGGGCGCACGTGTGAAGCCTCGACTTCGGCGAGGATCTGCCGCAGTGTCACCTCGCTGTCGACGGCGCCGTACAGCGGGCCGGCATCGCCGACCAGATGCGTGTCACTCAGGTGCAGGATCAGGTGCGACGGATGGGGGTACTCCGACATCCGGATACCGTCTGGACCCCTGTTGCTCATCGGTCTCCTGCTTCCGCCCGCCCGATGTGCAGAGCCCGATTGGGCGCCTGCCTGTGTCCAACCCTAGACGTGTGTGCCTGAGTCGTGTGCTCGCGCGGGCGCATGATCTGATGAAACACGACACGGGGTGCCGCGCCGGCGGCTGAGACCACACCCGCCGAACCTGTCCAGTTAGCACTGGCGAAGGGATGTCCACATGAATGCGCTCGCTCCTGCAGTCTCCGAGCAGATCGTCCTGGTCACCGGCGGCGCCCGGGGCCTCGGCGCCGCGATCACCAAAGCTTTTGCCGCACAAGGAGCCCGGCTGGTCATCAATTTTCACCGCAGCGCGTCGGCCGCGGCCGCACTCGTCGATGAACTCGGCGGCGCCGGGCGGGCGGTGGCTCTGGGCGCCGATGTGACCGACCGTGACGCGGTGTTCGACCTCGTCGCACGGGCTCGGGAACATTTCGGCGCGCCGGTCTGCACCGTGGTCAACAATGCGCTGGCCGACTTCTCATTCAACGGCGACGACCGCGCCAAGCCCGACACCATCGATTGGCAGGCCTTCGACGCCCAGTTCCGGGGAAGCGTCGCGGCCGCGCTCAACACCACGCAGGCGGTCCTCGGCGACATGCGGGCGGCCGGATTCGGCCGCATCGTCAACATCGGCACCAACCTGGTGCAGAATCCCGTCGTCCCCTACCACGACTACACCGCCGCGAAGGCCGCACTCCTCGCCCTGACCCGAACGCTCTCCGCGGACCTGGGCCCCGACGGGATCGCCGTGAACATGGTGTCCGGTGGACTCCTCCGCACCACCGATGCCAGCGCCGCCACCCCGACTGCGGTCTTCGACGCCATCGCCGCGGGCACGCCCCTGCGAACAGTGACGACACCCGACGAATTCGCCGATGCCGTACTGTTTTTCGCGTCGCCGTGGTCGCGGGCGGTCACCGGCCAGAACCTTGTCGTCGACGGCGGGTTGGTCAAAGACTAGGAACAGGGCTACGCGACGCCACTACCCCCGGCCCGACCGCCTCGCCATCTCCTGCAACCGTGCGATGCGGTCGGGTGTCGGCGGGTGGGACGAGAACATCTTCGCGACGTTCCCGCCGCGGAACGGGTTGGCGATCATCATGTGCGACTGCGACTCGATCTTCGGGTCCGGGGGCAGCGGCGCCTGATCGATCCCGCCGCTGATCTTTGCCAATGCCGAGGCCAGCGCCAGCGGGTCACCGGTGAGTTCCGCGCCCGACTCGTCGGCCTGGTACTCACGCGAGCGGGACACCGACATCTTGATCAGCGAGGCTGCCAGCGGTCCCAACAGGCTGATCATCAGCACGCCCAGGATGCCGGGGCCGTTCCCGTCACGGTTACCGCCGCCGAAGAAGAACGCGAAGTTCGCCAGGCCGGTGATGACCGACGCCATCGCACCGGCCACCGACGAGATCAGGATGTCGCGGTTGTAGACGTGCGACAGCTCGTGGCCGAGCACCGCGCGCAGTTCCCGCTCGTCGAGCAGACGCATGATGCCCGCGGTGCAGCACACCGCGGCGTTCTTGGGATTACGGCCGGTGGCGAACGCGTTCGGCGATTCCGTCGGGCTGATGTAGAGCGCCGGCATCGGCTGGCGGGCCGTCGTCGCGAGCTCGCGGACGATCCGGTACAGCACCGGCGCCTCGACCTCGGTGACCGGCTGCGCGTGCATCGACCGCAGCGCCAGCTTCGCGGAGTTGAAATAGACGTAGGCATTCATGCCGATCGCCGCCAGCACCGCCAGCAGCAAGATGGTCGGGCTGCGGAAAAGCGCCCCGATCCCGACGATGATCGCCGACATCAGCCCCATCAGGGCCGCCGTCTTCAGGCCATTGAAGTGCATCTGTCCCTCGTTCTCAGCATTCGACCCGGCGCCCGTCGCCAGGTCCTTCATGTACCGAACGGACGACCGGGCGGCAGAGTTTCCTGCGCGACGTCGCGGCCCGCACACCTCGGTGAACTTTCGGGTAGTCAACTACGCGCGACCAGGGCTTCTACCGCCCATAGCGTTGCTGACATCCACTGGACCACCACCGTGAGGACCCGACCATGTTCACGAAATTCAGTCACACCGGGGAGGTGGCCACACAGGACGAACTACTGTTCACCACACCGTTCGGCTACATGTTCCCCGACGCCGCCCACTCGTCGTCGCGGCTGCTGCCCAATTCCCCCGAGACCCTGGCTGCGCTCAAACAGCTCGGCGACGCGATGGCCACCGACGTGGTTGCCAACCCGAACGACTCGGGCATCCCGGCCGTCTTCACCTATTTCGGTCAGTTCATCGACCATGACCTCACCGCCCGCACCGACCGCGACTCGACCATCTCCACGCTCGGGCGCGGTGAACCGGTGAACCCACGCAACCCGGACGAGGTCACCGCGAGTCTGCGCAACGGGCGTCGTCCACAGCTCGACCTCGATAGCGTTTTCGGCGATGGGCCGTCACTGGCCGCAGGCTCCACCACCGAGTCCGATGATCTGTACGACGCCGATCTCAGACTGGTGGTCTTCAACCCCGCAGGCCGTCGGGACGTGCCGCGTGACACGGCGAACCGCAGCGCCCGAATCGCCGACTCGCGAAACGACGAGAATCCCAACATCTCCGCACTGCACTGCGCGTTCCTGTTGTTCTACAACAAGATCTACGACGCACAGGTCGCCGGCACGCCAGCCTGCAAGCACGTCCGGGCACGCCAGCTGACGCGTTGGGCTTACCAATACGTGGTGGTGCAGGATTATCTCGCCAAGGTCTGCGACCTCGCCGTGGTGATCGACACACTCGCCAACGGGCCCCGCTTCTACGGCAACTCGGCCGGTCCCGGCCAGACGTTCATGCCCCTCGAATTCTCCACCGCTGCTTTCCGTTTCGGCCACACGATGATCGACCACGCTATCAGCTCAACGGTGCCACGCCCGCGCTCGACGTGATGAAGATCCTCGGCCCGTCGCAGGGGCTCAACAACGACCCGACGCAGTCGAATCCGGACTTCTTCGACGACGCCGATCCAGTGAAGTATCAACTCAAACCCAGTGTGACTCTGGACTTCAACTTCTTCACCGGCACCAGCGCGAACGTGCAGTTCGCGCGCAAGGTCGACTCCAACATCGCCGCGGGTCTGGGTGACCTGCCACTGGGCACCCGCCGGGACGATCCGATCCTGGGGCACCTGGCCAAGTCGAATCTCGTTCGCGGCTACAGTCTCTCGGTGCCGTCGGCACAGGCCTGTTGCGAAGCGATGGGTGTGAAACCGATGACGCTCAGCGAGATGGCCGACACGATGAACGGCGAAAGCGCAGCGGTCGCACAGATCTTGACCACCACCGCGCTGGGCCAACGCACCCCGCTCTGGTACTACATCCTCCGCGAGGCGGGCGCCCAGGCGGGCGGCGAGCATCTCGGCGAACTCGGCAGTCGCATCGTCTGCGAGACCATCATCGGTTCCCTGAAGTCCGACCCGAACAGCTACCTCAACGCCAACGATCTCGCGGTGACGCCCTCGGGGGTCGACGTCGGCGGAAAGGTGATCGGGACCCTCACCGACCTGATCAACCACTCGGGAGCGGGGCCGGTCGGCCCGTGACCGCCGCTACCCGGTCCGGTCGATCGTGTACCGCACCAACGACGACAATGCCGTGTGCGCAGGCCCCTCGGGCAACTGTGCGAGTTCGGCCTCGGCCTCGTCGGCGTAGGCACGGAGACGGTCGTGCGCGGCAACCATGCCCGACGACGCGTTGAGCACCTCGATGGCATCGGTGACCACCGCGTCGTCGGTCACCGGCCGCGCCGCGCCGGTCTGCGGATCGCAGAGGAGTTCCCGCAGCCGCGTGGCCGCGGCATCGTCGGCGCGCAGCGCATAGAGCACCGGCAGGGTGTGCACGCCCTCGCGCAGATCGGTGCCCGGCGTCTTGCCGGAGTCACCGGTCGCCGAGCTGATGTCGATGATGTCGTCGGAGATCTGGAAGGCGGTGCCGATGATGTCGCCGAGTCGGGACAGCCGCTCGATGCGGTCGGGCGCCGCGTCCGATGCCATCGCGCCGAAGCGTCCGGCCGCCGCGATGAGCGAACCGGTCTTCTCCCACACGACCTGTAGGTAATGATCGATGGGGTCGCCACCCTCGCGGACCCCCACAGTCTCGCGCATCTGGCCGGTGACCAGTTCGGCGAACGTCTCCGCGATGATCCGCACGGCATCCGGACCCAGTGTCGACACCAGCCGCGACGCACGAGCGAACAGAAAGTCGCCGGAGAGGATCGCCACGCTGTTGGTCCACCGCGCATTGGCGCTGGGTGCACCGCGCCGCAACTGCGCCTCGTCCATCACGTCGTCGTGGTACAGGGTCGCCAGATGGATCATCTCGACGACGGTGGCCGAGGTGATCACCTCCGACCCCCCGGGCCGTGTGCCGAATTGCGCGGCCAGGATCGCGAACATCGGGCGGAACCGCTTGCCCCCGGCCTTGGCCAGATGTGTGGCCGCCTCCGTCATGATCTCGTCGCCTGACGACAGTTCTGCCAGTAGCAGGTCCTCGACCTGCGCCAACGATCCCCGCACGGTGTCGGCGAACTCGTCGGTGCCCAGGTCCAGCCCGGCGAATGTGGACTTCACGCGTTCCACCGCTCCATCTCGTCGTCGGTCTCGAGGGCCGCCGGTCACACTCGGGGCCTGCTGCCGAGCGTAGTCGCTGATGCGGGCCGACATACTGGTCGGGTGAGTAGCGACATACCCCCTCCCCCGATACCGCAGCGCGCCGAAGTCCTCGTCGTCGGTGCCGGGCCGGGCGGATCCGCCGCGGCCGCGCACGCCGCGACGGCGGGACACGACGTGGTCCTGCTGGATGCGGCCACCTTCCCCCGCGACAAGACCTGCGGCGACGGACTGACCCCACGTGCGGTCGCCGAACTCGATCACCTCGGCCTCGGCCGCTTTCTCGACGACCGGCCGCGTCTCGACGGACTCGCCCTGCACGGCTGGGGCGCCTCGCAGCAGATCCGATGGCCCTCGGGTCGTTTCCCCACCTTCGGCAGCGCCGTGTCCCGCGTCGAGCTCGACGAGGAGATCCGCGCCCTCGCGGTGGCCCGTGGCGCACAGATGGTCCAGGGAGCGAAGGCCGTCGACGTGACGATGCGCGACGGCCGGATCGCCGAGGTGGTCGTCGACACCTCCGACGGCGCCCGGTCGATCGCGGTGCGCAACGTGATCGTCGCCGACGGCGTGCGATCCGGACTCGGCAAGGCCCTGGGGCGCGAATGGCATCGCGAGACCGCGTACGGGGTGGCCGCGCGCGCCTACGTGAAGTCGGGGCGGGCCGACGACAACTGGATGGGCTCACATCTCGAACTCCGCGGCCCCGACGGTGCGCTCCTGCCCGGCTACGGATGGGTGTTCCCGCTCGGCGGTGCGGGAGACGGCCTGCTCAACGTCGGCGTCGGCGCCCTCGCCACCGCGAAGCGCCCGGCGCACATGGCATTGCGGCCCATCCTCGAGCATTACACCCGCATGGTCGGCGACGAGTGGGCCATCGAGGGCCCACCGCAACGCCTCACGTCGGCACTCCTCCCGATGGGCGGCGCGGTGACCGGTGTCGCCGGCCCCAACTGGATGCTCATCGGCGACGCCGCAGCGTTGGTCAACCCGCTGAACGGCGAGGGCATCGACTACGCGCTGGAGGCCGGGCGCCTCGCCGTCGAACTGCTCGACGAGACCCGCGGCTCCCCCGACCACACCACCCGCTGGCGCGATGTCCTGATCGGCCAGTACGGCCTGGCGTTCTCCGCGGCCCGACGGCTGGCCGGACTGCTGACGGTCCCCCAGGCAGTCCCCACCCTCGGCCGGCCCGGCATGCGGTCGACACACCTGATGTCGATGGTCGTCCGCGTGATGGGCAACCTGATCACCCCCGACGACGCCGATCTGGTCGCGCGCGCATGGCGCACGGCCGGGCGCCTGTCGTCGCAGATCGACGACCGTCCACCGTTCCGATGACACATTTTCGATGATATGTTTCAACGATGAACGCAGCCAGCATTCCGACCCGGGTGAAACATGCCGTGCAGAACCGCGTGTCGTCCCGCTATCGGCTGCGCGGTGAGATCGACGCGGTCGACTCCGCCGACGACCCGGTGGCCATCTCCGCGTTGCTCGCCACCCGCGAGTTCCCGTGGAGCATCACCCAAGCGCTGAGCTTCGCCCTGTTCCGCACCTACGCGGTGCCGTCGATCGGTGAATTGCTCTTCGACACGCAGCAGTTCACCAAGCAGACGCAAAAGCGCTACGACGACACCGTGCTGTTGCTCGACGCACCGATCGAGCACGGCTTCAACAGTGCGGCCGGCCGCGCCGGAGTCCGGCGTATCAATCAGATGCACGCGATGTACGACATCTCCAACGACGACATGCTGTACGTGCTCTCCACCTTCGTGGTGTGCCCGGTGCAGTGGGTGAACTCCTACGAGTGGCGGAAGCTGACCGGCCACGAGGTCACCGGGCTCACCAATCACTACCGCATACTCGGAAAGCACATGGCCATCAAGGACATTCCGGCCACCTACGAGGAGTTCGAGCAGTTCTACGAGGAGTACGAGCGGCGACACTTCGCGTTCAGCACGAAGTCGCTGGCGGTGGCCGATTCGACCCTCGATCTCCTCGGCACCTTCCTGCCCTACCGGCTGCTACCGCGGTGGGTGGTGCGTCGGATGTCGTTCGCGCTCATGGACGATCGCCTGCTGACTGCGTTCCACTACCCGAAGCCGACCGCGGCCGAGCGGGCCGTGGTGCGCGGCGGACTGAAGCTACGCGGCCTCGCCATCCGCTTCTTCGCCCGCCCGCGCACCGAACCGCTCTACGGCCGTCAGACCAAGCAGGTCCGCGGCTATCCGCGCGGATATCGGCTCGAGGAACTCGGCACGTTCACCCCGGGCTGCCCGGTGCCGCACCTCCAGCACGCCGACAGCAACCCGGATTCCGTCGACAGCACCACATAAACGGCCCACCGACGGTCGAACAGCCACCAACCGCCAGCCGAGCCCGTCACCAACCGCCAGGCGAGCCCGTTACCAGCCGCCGGTCGAGTAGCCACCAACCGCCAGCCGAGCCCGTTACCAGCCGCCGGTCGAGTAGCCGGCGAGGCGCCAGCCGAGCCGGCGTATCGAGACCCCCGACCCTCAGCGCACCGCCGAATGAATCGCCGCGATCCCCCCGGTCAGGTTCTGCCAGGCGACATCGGAGAACCCCGCCGTCCGGAGCAGCGCCGCCAGATGCGTCTGGTCTGGCCAGGCGCGGATCGATTCGGCGAGATACACATACGCGGCCGGATTGCTCGACACCTTGGTCGCCACCGCCGGCAGCGCCCGCATCAGATACTCCATGTAGACCGTTCGGAACGCCCGGAACGTCGGTGTCGAGAACTCACAGATCACCAGGCGCCCACCGGGTTTCAGAACCCGGCGCAATTCGGCGAGCCCCTTCGGCGCGTCGTGGACGTTGCGCAGCCCGAACGAGATGGTGGCGGCGTCGAAGGATTCGTCCGCGAACGGCAGTGCGAGCGCGTCGGCCGCCACCTTGGGCACCTCCCGGTGCGCGCCTGCCTTCAGCATCCCCAAGGAGAAGTCGGCGGCGATGCAGTGCGCCCCCGACGTCGCCAGCTCCGCCGTCGACACCGCGGTACCGGCCGCCAGGTCAAGCACGATGTCGCCGGGACGCAGGTCGAGGGCCTTGCGGGTCTTGCGCCGCCAGCCGCGGTCCTGCCCGAACGAAAGCACCGTGTTGGTCCGGTCGTAGCGCTTGGCCACGCCGTCGAACATCGCCGCGACCTCGGCCGGATCCTTGTCGAGCGTTGCGCGGTCCTGCGGCCCGGTTTCCATGTCGACAACGCTACCGGCCGCCGGGCGAGCAACGAGAACCGATATGGATGCAGTCTCAGCGAGAGCTCCCGGCAATAATCTCCTCGACGGCGCACTCACACCGCATCCATATCCCGTCCGCCGACGCAGGTCAGCCGGCGAGCGGCCGAATCGCCAGGTCGCCGCCGATCACCGCGCGATAGTGCGCAAGCAGTTCGTCGCAGATCACCGGCCACGTGCGGGCCCGGACCGCCGACAGCGCGGCTCGACCCATCTCCGCTCGCAGCGCATCATCACGCAGCACCGCGACCACCGCAGGCAGCCGCTCGGCATACTCCGACGGGGGCAGCAGATAGCCCGTTCGGCAGTGGTTGACCAGGTCACGGGGTCCACCGGCATCCGGGCCGACGACCGGCAATCCGCTGGCCATCGCCTCCTGGATCGCCTGGCAGAACGTCTCGTGCTCACCGGCGTGCGCGAACACGTCGAAGCTGGCGTACGCCCGCGCGAGGTGTTCACCGCGGAGCTCCCCGGTGAACACCGCCCGCGGCATCAGTGCCTCGAGCCGAGCGCGTTCGGGCCCGTCCCCGACGATGACGAGTTGCACCGACGGATCGTCGGCCACCGAGGCCAGCCGCTCCACATGTTTCTCGGGCGCGAGCCTGCCCACGAAGCCGACGATCAGCCTGCCTCGGCCCCAGTCGGAGCGCAGTCCCGCATCGGCGTTCGCCGGGTCGAACTGATCGAGATCCACTCCCCTGCCCCAGTGGTGCACGCGTGGCACACCTTGCGCGGCAAGCATTCTCATCGTGTCTGTCGAGGGAGCGAGGGTACGGTCGCACATCTCGTGCAACCGCCGCGTATAGCGCCAGGCCAGTCGCGAGGTGATCGCGAGCCCGTAGCTGGCGGCGAATCCCGCGACATCGGTCTGGAACACCGCGACGGACGGCAGATCGAGGCGTCGAGCTGCGGCGGCGCCGGCCGCGCCGACGACGAACGGCGAGGCCAGATGCACGACGTCGGGGTTCATGTCGCGCAAAGTGCGGTACAGGGTCGGCGTCGGCACTCCGATCGGCAACGACGTCACCTTGGGAACCATCACCGACGGCACCAGGTGCACCGGTGTCCGACGGCCGATCAGTCGTGGTGCCGTTTCCTCACCGCGGGGCGTGTCCGGTGCGATCACCAGGGTCTCGTGGCCGGTGCGTTCGAGGTGCTCGACGACCCGCAGGACGGAGTTGACCACTCCGTTGCACTGCGGCAGGAAACTCTCGGCGACGATCGCGACCCGCATGGCTTCATGGTCGCGGAACCCGTTGTCCGGGGCCGCCGAATCCGAATGATCCGGACACGAACAGCCGGTGAACTTCTCGTCCGATCCGTCACCGTCGATGACAAACTGATCGCATGGCCGAGCTGCTGCTGTTGAGTCGATGGCTGGGGGCGGTCCCCGCCTTCCTCGCCGCCCACGGGGTGGCCCCGGGTGCGCGTATCGGCTTCGTGCCGACGGCATCGTCGATCTATGCCGACCGTGCCTGGGTCGACCTGGATCGCAGCACCCTACGAGACCAGGGGTTCACCACTGTCGAACTCGACATCGAGACGATGCCGACGACCGAGTTGGCCGGCGCACTCGACGACCTCGACGCAGTCTTCGTGTCCGGCGGCAACGTCTTCCACCTGCTGGCGGCGCTGCGTCGGACCGGGTTCGCCGAGATCCTCACCGAGCATGTCGACGCCGGACTCCCCTACCTCGGTGCGAGCGCGGGGGCCTGCGTCGTCGGCCCCGACATCGAGCCCCTCGCCATGCTCGACGACCCGGCCGAGGCCACCGACCTCACCTCGACGACCGGACTCGGCTGGATCGACGAGGTGGTGGTGCCGCACGCCGACGGCATCGTCAGCGGACCGGCACTCGTCGACGCAGTGCGCACCCGGTTCGCCGATCGGTTCGCCTTGCGATTCCTCGACGACGATCAGGCGTTGCTGGTCTCCGGCGTTTCGGTCTCGGTGGTCGCGTCGTCCTGATCCGGGTCGTCGGTGAGGTCTTGGTCGGTGAGGTCTTGGTCGGTGAGGTCTTCCGATGACGAGCGGGACAGCATCCGGCGATTGATCTCGGACAGCGCGATCATCACCGCACCGACGACGAGCCACCCGACCACGGCGATCGACAGCGCCGGAATGATCGCCAGGGTCCAGCTGCGGCCGGCCGGCCGCGCCAGGTCCGGGTTCGTGACGTCGTACTCGACGCTGATCCGCTGACCCTGGGTCAGCTCCGTCGGGTAGAGGAGGCCGAGACGAGGGCTGTGGAACTGCCCGTCGGGGGTCTGGAAATTGACCGCGGCGTGCAGCCGATCCGCCGACACCACGTCGGCCATGACCATCGCACGGTTCTCGTCGATCTGCCGATCATTCCGATGACAGCCTGCGACGAGGACCAGGCCCATCGTCGTGACCACCACGCCGAGTACAAGCAGCACGATCTGCACACGGCGCAGGATGGTCGGGTTCATGAATGACAGGATATGGCCTACGGCGATTCGAGTCGTAAGCTGCTGAGGTAGCGAACCGATTCCTGGGGGAAATGGTTACATTTGCCGGGTTGCGAGACGCCCGACCGTCGCTGTGGGAAACCGCTGCGGACGACATCCTGAACGTCAGCAAGCAGGCCGAACGCACCGCCGACAACATCCACGCCAACGGGGTCGCACCACTGAAGGACGATTGGCCCGACCACACGGGCGCCCAGGCACGCGGAACGCTCACACAATGCGCCAATCGGATGACAAATGCAGGCGTCCTGGCGCGAGGCGTCTCGACCGCACTCGACACACTCGAAGATGCGATCGGCATCGCGCAGCGCATGCTCACGGCAGCGACAACCTTCGCCACGTCGCGCAGCCTGACAGTGGACGGCAGCGGCAGGGTGTCGATATCGCCTGACGCATCAGTCGACGACCCCCTTGGCATCGCACTGTCCCTCGCCGAAGCCCAATCCATGATCGACGACGCCATCGAGGCCGCGTCCCAGGCCGACCAATCCTGTGTCGATGCAATCGCCGCCTGCGCGGTCGACCCGGATTCGGTGTCGACCGACGAGGCACGTACCCGTCAGAGCACAGCGGTGCAGGCTGCCCTGCAGGAGATGCGAAACCTTCTTCCCGACGGACAGTCGCCGGCCGCAGTGCGGGCCTGGTGGGACGGCTTGACCGCGGAGCAGCAAATGCAGTTGAGGCGAGCTGTTCCCGTCGAGTTGCACGATCTCGACGGCGTCCCCGACGACATCAAACAACGACTCACCGATACCGGCCTCGGATACAACCCTGTCGAGACCGTACGGTGGGCGATCGCGAATGCACAGAACGAGGACATTGACGTCTTTGGAAACAACTGTGCGAACTTCGCATCGCGATCCCTCGAGGCCGGCGGCCTCGACGAGAAGATGGACGCCTGGGCCGGCAGCCTCGACAGCCGCAATTGGGGCAGGTCCCCCGCGGGCGAAGACGATCTGATCCCCGGGATCGAGGGAAAGACCCACACGAAATCGTGGTACAACTCCGACGCCCAGCGTGAGTTCTTCCTCACCAACGGTGGCCACGAAGTCCCTTCGAACCAGGCGATGCCGGGCGACGTCGTCTACTTCAACTATGCTCAGCCGCACCCGTCCGGGGACGTCAGCCATCACACCGCTGTGGTCACCGGCGTACTGCCCGACGGCCAGGTCCTCTATACACAGCACACGCCTGGAGCGGCCAACTTGAGTGTGCAGGAACGACTTCCGATGATCGAACAGAACGAGGGACAACAATCGATCACCATCGTGCGACCATCGGAGATCTGGTGAGCGGATCCGAGATGCGAGCCACCCGCAACCCGAGCTGGATAGCGGCGAGTATCGGGCTGGTGACGCTCGTCGTCGCTTTCGCCTGCCCGGTGATTCTCCAGCTGCGCCGCGACGATTGGGTCCGCGACGCGATACGCACTCAGTGCCGGGACCTCGCCGCGCTTCCGCCGGCCGCGGTTTTCGGAGGCCTCCAGATCACCTTCGCCCTCATCGCTGCTGCCGCCTTCGCCGTGTCCTGGCGCCGGGTTCGGACCGACGGCGGCCGAAGCCGGCTGGTCCCGATTCTCGCCGTGCTCGTCTTCGTCGGCGTGGCGGTTGCGATATACGGCGCGCTCATCGTCATCGACGCACCGACGTCGCCGTATTCGGGCGTCGACGGTAGCGGACTGCCCTGCGGCAGTGGCTGAGCCTGTGAAAGAACCAAACGAAAGTGGTCTGTGATGAGCGACAGGATCACCATCGACCCGGGCGCGGTCCGGAACGCCGGAGCTGCCATCGACGCCGAGGCCGGCGAGGCAACGGCCGCGCTGACAGCTCTGTTCGATTCGGCTCACCCTGCCGCAGAGGGGAACGTGGGATTCGCCACCGGCGCCAAACTCATCGCTTTCGCGGACGACCTCAGATCGGAGCTGGACGCCACGATCAGCGAATTGTCGACAACAGCCCACAAGATCGCGAATGGCGCAACACAGCTCGAGCGAACGGATGCGGATACGGCGGAAGGAATCAGCCGGATCGCCACCGCCCTCAGCGGTCTTGGCAACGACCCGCTGGCAGGTTAGCCGCGCGGCGCGAGGGTCGGCGTAGAGGCGCCGCTCCCCCCTACGCCAGCCGCGCCGCGATCGCCGCGTGCACGTCGCGCAACGCCGCACGATCGGTGCTCACCTCGACCACCTCGACGCCACCCGCCGGCGCCGGTTCACCCAGCACCGACGACAGCTCGCCCAGCCCGACCCGACGATGCGGGATGTGGAAACCGGCGCACAGCGACGCGAGGTCGGCGCGGTGCGGCGTGCCGAAGATCCGTTCGTAGGCACCCGCGTAGGGACCGCTGTTGAATCGCGGATCGCCCTGCTCCAGCAATCCGAAGATGCCGCCGCCGTCGTCGTTGGCCACGACGATCCGCAACGACGACGGGCGTGGCTCACCCGGCCCCACCACCAGCCCGGTGACGTCATGGATGAAGGTCAGATCGCCCATCAGGGCAATGGTGTGCGCTCCGGGATCGGACCTGTCCAAAGCCAACGCCGCGCCGATCACCGTCGAGTTGGTGCCGTCGATCCCCGCGACGCCGCGGTTGGAGAGCACCCGCACCCCCTCGGTGACCCGCCCGGCCAGCGCGACGTCGCGGATCGGATTGCTCGCCCCGACCACCAGCTGGTCGCCGGGTCGCATGGCGGCACTGACGACCCGCGCGACGTGGAGTCCGGTGGCGGCATCCGGATCGTCGAGCAGCAGGCTGTCCAACTCGGCATCCACCGCGCCGAGAACCCGCTGCTGGGCGGCCGCGCATTCCTTGAGCCACTCCTCGCGGGCCTCCCCGATCGGTTCGACGCGCGTGCCGGTGGCGTACACGTTGCCGGACACATCCGGCCAGCGCGGACCGGTGGTGAGTGCGTAGACACGCACCTCCGGGTCGGCCAGCAACTGCGAGACGCCGCGGTGCAGCGTGGGACGCCCGCAGATGATCGCCTGCTGGGGCCGCAACGGTCCGAGCGCCAGCGGATGCAGCGGCGTATGCGCTTGCGGCGCAGTCGGTTCCGCCACCGTCGGAATACCAGCGAGCGCGGGATGGATCCCCGCCCCGTGACCCGAGATGACGACGGTGTCGAGCGAGAGGTCGATGGGGATCGGCACGTCGAGCTTGCCGACCGGAGCCTGGGTCCACGGGAGTCCGTCGGGGCGGCCGGCGAAGCTCCCGAGATCGTCGTCGGGTCCGGCGCTCGCGTCGGGCACCAGCGGCTCCCGCAACGGGATGTCGAATTGGACGGGACCGGCGTTGCCGCTCCGGGCACCGCGGGCGGCCGCCAGCACACGTCCGACTGCCGACCGCCACTGGCTGTTGGTGTCGAGGTCCTGCTCGGCCAGGCCGAGGCTGATCGTCGCGCGCACCTGGGTGCCGAAGATGCCGAACTGTTCGACGGTCTGGTTGGCTCCCGATCCCAGGAGCTCGTAGGGCCGGTTGGCGCTCACCACCACCAACGGCACCCGGGCATAGTTGGCCTCGAACACCGCCGGGCTCATGTTCGCGACCGCGGTACCGCTGGTCATCACGATCGGTACCGGCTGCCGCGACGCCACCGCCAGCCCGAGGGCGAGGTAGCCGGCCGATCGCTCGTCGATACGCACGTGCAGCCGCAGCCGACCCGCCGCGTCGGCCGCATGCAGCGCGAACGCCAGAGGTGCGTTGCGCGAGCCCGGGCACAGGACCGCCTCGGTCACGCCGCCGCGGATCATCTCGTCGACGATGACCCGGGCCTGCAGAGTCGAGGGATTCATTCCATCAGCGTAGGACTGCGCCCGGGTGTCATCCGAACAGCCTGACGACAGTGGTGCTCGTCACAGCGCTGCGGCAAGATCGGTGCATGGGCTTTTACGACGACCGCATCCTTCCGCACCTGATCAACCTGACCTGTGGGATGTCGGCGCTGACGCCGTTGCGGCGGCGCACCTGCGAAGGGCTGTCCGGTGAGGTCGTCGAGTTGGGATTCGGCTCCGGCCTCAACGTCGACGTGTACCCCGACACGGTGACCCGCGTGTCCGCGATCGAACCCTCCGACGGCGGGTGGCGCATCGGCGCCGACCGCGTCGCGTCATCCCGCGTCCCCATTGAGCGAGCCGGTCTCGACGGCCAGCGCCTTCCCTTCGACGACGACACCTTCGACGGAGCGCTCACCACGTTCACGATGTGCACCATCCCCGATCTGCCCGCCGCGCTGTCGGAGGTCGCGCGGGTGGTGAAGAGCGGCGGCACACTGCACTTTCTCGAGCACGGCAGCGCGCCCGACGCCGCGGTGCGCCGATGGCAGCACCGCCTGGAACCGATCCAGCGCCGGGTGGCCGGTGGCTGCCACCTGACCCGCGACATCCCTGGGGTACTCGCCGACGCGGGCCTCACCGTCACGGCGATCGACCGCTTCTATCAGCCGGGCACCCCGAAGTCGTTCGCCGCGATGAATCTCGGGGTCGCGCGGGTCGCGTGATCTCGATACACCTGCTCGCTACGCTCGCGGGCTACTCGATCAACGGATGACTCGTCCCGCCCGTTGAGCAACGACTGACCCGTCCCGCCCGCTTGAACAACGACTGACCCGTCCCGCCGATTGAGTAACGACGCGCGAGCGTAGCGAGCTCGTCGTGTATCGAAACCGAGTCCGAGACCCAGGCCACACCCACCCCACCGCCTACTCTCGACCGAGTGCGTCGCTGGTTCGTGTTGGCCCTCCTCACCGCGATCGCGACCTACCTTCTCGAACTCCTCGAAGTGGACGCGGCCGCGTTGTTCGCCGGCCTCGTCGTCGCGGGCGCGCTGGCCATCGCGGGTTTCGCCCCACGACGAAGGTCCGCACCGCGTGAGGCTGACGACGCCGACCCCGCCGACGACTCCGCCCCGCCCGCGATCCCGCGACCGGCGATGCTCGCCGCGCAGGGGGTGCTCGGCGTCTACATCGGCACCATGGCCGATCCCGAGACCCTCTCCGGGCTCGGGTCGTCGTGGATCCCGGTGCTCGCCATCGGTCTGGGCACGCTGGCGCTCTCGGTGATCGGCGGCGCACTGCTCGGACTGCATCGTCTGGTCGACCCGTTGACCGGGTCTCTGGCCCTGGTGGCCGGCGGCGCGTCCGGCCTCGTCGCGCTGACCAGGGAGCTCGGCGGTGATGAACGCATGGTCGCGGTGATCCAATATCTGCGGGTCGCGCTGGTCACCATCACGATCCCGCTGGTGGCCTCGGTGGTCTTCGATGCGCAGTCGTCGAACGCCACGGTCCCGTCCCCGAGCGGCGGCGACCAGGCCTGGGGACTCCTGCTGCTCGCGGTCGGCCTCGGTATCGGCATCCCGGTCGGGCGCCTCATCCACCTGCCCGCGGCCGGACTCCTCGGCCCGATGGCCGTGGCCACCATCGCCGAACTGACCGGCTTGGCCGGCGACGCCGCGGTGTCCACGATTCTGCTGACCGTGGCCTACGCGGTGATCGGATGGCAGGCCGGCCTCGGATTCACGATGGACCGTCTGCGGGCCATCGGCCGTGTCCTGCCGGCCGCGCTCGTGCTGATCCTGGCGATCGGTGTGGGCTGCGCACTGCTCGGGGTGTTGCTGTCGGCGTGGACCGGCGAATCGATGTTCGACTGCTACCTCGCCACCACCCCCGGTGGCATCTACGCCGTGCTCGCCGCCGCAACCGCGGCCGGGTCGAATGTCGCATTCGTCGTCGCTGCGCAGATCCTGCGCGTGTTGCTGATGCTGTTCGTGGCGCCGTTCGCAGCCCGTGCCGCTGCCCGTCGGTTGGTGCGCTGACCGGCGACCTCGACCGGGTACCGGCACCTGACTAGAGTCGGGGGCATGAACGGGGACGCCAGCTCACCAGCACCAGGATCGAATGCCCGCGAGTTCGATGTCGTCGTATTCGGTGTCACCGGGTTCGTCGGCGAACTGACCGCCCGATACCTCGCCGAGCACGCGCCGACCGGCACCAAGGTCGCGTTGGCGGGACGGTCGGAGACCAAGCTGGCCGCCACCCGCAAACGGCTGCCGGCCCGCGCGCACGATTGGCCACTGATCGTCGCCGACTCGTCGTCGCCCGCATCGCTCGACGCGATGGTCGCCCGCACCCGCGTCATCTGCACCACCGTCGGACCCTACCTCCGCTACGGCGAGGCCCTCGTGGTCGCGGCGGCGAGCGCCGGCACCGACTACGTCGACCTCACCGGTGAGGCCCCCTTCGTCCACTTCTCCATCAACAAGGCGCACGAGACCGCGGTCGCGACCGGCGCACGGATCGTCCATTCCTGCGGGTTCGACTCCGTTCCGTCCGACCTCGGCGCCTACCTGTTGTACAAGAAGATCGGCGACGACAACGCGGGCGAACTCACCGACACGACCTTTGTGGTCAAGTCGTTCAAGGGCGGCATCTCCGGCGGCACCTTCGACTCGGTGCGGGTCATCGCCGAGCAGTCGCGCGACGCCGAGACGCGGCGGTTGCTGCTCAATCCCCATTCGCTGTCCGGTGAACCCGGCAACACACCCCGGGTCTCGATGTCGTCGGAGCCCAGCGACATGACGATGATCAGCGCCAAGAAGGTCGATCCGTCCATGCGCGGCACGTTGGCACCGTTCTTCATGGCGGCGTCCAACACCCGGATCGTGCGACGGACCGACGCCCTGCTCGACAACGCATACGGCAAGGACTTCCGGTATGCGGAGACGATGTCGGTCGGGCAGGTCCCCGGGGTGTCCACGCTCATCGCCGGCGTCGTCGCGGTGGGCACGGGCGTCTTCCTCGGTGCGATGAGCTTCGGCCCGACCCGCAAGCTCCTCGACCGCCTGCTCCCCAAGCCGGGCGAAGGACCGAGCGAAAAGGTCCGGGAGAAGGGGTCTTTCGTCACCGAGACCTACACCACCACGACCACCGGCCGCCGCTACCGCTCGCAGATGCGCATGAAGGGCGATCCGGGTTACAAGGCGACCGCGATCATGCTCGGCGAGAGCGCGCTGACGCTGGCCCTCGAACGCGATCGCCTCTCGAGCCTGACCGGCGTGCTGACCCCGGCCGCGGCCATGGGCGACGTCCTCGCCAACCGCCTGCGCGCCGCCGGCGCCACCCTCGACGCCGTCGAGCTCACCTGACCCTCGCCGACGGCAACCGGCATCTCGCCGACGGCAACGTCTTTCGCGCCGACGGCAACGTCAGGCGACGACCGCCACACCCTCGACCGGCTTCACCGCGTCCACCGTCCGCCGCGTGATCGACGGAATCCCGTCCCCGGGCAGCGTGTCGGTCTCGGTGACGGCCGGGCCGGTGGTGGTGCCCTGGGCGACCAGCGTGCCGTAGAGCCTGGGCTCCCCTTCGGCATCCCGCTCGCCCTGCACCGAGGTGACCGCGTACGCCCCCTCGGGAAGGTCGATCCGGTGTGTCCCACCGGCCTCGACGACGTAGAAGTCGGTTTGCGGCAACGTGTTCGACGCCGCGCCCCCGGTGAACACGGTGACCGCGATGTCCTGGTCGCTGTCGTTGTGGATGGTGAGCCCGCCGGTGTCGGTCGTGTAGTAGACGCCGTCCGCGGCCCCGTCGGCGCCGGTCGCGAAGGTCGGCCACAGGATGCCGGTCGCCAGACCATCCGACGGGTCCCAGAACCGGTCGTCCGGATCGGCGACGGGATCTGCGGTGTCGCGGATCGCCCCACCGAACGGGTTGAAGTTGTAGCTCAGCGTCTGATCATCCTGCACGACGACCATTCCGTAGATGATGGCCCGCCCGGCTGAATCACGTTGCCCCTGCATCACATAGCCGGAGATGTCACCGGAGGCGTCGATCGTCGTCGAGCCGCCCGCAGGGACCACGTACACACCGTCACCGTGCGGGACGTTGAACTGATCCACCGCGATGATCGCGACATCCGTCTCGGTCGTGTTGGTGAACGTGATCGTGTCGGCATCGGCGTCGTAGGTATAGGTGATGCCGTCGTTGTCGACGATCCGGTAGTTGTCACCGATCAGCACCTGGAAGTCCGAGGGATCGAGATACTGGTTCTCCGGATCGATGCCCGACCACACCAGCCGTGCAGTGAGGACCTTGATCGCCTGGGCCAGCAACGAATCGTCGGTGTCGGCGGCCGCGACCCGGTTGCCCGACGACAATTCCGCGACGGTCTGGGTCGGGATGGTGAACCGTTCGCCCGGTCCCAGCAGACCGACGTAATCGGTGCCGTCGTCGCGGCTGCGCCGGCTGAGCACACCGGCCGTCACGAGACTCTGGTTGAGGAAGATCAGGCTGTCACGTCCGGGTCCGTTCACCAGCCGGTAGAAAACGCCAGAGCCGAGCGCCAGGGCAGGCGCCGCGACGGCGGCAGTGGTGCCCGGCTCGCCGACGAACTCGTCGACGGGCGGGGTCGACGACGATGTCTCGGAACCGGGCGCCACTGCCGCGGCGGGGTCGGGCGACGTCCGTTCCACGGAGGGTGACATGTCCGCGCGGTGGCGTCCCGCCGACGTCGGGTCGGCACGGTGACGACCTGGGTCGTGGGTGTCGGCATGATGCCGTCCCGGCCACTGGGATTGCGAAGGCGTTGTCGATGGCGAGGTCGACGGCGATGTGGATGTCGGAGCCGAGGTCTCCTCGGCGGGCTGCTGCTCCGACGTCTCGGGCGCTGCGGTGTCGCCCGACGCCGCGTCGTCGGGGGCGCCTTGGTCTGCCGATCCCGCATCGGCCGCAGGCTCGGTCGCCCCGCCGGCCCCACCCGATGGCGCCTCCGTGCTCGGGGCGTCGGGTGCCGGGGTCGATTCGCCGGTCTCACCGGTCGAAGGCACGTCATCCGTTTGACCCGCGCCGGCGTCCGCTGCCTCCGATCCGGAGTCCGCATTCGACGGCGACGAGACGCCGGAGTCGGTTCCGGTGCCGTCATCCGCGGCGGCGATCGCGGCAGGCGCGGCGATCACCAGGGCGGCAGCAATGCCCGATGTGGCGACGATTCGCCGGGTCCGACTCAGTCTCTGCACCGACGATCTCGTCATTTCAGCCCCTCAGCGTCACGACCGCACCGAATCCCGCGAAATTGTCGCCGGGATGGTCATGAGTTCGATCGCGATTAAGGCCGGTGACGTTACCGATTCCAGAGGTCGCCGCTGGGGATCGCTATTGCTGGCCGGGATTGAGCTTGATGAACAACGCGTCCATCTCGGCGCACAGCCGGTCACCGTCGTGGATGGTGCCCTTGATGAACACCTTCCGGCCGTCGACCTTCTCGGCCCAGGTCCGGCATTGCAGAGGCGTGTTCAACGGGGTGATCGATCGGTACTGCACGGTGAGATAGGCAGTCCGGCTGACGCCTTCGATCGCCACCGCCGATGCATATCCGCCGAGATCGTCGAACGCCACCGCAACCTGACCACCGTGCGCGGCGTTGTTGCCCCCGAGGTGGAAATCGCGGAAGGTCACGGTCGCAAAGACCCCGTCGTCGTTCACGTCGGTGACCTCGAACGGCGGAAGGGTGATGTTGCCGCGGGCGGGCAGGTCGATGCGCGTTCCGGCAGGTGAATGCCACTCGTCGATCCGAACGGCCGCAAGCTTCTCGTTGACGGCGGCGAGCTGATCGATCAGTTCGTCGGTCAGCTCGGGCGTCGGGCAGGCGTAGCGCGCGCGGTCCATGAGAGTGCGGACCTGCTCGCTGAACTCCCCGTACCGCGGGCCGCCTCGTTCGGTTGTGATGGCCGTGTGCGCGCGGAAGCCGCCCTCGTGGGGATCCTCGATCTCGGTGGTATCGGGACTGACGGCACCATCACTCATGGATCAACCGTATAGAACGGACAAACTGCGGTCGCGACCGACTGTTGCGTTGCTGCACACATCCGAACAGCCGACAACGGCCGACTAGTCAGGACGGTTGAATTCCGACGGCGATCGACCGGCAGACATGGACCGACCGCGGGAGGACTCGTAATGATCTCTCAAATGGACCGCGCGACCGACGACCAGCGCCACGACGAGAGCGATTGTCACCCACACCGTGAGCGCCAACACGATCCCGATCGAAACGGACATATAGTTACTGTTGCAAAGAACGAAATCTCATGCAATGAGTTTAAAGATAAATAACCGGCAACGTTGGGTCACAAATGGCGCGCCCGCTTGCCACCGATCGACCGGCGATACCCTGACCGGATGGACGCCGATCACCGGACAGAAGACCAGCAGCCCTTCGACACCTCGGCCTGGGCACCCATCCGCGCCATCGGCGACTTGACCGACATCACCTACCATCGCCACACCGGCGCCGGCCGCGAGTACGGCATCGTCCGCATCGCCTTCGACCGGCCAGAGGTTCGCAACGCGTTTCGACCGCACACGGTCGACGAGCTGTACCGCGCTCTCGACCACGCTCGCCGCTCCCCCGATGTCGGCACGGTGTTGCTCACCGGCAACGGTCCGAGCCCCAAGGACGGCGGCTGGGCGTTCTGCAGCGGTGGAGATCAGCGGATCCGCGGCCGCTCGGGCTACCAGTACGCCACCACCCACGATTCCGACGTGACCGGCGCCGGCGCCGACACCGTCGACGACGCGCGCGTGAAGGCCGAAGGTGGCCGCCTGCACATCCTCGAGGTTCAGCGACTGATCCGCACCATGCCCAAGGTCGTGATCGCGGTGGTCAACGGATGGGCAGCCGGCGGCGGTCATTCCCTGCACTCGGTGTGCGACCTGACCCTCGCCTCACGTGAGCACGCGCGATTCAAACAGACCGACGCCGACGTCGGCTCCTTCGACGCCGGCTACGGCAGCGCCTACCTCGCCAAGCAGGTCGGCCAGAAGTTCGCCCGCGAGATCTTCTTCCTCGGCGAGGCCTACGACGCGGACACGATGTACCAGATGGGCGCGGTCAATCGCGTTGTCGCACATGCCGACCTCGAGAAGACCGCCATCGAATGGGGCCGCAAGATCAACGGCAAGTCACCTACGGCCCAGCGCATGCTGAAGTTCGCGTTCAACCTCACCGACGACGGCCTCATGGGGCAACAGGTCTTCGCCGGCGAGGCGACACGGTTGGCATACATGACCGACGAGGCCGTCGAGGGGCGAGACGCGTTCCTGGAGAAGCGGTCTCCGGACTGGGACGCGTTTCCGTATTACTACTGAACGCGAGCGGCCGGTCAATGAACGATTCGGCGCCTTGCCGACGATCGGTCATCTACCGTGATCACCAGGACCTACTGAGGCCTGCCGAGGGCTACGCGCACACCTGATCGATACTCTCCCGAGCACATCCCACCCTCGCACCAGATGTCGTAAGGTGAGCGGTGACTCGGGGCACCTGACGGCACGTCCTGTTCGGGAGGAACACCGCGATGAGCGACTCCAATCAGCCTAGGCAGGCGGATTCCGGAACCGCCGAACGGCACTTCGTCGAAGCCGGTTCACCCGCCGACGTCTGTGTCGTGATCGTGACCTACCAAAGCAACGACGACATCGACGCCATCATCGACGACCTACGTCTGGAGGCCAGGGATCTACGTCTCCGGATCGTGGTCGCCGACAACAACTCGCCCGATGGAACTCTCGAGAGGGTGCGCACCCATCCGGATGTGATCGCGGTCGACACCGGCGGCAACCTCGGTTATGCGGGCGGGATCAACGTGGCGACCGAGTTTGCCGAACCCTGTGAGACATTGTTGATCCTCAATCCAGACCTGCGACTCGAGCCCGGCGCCGTCGGTGAGATGCTCGTAACCCTTCGAGCAGACCAGCGCATCGGGGCGGTGCTCCCGAAGATCTTCCGGCCAGACCACACGGTATATCCGTCGATACGCTTCGAACCCTCAGTGAGTGGTTTGCTCGGAGACGCCGTGTTCGGCAGCGCAATCTGGCTCGGACGACCAACGGCATTGTCCGAATTCGACTATCGCGCACACAGTTACGATGACGCCCACGACGTTGACTGGGCGACCGGTGCCGCGGTGCTGATCCGCTCTTCGGTGGCCCGCGAGGTCGGTCCGTGGAATGAGTCCTTCTTCTTGTATTCCGAGGAGATCGACTACTTCCGAAGAATCAGAGACAGCGGTCACCTGATTCGGTATCAACCGCGCTCCGCAGTCGTGCACACATTGGGCGGCTCCGGCACCTCGCCCGTGCTGGCAGACCTGTTGGCAGTCAATCGTGTGCGGTACCTCGAACTGCACCATGGTCGCCTGTACAGTGCCGCCGGCCGAGCGTCGGTGGCGTTGTCCGAGGCACTCCGGTCCTACGATCGGGACCACAGACGCCGACTCGGCATCGTCCTCCGACGACAACGCTGGGCGCAACTGCCAACCGCCGACATTCCGAAAACCGCCGAATCCATCGCAGTCGACCGAGACCGAGGGACGGTGATCGTTCCGGCCTACAACGAATCAGCGGTGATCGAACGGACGCTGATGCCGCTCAGCCGTGCGGCCGTCGATGGAGTCATCGAGCTGATCGTCGTCTGCAACGGGTGCACTGACGACACCGCCGCGCGCGCCCGAAAGATTCCCGGGGCCCAAGTGATCGAATTGACCACCGGATCCAAGACCCTTGCATTGAATGCCGGCGACGAACTCGCTACGTCCTGGCCGCGTGTATATCTCGACGCCGACATCGAAATCACCCAGCGCGCCGTGCTCGACATCCTCGATCGATTGCGACGCGGCGATATTTTGGCCGCGCGACCGGAATTTCGTTATGGCACCGACGATGCCGGACCAATCGTCCGCAGCTATTACCGCGCACGCTCACGCATGCCAGTCCATCGCGACGCATTGTGGTGGGCAGGTGTGTACGCGCTGACTGAAGAAGGCCACGCTCGCTTCGGACGGTTTCCGGACGTCACCGGCGACGACAAATTCGTGGACACCCAGTTCGCGCCCGACGAGAAGACTGTCGTGTCGACCGATCCGTCGATATGGACGACGCCGACGAACACTCGTGGACTGATCAAGGTGCTCGGACGCCACCAACGAGGCAACGCCGAACTCGCCGAGCACAACCCAGAATCCGCGCGCCCGACAGGCCGCACGACCGCACTTGCGGTGCTGGCGTCCGTTCGTGGTCCACGCACGGCCGTCGACGCACTCGCCTACCTCGTGGTGGCGACATTGTCCCGGTACAAGGCCGGGCGCGGCGAGACCACCTGGGAACGCGACGACACCAGCCGACGGCGGCGCTGATCTGGATATCAGCGCACGCCTTGTGCCGCGGCCTGTTTCCCGATGCGGGGAAGTGACTCCGGTTTGTCCGTGCTCCGTTCGTTCTCGTCACTGAGCACAGCCACCAGGCTCCAGAACAATCCGTAGAGCAGGAAGATCAACAGAACCGCCTGCTGAAATGAGAACAGGTCGAATACCGTCGTGGACACCACGATCGCGCCGAATGATGCGGCCAGCGCGAAGACGAGATCTCTGTCTCCGGGCGTCCGCGTCTCACGCAACGCGCCGGTTATCCCCACCACGCCGCCGACGATCAGGAGGATCAGCGCTACGGCTCCGACGACGCCGCCCATCACGAGAACCTGTAGCCATTGGTTATCGAGGTATCGGGTGTGTTCCGGCACGGTGCTGCCCAAGCCGTGCCCGAGCCAAGGTTTCAAGCGGAACATGTCGCCGACGTACTTGTAGTCGTCCAGGCGTGTGGTGATGCTCGGATCCTTTGCCGCACCGGTAAAGAGATTCTTGACCGCGGCAAACAGATCCGGGGCGGCCACGTAGTACACCGCCGTGATCACCCCGACAGCGGCGACGGAGGCGAATATGACCTTCAGCGGCTGCGCAATCATATAGATCAGCGCGACCACACCCAGCGTCACGATGGCCGACCGCGACACACTGGCCGGCACGGCGACGAGAAGCAGCACGCTGACACAACCCGTGAACAACCGAATTCGTGATGTCGCCCCGAAACGGGTGTAATGCAAAGCTATCGGAAGGAGCGCGGAGACGAGTACCGAGAACTCGATGGGGTGCGCAGCCGTACCCGTCACGCGCGTGAAGCCTTCGCGGATGGCCAGTCCGACCTGGCGGGTCTCGACAAACCCAGGCGGCACCAAGAAGTCTCGATAGTCGACGTTCATCAAGCCTTGTAGCAGCCCGATGCAGACCGATATCGCGGCGCCGGCGAGGATTGACAACAGGACGAGGTCGATCGCTCGTCGAGTCCGCACAGTGGTGATGATGAACAGGCTCAGGCCGACAAATGCAACCGACCCGAGCAGTGATCGGATCTCGGCCGCGACGATGTCAGCGGGAACGGTAGCCGACTTGTCTCCCTGTGTGAACAGCACGCACTGGATCATCAGGTAGACCGCGAGAATCATGACACCGACAAGAATCAGAGGCTGGGCACGAGTCCTCCGCGACAGCAGTTGATTCGATGCGCGTCTCGCCGGCGAGCACAGTGAGAGCGCGACGCAGGCGAACATCAGCAGGCCGAGCAATCGAGCGGGCGAGCCGTTGCCGCGCAACGGTCCGGGCAGCACTGCTTCCGACGGCAATGCGAAGAGGACGAAGCCGAATGCCATGAGCGCGAACGGTAATCGCATGTCACGCGGTTGCTGGTCGCGAACGGGCACGAGCTCGGGGCCGACACTCATCGATGCGAGAACACAGTATGTTCTGGGGTGGAGGGCTGCTCGTCCGGCGGCTCCCCGGACGAGGGCTCGTCGCGGTCGGCCCGACGACTACGCCTTCTCCCGATGAACTCGATGATCGCGTTCACGATGACAGCGGCCAGAGCGGCAATCAGAATGCCGGCGACAACGGTGGCGATCAGTTCGCGGGTCCGTGCCGGGATGGCGCCCACCGGCTGCGACGGCTGCGCGACGACAAATGTCTTCGCCATCTGATCTGGCGGGACACCCGCCGCTTCCTGCAGTGACCTCAACGCCTCATTGGATGCCGCGACCGTCAAGGCGACACTTCGCGCAACCGCATCAGCGTCCTCGCCGGCGGCGCTGATCTCGATGATCGGTAGCTGGCTGCCACTGTCGGAGCTCTTCACAGTGATCGTGACCGGGGCGGTTCCCCCGCCCGCCCGCACCTTGTCGCCCACCTGCGGTTGCAGCAATGCTGTGTCGAGCAGGTTTGCCAGCATACTGGGACCACCGGATTCTTCGAGGCCGTTGCGCGACTGAACGGTGGAGCCGTCCGGACGAGAACCTGCCACCACTTCGACACTCGGCGTCGTGATTCCGATGGTGGCACTCGAGTAGTACTCGATTTTCACACCCGAATAGTTGTTGTAGGCGATCACGAACGTGATGAGGACGATGGGGAGGGTCACCCACCATCTTCGGAGAGCGATCCGGGTGACGTCGAAGAGGTCCATTCGGCCGCAGCCTCCTAATCACAGACCGGCGAACATACCAGGATGCGCCGAGGCACCGCCGACTGTTCCGGTCCCGGCGGTGTGTTCTTCCATATCGACATCGCACTTGATTGTGTTACGTCATCTGCGCACATGATCGCCTCGTCGATACCAGTCCACGGTTTCCCCGATCCCCTTCTCGAGATCGATCTGTTGCGACCAGCCGAGCCCATGCAGCGTGGTGATGTCGAGTACCTTACGCGGCATGCCATCTGGGCGGGACATATCCCATTCGGTCGTGCCGCTGAAACCGGTCAGCTTCGAGACGATCTGCGCGATGTCGGCGATCGACATGTCCTCGCCCGTACCGACATTGACGGGTGCCGTCTCGTCATAGTGCTCGAGCAGGTGGATGCATGCACCTGCCGCGTCGTCGACATGCATCAACTCACGTCGCGGCGTCCCGCTCCCCCAGTTGACCACCGCATCCCGGCGGTTCGCCACGGCATGCGAGTAGCGCACGATCAATGCGGGGACCAGATGGGAGGAATACGGTGAGAAGTTGTCACCGGGTCCGTACAGATTGGTCGGCATCGCCGAAATCCATGGAAGCCCGTACTGACGCCGGACAGCCTGCACCTGGATGAGTCCGGCTATCTTCGCGATTGCATAGGCCTCGTTCGTAGGTTCCAACGGCCCTGTGAGCAGGGCGGACTCCTCGATCGGCTGCGGCGAGTCCCGCGGGTACACACACGAGGAGCCGAGGAAGAGTACCCGCGGCACGTCCACCTCGAGCGCCGCGTCGAGCACGTTCACCTGGATCTGCAGGTTCTCCGACACGAAAGCGACCGGCTCGACGCTGTTCGCCCCGATTCCTCCGACCTTCGCTGCTGCCAGGACGACGACCTCCGGCCGCTCGCGGCGCATGAAGGAGAAGACCTGGTCCCGGTCGCGTAGGTCGAGGTCATCGCGTGTACACACCATCGGATCGATGCCTCGCGCGGTGAGGGCACGCACTATCGCAGAACCCACCAGCCCTCGATGACCAGCGACGAAGACACGACCTGCCGTCCCGAGTGGATGGACGGCAGGACTCACCTGACCACTGACGCTCACACCCACCCCCGGACGTCGGGCCTGTCGATGTACGGCTCGCCCGCACTGTCGAGCGACTTGATATCGGCGTCGACCATGATGGCAGCGAGCCGGGGAGCCGTGATGGTCGGCCGCCAGTCCAACACCCTGTTCGCGCTGCTCGCATCGCCGACGAGATCATCGACCTCGGTCGGGCGGACATACCTCTCATCAAACGCGATGTGATCACGCCAGTTCAGCCCGACATGCGAGAATGCGGCCTCGGCGAAATCTCCCACGGTATGGCCGGCCCCGGTCGCGAGCACGAAATCCTCCGGCACCGGGGCCTGGAGCATGCGCCACATCCCCTCGACGTATTCTGGCGCGTATCCCCAGTCCCGCACCGCATCGAGGTTTCCCAGATACACGCAATCCTGTTCTCCGCGATGGATTCTCGCGACGGCACGGGTGATCTTTCGCGTGACGAACGTTTGCCCGCGTCGTGGCGACTCGTGATTGAACAAGATGCCGTTGACGGCAAACAGTCCGTAGGCCTCCCGATAATTGCGTGTGATCCAGTGCGCGTAGAGTTTCGCGATCCCGTATGGCGACCGGGGATGAAAGGGCGATTGTTCGTTCTGCGGTGGGGACGTCGATCCATAGATCTCCGAGCTCGACGCCTGATAGAACCGGCATTGCAGTCCGGTCTGCCTGATCGCCTCGAGGAGCCTGGTGGTGCCGATCGCGGTGACGTCACCAGTGTGCTCCGGCTCGTCGAAGCTCACGCGCACATGTGACTGGGCCGCGAGGTTGTAGACCTCATCCGGCCGGATGTCTGCCAGTAGCCGCATGAGCCGAATCCCGTCGGTCAGGTCGCCGTAGTGCAGCAGCAGCCGTGCGTCGGGGTCATGCGGGTCGCGATATATGTGGTCGATCCGCCACGTGTTGAACGATGATGCTCGCCGAACGAGGCCATGCACCACATAGCCCTTGGACAGCAGAAGCTCCGCGAGGTAGGAGCCGTCCTGCCCGGTGATTCCGGTGATGAACGCAGTTGGCAATGTGGGCCATCCCTTCCACCTGTTGGCCATGCGGGACCACCTGATTCTGCGAGAATACGGCCATCCTGATCGCGGAACCGGTCGATCAGTACCAGGTTCGTCTGTACAGATGCATACGGAAAAGCCGCATGGTGCGCGTCCATCCCTCCGCCATCGCACCCGTCGACGATCTTGCGACCAACCAATTGAACACCGAGACGAGCGCGCAGGCCACGAGAAGAACCCAGAAAAACCGCCAGCACAGCCTCGAGGAGTACTGCACGGACAGGAACGCCAGCATGAGGGCGGCGACGGTTCCGGCGTGGCGATACGGCGCAAAGGGTCCGGCATCGAGCAGTCGATACAGCATGCACGGGACCGCCGCGAACACACCGAAGACGCCGAGTTGCCCCAGGATGCCGGTGGCGCCGTACCAGGTACCTGCGAACGAGAGGGGCACCCAGTCCCACGGGAAGTAGCGCTCCAACTCCGCCGAGTTGCCCGACCCGAGAAGCGGATTCGCGTTCTGGATCTGAATGTTCATGGGTACCCCGGCGATGACCGAATGGTCCACGATCGGGTAGGACGCGGCGACCGATGCGACCACCTGGCGGACCGATCTCGCAATCGCCGATGGATCATCGGTCATCGCGGTTACCTTCCCGCCGAAGATGACCCGTGGCAGGAACAGGAGACCGTGGGTGCCATAACGCGCCTCGATAACCCAGCCGAACGTGAGGATGGCGACTCCGATCAGCACCCCGCCCGCGAGGAACATCGGCCGCCGGTACATCGGATCGTGTCGGCCTCGCGCAATGATCATCAGTCCCGCCATCACAGGGATCGTCACGGCGCCACGGGTCCCGATCGCCAGGAGCGACATGAACCAGACCACGGTCAACACGAAGAGCACATTGCGTGGACGTCGGTCGTGACACAGGAACAGCGTCGCGGTGGTTGCCATGGCAGCGAGGGTGCCTCCCGGGGTCGTGGCCCGAAGAAGGATCTGGATGCCATCGGTGTCCAGATAAACCTCGCGGATCAGCAGACTGGGCCCCTGACCCAGACACCAGCAGACGAACACCAGGGCCGACAGACCGGCCACCCACCAGGCCATCTCGGAACTCACCGACCGTGCCGGCTGATCGGAGGAGCGGTGCTGGCCACCGGCGCCGTCGACGCGGAAGCCGCGTGGCATCAGACACGCGATCGCCGACGCTGCCATCGATGCGACGAGCAGTGCGCGCACCCCCACCGAATCGGCGAATGAGACCACCAGGGCGTCCGAGGGCAACCCGGCGCCGAGCGAGGACTTCGACCATGACCACGCCGGGTACCCGAAGACGCTCAGCGCCACAAAGATCAACGACATCCACAGAGCGGGCCACCCTGCCGTGGCCCTCCCGCGGACACGCCAGAACGCGAGGACGAGCAGCCCGAGGGCGGGCACGAGGAGCAGCGCGTTACTCATGGTCGGCCGCGACAGACACGAACTCGCGATCCACCCGCGAAAGTCTGACACACACTGCAGCAGCCAGCGTGCCCACGATCCCGGACAACGCGAGCGCCGTAGCGATGGCCGGGCCGGTACCCCACGACAATCCCGCGTACACACAGGCGATCAGCTGGAACCCGCCGTAGCCGAGTCGAACGGCCAGCAGTCGGGCCGATTGACCATGCGCTTGCAGGACGCTCGAGAAGTAACCGAACCAGGCGAGCGCCGCGTACTCGACTCCCAGGTACGGCATCACATCGACGGCGCGATCCCAGGTATCGCCGAGAACCACGGCCCCCACACTCTGCGGAAGCAACGGCACCCCTACTCCGATCGCGAGTGCCACCACCGACACCGCCGTCACCGCAGCGCCGACCGCCGGCGCCACCCCGCGGACCGTGCCGCGTGAGAGTCTCGGGATGACGGTCAGCGGAAGGCTGCTGATGAGCACGGCCACCGGACCGAACAACGTGCCGGCGCCCCGCACCGCAGCGGCGACCACCGCCCCGGAGGTGACCAGCGCTATGCAGGTGACCAACGCGGCACCCAGAGAATCGAGGGCGTATACCGCCGCGAGGCGCAGCCGCTCTGCGGTGCCGGTCGCCGGGTCGGGGTACTGCAGCGTGCGAACATCCACACGCAGCAAGAGGCTCAACAACACGCCCGCGATCCAGGCCAGTGCGACCCAGATGCCCAGTACCGCCGCGACCGGGACCGAGTGGTGGAATGCGTTCAGGACGAACACACCGGCCATGCCAGACGTCCACAAGCCGTCGGACACGAGGGCTCGGCGTACTTGACCGAGAGCAATCGCGCAGTAGCGCAACATGTCCTGAACGAGCAACGCGGGCAACGCCAGTGAAACCAGGGCGATCATCGGATGTCCGAGACCGATTCCCACCCCGAGCACGACCGCTGCGCAGAGCGCTGCGTTCAGAAGGCACAACGTCACCGATCGTGCGGCCGCCTGGCGTATCTCCCGAGAGTTCCGGGCCGAGGCGACGAGCAGGGGGACGCCGACGGCGCCACGACCGGCACCGAGGCTCGTCGTCACCACCGCGAAGACCAGTGCCACGACGCCGAACACCGCCGGCGCCGCGACCTGCGCGACACACACCAATGCGAGCGCATTGCCCACACTGGACAGGATCTGGTCGGCGACCGTGGCGGCCGCATTCCGCGAGCCGAGGCGCGTACGTGTAGACGTCATCGAAATCTGCTTCGTCCTCGCCTCCCTCTCGGCCGGGGGGTGGCGTAGATCTGCTCGAGCGTGTCGATGACACCGCCCATCCCGTACTTCTCGCGGGTGCCGGTCAGCGCGCTGCTCGACATCTGATCCAACCGCGTGTCGTCGCAGATGATGTGACCGATCGCCGAACTCAGCTCCTCGACAGACTCGCCGACCACGACACCTGCGCCGATGTGCTCCACTCCGCGCGCCAGGCCGCAGCTGTCGGTCACAACCACCGGCGTGCCCACCGACATCGCCTCCAGGACGGTCATCGGGAAAGGTTCGTCCACCGACGGGAGGACGTACAGGTCGGCCGCTGCGAGGTAGGCGAGCACGTCGTCAGGCGAAACCGGCGGCTCGAGCACGATTCGGTCCCCGTGCCCGGACCGTGCGATCGCCTCCACAACGTGACGGCGTTCCCCTTCGTCCGGGCCGGCGATCGCGAACTCGGCGTCGACTCCTTGCCGCAGTAGCGCGACGGCGGCTGCCACGAATGCGGTGGGTCGCTTGCGCGGATGCAACCGGGCCAGGAACACGACCCTGGGTCTCACGGCGGGCTGCGCATGCTTCACCGCGGCCTCGTCAACCGGTACCCCATTGGGCAGCAGACGAACAACGGCTTTCGGTGAGATCTTCGCGATGTCGGCACCTTCGCCCGAGGTGAGACAGAGGACCGCGTCCGCGCCGGCGAGAACACGCCGGGTTGCCAGCACATCGAGCAGCCGAGCGCTGATCCGGCCGGATTCGTCGATCATGCCGTGCGGTTGCAGATACAGGTCTCGGCCGAGCAATCTGGCAACCATTGCGGCCGGCAAGGTGACCAGATCGCGGGCGACGTGCACATGCACGACGTCGTAGCGACGCATGGACCGAGCCAGCCAGATCAGCAGACGCGGCGAGAACAACCCGGCGAAACCCCAGCGGGCGCCGAGTGATCCGACGCGCCAGAGGCGCGCGGGGACACCACCGATCGATTCGGGCGGGCGGGCGTGCCCTCGATATCCGCCGGCGATCGTGACGTCATACCCGCGGCTTCGTAGGCCTTCCGACAGATTCTGCGCCACCGTGATCGGCCCACCGTAGGCACGGTCGGGGCTGACCAGAGTCACCACCTGCAACACGGCGGTCATGGCCCACATCCGTACACGACCTGCCCTGATGCGACATCGGACCGAACCAGCGAATGAGCGCCCACGACGGCACGATCGCCGATCGTGCAGCCTCTGAGTACGGTGCTCCGACAAGCGATCCATACGCCGTCACCGATCGCGATCGGGCCGTTGTCGAATCGGAAGTCACGGGCGAGTCGATCGTGACTTCCGGTGCACAACAACACTTCTTGCGAGACGCATGTGTTCGACCCGATCGTGACGTCTTCGAGATTCAGGATCCACGCGCCCTCACCGATCCACGATCCGTCTCCGACGGTGAGCTTCCACGGCCAATGAATTCGCACCCGGTGCCGGATCACACATCCTCGGCCGATCCGGGCGCCGAACGAGCGCAGCACCGCAATGCGCAGCCGTCCCGGGCACCACCACGACCGGACGACCACACCCGAGACGAGTAGCCACGCAAGCTGCCACCCGACCCCACGGCCTCGCTCGTAACCCTGCGCGGTGAACGCCGACAACTCGAATCGGCTTCGCGGCTGGTCATCTGTGAACATTCACCCCTCGCTCCCGAGCCGAAGCGAGAACCTCATCCCATTGGGTCAGGCATGCGTGTGCCGAGAGAACGCGTCGCGAGTAGGCAAGCCCGTTCTTCCCTCGGCAGTGCGCCTCCCGAGGATCTTCGATCAGACGACGCACCGCCATCACGAACTCGGCGGGATCGGTGTTGGAGACGACAATCCCGGCGCACGAGTCGTTGACTTCCTCCGCAGTGGCGCTGGTCGGATCGACGGCGGCAACGATGGGTCTACCTGCGGCGAAGTACGCCGAAAGCTTGCTCGGCATGGCCATCTCGCGAATCCCGGGTGCCTCGTTGACCACGAGCACACGAGCGCCCTCGAGTAACTGGTGGAACTGCCGGTCCGGCAACAGATCGAGGAAGAGAATGTTCGGGACGCCCTGCGCATACTCTTGGACTGCGCGACGTCTGCTCCCGTCGCCGAGAATCACGAACGTGAGACAGTCGCCGGCGTCGGCCGCGTATCGCGCACAGTCCACGAGGTGCTCGAGGCCCTGCTTGTGACCGATGTTGCCCACGTGCAGAACATAGGCACGGCCGCACAGGTCCGAGAGCGCCGACGGCATCTGCCCGGGCTCGTCCCGGCCGGGGGCCGGTGGTCTGGTCCAGTTCCGAACGGACCTGACGTTCGCGCGCGACACACCGTTCTCGTGCACAACGGACTCGGCAAGGCGTGGATGTGGCACGACGACACGGTCTGCGGCACGCAGCACCGCCGATTCGAGCCTGCGCACCAGGGTTGCCGGCAAGCCGTGCGCAATCCGGGTCTCCGCGGCTCCGTTGCCGTACAGATCCTGCGACCAGACCACCACCGGCTTACGATGCACCCGGGCCGCCACGACGGAGACCGCGCTCGACAACAGCGACGGTGATACGGCGACCACCAGGTCCGCACGCCGCCACGCGGAGAATGCCACCCGAAAGGCGAACGTGGCCTCCATCGCCAGACGCCCCATCAGCGCCGGATGTCGTGGAACGTAGTGACTCTTCCGGCGCACGAGTCCCGAACCACGCCTCTCGATCATCGTTCGGTGTCGGCGGTAGGCGGGATCGCGAACCCACGCAGGGTAGTGGGGCACGCCCACCACCGCCACCACCTCGTGACCGGCCGTCGACAGGTGATCGAACAAGCCGGCCGTATACGGCGCGACGCCAATGGGTTCCGGGTCGAAGTTCAACCCGATCAGCAAGATTCTCAATTCGAGTCCGGATACCTTCCGCCCGGCGCGCATACAATTCCCAGACGGCGTCTCGCGCTGTCCAGCTCAGAGTTCTGCCACCCTACACCCGCCAGACCACCATCAGAGGCCCGGCGAGAATCTTCATCAATCGAACTGCGCCGAGAACAGCCGCACCGACTAGGATGAGCGCCGTGCTCAATTTGCACGACGCTTCGGCTCATTCATCGGCAAATTACAGGGATCGCCGGAGATTATTTCTTTCGTTCGGCAAAATAATTACCCCAGTCGCCATGTTGCTGTGCATTCTTCTCTCCGGATGCGGCGGTGAACCACCGCTCCATACCCCTCTGCGCATCTCGATCATCGGCGATTCCTACACCACCGGCAGTGCCATGGGCGGGTACGGCGACCGCAACTGGACCAAGATCCTGAGGTCGGAGCTGTGGGCGACGCACGGCATCGCACTACAAACCCAAACACTTGCCGCCGGGGGCTCCGGATACGTGAAACGCGGCATCGACGGCACCAGGTTTGCCGACGATGGCGCCCTCGTACACCCCCGGTCTCAGGTGGTGATCGTGTTCGGGAGCCGAAACGACATCGCTGCGGCCGGAGCGGTCGGCAACGCGGCCGACGACGTGTACTCGGCCATCCGCGCCAGGGTCCCCGACGCAAAACTGCTCGTCGTGGGGGCCCCGTGGGTGGATGGAGCAGTTCCCGAACCGATCTCGACGATCAACTCGGAACTCGCGACCGAGGCTGAAGTCGCCGGCGCCGAGTTCGCCGACCCCGCGGCCGCCAACTGGCTCGCAGGGGGCGCCACGCAGGCCGTCGGCGCAGACGGCATCCACCCCACCGACTACGGGCACCGGCTCATCGCCGCCCACATGGAGCACCTGCTGCTCCGCGTCACGAGTGGCATCGAGCGGTGAGGACCGAACCGGAGGCCGCGGAGCCTCGACAATTCACCTCTTCGAACGACAGCAGTGCGCCGCCGCGGCCGGCGGCGAGACGGTATTCTCAGCGTTCACATGACCATCTGATGCGCAACGGTCAGTTCTCGCGCATCGGTCGGAATTCGTCGACGTTTCGCCGGCATTCTCACCAACCAGGGCGGCAGAAATGATCGGAGAATTTCGACCTCCGCGCCGGCCATTCCGGCGACCATCCAAAGAATTCTCGAAAATGTGTAATATCCGCACGTCCGTGGACGGTATACCCCCCGAGATCGAGATATCGGGGAGGTATCTCCCTCACCCCACCGTCCCCTACCGAGGACCGAGATGATGCCTGAACGCATGCGCGCCGCCGTCGTGGGAGCCGGCTACTGGGGGCCCAACCTCGCCCGGAACTTCCACACGTCCACCGATTGGGATCTGGCGGCGATCTACGATCTCGACGCCTCACGCGCCGCCGCCGTCGCTGATCGGGTCGGGGGCGTGCGCGTGGCCGCGAGTCTCTCCGAGGTTCTGAGCGATGACGAGATCGATGCCGTTGCCGTGGCGACACCGGCCCGCACGCACCACGATGTCGTCTGCGCAGCACTCGCAGCAGGCAAACACGTCATCGTGGAGAAACCCCTTGCCGATACGCGTGATCGCGGCGTTGCGATGGTGCGCGCGGCGCGCGAGCGGGAGTTGGTCCTGATGGCCGACCACACCTACTGCTATACCCCTGCTGTCCTCAAGATCCGCGATCTGATTGCCGACGGTGCCATCGGCGACGTCCTGTTCGTCGACAGCGTGCGCATCAACCTCGGACTGATCCAACCCGACGTCGACGTGTTCTGGGATCTTGCGCCACATGACCTCTCGATCATCGACTTCATCCTCCCGAGCGGGCTCGACGCCGAGTCGGTCGCGGCCCACGGCGCCGACCCGCTGCTGACCGGAAAGGCATGCATCGGCTATCTCACATTGCCGTTGGCGAACGGTGGTATCGCGCATGTTCACGTGAACTGGTTGAGTCCCACAAAGATTCGTCAGATCGTCATCGGTGGCACCAAGCGCACCATCGTGTGGGACGATCTGAATCCGCAACAGCGCGTCAGCGTGTACGACCGGGGCGTCGACCTCGAACTCCAGTCGAAGGAGACCGCCGATGCACGGGCGGCGAATGTGTCCTACCGCCTGGGCGACACCTGGGCCCCTGCCCTGCCGGAGCAGGAGGCGCTCGGCAACGTCGTGGCAGAGTTCGCCGCCGCGATCCGCGCCAAACGTGAAGCCCGAACGAGCGGAGAAGCGGGACTGCGGGTGCTCTCCATCCTGGACGCGGCGCAGGCCAGCCTCCGTGCGGCCGGCGCCCCGTGCCCTGTGACCAACGACCATCTCATGAGAGCCATCCGAACATGACCGATCCCGACGGTTCACACATCCTGGTCACCGGCGGCGCCGGGACAATCGCTTCGACGCTGGTCGACCAGCTCATCGATGCCGGCGCCGCCCACATCGACGTCGTGGACAATCTCGTACGTGGCCGTCGCGCAAACCTCGACGGCGCAATCGCTTCCGGCAAGGTGAGCCTGATCGAGGGCGACATCCGCGATGCGGCGCTCGTCGACGAGTTGACCGCCGGCAAGGACCTCGTCTTTCACCAAGCGGCCATCCGTATCACGCAGTGTGCCGAAGAACCCCGACTCGCGCTCGAGGTCCTCGTGGACGGCACGTTCAACGTCGTCGAGGCCGCGGCACGGCACCAGGTGGGCAAGCTCATCGCGGCGTCGAGTGCCTCCGTGTACGGAATGGCGGAGCGGTTCCCCACCGACGAACGTCACCACCACGAGAACAACGACACGATGTACGGGGCGGCCAAGACCTTCAATGAGGGACTGGTCCGAAGTTTCCGCGCGATGGAAGGTCTCGACTACGTCCTGTTGCGCTACTTCAATGTGTACGGGCCACGGATGGATGTTCACGGCCTCTACACGGAGGTACTCGTGCGGTGGATGGAGCGGATCGCCGACGGAAAACCTCCGCTGATCTTCGGCGACGGCGAACAGACCATGGATTTCGTCTGTGTTCCCGACATCGCGCGCGCCAACGTGCTCGCTGCCCGGTCCGACATCGTCGAAGGGACCTACAACATCGCGAGTGGCACCGAAACCAGCCTGCTCGAACTCGCCGAAGCTCTTCTCAAGGTGATGGACGCGACCCACCTCGGCGTCGAGCACGGTCCGGAGAGGGCGGTGAACGGGGTGATCCGACGACTCGCCGACACATCGGCGGCACGACGCGATCTCGGGTTCACGGCGACGATCAGCCTCGAGGACGGCTTACGTCAACTCGTCGAATGGTGGACTCCCCTACGCGACGAGATAGCCGCCGGCCGGGTTGCGGCACCGTGACCGGCCGCATCAACATCATGGTTCCCTGGCTCGGCCAGGAAGAAGCCGACGCTCTCGCCGAGGCGATCTCCAGCGGCTGGGTGGCGCAAGGGCCTCGCGTGGCGAGATTCGAGCGGGAGTTCGCGGCGGCGATGGAGGCGCCTTACGCGGTGGCGACGACCAGTTGTACGACCGCGCTCCATCTCGCGCTGATCGTCGCCGGCATCGGCCCAGGCGACCACGTCGTGGTCCCCTCGTTCTCCTTCATCGCGACCACGAATGTCGTTTGTCATGTCGGCGCCACACCAGTTTTCGCCGACGTCGACGCAGAATCCGGAAATGTCACGTCCGCTACCGTCAAAGCCGCTCTCACGCCGCAGACAAGGGCGGTGATCGCCGTCGACCAGGGCGGTGTACCGGTGGACATCGACGATATCCGTTCGATCACCGACCCCCTCGACATCGTTGTCGTCGAGGACGCCGCCTGCGGTGCCGGATCGACCTACCGGGGCCGACCGGTGGGCGCTGGTGCCGAGATCGCGGCGTGGTCATTTCATCCGCGCAAGCTCCTGACCACCGGCGAGGGTGGCATGATCACCACGTGTCGACCTGACTGGGCTGAACGCGCGCGGCATCTGAGGGAACACGCGATGAGCATGTCGGCCGCCGATCGCCACCGGTCCGTACTTCCTCCGGCCGAGAGCTACGACGAGGTCGGATACAACTTCCGGATGACCGACCTGCAGGCGGCGGTCGGCCTCGTACAGCTCTCCCGTCTGCCCGAGATGGTGGCACGCCGTCGTCAGCTCGCCGCCAGGTATCACGCGGAGATCGCACCGATCCGAGGCCTGCGTGCTGTTGCCGATCCGGTTCATGGGACCGGCAATTTCCAGTCGTTCTGGGTCCAGGTCGGCGACGAGTTCCCGGTCGACCGCGAGAAGCTGTTGGAACTGCTTGCCATGGCAGATATCTCGGCACGTCGGGGGATCATGGCGACGCACCGTCAGGCCCCCTATCGCGACCTGACACCGCCTACCGGACTGCCGGCGACCGAGTTCCTCACCGACACCACGCTGATCCTCCCGCTGTTTCATTCGTTGGCCGAGGTCGACCAGGATCGCGTCATCCGTGTGCTGCTCGAAGCCGCCGGGGCGGCGCCATGACGGCGGGACTGCTCCTGCTCGGGGCGGGAGGGCTGACGCGGGAGGTTCTCGCCTCCGGGATCGACGGCGTCGTCGGCATACTCGATGATGATTTCTCGCTGCAGGGCACCGTGGTGGGTGGCGTTCCGGTGCTGGGAGTCATCGCCTCGGCCGTCGACCGCGACGAGTCGCTGCTGGTGTGCGTCGGCCCCGGTACCGGCCGTCGTGACATCGTGGCCCGGCTCAGATCTCTCGGGATCGAGGAGCGTCGATTCGCCACCTATGTCGCGCCGTCCGCGCGGATCGGCACGACCAGCACTGTCGGGGTCGGCAGCGTCGTCCTCGACAACGTGGTGGTGACCGCCGACGCCGGCATCGGCAGGCATGTGGTGCTCATGCCGAACTGCACCATCACCCACGACGATCTGATCGCAGATTTCGCGACGCTTGCGGCAGGGGTGACGCTCGGCGGACGGGTCCGGGTCGGCGAGGCTTCGTATCTCGGGATGAATGCATCAGTGCGGCAAGGACTCACAATCGGCGGCGATGTCACCGTGGGCATGGGGGCGGTCGTACTGTGCGACGTCCCCGACGAACAGACCTGGGTTGGTATGCCGGCCCGGCCAACGGGGGTCACCGTATGACAGTCCGTGTGCCCTTTCTTGATCTTGCCGCTCAGCAGGCGGAGATCACCGACGAGGTCCTGCCGGTATGGCAGAAACAGTTCACGTCGGCCGCATTCATCGGCGGATCCGAGGTCGCCGCCTTTGAGGATGAGTTTGCCACCTATCTCGGAGTCGACCATGTGGTCGGCGTCGGAAACGGAACGGATGCACTCGAACTCGCATATCGTGCGGTCGGAATCGGGCCCGGCGACGAAGTGATCATCCCGGCGAACACCTTCATCGCCACCGCGGAGGCGGTCACCAGAATCGGTGCCGTCCCGGTCCTGGTGGACGTCGACGAGCATCTCTTGCTCGATGTGTCCGCCGTGGCGGCGGCCATCACCGATCGCACCCGCGCAGTCGTGCCGGTCCATCTTTATGGCCAGACCGCCGACGTACGTGCGCTGGAAACCATTGCTGCACAACACGATCTCGTCATCGTGGAAGATGCCGCACAGGCCCAGGGAGCCTCGTCCACCGATGGCCACGCCGGCGCGATGACACGGATCGCCGCGACGAGCTTTTACCCGGGCAAGAACCTCGGTGCCGCGGGTGACGCGGGTGCGGTGATGACCAATGATGATGACGCCGCGTCGTTTGTTCGCAGCTACGCGGCCCATGGCAGCACGGTCAAGTACGTCCACGACCGTGCGGGCGCCAACTCGCGACTCGATGCGTTGCAGGCACCAGTGCTACGCGCCAAGCTGCGACGCCTCGACAAGTGGAACAGCGCCCGGCGTACCGCGGCTGAACGCTACGAATCACTGCTGGCCGGCTTCTCCGGTGTGCGCCTGCCCGTCCCACGTCCCGGCAACGAGGACGTGTGGCATCTGTACGTGATCCAGGTCGACGACCGCGATCGGGTGCTCACCGACTTGACCACGGCCGGAATCGGCGCGGCGATCCATTACCCGGTCCCACTCCATCTCACACCTGCCTATGCGCATCTCGGTTACCGACGCGGTGAGTTTCCGGTGGCTGAGGCTGCTGCCCAGACCATTCTTTCGCTGCCGATGTTCCCGCACATCACGCACGATCAGCAGGAGATGGTGGCCGCAGGCCTGGCCAAATCCCTGGGAGGTGCCAGTTGAGATTCATGCGCCCCGTTGCATTGAGACAGCAGCCCAGGGTCAGCGTCGTGGTTCCGCATTACAACTACGGCCAGTTCCTGCCGACCGCGGTCGCCTCGGCACTGGACCAGACAGATATCGACCTCGAGGTCATCATCGTCGACGACCGCTCGACCGACGGCAGCGTGGAGATCGCCCGGCAGCTCGCGGCGTCGGATCACCGAGTCCAGCTCATCGAGCATGAGCAGAACATGCGTCACATCCGCACCTACAACGACGGATTGTCACGAGCGACAGGCGAGTACGTGGTCCTCTTGTCGGCTGACGACGCCGTCAGTCCGAACTCGATCTCACGTGCCGTAGGTCTCATGGAGGCGAATCCCGATGTGGGACTTGTCTATGGCAGGGTCGAGTGCTTCGACGGCGACCTCCCTCGCTTTCGCCCGACTCGCCATTGGTGGCAGATGTGGGACGGCGCGGAGTGGATCGAACGTGTCGCCCGCCGTGGACGAAATGCCATCACCAATCCTGAAGCAGTGATGCGAAAGTCGGTGTACGAGGATATCGGGGGATACAACCCTGCATTTCCTCATGCCGGCGACATGCTCATCTGGCTACAGGCCGCAGCACGATCCGACGTCGGTTTCGTCGGAGGACCACGTCAGGGGTACTACCGCGGGCTGCACGGAAACAACATGCACGACATCGACTTCGGCGGTGTGCTCGACGACATCAGTCAGGTACGCGATGTCTTTCAGCAGATCTTCGCTGAAGTCGGCCCCAACCTCCCCGATGCCGACGGAATCGAACCCGTGTGGCGCTCTGCTCTGGCTCGAGAGGCGATACTCAAGGGCACACTGCTCGTCGCGAACGGCGAACCTCGCGACACGCTCGAAAAGTTCCGCGCATTTGCTGAGGAGACATGGCCGCGATCGAGCGACTCGTTGGCCTGGCGATGGTCCGCGCTGGCCGATATCACGAATGCATCAGTTGAGCACGCCCTCCGCACGACGGAGAACCAGAGGTGGACCGCCCGCTACCGCCGTGCCAATTTTCTTGGCCTCTGACGTGAGCGCCGACTCCGGGTCCGAGTGGACGGAAGGGTTGGGTGCCAAGGTTCGGCGTGGCCTCGTCTGGTCGACCCTGAACACCATTCTGCTGCGTACCGCCAACCTTCTCCTCGGGATCATCGTCGCGAGACTCATCAGCCCGGAAGAGTTCGGGGTGTGGGCGGTGGCGCTCACCGTCCAAACCGTGCTGCTCACGCTCGCCGATCTCGGTCTGAGTGCAGAGATCGTTCGCACGGATCGTCTCGCTCAGCGCATGCCGACGGTTGCGACCATCGCGGTGGTCTCCGGAGCAATCCTCACGGTGAGCATGGCGCTGAGTGCACCCTGGATTGCACAGACGCTCAATGCGCCGGATGCCACACCTGTCATCGTCGTGATGTCATCGACGATGCTTCTTGTGGGGTTCGCGGTCGCGCCGCTCGGCTTACTGCAACGAAACATCCAGCAACGGCGCGTGCTTGCGGTCTCAGCAGCCGACCTCGGGGTCGGGACCATCGCGGCGGTCGCGCTCATCGTGTTGGGTCTTGGCCCCATGGCGCTCGCAATATCGCGTGTCCTCGCTCAGTCGGTGTCAACGGTCCTCGCCTTCGTTCTGAGCCACACGCGCCCACGATTCGGCTTTGACCGCGCGGAGGCCGGACCTGCCCTGCGCTACAGCGTTCCTCTCGCCGCGGCGAACTTCCTGTCCTGGGCGGTTCTGAGCATCGACAACGTCGTGGTGACAAGGGTTCTCGGCCCCGCAGCACTCGGGATCTACGTGTTGGCCTTCAATATCGCAATGTGGCCGATGAACATCATCGGGCAGGCGGTTCGGTCTGTCTCCATGGCGGCGTTCGCACACGTGTCACGCGGGCGTGCCGCAGGAACTGACGACGCGACCGACGCCGGCATCGGCGAACGCGACCAGTCTGTTGCTGTCGGAGTCGCAATCTCGTGGGCCGCCGCGGTGCCCGCAGGCATACTCCTCGGCGCGTTGTCCGGCCCCTTGATCGAGCTCCTCTACGGGACCAAATGGTCCGCTGCCGGGCCCGTCCTGGCCGCACTCGCCTATTTCGGAATACTACGAGTGCTGATCGACATTCTGGCGACATACCTCCTGGCGCGGGGATACTCAAAGCCTGTCTTCTTCGTTCAGGTCATCTGGATGTTGATACTCATACCGACCGTGATGGCAGGGGTCCGCTCGTTCGGAATAGCCGGCGCCGCGTATGCACACCTCATCACCGGCATCGTGGTCGTCGTCCCCGTCTACCTGGTGTACCTGCACGTTGTCGGCGCCGACAACCGGGCGGTCCTGAGGTCCGTCATCGTGCCGGTGCTTGCCGGTATCCCGACCTGGATGGTGGCGACCGCTGCGTGCCACTTCATCCACGCTCCGTTGCCGGCGCTCGCCGTCGGCGGCGGGGCTGGTATCGCGACCTACGCGCTCCTCGTGTACCGCTGGGCCCTTCAGCAACGCAATGTGGCCCGCCGTCTCGAGCAGTCGCTGGAGCCCGCCACCGCATCGGCACACGGCGGGCAGAAGACAGAATGAGAGCAGTATGAACAGACATCTGCCAGTTCCATCGGACGTCGGACGTAGGATTCGGCAGGCCCGAAACCTATGGCAGGCGGGCGGTGTGCGTTCACTGACCCAACGAGCGGCACGACGCCTGTATGAAGCGACCGACGCCCGAGAGCTCGACGCTCCGATCAATTGGAGTGAGATCGTCGATCCGCCGAAGCGTATGTCCGTCCCCGAGCAGCGGCCCGCGGCGGGTACACATCTGACGATCGGGTGGATCAGTTCGCCTCCAAGCGCGGGGTCGGGAGGGCACACGACCATGTTCCGTATGGTTGAGGCTCTCGAACGGGCCGGGCATCAGTGCATCCTCTATCTCCACGAGGAGCACGGCAGTCCCATCAGCTTTCATGAGCAGACCATTCGAACATCGTGGCCGAGGGTCAAGGCAACGGTCTCCCACACCGGAGCAGACATGTCGAAATGTGACGCGATTGTCGCAACCACATGGCAGTGTGCGTATGTGCTCGCGTCACGCACACAATCGACGCCCACCCGCCGCCTGTACTTCATCCAAGACTTCGAGCCCTTCTTCGAGCCCAGAGGGTCGGCCTACGCCCTGGCCGAGATGACATACGGTTTCGGCTTCCGCAATGTTGCTCTCGGGGCCATGGTCGGGGACCTGATCGCTGGGTTCGGACCATACGCTCAGATCGAATTCGGCTGCGATACAAATACTTACGAGCTAACCGAGGTTGCCAATCGCTCAGGTGTGGTGTGTTACTCGCGTCCGAAAACGGCTCGCCGGGGTACTCAACTCGCGATTCTCGCACTGCAGGAGTTCCATCGCCGCATGCCAGACGAGCCGATTCACATCTTCGGCGATCCGATCGCGGACCTACCGTTTCCGGCGGTCCACCACGGCAAGCTCGCACCGAAGGATTTGGCCAGACTCTACAACGAGTGTGTTGCCGGTCTCGGTCTGTCCTTCACCAACATCTCGCTCGTTGTGGAAGAGATGCTGGCGTGCGGCACCATACCGATCGTCAACGACTCGACCTACGCCCGAGCCGACATGCCCAGTCCATACGTCAAGTGGGCACGCCCGACCCCGGCCGCACTGGGCGCGGCACTGGCAGAAACGGTCCGAACCTTCGACCCCGACATCGCGAAGCGCGCGGCGACCAGTGTCCGATCCGGCAATTGGGAGGACGCACAACAGGCATTCGTGAACATTGTCGAGTCCGAGATCTACGGCAGCAATCAACAGGAGGCCCGATGACTGACTACTTCGTTCACGAACACGGCCTCTGCGAGTCTTCGGATATCGGTGCCCGCACCAGGATCTGGGCGTTCACCCATGTTCTCCCCGGAGCTTCCATCGGATCCGATTGCAACATCTGCGATCACGCCTATGTGGAGGGCGGGGTGACGCTCGGCGATCGGGTGACCGTGAAGAACCGGGCACTGCTCTTCGACGGTGTCACGGTTGAAGACGATGTCTTTCTCGGACCGGGCGTGATCTTCACCAACGACGTCCGCCCGCGCGCCGAGGTCAAGAAGTCAGGAGATGCCCTTGCCACCACACTCGTTCGACACGGTGCCACCCTGGGCGCCGGAGTCACGGTTGTGTGCGGACACGTAATCGGGCCGTACGCCTTCGTCGGTGCCGGAGCGGTTGTCACCACCGATCTGCTCCCCCACGGAATCTACGTCGGGAATCCCGCTGCCCGTAAGGGCTGGGCATGCGCCTGCGGCGACAAGCTTGGACCCGATCTCGTCTGTGTATGCGGACGGTCGTTCGAGGCGCGCGGCACCGATCCCGACACCAGCGGTCTGCGCGAACGTGTTTCGTGAATCGGGAAGGTGTCCCACCACCATGCGCGCCGCACCGAGGTGGATGAGGAACACCGGTATGCCGACGAGATACCGACGCGCCAAACGGTGGGGTTCGAGGTAGAGCCGATAGGCCCACTCCAGTCCCCACCTGCGAACGGCAGCCGGCGCACGATCGACCCTACCTCCCAGGAAATCCAGAATGGCCCCGCCGTTCACCACCACAACCGGATATGTCAGGCGACGGCGTAGCGCGGCGGCGACGGCCTCCTGCTTCGGCATCCCCATGGCGAGGATGACCAATTCGGGTTCGACTCGCTCCGCCAACTCGACATATGTATCGACCGATGAGTATCCGTCGTGTTCGGCAACGACGGACAGACCTTGGGAGGTCAAGATCTCCCGGGCGTTGTGCAGCCACGGCTCCTGAGTGCCGAACAGGGCGACACGGCGGCCGGCGTAGCACTTCAACAGCCGCGGGATGAAGTCCGTACCGTTCATGTTGAGTCCCACAGGCCGGCCGAACACCCTGAGGGCCAACTGAACACCTACCCCATCGCGCAGCACCAGATCGGACGAGACGAGATCGCGGTACAGCGCCGGAGTCCGCCAGGCCAGATTGGCTGCATGCGCATTGACGAACGACACGACGAACGGACCCGCCGGTCGCCCTAGGGACGCCACGAGTTCGTCATAGGCAGTGTCGGAATCGACGCAGCAGATGCACATGTGCAAGGTGTGGAAGTTGCCCGTGGACCCGACCATTGTCCGGCCGCGGCGAAGCGGTGACACAGCAGCAGATATCCGATCGACGCCAGAACCCATCAAGTTTCCTTTCGCAGGTCCATACAGCGGGCACAGTCCAACCCCCGTCCTGGCATGTCAGGTCAGTGCGTACCTCCTGGCGGCTCGGGACTCGGCAACGTTGTGCAATCGGCCTACCAACGGGGACACCGGAGGAAGCGTCTGTTCCCAAGCGCCCGCCTTGCGCATCAAGGGTCGAATCACCACTCGCGATCCCTCCCTGCACCAAAGGCCCAAAAATGATTGCGGAAACAATCAATATCGACCCACTTGATCACCAATTGGAATATTACGACAGCCGACGTCAAACGAGCAGAAATTCGTTCGACAGGTTTGCATAGACACGCTGCGCAACCGCCTGAACTGCGGAGATAGTTTTCAATATCATCCAAGAAACTGCCAGAGGAATTCATTTAGCATTGCGAGCAAAATACTACACTTAGTTAGCAAGGCAATGAATGTATTTTCCGGATGAGCGTAAGACGCAGAGTCAATTGTTTACATTCCGGTTACGCAATGCCGAGACATATTGGGCTATGTCGGCGCTGAAGAATGGCGGCGGGGTGGCGACCACTCATGGCCGCGTCAAAGGAAGACCGAGGCGAAGGAAGACCGGGGCGGGGTCGCGATCACGGAATCGGTGATCCACTGCGCCACAACAGATTTACAATCCTTCGCCAATTCGAGTAGACGGAGCGCACGGCTCGGGCGACAGCACGACTCGACTCCGGAGCGCCACCTGGAGCCGCGGCGTTCGTGCGCGGCGGGGCGACGCTCACGTTATTCTGCCGTGGCCCAGCCCGATGAACAGGCGTCACCGCGAGCGCACGCGCCCGGCCGTGTGCGGCATGGGCGCCGGCGTCAGCCGGCCGACAAGGGTAGCCGGCCGGCGGACGCTGATGGTTTACAACGCGTCGAGATAGCGGGGACCGTCAGCTTCCGACGATCTCCCGCAACTCCCGCATGTCCTCCACGCGTTCCTTGTGCGACCCTGCCGACGGCGTCCCCAGGATGCAGCCGACCCCGGCGGCACGGAAGGCCTCGACGCGCTCCGCCACCAGCGAGCGCGGACCGATCAGCGACATCGCACGCACCAGCTCGTCCGGCACGGCGGCGGCGGCCTCTGCCTTCTTCCCGTCGAGGTAGAGGTCCTGGATGATCTTGGCCTCGTCGACGTAGCCATAGCGCTGCGCGAGGGTGTTGTAGAAGTTCTTCCCGCGAGCTCCCATGCCGCCGATGTACAGCGCGGCGTGGTGGCGAACCGCCTGCAGCGCATTCTCGACCTCCTGCTCGTCGTCGGAGATCAGGGTCGCGGCCTGCACCACGATCTTCAGCGGCGGCATCGACGGATCGCGCTTGGCCTTACCGGCGGCCAGCGGTTCGCCGAACGCGGCGTCGACGAACTCGGGATGGAACAGGAACGGCTGGAACTCCTCGAACATCTCGGCGGCGAGCTCGGTGTTCTTCGGGCCGATCGCGGCCAGCAGCATGGGAATCCGCTCGCGGACCGGGTGGTTGATGATCTTCAGCGGCTTGCCGAGCCCGGTGCCGCCATCCTCCTTGGTGAGCGGGAGGGTGTAGTGCTTGCCCTGGTAGTCGGACTTCTCGCGCTTCCAGATCTTGCGGCAGATCTCGGCGTGCTCACGGGCACGGCCGACCGGATAGTCGTACTTGACACCGTGGAAGCCCTCGATGACCTGTGGTCCCGACGCGCCGATGCCCAGCACCGCCCGGCCGCCGCTGATGTAGTCGAGGCCGGCCGCGGTCATCGCGAGGTTCGTCGGGGTGCGTGAGTACATCGGCAGGATCGCGGTCTGCAGTTCCATCTTCTCGGTCTTGGCCGCGATGTACCCGAGCTGACTGACGGCGTCGAAGCTGTAGGCCTCGGGGACCGCGATGCGGTCGACACCGACCGATTCGAAGTCGCCGAGGTTGTTGATGGTCTCGCGGAAGTCGCCCGCGTAGTTGATCGGCATTCCGAGCGTCATCGCAGCAGTCATGGTCGGATTCTTCCACAGCTGTCGTGCGGGTCACACAGCTGCCCGAGCGCTCGATCTGTCCCTCCGCCAATCAGTCAGAACCGGAAGCCGGCTCGCTCGGTGGCGGATTGGCGGCGGCCACATGAACAACGGATGAACATATCGAGATTCTTGGCAAACTCCCAGGTCAAATCGAACATCTCGGGCCCTGGAGGGTTAGGTGGGAGGGGCTGCGGGACCGCATCATATGAACATGACCGGAGAGACGCTGATTCTTGTGCTGCTGGTGATCACGGCACTTGGCTTCGACTTCACCAACGGATTCCACGACACCGGCAACGCGATGGCCACGTCGATCGCCACCGGCGCCCTCAAGCCGAAGGTGGCCGTCGGACTGTCGGCGATCCTGAACCTCGTCGGCGCGTTCCTGTCGGTCGAGGTCGCGGCCACCATCACCAAGGAAGTGCTGAACATCCAGCAGACCTCCGGTGACGACAAGGGCGACATCATCACCGGCCTCACGCCCACCACCGCACTGCTCATCATCTTCGCCGGCCTCATCGGCGGCATCCTCTGGAATCTCTTCACCTGGCTCTTCGGCCTGCCGTCGAGCTCATCGCATGCACTCTTCGGTGGCCTGATCGGCTCGGGCATCGCCGCGCTGGGAATGTCCGGCATCAACTGGCATGGCGTGTTCTCGAAGATCATCGTTCCGGCATTGCTCGCTCCCGTGATCGCGTGCCTGGTGGCCTCCTGCGGCACCTGGATGATCTTCGCGATCACCAAGAGGATCACCGAGAGCAAGAAGGAGGAGGGCTTCCGGTACGGCCAGATCGCCAGCGCGTCACTGGTCTCCCTCGCCCACGGCACCGGCGACGCCCAGAAGACGATGGGCGTCATCGCAATGGCCCTGATCGTGACCGGCCACCTCGATGCGTCGTCGGTCAGCCACGGCCTGCCGTTCTGGATCGTGCTCAGCTGCGCCGGCATGATCGCCCTGGGGACCTATCTCGGCGGCTGGCGCATCATCCGGACCCTGGGCAAGGGCCTGGTCGAGATCAGCTCGCCGCAGGGCATGGCGGCCGAGGCATCGTCCGCGGCCATCATCCTCACCTCCAGCGCCGCGGGCATGGCGCTGTCGACCACACAGGTTGCGACCGGCTCGATCCTCGGCTCGGGTGTCGGAAAGAAGGGCGCCCAGGTCCGCTGGGCCGTCGCGGGTCGCATGGCCATCGCCTGGGTGACCACCCTGCCGGCCGCCGGCCTGGTCGGCGCGCTCTGCTTCGGCATCGCACACGTGCTCGGCAACACTGTCGGCGCACTGGTGATCTTCGGCCTCCTGATCGTCGCCTCGGGCTACATGTACTGGCGCGCACAGCAGAACAAGGTCGACGCCAACAACGTCAACGCCGAATGGGACGACTCCACCAACTCGATCATCCCGGCCGAGACCGTCACCGAAGCCAAGGCCCCGGTCGCCTGACCCCGCCGCCTCACCACTGTCTCCTGACCGGCCGCTGACGCCGTCAGACACGAAAGGACAAACCCCCGATGGACATCGTCGAATCGATCGGCAAGGTTCTGATCGTCGGACTGATCTTCGGTGCCGGCCTACCCGCCCTGTTCGCATTCGGCCTCCGCTTCCACGCCGAGGGCGCATCCGAGACCAACGCCGACGGCACGGTGTCACAGGGAAACCCGGCGATGCGGACGCTCGGATACGTGATCTTCGGCGTGGTCGGACTGCTGATCCTGCTCGGTCTCCTGTGGATCACCCGGCAGACCATCTTCTATTACACCGACATCAAGATCTTCCCCTTCGGCTACAAGTAGGCCTACGCGAGAGACACCCCGGAGGTAATGCACCCATGGCTGACGGCACCCCGTTGTTCGAATCCGCGATCAACTGGATCCGCAAGGGCTATCCCGAGGGCATCCCACCGACCGAGTTCCCGCCGCTGCTCGCCCTGCTGACACGCGTCCTCGACGACAACCAGGTCACCGATGTGGTGCTCCGCCTCGCCAGGTACTACGACGTCGAGAATCCGATGACCGAGGACCGCATCCGCGAGGCCATCGCGAAGGTCATCCGTGACGAGCCCAATTCCGAGGAGATCAATCAGGTGGCCAGCCGCCTCGCCTCGGCCGGGTGGCCGCTGGCCTCCGGAGTCTCCTGACCCGACCGCCGCTCGTCTGTTCACCGTCATTGTCGGAATCTTTGCCTGACCACATAGAATCGCGGCAGAAGAGTCTCGTCTGCCGTCGGGGGAGAAAGGGGGCCGCATCCGTGGATCGACCACAGTTCCTCCTGCGAATCGTCGAGTGGCTGCGCGCCGGCTACCCCGACGGAGTGCCGCAGGGGGATTACATCCCACTCGTCGCGCTGCTGCGGCGCCAGCTGACGGAGGATGAGGTCCAGGAGGTGTCCGTCGACCTCATCGCCGAATCCCCGCCGCCCCCGGAACCCATCTCCAAGATCGATGCGGCCGTCCGGATCACCAAGGTCACCCATGAGCTCCCTCACGAGGCGGACATCGCCCGCGTCCGTTCACACCTCGAGGCATCCGGGTGGCCCTTCGACGACAGCCCTCTGACCTCGGCCACCCCAGACAATCCATCGACGGACCCCAACACCCCGCCGACAGCAACCGAGAATCCGTCGACAGCAACCGAAAATCCGTCGAGCGGGCACACAAATCCGCCGAGCGGGCGCGACGACACCGACGACACCGACGGTGATGAGTCCTGAAGACTCTCCGCGCACTTCATTTACCCGCCAGACCCGAGGTTCTCGACCGCCTCGGTGACCTGTCCGCGGTCCTCGACGGTTCCGCCGCGTACGTACCGGTACCCGACGATGTTCGCGAGGTGGCCGCGCTGCGCGAGGCGCTCGGTGTCGATGAGGTGATCGACGACGATGTCTCCCTGGTGGTCTCGACGTCGGGCACCACCGGCGTACCGAAGGGTGCGCAGCACACCGCCGCCACCCTGGCGGCATCGGCCACCGCCACCGCGACTCGGCTCGGCGGTCCGGGCAACTGGCTACTGGCGCTCGCCCCGCACCACATCGCCGGCGTGCAGGTCCTGTTGCGTGCCTTGGCATCCGGATTCACTCCCGCCGCCCTCGACGTCACCGACGGCTTCGACCCCGACGCCTTCGCTGATGCCCTCGAGAACCTCGACGGCCCGCGCCGCTACACCTCGCTGGTGCCCACACAGCTGATCAAGGTGCTCGATTCGCCACGGGCCACCGCGGCGCTACGAGAGGCCGACGCGCTTATGGTCGGCGGCGCTGCGACACCGATTCCGTTGCTGCGCAGGGCCATCGACGCTGGAGTCCCGATCACCCGAACCTACGGCATGAGCGAGACCGCGGGCGGTTGCGTCTACGACGGCATACCACTCGACGGAGTCACCGTCCGCATCGACGACCCGAATCCCGAAGGCGTTGGCCGGGTGATCCTCGGCGGGACCGTCGTCGCGCACGGCTATCGCAATCGCCCCGATCATCCCGCCTTCGTCGAACCGGGCTGGTTCCGGACCGATGACCTCGGCCACCTCGACGACGCAGGCGTGCTGTCCATCGTCGGCCGCGCTGACGAGGCGATCTCGAGTGGGGGTTTGACCATCGTGCCGCAGGTGGTGGAGGCGGTGATCCTCGACGACCCGGCCGTCGCCGAGTGTGCCGTCGTCGGTGTGCCCGACGATCGGCTGGGCGAGAAGGTCGTCGTGTTCGTGGTCGCTTCTGGTACAACAACTCTCGACCCGAATCGGATTCGGGGTGCGGTTGCCGAGCGACTGGACCGCTACGCCGCGCCGCGGGAGGTCATCGAACTTCCCGATCTCCCGACACGGGGGCCGGGGAAGGTGGATCGTCGCGCCCTGCGCGCCCGATACTCCGGGTGACATACCGCAGGAAGAGATGGTCGTCGTGGGCCACCGAGTGCCGCAACGTCGCCCGCACCGGTACCGGGAGGAGATTGGTGCCCTCCGCCGCAGCGCCGGCGCCCACGCCCGCCGGTTCAGCCGTCAGAACGGGCGCGAGTGTGAGACACAGTTCTTCCACCAGCCCGGCCGCGGTGAGCGCGGCGAGGAGCGTCGGCCCGCCCTCGCAGAGGATTCGGCGGAATCCGCGCGCCCGCAGGCCACCGATGGCTTCGGCGAAGTCGATCTCCTCGTCACCGGCGGCGATGACGTCGGCGTGCACGGTCACCGATGTCGCGTCGGCTCGCTCGGTGGTGATCACGAGCGGCCGCAGATCCGATTCCGCCGCCAACGCGGTCGCCGGCACCGAGCAGGTGCGGGTGACCATCGCGATGTGAGGGGCCGGCGTCGCAGACGGCCCCAGCTGTCGCTTTCGAAGAGCGGTGAGTTCGTCGTCGAGGATCGCCGGACCGTACTGCTCGACTCGCGCGGTGCCGGCGCCCACCAGGATCACGTCCGCCATCGCACGGAGGGCGTGGAACAGACGTTGGTCGGTCCGGGACGACAACGGCCGCACCTTCCCTTGGAAAACCGCAGCACCATCGAGACTCATGACCATGTTGGCGCGCACACCTTCGGGCCAGTCCGCGTATCGCTGCTCGGCCAGCGCGACCGCGTCGAACGCGTCGTCGGGTCCGGGCTCGATCACGCGTCACGACCCGGATCGACGTCTTGGACGTCGGAGAACGTCACCCACGCCTGAGTGCGGTTCGCGGAGCTTTGTGAACCGCTGTCGACCGGATCGAGCAGGAAGGCGTCGTGGTCGCCGGCATCGAATCGTCGCAGTGTCTTGCCGACGAACCAGAAGGCGACGCCATCGAGGATCGGCAGCCCGTGCGGCCCCTCCGACCATGCACATTGGGCGAACTTGTCGGTCTCGTATCCGCTGTACCCGCCGAACAGTCGGGCGAGGTCGGTGCGTTCCCGCGGGAGCAGGTGTACCGCGAGGTGGTCGGTGTGCTCAGCGACCTCGTGTGTCAGGTTGTTTTTCGAGATCCCGATGAGGAATCGGCGCGGGTCGATGCTGGTCTGGCTGGCAAACCCCACCAGGCATCCGGCGCGTCGGCCGTCGGCCTGTGCGGTCACCACGAACATTGGGTAGTTGATCGCATCGACCATCTCGTCGAAGCCGGTCTGGTCGTCGCCCAACTCGATACTCCCGTCGGTCGTGACTCTGTGTCGACTGCGCGACCCGCGACCTCGATCGATCGCGAGTCTGTTCCAGCATGCCAGAGGTCGGCCGCGGCGCGATCGGGGTTCGCGGCGAGCCCGGACCCGCGGGCAGTTGCGTCTACGACCATGCGTCTACGACCGCGGGAAGTCATCGAACTCACCGAGCTTCCGACGCGCGGACCGGGCAGGGTGGACCGGCGGGCGTTGCGGGCGCGGTACGTCTGACCACGCCGTCGCCGAGCGCCCTTCTCAGTACGCTCCATCTTTGGAAATCACGGCTTTGGATGTGCGCCAGAGGATCACAAGATCCTGCATGATGGACCAGTTCTCCACATAGGAGAGATCCAGCCGTACCGATTCCTCCCACGACAGGTCCGATCGTCCCGAGACCTGCCAGAGCCCCGTCATCCCCGGCTTGACGAGCATCCGCCGCGCCGCGCGACCGTCGTACTGTTCGACCTCTTCCGGAAGGGGAGGACGCGGGCCCACCAAACTCATGGTCCCACCGAGCACGTTGAACAGCTGCGGGAGCTCATCGATGCTGAACCGGCGAATGAACGCGCCGACGCGAGTGACCCGCGGGTCGTCGCGCATCTTGAAGAGGACACCGCCGGCGCCCTCGTTGAGGCCCCTGAGGTTGCTCTTCAATGCGTCGGCGTCGCGCACCATCGAGCGAAACTTCCACATCGGGAAGTGAAGGTTGCCGACCCCGACGCGGTGGGCACGATAGAACACCGGACCGCGTGAGTCGAGCTTGATCGCCGCCGCCACGGCCAGCAACACGGGCAGGATCATCAACACGATGAGCGCGGCGCCTACCCGGTCGACCAGCGCCTTCCGGAATCGGTTGGCGCCATCATATTGCGGCTTGTCGATATGCAGAAGAGGCAGCCCGGCCACCGGGCGGACCATCATGCGGGGCCCCGCGACGTCGGTGACGCCCGGGGCCACAACCATGTCGACGTCCAGACCCTCGAGGTCCCACGACAGATTCTGCATGGCTTCATGCCCCAGTGCCTCGGCCGACGTCACCGCGACCGTCGTGGCGTCGCAGACGGTCACTGCGTCGACCACGTCGTCGAACGTCCCGCACACCGGAATGAGACGATCTCCCACCCTGACCTGAGTGCGGTCGGCAGCGCGCTCCGGAACGCAGAGACCGACAACCCGGTAGCCGAGCACAGGTTGCGCCGAGAGACGCTCGATGAGGGGTACCGCAGATTTGAGCCCGCCGATCACGAGCACATTCTCGAGGTTGCGCTGCTGGAGGCGCTGACTCATGAGCCGATGGCGCCATAGCCATCGTGACACGAGCAGCGATATTGTTCCGACGGGGAAGGCGACCACCAGGAAGCCTCGGGCGAGGTCAAGCTTGAACAACAGGTCAACCATGGCGAGCAGGCCGAAGACCGAAAAGCACGCCGTCGTCACCCGGCTGTACTCCTGAGATCCCGACCCGATGATGCGACGGTCCGCAGTGTGGAAAATTCGTAGCCAGGCGATCCACGCGACGATCAATGACACCGACACCGCGCCCGCCGGCAATGAGCTGCCATTCGGGATGTGGCTACTACTCGGCCCGAACCGGATCCATTGCCCGGCCATCACGGCGCCGGCCACGATCAGAGCATCCGACCAGGCGAGACGAGTCACATAGCCGTCGACCCAGGACCGTGAACGCTCGCGCGCTCGGGAGACCAACAGCAAACGTGACACCACGCTCGGCGGTGCACGTTTGGGCGCCACCGCTTCCATAGCGGACTCACTGGTCACGCTGCCTCCCCTACTCGTCGAGGTCTGACGCGAACCGACACAAACGAAACCGATCCGCTGTGACAGCTGTGCCGTTCTGTCGATCGCAGAACCCGACCTCGACCAACAACGAGAAGACTAAGCCAAGGAACCGACACCAACAACCGCTTATCGACATAAACCACAACGTTTGTTACAGGTGAAATCTCGACGTGCGAAAATCATCAAATCCGATGTAGTCCGAACGGACGAGTAAGTGCCTGAACAGATTGCCAGAAAATCGTTAGCTAGACGAAATATCTTGTTGCACAACGGTACTGACTTTCCAACTGGACGAATCGAACTTCCGATACGCGGACTAATTTACCAAGGCGAAATATGCATATTAGTCGTAAGCATGGTTTTTCACCGATCGCGAGTGGGTTGAGATGACGCGTCGAATCACCGTGCGGATCATGCACAAACCAAACTGAACGAACGTCAGAAATCGTCACATTCGCCAGCGATCGCCGCCCGGCCTCGCCGTGAGGCCCGCGCCGCGCCCTCCGATCGTTCCGCGAACCACCAGCGGGCACGGATCGATGAAGTATCGCAAGACTGCAATTTACGGCACTGAAACCGGCTCGGCAAGCAATCTTGAAGACAAATCGCCTGCACATGCGGCTACGAGAGGCACTGCACCGGCATCCGGTCGGCGGATGACTAGGAGTCCGACGCCTCACTGCCGGCGACCGCACTGTCGGCAGGTCCTGCGGCCGGGGAATGTTGATGCGTCTCCCGATCGCTCCGGGACTCTACGGTCGGAGTCTGATCGCGCCTGCTTTTCGCCGCTCGACCCCCGCCCGAACCCTCCTCGTCGTTGGATCTGGTCGGCTCATCGCTTGGCGTCCGGCCGCTATCGGACTCCGTCCCGGTCGACTCGTCCGCAGTAGCCTCCCGCGGCTCATTCACGCGCTCCGGAGCCGTCGGCTCGCGTGGACCGCCACGAGCGCCCTCGACGGGTTCGTTGTCCGTCGGCTCGTGAGAATCAACCGACGTCGGCTGTACCGACACTCCGAGCGGCGAACCTTGAACCTCTACAGGCGCAGTCGGTACCGCCGACGGCATTGCCGGCACGGGCGCAGATACCACTGGGGAGACGGTCTCGTTCGACGGGATCGTCTCTTCGGTTGCGCTCGGAACCTCGTATTTTGTCAGCGCATCCTGCACCATGCCGGCCTCGGTGGACATGTTGGCGTCCCAGTGCACCCAGGTGTGCGCCCCGTTGGTGTAGTGGAATTCGACGGGCAGGTCGAGGGCGAGCGCGACACCGTTGAGTACCAGTGCGGATGCGAAAGACCCGAACTCCAGAACGCTGCCGGCGATCACTTCCGAGATCCCACCGAGCCCCCACAGCTCGTCGAACTCCGCGGACGAGGTGATGATTCCGGTGCCCGCCGAGATGATGATCGTCTGGCCCGACTCCTTGGCCGCGACGATCTGTCTCATCACATCGTTGGCCGCCCACAGATTGCCCGGTGCAAAAGGATTGCCCCACATGCCCGTCAAGCCGTTGGAGATTCCGTTCCTGCTCGACAGGATGTACGGAATCAGGAGATACCCGAACACGCTGTCGGTCTGGTAGTACCCGGAGATCGAGTGAGCGACCGAGAACACCTCCGGGTATTTCAGCGCGATGTTCACCGCCTGGCCACCGCCCATCGAGAGTCCGACGATCGCATTGCCGCTCTGATCGACGTCGAAGTTCTGGTCGAGGTAGGCGGGCAACTCTTCACCGATGAAGGTCTCCCATTGCGGGTCGTAGGTGCCGCCGCTGCGATTGTTCAGGGTGTTCCCGCCCGCATCGACGGGCACCGATTCCCAGTTCGACGACCACGCATTCGAACTTCCCTCGATGGTCACCAAGGTGTATTGAGTCCCGTACTGGGACAGAATCGAGCCACCCTCGTCGCCGCCACCGATGCCGCCCAGGAAGTACACCGCTTGCTCCTGCTGCCCCGGCAACTGGCTGGAGGGGCGGACCTTCACGATGAGGTCGGACTGCATCGCGTCCGACCAGACAGTGCAGGTCTGCACATTGTCGGCTTTGTCGGCGGCATTGGCGTACGAGCAGCCACTGCGCTGGGATGTGGGATTCACCGCCGCGGCCTGTCCGGCGCCCGCCAGCAACGCCGCGAACACCACGAGCAATGCCGCGACCGCACGCCTACCGGCGCCGGGATGTCGGGTCACGACTCACCGCATACGGGGACGTCGACGGACACCTTCGGATTGTCGACGAGCGGCTGGATCGGCACGTCGGGTTCTCCATCGGTGGTCGGCTCATCCAGGGTGAGCGTCACGGTGACGGTCTGACCCGGCGGGATGCGGACCATCGTCGCCACGTACGGACGACCGTTCAGGGTCTGCTCGACGTACATCGGGCTCTGGCCGTCGACCGTGATCTGTTTGATCAGAGCACCTTTGGTGGTCAGCATCTCGACATTCGTGAGGCTGGTGCCCTTCGGGACGTCCAACCGGGTGCCCATCGAGCCGATGACATAGTCGGGCAGCGAGAGGTCGTCAAGAGTGTTGGTGAGCTTGACGGTGACTGTGCTCTCGCGCACGGGGCCGGTGCAGCCGCCGGAACGATAATCGATGTCACGACGCAGGTAGTAGTCGACCTTGTTGCCGGACGCGTTACCCAGCGCCACCTGAAGGTAGGGCGACGCGGTGTCGGAGATCTGATGCGCGAGATTGGTGGTCTCGAGGATCCGCTGTTCTTGCGGGCGGGTGCTGTAGACCATGATCCGGCGTTCGTGCACCCCGTGACCGAGAGCCTCCAGGATGGCCCCGGCGTCGCCCTTCGACGTACCGAGTTGCCCCACAACGGCCTTCGCGATGGATTGTAGGTAGATCTTGCGTGCTTCGTTGTCGCCGGCGAATCGTTCGTACGATGTCGACAGCGTGATCGGTACGACGTTCTCGGCGGTGATCTTCTCGCCGCCGGGCAGGGTCACGGGGCCGGTCACCTTGAGCACGTAGCTCAACGCGACCGGGTCCAGTGCCATCGCCCCATCGAGCTGCTGTCCGGTTTGCTTCTTCCAGTTCGCGATCCAGATACGGGCGGCATCCGGGAAGTTCGGGCTGAGATTGGCGTTGCGATGGTCCGTATAAGGATGGAACGACGAATAGATCGCGTCATAGTCGGGCCCGAAGTCCACCAACGGTTTAGCCGGGTACCGAAGGACCGAGTTCACACCGAGGGTGGGCACCGTGAGTCGCCCGCTGGTGGCGTTGAGGACGGCAAATCCGCCGACGAGCCCACCGGTCCCGCGGGATTCCGACGGCGTCTGGAACGCCAGGAAGTAGTTGCGTGACCCGTTGCCGCCGAGCATCGACGGGACGAGCTGGGCGGCGACGTTGGTGCCGTCCAGGGTGGCGGTCGCTTGGTCTACTTGCTCTTGCAGTTGCTGCTGGGCATCTCCGACAACTCCCAGCCATGTCGGTTCGATTGCTGCGACTCGGTTCGCGATGGCGGTCGATTTTTCTGCGGCCGCTGCCAACTCGTGCTGCGCTGCACGGAGAGGTTCCGTGTTGATCGCATCGCCGGATCGGATCTCGGACGGGTTGAGAACCGAGGCCAGTTGTGCCGAGGGCACCAGCACGCCGGTCGAGAAGTCGGCGACCGCATCGCTCATCTGCTGCACCGAGTCCAACGGCGCCCCCAGCCAGGGGATTGCCGCAGCTGCCGACCAGACGACACCGTGGGACCGTTCGCCGGCCCTCCGCGCCGAGTCGGCAGCCGCTTCCGCCGCCTGCCGTGCACCGTTCTCGTCACCGTCGAGGGCCGACGACCGTGCCTGCGTGGCGTCCGTTCGCGCGGATTCGAGATCGCCCTTCACCTGCAGCGCGGAATAGACCAGCCAGGCCAGTAATGCCAGCAGCACCGCAACCAGCACGACGCCGATCTGGAAGGTTCGGGCCCCGAGGGCTCGACGGATCATTTTGTCTCCCTGATTTTCTCAGCTGACTGTGCGAGCCAGTCGACGACCACCGCGACCTTCGGCTCGATCTCGCCGAACACCCGCTCGAAGTCGTCCTTCGGCCGGCCCATCGGATCGAGGATGTCGAGGTGCGCGGAGTTGGTGTCCACCCGCGACCGGGACGCGACGATCTCGTCGAGCCCGGCACCGGCGCCGAGTTCGACCAGTTCGGCGAACTCGGTCACGGTGAATATCCGTTTCCACCGAACCGGCACCAGCTGCTGGGCGGCGGCGCGATGTTTCCGGGTCAGGCAGAGGACCACGTCGGCGTTCTGCAGCATGGGCGGACGCAGATAGCGCGACTCGAACTCCGATGCATCGTAGCCGTGTTCATCCAGGACCTCGGCGGCATACGGATGCATCGCATGGCCGTTCATCGCCCCGACCCCGGCACTGCTCGAGGAGACGGACATGCCGAACTGCTGGGCCATGCCCCGCAGAATCCGCTCACCGATGGGCGATCGGCAGATGTTGCCGGTACAGACGAACAAGATCGATCCGGGCACCGTCGCCGATGCTGCCTGATCTGCTGGTGCGCTCACAGCTCCTCCTCGAGTAGTCGCGCTATCTGAGTCATGACCTCGGGATCGCCGAGGCCGGCGTGTGTGGAATCGACGGTCACCAGCTCGACCTGCCCGCCGACCGCGCGCGCCCAGGCGTGCGGGTCGGGGTTGTCCGCGGCCGCGACGTAGAGGGTTCGGCCGGCGGGAACGGGCCGGAGTTCATACGCCCTGGCGGCCTGCACCAGGATCGCCGAGCGATCGTCGAAGCGGCGCAGCAACTCCGGATCGCGGTCTTTTACCGCGTCCCGCAACGGGTGTGCTGCCCGCAACTCGTCATCGGGTACCGCACTCATCTCGGCCGGAGTGCGCGGATCGAGAAGCACGAGGAGCGCGACGTTTTCACCGGCCTCGACGAGCTGGCGGGCGATCTCCTGCGCGATCACCCCACCGACAGACCAGCCGACAAGCCGGTAGGGGCCATCCGCCTGCGCTGCCCGCAGTGCGGTGACATGCAGCGCGGCCAGTTCCCGCAACGTCTGAGGCATCGCGCGAATGGGGTCGATCAGTTCCGGCAGTTGCAGCCCCATCACCGGCATCGGAGCCAACGCGGCGGCCAGCGGCCGGAACTGTTCGACGACGCCGGCCGCGGTGTGCACACACCACACCGGGGCGTGGTCGGTGGATGCATCGGCGGAGAGTCGGGCCACGCGGTCGTCGTAACCGGCATCGGGCGAGTCCAGATGTCCGGACAGGTCGATCGGCGTCGGGTGTGCGAACAGCTCCGGACCCGACAACTCGACCCCGGTGCGGCGCAACAGTTCATCGCGCAACCTAAGCAGCGCGAGCGAGTTGCCACCGGCGGCGAAGAAGTCGTCGTCCATACCGAGGTCGACGCCGAGCACCGTCTCGAATGCATCGAGGACCGCACGTTCGGTTGGTGTCGTCGGTGCCCGACGGCCGTGTGCCCATTCGGGTTGCGGCAACCGCTTCTCGTCGAGCTTGCCGGCGCCGGTGAGCGGGAGCTCGGGCACGTCGACGATCCGGCTGGGCACCATGTGTGCCGGCAGGACCGACCGGCACGTATCCGCCAACGCCGTCGTCGACGTATCGGGCGAGACCACATAGGCCACCAAGGCGGGTCCGAGGGGCCCGTCGCGCAGCACGGTCGCCGCCTGCCGTGCCCCACCTGCTGCCAGCACGGCGTCGATCTCGGCAGGCTCCACGCGCTGTCCGCGGACCTTCACCTGACGATCGGCACGCCCGGCGTAGACGAGTTCTCCCGCCTCGACGTCCCACCGGACCAGATCGCCGGTGCGATAGCGACGGCCCCCATCGGGTCCGGCCACAAAGCTCGCCGCGGTGAGTGCGGCATCGCCCAGATAGCCACGGGCCACGCCTGTTCCGGCAACGTAGAGTTCGCCGATCACGCCGGGCGGCACTGGTCGCAGTTGTCGGTCGAGTACGAGGACCCCGATGCCGGGACGGGGTTGGCCGACCCGGACCGGCGCGCCGAGCCGGTATGGGCTCGTCGACACGGTCACCGTGGTCTCCGTGGGGCCGTAGATGTTGATGACGCGCGCATGATTCGCCCACTCGTCGGCCAGGTCGGCGGTGAGCTTCTCACCGCCGATGTAGACCAGCCGCAGAGAGGTGATGTCGGAAGCGTTCAGGGTGCGCATCACCGACGGCGTGGCGGTGAACACGGTTACCTGCTGATCGCGGAGGAAGCCGGTGAGGTCGCGACCACCGGACACGTCAGCGGGCACCACGATCAGGGCGGCCCCAGCGGCCAACGGCAGCAACATGTCATGGAACGTGGCGTCGAATCCCGGGCTGATGGCCATGCCGACCCGATCGGAGGCGATGACGTCACCCAGTGAGGCGACCCGATGCACCCCGCGATGAGGCACGCCGACGATGTTCGGCGTACCGGTGGTTCCAGACGTGGTGATGATGTAGGCCAGGTCATCCGGTGACATCCGGGTGATCGGCTCCGGCGCGACGAACCCGGTTGGCCGATCGGGGATGTCGGCCGGAGCGATCACTGTGGCCCCGGTTGTCGCCACGACCTGCTCGAGCCGGGCAGCCGGATACGTGACGTCGACTGGCACGCATACACCGCCGATCCGGGTCACCGCCCACAGTGCGACGACAGACTCGATCGATCGGGGGATCACCACGGCGATCACGTCTCCGGCACCCAGGCCACGAGCCCTCAGGGCACGAGCCGACACCGATACCCAGTCGTCGAACTCGCGATAGGTGAGACTGCATCGCCCGTCGTCGATCGCCGTGCGGTCGGGGTGTTGGGCGACTGCGGTGTTCAGCAGATCTGCGAGGAGTGGGGCGGGGGCGGGGTCTCGATACGCGGCTCCTTCGTCGCCGCTACTCGACCGACGGGAGGACTCGGCTCCTTCGTCGCCCACCGCCGGTCGAGTAGCCTCCGAGCGCAGCAAGTCGGCCCCCACCGCCGGTCGAGTAGCCTCCGAGCGCAGCGAGGCGGCGTATCGAGACCACCCATCCACAAACCCCCGCTCCCCCTCACTGAGCAGATCGACATTCACCAACGCCCGCTCCGGATCTCCGACCACCGCCCCGATGCCCGCGACCACCCGTTCGCCAAGCGCACGGATCGCTCTCTCGTCGAACAGATCCCGCGCATAGGTGAGCTGAATCCGCCAGCGGCCATCGTCCTCGACCGCCATGACGTGCACATCGAACTCGCTACGCTCCTCCAGCAATTCGGAGCCCGGCGACGACCAGCCCGGCGCCGACCCCTCCCCCGCCATCGAGAACGCCACCTGAACCAGTGGGTGGCGCCCGGGTGCGCGGGGTGGATCGACAAGCGCGACCACGTCGTCGAAGGAGATCAGGGCGTGGTCGATCGCTGCCAGGTCGGTGTCCCGCACGTCCTCGATCAACTGCCCGACGCTCATTCCGGTGGCGATCCGCGTCCGCAGCACCACCGTGGAGGTGAGCATCCCGACGGTGCGGGCGATGTCGGTGTCACGGCGAAGTGATACCGGCGTGGCGACGGCGATGTCGTCGGTGCCACCCTGGATGCCGAGGGCCAACGCCACACCGGCATGCAGCACGTGGAAAGCGCTGGCATGTGCGCGGTGTGCGGTGGCACCGATCATGCCGGACACGGATTCGTCGAGCACAAAACCGGCCGTGGCCGTGCGCAGGTCACGGTCCGCCGGCCTCTGCGCCACCAGATCGAGTTGCCCGCCGTAGCCCTCGAGCGCCTCGGACCAGAACGCCAGTTGTTCATCGCGAGCGTGCTCTTCGCCAGCCGCCATCTGCCGGGCGACGACGTCGAAACCGATCGTCGGTGCGTCCAACGAATAACCGGAGAGTAGGGCTGCCAGATCGTCCGCCACGATGGCGGCCGACTCGCCGTCGAGCACGATGTGATGAGCGAGGACCACCACCGCAGCCGGCTGCGCATCCGATTCGATGAGCCACGCCCGGACGGGAGGTGCCGCCTCGAGGTCGAAGGGCGCAGCAAACACGCCGGGCTCACCTGCGACGCCGTCTACTGTCTCCCTGCGGATCTCGGGCCGCCAGTCGGCGAGCACACGTTGGCGTGGACCATCTGGTGTCGACAGGAAGAGGGTTCGCAGGGCCGCGTGCCGGGCGACGAGCGCGTTGATCGCCGCGGCGGCGTGCTCTGCGTCTGTCCCCCTCGGCACGGGCACCACGGCCGGTACCGCATAGATGGGCACCTCACCCAGCAGCTGCGCATTCACCCACATACGTCGCTGGGTCGGCGCCAGCGGCAGATCCCCCTCCCCGCCGACAGCAACCGAATTCCAGCCGACAGCAACCCCCATCTCGCCGATCGGGCCCGCCTCCTCGCCGACCGGGCGCTGTATCTCGCCGACCGTGCGCATCTCGGCGATCGCTCGCGCCAGATCTGCCGGTGTCGGGTTCTCGAAGAGCAACCGGGTCGGCACACGCATGCCGAGTTCTCGTCCCAACGCCGACGTCACCCGGGTCGCCGACAACGACGTTCCGCCGAGCGTGAAGAAGTCGTCTCGGTCGGTCACCACTGATTCCGGTACCCCGAGTACCTCCGCCATGATCGCCGTCACGCGCTCGATCGAAGACAGGTCGTGTGGCACGTCGATCACGGCCGAGGGCACCCCGTCCCCGCGAACACCATCCTCGACAACGGGCACGTCGAGCACCGGGAACGGCGCCTCGACGTCACGCGCCGCGGCCGTGAGCAACGTGATGAAGTCATCGAGGAGGCGACCGGCAATCTCGCCGGGGATGTACCCCGAGTGCACAACCGTCACCACCAATGCGCCATCGTCTTCCGCCAGAACCAGCTCGACGTCGAACTTCGCGTCGACGGTCGAGAGGTCATCCACCACCGAAGCACCCCAGGGCCGGCCGTTGCTGTCGGCCCAGGTGAGGGTGTCCCCGGAAATCGTCGGCAGCACATCCTCATTGACAAGCAGTACCGAGATCAGCGGGTCGAAGTCGCCGTGGGCATTCGGCCGGACGGCCCGGGCCACCGCGTCGTACGGCACCTCGGAGTAGTCGGCAGCCCTGAGCGCGACGTCACGCGCATGCTCGACCACACGGCGCACCGGCGCGTCGACTGCGGTCGTGGTCCGCAGCGCGACGGTGTTGACGAACATGCCGACCACCGACTCCCATTCGGGTGCGGTGCGGCCGTGGACAGGAACCCCGACGACGACGTCCCAGCTACCGGTCCACTGTCCCAACACGGCAACCAGGGCCGCATGTGCGACGTGAAAGACCGTCGACGACAGTCTCTCCGCAGCCACGCCGAGCTGGGCAGCGACCTCACGATCCACACGCGCCGACATCCGTCCAGGCGCCTGAGCGGTGTCACGACGCCCCGGGATCCGGATGGGCTCATCGGCGCCGGCCAGGGTCGACAGCCAGTGCCCGAGTTGGTGGCTGTATCGGCTCGCCGGCTCGTCCGGGCCGCCGAGTCGGGCCGTCTCCCATTGCGTGAAGTCCGCATAGGTGAGTGCGTCCGACGATCCGCGCAGGGACTCGCCGCGGAACGCACGCAGAAGGTCCTGTAGCAGAATCCGCATCGACCAGCCGTCGATGGCGATGTGATGCAGCGCTGCAGCAAAATAGCGTTCCCTCGCGGCGCCCTCACCGGCGACATCGAAGACGACGGCACGGAACCCTGGCTCGTGCTCCAGATCGAACGGGGTGGAAAGGAACTCGTCGATCGCGGACCTGACCACTCCGGCGTCTACGACCTGATGCCGCAGCACCGGGCCTTCCCCCCCGAGGATGCGCTGCACCGGACCGGCCGGGCCGTCGGGGTACGTTGTGCGCAGCACGGCATGGGCGTCGACGACGGTGTCGACGGCATGCTGCAACATGGTGAGGTCGACGTCTCCGTCGATGCGGATCACCACCGGAACGTGGTAGGCCGTCGACTCCGGATCGTAGCGATGGTGAATCCACATGCGGCGCTGCGGATGAGCCAGCGGTAGGTGATCTGGCACAGGCAGTCGCACGGGGACGGGGCCGGCTGCAGCACCCTGTGCATCGAGTCGGCGGAGTTCGTCGAGCGCGCCCGCGACGCCCCGCGCGGTCCGGGACTCGAACAGCACTCGCACCGGGACCTCGACCCCGACGGCCGCCGACAGTCGGGCAGTGACGCGCGTCGCCGACAATGACGTGCCGCCGGACGCGAAGAAGTCGGTCTCCGCGTGTAGCTGATCGACCGGCACCTCGAGCACCTCCGCCCACACCGCCGCGACCAAACTCTCGGTGGCGCCCGACAGGTCGGACACCTCGGCAATGGGTACGACGGCGATCTCCGGGTCGGGCAGCGCTGTGAGATCGACCTTGCCGTTCCGCCCGATCGGCAGCGACTCGACCGGGACAATCACCGCAGGAATAATGCTGCGCGGCAGCACACGTGACAGCTCGGTGCGCAACTCCTCCGCGCGAATGTCCATTCCGGACTCGGCGATTACCCAGGAGACGAGCGCCTTCTCACCGGCTGCGGTGGTCCGGACCGCGGTCACCGCGGTCGCGACCTGCGGCAGCCTCGACAACGCGACGTCGATCTCCGACGGTTCGAGTCGGATACCACGGATCTTCACCTGGTCGTCGGTGCGGCCGTGGATGAGCAGGGTGCCGTCGGTGCGACGGTGGGCGAGGTCGCCTGTCCGATACATGCGCTCCCCGGATCCGGCGGGATCGGCGACGAACGACGCAGCGGTGCCGGCCGGATCGTCCAGATAGCCTCGGGCCAGGCAGCTTCCGGCGAGGTAGAGCTCACCCACGGTGTCGCTGGGTACGGGCCGAAGATCCGCGTCGAGCACGTGGGCGGCTACGCCGGCCAGAGGGGTCCCGATCGGGACGGAGTCGAGAGCGTCGGTCAGACGTGCGCTGCTGACCGCGACCGTCGTCTCGGTGGGCCCGTACTCGTTGCTCATCGTCACCGTGTCGGTCCAGTCGCGGACCAGTCCGGCGCCGAGCGGTTCACCGCCGACCGCCACATGCCGAACGCCGGTCAGCTCATCGGGGCGCAGGGTCGCGAGGACCGACGGGGTGGTCAGCAAAACGCTCACCGTGTGCTCACGCACCGCATCCCGGAGGTCGTCGGTGGCGATCACCTCGGGCGGGCAGATGACAATGGTCGCGCCGGCGATCCGGGCGGGGACGATGCCCATCAGATGTGCATCGAATCCTACGGCGTACGTGTGGAGTACGCGATCCGCATCGGTGAGACGCAACCTCGCGACGGTGTCACGAGCCCAGCCGGCCAGGCCACGATGGGTGACCATCACACCCTTCGGCGTGCCGGTGGTACCGGAGGTGAAGGTGAGGTAGGCGGCGTCATCGAGACGCAGCGGGCGGACCCGCTCGGCCACGTCGAAGGACGACGCCGGTGCGGTCTCGATCTGATCGATGGCGAACTGATCGATGGCAAGCACCGGGATCGACGGATCGACGTCGGGTATCTCGTGACCGGCGAGGGTGATCACGGCCCACGGCCGGGAGCGGCCGATGATGGTCCGCCGCCGCTCCATTGGGTTGGCGGGATCGATGTTGACAAACGCAGCCCCGGCACGGGCAACGGCGAGCGTCGAGATGATGCCCCACGAGGATCGTGGGAGATGCTGCGCAACAATATCTCCGGGGCCGATCCCGAGGGCGATGAGCGTGCGGGCCAATGCGGTGGACTGGCGGTCGAGATCGGCGTTCGTCAGCGTCGGATTGTGCACAGCGATCGCGTCGGGCTGCTCGGCAATTCCGGCGGCCAGTAGGTCGGCAAGCGTTTCCGCGGGCGGTGCCGGTGTCGGTGTCGGACGGTCGCCGGTGAGCAGGGCTGCTGTTGGGCGGTCGGCGTCGGTGACCGCCCGCCCCAGCGTCTCGACAACGAGTCGGCACAGCGCGTCGAGCCTGTCCTTGGTGGCAACCTGCTCGGTGCAGGTCATCGTGAGTTGGAGGCGGCCGTCGACGCGGGACAACGAGACGTCGATGCCGAAAAGGGGAACGCCGCCCTCCATCCTCCGGTCGAGTAGCCGACCAGCGTCACTCCCCACCCGCCGATCGAGTAGACCACTCCCTACCCGCCGGTCGAGTAGCCGACCAGCGTCACTCCCTACCCGCCGGTCGAGTAGCCGACGAGCGGAGCGAGGAGGCGTATCGAGACCATTCCCCACCTCCAGCTCGAGGCCCCCCGGCACCATCCCGAACGACACCTCGAACAACGGCGCCCCCGCTCCAGCGCGCCCCGGATCAGCGATCTCGGCGATCTCGGTGAGCGGCAGATCGGAATGCTCGAATGCCCCGAGATCGATATCCGTGATCTGCGAGAGCAATTCGCCGAACGGAAGGTTCAGATCGATCGGTGTGTGCAGCGGGACCGCGCGTGCGAACAGACCCGGCACTGAAGCCAACCGGGCGTCGAGCCTCCCTGACACCGCGGTGCCGATCGTGACGACCGGCGTATCCGCCTGCCGCGCAAGCACTGCAGCCAGTGCGGTGTGTACGACGATGAACGCCGAGGTGCGCCGCTCCACGGCCAGCGACTCAAGAGCCGCGGTTACGGAGTCGGCGAGCTCCCCGTGCGCCAGGTGCACGGTGACATCGGCCGGATTCGTGTCGACGGCAGCGCGCAGATTGATCTCGGGCAGCCGCAGCGCCTGCACCGGCTCATCGAATGTTGTCGACCAGTGTGCAACCAGCTCATCCCGACGAACGGCGATCATCTCGTCACGCCACATCGAGTACTGCCGGTAGTCGACACGGTCGGTGGTGAGCGATGACGAGCCGGCGAGTTCCGCAATCAGTTCGTCACGCAGGATCGGCAACGATTCGCCGTCCACCGCGACATGGTGCGCGACAACGAGAATCCACGTCTCACCCTCGGATTCGACGATGCGCAGCCGCCACGGCAGCGATTCACCCAGATCGATCGGCGTGCGCAGCAACGCAAGGACCGTGTCGACTGCCGATTTGACGTCGATCTCGGTCTCCAGCTGGTCGGCGAGGTACGTCTCGAGTTCGGCGTCGCTCCAACGACGTTGGTACGGAGTTGCGTCGTGGACCGAAAGGCTGGTGCGCAACGCATCGTGGCGCTTGACGATTGCCGCAAGGGCGCGCCGTACCTCGTCGGCGGTGGCTGGTACCGGCACCGCAAGCGGAATGAGGTAGCCGGTGAACTCGGGTTCGGTTCGCCACCGCAGCCACACGTCCGTCTGCTCGGGGGTCAGCGGCAGGTGCTCTGGTTCGTGACGGAATTCGCCGATCGACGGCACCTGCACGCTCGGCGACTCGTGATCGATGACCCGCGCAAGGCCCTCGATGGTGGGGTGATCGAAGATGTCCGCGACGCCGACGGTGTGGCCCTCGACGGCCAGGGCAGCGGCGAACCGCGCCGCCGAGAGAGACGTGCCACCAGCCGCGAAGAAGTTAGTCTCCGTGGTGAGTTCCGTCGACTCCCCCATGCCGATCACGTCACGCATCACGGCCGCCACCGATGTCTCCAACGCAGTGAGCTCCCGCGACGGTGACGACGAATCCTTCAGGAGCGCGAGCAGTTTGACCCGGTCGAGCTTGCCGGTCGGGGTCGTCGGCCAGCCCTCGACCATGGTCACCCGCGCCGGGACAGCGTAGGCGGGGAGCCGGGCCGCGCAGGCGTCGCGCAGTGCCGCTTCGGTGAGGGCGTTCAGGTCGGCTCGATCCGCCAGCCAGTCCTCGGTGACAAAGGCGACCAACCGCTCGTCGCCTGGCTGAGAGACAGTCGTGCTACCCGGCGCGACGATGACCCGCACGTCCCCGACGCCGGGGACTGCACGCAGGGCTGTCGCGACCTCACCGAGTTCGATGCGATGACCGCGGATCTGCACTTGGTCGTCGTCGCGTCCCAGGTAGGTCAGGCGTCCTGGCGAGACCTCCCGGACCCGATCCCCGGTGCGGTACATCCGTGTCCCCGCCCCACCCGGGTCGGCCACGAAACGCGCAGCGGTCAGGGCGGGCGCGTTGAGATACACGAGCGAGACCTGTTCGCCGGCAACGTAGAGATCGCCCACGGCTCCGGTCGGTACCGGCCGCAGCTGAGAGTCCAGCACGGCCCACGCGACCCCGTCGAGAGGTGCACCGATGATGCTGCGTTCGTCGTCGACGTCGACCTCGCACGCCGTCAGGTGCACCGTCGTCTCGGTGATCCCGTACATATTGATCAGCCGGATGCCCCCGCGCTCCCCGAAGTCCTCCCGCTCCCTGAGGTGCGAGGAGCGCAAGCGACGAGCCACGAAGGGCCCCAACGCCACCGGCATCAGCGCCTCGCCACCGAACACCACAGCCCGCACCGACGTGAGCGCATCCTGCCCGACGACCATCGGATCGGTCAGTACCCCGAACGCGGTGGGTGTCTGCGAGAGGATGGTCACGCCGTGCAGGTCGAGGGTTGCCGCAAATCGTCGTGGATCGCGCACGGTGGTGCGATCCACCCCGACCACGCTCCCGCCGGTCGCCAAGGCACCGAAGATCTCCCACACCGAGAAGTCGAAGGTGTAGGAGTGCGCCCAACTCCACACATCGTTCTCGTCGGCTCCGACCACCTCGAGCGCAGCACCGAGCATGGCGGAGACATTGCTGCGGGTGACAAGGACCGCTTTGGGCACACCCGTCGATCCGGAGGTGTGGATGATGTAGGCGCCGCCCGGAACCGGATCGGCAATCCCGAGGCCCACACCCGTGGTGACCTCGAGTCGATCCCCAATCACTGCAGCCGGCTGGGTGGCCTTCAGCAGCAGGTCAATTCGTGCCTGCGGATAGTCCGGGTCGATCGGCACATAGATGGCGTCGGCCATCAGCGTCGCGACCATTGCGACCGCGGTGTCGGCACCGCCCCGCATCATGAGCGCGACCCGATCCCCTGGACGCACCCCTAGCCGAGTCAAGCGACCAGCGAGATCTCGGGCTCGTGCGGCCAGCTGCCGATAGGTGATTCGATCGTCCGCGACGATCAGGGCCGTCGCGTGCGGCTGGGCATCCGCATGACGCAGCAATGCCTCGACGGGGTCGATCGAAGGCGTGGTGCGTGGCGCGCGCAGCGGCCACGACGCTGCCGGGGCGCAAGATCGCAGCGGCACGCCGCTCGTGGCCTGTGCGAGACCGGCAACCATCGCGATGAAGCGATCCAGAATGTGTTCGGCAGCAGCCACGTCGACGTGTTGTTCGGCGACGGTGAGCGTCACAGCAAGTCCGGAAGGCCCGTCGACGATGCTGAACTCCAGCGCAGTCCGAGCTTGAAAGGTCGGCAGGGTGACACCGTCGTCGATCACACCGGAAGCGGTGAGGTCGGGCTGATCGGCGTGGTAGGCGATGATGACGTCCGACAGGCCGGTGGGCGCTGCGGCGGAATGCTGGAGAGCCTTGTTCACGGACGATCCGATCCGCGAGAGTGCCTCGGCGACAGTCAGTCCGCGTAGTCCCTTGGTCCGCACCGGCACCGTCTGCACATACATGCCGACCTGATGCAGTTCGTCGCTGGTCTCGCGGCCGGCGACCGGCATCGAGAACACGAGGTCGTCGGCGGCGGTGAAATCACTCAGCGTGGCAGAGAGCGCGACGCAGAGCAGGGAGTTGAGGGTGGTGTCGGCGGTGCGGGCGCAGGCGGCGGCCGCGTCACGGATGGGGGTATCGACAGTTCGGTGCAGATAGACGGCCGGGCCGCGCGTCAGGCCGGCGGTGCGCGACGCCGCCGGAGCGGGCAGCGCAATCTGCGCCGGCGCCTGCCGCATTGCGCGTATCCAATAGAACTGTCCGGCCGAGGCTTCCGACTGGTCACGTGCTGCGAGGGTCGCGCTGAATCCGATGGCCTCGGTTTCCCAGGTCGGTTGCTGCCCCGCGATCCGCGCCTGCACCGCATGAGAGAAGTCCTGGAGCACAATGGGGAGCGACCATTCGTCGATGGCGATGTGGTGGGCCACCAGCACCACGTCGAGGGTGTCTCCGGACTCGTCGATCACGGCGCGCCAGGGCGCGGCAACGGTGAGGTCGAACGGGGTGGACACAGCTCGTTCGATTCCCGCCGCATCCAAGGTGGCGTTGGTGATCGGCGCGGTAGCCCGGGCCTCACCGACGCTGCGCACGGTGGCCAGAGGTTCGCCGCCATCGTCGGGGTAGACGGTGCGTAGCGCCTCATGGCGAGCGGCCACGTCGATCAGAGCGGAACGCGCAGCGTCTGCGGTGACGCCTGCGACCAACGACAGATACACCGGCAAGTGGTAGACGAGGTCGGTCTGAGTCCCCGCTCGAGTGCGAGTGCCCGTCCCGCCCCCTGGAGTCTCCGTCCCGCCCCGTGGAGTGTCCGTCCCGAGCCCAGGTGTCTCCGCCCCGACCCCTGGAGCGTCTGTCCCGAGCGCCGGAGTCCCCGCCCCGCCCCCTGAGGAGCGAGCTTGCGAGCGTCTCGAAGGGGCATGCGTCGCACGGTTGAGCAGCCAGATCTCCTGCTGAGCGCGGGTCGGCCGGTTCGTCGCGTTCGCTGCACTGCTCATTGAGCTTGTCGACATGCGCGGTGACGCCTTCTCGATGACCGCAGCAAGCTCACGCAGTGTGGTGACGTCGTTGAGCTCCCGCACCCCGACAACCACCTTGAGTGATGCGCCGAGCTGCGCGGCCAACTGCATGAATGCCATGGAGTTGGCGCCTAGCTGGACCAGTTCGTCGTCCATCGACGGACGTACGGCGCCCACCACGGCGGTCACCGCATCCGCGACCGCCTGCTCGATGGGTGTCTCGGGTGCGCGGTAGCGAGCAGCCGGCTTCGGCGCAGCGACGAGAGCCGCCGCGACCGCGGCTCGATCGATCCCACCCGCCATGTTGGTCGGCAGGCGATCGAGGACTCCGACATGCTGCGGCCAGATGACCTGCGGCACGACCGAGTTGACTCGGCGACGAACGGCCGCCCGGATCCGGTCCCGATCAGCACTTCCATCGGCAATAACTCCGACCCCAAGCCCCGTCGCTGTCATAACAGCCGAGGCATCGGCGACCCCATCGACCTCCAACGCGGCCCGCTCGAGTTCGGCCAGGTCGACCCGAGTTCCGTCAACCGTCACCTGATCGTCGCGCCGATGGTCGACGACGACCGCACCCAACTCGGCGTCGAAATGCCCCAGATCTCCGGTGGTCTCGCCGTCGACGTAGATCTCCCCGGTCATCCACGGCGGCAGTCGGTGCCCCCGCTGATCGAGAACAACAACCTCACCGCCGGTCGAGTAGTCAGACCCACTCCCCCCGCCCGTCGAGCACTCGACGCCATTCCCGCTCCCGCTCCCCCCTCCGCCGGTCGAGTAGTCCGAGCCGCTAGGCGAGGACGTATCGAGACCTCCGAGACCCCCCACACCAACAAGCCCCAAGTCCCCAACAACCCGCTCCGGCTCCTCCAACAACGCCCGCGAGAACGTCTCCAGCATCCCGAGAAACTGCCGATGATGCTCCTCGACCTCAGCCTGGCCGTACCGGTTCGGATTAGCCTCGAAGCCGACCATCAACGAGTCCACTCCGTCCCGACGCGGCAACGGATAGATGTTGATGATCAGGTCATCCGCAGGCCCGACGGTCAGAATGTGGAACGTCGCTGTTGCATCACCACAGGGAAACTCGCGCTCGAAGAGCATCAGGTTGAGCATCGGACCGCTGCGTTCCTGCGCTGTCGTGCGTGGGGTACGACCGCTCGTCTCGTCAGCGGCGACGTCCGCCCAGATCTCCTCACCTCGATAACGCTGGTGGCGCAACGCCCCCATGAGCGCAGACTGTGTGGTCCGGAGAGCTGTCGCCAAAGGCGCTTCAGGGGTGACATGCGTGCGCAACGGCACAGTGTTGGCGACTGGAAGCGGGGTCGCACGCAGTGCAGCGGTGGTGCGCGCGGCGACGGGGAATTGGAAGATCACCTCGTCACCGTCGGCGGCTCGGCTCAGGTAGGCACCAAAGGACGCAACGAGCAGTGTGGGCAGCAACGTCGAAAACTCATCCGCGGCACGGCGTAGGAGCTCCATCGTGCCGTCCGGGATGGGCGTCGCCACGCTCCGACCAATCGCCGCCGGCATCCCAGGCCGGTGAGCCAGGGTCTTGGCAATCCCTAGCCCCGCCATCGCCTCCTGCCAGAAGAAACGATCGGTATGGAATCGCTCCGACGCCCGATACTCCGCATCGGCTCGGGCCGGTAAGTCGAGGTCAACCGGCTTCAGCGTTGGCGGTGGAAGACCTTTGACGCTGGCATCGTAGGCTGCCAGCGCCTCGACCATCCGGTCTTTACCGCCCATCCCGTCCGAGAGGAGATGGTGGCCACGGTTGTACACGATGAACTTCTCGTCAGCGAACTGGAAGAGACAGCCGCGTGCAGTGCGGTCGAAGCGGGGATCCAGGGGTTGCGAATAGTCCTCACGCATCAACGCCATCGCACGTTCGCGCGGGTGGACCTCGTGCCGGAGATCGATGACCTCCGGCCAGTAGTGCAGGGAGGGATCGTAGAACCCGACCAACCCCTCCTCCCCGTCTTCGAACCGCAACTGAGTGAACTTTGCTTGTCGGACGGATTCGCGGGTGTGGCGGACGAACTCGTCGATCTCTACGGGACCGTCGATCTCCACGTACTGCGCGACGTTGACCGGCACACCAGGGATCACCTGCTGAGCAACCCAAAGTCGGTGTTGGGCCGCACTCAACCGAACACCGAACACATGATCCGAAATAGCCTTCACCGCAAGCCCCGACTCATTGCTCACGACACTGAACCACCGGAGAATTCAAAAATAGCCGTATCCACTGCCCTACTCATCATCGACCGCTGACCTACTTCGGTGCCGACGAATCAGATTGACTAGCTGAAGAGCGTTCATACGAGTACCGGTACTCTGAAATCCTTGCCGATACCCCATTCAACACTACGCCAACAATACTTATACCGGCAGCGCGCATTTGAGCGCATGCGTTTGCCGTACTAGGCATACTAGAAGTGCCAGCGCGGGCCACGACGATTACACCGTCAACACTCCCTGCAATTACCGCGGCATCGGTCACGGGTATAATCGGCGGCGAGTCCACAACGACGAAATCGTACATAGACGACAGCGCCTGGCACATCGTACGAAACCGTTCAGAGCCTAGCAATTCAGCCGGGTTCGGAGGCAGCTGGCCGCTCGCAATAACATCGAACCCAAGGCCGCCCGCTGACTGAATAACGTCACCAAAGTCCGCTACACCACGCAAGATGTCCGTCAGCCCGACGTTAGTATTGACAGACAATCTTTCCGCTGCCTGAGCCTTCCGAAGATCGGCATCCACTAATACAACCCGCATCCCCGCCTCTGCAAGAGTAGATGCCAAGTTGCAGCAAGTGGTTGTCTTACCCTCACCTTCTAGTGCACTAGTAATAAGGAAAGAACGAGCCGGCTTATCGACGTTGACGTATTGTAGATTTGTCCGAAGCTTTCTGTACGCTTCCGAACTAGAAGTCCACCCCCTCGAAAAGTCGATCGCGCCCTTGGCGCCGATAGCCGAGTCAACAGGAATACTAGCCAACAATGGCGCGCCCGAAGCTAGAACTGCATCTTCTTCATTGCGCAAGCGGTTATCGAATCGATCACGAATCACAACAACCGCGATACCCACAAAGAGTCCAGCGAGCAACCCCGCTCCTAAATTCTTTGGAATCTTAGGCGAAGTCGGCGACGCGTTTGTAGTAGCGTCACTAACAATAGTGAGTCGGGCCAGAGAAGATCCTCCCGCCGCCGGAGTCTCCAGCTTGTCAACATAATCAACCAAAACGGAAGCTGACGCTCCCGCCAAAGACGCGGCCACCTGCGGATCGTCGCATACTGCACGCACTGACAAGAGGACTGTATCAGGTGCATATGACGCCGAAAGAGATTTGCCAGCCTCCTCGACAGACAAGCCCACACCCGAACGCAATACCGCCTCCCGTACGACAACCTCCGACTTCACCAACTTTGCATACGAAAGAACACGCTGCTGAGACGCCATCGAATTCTGGTACGCCGCATCCGACCGGTTATCTGCCCCTTCAACACTCACATATAACGTGACAGAAGCAGCGTATTGAGCAGTCTCGGTCAGGCTAATACCAAGAGCAATGCAACCGCCAAGCAGCAGAGACACCGCCACGACCCACCAATCCCGCCTGAGTACGCCCAACTGGCGTTTGAGCGGGTCTACCCCAACCCTCGGGGCCGAGCGGTCACTCATCAGTTCGTTTGCCATATTAATAACCTAACCAATCCGGATATTTGGACCTGCGGCCCCAGCAATAAGTTCGTCGAGGTACCGCGATCGAACTTTTAGGCGGTCTAGGTTCGCGCTTACGCGCGACCAGTAGTCTTGTGGATCGCGTTCAATGGCCTCGATCTTCTCAACGACATCGTAGAGACTCGAGCGCCTACAATTCAGTACATATTCAGGTATTCCTAGATCTTCAAATGCTCCCCAGCTCTTTCGCTCATATCCAAGGTGGACCGTCGGGAATCCACGCAAGAGCGCCTGGAGCGAACCATGGAGCCTAGTGCTAACGACTACTCGCGGCGCGCTATTCGTATCCAAGAGCAAGGACAACGGGCACGTGGGTCCAGATGCAAGGCGGCTCGACAGCCGAGAGTCATCGTTCCCGCGGCCAGTAGCTTGGAGCGCCCACTCAAATCGACCAGAAATCGACATTTCCTCGAGCAAATTGTTATACGAGCCAGCCCTGTGGATGTCCCGTGCCACCGCGATTGGCTTCCGGAACGATCCGCATTTTGGCTCCAACCTCGCATCGGCCAACGCCAAGACCGCCAAATCTGGAACACGCGAAACGTTCTGCAAACCGCGCAGAAATGCACGTGATTTATCATCGCGGACAAACACATGATCAATCTTGTTCAACGCGCGGCGCACGTGCTCGGAGACCACGCGTGGATACGGCCCAATGCTCTGAGGCAGGTATACACTCCCCACCCCAGCTTCGCCCACCGATTGCAATTGTGCGAAGTGAGCGACTTCGCTCTTGGCCCACTCAAGGCAGGTACTACCGCGGAGGTAGCCTCCGCCCACACCGACTATCAGACCTGCGGTCCGAAGCTCCTGGGCGACGCTCGTCGAGGGCCCTACCACCCTCGCACCAACAGTCGAGGCCACAAAGGATGACTCAGGCAACGAACCAAGACGGGATGTCCACAGCCTGGAATCGTATTCCAGAAAGGAACCCGGATCCTGCGCATATACCACAACATCTTCCCCCGGAAATATCCGCGACAAACGTGAAATCGTCAGGTCTACAAGTAAACCGTCACCGGAATTGGTCCGACTATAAGCATGGACGACAACGATAGTCATATAGACGATGCTCCATTCATCAAAAAATCAACCACGGCGCTCCTGGAACATTCGCTCGGCAACGATTTAATAGCGCGAGCGTAGTCGCCCTGGAAGGGCGGCCGACCCGAATCCGCCGCCTCGAGAATCGCTATAATATCCTCTTCGTTTGAGAACAGATGCATTGGACCATATTTAGACAGATCACGAAATGCAGTAATATTCCGGCCTATAACCGCGCGGCCTCGAGCCCACGATTCCCAGACAAAGACGGGTTCCAGTTCCGATCGGCTTGGCATTATGGCGAGGTGGCACCAGTCAATAAGGGGCTCAACGTTGTCGATGTGCCCTTTGAATACGACAGTATGCGGGCCGTCCGCCATGCGAGCAGCACGCGCACGTAGGTCGCTCTCAGCTTCACCTACACCAGCAATAACCAAATGAATCGGACGACGTACCCTGCTGAGAGTCTCGATTAGCGAGTCCAACCCCTTCTGCGGAACCAAGCGACCACAGAACAGCAGACGAAGAGGGTCGTGGACCCTATATTGTTGCGAGAACGAACCATCTACCCGGAGATCTAAAAGATTCGGGTCAAAGACCGCCGCTTCCTTCGATATAACTTCCGTTTTTACTAGATGGTCCAAAGCAGAAATAGACGGACTCGTAACGAACAATGCACGATTCAGCGCGCGACGCTGGAAATAGCTTTCGAGCTTTCCCCCCAACCCGCGCGAATCGTGCCACGGCATCTGGTGGATCGATGCTACGAATCTCCCCGCAAGCAAGCCTGGGTTTGCAACCATTCCTATCGATACATGACTGGCTCTGAGCAGCGAATAGACTAACAGAGACCTGTCAGCGTCTATAGCATTTGCGACGTACCTCGAAGCCCGATAAGCCCCTAACGCATTCCGGCGAAGTCCAAGATCGGTAACCTGCATACCAAAGTCTAGGATTCTATCGTGGTGCCGGGATCCCCGAAAGAGGATCAATATTCGAGTACCTTCCGGAGGTACGCGGTCGAGAATACCTTCTAGCGCTTTTTGCGCACCGCCACCTTCGAGCCATGGTACGATAATCAATCGCTCACTCATTTGGGGCCCATTTCTCAAGATCCTTGCGTAATCCCCATGCTCTGAGTACCCGAAGTCGAGCAAAGCGGGCCTCACGTGAGTGGGACGACGTTTGCGTCGGAACAACCAGACCCAAGAGCGTTACAATTAGAAACTCGGCGCGGAACAGAATACTTCCGTAGTAGGTCAAATGATAGGCAGACAAACGAACTGCCGAATCTGCGCGCGCACGTTCCACCAACCTCGAATGGTCGCGCTGCGACGACGCAGCGTCGTGAAATATTGCCGCAGTCGGAACCGCCAGCAGATTGAACCCGCGCTGACGGGCACGCAAGGACATATCCACGTCCTCGCCATACAGGAAGAACCTTTCATCATACGGGCCTAGGGACTCGAGAACGCCCCTATGAGCAAAGCAGGCACCACCACTCACTTTCTCCACTGGAATAATTGCACCGCCTGCGCTTCGGCGAAGCACTACCGAGTAGCGATGCCGGCGTAGCAGGCGGGCCGTGCTAAAAAGCCAGCACATCATCGCATCCACTTGCACAGCACATCGAGACCGCAGCCAACCAACATAAATGTCATTGGGAGATCGGCGAGCAACCGCCGTGCGGGCTAGAGCCTCCAGCGCGCCATCCTGGATCTCGGTGTCGGGATTGAGTAACAGTATCCAATCATTTCTTGCATCACGCACGCATCGATTCGCGGCCGCGCCAAATCCGATATTGTCACCCTCTAGCCACCTGTCACAGAGATTCTCGAATCGACGGCGCAGCTTGCTATTTGAGGAGTTGTCGCGAACCAAAATCTCGATATTCGCCAGGTGCGTACCTGTTTGATTCCGAACTGACTCTAGGCATCTTTGTAGCAATACCTCGTCGGTATTAAAAACTATGATCGCTACCGTTATACTTAGTGACTTATTTCCGTTACTCAATGGAAGGCCCGCCTAGACGATTTCGCGGCACCCATGGGTGCAGAGTTCCGATGCATCACCATCAGTCCTATTCCAACGCCTAGAGTGACACCAAGCGGTCTTGTGTATATCGCATCGAAGAATATCCCGGATATTATTGTTATAACCAAAATTGCCGCGCCAAACTCCTCCAATGGGTGCCCGCCCCTAGTCAGAGTGAATGAGGCCACACAGAATAGGGCTAATATCGATACAACTCCGATCGCTCCAAAATCCCAATAGACCGAGACAAACTGATTGTCGACAGTACTTAAACCGTATTGCGCCGGATTATCGATCAGAGCCTGCTCCAGGCTACGGCCGCCGTGACCAAATATTTCGCAGCTAAACCCGCAGGCATCCGGAAGAGAACGTACGACGGCGAAGCCATTTGAACGTACTCTGCCAGACTCAGACTCCGCCAGGCTGCCGTATTCGAATAGCCTACTCGCAGCGGCCCATCGCAGGTTAAGCGACACCGTTACTAAGAACCATGCAAACAAAGTAATCCCGAGTGTTACCGCGAGAATGTGTCTATATACGGCGCTCCGGAACGCTAGGAGAATTAAACCAACGAATATGAACGACACCATCAGGGCTGACCGTGTCCCTGTTGAAACAAGCGAAACCATCCAGGCGCACGCACAAACGACGACCCATATCCACTCCCGCCTTTTTGAGAAGTAGTAAATGCACGCGCCAGATATTGCCACAGAAAGGAACGCTGCCGGCACCGGTTGCCCGATCACGCCGCGTGCCCGAAAGTTTCCGGTCGATGCATAACTTGGAAATCGAAACTCGCCGAACATGGCGCTGTACCAGTGCACTCCAGTGAGACTCTCGGTCAACAGCACGATCGCCGCGAGACTCAGTAGCAGCACGGCTAGTCTCGGCGTAAAATTCTGCGCTATTAATATCCCGACTATTACTGGAAGGCATATATACATTCCACCTATCCCACCCTCGCGCCCGGCGGACGCCAACGGTAGAACGGCAAGGCAGATTAAAAAGAGGACAATCCAAGAGCTACAGGAGCCGAGTGACCGAAACGCTAGGAGTATCGCCAGTAGTAACGTAGCTGCCGATAGCAAATAGATTGCTCTCAATATCGACGTGGAAACGAATACAAAGTCTACCGGTACGGTGAGATATATCGTCGCAACCACCATCGGCAACGCCGACACCACCGGCTTGCGCCACACGCCGGCACTAGGCGGCTGCTCCGTACCTACTCCGTTCGCGTCCGGTCGTCGAATTGTTCTTGTATAGGCAGAATTCTGTATCATTCCGCTAGCTCCCGGTGGCGCGTCGTTCCCTCATGCCGTATTAATCGAGGTGCAACACTTATAAATATCGCCGACCATGCGGCCAGGCTGAGCCAGATTGAAAGTGTGACTCCCCACGCGGAGGAGTAATACAACGATACAACGATACCGATAACGCCTGTTATCGCGGAGGGCACCAAATACACGAGTTCGTATTCCGGCTTTCCCATTCCGGTAAGAATTAGCACGGGGGGCGCAGTCATTGCGTGTACGGAGTTGCAGATCAACAGGACAACGAGGAGGCAGAAGAATACTCCTAAACCATTTACGTTGGAAATCCGAACAAACAAGAAAGACAAAGCCAGTGCTCCAATACACCCGGCTCCGGTGATTCCGATGCCGATCCTGTTCGACCTTTTGGCCAGATTTTCTATGCCTCGCGTGCGCAGATCCCGCGTCGCTTCATGGACAAATCCTAGGCCGAGCGTTAGTAAGGCCGTTTTGGGTATAACGGCAAATCGCGCCGCTAAGTCGTAATTGGCCAAAAAGGTGCTGGTCGAGTTCACGGCGACAATCCATCTGTCGAACTGTGTGAATCCGAGGCTTATAGTCGCTGCTGCACCACGCGTGGTGGCAAACCTTTTGATCTCCGCAGCAAAGTCGATTGACGCTATCGCAGAATCATTCATCGCAAGCTCACCCGAGGACCTCGCATCTTCGGTGCGTGTGAAGTCGCGTAGGTACCACGCCAGGAGCGGCAGTCCGCTCACAAGCATTGAGGTAGGTATCGCTGCCACCCCGACTCCAACTTCGAGGAGAAGCCAGAGGCTTACCGACTGCAATGCCGCCTGCGCTATTAGATTCACTCCGCGCGACAGGAAGCGCTCGCGCCCTAGCGCAATTGCGGCGAGTACAACGAGGCCACTCCGGAGCGCGCCCCCAACACCGGTCAGAATTAGCATGATAGGCATGTGCGCTGGCGTGACTATGTCCAAATGCACGCTGTAGGGTCGCCATAAAATTCCGGCCGCAACCCCGACTGTAATAGAACACGCTGCTGACACGAGACACAGAGCTGCGAGCTGACGCTTCGTGATCAGACCTAGTCCCGCTGCACGGACCGCGAGACTAGGTCCGCCAAGATCAACTATAAGACCTACAGTCGCAATTGTGGCAAGAAGTGCCCATGCTGAGTACCCGGCGTCATCGAGGTACAGGCGCCCAAGCAGGGGGGTCAACATCATAATTGCTGATGACGCTACGGCCGGCGATCCGCTCTTGAGTAAGCGTCGATGGAAACTTGATCCGATTCGCATAGTTTTTTACCCCGACGATTTGGTGTCGACAGCATAGATAGCGTCCAGTGTTGACCGCGCCAATCCTGGGCTATTTTCTTCTACGACTGCGCGTGTTTGCGCCGTTACGGTTCGTCTATACTCATCTTGGCTAAAGAATCTCTTGACTGAACAACTGACTTGTTGATGGTCGCGCCCTCCAAGCGGATAACGTAATGACGCCATGGAAGGTATTGTGCGAGCGATAACTGGGCATCCCATTGTCGCTGCTTCAATCGCCGAGAGTGGAGCACCCTCCCAAGCCGCTGTGTGCAGATATAGGTCCGCGGACTCGACGATCTGCGCAACTTCGATTGGCGTGACCCACCCAGTCACTAATACTCCGGAATCCTCAAGGATTTTCTTGTATCCTTTATCGCCATCGCCGACCCAAATCATGTTGTAATCGTTTCCTAAATCCTTCGCTATGTTCGCGAAGAATATGGGGTCCTTCTGTTTTGACACTCGCCCGATTGTGATAATCTTCTTTTCTTTACCGGCTTTGGAGTTTTTCCGCTCGACGCTGGTAGTAGCCCCGCTAGCGTTGTAATTTGGAACTAACGCGGCATCAGCGTGGGTATTTAGAAATCTAACTATCTCTGCCTCTCGCGGACTAACGCATGCGTATACTTGCTTCTTTCGCGATAGCAGGAACTCAAGGGCCCAATACAAAGTCCGGATCAGACGAGTGTCGCCTCGTCTCTCCATTGCAAAACAGTGTGGAGAATATACGATTCGTCGCCGTTCATCCAGCCATGCCCGCATTATCCCCGCATATGATGAATGGAGATGTATGACATCCGGAGCAATGTCTTCAATGTGTCTAGATGCCGCGCGGTAAAAGTTGAGCATTCCGCCGCGATACTCGACAACACTCACCGTTTCGGGCCATTCTTGCGTGTGTTGCCCTTCTCGAATCCGCGCAAAGATGACATGGTTGGCTTGGTTCGCGGCTTGAGAATAATTGTAGATTGCTGTGTGTATACCTCCTCCGAGAGCTTCGCTCACATGCAGAATAGTCCTACGATGATCCCTTTGTATTGAAGTGTCGGATGCTTCCGTTGTGCTGACATTTGGCGAGCCATCTCCCGTTACATCGGTTCCGTGTTCTTCGTTCAGTGATACCCGCTTCATCAGTACGCGCCGTCACTTCCAATTACGGCCTTCGCCGTCTTCCACAAAATCAACGCATCCTGCATGATCGACCAGTTCTCTACGTATGAAAGATCCAGTCGCACAGACTCTTCCCACGAGAGATCGGACCGGCCGGAGACCTGCCAGAGCCCCGTCATGCCCGGCTTCACCAACATTCGCCGCGCCACTCGGCCGTCATACCGCTCCACCTCGTCGGGCAGCGGGGGCCGTGGGCCCACCAGGCTCATCGTTCCGCCCAGGACGTTGAACAGCTGCGGCAGTTCGTCCAGGCTGTACCTGCGGATGAAGGCACCCACCCTGGTGATGCGCGGATCGTCGCGCATCTTGAACAGCACACCCGACCCCTCGTTCAGACTGCGGAGGTTCTCCTTGAGCACATCTGCGTCCTGCACCATCGAACGGAACTTCCACATCCGGAAGGGTGTGTTGTTGATCCCCACGCGAGTCGCCCGATAGAACACCGGCCCCCGCGAATCCAGCTTGATCGTGATGGCGACGGCGGCCAGGACCGGAGCGATCACCAGCAGGATTAGCACCGTGCCGGCGCGGTCGACGATGGCCTTGCGGAAACGGTTGGCACCCTCGTACCGCGGCTTGTCGATGTGCAGCAGCGGCAGTCCGGCCACGGGTCGGAGCATCATCCGTGGGCCGGCAATGTCTGTGACGCCAGGTGCAACCAGCATGTCGACGTCCCGGCCCTCGAGGTCCCACGAAAGATCCTGCATTGCCTCGTGCCCGAGAGCTTCGGCTGAAGTGACCGCAACGGTGGTGGCACCACAGCGATCAACGGCCGCACACACGTCGTCGAACGATCCGAGCATCGGAACCCCCTGACCGTCCACGTCAACGTCCGCACGACTCGCAGTGCGCTCGGGCACACAGATTCCCACAACCTTGTAACCGAGTGCCGGAGCGCTCAGCAGACGCTTGATGAGTGGGACGGCCGACCCAATACCGCCGACAACGAGTACCTGCTCGAGGTTCCGCAGATGCGTTCGCTGCCGGATGAGCCGGCGCCGCCACAACCATCGTGAGACCAGAAGCCCGACGGTGCCGATCGGCAGTGCGATGGCAAGAAATCCGCGCGCGATGTTCAGCTTGAAGAGCAAGTCCACCATGGCCAGCACACCGAACACCGACAGGCAAGCCGTCACCACCCGGCTGTATTCCTGTGACCCCGAACCGATGATGCGTCGATCGAGAGTATGCGTCGCGCGCAGGGCGCCAATCCAGGAGACGACGAGAACCGCCGTGACCAAGCCCGCCGGCAGTCCCTCACCGTTGGTTGCCGTGTTGTCGGTGCCGAACCGCACCCACTGCGCAATCACCACGGACGCAACGACTATCGCGGCATCTGACCATGCAACCCGCTCCAGGTAGCCGTGCACCCAGGAGCGCGACCGCTCGCGCGGCCGAGTCACGAAGCGTAGGCGCGCGACAGCGCCCTGCGTCCTCGTGAATTGGGCGCGCGCCTCTAAGGCCGGGTCACCGGGCACGATTCCTCCTGCTTGCTGAGGACAACACCAGTGATGTCCAGGCGCACTGAATGGTTGTCGCGGACCGTGCCACGTGAACCGGGACTGCCCGTTCCTCGACTACCTGAGAGCAGGTTAAGTCACGTGTCCGACAGCAACAACCCGAGTACTCGAAACAGTTTTTGAGATCCCGTATCAATTGTTTGCTGATCTGGGAAAACGGTAAACGTTACCTACGGCCAAGTGACATAGATCACTCTTGCCGCTGCCGCCAAGTCACCAGTTCTGTAACACGTTGCCGCGCAAGGCTCCTCGGACGTCTCACAGCGACCTCCCAGAAACGGACACACCCGTCCCAGACCGAGCACACTTGCGCCCCGGGAACATCACAGGGCTGTTGGGCACTTTTTGTTCTCGGACATTCTTTCGCTTTGCTAATCATCAGATGTAGTGAATTCTATTCCGCTTCCAGAACGAGGAATAGTCTGTTCGTGCGCTAGACGCCGGCGCCAATGGGGTGCATCCCTCCCCTGTGCTCACGCGCTCCGCTAGACCGACTCACCAGTCGCTGATCGTTCGCAGGCGGGATGGGTTTTCCGCGCGGTCGGGTTCGACTGCGGGTCGATCGAGGAGGTGTCGCTCCGGCGCGCGGCGCTCTGCGAGTTCCAGCTTCAACGTTCGTCGGGCGGCCCCCGTGCCGGCACGTCGCGCAATCCACTCCCGGGACGTCGTAGTACTTCCTCCTGCCCGTCGCCGGATCGTGGCTACACCTTCCGGACACGTTCGACTTCCCTTCAGTGGCCCCGCGGCCGGGTGAGTCCGAGCGACTTCTTGGCTTCGGAACCTTCTCCTTACTCACCGGGCCCGAGCCGTACATGGCGGCATTCCGTCGACCCGGCCCCGATTCACCGCCGACCGCGCGACGACAAGCGATGCCGAATGACACCCACGGTGAGCCCAGGTGACGCCAGTGCCACGCGCGCCCGGGCGATGAGCGACGAGCTCGGATAGACGGCGAGGTAGCCGAACATCTGGTGGTCGTTTCGATGACGGCCGGTCGAACGGCATCGATGCCGTCCAAGAGCTCGAGGGAGCGATCGAGAATCAATTGCGCGGCGGCATCGGGCGCGTACAGCGAGATTCAGTCGTCGGCGAGTCCGTCGTTGCTGATTCGTTCGAGCTTGGCCGCGACTCGAGTGCGTCTGGCACCTGGACTCGTGAGACTTGCTTCTCGTTCACGATCGTTCTCCTCGTGGATGAGAATGGTGCGCTGTGCAGGCCCCCGGGCCTGTCGGTTCCGGCGCCTCGGATTAGCAACTCGGCTGGCGAAACAGTTTACTGGCTCGGTCGTGTGATGGACAGATCATTCGGGTCTGTCGAATTCTGTCAATATCGATTTCTGAATATTCACTGGAGAGAGAGTCAGTACCATTTGGCAGACGTGCAGGACTGTGAACCTGGCGCGGCTCTCGCTGTCTGGCGATCCGTCCGCGCCCGAGCACCTTGCCCCTACTTGTCGTCAATCTCGTTAGCGCGCTGTCTTATTCGGATCGACGCCAGACTCGCCCCAAGGTGAGAGCCACCGACAGCAACCGATGCACTCACATAGAACTGGCGTGGTGTCAGCCAGTCGAATCAATGTCTCTCGATATCATCGCCCACATGTGAGAAAATCGACTCGGCGCCGCGCTCGGAAGGCAGGTTTGCATTATGCGGGCCAGTGACCCGATTACTTAGTGTCTGCAACGAAATGTCCAGTCGGATTTGTTGAGGGCGTTGCACAACCAACAATCAGTGGTCTGATGTCAATCGCGAACATCTCCCGAGGAGAGCAACCATGACCACCCGAATCCGAAGAGTCGCCGCAGGCATCGCCGTCGGTGCAGCCGCGTCGATGTCCCTGGCGCCGATCGCAACTGCGGCACCATCAGCGGCCCCCGTGACCGTGCCTCACGACGCAGCCACCATCTACGTACCAAACCTTCCGGTACCCCTTCTGCCGGTTCCACTCCTTCCGGTCCCCTTGGTTCCGATCTTCCCGATCCCTGACGCGCCGAAGACGGTGTGCATCACCATCGTCTGCTTCCCGGTTTCCTGACGCTCGTCGAGCTCCGGAATCGCGGTGACGCGGACGACAAGACGTCAGGAGCGAGAGATGCCCATTCCGAATCAACGACTCGACCGCGCCAACGCCGTCCAACGTCGCACTGGGCAGTTCGGTTTCACGCCGGCCGGGCAGTGGTTCCTCCGAACCATTTCGCCGCGTGTTGATCCGACCCTCATCCGACTCACCCGCGGTCACCTGAGCTCGATCGGTCCGTGGCCGCGGTTCGTTCTGTTGACGCATACCGGAGCCAAATCGGGAATCGAGCGAACCACGCCACTGATCTACTTCACCGACGCCGATCGGGTCATCCTGATCGCCTCCAACTACGGCGGCCCCTGCCACCCGGCGTGGTATCACAACGTCAAAGCGAATCCGGTCGTGCAGATCTACGCGGGCGGAGTCGACGCGACATTCCGCGGTGAGCAGGTGACAGGCACCGAACGCGACCGCCTGTGGGACAACGTCAAGCAGACTATGCCCGGGTATGCCAAATACGAGTCCTGGGCCGGCGATCGCACGAATCCGATCTTGGCTTTCACTCCGATCGGGTAGCCCGGTCCCGACGACACGGTGATGACGTGGATCGTCAATCCGGTTGCGGCGTGGTCACCGCTGTCGTTGACATGGACATCACCTCAGCGGGCCGTTGGACGACATACGTGGTCGACGGCTCTGACAGGTGTTCCTTGTGCGGGGCCTCAGATCAGACCGTCCACAGATGCGGTGGCGTCCCCTACTCGCAGGCGACGCCGTCACCGTCACGATCCAAACCGGACCGATAGCCGGGCTGGCCTGCGAGAATCGGCGCAGCTCCCGCCGCCCGCACCGCGGAGCAGTTCCGGTAGTAGGTGCTGCCGCCGTCATCCGCCGCGGGCGGAGGCGCCACGTACACCGGCTGGGTGGTGGTCGGCGGCGGCGTATAGGCGGGCGCGGGTGTCGCTGTCCTCGTCGCGGTCTCTGATGGTTCCGGTGCCGGGGTGGTGGTCGCGATCGGAGTGCCGCCGCAGCCGGACAAAATCCGCGCCATCGCGTCCTTCTCCGCTTGCGTCACCCATAGGCGATACAGCACCTTCACGTCGATCTGCCGGGATACGTAGGTACAGCGATATGACTTGTTGGACGGGAGCCACGTCGCCGCGTCGCCGTCGCTCTTCTGCTGATTCGCCGGTCCGTCGGCGGCCTGCAGGTTGCGCGGATCGTTGGCGAGATTGCGACGCTCGATCGCACTCAGCTGCTGGGCGCCCTTCTGCCACGCGTCCGACAAAGCAACGAGGTGATCGATCTGCACTGCCGACGACGTCTTGATTCCCCGGACGAACGAAATGGTCTTCCCGGTGTACGGGTCATTCAACGTGCCGGTTTGCACCGCGCAGCCATTGGAACCCGACTTGAAGGTGATGGCCGTCAAGTCGCGACGCAGGATGTCGTTGCGGGTATCGCAGCCGTTGTGTCCGCCGGCCACCGAGACGTCGTCGGTCCACGCCTGTCCGAATTGTTCGCGGGAGTAGCCCGTCTTCGGGGCACGGCCCTTCACGGCCAGCGTCTCCAGTTTCGCAAGCGAGCCGTCGGCGGAGTTGGCCGACACCGTGGTTGCCCCGGCGGCGGCGACAGGCCGCAATGTCGGCTCGCTCGACGGCGTCGTGGTGGTTCTGCTGGTGACGGACGTTGACGACGCTGTGGAGACCGGTTCCGACTCACCCGGCCCACAGGCCGTGCCGATCACGACGACACCGGCCAACACTGCGACACCGGCTACGATCGCCGTCCGACTGTTGCGCGAGATTCCCGACTTCGGTTGCGCGTTCACTTCTTCACCCTTGTTCCTTGGCATTCCCCACCCAGTGATCGGCGAGCGGCGTGGCGACGTTACCCAACTCCTCGTTCTGGCCGCACCTCCGGTTTCCGGCTTGGAGCCGATCCTGCGGCCAGGATCAGAAGGTGCGGCAGGAACGTCGACTATCGTTGCGGGCCCGGGGGTATCCCGCGACCGCCGACTGTCGATGCGGTTACAGTGATCGACGTTGGTACTTGACCAGCCATTGCGCGGAGCGGTGTTGCGAGTCGATCGCACACGTCAGGAAGATCGGAAAGCCACTCGGATGTCCACTGTGTTGAAGCGTATCGCCGGATCGGCGCCCCTCTGGGCATGGATTGTGATGGTCGTGTGCATCGTCGTCCTCGTCGTCGGTCTCATCATTTCCGGTAATCGGACAGCTCCGGTCTCGTCGACGGCGGCGCATACCGACCCGACAAGCATGTCGCCGGCCTCGACTCCGGCAACGGCCGGCTTCATCGACGACGCGAAGGCCAACCCGAGTACTCCGAAGACTCTGGTCCTGCTCGGCGACTCGACCGGCGCGGACCGAAAGGGTTGGACACCCGCCCTCGCCACGTCGATCAGCCAGAATCTCGACCGGCCGGTCGCCACACGACTCTGGAACACTTCCGCCGACGCGTACGGTCCCGTCGTCGGAGTCGGCAACGGCACCAACGCCGCGATCGGTTTCTGGAATGCCAGCGCGCCGGGTAAGAGCGTGGCGTATACGGCGCAGAATCTCGACGAGATGATCCCATCCCAAGTGACGCCCGATCTGGTGCTGCTCAATTTTGGGCCGGGCCAGGACGCGGGCAAACCGCTCGCCGCACAGATCCAGCCGTTGATCACCGAAGTACGCAGTAAATACCCGAACGCCCAGATCGCGGTGATCAAGCAGGGGCCTCGGCAGGGGTCGGATGTGTCGCGCCAACTCTCAGACTATGCATCCGCTATGTCGGCTGACGGCATTCAGGTGATCGACGTCTACTCCGCATTCCCCAGCAGCACTGCGGGTCTCGCGGCGGTGATGCGCGACGCGGCCAACCCGAATGCGCGGGGGCAGCAGTTGTGGAGCACGACGGTACTGGCGGCGTTCGGTTTGCCGGCCGGACAATAACGGACAATCAGCGGCGCCGCGCCACCTTCATCTGGAACCGCGGCATCCGCGCCATCGCCCGCTCCCCTCGGCTACCCCGAGCCGGGAACGCTCCGATCTGTCGAGCGAACTCGGTCATGTCCATCACGACGCGGAAATGACTTGCGAGCCCGTCCCGGAACTCGATGATCTCCCGGACGTCGAACTCGACGTCTTTGCCCGTGGCAGCCAGGCCCGGCGGATCGAGTGAGCCGGTGTGGGTTCCCACTGCAGTCCAGGCAAAGCTGCCGCGCGGCGCGTGCGGGTGAAAGAGGGGCCGCCGAACCACTGTTCTCGAAGACGACGTCCTCGGTCATCACTGCCGTGAACACGTCGGGGTCGTGCGCATTGAAACCGCGGAGGAGTTCTGCGACGAAACCATTGACTGCGGTTTCTTCAGTCGGACAGAACGGTCGCCAGCCTCTCAACGATCCGCCCTTCGAAGAAATTTCGTCTCACTGATCGACGCCGATTGCCTCGACGAAAGGGCTTGCGCAGACAGTTTCGGCTCTGTTAGACTTCGAACATACGTTCGAACTAATTGGATCGGGGGGTCCGCCGCATGAGCGAGTCCGACCCTGATCATGTGGCCACCGATGACGGTGGTGAGGACGTGGATGTGGCGGCGGTGGCCGGCCAGTGGTTGCCGCAGGGCATGTTTCAGCAACATCATCCGCGCAGTCATGACGAACTGCTCGAGCGGCAGGCCGAATTGGCCACGGCCGCCGCGGCTTCGGTCGGGGATCTGCCCGCCGGTGAGAATGTGGTGGAGCTCTACCGCGAGTTCCATCACCTGCTCGACCGCATCGCCGGCGTCGACACCACCAGCGCCTCGCCCGCCGATCTGGTGGCGGTGGCCGTCGAACACGAACGCGCCGCCCGGCGGATGAGTTCGATCGGACACCGCCGAGTCATGGATGTCTGCGACCGCGACGCCCACACCACCGCCGGCTACCGCTCACTGCACAACTTCATGGCCGAAAAGCTGCGCATCGGCGACCTGCGCCACCGCAAAGAACAAATGGCCGCGGTCTCGCAGATGTACAACCTACAAGGCGAATTACTGGCACCACGCCACCCGCAGACCGCCGCCGCCCTGGCCGAAGGCGCCATCGGACCCGACCACGTCCAAACCATCGTGAACGCCATGGCACGCATCCCGGCCGCGGTGGCACCCGAGCTGGTGGAGGCGGCCGAGGCCAGTCTGGCCTACTTCGCTCGCGACTTCTCCCCAAAAACACTGACCGACCTCGGCGCCCGCATCCTGGGCCACCTCGACCCCGACGGCACCGTGACCGACCAGCGTGACCGCGCCCGCCAACGCCGCCTACTGCTGAGCAAACAAGACGCCCAACAGCTCAGCCGCCTGACCGCCACCCTGGACCCGACCACCCGCGCCATGTTCGACGTCGTCCTCGCCGCCTGGGCCGCCCCCGGCATGAACAACCCCGACGACAAGCAATCACCCACCGGACAACGCGAACACGCCGACCCCGACGCCCTCGCCGCCGCCGTCACCCGCGATGCCCGCACCCCCGAACAACGCAACCACGACGCGTTACGCGCCCTGCTCGACTACATCCTGACAAGCGGTGGACTCGGCGCCAGCCACCGCGGACTACCCCCACACCTGATCATCGCGATCACCGAAAGTGAACTGCGCGAACGGGCCGGCCTCGGCCACACCACCACCGGCGCCTCCCTGCCCATCGCCGACATCGTCGAACTCGCCGCCCACGCCGACCTACACCTGGCCGTGTTCGCCGACCACACCCGCGAAATCCTGCACCTGGGCACCGCGAAACGATTCGCCAACCAAGCCCAACGGTTCGCGCTCTTCGCCCGCGACGGCGCCCACTGCACCCACCCCGACTGCGACATGCCGTTCAGCCACACCGACATCCACCACGCCGAACAAGACTGGGCCGAAGGCGGCCGCACCGACATCGACGCCCTCGCCGCCGCGTGTCCCACCCACAACCGCATGGTCGGACACAAACCCGGACAATTCACCACCCACATCGTCGCCGACGGACCCGACGCCGGCCGCCCCGCCTGGACCCGCAACACCAACGGCACCGGACCACCCAACCCGCCACGCATCAACCGGCGCAACCACATCGCCGACACCCTCCGACACCACCTGCGAAACCACGGACTCTCAGGTGACACCCCCACGCGCCCAAAAGAAGTGGCCCCACCCGACTACCGATACGCCGGACCCATGCGCTTCACCCGACTCGTACACGACGGAATCACAGTCGAAATCCTCACACCAGACGACCTCGACCTGGCCCGGTAAATGCGACTGCCCACCGCGGTCACTGGATACTGGTGGGATGCGATCGATCGATCCGTTCCACGCGCTTGTCCTCCTCGGGCTGCTGTTCACCAGCGGCGCATGGTGCCTGGCCCGTCCGGGACGATGGTCGGCCGCGGTGCTCATCGTGGTGGCCGGTGCGTGGATCGTGTTCAACGGACCGCTGGAGGGTCGGACGCTGTTCGTGATCAGCGCCCGCCACGGAGTGACCGAAGGGGATGTGCTGGCGGTCGTCGGTTTCGCCATCGCGGGATGGGCGCTCTGGCAGACCGAGACTCGGACCGGGCAGCGGTGGGCGCGCGAGCGGCGAACGCGGCGCAGGTCTCGCTGAGCGAATGGCTCGTGACTCGCCCCGTGTGATCTGCCGGACCACGATCAACCACTCGTACTCGAGCCGTGCACAATTCAGGAATGGCGGTTAGGCGATCTCGACTCAGATCCATTGCCGCCATCGCTGCCTGTGTGCTGCTCATCGTCGCGGTTACCCTCGCTGGGCTCGGCTATCAGCTATTCAACAGAGAGCACCAGAACGAATTGCGACCTGCGGATGCCATCGTCGTCCTCGGCGGCGAGCACGACGGCCGGGAGGATTACGGACTCCGATTGGCGCACGAGGGATACGCGAACACCGTCGTGATCTCCGATCCGTACCGCCCTTACCCACTCCTCGACAAACAGATCATGGACCGCGTCTGCAATGCAGGCACCCCCGACATAGAGGTCATCTGCTTCGCACCGAATCCATCGACGACGCAGGGCGAGGCCACGTTCATCCAACGCCTGGCGAAGGAGCGTGGCTGGCGATCGGTGATCGTGATCAGCTGGCGCTATCACCTGGTGCGCGCCCGGTACATCTTCGGACAATGTTTCGACGGACAGGTGATCATGCGCAGCGTTCCGCGCGACTATTCGCGATCTGTCTTCAAGTGGGCGTACCAATATGCCTACCAATACGGCGGGCTCGCCAAGGCTGCCATTCTCGGATGCGCCCGATAACAGTTCAGCCCGTGTCGTCGATGGGCTCGACCGGGCGCCGAGTGCGCAGCAGTTCCTGCGTGGCAGGATCGACCTCGTGGCAACCCCGAAGCAGTGGTTAGAAGGCGCGCGTCCGCGCACGCTGCCCAACGCGATCGCGCCGGTCGTCGTCGGCGTCGGAGCGGTCCGCGACCTCGGCGACGTTGTCTGGTGGAAGGCAGTACTCGCCCTCCTGGTCGCGGTCGCCTTCATCATCGGCGTGAACTTCGCCAACGATTACTCCGACGGAATCCGTGGCACCGACGACGATCGCGTGGGCCCGATGCGACTGGTCGGCTCCGGCGCCGCGTCGCCCGGTGCGGTGAAGCGCGCTGCGTTCGCCTGCTTCGCGGTCGGCGCGATATGCGGCTTGGCGCTGGCCGTCAGCACCGCCTGGTGGCTGGTGGTGGTGGGCGCGATCTGCATCGCCGGCGCCTGGTTCTACACCGGCGGCAACAAACCGTACGGGTACATCGGGCTCGGCGAGATCGCCGTGTTCGTCTTCTTCGGGCTGGTAGCAGTGCTCGGCACGCAGTACGTGGTCAGTGACACGGTCGATTGGGTCGGCCTGCTGTGTGCGATCGCGATCGGCTCCATCTCGTCGGCCGTGCTGGTGGTCAACAACCTGCGCGACATCCCCAGCGACACCGAATCCGGCAAGGTGACCCTCGCGGTCCGCCTGGGCGACAAGAAGACCCGCATCTTCTTCGGCGTACTCCTCGCCGTACCGCTGGTGGTGAGCCTGGCACTCATCGCCGCGACACCCTGGGCACTGCTCGGATTGCTCGCCGCTCCACTGGTGTGGTTCGCCTACAAACCCGTGCGGGCCGGCGCCCTCGGCCCCGGGCTGATCCCGGCGCTCGGCGGCACCGGACAGGCCATGCTCGCATGGGCGGTGCTGACTGCGGTCGGCCTGATGATCGGTTAGCCGGCCGGAGACCCGCCTGATCTCCGCCCATGCGGAGGAGTCGCCTCCGCGGGCCGCAAGGCCCAGCCCGGCACCCAGTGCGTCACCTTCTCCTGCCGGTCCTTGGCGGTGATCGTGTAAGTGACCTTGCCGTACCACTCGCCCCACTCCGAACGCGCCCATGCGGTGAGCACACCGAGGTGCACCGACCGGATCTGCAGACCATCCGGAAAGTACTCGCCGGAGTAGTGCGGGGTCTGCGGATACAGCGCGTTCAGATCGACGAGCACCGCCTTGTGGCCGACCGGGAAGTACACCGGTCGTCGTGGTTGGCCGCTGTCGCCGCCGATCCACTTCATGCTCACCCATCGAACATTAGTTCGAATGACGCATACGGACAAGCCGGCCCCCCAAGCGGTCACAGGGCGGGACCACTCAGGCCGATCAGGCGATACCGAAGCGCGTGATCACGTCGCGCCCCGCGGGCGGCGCCAACGGCAACCGCAATACCCCCGGCTCGCAACAATCGGACCACATCTCTTGCACGACAACATATTCGGAATCACCGGTATTCGCAGATGGTCGCGGCCGACAAGCGTTGCGACGTCCCCGAGACTGACGGCCAATTACCTGCTGAGTTCCGTCCTGATCGCTGCGATCAACTGGTCACTGCTGTTGATCTCACTGTACGGCGCCATCGCGTTGACCCCGTACCGACAGAGATCGGCCGGCCGCCCTCGATCACGAGGTCGACCGGCCGATCATATTGTGCCGCCGGGTATCACACCCCTAGCATCACACCGGCGTCACACGCCGGCATTGACCTCCGGCAGGCTCGCCAGCACGGCGGCCTTGAGATCGTCGGCACTGGTCGCCGACTCGATGACGGCACGCGATGCGTCGTCGCCGGCGTCGATGATGCCGATCAGCAGGTACTCGGGACGCAGCCGCGAGTCGCCACGCTCACGCGCGAGTTCCACGGCCTTCCCGAACACCTCCCGAGTCTCGGCGGCGAAGCGGGGGCGCGACCCACGGCCACGCGGTCCGCGTCGTCCGCGTCCCGGCTCCCAAGGACCCTCGTCGTCGGCGAACGGTCCACCCGGACCGAAGGGTCCCGGACCGAATCCCCCGCGGCCGAAGCCTTCCGGACCGAAGCCCGGTCCGCCGGGTCCGAAGCCTGGCCCGAATCCACCGGGGCCGAAACCCTCGGGACCGAAACCCTCCGGGCGAGGTCCACGACCCCGATGCGGGCCATGTCCGTGCCGGTGCCCCCGGCCCCGTCCGCGACCCTCTGGACCGCCGCGGCCGCGTCGGCCGTATCCGCGGTCCGGGCGCTCGGCCCAGCCCTCGGATACGTCTTCGCCGAATCGGCCGCGGACGGCCTCGCGCACCTTGTCGAGGTCGATGCCGATGCTGCGCAGGGCATCTCGGTCCTCTTCGTAGCGTTGCTTCGCCGATTCTTCGACGCCGGCGTCGGTGGCCTCGGCGGTGTCGTCGTGCTCGGCGTGATACTTCTGCGCCGCCTCGCGTGCCGTCGCCAGGGTCAGGCCCTGCTCGCCGAGCAGCGTGAACAGCGGACTCCGGGCGTTGCAGAGCATGCCCAGGATGAGGTGATCGTTGCCGAGTTGCCGGTGACCAAGATCGCCGGCCTCCTGCATGGCGAAAGCCAGCAGCATTCTGTCATCACGGTTGAATCGTTCAAACATTGTTGATGTCTCCTTCTGACCCACTGCCGCGGGCCTCACGTTGTGAATGTTTCTGGTGCACGGCTTGGCGGCTGATCTGCAGAACTTCTGCGATCGACTGCCAGCTCCATCCGTTGGCACGGGCATTGGCGACCTGGACGTCCTCGAGACGGTCAGCCAGGGTCCGCAGCGCCCGTACCGCGGCCAGCCCCCGGGCGGGGTCGCTGCTCGCGGCGTCACCCGCGAGGCCGGCGCCAGTGGCGTCGTCATGTGCCGTATCGGTCGGATTCTGTTCGTCGTGCATGGTGTCAGGTTATGTTGACATCATCCGGTTGTCAAGAATTATTGACAGTCAGGTTTCCGTAGGCCGCCCCGAGCGACTCACCAGGGCAGACGCAGGGGGATGTCCGGGATAGGACCCGGCAGGTCGATGTCGCCGTCGATCAGATCCCCGAGCGGACCGAGACCGTCCGTGATGATCTGCTTGCCGCCTTCGACCACGATGTGGAGCAGCCCCTCGGCGTACGGATCGGTGGGCCGATCGGGCGCGCGCTCGACGTATGGAGTGGGGTCGTCGCCGGTGATGACCCGGACGACGTTCCGGAACGCGTCGGAGTCCGGGTCGTGCCAGTAGGCACCGTGTGAGCTCGCGCCCTCGAGCAGGGCGCGGTGCCCATTCGCGTCGGGCCCGGTGAATCCGGTGTCCAGCCGGACCACCCCGGCCGCGGTGTCGGGGTCGGAACCGTGTGGGTTGCCGGGCACCGACTGGACGTACTGGATCGGGTCACCCGGGGCGGTCAGCGAATATCGCTCGACGTCGGGGTTCGGGTTGCGCCACGGACCGTCGAACACGCCGGTACCCGCCGACGACGCGTAGACGACCCGGTCGGCGCGCAGCCCCAGCTGTTCGGCCGATCCGACGACCGAGCCGCCGTAGGAGAAGCCGATGAACGTCGTCTTCGCCTCCGGCGCGTACTGCGCGAGCTCGGCGTCGAGAGCCGTCCCGAATCCGACAAGACGCGGAGCCATGGCCCGGGCGAAACCGGTCTCGACTGCGGAGTCGTCGATCGACTCCGCCAGGCCGGATCCGATACCGAGAAGCCCGGCAACCGCTCCCCTGCCGAGTGCGTCGGGCAACCCCTCGAAGCCGACCTTCTGCGGCAGGTCACCGTCGAGGTAGACGAATACCGGCCCGCCGGTCCGTTGCGCGAGATCCGTCGCAACACGGTAGGTCTCCGCGCTCCGATTCATCGAGGAATTGGTCCCCGGGACATAGACGGTGGCGTTGCGGGTGCCCGATCCGATTCCGCCGACCATCTCGACGAACCGCCCGTCGGCGGTGTTGTCGAAGGCGATGAACCGGCGTTCCGCGGTTCCGTCGGGGCTCCGATGCGAGAACTCCTCGAGCACAGCTGCACGCGGACCCGCGGCCCGGCTGGCCTGCCGCTCCTCGATCAGCGCGTTCCGGACGTTGATCTCGTTGGCGTCTGCGCGGGAGTCGAAGTCGACACCGTCGAGATTGCCGATGGTCTGAGGATCGGCATGCATGACCCGGCGTCGGTCATCGACGGCCATGCGGGACCACAGTTCTCGGCGCTGGACCGCCGTCATGCCCCGCAACATCGCTACCACCTCGTCGGGATTCACAGTGTCTCCGTCGAGGAGCCGGACATCCGGGTGGCCATACCGCATCGCGGCGAGGTCGTCGGCGAGCGCACCCAGGCGCGAGCCGTGGTCGTCGTCGAGTTGGCAGACCGAGTCGAGCGCCGCGATGATCGCCACCTCGAGCTTCTGGGCGTCAGCCTCTTTCGACGTATCGGCGTGCGCGACCCCGCCGAGATCGGTGACGACGAATCCGCCCGCGAGCGCGGCGTCGACCTGTCGGAGCACGCGTTCGCGCGCATACGTCAGATCGGCGCCGGCATCCTCGGCCTGGTCGGCGATCTGGTTCAGGATGTTGCGGATCTCGTTCACGTGACCGCGTTCCCGAGCCACGGTCAGGTCCGCCGCACAACGGCTCTCGCCACGCCAACCCGACGTCGCGTCGAGTGCGCGGATCACCGCATCCATCGCGCCATCGAGGGTTGCCGCGCCGGTCTCGGCGGATACTCCTGCCTCAGTGAACCGGTGGGTGTTCCAGTGGCGCAATTCGGAAATCGTCGGACGCATCAGCGTCCGGAGAGGTCGGTGAAAGATGTCGCGGCCGCCCGGTCCTCGATGTCCGAGTCGATCCGCAGGCGATGCAGGATCATGCCCATTGCCTCCAGCCGGTCGGCGACCGCGGCAGTCGCGTTCCGGGCCGCCGACGCCGCGGCCCGCAAAGCCGACGTTACCCGGCTCGACGGTCCCGAAACACGCTCCAGCGCTGCGACATCAACGTCTCGGATCACCACCGACTGAGCACGCCACGCATCCGCCGCCCGCGCGATCTCGTCGGGCCGGATACCGAAGCCGGCAGTTGTCGGGTATCGCCGATCCGATGCCATCGTCGACCTCCTTCGAAGCGGATCGGCGCAACGCCGATGGGGCATGTCTGGAGATACGACGCAGTGCACATCGTCGGGGTTCCATGAGCGCCGGTTGTCCACAGATGCGTCACGGGCACGGTCGGTCGGCACCTCTCCAGGTGATACTCATCGGCATGAAGTACATCGGCGTGTACAGCTACGCAGAGTTGATCGCCACCGGACTGACACGCAAAGAGATTCGGCGCCAATGCAAGACGGGTGATCTCATCCGCCTGGGGCGGGATCGGTATGCGGACAAGGCCGCCGACCAGATCGTGTGCGAGGTGGTCCGTCGGGGGCACGTCGTGAGCTGCCTGACCGCGCTGCGCTATCACGGCGTCTGGGTTCCGGGTACGGCGACGAAAGTGCACAAACGCGGGAACTCGGATGCCTACCGGAAAGCCAACGCGCTCTGCCGGCAGTACGGGCGTCCGGGGCCGCTGCGCAGCGCGGTCGACGATGTTCCGACTGCGCTGCGTCATGCCGCCAAGTGCGTCGATGGCGAAGAATTGGTCGCGGTCTGTGATTCGATCCTCAACAAGGAACTGATGACCATCGACGAGATCCGGACGGAAATGGCATCCGCCCCGCTCGCCAAGCGCCGACTGCTCGACGTCTGCGACGGCCATGCGCAGTCCGGCACCGAGTCGATGGTCCGCTGTCGGCTACGGTCACGACGAATCTCTGTGCGCGTTCAGGTGCAGATCGAGGGCATCGGCCGGGTCGACCTCCTCGTCGGAGATCGGTTGATCATCGAGATCGACAGCGAGGAATATCACCGGACCGCGGAACAGTACGAGGAAGACCGGCGACGCGATCGCCGGGCAGCCGAAGATGGTTATCTCACAATGCGTTTCACCTACGCGGCAGTCACCACCGGGTGGGCGGACGCGGAAGGCCAGGTGCTCGCGATCGTGCGCGAGGGTCGCCATCTACGGCGAGGCACGAAGAAGACTGACACCAGGATCACCTCAGCGAACCCTTGAGCACACTATGTGGCCAACGCCCGGCTGAGGTGATGCTCAGGTCGCTCGCGCCGACTATTCGGTCAGAATCGACTCACTGATGTTCATCCGGGACGCCCGCATGGCCGGCACCAGCGCACCGCCGATACAGAGCACACAGGCGATCCCGACGAACAGCAGCGTCGACGGACGGGGCGAGTACGCGATCTCGATCGAGGTTGTCGCGGAGAGGATCTTGTCGGAGAGGAAATGCAGCGCACTGCCCAGCACCAGCCCGGTGACCGAGCCGATCAGCGCGATGCCGGCCGCCTCGGCCACCACCATCCGCGAGATGAACCGGCGAGATGCGCCCATCGCGCGCAGCACCCCGAGTTCGCGTCGACGCTCGATCACGGAGAGCAGCAAGGTGTTCAGCAGTGCGACCGCGGCCGCGAGCGCCACGATCCATTGGATGGCGATGGTGAACGCACCGGCCTGTTGGGCCTGCTCCTGGGCGGCCGACAAGGCCTCCGCGCCGGACTCCACGGTAACGGCCTGTCCGCCGGCCGACGGGTTCGCCGTCGCGATCGCATCGAGCCGCTCCCGGATCTGGGCCTGGTCGGCGTTCGGGTCGGTGGAGACCTGAAGGTACGTGTCATAGGGCCGGTCGAACCAGTCGGAGAGCACCGAGTTCGACATCGCCGCGGTACCCGAGCCCATCGAGATGTAGTTGACGGTCTCGATTACCTGGATGTCGCGGTAGCCGCTCGGGGTGGCCAGCCGCAGGGTGTCGCCCGCGTGCGCGTCCAGAGTCCGGGCCAGCACGTTCGACAGCAGGATGCCGTCGCCGGCCAGAACCCGCTGCAGCGCTTCCGGACTCGCCTTCTTCACAAAGGGCGCCAACGATCCCGGCTCGAGTCCCTGCACGTATACCGCTGCCTCGCCGATGTTGAGGCTCGCCCATTGGGCGCCGACGACCTTCGTCACGCCCGGCACCTTCGCCACCTGGGACTCGATCTCCGACGACATCGGCGGCCCGGTCGGCAGGCCGCCGCCGGGGTCGGAGGACAGGTAGAAGTCGGGGTCCGCCAGCCCGTCAAGCGAATTCGATATCGACCCGACCAGATTGTCGAGCGCACCCGAGGTGCCCATGCCGACTGCCACGGCGACCGCGACGGTCATCAGGGTGGCCCAGGCACGCCGCGGTGCGCGTTCGGTGTTCACCGCCGCAAGCTGCCCCGGCCCGCGGAACCGGCGCGTCAACATCACGACCAGCGCGACAAGTTGCTTGGTCAGCGCGTAGCAGACCAGCAATCCTCCGACGGCGTAGACGGCCCCGGCGAGAATGGCGGGACGGCCGGGCACGGTGGTCGCGACGAACCACGACGCCACCAGCAACGCAACCCCGACAACACCGGAGATCCACACGGCACGTCCGGGTTTCGTCGAGTTGTCGGCGACCTCACCCGCGATCATCGCCTCCACAGGGGACACCGCGAACACCGACCGCGCGGCCAGCGACGTCGCCGCCACACAGGCCACGACGCATGCGACGATCGCGATCACCGGCGCGTACCCGGGCAGGTGATAGCTCACGGCGGTCGCCAACGTATCCGACTCGGCCTCGGGAATCCTGCCGATCGCCCATCGTCCGGCGAGGATGCCGATCGGTACCCCGATCAGTCCGCCGACAAATCCGAACAGCGCCGACTCGCCGAGCAGGTCACCGACGAGATGTCCGCGCCGCGCGCCGAGCGCACGCATCATCGCGAGCGACTGCCGGCGCGACGCCACGGCCATGTTCATGGTGTTGAAGACCAAGAAGCCTGCGATGACCAGCGAGATGAGCGAGACGAGGAGGGTGGCGTCACGGGTGACCGAACTGGCCACCTCGGCCTGCTTCGCGCGGAAATCCGGGTCCACGACGACGGCGCGGCCGTCGACGACTCGGGAGACGTCCGACTTCAGGGCCGGGATGTCGGCTCCCGGTTTCGCGACGATGAGGATCGAGTCCACCTTGTCGGCCCGCGACGCCAGTCGCTGCGCGAGGCTCAGATAGGCGAAGATGAAGTTGCCCTTGTTGAGCACCGCTGCCTGGTCGCCCTCGACCACCGAGATGACCCGCACCGGAACACCGTTGACGGTCAGTTGCTGATCTTTGTGCAATCCGGTCCCCGCGCCGACCACGATGCCGTTCTCGAGGTCCTGCTGCCTGAAACCCGCGGACTGCTGCGCCGAAACCGCCTGCCGCAGTTCGCCGGACAGCGCGGTGACCCGGAAGTCCGAACCCAGCAGGGCGGTTTTGCGGTTGTCGATCACCACCGAGTCACGGATGAGCGGCACCACCGACTTCGCCTCGGGCACATCTCCGCGGATCTCGCCGGCCAGTCCTTCGTCGATGCCCGAATCCGCGATCGACGCAACCTCCACCTGGGCGGTCCCCGTGATGGCCGCATTCACCTGGCGCACCGACTCGGTCAGTGACCCGTACAGGCCGAGTACCGAGATCAGCAGCGCCGACGCGACGATCACCACCAGCAGCGACGTGACGACCCGGAGCCGGTGGGTGCGGATCTCGCGAAGGTTCAGCACCCGGATCCGCGACAACCCGGACGCGATCGAACGGAGCGGATTCGCCGACCGGCCCGCTGCCGTCCTCACCGGTCGAGCATTCACGCGATCTTCCCGTCGCGCACCGTGATCGTGGTGTCGGCGACATCCGCGGCATGCGGATCATGGGTCACCATCACCACCAGACGGTCCGCCGTGTCATGCGCCACCTCCGAGAGCAACGCCAGCACCGAATCGCCCGTCGTTGAATCGAGGTTCCCGGTCGGCTCATCGGCCAGCAGGATCGTCGGGTCCATGATCAACGACCGGGCAATCGCCACCCGCTGCATCTGCCCACCCGACAGCTCCGACGGCCGGTGATCGACACGATCGCCGAGCCCCACCCGCTCCAGGAGTTCGACCGCCCGCGGCTTGGCCTTGCGCAACGACTGACTGTCCAGCAACCGCGGCAACGCCACGTTCTCCCAGGCCGACATCGTCGGCACCAGATTGAAGAACTGGAACACGAAACCGACCCGATGGCGCCGGAACGCCGAGGCCTGCTCGTCGTCGAGCGAACCCAGATCGACCCCGTCGATCGAGATCGTGCCCGACGTCGGAGAGTCCAAGGCGCCCAGCACATGCAGCAGAGTGCTCTTTCCCGCACCCGACGGGCCCACAATCGACGCGAATTGCCCACCGTCGAGAGCCAGGTCCACACCGTCCAACGCCCGCACCAGCTGATCCCCCATCTGGTACTCACGCACCAGACCAACAGCCTTGACCAGCGGTTCACCCTCGAGATCGCCCACACGCGAATGCTATCCCACGGCGATGAGGTAACCCTAAGTGCGACCCTTCGAGACGCTCGCAAGCTCGCTCCTCAGGGAACAAAGGGGCACGCTCGCAAGCTCGCTCCGCAGCGACGGGTCGCGCGGTTAGGAGACCGCGGCCGTCCACATTCCGGATGCGAAGAACTCGTCGAGCACCGCGGTCGCCTCGGTCAGATCGAATCCGTGCTCGCCGAGCCACTCGTCGTCGAAATAGGTGTTGCCGTAGCGGTCCCCGGAATCGCAGAGCAGGCTGACCACACTGCCGGACTGCCGCTGCGCCACCATGTCGGCGACGATCTGCAGGGCACCCCACAGGTTGGTCCCGGTCGAGGCGCCGACGCGTCGACCGAGCCGGTCGCTGATGCAACGGGCGGTCGCGATGGACGCGTCGTCGGGAACGCCGATTATCCGGTCGATGACCTGGGAGACGAACGACGGCTCCACGCGCGGGCGGCCGATGCCCTCGATGCGCGAACCCACCTCGGAGGTGAGCGTGCCGTCGGCGGAGTCGTAGGCCGGCAGGAAGACGGAGTTCTCCGGGTCCACCACGGCGAGCCAGGTGGGGTGTCGCCGGTAGCGCACGTAGCGACCGAGGGTGGCCGACGTGCCACCCGTTCCCGCCCCGACCACGATCCAGGTCGGGATCGGATGATCCTCGTCGGCCAGCTGCGCAAAGATCGATTCGGCGATGTTGTTGTTGCCGCGCCAGTCGGTCGCCCGCTCGGCCATCGTGAACTGATCGATGAAATGTCCGTTCAGTTCGGCTTCGAGCCGGAGTGCCTCGGCATACACATCACCAGCGCGTTCCACGAAGTGGCAACGACCGCCCTCCCGCTCGATGAGCGCGGTCTTCGACGGCGACGTACTCGACGCCATCACCGCGATGAACGGGACGCCGATCAGTTTCGCGAAGTAGGCCTCACTGACCGCGGTCGACCCGGACGACGCCTCGATGACGGTGGTGCCCTCTCGCACCCAGCCGTTGCAGAGTGCATAGAGGAACAGCGAGCGGGCCAGTCGGTGTTTGAGCGAACCGGTCGGGTGGGTGCTCTCGTCCTTGAGATAGAGGTCGACGCCGACGTCACTGCCGTCGTCGGCGGTCCACCTGGACCAGTCCGGCAACAGCACGCGATGCAGGTGGGTGTCCGCACTGCGACGGCCGTCCGCCTCGATCAGACGTACCGCGTTCTCCGACCACGTGCGGTCGCCCCGATGGTCGACGATCCTGGTCGGCTTCATTCCGACTCAGTCGGCCTGGCCGCGCAGGCGGGATTGCAGATCGTCGTGTCGTCGCCGACGGGCGTCGTCGACCGCCGCGATCTGTCGGTTCACCCGCAGACGCAGCGACTTGAACAGGACCATGCCCAGCGGCAGGGCGATCAGGACACCGAACACGGCGGCCACCAACAGCGGCACCTGGACGCCGGCGATCGCGCCGCCACCGATGATGATCGCGGCCACCACGACGACCAGCGCCAGCCGCGCGAGGGTGTAAAGCGCCAGCGACAGCGCAACGCTGCCTGCGGTCGCCTCGCGGTCGGTACTCGTGTCCACTGCCTTGTCTTCACTCACGGTGTCAAGGGTACTGCCCGTGAGGTCGCGCATTTTCGCCCAATTGCGACGAACCGGGCGTCTGGAATGTCGGTTTTGCACTCTCTTTACCAATTGCTGACCGTTCGAGTACCCGGGCATCCGGCGTGTATCCATGAACCAGACCCCACGTATTTCATCGTTGCAGGTTCATCGTTGCAGGCGAGAGAAGAGGAACACACACATGACTGTCATCGACTCAGCCACCCCCGGCATCATCACCCCAGGTCTTGCGAGTCAGCACACCCTGACGCCCGGCCAGGTTGCGTCCATGTTCAACGTCAACCCGAAGACCGTGGCCCGCTGGGCCAGCTCCGGCCTGCTGGGATCGATCCGCACGCCGGGCGGTCACCGTCGCTTCCGTGAGGCCGACGTCGTCGAGTTGCTGAACCGCCGCACTCACTGATCTTGTTGACCGGCGGGGTCCGCCCCGCCCCATGGCAACCTCACGTACGCTTGTACACGGGAGGTTGCCATGACGTTTCTGTTCGCTTTGATCGGCATTGCAGCGATCGGTTTCCTGCTGTGGCGCGCCTTTGGCCCCCAACTCGCCGATCGCGAAGATCACGACGACCGTCCCACCCGGCCGATCGGTCCGGTCGGGCCCGACGACGATCCCGATTTTCTCATCGATCTCGACCGCCGCACGCGGGGCCCCAACGGGTCCGATGCCGACGACGCCTGACACCTCCACGCAATATCCGTCCTGACGTCGCAGAATCCCGGACTTACGCCCGCGTACCCTACTGGCAGGTAGGGTAATCTCTTTCCATCACGCAGTGGGTGCCACCGTGTGGGCCCGGCGAAAGGTGCAGGAGATCAACGAATCACGCGCGGACAACCGACGTTGACGCCCGAGCGGGGGCGCCCGACGCCCGACGACGAGCCCGGCTTTGCACAGAAGCTGGGCTACCTCTTCGAGCATTCGCGGGATGAGAACGGCGTGCCCTACACGGGTAAGAAGATCGCCGAACGGGCCAACGACCTCGGATATTCGCTCTCGGACGCCTACATCTCGCAACTCCGGACGGGCAAGGCCCGGACGCCGTCGTTCCGGACCGTCGAGGCCATCGCGCGGGCGTTCGAGGTCAGCGTCACCTACTTCCTCGCCAATCCCGACGAAGACCTCGAGCGCGTCCGCCAGCAGCGCGACTACGTGGAGATGCTGGCGACCACTGGAACGCATCTGTCCGGGATCGACGTCCGCTCGATCTGCCCGGACACCATCGACGTCGTGATCGCGCTGCTCAAGATGGTCAAGGCGCAGGCTGTGGAGACCCAGCGGACGCCTCCCGGCGAAGACAGCGGTCAGAGTCCCGCGTAGGAGTGCAGGCCGGACACCACCAGGTTGATGATGAACAGGTTGAACAGCAGCGCCACAAAGCCCGCGACGTTGATCCAGGCGGCCGCGTTGCTCCGCCAGCCCGCCGTCGCCCGAGCATGGAGATACGCCGCATAGATCACCCAGGCGATGAACGACACCGTCTCCTTGGGATCCCAGCCCCAGAACCGGCCCCATGCCGACTCGGCCCAGATCGCACCGCAGATGACGCCGAGACCGAACAGCGGGAATCCGAAGACGACGCACTTGTAGGCGAGCCGGTCGAGCGTGTCCGCGTTCGGGATTCGGTCGATGACCCGTCGCACACCCGCGACGATGCCGGATCCGGCGGCCGCCGGATCGTCGCTCTCCGGGCGACCCCACCGCATCTTGATCAGGTAGAGCGCACTGGCCACGCCCGACACCAGCAGCACGCCCGACGACACCGAGATGATCGAGACGTGAATCGCGAGCCAGTAGGACTTCAGCGCGGGGACCACCGGAGCGGCCTGCGTGTACAGCCAGCGACCGCCGATGAACATCAGCAGCGAAACCGGTAGCAGCACAAAGGTCAGCAACGGCCGGTGTTCGGGCTTGCGCAGCACTACCAGGCCGGCGATGACACAGGCCGCACACGTCAGCGAGATGAACTCGTACATGTTGCCCCACGGCGGACGCTCGGTCGCCATACCCCGCAGCACGATGGATGCCACATGCGCGATCAGTCCGACGACGACCACCGGATAGGCCATGTTGCCGAGCCGGTCGCCGAGATTGCGGCGGGGTGTGTCGGCGACCTTGCCGGGCGCCCGATCGTCCACGGCCACCCCGGACCCACCCGCGGTGACCAGTTGGGCCGTCGACGTCAGCTTGCGGCTACGGGCACCGGCGAGTGCCGCCAGGAACAGGAGCATCGCGAGCACGTAGATGGTGATGGCCGTACCGAACAGCAGATCGGAGTATCGCGCCAGTGTCTCGTCGACGTGTATCGAACCGGTGTTCATCGCACTCGTCCTCTCAGTCGATCCCGCTTACAGACGCCGCACACGTAGCCGACGTACCCGCGAGGTGCGCTCGGCGTCCGGGTCGGCCGGGTCGCGCACCAGGTCGTGGGCCTGCTCCTCGAATCCCTCGCCCCAGCCCGCCTGATCGGTGCGTGCCAGACCGGCAATTTCTACTACAGTACGTCGTTCGCCGGGGTCACCGGAAACCGTACCGGGGACGGGCACGAGTCGGACCCAGATGCGCCGGCGCCGGATCAGCAGCGACACGAGCAGGCCGCCGAGCATCGTGATCGCCGAGACCAGGACCCAGACCTGCGAGGGATCGTGCGAGACCTGCACCGACACCCATCGCTGATAGCCGTCGAATCGCACCGAGGTGCCGTCGGCGAGCGCGTGGGTCTGCCCCTGCGCCAGGTTCACCTGCGCACGCTGCTGCAGGCGTCCCTGCTCGATGAGCGTCTGGTCCAGGGAGTACGCATTCTGCGGTTTGCCGGTGTCGAGCCCGGTGTCGCCCTCATAGATGCGGATCGCCACCGCCGGGTCCTTGGGAATCGGCGACGACGAGGTCAGCAGGGTGCCGTGGTAATTGGCGGTCGGGGCGAACAGCCCTTCGAGGGCCACCTGATGCGAGCGACGCTCGTCTTCGTTCGGGTAGAGCCCGGCCGGGGTGTCGAAACGCGCCGCCCCCGACGACATCATCGTCTGCATCTCCTCCGGGATGAACAACGCCGTCTGCTGACGCTGTTCACCGTTCGGGAACGTGACCGTGAATGTCGGGGCGTAGCCGTTGCCGAGCACGTAGACGCGGTCACCGGCCACCCGCAACGGGTCGTTCACCCGGATCTTCGTCGACTTCCAGGTCGACGGGTCCGTCTGCCGGACGCCGTCGGTGTAGCGCACCTTGGCCGTGTACATGTCCGGCTGCCCGTTGGGCAGGAAGGTCGCGTCGAAGCCGTCGACGCGGAAACAGAACGGGTCGAGGTCGGTACCGTCGACGAGATTGCCCGCCTTGAACGAGTCATAGACGGCGGTCGAGGTATTGCAGAGGCCTTGCTCGCCGTCGGCGACCAGGCTGCGGGTGCCCTCGTAGCCGTACAGTTTGCCGAAGGCGATCGACACCAGGAGCGCGAGGAGCGCGAAATGGAAGACCAGGTTGCCGAACTCGCGGAGGTAGCCCTTCTCGGCCGAGACCTCGACGACGCCGTCGTCCTTGACGACGGTGGTGCGTCGCCATCCGCGGAGATTGCCGGAGATGCGTCGCGCCAGGCCCTCGGGGTCGCCGTCCACCTCGTGCTCGACGTGTCGCGGCAGGCGCTTCAGATTTCGCGGTGCGGCAACGGGTTTGGCCCGCAGGCTGTGGAAGTGCTCGATCATCCGCGGCGTCAGGCACCCGACGAGCGAGACGAACAGGAGTACATAGATCGCGGTGAACCAGGCGCTGGCGAACACGTCGAACAGCTGGAGTCGGTCCATCCACTGGCCGAGCCAGCCGTGTTGGTCTATGTAGGCCTGTGTCTTCTGTTCGTTCAGCGGCCGCTGCGGGAGGAGTGCTCCGGGGATCGCGGCAAGGGCGAGCAGGAACAGCAGGACCAGTGCGGTCCGCATCGAGGTGAGCGAGCGCCAGAGATTGCGGAGCGGCCAGAGCACGCGGCGGAAGATCCAATGCGGGCGCGACGGGCCCGGCGTCGGGCCGGACACCTCGGCGTCGGGGGTCACGTCTGTATCGGTCATACGGGCAGCTCCGTGTCGGTGATGAAGGCGTCGCGGACCCAGACGATGAACTGATCCCAGAGCCCGGTCACCAGGGCGACGCCGACGGCGATGAGCATGATTCCGCCGAAGATCTGGATCGCCCGGGCGTGGTTGCGCAGCCAGCCGAGGCTGCGCAGGGCCCAGGCCGACGAGAACGCGAGCACGACGAACGGGATGCCGAGGCCCGCGCAGTAGGCGACGATGAGTGCGACGCCCTTGGCGGCGGTCGCGCCCTCGGTGCCGCTGGCGGTCGCGATGACCGCGGCGAGGGTCGGCCCGAGGCAGGGTGTCCAGCCGAGGGCGAACACCGCACCCAGCAGGGGCGCCCCCACCAGGTTGGACATCTGGCGGGGCGCGAATCGGAACTCGTGCTGCGCCATCGGCACCAGCCCGATGAACACCAGGCCCATCAGGATGGTCACCACACCGCCGATACGTTGCAGCACTTCGCGATTCACCACAAATGTGTTGGTGATACCGAGCACGCTCGCGGTGGCCGCGACGAAGATGACGGTGAATCCGAGGACGAAGAGTCCGGCCGCGACCGCGACCCGCGATCGGCCGCGCTTGGCCGGTTCGCCGACGGTGACGGCCGGGGCCTCGGCTCCGACGAGCCCGGCAAGGTAGGACAGGTAGCCGGGCACCAGCGGGACGACGCAGGGTGACGCGAAGGACACCAGTCCGGCGACCACACACGCGGCGAGCGCGAGCAGCAGCGGCCCGCTCGACACCGTGGTGGCGAATGTGTCACCGATGGCGGCCTGGGGTGCGAGTTCGATCATCGTCATGGTCGGCCCGGGGCCGAGGTGGCCGGCGACTGCGGAGCGGGCGAACCCGGAGTGGACGACGCCGGGGTCGACACCGACTCGGCAGCGACCTTCCGGACGGTCGCGTCGAGCTCGTCGGCCGTCACCGCCTTGAGGAACACTGCGGCGGGCCGATGCTGACGGTCCAGGACGACCGTGGTCGGCACCACGGCGGTCGGTGTGGTGAGGCTCGACAGCGTGATGCCGTCGTAGTCGTAGATCGACGGGTAACCGACGTTGCGGTCGGCGACGAAGTCCTTGGCCGACTGCCGGTCGTCGCGCAGATTGATACCGAGGAACTCGACACCGAGGTCCTTGGTCTGCTCGTAGACGCGCTCGAGGTCGTCGGCCTCACCGCGGCACGGCCCACACCACGAACCCCAGACGTTGATGACGACGGCCTTGTCGCGGAACCGGGCGTCGGACAGCGACAGAGGCTGGTCGGTGACGAGGTCCGGTCCCGACAGGTCGGCGACCTTCTTGCGGTCGGCGGGCGGATACGTGATCACCGTCTGCCCACCCGGGGAGACGAACTGGAAGGTGTCCCCCTGCGCCACTGCGTCGTCGCCGGTGCCGCAGCCACTGATCACCCCGATCAGGGCCGCCAGTACCGCAACCAGCAGGCAGAACCTTCGCACGCTCGTCCTTACGCTCCCGTTGCCAACGGGTCCGACGCACCGGCCGGCTCGGAGTAGATGATGTCGACGAGGGCGTCGCCCTCGTAGATGAGGCTGGTCAGCGAGGCCAGCGAGCACTGCCGGCGACGCGGGTCGTGCCAGAGCCGCTGGCCCTCCAGGAAGCGACGCAGCGTGTAGACCGGCAGCTGATGGCTGACACAGATGGCCTCGTGACCGCGGGCGGCGTCACGTGCCTTGTTGGCGGCGGCCAGCATGCGGTGCGCGAGCTGGATGTACGGCTCGCCCCACGACGGGGTGAACGGGTCACGCATCTTGGGCCAGTGCCGGGGCTTGCCGAGGGCGCCGTCGCCGACCGAGACCTTGAGACCCTCGAAGACGTTGTCGGCCTCGATGAGCTCGTCGTTGGTGACGATGGTCAGCCCATGGGCGCCCGCGATGGGTGTCGCCGTCTCCTGGGCCCGCTGCAGCGGCGACGCGAACACCGCGGTCACATCGTGGTCGGCGAGCGTGTCGGCGACCTTGTTGGCCTGCGCGCGACCGCTGTCCGACAGCCGGAAGCCCGGTAGCCGCCCGTAGAGGATGCCGTCGGGATTGTGCACCTCACCGTGCCGCATCATGTGGACGATCGTGTTGGTCACTGGGACTCCCCCGTTGCACTGGCCGATGCGCGTGCTGCGGCCCGGGCCGCAGCCGGCAACGCGTCGGCGATTCGTGAGAAAGCATCCTCGTCCAGCGCCGCGCTGACAAACCAGGCCTCGAACGCGCTCGGCGGCGGATAGACCCCGCGCTCGAGCAGCGCGTGGAAGAACGGCGCGAACCGCCAGGTCTCGGTGGCCTTGACGCCGGCATAGTCGGTGATCGGGTCGGCCCGATCGGTGAAGAACACGCTGAGCAGATTGCCCGCCTTCTGCACGCGGTGCGCCACTCCCTCGGCGCTCAGCGCCTCGGTGAACAGGGCCGCCAGACGATCCGCGTTGGCGTCGAGATCGGTGTAGGTCTGCGCGTCGGCGTGCCGGAGGGTCGCGAGCCCGGCGGCCACGGCGACCGGGTTCCCCGACAGCGTGCCCGCCTGGTACACCGGTCCGGTCGGGGCGAGGTACTCCATGATGTCGGTGCGGCCGCCGAATGCCGCCGCGGGCAGACCGCCGCTCATCACCTTGCCGAAGGTGTAGACGTCACCGGCCACGCCCTCGATGCCGTACCAGCCGGCCGGACTCACCCGGAAACCCGTCATGACCTCGTCGATGATCAGCAGCGCACCGTGCCGGCGAGTCAGTTCCCGCAGGCCGGCGTTGAAACCGTCGTGCGGGGCGATAGCGCCCATGTTGCCGGCAGCAGCCTCGGTGATCACCGCGGCGATCTCGTGGCCGAACTCCTCGAAGGCCTTCGCGACGGCCTTGAGGTCGTTGTAGGGCAACACGAGGGTGTCGTGGGCGGAGGCGCCGGTGACCCCGGGCGAGGTGGGCAGGCCGAGTGTCGCGACGCCCGAGCCGGCATCGGCCAGCAGCGCGTCGACATGGCCGTGATAGCAGCCGGAGAACTTGATGATCTTGGATCGGCCGGTGAATCCGCGCGCCAGCCTGATCGCCGACATGGTGGCCTCGGTACCGGAGTTGACCAGGCGGACACGCTCGACCGGGTCGACCCGGTCGATGATCTCCTCGGCCAACTCGATCTCGCCCTCGGTCGGAGCACCGAACGAGAGTCCGCCTGCGGCGGCCTTCTGGACTGCCTCCACGACGGCGGGATGGGCGTGGCCGAGGATCATCGGCCCCCACGAGCTGACGAGGTCGACGTAGTCGTTGCCGTCGACGTCGGTGAGGTGGCAGCCCTTGGCCGAGGCGATGAACCGGGGATGGCCGCCCACCGCGGAGAAGGCGCGGACCGGTGAGTTGACGCCGCCGGGAGTGGCCGCCGTGGCGCGGCGAAAGAGTTCTGCGGACTTCGCGGCGGCATCAGCGGATCGGGTCACGGCCTCCAGTGTTCCAAACCGCGCCGACGGGGCCCAAATCGTTCAGGCTGCTCTCAGCCTGCGTCAACAGGTCGGTGACGACGGTCACCCGCGGTGAGATTCCGTCGACCATCCGTTGTCGAGCAGATCGACGATCGCCTGCAGGGCCGCGCGGGAGTCCGGCCGGAACCCGGTGAGCCCGGGGATCTCCAGCAGATACCGTGCGAGCGCTCGGATCTGGATGTCGTCGGGCTCGCGGCCGTAGGCATCGGCGAGCACCGCCGCCAGGTCACCTTCGCCGGCCATCCAGAGCTTGCGTGAGTAGTCGGTGAGCGCGGGCGTGTCCATGATCAACCGGGTGCGCTCCGCCCATTCGGCGTCGGGCTCCTCGAGGAACGGGCCCCGGGTGAGCAGGAAATCGCCGACGGCGGCCAGCGCCGAACGATCGGGGGCCCGATCGCGGATCGCCGCGACTATCCCCTCCCGCCGCTCGGTGCCGTCGTCGAAGATCAGGGCCGGCTTGCCGTCGACGAAGTGCTTGAAGACGGTCGCTACCGCCGTGTCGGCCGCCTCGGCCACCTCCGCCACCGTCACGTTGTCGTACCCGCGCTGCCGGAAGAGCTTCATCGCTGCGTCGCTGATCGCCTGACGCGTCTGCGCCTTCTTCCGCTCGCGGCGGCCCATCGCGGCAGGTGTTGTCGTCATGGTCACAGTTTACATTCTTGTAGTAAGTCCATTTGTAGAGTTATTCTACTTTCATACCGACTACGAGATGGAGGTCCGCCATGACGACGACATACGACACATCCCCGGCCAGATCCGGGCCGTCCACCCTGCTGATGTGGGCAATCCTTGGCCTGGTGCTCCTGGCCGACGCGTTGGACATGATCGATTCGACGGTGACCAACATCGCGGCGCCGACGATCGCCGACGAACTCGGCGCGGGCGAGGGCCTCATCAAGTGGCTCGGCGCCAGTTACGCGCTGGCGATGGGAGTGCTGCTCGTGGTCGGCGGGCGACTCGGCGACAAATTCGGGCAACGCCGGGTGTTCCTGGTCGGCATGGCCGGGTTCACCATCGCGTCGGCGGTGTGTGGCCTCTCCCCCGACGCCTTGCTCCTCGTGGTCGCGCGGGTGGCCCAGGGCGCTTTCGGCGCGTTGATGCTGCCGCAGGGCATGGCCATCATGACCAGGACCTTCTCGCGCGAGATGCTCGCCAAGGCCTTCGGGCTGTTCGGACCACTGCTCGGCATCGCCTCGGTGGGCGGGCCCGTCCTCGCCGGCTTTGTCATCGACTGGGACATCGCGGGGTTGTCGTGGCGTCCGATCTTTCTGGTCAACGTCGTGCTCGGCGTCATCGGACTCGCCCTCGCCGTTCGCCTGCTACCCCGCGACGACGGCGACCGCGACACCGTGATCGACGGGTGGGGTTCGGGCATCCTGGCGGTCGCGATGTTCGGGCTGATGTTCGGTCTCATCGAGGGTTCGACGGCCGGCTGGGGCCCGGTCCCCATCGCGTCCCTGATCGTCGGCGCCTGCGCCGCAGCATTGTTCGCGTACCGGCAGGCCCACACCGCCGACCCGTTGTTGCGACCCAGCCTCTTCAAGAACCGCGGCTTCACGTCGGGCCTGGTGATGGGACTTCTCGTGTTCGCCGCCACCAGCGGACTCGTCTACGTGTTGTCGCTGTTCATGCAACTGGGCATCGGGGCATCGGCCCGCGAAGCATCGCTCGGCCTGCTGCCGCTGACCCTCGGCATCATCGTCGCCGCCGGCGCGACCATGGGCGGATTGATGACCCGGCTCGGGCGGACCCTCGTCGTGCTCGGTCTGGGCGGGATCGTCGTCGGGGTCGGCTGGCTGCTCGCCCTCGTCGCCGCGTCCGGCACCGATCTCGGTCTCTGGATGATGGCCCCGCCGATCTTCGTGATCGGCCTCGGGATGGGCGCGTGCTACGGCACGATCTTCGACATCGCACTCGGCGACATCGACGCCGACGAGGCCGGCAGTGCCAGCGGTTCGATGTCGGCGATCCAACAGCTGGCCACCGGAATCGGCTCCGCGACAGTGACAACGGTGTTCTTCCAGCTGGCCACCGGCAGTGAGGTCCATGCGATGGAGATCAGCCTCGTGATCGTCCTCGTCGCGGCCGCGATCTGCCTGCCCGTGGTCCGGCTGCTGCCGCGTCGGGCGCCGGCGGAGCTCGCACACTGAGTGGGCGGCCGGTCCGGCCGGGGTCCTGCCGGCCGGACGCCGGCCGGCCGGACAGCGATATGGATGCGGTGTCAGCGGGTGCTCGTGACAATTATTGATCCGAGACCCCGCTGACGCCGTATTCATGTCGCGATACTCCCCCGGCCAGCTTCTTCACGTGCTCACGCCGGCGAACCAGGTCGAGCACCGTTGCCTCCGCCTGTTCCCACTCATGCACCACCCGTTGGTAACTGAACCGCAGGGTGACGTAGCCGAGGCGGGCCGCCTCCTCGTCCCGCCGACGATCCTTCTCGATCTGTTCCGGTGACCGATCGTGGTACTCCACACTGTCGATCTCGATGATGAGACGGTCGCCGACCAACAGATCCACCCGACCCACGCCGATGATCCGTTGCTGCACCCGCACTCTCATGCCGAGGGCGCGCAGGCGAAATCGGACCATCGTCTCGGTGCCCGATTCGGCATTCGCGTCGCACCGGTCGAGGAGGCGACGAATGCGGCGAGGAGCGCCGATGAACACCGCGTCGAGGTCGGACCTTTCCAGCAGGTCCTGATGGAGGATCGAGTCGCAGACGACGACGATGCCCTCCTCGTCCAGGCATTTGAGGGCATGCCGGAGTGCGATCCGGATCTCGTCGACGGCATCGACCTCCCGCTCCGGGGGCGCGTACTGCTTGCAGTAGCGATGCTTACCGGATCGATGTGCCGCCTCACGACCGCGAATGTGCATCTTGCTGGGCCCGGGAGGAATCCAGACCCCGTGGAGTTTCAGCGCCGACACACAACTGACCACACCACCGGTGGCCACCGCCGCCGCCACCGACATGTTCGCCGACCGAGTCGCATACCAGCCGCGCCGCAACAACCTGAGATCGCCGTCCGCGCACGCCCGTCGGAGCCGGCTCTGGGTGACATCGAGGCCTCGTAGCTGCGCCCAGGATGCGACTCCGTACGGAATGTGGAGATCACTCAGGTCCATGGAGTCATCGTGACGCAGAAAGGCTCACAGAATTCGGCAGCGCCAGGCCGGATGGGTGATCTGTGGATTGTTCTGCGACTGTGGACAAGTGGCAGCCGATATGGATGCGGCACCGGCGGACCGTCGTGACAACTATTGATCCGAGACCCTGCTGACGCCGCATCCATAGTGACGAAGGTGACGACCCACGCCGTCTACCGCAGGGCCGCGGCCAGCTGATCGGCGATCGCCTGCTGCCCCAGCTCGTTCGGATGAGCCGGGGCGGCGCCGGTTGCGCCGGTCTGCGGCTCGATCCACCGCGTACCCACCGGTTCGCAGGCGTCGTGCCCCTCCGACACTCCGGACATGTCGACATAGTTGGCGCCCGCCTGCTCGGCGGCCCGCTGCACCGACCGGTTCAGAACTGCTTGCAGTTCACGGAGATACGGGACGTCGCCGGATGCCACACGCATCGTCGGATAGCAGCCCGTCTGCGCCGGCAGGATCCACGGGTAGCCGACCGCCAGCACCTGCGCGTCCGGCGCCTTCGCCCGCACTGCCTCGAATGCCCTCACCAGCGACGGGTACGTGCGCTCCCGGACGATGTCGATGTACTCCGGGCCGTGCGCTGCGCGACAGGGCGACCCACTCGGATCGGTCGCCGCCACGTCGGAGCACGCGCGGATCGCGGTGGTGTACACCGCGCTGTCGTTGCCGCCGATCATCACCGTCACCACGTCGGGAGTGCCGGTGAGGGCATCCAATTGGGCGGGTACACCGGCATATTGGTCCGTGAAGAAGTCCGCGGTGTCGGCGCCGCTACAGCTGACGTCGTCCAGCCGGTAACCGCGCGCAGCCGCCAGCAGGTGCGCGAAGTTGCGCGACGACCGCAGGCACAGCACGGGTGAATCCTCCACCAGCGGTTGCACTCCCGCGGCAGCGCTGTAGCTGTCGCCGAGGTTGACCTGCCGGGGCGCAGACACCGGCGAGCTGTCGGCAGCGGACATGGAGGTGGACGGCTGCGGCTCGTCGGTGGCCGTCGCGCAACCCCCGAGAACCGATACCACCAGCGCCAGAACGACTGCCGCGGCGCGCCTCATGCGTCCGCCCCCAGCAGCATCAACAGCAGCTCTGCCCGGGTCCGCGCATCGGACAGATCCACCTCCAGCATGTCCTCGATCCGCTCGATCCGGTGACGCAGCGTGTGGCGGTGTACCCCCTGCGCCGCGGCGGCCACGCCCCAGTTGCCGTTCGCCTCCAGGAATGCCAGCAGGCTCGCGCGCAGATCCGTGCCGTGCTGGACGTCGTGCGCCATCACCGGCGAAAGGCGTTGTGCGGATGCGTCGGCCAGCGCCTGCCGCACCGGATTCATCGTCAGCAGTGACCGGCTGCCGCACAGGTCGACGAGCTGCCCGACGGCCGCCGACCGGCACGCCAGTCGCGCCTGCCGCACCGATTCGCCCACCTCGCCCAGCTCGGCCGCCGGACCGATCCCGCCCGACACCGGTGCGCTGCGATTCATCATGGCCAGCAGGCCGACGGCGAACTCCACGTGATCGTCGCCGCGCAACAGGGCGATCACCTCGACGTCGTCCCGATGGACGAACACCGGTCGCCATCGATGATCGAGTTCGTCGACGAGTCGACGACGCCCCTGCGTGGCGGCCTCGGGGTCGGCGAAAGTGAAGACCGCCGCGCGGACCCGACCGGCCCGGTCCGCTGCGCGCCCGAGGATCCGGTGCAGTCCCGGTCCCGCGGGAGAGCCGTCGACCGCGAGGGCGACCGCGTCGTCGTGCAGGTCCACGATGTCGCGTGTCACCTGACGCGGTTTGGCATGTTCGATGGCGAGCAGCGAGGTGGCGTGGCCGACCAGCATGCGGGCGACATCGTCGAGGGCCGACGTCCCGACGACCCCGAGATGTCCGTAGGTCCGACCACCCGATCCCACCCGGGCCACCGTGATCGTCGCGTCGTCGGTCATCCACACGGCACCCGCGGACGCGGGATCGCGCACCACCAGATCGCGAATCCGATTGAGGTCGGCAGACGGGATGGTGCGCGGTGCCGTCGCCACCACGGAGTGGCCGGTGTCGAGGAGTACCACGTGCTGGTCGATGGCCTCGGCGAGCTCGCGAACCAGCGCCGTGGAACCGCCGGACGCGGCGGCCCGGGTCATCCGCGGCTGCGCCTTGGTGGCCGTGACCAGCCGGGCCGACCGTTGTGCGGCGATCTGATCGAGCACGGCCCGGGTCACCGCGGAGAACGGGATCGGCAGCGGCACCTCGAATAATGGCAAACCCAGCTCGTCCGCGGTCTCCGTCATGTCCCGGGGCACCTCGTCGAACCCGAAGCCGACACCGAGACCGACCGCCGCGACACCCACCTGGTCCAGACCCGCCAGATACGCACGGCGCCCGGCCACCTCGTCGCCGAGCCGCAGCCCGGTGGTCAGCAGCACCTCCCCGCCCGACAACCACTCACCGGCGTCGGCGAGCTCCGACGACACCGCACAGTCGAGCGAGCGCCCCAGCCCGTCGGCCCCGCCACGCAGCGCCAACTGGAGCCTGCGCTGCGCAAGCAGCCACCGGACGGTCGTCACACAGATCACCCTAGCGACGAATGGACATCATGGAGCGAACTCCGCCCGGGCCTGTACAGAATGTCAGGCCACGTCAGCCCGCGTGGAGGCGAACACTGGACCCATGTCCGTGCTGCAGAACTACATCAACGGCGAGTTCGTGCCGTCAGCCTCCACCGAGACCATCGACATCATCAATCCGGTCGACGAATCCGTCGTCGCCGTGTCTCCGGTCTCCATCGCCGCCGACGTGGACACCGCGATGGCGGCGGCCACCGCGGCCTTCGCCGGCTGGAGCACCACCACCCCGTCCGAGCGCCAAAAGGCGCTGTTGAAGCTCGCCGATGCGATCGAGGCCGGGTCGGATCAACTCGTCGCCGCTCAGGCCCGCAACACCGGCCAGCCCGAGGAGCAGATCGCCGTCGAGGAGGTCACCGTGGGGGCCGACCAGGTGCGGTTCTTCGCGGGTGCCGCACGCACGCTCGAGGGCAAGTCCGCGGGCGAGTACATGTCCGGCCACACCTCGTTCGTCCGACGGGAGCCGGTCGGCGTGATCGGCCAGGTGACGCCGTGGAACTACCCGCTCATGATGGCCATCTGGAAGATCGCGCCCGCCATCGCGGCCGGCAACACCGTGGTCCTCAAGCCGTCGGACACCACGCCCGAGTCCACCCTCGCGCTGGCCGAGATCAGTCGGGGCATCCTGCCGCCGGGCGTGCTCAACGTGGTGCTGGGCAACGGCGAGACCGGGGCGGCCGTGGTGGGTCATCCCACCCCGAGGATGGTGTCCATCACCGGCTCGGTGCGGGCCGGGATCGCCGTCGCGGTGTCGGCCGCGCAGCAGCTGAAGACCGCACACCTCGAACTCGGCGGCAAGGCCCCGGCGGTGGTGTTCGCCGACGCCGATCTCGACAAGACCATCGAACCGCTCGCGGCGGCCGCGTTCTTCAACGCAGGCCAGGACTGCACGGCGGTCACCCGCGTCCTGGTGCACGAGTCCATCCACGACAAGGTCGTCGACCTGCTCGTCGAGGAGGCGGAGAAGGCCACCGTCCCACCCCTCAACAACATCGACCACTTCGCCAAGGTCACCGCCATCCTGGATGGGATCCCGCCGCACGCGACGGTCGCCACCGGCGGAAAGCGTAAGGGCGACAAGGGGTTCTTCGTCGAGCCGACGATCATCACCGGCGTTCGGCAGGACGACAAGCTGGTGCAGGAGGAGACCTTCGGACCGGTGATCACGGTTCAGCCGTTCTCCGACGAGGAGCAGGCGGTCGAGATGTCCAATGACGTGGCCTACGGCCTGGCGTCGAGCGTCTGGACCACCGACCACGGGACGGCCATGCGGATGTCTGCCGCCCTCGACTTCGGATGCGTGTGGGTCAACTGCCACATACCGTTGGTCGCCGAGATGCCGCACGGCGGTTTCAAACATTCCGGCCATGGAAAAGACCTGTCGCTCTACGGTATCGAGGACTACACCCGGGTCAAGCACGTGATGAGCAACGTCGAGTGAGGTGGATGCGATGACCACCATGGCCCATCGGCTGCCGCAGAAGCGACATCTGGTGACCGAACTGCCCGGCCCGCGGTCGAGTGCGCTGACCGTCCGCAGGCGAGCCGCAGTGGCGCCCGCCGTGGGATCGGCCGCCCCGGTGTACGCGGTCGACGCCGACGGTGGCGTGATCATCGACGTCGACGGCAACTCACTCATCGACCTCGGGTCCGGCATCGCGGTGACCACAGTGGGTGCCAGCAACCCGGCGGTGGCCGACGCCGTTGCCGCGCAGGCTCATCGGTTCACCCACACCTGCTTCATGGTCACGCCGTACGAGGGTTACGTCGCGGTGGCCGAGAAGCTCAACGAACTCACCCCGGGCGATCACGAGAAACGCACCGTGCTGTTCAACTCGGGCGCCGAGGCGGTGGAGAACGCCGTCAAGATCGCGCGACTGGCCACCGGTCGCGATGCGGTGGTCGCGTTCGACCACGCCTACCACGGTCGCACCAACCTCACGATGGCCTTGACCGCGAAGACGATGCCGTACAAGCACAATTTCGGTCCGTTCGCCCCCGAGGTCTACCGGATGCCGATGAGCTACCCCTACCGGGACCCCCTCGGCGCCGACGGCGTGGCCGCCGCGAATCGGGCGATCACCATGATGGACAAGCAGATCAGTGCCGACAGTCTGGCCGCGGTGATCGTCGAGCCCATCCAGGGTGAGGGCGGGTTCATCGTTCCCGCACCGGGATTCCTGCCCACGCTGGCCCAATGGTGCCGTGCCAACGGGGTGGTGTTCATCGCCGACGAGGTGCAGAGCGGTTTCTGCCGCACCGGCGACTGGTTCGCCTGCGACCACGAAGGGGTGATCCCCGACCTGGTCACGATGGCGAAGGGAGTCGCGGGCGGGATGCCACTCTCGGCAGTCACCGGACGCGCCGAACTGATGGACGCGGTCCACCCCGGCGGGCTCGGGGGCACGTACGGCGGCAACCCGGTGGCGTGCACCGCCGCACTCGCGGCGATCGACCAGATGACCACGCTCGATCTGCCGGCACGCGCCCGGCAGATCGGTGAACTCATCCTGTCGTCACTGTCGGCGACCGCGGCGTCCCTGGCCGGAGAAGGACGCGACGTGATCGGCGACATCCGCGGCCGGGGTGGCATGGTCGCCATCGAACTGGTCCGCCCCGGCACCACCGAACCCGATCCGGAACTGGCCAAAGCCGCGGCCGCACATGCCCTCTCACGCGGCGTCATCGTGCTCACCTGCGGCACCTTCGGCAACATCCTCCGGCTGCTTCCGCCACTGGCCATCGACGACGAACTACTCGGCGAGGGACTCGACATCATCGCCGAGGCACTCGCCGCCGACTGAACTGCACGGATTCCGACAACCCAGTACGCGACGAGCACGGCAACCGACGAGCAAGGAGAGACCGCCCATGACGGACACGGCAGCTCAGGCAACCGATTTCGGGCATCCTCTCGATCCGCTCGACGCCGACGAGTTCCGGGCCGTCACCGCCCTTCTCGCGCGTGAGTACGGCGTGGGCGACGGCTGGCGGATCGCCTCGATCGAGCTCGCCGAACCGACGAAGCCCGAGCTCGCGTCGTACGCGGCCGAGGGCACCGTGCCGGCGCGCCGGGCCGTCGTCATCTGCCTGGACTCCGGGCAGAACGCCACCTACAAGTCATTCGTCACCCTCGGCGCGGATTCCGACGCACCCGGTACCGTCGACTCCTTCGACCACCTGCCGGGCGTCCAGGCGAACTTCACCGTCGATGAGTTCGAGGAATGCGATCGCGCCCTGCGCGCGCATCCCGATGTGCAGGCGGCACTCGCACGCCGCGGCATCACCGACCTCGACAAGGTCTTCATGGACACCTGGACCTACGGCGGCGCAGTGATCCCCACGGAGTTCGAGGGGCGCCGGCTCGGCTGGTCGGACACCTGGGTCAAGGATGCCGACGGCGCGAATCCGTACGCCAACCCCGTTGCGGGACTGCATTGTGTGATCGACGTGAACACCATGGAGCTGTTGCGCATCGAGGACAGCGGCGGATTCGAGCAGGCCGAGGTGATGGGCGAGTACGTGCCCCGACACATCCCGCAGCGCGTCCGCGACGAGTCCCGACGTCCACCTCTGAAGCCGCTCGAGATCACCCAGCCCGAGGGTCCGTCCTTCACCCTCGAGGGCAACCGGCTGACGTGGCAGAACTGGTCGTTGCGGATCGGTTTCAACTATCGCGAGGGCATGACGCTGCACACCGTCAGCTATCACGACGCCGGCCGGGAACGCAGTGTTGCACATCGACTCTCGTTCGCCGAGATGATGGTCCCCTACCGCGACCATTGCGAGGACCACTACCGCCGCACCGCATTCGACATCGGCGAGTGGGGCCTCGGCTTCATGACCACTTCGCTCGAGCTGGGCTGCGACTGCCTCGGCGAGATCCGCTACCTCGACGCCGTGCTGCACGACAGCACCGGCGAGCCGTTCACCATCACCAACGCCATCTGCATCCACGAGGAGGACAACGCAGTCCTCTGGAAACACGTCGACCACGACGCCGGCGCCGAGGTCCGGCGGATGCGGCGCCTCACGGTGAGTTCCCATGTCACCGTGGCGAATTACGAGTACCTTATCTACTGGCGGTTCTATCAGGACGGCAACATCGAATGCGAGGTGCGGGCCACCGGCATCATGGTCACCACCCCGATGCCACCGGGGGTGACGTCGAACCCGCACGGCACCACCGTCGACAACCGCACCTACGCACCGTTTCACCAGCATTTCCTGGTCGCCCGGCTCGATCTCGACATCGACGGCACCGACAACACGGTGTTCTCGTCGGAGACCGTCGCCGAGCCGATGGGCCCCGGGAACCCGCTCGGGTTGTCGCTGATCCAGCAGAACATCGCGTTGCGAACCGAATCGGAGGGCATGCAGAACATGAACTTCGCGACGCAGCGGGCGTGGAAGATCGCCAACACCAACGTCACCACGACGCTCGGGCACCATCCCGCCTACAAGCTGGCGCCCACCGCCGCGCTCCCGGCCATGTTCGATCCGGCGTCACCCATCTTCCGGCGCGCCACGGTGATCGGCCACACGCTGTGGGTGACCCCGAATCATCCCGATGAGCGTTGGCCGGCAGGCGAGTTCGTGAATCAGTCGGATCACGACACCGGCCTCGGTGAATGGACCAAGGCCGATCGTCCGATTCTCGACACCGACGTCGTGCTCTGGTACACCTTCGGCATCCATCACATCACCCGTCCGGAGGACTGGCCGGTGATGCCGGCCGACACGGTGTCGTTCTGGCTCAAGCCATTCGGCTTCTTCGACCGGAACCCGGCACTCGATGTGGAACCCTCGCCCGGGTCGCACGCCTGTCACGGCGATGACTGATCCGCGCCGCACACCTGCCCGCAAGCAACTGACAAGGATATGAGATCGAATGAGCAACAATGACGTGATGGACCCACAGGCCGTTCTCGACGGCGTCCCGACCGGACTCTGGATCGACGGAGCATCGGTGCCGTCGTCGGCGGGCGGCACATTCGCCGTCTACGACCCTGCTACCGAGGAGGAGCTGGTCTCCGTCGCCGACGCGACGGTCGAGGATGCGCGCCTGGCACTCGACAAGGCGGTGGCGGCGGCCGACGACTGGGCGGCCACCGCGCCGCGCGAGCGTGGTGAGATCCTCCGTCGGGCATTCGAGCTGCTCACCGATCGCGCCGACGACCTGGCGCTGCTGATGACGCTCGAGCTCGGCCGGGCGCTGCCCGACAGTGCCGCGGAAACCAAGTACGGCACAGAGTTCCTGCGGTGGTTCGCCGAGGAGGCGGTGCGCATCGACGGCCGGTTCACACGGTCACCCGCGGGCAACGGGCGCATCCTCGTCTCGCACGCGCCGGTGGGTCCGTGCCTGGCGATCACCCCGTGGAACTTCCCGCTCGCGATGGGCACCCGCAAGATCGCGCCCGCTCTGGCCGCGGGGAACGTCATGCTGGTGAAGCCGGCACACGAGACACCGCTCACGATGCTGGCCCTCGCCGAGGTGTTCGCCGAGGCCGGGCTGCCCGGCGGCGTGTTGTCGGTGCTGCCGACGAGCAGCTCGGGCGATCTGTCGACGGCGATCATCACCGATGATCGGATCCGCAAGATCAGTTTCACCGGCTCCACCCCCGTCGGCCGCAACCTGTTGGGGCAGGCAGCCGAACGCGTGCAGCGCACGTCGATGGAGCTGGGCGGCAACGCACCGTTCCTGGTGTTCGACGACGCCGACATCGACGCCGCGGTCGAGGGGGCGTTCGCCGCGAAGATGCGCAACGGCGGGGAGGCCTGCACCGCGGCCAACCGGTTCCTGGTGCAGGCAGGTGTTGCCGAGGAGTTCACCGCCAAGCTGACCGAGAAGATGTCGGCGGCGCGCCTCGGCCCCGGCTACGACTCCGGAATCACGCTCGGGCCGCTGGTCAGCGCCAAACAGCGGGACAAGGTCGCCGAGGCCGTCGACGGCGCCATCGGCGACGGCGCACGAGTCCGGTTGGGCGGCAAGGTGCCCGAGGGCAAGGGATTCTTCTATCCGGCGACGGTGCTCGATCAGGTCGACGCGTATGCCCCGGTGACACGGGGCGAGATCTTCGGTCCGGTGGCCGTGATCAGCACCTTCGAGTCCGAGTCCGACGCTGTGAAGGCCGCCAATTCCACCGAATACGGACTCGCCTCGTATTTCTACAGCCGCGACCTCGATCGCTGCATGCGTGTCGCGGAAGCTCTCGATTCCGGCATGGTGGGCGTCAACAGGGGCGTGATCTCCGATCCCGCCGCGCCGTTCGGCGGCGTCAAGCAATCGGGCATCGGGCGCGAGGGCGGCAGTGAGGGCATCGACGAGTATCTGTCGGTGAAATACATCGCACTGACCTGAGGTCAGGGGCGCTATTCGCTGGACGTCGGCTGTGTCGTACGGATGCGACTTTCGGCGATGTCCGTACACTCGTGCACATGCGTGTCAGGGTCACCGCCATTCTCGTATCACTCGTCGCCGCACTGGGCCTCACGGTCGCCGCGCCCGCGCAGGCCGCGCCGGGTCCCGGTAGTTCCGACCTGCTGTCGCCGAACAGCCTGTTCCTCTGGCAGAGCCCGCCGACGCGCTACATCGTCGTGCTCGGCGCCAAGATGGGGACCTTCGGACAGACGCCCGGGATCTTGGAGCAGCGGATGAATGTCGCGGCCGGACTTGCCCGGTCGCACCCGTTCAATCGCATGGTCGTCTCCGGGGGAAACACCTGGTGGCTACCGGTGTCGGAGGCGCAGTTCATGAACGTGGGCCTGCTGAAGCGTGGTGTGCCGATCTGGCAGATGGTCAACGAGGGTGCGTCCACCAGCACGGTCCAGAACGCGAGCAACACGGTTGGCATGCTCAAGGCGATGGGCGCCTCGGGCGCACTGATCGTGACCAACGGTTTCCACATGCCGCGCGCCATGAAGGACTTCCGCGACGCCGCCGCGAAGGCGCACGTTCGTCTCGACTTCCGTCCGGCCTACGCCTGACCGCTACCAGGAACCGCACCTCTCGCGACAGACCTTTGGCGCGCGAAAGGTCGTTTACGAGAAGTGCGGTCTCTGCGTCGCGTACGCCGCTGCTGCAACCGGCGGCCGGTCCGGTGCGTCTGATATCGCATGGACGGTTTCGCATCGCTGCAAGGCGCGGCCACCCGCGCTGAACTGATCTCCGCCGGCTATGCCGACCACGAGCTCCGGGCGGCGGTCCGGACCGGCGTATTGACTGCGCTCGCGGCCGGGGTGGTCATCCCCGCAGAGTTGCTCGACGGTACCCCCGAGCAACAGCATCGCGAGCTCGCACTGGCACGGGCCCGCGGCACGGCGACGCCCGGCCGTGCGCTCGCCGACGCGTCTGCGGCCGCAGTGCTCGGGCTCCCGGTGTGGGGCCTCGACACCGGCCGCGTCGCCATGGTCCAGAGCGGCACCAAGTCGCGGTCGAGATCGACCGGCGTCCTGCGTGTGGTGTCGGATCGGCGTCCCGCCGCCACGGTCATGGTCGACGGCGTTCCGGTGCTCGCACCCGCACGGGTCGTCGTCGACATCGCCCGCCATTCGCCACGGATTCCTGCGATCGCACTCGGAGATGCGGCGCTGCATGCCGAGTTGTGCAGCCCGGACGACCTGGCGAACGAACTCGACCTGATCACCGGAATGACCGGTGCGGCCCGTGCCAGACGGGTCATCGGTGAACTCGACGGCGTGGCCGAATCGGTTCTGGAATCGCGCAGTCGCATCGAGATCCTCGACGCCGGACTACCCGCACCCGAACTCCAGGTGGACCTCTACGACGCGTGGGGCAATTGGGTCGCGCGGGTGGACTTCTACTGGCCCCGGCATCGGGTCGTCGGCGAGAGCGACGGGAAGTCGAAGTACTCGGGCGCAGACGGCGACGACCGTCTGCGCTACGAGAAGGGACGCACCGATGCGCTCGTCGAGATCGGCAACCGTGTGATCCATTGGGGCTGGGACGATGTCGATCAGCGTGCGCGCCTGATCGCACGACTTACGACGATGCTGTCGGTGTCGAAGGCTTCGTGACGAGACAAAGAAACCTCACCTGGCGCCAGGGACCTTCCGCGTGCCGGCGGTCTGTGGCGACAGGTGAGGGTTCCGGTGTCTGGAAGGATCAGCGCAGCAGCGCGCGACTCATGACGACGCGCTGGATCTGGTTGGTGCCCTCGTAGATCTGGGTGATCTTGGCGTCGCGCATCATCCGCTCGACGGGGAAGTCGCGGGTGTAGCCTGCGCCGCCGAAGAGCTGCACGGCGTCGGTGGTGACCTCCATCGCGACATCGGAGGCGAAGCACTTGGACGCCGCGGAGATGAACCCGAGGTTCTTCTCACCACGCTCGGCGCGAGCGGCCGACGTGTAGACCATCAGACGGGCCGCCTCGACCTTCATCGCCATGTCGGCGATCATGAACTCGACGCCCTGGAACTTGCTGATCGACTGACCGAACTGCTTGCGGTCCTTCACGTATTCGATGGCCTTGTCGAGCGCACCCTGCGCGATGCCGACGGCCTGCGCGCCGATGGTCGGGCGGGTGTGGTCGAGGGTCTGCAGCGCGGTCTTGAAGCCGGTGCCCTCATCGCCGACGATGCGGTCCTCGGGAATGGTGCAGTCCTCGAAGTAGAGTTCGGCGGTCGGCGACCCCTTGATGCCGAGCTTCTTCTCCAGCGGGCCGACGGTGAAGCCCGGATCGTCCTTGTGGACCATGAACGACGAGATGCCGCTGGCGCCCTTTTCCGGGTCGGTCACGGCCATCACCGTGTACCAGCTCGACTTGCCACCGTTGGTGATCCAGCACTTGGAACCGTTGAGCACCCAGCTGCTGCCGTCCTTGCGGGCGCGGGTCTTCATCGAGCCGGCGTCGGACCCGGCCTCACGCTCGGACAGTGCGTAGGACGCCATCGCCTCACCGGACGCGATGGACGGCAGCACCTGCTTCTTCAGTTCGTCGGAGCCGTTGAGGATCAGCCCCATGGTGCCGAGCTTGTTGACGGCCGGGATCAGCGACGACGACGCGCACACGCGCGCGACCTCTTCGATGACGATGCAGGCGGCGACGGAGTCGGCACCCTGACCGTCGTACTCCTCTGGCACATGGATCGCGTTGAACCCGGACGCGACGAGTGCGTCGAGGGCCTCCTGCGGGAACCGCGAGTTCTCATCGACGTCCGCGGCGTGCGGTTCGATCTCCTTCTCGGACAAGGCACGGATCGCCTCGCGCAGCGCCACATGCTCCTCGGGCAATTCGAAGACGTTGAATTCCGGGTTACCGAATCCCATGATCACTCCCTTACGAGTCTGTGCACTTGTGCATGACGATGACACTGCGTGCCATCAGATGTGTCCAGGCTAACGCACTGCGGCACTCAGTGCCAACCACGTTCGCCGCACTCTCGTTCATTGTCCGCGATGTGGCTGCTGCGCACGCAGTTGTTCGCCGACCTGCCGGGCAATCTCGGCCGGCGACGTCCCAGACGGGTAGGTGACCACCGACACCACGGCCCCTGCCCCGGCCCCCGCCTCTGCCTCAGCTGATCCGGATTCCTCCGCCGGCGCGGACGCGGCGAAGCTTGCGCGCACCCGTCCGAGTTCGGCGCGCAACCGTTCCATCGTGGCGTCGGCGTCGCCGCGGATCATGGACCGCAGGAGAAAGTTGTGCGCGCCGGTGATCGCCGCGGCGTACGCGACCACACGCACCGGCGACTCCCCCCGCAACCGGGCACGCAGGAAATCTTCGAAGAGCCGTTGATATCGATAGGTCGTGACCAGTTCGCGGTCGCGGAGTGCGGGCACCTCTTGCACCACCCGGAACCGTCGTACGGCCAGCTCTCGAGTGTCCCGGAAGTGCGCGAACACCTGTTCGGCGGCCGAGCACACCACCACCCACGGATCGCCGTCGGCGGCCTCGAGATGTGCGGCGACCTGCGCCAGGAGCGCTTCGTGGTCGGCGAAGATGACATCTTCCTTGGCGCCGAACTGCCGGAAGAAGGTGCGCCTCGAGATGCCGGCGGCCACGGCGATCTGCTCCACCGTCGTCGATTCGTAGCCCTGCTCGGAGAACAACCGGATCGACTCGGCGACCACGTGGACACGAAAGTTCGCCGGATCGGGGGTGATCGCATCCGTTGCCATCGACATGGGTTCAGTATCGCCGACGCGCACACCCTCCCGCTGCCGGTCACACCTTCCGTCTCTGGCCGCCCCTTCCCTTTCTGGCCACCCGGCGATCCGTGAGCCGGAACGCGAAGGGTGCGGCCAGAAACACAGAACGCACCTCGGGTAGCAGCCGCCACAAACCCCTCAACTCGCGTCGGTCCGGTACGTAACGTGGAGACATGGCGACATCCACCGAGAGCCCTGCCACCCCGCCCGCCGACGTCACCGACGACCCCGAGGCTGTCACGCCGCCCACCGACGACCTGACGGCCGACGAGCGTGCGCTGCTGGTCGACAACCTCCGGTACGTCCTCGACGGACGGTGGCGCGCCACCCGCGACCTGGTCCGCGAGAGCGCCGACCGTTCCGACCTCCTCCCCGACCCGTCCCGCACTCTCGACGAGGCCCGTGCGCGCATCCTCGCGGAAATGCGCGAATTGGCGCAGAACGGTTTCGCCGCAGCTGGTTTCGCGTCCGACCACGGCGGGACCGGCGACGTCGGGGCGTCCATCACGGCCATCGAGATGCTCGGGTACGCGGACCTGTCGCTGATGGTCAAGGCCGGCGTCCAGTGGGGACTGTTCGGCGGTGCCGTCGAGAACCTGGGCACGGCGCGTCACCATGATCGGTACGTCACCGACATCATCAACCTGGATCTGCTCGGCTGTTTCGCGATGACCGAGACCGGCCACGGGTCCAATGTGCAGGCGCTGGAGACGACCGCGACCTACGACTCGGCGACCGAGGAGTTCGTCATCCACTCGCCGACGCCGTCGGCGCGCAAGGACTACATCGGCGGCGCCGCCGAGCACGCTCAGGTGGCCGCGGTGTTCGCTCAGCTCATCACCGGCGGTCCGGGCGAGGAACCGTCGGGCCGCGGTGTGCACTGCTTTGTGGTGCCGATCCGCGACGAGAACGGCGACCTGCCGGGTGTGACCACCAGTGACTGCGGATACAAGGGCGGACTCGCCGGCGTGGACAACGGCCGGATCATGTTCGACCAGGTGCGCATCCCCGCGGAGAACCTCCTCAACCGTTACGCCGACGTGGAGGCCGACGGCACATACACGTCACCCATCGAGAATCCGAACCGCCGCTTCTTCACCATGCTCGGCACGTTGATCCGGGGCCGGGTGAGCGTGGCCGCCACCGCCGGCGCAGCAGGCCGCAAGGCCCTGACGCTGGCGACGCGATACGGGTTGGTACGCAAGCAGTTCGAGGCTCCCGAGGGAACCGATGAAATCGTCGTGATGGACTATCTGGCGCATCAGCGGAAGTTGCTGCCCCTCATCGCGAAGTCGTATGCGGTCGCCTGCGCGCAGAACGAGCTCACGTCCGAGCTCCACGAGGTGCAGTCCGGCGCGGCGGACGATTCGGATGCCGGCCGTCAGCGACAGCTGGAGAGTGATGCCGCCGGGCTCAAGGCGTACGCCACCTGGCACGCGTCACACACCATCAACGAGTGCCGCGAGGCATGCGGCGGCGCAGGCTATCTCGACGAGAACCAGCTCTCGATCATGCGGGGCGACATCGACGTCTTCACCACCTTCGAGGGCGATAACACGGTCCTGACCCAGCTCGTCGGCAAAGAACTACTGTCCGCCTATGCCGAAGACGTGCAGGGTCTCTCTACGGCCGGGTGGGTCCGGTTCGTCGTGGGGATGGCACGCGACGTGGTGGTCGAGAAGACCGCCGCGCGGCAGGTGGTGCAGACCTTGCTCGAGGGCTCCGACGAGGACACCGAGAAGTCGAACCTGACGAACCGCGGCACCCAGATCCGACTTCTGCGCAACCGGGAGGATCACCTGATCCGCACCTGTGCGCAGCGTCTGCGGGTCGCCCTCGACGACGGCAACGATGCGTTCAAGGTCTTCAACAACGCCCAGGACCACCTGCTCAAGGTCGGGCGGGCCCGGACCGAACGCGTCGTGCTCGAGGCATTCATCCAGGCCATCAACGACTGCGATTCACGCTCGGCGGCAGAGGTTCTGGGCAAGGTGTGCGATCTGTTCGTGTACTCGGCCATCGAGGAGGACATGTCGTGGTTCCTGATGCACCGGCACATCTCGGTGGAGCGCGCCAAGGCCATCCGTCGCGGCGTCAACGAATTGTGCACGGAGCTGCGGCCGCACGCGCGGAGCCTCGTCGACGCCTTCGGTGTGCCGGAGGAACTGCTCGGCGCCGCCATGCTGGCGAACGGCTGAGGTAGACCGGGCTCAGCTGTCGTCGCGTTTACCGCGCGGCGGCAGCCCCATCTGCGCGGCCTGGTGCGCGACGGTCAGCTCGTCGCGGAACCGCCCGACGTTGCGGGCCCACGCCTGGGCGAGCCCGCCGTCGGCGAGCTTCACGCCCACTCCCTTGCGGCGGCGGGGCACGGCGGGGAGTTCCCCCAGAGCCCGTGCACTCTCCCACGTCTGGTGCTCGGGGCCGTTGTTCTCCGGATAGATCTTCGCGATGTCGGTCAGCAGCAGCTTTCGCGTGCCCTGCTGCAAGGTCGCCTCGGTGAGTCGGACGCTGACATGGGTGCGGGCCGCGTGGACCTGCACGAGAGAGAAGCCGACCAGGATCACCGCGAAGATCATCATCACCGGCCAGTGGACCTGGCCGGGCCCGGCGATCTCCATCGCGAGTACTGCGCCGATCAGGATCGGGCCGATCGACACCACCCACCAGCTGCCACCGGGTTCGTAGAAGAGGACCTCGCCCTCGTCGATCGGCTCTGTGGGTTCAGGTGCGGCGAGCGAGTCGTCGGCGGCGGGTTCGTCTGACACGTCGGCCACGGTGTCGTCGGCCACGGTGTCGTCGGCCACGGCTTCATCCGTGGCGCGGGACTCATCAGCGGCTGTGTCCGCGGCGTCGGGGATGTCGTTCGCCTCATCGTCGGGGTGCGACTCGTCTGGTTCGGTCACGTCGGGGCGGCTCACTTCTTGCTGGGCTTCGGCGGATTGGAGGTGGTGTACCAGGCCTCGGATTCCGGGCGGTAGGCCAACAGAGAGCCGAACAGACCGACCAGCGCCGCCACCAACGCGAACGCCAGGATCGGGAGTCCGAAGCTGACGATCAGCAACATGATGACCACCACCAGCGTCAATGCGGAGAGCGATGACCGCCATCGGGCATCACCGACGAAGGCCTTGCTCCCGATGAGGAAGTAGCAGACACCGATGATGGCCACGATGATGCCGACACCGATGGGCAGCAGGGTCGGACCCGACGAGACGATGCCCAGCACGATGAACAGCACTCCGAGCGCTACGAGAAGGCCACCCGACACCGTCCAGCACCGATAAGCCCAGACGACGAGATTCGGTCGTTCGGCGGGATCAGGACTCACCACGTGATTCGTTTCCTTCGTTCGGCTGCGGAGTGGGCTGGGTCTCCGGAGGAGATTGCTGCCCGCCACCATACGGCCACGATTGCGGCGTCGCGCCCTGATGATCTCCCGGCCCCGGCGGCCACTGTGACCCACCTGTGGGAGGCCCCTGCTGGTGGTGAGGCTGCTGTGGATGGTGGGGGTACGGCGAGTATTGGGGATGCTGCGAGTACTGGGGGTGCTGCGGATATTGCGGGTGCTGCGGCGGGCGCTTTCGGTGATCGGCCATCTCACGGCAGTACTGCTCGGACTCCCGGCGGAGCAGGAGTACCGACGCGCCGACGCCCGCGACCCCGCTGATGATCATCGGGATCATCACCCATCGCGGCGCGACGTCGCCGAACAGGCTGAACACCAGATTGACCATGATGAACACGCCCATCGCCGCCACGATCATGCGCGCCCAGTTGTAGCCGTTTCGGGCCAACAGGACCAGGCCGGCGGACACGACCGTCAGCGCCACTCCGAAGATCGCGAGCACGACGATGAGGGTTCCGCTCGATGTGAGCAGGTCAACCTGCTCACGCGGGGTGTCGGCGGGCAGGGTGCGGATCTGCCGGTCCCACGCGTCACGCAGTGACGGGTACTGACCGATGAACGCGACGATCTGACCGATGATCACCACCGCCCACAACTCGGTGGCGATGGACATGGCGTCCGGGCGATCGGGACGTGCGCCCTGATCGGGTGGCGCCGGTTGGGTCGGTGCGGTCATGGCTCCAGGGTAATGAATGGCCGAACGTGTTCACCACGTCGTCGAGTCGGGACTCCGGGACTCCGGGACTCCGGGACGAGATCGACTCGGTGCCTATGCCAACCGACTCGCGACCTCGGTCGCCCACCGGCCAGACCGGACAGGCCTATGCCAACCGACTCGCGACCTCGGTCGCCCAATACGTGAGGATGATCGAGGCGCCGGCGCGCTTGATGGAGGTCAGCGATTCGAGGATGGCCCCGTCGCGGTCGATCCAGCCGCGTTCGGCGGCCGCGGTGATCATCGCGTACTCGCCGCTGATCTGATATGCCGCCACCGGGACGTCGGCGATCTCGGCGGCATCCCGGACGATGTCGAGGTAGCTCATAGCGGGTTTGACCATCACGAGGTCGGCGCCCTCCTCGAGGTCGAGACGGATCTCGCGCAGCGCCTCGATCCGATTCGACGCGTCCTGCTGGTAGGTCCGGCGGTCGCCTTCCAGGGACGACCCGACGGCCTCGCGGAACGGACCGTAGAAGGCCGATGCGTACTTGGCGGCGTAGGCCAGGATGCCGGTGTCCGTGAGCCCCTCGGCGTCGAGACCGGCGCGGATCGCGGCGACCTGACCGTCCATCATGCCGCTCGGGCCGAGCAGGTGGGCACCTGCGCGCGCCTGTGCCAGCGACATGGACACGTACCGGTCCAGGGTGGCGTCGTTGTCGACCCGCCCCCGGTCGTCGATGACCCCGCAGTGCCCGTGATCGGTGAACTCGTCGAGGCAGGTGTCGGCCATCAGCACGGTCGAGTCGCCGAGATCGTCCGACAACGTCCGCAATGCGCGGTTGAGCACGCCGTCCGGATCATCGGCGCCCGATCCGACGGCGTCCTTGTCGTCGGGGGCCGGGACACCGAACAGCATCAGCCCGCCGACTCCGGCCCGGATCGCCTCGTCGGCGGCCTTGCGCAGCGAGTCGGGCGTGTGCTGGACGACACCGGGCATCGACGATATCTCGCGCGGTTCGTCGATGCCGTCGGCGACGAACATCGGTAGGACCAGATCCTGAGGCGCGACGACGGTCTCGGCCACCAGGCGCCGCAGCGCCGGAGTGGATCGCAGTCGGCGGGGACGGATCACTGGTGCCATGGACGCATTCTCCTTTGCTTGCGAGCCCTTCGAGACGCTTCGCTCCTCAGGGAACGGGTGACGCCTCGCTCCTCAGGGAACGAGGATCAGGACCGCGACCGCCGCGACTTCTTGCGCGGAGGCGGCAGCGCACCCTCGGCCCGCAGCCGTGCGGCATGCTCGGCCAGCGCGTCCACCAGTTCGGACACCGAGGCGCTCTCCGGCTGCACGTCCACGCGCAGACCGAATTCCGTTGCGGTCTCGGCAGTCTTGGGACCGATGCACGCAACGATGGTGCGCGCGTGCGGCTTTCCGGCGATACCGACGAGATTGCGGACGGTGGAACTCGAGGTGAAGCACACGGCGTCGAAGCCACCGGTCTTGATCATCTCGCGCGTCTCGGCGGGCGGCGGAGCGGCCCGGACGGTGCGGTACGCGGTGACGTCGTCGATCTCCCAACCACGCTCACGCAGCCCCTCCGAGAGAGTCTCGGTGGCGATGTCCGCACGGGGCAACAGGATTCGGTTGACCGGATCGAAGACGTCGTCGTACGGCGGGAAGTCGTCGAGCAGTCCCAACGAGCTCTGCTCGCCGGAGGGAATGAGCTCGGGCTGGATGCCGAAGGTACGCACCTTCTCCGCGGTGGCCTCGCCGACGCAAGCGATCTTGACGCCGGAGAAGGCCCGGGCGTCGAGGCCGAACTCGGCGAACTTCTCCCAGACGGCACGCACCGCGTTGGTGGAGGTGAACACCACCCACTGGTAGCGGCCGTCCACCAATCCCTTGACGGCCCTTTCCATCTGGGCCGGGCTCCGCGGCGGCTCGACGGCGATCGTCGGCACTTCCTTGGGGATGGCACCGTGCGACTGCAGTCGATCACTCATGTCGCCGGCCTGATCCTTCGTGCGCGGCACCAGCACGGTCCAGCCGTACAGCGCCCGCGATTCCCACCACGAGAGCTTGCCGCGGTGACCGACGACCTTGCCGATGGTCAGGATCAGCGGGCCGACGAGCGCGTTGCCCTGTTCGTTGAGCGAGGCCAGCGTCGACTCGATGGTCCGCTGAGCACAGGTGGTGCCGTTGACGGTGATGGCGACCGGCGTCTGCGGGGCCATACCGTGTTCGGTCAGCGCACTCGCGGTCTCCGCGAGGTGTCCGGCGGTGGCGTGCAGCACCAGCGGGCCGGGGGCTGCAGCCAACGCAGCCCAGTCGACACCTTCCGACCGGACGTCGGCCTCGGTGTGACTGGATCCGAGCGGCATGCCGGCGTAACTCGGCACCACGGACGCGGCGGGGAGTCCGGGCAGAACCTCGAACTGCACCGACGACCGCGCGACGGCATTCACCTCGGCGAGCACCGAGTCGGTGGTCAGGGGATCACCCGAGACCACGCGCACCACGTCGTCGCCGGCCTTGGCGGCCGCGACGAGGGTCTTGGCGACCTCGGCGGGATCGCCGAGTGCCGGATGCACCACCGATGTCTCGTCGGAGTCGCCCTCGACGTCGGAGTCGGCGACCTTCGTGGATTCGGCGTCGGCCGGTTCGGACTTGCCTGCGTCATCCTTGGCGGCGACTTTGGCGACGGTGTCCTTGGCGGCGGCGTCCTTCGTGACGTCCTTGCCCGTGTTCTTGCCCGACCGCGCCGACGACTCGGATTCGACGCGAGTGGCCGCGCCGATCATGTCGACCACACCGGCCGGGACGTCGGGATCGATGTAGGCCGTGGTGGCCTTCTCGATGACGTTTCGGGCGCGCACGGTCAGCAGGTCGGGGTCACCTGGTCCCGACCCGACGAACAGGATCCGTCCCGGATTGACCTTTTTCGTACGGCTCATGAGTTCGCACTCTCCTGCCCCTGTCGGAGCTGCAGTTCTCTCTGCTACCGGAGTCGCGAGGGTGAGTGGGCTCGATTGTCGCGACCCGCTCACCGAGGGCGCCGAGGGCGCCGCTAGGCTTGCGAACCGCGGCCGACGAGCACTCCCGCTCCCAGCTCCAGCAGTTCGGCGGCGAGATCCTTGCCGAGTTGCTCTGCACGATCGATCGGCCCCACCACCGAGGCACGGATCACGTCCGATCCGTCCTCGGCCGCCACTACCGCGCGAAGCGACAGTTCGGCGAAGATGCGCCCGTCGTCGTCGATCGACTCGACCACCTCGGCGATCGCTCCGACCGGGGCGGTGCACCCGGCCTCGAGGGCCGCGAGCACCGATCGCTCAGCGTCGATCGCCGTATGTGTGGACGGGTCGTCCAACTCGGCGAGTATTCTCACCAGTTCGGCATCGTCGGAGCGGCACTCCACGGCCAAGGCCCCCTGTGCCGGCGCCGGTAGCATGACCACCGGCTCCAACGCCTCGCTGACCTCATCAGCCCTGCCGATGCGTACCAGACCGGCTCTGGCGACCACGACCGCGTCGAGTTCACCGCTGGCGACTTTGCCCAACCGAGAGTCAAGGTTGCCTCGTAGGGGGCGGATTTCCAAACCGAGACCCAATGCTCTAAGCTGTGCCACCCGACGGGGCGCCGAGGTCCCCACCGTGGACCCGGGAGGCAGCTCCCCGAGCACCATTCCACCCCTGCTGACCAGCGCGTCTCTGGGATCCACGCGGGGTGGGACGGCGGCGATGGTCAGACCGGATTCAGGTGCCGTCGGCAGATCCTTGTACGAGTGGATCGCGACGTCGATCTCGTCGTTGTGGAGCGCGACGCGGATCGCCGTGGTGAACACCCCGACACCGATCTCGGCGACCGGTGCCTGCGAGGCGTCACCGGCGGTGCGGATGATGACCAACTCGGCCGGGTGTCCGGCGGCGATCAGCGCATCGGCGACGGTCTGGGCCTGGGTGGTGGCCAGCAACGAGCCGCGGGTACCGATGCGGATCACGTTGCTGTCGGTCCCCGCGCTCACTGCTCGGTCCGGCCGGCGTCGCCCATCTCCGACGCCGAGACCGACTCTGCCGCGCCCGGCCTGAGCTCGAAGAGTTCACGCAACGCTTCGGCGTAGTGGTCGCCGTTCGGGGTGGAGGCGAGTTGCTTCACCCGCACGGTCGGGGCGTGGAGCAGCTTGTCGACGACGCGTCGCACCGTCTTGGCGACCTCATCGCGCTGCGGGTCGTCGAGGCCGGGCAGTCGGGTCTCGAGGCGCAGGATCTCCGCCTCGACGACGTCGGCAGCGCGCTGACGCAGCGCGGCGACGGTCGGGGTCACCTCGGCCTGACGCTGGTGGGTGAGGTAGTCGGCCAGTTCGGCGGCCACGATGGACCGTGCGGCGCTGGTGTCGTTCTCCGCGGCCTGGGTCTCGGAATCTCCGCGCAGCCCCTCGATGTCGACGACGTGGACGCCGGGCAGCCGTCCGGCGGCCGGGTCGACGTTGCGTGGCAGCCCGAGGTCGCAGATGACCAGCGGGCGCGCATCGGTCCGGGCGGCGAGCGCCGAGTGCACCTCACCGACGCTGACCACGGTTCCGACCGATCCGGTGCAGGTGACCACGACGTCGGCAACGGCCATCGCGGCCGGCAGCTCGTCCAGCCCGGCACCGCGGACCGCGATGCCGTGATTGGCGGCGATGTTGCCTGCGAGGTGTTCGGCGTTGGCGACGGTGCGGTTGACCACCACGAGGTCGCGGACGCCCTCGCGGGCGAGCTGTGCGGTCGCGAGGCCGCCCATCGCCCCGGCACCGACCACAACTGCCGAGTGCAGCCCTGAGGTGGCTCCGGTGCCCGCTGAGCTCGACAGGACGGCCTGCGCCCGATGCAGGGCCACCGAGACGACAGAGGCGCCCGCGCGGTCGATCCCCGTCTCGGTGTGGACGCGCTTGCCGACGCGCAGCGCCTGCTGCGCAAGTTCGTGCATGACCCTGCCGGTGGACTGATTCGCATCCGCGTCCAGATAGGCGTTGCGGATCTGGCCCAGGATCTGCTGCTCGCCGACGACCAGCGAGTCGAGTCCGGCGGCAACGGTGAAGAGATGTTCCACGGCCGCTTCCGAGTAGCGGACGTAGGCGTGGCGCGTCATCTCGGTGACGGTCATCCCCGAGTGGTCGCCGAGGACCGCGCCGACCGCCTCGAGCGCGGGGTGGAACGCGTCGACCACCGCGTAGATCTCCACGCGGTTGCACGTCGAGACGAGCATGGCCTCGGAGATCGCCCGCGACGACAACAGTTCGTCGACGAGCTTGGGTCGATCGTGGTCGGAGACCGCCAACCGCTCGAGCACCTCCACGGGTGCACTGCGATGCGAGACCCCGAACAACAAAACACTCACGCCGTCACCGTTTCCTCACCCGTGGGTGAGCCCATTCGATCCATGCGGGTCCCACCCATTGCGGGTTTCCTGTTCGACGCACGCACACCCGCCGTCCGACCGGCCGAAGCCGATCCGGGACGCGTTCGCGTCGCGTTGAACGCCAACACCTGTAGCTCCAAGGCTAGATCAACCTGTCGCACGACAACATCGGAGTCCGTCCTCAGTGCCATCTGAGTGACGTTGAGGAGTTGCCGGACACCGGCCCCCGTGAACGCGTCGCATGCGGCCTGAGCGGCGGCGTCGTCGGTCGCAATGACCCCGATCTCGATCGTCTCGGTGTCCTGACCTGCACAGACATCGGCGATCGTGGTCAGCGGCGCAATCACCGGGCCACCCGGCTCGATGACGCTGCCGATCAGGGTGGGGTCTGCGTCGAACATCGCCGCGACGCGGAATCCGCGACCGTATCCGGCGTGCGCGAGCAGTGCTCGGCCGAGCCGTCCCGCCCCGGCGAGCGCCACCGCGTGCGCGCTGTCGTTGTGCAGGGCGAGGGAGATCCGCGCCGTCAGCCGTCCGACGTCGTAGCCGACCCCGCGCACGCCGTTGGCGCCCACATGGGACAGGTCTTTTCGCAGGATCGCCGAGTTGACGCCTGCGGCGGTGGCCAGTTGGACGCTGGAGGCCACCAGCACGCCCTGTTCGGTGAAGGACCGCAGCACGTGAAGGTAGGTCGCGAGGCGGGTCACGGTCGGTTCCGGGATGTCCGGGCTCACCGCAGATGAGTCGTCCGCCGAGGATGCGGACACCGAATTGTCGGATGCGGGGGCCTCAGAGTTTGTCGCGCTGCCGCTCACGGTCTGGTCATCCTCCTCCGGCCGTCGGCGGAAACCACCCGCCATCCCCCATCCAGATCCCCCTACCGGACCTCAGCGTATACCGCCCGACAACCTCTTCCGCCCCGGCCTACCGAGTCCCGTCAACCCCACTGCCCTCAGCTGTCACGCCTTGCCAGATCGGTACGCAGACGAGGCTCGTCGATCTCCCAGTAGCTGTGTTCCTCGCCGTCGAGCAGCAGCACCGGCAGCCGGTCGCCGAACTCCGCTCGCACCGACGGATCGCCGTCGTCGGCGGCCCGATCCACATCCATCTCGTCGAACCCGGTCCCGAGTTCGGCGCAGATCCTCGCCAGGTCGGTGCGGGCGGTGGCACACGCGGAGCAGTCTGCTCTCGTGAGCAACGTCAACGGCATGGCGCCCTGCATCGATCACCTCCATCACGGCCGTGCGGTCGGCCTTGTTCCGTCAGCCTTCTCCGGTCGGCCTTGTCACAGCGCCAGTGTGACACCCTCACGATCGAGCCCGACTAGTCTGGACCGTGGCTACTGTGGACATCCGGAGACGGAACCGAAGGCGTGGGAGGTTGACCTGTGGGCGAAGCTCCGGACGGCGCCGGGAGCGAAGCGAGCGGGCCACACCAGCACGGCGCCGGGAGCGAAGCGAGCGGGCCACACCAGCACGGCGCCGGGAGCGAAGCGAGCGGGCCACACCAGCACGGCGCCGGGAGCGAAGCGAGCGGGCCACATCACGACGGCGCCGGGAGCGAAGCGAGCGGGCCACCGGTCGGCGATGTCGATGCCATCCCCGCCGTGGACGAGACCGCGCTCGATGGTGAGGACTGGGAGACCCACGCCGACAGCATCGATCCGTCCGGAACCGGCGGCGACGACGGGCTCGACGACTCGGGCGGCGACGACACCGTCGACGACGACGAGGACGCCTCCCGGGTCGCCACCTGGATCTCCGAACGTGCCCGCGCCACCAGCGGCCGCTTCCGGCAGACGGCTCACGAACTCCGTCAGGCCCTTGCCGGTGAGGCGAGCGCCCGGGTCGCCGTCGACACGCTCCGCGCCCGGCCACCGTCGGATGAGGAGACCCCGCGGGATCTCACTGCCGCCGCGTTCTTCGACGTCGACAACACGCTCGTCCAGGGCGCATCCATCATTCACTTCGCCCGTGGCCTGGCCGCGCACAAGTACTTCACCTACGGCGACATCCTCGACTTCGCGTGGACGCAGGCGAAGTTCCAGATCACCGGCAAGGAGAACCCCGACGATGTCGCGGAGGGTCGCGAGAAAGCACTCTCCTTCATCGCCGGTCGCCAGACCTCGGAGCTGATCCAGCTCGGCGAAGAGATTTACGACGAATACATCGCCGACAAGATCTGGCCCGGCACAAGGGCTTTGGCACAGCGCCATCTGGACGCAGGTCAGCAGGTGTGGCTGGTGACGGCCACCCCGGTGGAACTCGCGCAGACGATCGCCGAGCGCCTCGGGCTGACCGGCGCCCTCGGTACCGTCGCCGAGAGCGTCGACGGCGTGTTCACCGGTCGGCTCGTCGGCGACATCCTGCACGGTCCCGGCAAGGCGCACGCCGTACGCGCGCTGGCCATCCGGGAGGGGCTGAACCTCAAGCGCTGCACCGCATATTCGGACTCGCACAACGACGTGCCCATGCTGTCCCTGGTCGGGACGGCGGTGGCGATCAACCCGGATGCCGACCTCCGCGAAGTGGCCAAGGTGCGCGGGTGGGAGATGTACGACTTCCGTACCGCCCGCAAGGCGGCGAAGTACGGCGCGACCACGGCGCTGGTACTCGGCGCGGCCGGGGCGGGTGCGGCAACCGCGACCAGGTTCTGGCGGCAGGCCCGGGGCTGAGGCCAGGGTTGCTGTCGGCGGGATCCGGGTTGCTGTCGGCGCGAAGTCGGTTGCTGTCGGCGGGATTCGGGTTGCTGTCGGCGCGAAGTCGGTTGCTGTCGGCGGGATCCGGGTTGCTGTCGGCGGGATTCGGGTTGCTGTCGGCGGGGGTTACAGCGTCACGACATCGGACATCGGATCGATCAGCACCTTTGCGTGGCGTTCTGCCCCGGCGAGTGCGTCGAAGGCCGCCTGCACTCCGCCGAGTCCGACGGTTGCGGTGATCAACGGACTCGGGTCCACCTTGCCGTCCGCGATCATGTGCAGGGTGTCGCGGAATTCGCCTGGGTCGTAACCAAAGACGAAGCGCAGATCGATCTCCTTGTTGATCGTCATGGCCGGCCGGAAGGTGTCGGGCTGCATACACACGCCGACCACGACGACCCGTGACCGGAACGGCGCATGCGACACGATGTCCTCGATGATGCCGGGTACGCCGACACACTCGAACACCACCGGCCCCTGCGGTGTCGCACCGACGCGTTCGGCGAGCCGCATCACCTTCCACCACGGCACCCCGGGGATTCGTTGCAGTTCGTGCATCGCGCCGAACGCGGTGTCGAACAGGTCGCTCGCGCGGGTCAGGTATTTGCGCTTCTCGGTGCACGCGTCCCACGGCGACTCCGTCGTCGGGTCGACCACCACGTCTGCCCCGCAGCGCCGGGCGAGCGCCCGCCGGCCGGCCGAGAGGTCACTGGCCACCACCCACCGGACGCCTGCCGCCTTCAGCATCAGGATCACTGCGAGACCGATCGGTCCGCAGCCGACCACCACCGCGACGTCGCGCTTGCCGACGTCACCGCGCCGGACCGCGTGGTGGGCGACCGCCATCGGCTCGGTGAGGGCCGCGAGATCCGCCGTCACGTCGTCGGGTACCGGCATCGTCAGGTCCTCGGACACCAGCAGCAGGTCGGCGTAGGCGCCCGGCGCGTGGACGGACAGACCGGTGAGATGGGCGTCGTCGCCGTGCTTGATCATCGGCATCGCCACCACCGACGTCCCCGGCGCCCAACGCTTTCGACAATTGGGCCCGTACGCGACCACGTCACCGGTGAACTCATGTCCCATGACCACCGATTCCGTCGACCGCATGAATCCGCCGTAGCCGACCTCGTCGGCGACGTCGGCGCTGGCGTCGCACTGCGTCCGCGCATGGAGGTCGGACCCACAGATACCCGCGCGGATGACGCGGATGAGCACCTGCCCCGGTCCGGGTGTCGGTATCGGGAGCTCCACCACCGACAGCTCACCGTCGTGGCATGCCACTGCTTTCATCTTCGGTCCCCACCCTTCGTCGCCTCGCTGTCTTCCGGCGACGGCCGGGGTCGATCAGCCGAAGTAGACGCTACCGCGACGACTGAGCATACGGAACAAGGTCTGCTGGATTTCCTCACGGACATGATCGGTCAGGTCGAAGACCACCATCGGATCGTCGGCAGAACTCTCACCGTAGGAGCCGGTGTCGATCGGGCGGCCGAAGTGGATGTGCCACTTCGACGGCAGCGGGACCACCCCCAGCGGACCGAGCCACGGGAAGGTGGGGGTCACCGGAAAATACGGTAGGCCAAGCACCTTCGCGATCGGCTTGAGGTCGGCGAGCATGGGATAGATCTCTTCGGAGCCCACGATCGATACCGGGACGATGGGGGCCGCGTTGCGCAGGGCGGTGGTCACGAAGCCGCCGCGCCCGAACCGCTGCAGCTTGTAGCGGTCCTTGTACAACTTCCCGACGCCCTTGTAACCCTCGGGCCACACCGCGGTCAGCTCGCCGGCCCGCAGCAGCCGGTCGGCGTCGTGATTGCAGGCGAGGGTCGCGCCGATCCGCCGGGCGACCTCGCTGATACCGGGGGTGTCGAATGCCATGTCCGCAGCCAGAACTCGCAGATATCGTCCGGTCGGATGATTGTCCCGCACGGCCAGGGACGTCATGATCGCGTCGATCGGGAGCGTACCGGCGTGGTTTGCCACCAGGAGCGCCCCGCCCTCGGCCGGCAGGTTCTCGATGCCGGTGACCTCGACGCGGAACCACTTCTCGTAGACCTGCCGAATCGCCGGGAACCACACCGACTCGGTGAAGTGCGGATCGAAGCCGAACTCGTCCACCTCGTATTCACCGGTCATCCGTTCCCGGATGAACCCGGCGGTCGCGGTCAGCGAGTCGGCGACCGCACCCCGGATACCGGACAGCGAGAAGAGCGGGCTCGACCGCGACGGACCCAGGTGCTCGAGGAGCGATTCGGCGGGCAGGCGCACGTCCTCGCTGATCGGCGTCACGCGCGCGGGCGGCAGACCGAAGCCATCCGTGTTGGGGTGTCCGGGTTGTGCGACTTGTCCGGAATTTCGTTGCGTCGTCGAGGTTTTCGCGGCAGGTCGGGCGCCGGCGGGCTGCTGACTCGGGTGGCGCGCACGGCCTTGTTCACGCGCGGCACGACGGCTCGAATGTGGCGGTTCGACACCATCGCCCGGCGTCGCGTAGAGCTGGATCACCTTTGCAGTACGTGCGTCATTGGCGCCACCTGCCAAGAGTCTCACCCCTACGTTCCACGTTGCGTTCGAACCCCGACAGCCACGAATACGTCGCAGCGATTATGCTACGCGCTGATCGGACTGGGTCTGGTGTCCAAGTCTAAGGCCTAGGTCTCGTTCGTGCACAGGTGTGTGCGAAGTCACGCGGTGAGTGTCGGGCACGGCTCCGATTCTCTATTGGAGCTGATGCGCGGCGTCGACCACCCGCCGCTCAAGCGTCCGCCACGAGTCGGGTTCGACGACGGCCGACGACCCGCCGCGCTCGATGAAGTCGTCGACGGTCTCCAAGGTCGAAAACCGCGGCGCGAAACCGAGTTCCGTGCGCATCCTGGTGGTGTCGAGGACTCGGCCGTACGTCAGGTACTCGGTCTGGCTGGAGCGCAACTTGGCCGACCTGAGATCCTGGAACACGCCCGTGACCGGCGCGAGCAGACTGCTAGGCACCGGCAGTTCGATGTGGCCGATACGCCGGATCGCCTGCGTCAAGGTCACCACACCCTCACCGGAGACGTTGAAAGTACCGGGCTTGCCGGTGAGCGTCACGTGCTCCATCGCCGCCAGCGCGTCCTCCTCGTGGAGGAACTGCAGCCGCGGCTGATAACCGATCACGGTCGGCACGATCGGCAACGACAGGTACGAGCCCATGCGCGTGTTGATCCGTGGCCCCAGCATCGCCTGCGGCCGGACGATGGTGACCTCGATGTCCTGTCGCCGACGCCCCAGCCCGCGGACGTAGCCCTCGATGTCGAGCAGATCCCGGCCGTACCCGCGCTTGGGCTCGCGGCGCGCAGGTGTCTCCTCGGAGAAGTGCGACGGATCGTGTGCACTGGCCCCATAGACCATCGCGGTGGAGCGCAGGATCAGTCGTTTCACCGAGGGACTGCGCTGGCAGGCCGCGCACACCTGCATCGCGCCGACGACGTTGAATTCCTTGATCGCGGCCGAGTGCGGCGCGGTCTCCATGATCGAGGTCGCCGCGTGCACCACGGTGTCGACTTCGTAGCTCGCGATCGCCTTGGCGATCGCCGGCCGCCGGATGTCGAGACGCAGGAACTCGGCGCGACCCATACGCCGCATCAGGTCCTTACGCGGGATTCGCGAGTCGACCGCGAGCACCCGCTCGATGTCGGGGTTGGCCGCCAACCGCGCGACGAGGTATCCGCCGAGGAAGGTGGACGCCCCGGTGACCAGCACCGTGCGCGGCGTCGCGGTGGCCCGCTCGTCTGACATGCCCCAAGGCTAGCGGGCCGTCACGCGCTCCGCTGCGCGCAGCCGATCAGCCCAGAGGTGCGGAAACACGAAGAACCCGCCATGAGCGGGTTCTTCTCGGCAGGTAGCCGGTCCTTGCTCCGACGACTATTTGCCGAGCTTACGACGCTGCACCCGGGTCCGCCGCAGCAATTTGCGGTGCTTCTTCTTCGACATGCGCTTGCGGCGCTTCTTGATCACAGAACCCATCGGGGTGCTTCCTCACGGTTGACGCTTCTATTTCTGACAGTCTGGTGTGCCCAGCCATGCGTGGCGCAGCGCGTAGGCATCAGCACGCGAAGTCCCACATTACCGGCCCGTGGTGGTCAAGCGAAAATCAGGTCGCCAGATGCCACAACTCCCCCGGCCGAGTCGCGCCGATGGGGCGCACTCCGCCGAGGGAGTGGAGATGTCGTTCGGGCCGGATGACGTCCGGCGCCGAGGGGTCGGCGACTAGCCGACGTCGAAGTACGAGGTCTCCAGGTAGTCGTGCACGGCCTTGGCGTGCACCCGGAACGACCGACCGACGCGCACGGCGGGCAATTCTCCGCTGTGCACGAGCCGGTACACCGTCATCTTCGATACTCGCATCAGCGATGCGACCTCGGCCACCGTGAGAAACTGCGAGCCCGAGGCCGCATTGCTCACCGCGCCAGTCCTGTCACCAGGCTTTTCTGCAGGTGCCATGAAATACTCATACCTCCGGTGCACGCGTCGCGGCCGCCGGCTTCCCCTCCGGCGGACATCAGACACGCACGTGCTTAAAGGAGCTTAGCGTGGCTGATGTGAAAAAAGCGACGTGAGTTGTGTGAAAGTTGCGGCAAATTTTGCGTCAACCCCTACATCCTGGGGTTTCGCAGGCCGGCAACCACAAATTCAGGGGGTGTCGGAGTCCGTCCGACGCCCATTCACACTCGACAAACCCTCAACGTCGGGTCGATGTCCGGCCTTGGCGCTCGCCTGTGCGCACGCGCGCGTCGCCTCGTACACGCCGTGTCGAAAGCCGTTGGCCTCGAACTCGCGGATCGCCGCCGCCGTCGTACCGCCGGGCGACGTCACCGCAGCGCGCAGATCGACCGGTGACAGTCCCGATTCGCTGAGGAGCAGACCCGCACCCCTGATGGTCTGCACCGCCATCTCGGTGGCCTGGGGCCGACTCAGGCCGAGAGCCACACCGGCGTCGATCATCGCCTCGGCCATCAGGAAGACGTAGGCAGGCCCGGAGCCGGAGACCGCGGTCACCGCATCCATCTGCTTCTCGGGCACCACCGTGACCTTGCCGACCGATTCGAGGAGCCCCACGACCGCGGCGAGCTGCCCGTCGCCGACATAACGTCCCGCCGACACCGCCGACATCGCCTCGTTGATCAGCATCGGCGTGTTGGGCATCACGCGGATCACCGGGGTCCCGGCCTGCAGGGCATTCTCGTACCGGGAGATCGGGACACCGGCCACCAGGGTCACCGTGACACGCTCGGAATCCGCGCTGTCGTCGGCACTGGCCAGCTGCCGGAGCACCGAGTCGACATCGTCCGGCTTGATCGCCAGGAACACGTAGTGCGCACCCTCGGCGGCCGAGGCCACGTCGGTGACGAGGACGCCGTACTCGTCCGCGATCTCCTTGGCCCGACTCGACATCCTCTCGGCGACGACGAGGTTCTTGGTCTGCTTGCCGGACTGGATCAAGCCGGCCAGTAGTGCCTCCCCGATCTTTCCGCCGCCCACGATGGCGATGCGTTCGGTCACGAGTGATGCCTTCCTGAAGTCTGATGTGCGAGCGGGCCGCGGCGGACACCGCGACCCGAGTGCTGCCCCGTGGCCCGAGCCCGGGGTCCGAGCCCAGTGGTCCGGGCTCGATGCTAGGAGCGCTGCGGGATGAGAGCGAGCTGTCGCGACTGCGCGACGACCGTCCCGGTCGAGTCCACCACGAGATGATCCTCCTCGAACATCCCGGGTCCCACCTCGGTACTGGTCGCGGCGAATCGCAGCCACCCCGGTGCCGGATGCCTGCGGATGTACGTGGTCAATTGGACGGTTGGAGCCCAGCCGAACAGCGCGAGGTTCATCACCACCGGTGGCGAGATGTCGCAGACGAGCACGGCGAAGTTCGTGTCCGGCTCCCCACCCTTCGGGCGGACCCACCCACGCACCACGGGTTCACCGGTCTCGCCGCGGGCGATCGGAAAGGTCTCGGCGTCGAGCACGAAATCCAGCGCGGGCCCGAGGTGGTTCACCTCGGCGATCGGCGAATCGTCGAGAGCGATACCGCCGGGCGGTGGTTCGACGGGCATTCCGTCGAGCACCGTCGGGGCCGTGTGGTGGGGCGCACCGGTATCGGGCCGCGCACAGGTGATCGACGACGACACCATCGTCCGACCGCCCTGCACGGCGTCGACGGTCATCACGGTCACCGTGCGACCTCGCTTGCGCACCAGCACCTCGAGGTCGATCGCCGCGGCGTCCGGGGCCGCGAGATAGTCGCTGCTGATGGCGACCGGGATCTTCGCGGTTTCCGTGTCGTCGTCCGACGCCCCCGGCAGGGAGCCCGACGCCCCCGGCAGGGAGTCCGACGCCCCCGGCGGGGAGAGTTCGGTCAGCGCCTGCCGGGCGGCATGCGCCACGACCATCTGCAGACTCCCGCCGTGCACCTTCGGTCCGATGGTGAACACGGGGTCCATCACCGCGCGGTAGGTGATCCGGTCGTCGCCCGACCTGCCCACCTCGGTGAGGGCCAACACATCGGTCAGCTTCTGGGTCATCGATCCGCTCTCTGGGTCATGTCGGGCGGACTCGACCGGCGCGTTCACACGTGGTCGGTCCGGACCCGTTCGGGGCCGTCCGAGGGCAGCGTCCGTCGGAGATGCTGCCGCGCAAAATCTAGCGAATGTGCCAACAGTGCACTGCGTTCGGGTTTGTTGCGGGCGGAGCTCGTGGTGATCTCGAGCACAACGGCGCCGTCGAAGTCGCTCGCCGCGAGAAGGCGGCAGACCTCGGCACACGGCTGATTGCCGTCGCCGGGGAGCAGGTGTTCGTCGGTGGCCGCGCCGTCGCCGTCGGCGAGGTGCAGGTGATTGAGCTGTGATCCCATCCGGTCGAACATGGCCAGGGCGTCCACGCCCGCAGTCGCGGTGTGGGAGAGGTCCAGGGTGTAGTTGGCGTAGCCGTCGTCGGTCGGGTCGATCGACTTGCCGAACGCGGAAGCCGCGAGCCCGGGGCCACCACCGCGGCCGGCGAGACGTCGCGCCGAGCGTTCACCCGCTCCGAACAGGCGGTCGGCGCGCATCGGGAACATGTTCTCCACCGCGATCGCGATACCGCTGTCCTCCTCGAGTTCCGCGACGAGATCGTCGAAGGCATCGACATAGGCACGCTGCCAGCGAAAGGGCGGATGCACCACCACGGTCTGGGCGCCGAGGTCCTCGGCGGCCTGCACCGACCGCGCCAACTTGACCAGTGGGTCACGACCCCAGACGCGCTGGGAGATCAGCAGACACGGTGCGTGGATCGACAGGACGGGCACCTGGTAGCGCTCGGACAGGTACTCGACGTGCCGGATGTCCTGACTCACCGCCTCGCCCCAGACCATCAGCTCCACGCCGTCGAATCCGAGTTCTGCGGCGTAGGCGAAGGCCGCCTCGGTGTTCTGCGGATAGACCGAGGCCGTCGACAACCCGATGGGGATGTCGCGGGTCTCGGGACGTGTCGGCGATGGCACGGGCTCGGTCACGGTGGTGCTCAGGTGGCCAACAGCACCAGTGGGCCGATCGTGACGATCAGTCCCACACCGAGCGCGAGAAGAGTGGTCGTGAGATCTTTCGTCCGCCGCACGAGATGCGCGAAGGTGACGATCCCGAAGATCACCAGTACGGCCAGCACCAGCGCGAAGTAGACGTTCCACTTCCACAGCTCGGTGAAGCCCCAGAACAATCCGACGCCGATCGCGAGACCGGCGATCGACTGTCCGATCACCAACAGCCACGCCACCGTCGGCGAGTGCTCGCTCCGGCCGGTGCCGCGCTCGGCGTCGGTGTGGTGGTCGTCGGTGTGGTCGGCGTCGGTGTGGCCGTCGGTGACCGCAGGTGTGGTCGCCGGCGCGACATCGCGATCGCTGGTCGTCGCCACCGGGTCGAGAGCCTCGGCACGAGCGGTCTCGATCGCCGCGGCGCGGCGACGGCCCGCACGGGTGCTGAGATCGTCGGGGCCGGGGCCGTCGGTCTCGTCGAGGTCGCTGCCGGTGGGCGCGCTGCCGGTCGGCGCGCTGTCGGTGGGTTCGTTGTGGGTGGGTGCGGCGTCGGTGTGAGCCGTGTCGAAATCCGGGCCGCTGGTGAGGTCACCGAGGTATTCGGTCCGGGCCTCGGCGGGGTCCGACGGCTCGGCGACGGCCGGTGCGGCGAACGCGGCGGTACGCCCCACCGACAGACCGTCGACGTCGGGCTCGGGGTCGGTGCCCGCGACGACCTGGTCTGGTTCGTCGAGGTCGGGTTCGGCGAGGTCTGGTTCGGCGAGATCTGGTTCGGCGGCCGCGACCTGCTCTCGCTCACGCGCCGCCGCGGGACGGGTGGACCGGTCGGACTTCGGTTTGTTCTTGAGCCAGCCGAAGCGTCGCTTCGGGGGCTCGGGCTCCTCACCGATGTCGGCGAACGCACGGTAGGCCTCGAAGTCGTCGACCCCTTCGGGCGCTTCCTCGATCACCTCGGCCGTTCCGGACGGGGACGCCAGGTCGTAGCCGTCGATGTCGTCGGGCTCCACGACCACCAGGTCGTCGTCATCCTCCACCACCGGGATGATCCCGGTCACCGCATTCGCGTTCTCCGAATCGGCGGCCGAAGGACGGCCCCGAGGTGCCGGCGCCGGCCGGTTGGTGCCGGTCTGGGGCGCGAATCGAGCGGCGACCGACGAGGCGCTGAAGTCCCGCGTGGAGGGCGAGGCATATCCGGGCATCCCGCTCGCGGTGGGACCGGACGGCCGGTCGGCCGGCGGCGCCGACGAGTCCGGACCGGGCCTCGGCGACGGGAAGGGCGACGGCGCCCGGTCCGCGACCGGGCGGTCCTCCGCATAGCGACGTGCGACCGGGTTCGCCGACCGCGGGAAGGCGCCTACGTCGTCGCGGCGAGCCTCCGGCGCGGGCGGTTTCGGAGCCGACCGGCGATTGCCACCGGCCTCCGGCTCGGCGGGACCGGCGTCGGCCGGGTCGGCCGACCGGACGCGCGGGATCTCACCGGTCAGTTCCGACACCGACACCGAACCCTCGCGGCCGACGCGACGCCTGCCGCGACCCTCGCGGCCACCGCCGGTGGCGGCACCGCCCTCCTCGCGACTGCGTGCCAGCAACTCCGACACGGAGATCGGCCGTGAGTCCGGTGCATCCGGTTCGTTCGCCATCAGAGTGCGCTCTCCGTCCTCGAGATCAACCCGCCCCCTCGCGGGACATCGTCATGTGTGTGTCCGATGTCCTCCGCGCCTGCGGATCGGGCACACCGGTCATCCAACGCCGCGGTCCACCACCCTGGTTCCCACGGCTCCGTCTCCGATGGACTCCGCCGACTCCGCCGGCTCCGAATCGAGCCGACGCAGGATGACCCCCTCGCGCAGCGCCCACGGACAGATCTCAAGTGTATCGACTGACAGCGCCCGCATGGCCGCCTCCGCCACGAGAGCGCCGGCGACCAGCTGACCTGCGCGGTCAGCGCTCACGCCCTCGAGTTCGGCACGATCGTCACGAGTCATCCGTGAGATGAACGAGATCAGCTGACGCAACCCGCTCGACGTCAGCTGCCGTTTCGCACGGGGGCCGGCACTCGACGGCGCCGCACCGGTCAGCCGAGCCAGACTCCGGAAGGTCTTGGACGTGCCGACGGCAAGATCGGGTTTGCCCGGGTCGATGAGTTCTTTCGCCGCAGGCCGCAACTCGGCGTCGAGCCAGTCCCTCAGCACCGACACCCGGCGGCGGTCCGGCGGGTCGCCGGGCAGCCACTCCCGCGTGAGCCGGCCGGCACCGAGCGGTACCGACAGCGCCACCTCGGGTTCCTCGTCGACCCCGTTGGACATCTCCAGCGACCCGCCGCCGATGTCGAGCGCGAGAATGCGGCCGGCGCTCCAGCCGTACCAACGCCGCACCGCCAACGACGTCAGGCGCGCCTCGTCGGGACCGGAGAGCACCGCGACCTGCACGCCGGTCTTCCGTGCGACCTCGGTGAGCACCTCGTCGCTGTTGCTCGCATCGCGAACCGCCGACGTCGCGAAGGCCATGATCTGCTCGCAGCCCGACGACGATGCGATGTGGGTGAACTCGTCCACCGACTCGATGAGCTTGGCTGCCGCGCGATCGGACAGGCGGCCGCGGTCGTCGATCTGCTCGGCGAGGCGCAGCACGGATTTGGTGGAACTCATCGGGGTGGGATGGCCACCGCGGTGGGCGTCGACCACCAGCAGATGAACCGTGTTGCTGCCCACGTCGAGCACTCCTAGACGCACGTCCTCAAACCCTACTGCGTCGTCGACCACGCCACACCGGAGACCCATGCAGCGGTCCGCGGCGTGGCACGTCCCCGCTCGACACGCGAAGACGGCGCCGACGGTTACCGTGGACACCATGGCCCGCACCGAAGCATCGACGCGCATGAAACCTGCGCCCGAGGTGGATCTCGACTTCCCGCGTGAATGGTACGAATTCATCGATCCCGACAATTCCGAACACGTCATCCGGGCGGACCTGACGTGGTTGCTCTCCCACTGGACATGCGTGTTCGGGACGCCGGCATGCCAGGGCATCATCGAGGGTCGCGAACACGATGGCTGCTGTAGTCACGGCGCCTATCTGTCCGACAAGGACGACCGCCGGAAACTGGCCGAGGGCGTGGCCATGCTGACTGCCGACGACTGGCAGTTCCACAAGAAGGGCTCCGGCAAGGACCCGCTCGGTCCTCGCGGTTATCTCGAAGAGGGCGACCTCGACGACGAACCCGCGCTCAAGACTCGAAAGTACAAGGGCGCCTGCATCTTTCTGAATCGACCTGGCTTCGAGGGTGGGGCCGGGTGCGCATTGCACTCGATGGCGCTGCGGCGGGGGCTCGAACCGCTCACCGTGAAGCCCGAGGTGTGCTGGCAACTCCCGATGCGTCGCGAGGAGAGCTGGGTGGAACGCCCCGACGGCACCGAGATCCTCCAGACCACCATCACCGAGTTCGACCGACGAGGCTGGGGCGAGGGCGGACACGACCTCCAGTGGTACTGCTCCGGATCGCCGGACGCGCACGTCGGCGCCACCCAGGTCTGGGAGTCCTACGGCCCGGAGCTGACCGAGCTGATCGGTCGACGCGCCTACGAGGAGTTGGCCGCCGCGTGCCGACGCCGAAACGGACTGGGCCTGATCGCGATCCACCCGGCCACCGCCGCCGCGACGACCCGGCGGGAGACCGACATCAAATACGAGATCCTGGAGGACTGAGCTGCGTCTCGAGGCCGAGACACCCACCCTTCGCGCCGACCGTGCGCAGAATTCCGCCGACCGGGTACAGTTTCTCGCCGATCGTGCGGACACGACGACGTCGTGCGCACGGTCGGCGAGATTCTGTGCACGATCGGCGGGGACGCCGAGTCCTCCCCCCGGCGGACTACGGCTCGAACTTGTAGCCCAGACCGCGGACCGTCACGAGGTGTTTGGGAGTGCCCGGGTCGGGTTCGATCTTGGACCGCAGACGCTTGACGTGGACGTCGAGGGTCTTGGTGTCACCGACGTAGTCGGCGCCCCAGACCCGGTCGATCAGCTGCCCACGGGTGAGCACTCGTCCGGCATTGCGCAGCAGGTATTCGAGGAGGTCGAACTCTTTCAGCGGCAACGTGGTCGACTGACCGTCGACCGCGACCGTGTGGCGCTCCACGTCCATCCGCACCGGCCCCTCCTCCAGCACGCCGATGGTCAGATCCTCCTCACCCCCGTCGCCGCCGCGGCGCAGAACCGCACGGATGCGCGCGATCAGTTCGCGCGCCGAGTACGGCTTGGTCACGTAGTCGTCGGCGCCCAATTCGAGTCCGACGACCTTGTCGATCTCACTGTCACGAGCGGTCACCATGATCACCGGTACCCCGGACCGTGCCCGCAGTGACTTGCAGATCTCGGTGCCCGACATGCCGGGCAGCATCACGTCGAGAAGAACGATGTCCGGGCTGACACGGTCGAACGTGGTGAGCGCCTGGGCCCCGTCGGTGACGACGCTGGCCTCGAATCCCTCTTTGCGAAGCAGGAAGGCCAATGGGTCGGCCAACGATTCCTCGTCCTCGACGATCAATACGTGCGTCACCTATGCAATTCCTTCGGTCGACTCGGATGATCCGATCCGGCGTTCGACGCCGGATCGCGGTGTGCGGGCAGGACGAGATCGTCGTCGAGAAACTCGGGGGTCAGATCCTGCGGAATGCTGAGGGTGAACGTCGATCCGGTGCCGGACTTGCTCCACAAGCCGATGGTGCCCCCGTGATTGGCGGCCACGTGCTTCACGATGGCCAGACCCAGACCGGTGCCGCCGGTGAGGCGCGACCGTGCCTTGTCCACCCGGAAAAATCTCTCGAAGACGCGCTCCTGATCGTCGGGCGCGATGCCGATGCCGCGATCGGTCACCGCCAGGGCGACCATCGGCCGTCCTTCGGTGGTGGTGATGCGACGACTGATGGAGACCGTGGTGTGGGGAGGCGAATACGCGATGGCGTTGACCACGAGATTGGACAGGGCGGTCAGCAGGAGCCTGCGGTCACCGCGCACCGTGAGTCCGGACGGCTCGTCCGCGCGCATGGTGATCGAGGCTGCTTCGGCGGTGGTCGTCGCGGTGTCGATCGCCTCGGAGACCAACTCGTCGACGTCGACCCTGGCGAACTCCGACGTCTCGCCACCCTGCAGCCGCGAGAGGGCGATGAGTTCGCTGACCATGTTGCCCATGCGATCGGATTCGACGAGCACACGACGTCCGAAGTGTTCGACGGACTCCGGGTCGTCGGAGGATTCGAGGAGGGCCTCGGCCAGCAGGCCGATCGCACCGACCGGGGTCTTCAACTCGTGCGAGACGTTGGCGACGAAGTCGCGCCGCGTCGCCTCCACCCGGGAATGTTCGGTGTCGTCGACGCCGAAGACCACGGCGTAGCGCTCGTCGTCGTGCGCGACGAGGCGCACGAGACAGCGCACCGATTCGACATTGCGCGCGGTGGTGCGCCCGGTGGAGATGAAGCCGAGCGACGACTGGGTCGGGGAGAACTCGAAACGTGCCTCCACCTCGGTGTCGAGGACTTCTTTGGCCGCATCCCATACGGCGTCGGCGAGCAGCCGGTCACGGACGACACCGAGTTCGACGGCCTGATGGTTGTAGAGGACGACGTCGCGGAATCGGTCCACCACCGCGACCGCGCTCTCGCTGTTGCGCACGATGAGGCTCAGCAGTCCGGCCTTCGTCATCCGCCCGTCGTCGGTGGTCACATCGACATCGGTGTCGCGCAGCTCGGCCGCCTCGTCCACCTCGCGCGGCGCGTGCGCGGCGTGCACCCGCGATTCGAGCAATGCCGTCGCCACTTGGGCCGAGGTCGCCTGCGGCGAACTCGTCCTGGGGGCGGAGAACGGTCTCCACGCACGGCCGGCGCTCCAGTTCCGCCCGCGCCAGCCGAGTCCGACGACCACTCCGCAGACCAGTGCGAGCGCGAAAGCCGCGACCAACAATGCAACGGTCACAATTGCAGCTTACGGCGCAACAAACGCCCACTGCACATTCCCGACCATTGTTCCGCGGCTGTTCACCCGGTGTTCGACCGTTCCGCCACACCGCCGGTAGGTGGTTGCTACGGCGGGCGTCCCGTCACCCGTGAACGTCCGGGGCGCCGATCACTGCGGTACCGGAACCGCCATGTCCGCATACTCGGGGTGCTGTGAGATGAAGCGCTGCACATACGAACAGACCGGCACCACCTGCTTGCCGGTCGCGCGGATGTCGTCGAGCACGTACCGAACGAGTTGTCCCGCATAGCCGTGACCGCTGAACTGCTCACGGACGACGGTATGGGTCAGCACCACCTGATACGGCTCCGAGACATAGTCGAGATAGCCGACCATCTCCTCGTCGCCGCTTCCGTCGGCCGCCGGATCCGCAGGCAAGATCGCTTCGTACCGCTCCTGAGCAGGGGAATGGGTGATGCGTAAGGTCCCGACATTCGCCATGGCATCCAATGTAGCGCGCGTCACACCATCGGCACCATGACGATTTTGTTACAGCTGGCCAGAGCTACTTCTGCCCTTGGGCCGCAACGGCTGCGGCGCCCGCAGCGGCGGCTTCCGGGTCCAGATAGGTCCCCCCGGGATTGAGGGGTTTCAGGTCATCGTCGAGGTCGTAGCGCAACGGATTGCCGGTCGGGATGTTGAGGCCGGCGATGTCGGCGTCGGAGATGTCGTCGAGGTACTTCACCAGTGCGCGCAGCGAGTTGCCGTGGGCGGCGACGAGCACCGTCTTGCCCGCCTTGATGTCGGTCGCGATGCTCTCGGTGAAGTACGGGATCATGCGAGCGACGACGTCCTTGAGGCATTCCGTCAGCGGCACCTCGGCGAGATCGGCATACCGCGGATCGTCGGATTGGCTGTACTCGGCGTCCCGCTCGATGGGCGGTGGCGGGGTGTCGTAGCTGCGACGCCACAGCATGAACTGTTCCTGGCCGTACTTCTCTAGGGTGTCCGCCTTGTTCAGGCCCTGCAGCGCGCCGTAGTGACGCTCGTTGAGACGCCAGTCGCGCTTGACCGGAATCCAGTGACGATCCGACTTGTCGAGCGCGATCTGCGCGGTCTGGATCGCCCGGCGCAGCACCGACGTGTAGAGAATGTCGGGCAGCAGGTCGTGTTCGACGAGCAACTCACCGGCACGGACCGCTTCGGCCTCGCCCTTCTCGGTGAGCGCCACATCGACCCAGCCGGTGAACTGGTTCGACGCGTTCCACTCGCTCTCGCCATGCCGCATCAGAATCAAGGTGCCGTTGCTCATGGGAAGAGTTTCGCATAATCAGCACGGGGTCACCCGTCCGCTCCCGAACGGCCACGAACCCGCCTCAGCACGATCAATAATGCGCAATTCGGTCAAATCGGGTCCAGCTTCTCTACAGACCGTCAGCGCGGAAACCGGCGCGCCCGGCGCCGGAGAGTCCGAACAGGCCGAACTCAGACCTGTGCTCGGATGGAAGCTGCTGCTGCTCTTCATCATCGGCGACATCCTGGGAACCGGCGTCTACGCCCTCACCGGCCAGGTGGCCGGCGAGGTCGGCGGCGCGGCCTGGGTACCGTTCCCGATCGCCTTTGCCGTGGCCACCCTCACAGCGTTCTCATACCTCGAACTCGTGACCAAATACCCGCAGGCAGCGGGTGCCGCACTCTACGTACACACGCCGCCTCGCTCCGCTCGGAGACTACTCGATCAGCGGAGGTGGGCCACTCGAAGACGTGAACCGACGGAAGCCATCCAACCAACCGCTGGTCGAGTAGCCGCGACGAAGGAGCGGCGTATCGAGACCACTTGTGCTGCAGGTGATCTCGATACGCCGCCTCGCTCCGCTCGGAGGCTACTCGATCAGCGGAAGTGGGCCACTCGATCAGCGGAAGTGGGCCACTCAATCAGCGGAAGTGGGCCACTCGATCAGCGGAGAGGGCTGTCCGGTCAGCGGCGCAGGTCCTTGCGCAGGATCTTGCCCGACGCCGACTTCGGGATCGCATCGATGAACTCGACAGCCCGAACCTTCTTGTGCGGCGCGACCTTTGCCGCGACGAACTCGATGACCTCGGCCTCGCTCAGCTCGGCGTCGGCCTGCTTCACAACGAACGCCTTCGGGATCTCCTCGCCGTCGTCGTCGTTGACGCCGATGACCGCGGTGTCGGCGATCTCGGGGTGCGTGAGCAACAGCGCCTCGAGTTCGGCCGGCGGGACCTGGTAGCCCTTGTACTTGATGAGCTCCTTGAGCCGGTCGACGATGTAGACGCATCCGGTCGGGTCGACCTGCGCCATGTCACCCGTGTGCAGGTAACCGTCGGCGTCGATGGTGTCGGCGGTGGCCTGCTCGTTGTTGAGGTAACCGAGCATGACGTTCGGGCCCTTCACCCACAGTTCCCCGGGTTCCGACAGCCCGTCCGTCGGCAGGTCGATCTCGTCGCCGGTGGCCGGGTCGACGATCTTGTTCTCGGTGTTGGGAATCGCCCAGCCGGTGGACGAGAGCGGCGGCTCGTCAAGTCCGAGAGCAGCTTTCGTATCGACCGGGATCTGGTGACTGACCGGCGACAACTCGCTCATGCCGTAGCCCTGCAGCATGTGCAGCTTCAGCCGCTTCGCGACCGCCTTGCCGAGCTCGTCGTCGAGGGGCGCGGCGCCCGACATCATGACGCCCAGCGACGACAGGTCGTAGTCGTCGACGATCGGGTGCTTCGCCAGTGCGACCGCGACCGGCGGTGCGATGTAGGCGCTGGTGACCCTGTAGGTCTGGATGTTCTCCAGGAACTCGACGAGGTCGAAGCGCGGCATGATGACCAGGCGGCCGCGGTTGTACAGGGCGGCGTTGAGCAGCACCGTCATGCCGTAGATGTGGAAGAACGGCAGCACCGCGATAACCACGTCGTCGTGGGTCATCCCCTGCAGCGGTTTGATCTGGGCGACGTTGGCCACCAGGTTGCGGTGGCTGAGTGCGACGCCCTTCGGGTTGCCGGTGGTGCCCGAACTGTAGGGCAGCGCCGCCACGTGGGTGGCCGGATCGATCGTGATGTCCGGCGCGGGCAGATTCGGCCCGAGCAGGTCGACCGCGTTCGGATGACCCGAGCTCTTCTGCCCCTCGCCGTCGAGGACGATCAGGTTCTCGTCGGCGATGCCGACCTCCTTGGCGGCCGCGGCTGCCTGCTCGAACATCGGCGAGACGGTGATGAGCATCGTCGCGTTCGCGTTCTTCAGCTGCTTGGCGATCTCCGTCGCGGTGAACAGCGCATTGATCGTCGTCGCCGTGCCGCCGGCACGCAGGATCCCGTGGAAGACCGTCGCGAAGGCAGGAGCGTTCGGCGACAGGACGCCGACCACATCTCCGACCCCGATCCCGCGAGCCGCCAGGGCGCCTGCTGCCGCATCGATCTGGCCGATCAGCCGGCGATAGGTCGTTTCGTCACCCGACTTCGGATCGACCAGGGCCACCCGGTCGAGATCCTCGTCGGCGATCGACCCGAACAAGAAGTCGTAGACACTCACGTTGGGGATCTCGACGTCGGGATAGGGACTCTTGAAGCTCATGACACCTCCGTTGGTGATTTCCGGGCGCAATCGTAGCAATACTCGTTGTCAAGTTCCGCCCTGAGGCAATGTCCGCATCGTCCGATTTCACCGCATATGGCGATTCGGGTCTGCGCAGCCACAACTCTACGAGACGACACCGGTCGTCGGGACCGCGACCACGCCCTCGGTCGGGCGGTCCGGGTCGTCGTCAGTCCAGGTCATCGGCCGAATCGCCCGACCGTTCCCCCACCGCATCGACCGACGTCACGCCCGGCTCGTAGCGGTCCGGCAGCGGCTCGCCGGGTTCGGGCAGCGACTCCTTGTCGATCAGATGCTCGAACGCGAGCAGATTGCGCAGGGACTCGCCGCGCGACACCCGCCACGCCCATTCACGTTGGATCGAGGCGAGGAAGCCTATCTCCAGGAGCGTGTTGAAGTCGCCGTCGGCGGCCTCGAGGACCTGACCGAGTACCCGGTCGAGTTCGTCGGCGCTCAGCGCGTCACCCGAGATGCGGCCGACCAGGTAGATGTCGCCCGTGTTGTCGATCGTGTACGCGACCCCGTACAGCCGTCGGTTGCGCCGGAGCAGGTACCGATAGACGCCTTCGTGGTTCTCGTCCGGGCGCCGGCACACGAACGCCTCCACCCGGACGCCGTGCGGACCCGCGGTCAGCAGCACCGTGGTCGTCAGTTTTCGCTCGCCGGGCAGTTCGAGGACGAGGTGATCGGCCTGGGCGCCGCCGGCATCCTTGCGACTGAACGAGATCTCCCGTTCGGTCAGGGCGGTTTCGAGCACTTCGACGATCTCGGCCTGATTCACTCGATCATCCTTGTCCCACGCTCATCTTGGACCGGCGCCTGCGCCAGCGCCGGGAACCGCGTCGTACCGTGGCCGCTCCGGCGGCCGCCGGGTTCCGGGTGGCGAACGACTGCATCGCGGCCGAATAACTGGAGAGCAGCTGGGTCGAGGTGTGCTCCCACGAGAACTGCTCGGCGTGCGCACGGGTGTTCTGCCGCATCGCCGCCAGGCGGTCGGGATCGGCGAGGAGCCCCCCGAGCGCGTGCGACCAGTCCTCGACGTCGTGCCCGTCCACCAACACCCCGGTCCGGCCGTCCGCCACGGCCACGCTCAGGCCTCCCACGTCGGCGGCCACCACCGGGGTGCCGCAGGCCTGCGCCTCGATGGCGACCAGCCCGAAGCTCTCCGAATAGCTCGGCACGGCAACCAGATCCGAGGCGCGATACACCTGGGCGAGCCGATCGGCGGACTGCGGCGGGAGGAAGGTGACGGAGTCGGCGATCCCCAGGTCCGCGGCCAGATCGATGAGGGCGGTGGGTTGCGCCAGGCCGGTCCCCGACGGCCCGCCGACGATGAGGACCCGGACCGGTCGCCCCTGCCTGCGCGACCGCTCGACGATCGGCGCGGCCGCCGCCAGCAGCACGTCCGGAGCCTTGAGCGGCTGGATCCGCCCGACGAAGGTCAGCACCGTCTCGTCGTCACGGAGACCGAGTTCGGCGCGCGCCCGAGCACGCGGCCCCGGCGAATAGACATCGAGATCGGCGCCGGGCGTCACCACGTCGATACGCGAGCGGTCGGCGTTGTACATCGACACCAGCTCGGTCGCCTCGGTCTGGGTGTTCACCACCATGCGATCGGCCTCGTCGACCACCTGCTGCTCGCCGATCACCCGCAGCATGGGTTCGGCGGTGTCGCCCTTCGCCAGCGACGCGTTCTTCACCGCGGCCAGTGTGTGCGCGGTGTGCACCAACGGCACTCCCCATCGGTCCCGCGCGAGCCAGCCGACCTGGCCGGACAACCAATAATGCGAGTGGATGAGGTCGTAGTAGCCGGGCTTCTGCATCGCCTCGGCGCGCAGGACGCCCGCGGTGAACGCACAGAGCTGAGCAGGCAGATCACGTTTGTCGAGACCTTCGAACGGTCCGGCCACGACGTTGCGGACGGTCACCCCCGGAGCTGCCTGCACGCTCGGCGCGTCCGACGACGACGTCGCGCGGGTGAAGATCTCGACCTCGACCCCGCGACGGGCCATCCGCGTCGCGGTCTGCCAGACGTAGACGTTCATCCCCCCGGCGTCGCCGGTACCCGGCTGCGCCAGTGGTGACGTGTGCACGGAGATGAGTGCCACGCGCCTCGGCAACGGGGGGCTGGTCATCCCTCCACCTTAGAGAAAGTCGACGGAGCCACTCGGCCCGGCCGCGTCGACGTCCCGCGCGCACCCGTCCACTCGTCGAGCGGGCGCAGCTTTCCGCCGAGCGGGCACAGAATTCAGCCGAGCGTGCGCACCGCTCCCCGGGTGCGCCCGGTGGGCGAGATTCTGCGCCCGCTCGGCGAGATTCTGCGCCCGGTCGGCGAGGTTTTGCGCCCGGTCAGCGAGCGGCGGTTGACACTTCATCCGAAGTGTCTCATCATCGAAACATGTCAACCGAAGTGTCTGAACGCGCAGAGTACGTCTTACGGTCGGGACCCTCGTGGGCGGACCCGCATCCGATGTACGCGGCGCTCCGCGAACGGTCACCGGTGCACCGCGTGGCCGCCGACGCCGGCAACGGCGCCGCAGGCGACTTCTGGGTCCTGACCCGCCACGCCGACGTCATGGCCGCGGCGAATGACACCTCGACCTTCTCCTCCGCACAGGGACTCACGGTCACCTATGGCGAGCTCGATGCCATCGGCATGGCCGACCACCCCCCGATGGTCATGCAGGACCCGCCGTCGCACACCGAGTTCCGCAAGCTGGTTGCACGCGGCTTCACCCCGCGGCAGGTCATCGAGGTGGAACCGAAGGTCCGCGAGTTCGTCACGGAGCGCCTCGACCGACTGCCCACCGATGCTCCCGCCGACATCGTCGGCGAGCTCTTCAAGCCGCTGCCGAGCATGGTGGTTGCCCACTATCTCGGTGTGCCCGAAGAGGATTGGTCCCGCTTCGACGGCTGGACCCAGGCGATCGTGGGTGCCGCATCCGGCGTCGGGGGGATGGCGGCGGCCGGCGAGTCGGCGGGCGCGGCGACCATGGAGATGCTCTCGTACTTCACCGAACTCGTCGACCACCGCAAGCGCCACCCCGCCGACGACACGGTCTCGCAGCTCGTCGCCGCGGGCCTCGCCGACGACCCCGACGATCCCGGCGGCCTGCTCTCCATCCTGGCGTTCACCTTCACCATGGTGGCCGGCGGCAACGACACGACGACCGGCCTGCTCGGCGGCAGCGTCGCGCTACTCCACCAGCACCCGGATCAACGGCGACGGCTCGTCGACGATCCGGACCTGATCCCCGGGGCCATCGACGAGTTCCTCCGCCTCACCTCGCCCGCACAGGGATTGGCGCGCACCACGACCCGCGACGTCTCCTACCCGGCGCCTGATGCGCAACGAGTGGGTCATCTGCCGCCCGATGCGCCCGACGGCACCGTCACGATCCCCGCGGGCCGCAAGGTGCTGCTCTGCTACGGGTCGGCCAACCGCGATCCCGAGGTGTACGGACCCGATGCCGACGTCCTCGACGTCACCCGCCGGCCCCGCAACATCCTCACCTTCAGTCACGGCAACCATCACTGCCTCGGCGCCGCAGCGGCTCGGATGCAGGGACGGGTCGCGCTGACCGAGCTACTCGCCCGCCATCCCGAGTTCACGGTCGATGTCGACGGGATCGTGTGGGCCGAGGGCAACTACGTTCGACGACCGACTTTCGTCCCGTTCCATGTCTGACACGCCGGCGGCCGACTGGCTTGCGCCGGAACGGGCCGAGCTCGCCGCGCAGCGCATCCTCGACATCGCCGAGCGGATGTTCGTCGAGAAAGGGGTGTCCGCGGTGACCATGCGCGACATCGCCTCGGCCACCGGATGTTCGCGTGCCACGTTGTACCGCTATTACCCCGGGAAGTCGGAAGTGCTTGCGGCCTACGTCGATCGGGCGGCCGCCGAGTTGGGGTCAGCGGTCGGTGCGGCCACCCGGCACGAGTCCGATCCGGGTGCCAGGCTGGTCGCCGCGGTGACCACCGCGGTCGGCGGAGTGCGATCGAATCCCGCACTGTCGGCGTGGTTCGTCTCCGATGCCGCTGGTCGGTCGGCGAACCTGGCACTGCTCTCGCCCGCCATCGAGGAGATCGCGGTGGGATTCCTCGGCGACATCGCGCCGGGTACCAATCCGGCCGAGCAACGCGACCGCGCGAGGTGGGTGGTGCGCGTCATCGTGTCGCTGTTGACGAGCCCCGGCGAGACCGCAGCAGAAGAGCGAGAGATGCTGCAGCGATTCGTCGTTCCGGTCGTGACGACCGGGGCACGAGGACCCGTCGACTGATCCGTCCGACGGATGCGTCACCGGCCGCGATACTTCCTCCGGTACTCGTCGTACAGGTCGGCGTTGCGCTCGCGCTCGAGTTTGTTGACCAGGTCGGGATCGAGTCCGTGCTGGCTCAACCGATGTCGCCGGTACACCCGGTTGAGTGCGATCGAGAAGAAGATGTACGGAATGATGATCGGGATCGTCATGGTCAGCCGCACCGACAGGTCGGCCGGCACGAACATCATCGGGGTGATCAGCAGCAGACAGGGGATCGCCCAGCGCACGACCATCCGAACCGTGGCGCCGGGACCCGCCAGATCATGGGCCACCCAGTCGGTCATCGACTGCGGAAGTTTCGCCCCGTAGGCGTATCGCACATACTGCAGGGCCGTCGGGGTCGTGCGTTGATCGGTCATGCGGCACCGCTACGTCGCATCCCGCTGATACGCCGACCCATGTCCGAACTCCTTGTCGCCGATGCCCCGCGGTCCGAGCGTAGTCACAGTGCCTCGCTCCGTCAGAAATTCGATAGTACACGATTAAATCGATGGCGATTCCTCGCCGCAGACCATCGTCGATCCGCCCGATTCGCCGACCGAGCCGGCGCTCACCTACACTGCTGTCGGAAACGATTGTCATTTGCGTGAGCGGAGAACAGATGAGGCGAACACTGGCTGCGACCGTGGCCCTGCTCGGCGCCGGGGCCCTGGCCCTGGCCGGGTGCTCGGGCACCGACGCCGGCAACTCGTCCGGCACACCGACGGTGGTCACCTCGACAAATGTGTGGAGTTCCGTCGCCTCGGCGGTCGCCGGCGACAAGGCCACCGTCACCTCGCTGTACACCAACTCCGAGGGCGATCCGCACGAGTTCGAGCCGTCGGCAGCCGACACCGCCGAGGTCACCGATGCCGACGTCGTCGTGTTGAACGGCGGCCACTACGACGCCTACATGGAGGACGCCGTCAAGGACTCGGAGGCGACTGCGATCAACGCCTACGACGTCCTTGCGGGCGAGAGCCACGAGGGTGGTGACGACGGCGACCACGACCACTCCGATCTGAACGAGCACGTCTTCTACGATCTTTCGGTCGCCGCGCAGGTGGCGACCCAGGTCGGTGACGCACTCGCGGCCAAGGACCCCGGCAACGCCGACACCTTCCGTGCCAACGCGAAGGCCTTCAACGAGAAGATCACCGGTCTGCGTGGGCAACTCGCCGCCATCAAGGCAGCTCACGATGGGACCAAGGTTGCGCAGACCGAGCCGCTGGCGGGCTATCTGCTCGACGAGGCAGGGCTGGTCGACGCGGCACCCGCCGGATTCACCCAGTCGGTCGAAGAGGGCCAGTCACCGTCGGCCGCCGACCGGGCCGCGATGGACGATCTGCTCACTTCGCGCACCATCGGCGCCCTCGTCTACAACACCCAGGCGGTGGACTCGGTCACCGAGAGTGTGCTGGAGACCGCCCAGAAGGCCGCCGTTCCGGTGGTGAAGTTCACCGAGACCCTGCCCGACGGCGTCACCGACTACATCGCGTGGCAGTCCGGTCAGATCCAGGCGTTGAGCGCCGCACTGGGTGAGCATGCCGCACACTGACATCATGGCTGATCCCGACCACAGGGCCGACCCAGCGGCCACGCCGACGACCGCCGTCGGGCCGGAGCCGGTGGCCACCTTCGAGCACGGACGACTCGCCTTCGGCTCGCGGGTGCTCTGGGAGGACCTGAATCTGCGCATCTCGCGCGGCGAGTTCATCGCGGTGCTCGGACCGAACGGTTCCGGCAAGACCTCGTTCCTGCGCTGCCTACTCGGCCAATACCCGCTCGACGCCGGCCGGCTCGAGGTCACCGACGCCATCGGCTATATCCCGCAGCAGCACGCCGACGACGCCGACCCGATGGCCATGCGCGGCCGCGACCTCGTCGGCTTCGGCGTGGACGGCGGCCGGTGGGGCATCGGACTGCGCGGCCGATCGCGTCGCAAGCGGCTCGTGGACGCCGCACTCGCCGAGGTCGGCGCGACCGCCTATGCCGACGCCCCGATGGGGCTGCTGTCCGGTGGCGAGCAACAACGCCTGCGGGTGGCCCAGTCGCTCACCGGCGACCCGACATTGCTGCTGTGCGACGAACCGCTGTCGAGCCTGGACCCGACGAATCAGCAGCTCGTCGTCGAACTCATCGACGAACGACGACGGAAGGCCGACACCGCTGTCGTGTTCGTGACCCACGAGCTCAACCCGATCCTCCCCTACGTCGACCGGGTGCTCTACCTGGTCGGCGGACATTTTCGGATCGGCACCCCCGACGAGGTGATGACCACCGAAACCCTCTCGAACCTCTACGGCAGCGACGTCGAGGTGTTGCGGGTCAACGGACGACTGCTGGTGATCGGCGGCGAGGACGCCCATCACTGCGAGCACCGGCCCGAGCCGACCACGTCCGCAACAGCGCCGTCCGCAACAGCGCCGTCCGCAACCCAGCCGGGCGACGACGGAGGGCGGTCCGGCCTCACATGACCGTCGCAATCCCTCAGGCGGCCGCGGAGATACAGATCAGCAGACTCTGGGATTTCAGCGAGACCGCCGAACTCCTCGGGCGTGGCTTCGTCCAGCAATCACTCATCGCGCTTGCACTCCTGGGCCTGCTCGGCGGAATCCTCGGTCCCCTCATCGTGGCCCGGCAGATGTCCTTCGCAGTCCACGGCATCAGCGAGTTGTCGGTGACGGGCGCCTCGGCTGCCCTCCTGCTCGGCATCAGCATCAACGTCGGCGGGGTGATCGGCGCGGTCGTCGTGGCCGCGGTCTTCGGCTTCATGGGCAACCGTGCGCGCGAACGCGATTCGGTGATCGGCGTGGTGATGGCCTTCGGCCTCGGCCTCGGTGTGCTGTTCCTGTCGCTCTACGGCAGCGCGCGAACAGGTTTCGCGATGTTGACCGGGCAGGTGGTGAGCGTGGGCACCGGCGGCTTGACCGCGGTCGCGATCACCGCCGTCGTGGTCGTCGTCGGCATGGCGGTGATCTATCGCCCGTTGCTGTTCGCGTCGCTCGACCCGCGGGTGGCCCGCGCGCACGGCGTGCCCATCCGGCCCCTGTCGGTGGTGTTCGCCGTGTTGATGGGCCTCGCCTGCGCCCAGGGCGTCCAGATCATCGGCGCCCTGCTGGTGATGTCGTTGCTGATCACGCCGGCCGCGGCCGCCGCTCGCCTCACCGCGAATCCGACGACGGTGCTGGTGCTGTCGGTGGTGTTCGCGGAGATCGCCGCGGTGGGCGGACTGATCCTGTCACTCGCGCCGGGTCTACCGGTTTCGGTGTTCGTCACCACGCTCTCGTTCGTGATCTATGTGGTCTGCCGGTGGGCCGGGCACCGACGGCACTTCGCGACCCGCTGATCCCCGCGCCCAGGTCTCACTCCTCCGGGCCACCCGGGTTGCATCGGGTCTCGATCATCACCTGATCGGTCACCACGGGTCGCGACGGCTCGAGGTTCCAGCTGGGTTTGTTCGGTTCGACCAGCCGCGCGAACTGCCAATGGCAATCGAACTGGGCTCGCATCCCCGGGGTGTCGGCGTCCGGTGCCTGCGCGAGGACCTCGTGCCAGGCGACATCGGCACCGCGCGGATCGTCGGTGCGCCTGCCCGACGTCGTCGGGTGCACCTGCAGGCTCGGGCCGACCGCCGTCTGCACCCACTCGACATGGTCGACGTAGGGCGGGTCGAAGACCGGTGCCGGGCTCTCGACCGCACCGGGCACCGACGTGGTCGTCGTTGTCGTCTCCGGCGCCGACACCGAATTCCCCGAGACCTCACCGGACGACCCACATCCGGACATCGCGAATGCGACGACCAGGACAGCGCAGACGATTCCGACGATGCTGCCCACGCACCGAGCGGCAGAAACCCGATCGACACCCATGAACCGAACTCTATTGGACAGTTCGACGCGCCGGCCGAACAGAGCCCGGAGGTCCGGTGATCACCGCAGTCTCGCGAGGAGCGCAGCAGCGATCGATGGCGACGAGTTCCGCTGGAAGATGAAGATCGATGCGAGCTGACGATTCGATACGTTCAGCCGCAGGCCGTCGGCGTACTGCTCGATGGCCACGAGCTTGTCATAGCGGAACTCGAGAGTCCGTTTGCGCCCGATGAACACCGCACGACGATCGGTGATCACCAACTGCCCGGTGTCCTGCTCCTTCAGCTCACTCCCGACCACCACGCTGCGGCCACGGACGTCACCCACCCGGTAGGTGAGCCCCTTCGCCAACCGCACCGAGACACCGCGAGAGCCGCCGCGGAATTCACGTACGTCTGTCTCCTTCATGAGGGATACCCGCGGTGCGTAATACGCGACTTCGTCCGGCTTCGTCAGCAGTGGCGCGTCCTCGTCGACCGGAAGCCGGCCATCGTTGATCTGCGCAACCACGAGATCTTCGAGAAGTTCGAAGTCTCGAACCGCGAGATCCTCGTAAGGTACGGCCAGAGCCGAGGCGAGGTCCTCGAGATGCTGTTCCTCGTCGGTGCTGACGATGTCGTCGGCAAGGACATCGTGCGCGGCCACGCGGAACACCTCCCAGGCCTTGTCCTCATACTTCTTCCCCCGGTACAGGTCACGGGCACTCGCCACCATGGCCGGCAGTGCGCGCAACGCCGTGCGGTCGCCATGGGCAGCGCTGACGGCGGTCGTCTCGAAAGCGTCCCTGGCCTCGCGGCGGTCACGCCAGAACGGCCGATGGTGGTGGGGCGCGGGCGAGGCGGACCGGTCCGGCGCTTCTGGCGCCCTGGTCGGAACACCGGCGGATACCGCCGGACCCGACGGCTCGGTCGACGCGAGCGGATCGATGCCTTGCTGCCCGGCGTCGGCGACGTACTCGGTCCATGTCTGACCGTTCCAATAACGGAATTGGTGCCGACCTGCCGGGTCCGGATACCAGGCGGGAGGAGCGCTCATCTCGGCCACTGTAACGCCCACCCCCGCGTCGTGCGCTGAAATACCGCGCGCCGAGGAGCAAACTCGGTACCCTCCGCTGGTGGGATGGCTTCGAGCGGTTCCCCGCCTGTGCGCCACCCTGATCGTGGCGTCCGTCGTCGCGACCGGATGCTCCCAGTCGATGTCCGCCCCTTCGTCGTCCGGCCACGATTTCGGCGGTCGCGTCGCCACCACCGACAACGGGCTACTTCTCGACGGGCACCCGTGGTGGCCGACCGGTTTCAACGCCTATCAACTCGGCACCGACTGGTCGGTCAACCGCGGCTGCGGGGCCGAAGTGAATCTCGATGACTACTTCGCCCGACTTCCGCCGCACGCGCTGACCCGGGTCAACCTCTACGCGATGTTCGTCGTCGACAAGAAGACCGGCCTGATGGACTACGGCCCGCTCGACGCGGTGTTCGACGCCGCCACCCGCCACAGGCAGATGGTGCTGCCGGTCCTGACCGGCAGCTCCGGCGACTGCGAGGACGGGAAGTTCAAGGACCGGGCCTGGTACGGCAACGCTTGGCAGAGCCGCAAATCCCTGGGCGGTATGACATTTGCCGATTGGCTGTCCACCGCGGTGACCCGCTGGAAGGGACGGCCCGTGGTGGCCGGTTGGGAACTCGTCGGTGAACCCGAGGCCGGCGTCTGCAGCACACAGGGATGCAATTGGCAGGTCCGTCAGTGTCCGGCGGGCGGAGCAGACGTGCTGCGCACCTTCTTCGACCGGGCCGGCGAACGAGTGCACTCCATCGACCCTCACCGCCCGATCTTCTCCGGTTTCATCGGCGGCGATCAATGCGGACTCACGGGCGCCGATTACGAGAGAGTCGGCGCCTCGCCCCAGATCGACGTGCTCGACTTCCACGACTACGGCGGCGGCCCCACCGATTACGGCCCCGCCGGCAGCGACCTCCCGACCCGGATTCAGCAGGCCCACACGCTACGAAAGCCCATCATGGTCAACGAGATCGGGATCACGGCCGGCAGCTGCCTGCCGGTCGCCACCCGCGCCGATCAGTTTCGCAAAAAGCTCGCCCAGCAACGGTCGGCGGGCACGGCCGGCGGCCTGTTCTGGGCGTTCGTGCCGGATCCTCGACCCAGCGAGTGCACCTACGACATCGGTCCCGACGATCCGGCCTGGAAGGTCGTGGCGGACACCGTCAGTTGACGGTGTCCGCGGGGTCGATCTCGGACTCGGTCAGTTCGGCTGCGGGTGTGACCCGATAGATCCGCCAATCCGGCAGGTCCGCACCCTGATTGCGGGCCTCGAGCACGAGCACTCCGATACCGGCACCGTTCTCGTACAAGGTGGGATACCGGATGTTGAGGGCGTCCGACGCCCCACGTCCGGTCGGCGGAACCGACAGCATCAGCTGGACACCGTGTGCGACAGGGTCGTTGAGGATCGTGGCGAAGTCCTGGTCCGAGGGGATCACGAACCGTTTGGGATGCTCGGACTGCGCGATGACGGCGAACCCGTAGACGGTGTCGCAGAGCACGCTGCCATCGGGCAGGTTCAGCCGATCGAGATATTGCGCCAATGACCGTTCGGTGGAGAACGAGCGTACGGTGCGCTGGGCGTCGAGAGACTTCTGATCCACCGCATCCGGATTCGGCGTGACCACCTGCGTCAGGGCGTACTCCTGGGGTGCGTACTTCTTGGATGTCATTCCCCACGCGGTCACGGGGACGGCCACCACCATCGTGACGACAGCGGCCACACCCAGCATGAAGTGCCCCCTTGTCCGGGCATCGACCATGTCCGGCATGCGCGCGTAGGCACCGAGCCGCCGGACCGGAGTCGATCGACGAGCCGGATTGGTGATGAACGCGATGATCGTCGCCAACAGAACCACGGTGATGTAGAACCGCAGGAACCCGAACGTGGAACCCCGGGCGTAGGTGAAGATCTGGAAGAACAGGACGGAGCCGATCAGCGGAAGCGGCGCGAGTACGGGCCCCATCCGTCCCCACCGCCGCCGGGCGACCAGCACGATGGTCAACAGCAATGGGAAGAGCGGCGCGAGGATGAGGACCTCGACGATCGAGAAACTCAACGCTCGGAACGGCCCTCCCGTGCCGCCGCCGCCGGACTGCTCCAGGATGGCGGTGTTGCCGTATTGCGAGCTCAGCTGCGCGAAGAGGTCACCGGTGATCAGCCAGCTGGTGATGGCCCACACCACGAAGGCGACCGCGCTCGGGAGGGCGATCAGCCCCATGTCGAGGATCGCCCGGGAGAGCCGATTGTCCCGATCGGCGCGTCGGTAGGTGACGATGAAGACCACGATGCCCGCTGCCAGCGCCGCCGCGGCACCGTCGTATCGGGTCAGGTAGGCGAAGCCGAGAGCCATTCCCGCGGTGACGAGTTCGTGCACGTCGTCGGTATCGATCCACCGCATTCCGCGCCGCGCCGCCCATACGAGGAAGAACAGATACGGTGCCTCGCTCATACCGTTCGCCGCGTAGAACACGATCATCGGGTTGGCCGCGTAGCAGATGGTCACCGGGATCACGATGTGCTTCGCGACACCGCGGTCCCGGGCGATCCCGGACACCTGGATCACCGAGCCTGCCATGAACGCCGACGACATGACCGCCGCTGAGATCGCCGACGTGGTCATCGCGGGGAAGATCGGGGTCAGCGCGGTCAGCGGCAACTGTACGAGCGCCGTCAACGGGGTGAAGATGAAGCCGATCGCCGAGACGTGCGGCTCCCGGCTGAACAGGACGCTCTGCGCGGATTGCACGCGCGAGAGCGAGTCCCCCACATAGAACCGGACATCGGTGGCCAGATAGACACCCACCACGAGGTAGACGACCCAGACGATCGCGAAGAGCGCGATGATCTGCCGGCGACTCATGCCGACCCACTATCGGCGGGCTCGGGCACGGAATCGCCGGCATCCAGGGCATCATCAGCACTGCTCGACAGCCCGTGGAAGGTCTTCTCCCAGTACGACGGATTGAACAGCATCTGCCACATGCCCTTGATGGCCGCGACACTCATCAGCACCCAGTAGGCAGGCACCATCAGGGCGGACCAGAGAAGCTTGCTCCGGCCGTCTTCGCGGATCGAGACGAGGTTCATGTAGATGGCCGCCCCGTTGCCGAAGATCAACGACACGAGCGACAGGTAATAGATCGGGCCGGGGAAGATCTCCGCGAACACCTTCGGCTGTCCGGCCAGCCAGATCACCATGATCAGCCAGAACACCATGTTCATGCACGCGATCACCGGGGTCCCAGCGATCAGCAGGGTGAACCGGTACCACGCGACCGGACCGAGGATGCGCCACAGCGCCACCGGGCGGCGCATGTGCACCAGCCACGTCTGCATGTAGCCCTTGTACCAACGTGATCGCTGCCGCACCCAGTTGATCGGATCGACGTTGGCTTCTTCCAGGGTCAGCGAATCGAGCACGGCCGTCCGGTATCCGCGTCCGGCGATCCGCACGCCGAGGTCGGCGTCTTCGGTCACGTTGAACGGATCCCACGCACCGATGTCGTCGAGGACGTCACGGAGGAAATGATTCGAGGTGCCGCCCAACGGGATCGGTGCGCGACTGACCATCAGACCGGGCAGCAGGTAGCTGAACCAGATGCCGTAATCGGCGGTGAACCACTCGGTGAGGATGTTGTCGCGTGAGTTGTGGAAGTTGAGTTTGCCCTGCACGCACACGACCGTGTCGTCCGACGCACGGAACGCCGCGACCGCGCGACGCAACTGGAGCGGATCGGGCAGGTCCTCGGCGTCGTAGATGGTGACGATGTCGCCGGTCGCGAAGTGCAATCCGTAGTTGCAGGCCTTGGGTTTCGTCCGCGGCTGCGCGGGCGGCACCAGGACCACGGTCACCATCTCGTTGTCACCGACGTCGCGGGCGGCGGCGATCGTCGGTTCGTCATCCTCCTCGAGAAGCAGCAGGACCTGGAGCTTGTCGTGTGGATACTCCAGTGATTCCATGGCCCCGATGAGGTCCCCCACGACCTCTGGCTCGCCGTAGGCGGGCACGAGCACCGTATAGGGCGGCAGGTCGGCGTCGGCGATGGCGCGGGCCTGCTCGTCGGTGATCGCGATCGCCCCACTGACCAATCCTCGCCGGAAGATCGTGACGCGGTCGATGAGCGCCAGGATGTAGACGACGGTGGCGACCGACACCAGCCCCGCCGTGGCGCCGATCGGGAACACCACCAGCAACACCACGATGACCGCGAGGGTGCCGAGGCCGATGATCTTCTGGCCGCGGCTGAACGGCACCGACGCGGTCATCAGCGGGTCCTCGTCACGCAGCCGCTCGACGGCGTCGTACAAAGCGGCCTGGCGATAGTCCTCGTCGGCCATCAGTTCGTCGATGGGGCGACCGCCGCGGGTGCTCATGAGGCTCCCTTTCCGATCGCGTCCACCTGCGCGTTGATGAGGTCCTCGGCGCAGCCGACGAGGAGATCCATGTCCTTGAACTGCGGTTCGAGGTCGGCGGTCACCGAGTTACCCCGGAACAGCACGGTCAGGAAGGTGTTCAGGTTGTGGGCGACAGTGATGTCCGGGGACGGGAACACCGCATCGGGATCGTGGTTGTCGACCGAGACGAGCATGACCTGTTGGGTGTGCTCACCGTCGTTCCAGAGCCAGTAGAGCCTGTTGTAGGTCAGGTAGCTCTCGTCGTCCACCACCGTCTGCAGGCGCGCGGTCACCCCGTGCGGGAGGTCGACGTCGATCGACTTGCTGAACCGGTCGCCGACGAGGTCGGCGAGGAAGAACACCGGATACACCTGGAAGCTCAACGGTTTCGACGTTTCGATCGTGTTCGCCATGATTTTTCGAGGACGTGCGAACTTGTCGAACTCGAGGCTGCCCTTCGACTGGTAGATGTCCTGCGAGGTCATCACCGCATCGCGCCCGTAGAGCCGGGTCACCCAGTCGTAGCCGGTCACCGAGCCCTGTACCCATCCGGGCGGGACGATCAGCGGCGGACGGGTGTCGAGTCCGGGGACTCGTTGGTTCGGGACGTTGCCGTAGGACGGGATCGGTACGAAGAACATCCCGATCGCGAGGACCACCACCACGAGAGCCGGGCGTCCGACCTTCCCCACACAAACCGGGTACATGGGCCTCCCGAGGGGACTCCAGGACGCACCGTGCTGGCGGCGATAGTCGACGTACAGCCACGCACTGGCCACGAGCGCGGCACCCACGGCCGGGACTGTCTGGAACACCACCCGCGGCGCATCCGGGAACAGGGCCCACACCCCGACGAGGGCCAGCATGCCCACGACGCCGGCGATAGCTGCGCCGGCGAGCCCCCGACGTGGGGTCCGTGCGGTCGCGACGGCGGTCGCGGTGGCACCGAAGACGACCATGATCGCGCCGGCGGCGAACGGACCACCTCCCAGCGGCAAGACCAGCACCCGGTAGGGCACCGGAAAGATCACCAGCAGCAGGAACCACGCCCACCGGTACCGGGCAGCCGGTCGTAAGCCGAACACCAGACAACAACTGCCCAGCAGAAACATCCACAGGCCCAACAGGTCCACATGCGTGGTCAGATAGGCGCCGGAGTACCTGAGGCTCATCGCCTTCAGGGTGATCGAGATGAGGAGGAGGAGGATCCCGACGATGCCATCGGTCTGCCGGTCGTGGATGGGCAATTCGATGCCACGGCGCCACGACACCCCGATGGCCGCGATGATCACCAGGACCACGGCAGCCGGTATGTAGGTGATGATCGTCTGGGCACGCATCTCCGCGATGACGGCCACGAGGGTGGTCCAGAACGCCAGCGTCGTCGCTGCGACCACGAACACCCACCGGAACGCCACGACGGCGGCCGGGTTCTGCGCGATCCGCTCGCGGAGTCCCGGACCGCGCGCCGCGGGCGCCGGTGCGGTGTCGACGGTCATGGGCTGCCTACTGTTTCGGCTGTTGTGCCGGCCGGGCCGCCCGCGCTCGCCGTCTGCGCACGATGATCGTCCCGCCGATCACGATCCCGACCAGTAGCGCAGCACCCACGATGACCCCCGTGATGGTGAACCAGGCCTCCTCCTCGTCGGACGACTCCTGGTCGGCGGCAGCATTCACCTCGTCGGAAGCGACCGCGACCGGATCATGCCCGGGAACCTGAAGAATCGCGTCACCGCTGACCGACGACCACCGCTTGTCGGTCGACATCCACCGCAGCAGGCCGTCGAGGTCACTCGCGTCATCGGTGGAGGTCGCCACCAGCAGACTCCGGTCACCGGATCGGGTCACCTCGAGAGCGCCGTAGTCGACACCCGGATTGAGCGTGACCGAGGACTCCTGGGGATCGTCGCCCTGCGACACGACCTTCAACGTTCGGCCGTCGGACTGCAACGGGAGACCCAGGTCCGGCAATCCCTTCCCGTCGGCAGAGATCAGGATCGCCGGCTGATCGGACGAACCGGCGGTGTCCATCGACACCACGTCGACACCGAACGGCACCGCAGACATCGCCTGCAATCCGGATGCGATCGAGACGGCCCGCGAGACGTCGCCGACATCGCCCTTGGACCACGCGAGTTGGGTACGCGGCATCAGGGCCTGGGGCACGGATTGGAATCCGCTGGGCACCGGCGGATCAGATGCTTCCGACTGGATCTCACCGGCCGAGCTCAGACTCAGCGAGCTGCGGTAGCCGGTGCCGCAGCTCTCGCCGAGGTCGCCGCGCTCGAGGGTCACGGTGAGTTCGGTGTAGCGGGTCACGACGTCCTGAGGCACATCGACCCACGAGTTGAAGGTCCCGCTGCCGTCGTTCTGCAACGTCGCGATCGCCCGATCGCCGACCTTCACCGAGATCAATCCGTCGGCGTCGCGCGGACCGGGGCTGTAGGAGCCCTCCAGCTGCACCCGGATGTTCTTGGACGGCCGTCCCAACCGGGTCTGATCGATGCCAACGGTGACCGAAGGCCACGATGCCGACGTGGCGCTCTGATCCGGGATCCCGATGTCGGAGAGGGTCTGCACGTCGGGCGGGAGTTGCGGTGCCCCGTGCAGGGTTCCGGCCACCGCCGCCGAGCTCAGCGCGATCGGCGAGAGACTGGACGTGAGGAATTGTGTCTGCGTGAGCAGTTCGTCGCCCGACCCACCGATCTCGAGATAGTTGCTGCCGCGGTTGTCGTGCAGGGACAGCCCCGGCGGCGCGTCGGTGCTGATCACGACCTGTCTCTCCAAGGGGCCCGGCACCGTCGGGGGTGTCGCACCGCGTGGCAACGCAACCGTGTCGATCGGCACCGGAGTGGTCCCGTAGTTGGCCACCACAGCGGTCGCGAGATTGACCGCCGCGGCCCCCTCGGCCTGCTGCACATCCTGGGGGACGTAGATCGTCAATCCGCGCAGGACCGGCGGCAAGAAGTCGGCGACGGTGTCCGGGATCGCCTCTCGCCCTGTGTAGGCGACACTGGCATTGACGATGCGCAACGCGTGTTGTGGGTCGAACTGACAGAACCCCTCGATCTGGAGGTAACCGCGCAGGACCAGATCGGCGGCGTTCTTGTCGACGCGGACCCCACGCAGGGACAGCTCGATCGGCGCGTTGGGCGCCGGATTGATCGGTGTCCGAGAGATCAGCCGATCGCCCTGCAGGACATCGATGCTGCCGCCTTTGACGAACGCCGGCAGTTGGGTGTTGCCGCGCAGCACCGACGGTGTGAGGTCCTTCGGGACGGGCAGGGTCAGGCTGACCTCACCCTGCTGTCCCGGGAAGGTGATCGTCGAGGACGAACCCAGGTCTGCCAAGCTCATCGCGGGCGGAGGATCCCCGGGAGCCGCAGTCGCGGTCGGGGCCAGCCCGGAGAGTGCGGCGACCATCCCGACCACGGCCACGACGACTGCCGGAACCACGCCGGCACGACGCAGCGACCTCTGACGAATGTCCATCGGACCCCTTCAATGCGCGCACGTCCTGCGGTCGTCCGCGCCCCTCGGCGAGACGTACTCAGTGTTACTGAAGTGAACCTAATCGACCAGCCGTATACGTGTCAGAGATAACCCCGTTCTCATCTGTGGCCTCTGTCTCGATTGTCCCTGCCCCGATTGTCCCCTGCCCCGATTGTCCCTGCCCCGATTGTCGTTGTGGATTCGAGTCACAACCGTTTCCCGATGGGCGGCGACTTCTGGAACGATGGGCGGAGTGTCGAGCGTGACCGCGGGTGAACAGATCGACGGCGGCGTCTATGTGGACGTCGGCGGACGGCGAGTGTGGCATTTCCACGGTGGCGACCCTTCTGGTCAGGCCATCGTGCTGCTGCACGGGGCCTTCGGGTCGGCAGCCACCTGGGGTGCACAGATCGCCGACTTCACAGGTGTCGGGTTGAACGTCTACGCCCCCGAGCGCAGTGGACACGGCCACTCACCCGATCACGACGGCCCGTTCACCTATGCCGACATGGCCGCCGAGACCATCGACTATCTCGAGAACGTCGTGAGCACACCGGCCCATCTGGTCGGTTGGAGCGACGGCGCGGTGATCGCCCTGCTCGTCGCCCGGCAACGACCCGATCTGGTCAACCGCATGGTGCTGGTGGCCAACTACGTCAACACCGACGGCCAGGAGGCCGCGGAGTTCTTCAGCCTCATCAAACAGCGGAATCCGTCCACGGTGGAGTTCCTGCGCAGCGGATACGTCCCGGTGTCACCGGACGGGCCCGACCATTTCGAGGTCGTGTACGAGAAGACGGTGGCCATGCTCAGTCGCGAGCCCGAATACGATCTCGACGACTTCGCCGAGGTCGCGGCGCCGACGCTGGTGGTCGCGGCCGATCGGGGCGTCGTTCGCATCGAGCACGTGCTGGCACTCTCGCGAGTGCTGCCCCACGGCCGGTTTGCCGTGCTCCCGGGCACGCACATCCTGCCGGTGGAATCGCCCGAACTCTTCAACCCGCTGGTGGTCTCGTTCCTCGCCGCCGATCCGGCGAGTCACTGGGCGCCCTGACCGACCTGCCACCTGGCCACCCGACCACCGCCGACAGCAACCCGTATCTCGCCGACAGCAACCCGCTCCCCGCCGACAGCACCGCCAGTCAGGCCGAGGCGTGGACCTTCTGCCAGGCGGCGCGACGGGCACCCTCCGGATCTGTCTGCACCCGGTCGGGATCGTCGATGATGAGTACCTTGCGGCTGCCGGACTCGTAGGCCGGCCATCCCACCCCGGGAACGCCGCCGGTGGCGAAGGCACCCCAACGATCCTGCACGTCGGCGATCACCCGCCCGGTGGAACGCCAGTCCCCGACCGCGAGGCCGGCACCCAACGCCGTGCGATAAGCACCGAACACCGCGAACAACTCGGTGGCGTGGGTCGCCCCGACGCCGGTCGCGGCCAGGATGCGGGTGTGAAAGTCGTAGCGATAGACGTAAGTCGGCGCCACCCGACTGTGTCCCTCGGCGAACGCCACCATCGGCGCCCAGAACACGGCATCCGCCGCCAGCTGGACGTCATCGCGCTCGCCGCCGTTGTACAGCGCCCGGATCTCGCGACGGTCCTGTTCGTCGCTGACCCGGACCAGTGCCTTCTCGGCGTCCGGCAGTACATTCCAGAACTTGGTGAACAGCTGCCCCTCGTCGTGGTTGCTGCCGATGATCAGCGGCACCGGAAGCGTCGTGCCGGCGGCGGCCGCATCCAGTGGCGAGGCGGGCAGATAATCACCGTCGACGACCGGTCCGTACGGGATCGCGTCGTCGACGCCGGCCGCGGCGGCGAACTTCATCAGACGATCTCCGGCACGAAGGATCTCGTTCGCCGACGACCGAGCGATCAGCGCCTGGGCGTCGGCGGCCGGAATCGGTTCGGCCTCGGTGTCGATCCGCGTCGACCGGCGCTGTGGATCTCGCAGCAAACGCAGGAACTCGTCGGCATAGATCCGTGCGGAGTCCTTGCCGATGACGAGTTCGGTGGCCGGGCTCTCCGCGATGGCCCGGTTGAACAGGCCGTTCGCGGCGGGCGTGCTCAGCAGGCTCACCACCGACGTGCCGCCGGCACTCTCACCGAAGACGGTCACGTTGTCGGGGTCACCGCCGAATGCCGCGATGTTGCGCTGCACCCACGACAATGCCGCCACGTGGTCCTTGAGGCCGAGATTCGAGTCGAACGGACGGTCGTCGGTGGCGTAGGCGCCGAAGTCGAGGAATCCGAACGGGCCGAACCGGTATTGGACGGTCACGACGACGACATCTTGCGCACGGGCGAGCAACGACCCTTCGTAGAGGGGGGTTGCCGCGGTGCCGAGGATGTACGCACCGCCGTGGATGAAGAACATGACCGGTCGCGGCGTCGACGACGGGCGGTCGGGCGCGAACACATTGAGGGTGAGGCAGTCCTCCCCGACCGGCTGATACTTGCCGGGTGCGACCGCAGTGAACTGCTTCTCCTGGATCGCCGCCTTGGCGAATCGGGTGCAGTCGCGGACGCCGGGCCACGGATTGACCGGCTGCGGATCACGAAAGCGCAGGCCGGCCACGGGCGGCGCGGCGAACGGGATGCCTTTCCAGCTGATGGTGCCGCGCCGGGTGCGCTTGCCCCGCGCACCCTCGACGATGCCATCGGTGGTGGTAACCCTGCTATCGATCGATGTCATGTACCCCAACATAGACGACGCCCTGATCCCGCCCGCGGAGCCGGTTTGTCCCGCCGACAGCAACACACTCAACGCCGAGAGCAACCACCTTCTCGCCGACAGCAACGTGCATCGACGCTTCTGGGCCCGAAACCATCCACCGGCGACCTCAGTCTGCCGAGATCGAGATACCGGCCTCCCGAAGTGCGCCGCGGACGGCACGCGCGTGCGCGACGGCACCGGGGGTGTCGCCGTGCAGGCAGACGGACTCTGCGTCGACGGCGATCACCGATCCGTCGACGGCGGTGACCGTGCCGTCGGCGATCAGCCCGACGACACGTCGCGCGATCTCGCCACTGTCGGTCAGCACGGCCCCCGGCTCGGTCCGCGGAACCAGGGTGCCGTCCGGCCGATAGCCACGATCGGCGAAGGCCTCGGTGATGAACGGGATCCCGGCCTGCGCGGCACGTCGCAACGACACCGATCCGGGCAACCCCATCAACGGCAACGATCCACCGAGCTCCACGATCGCCGCCACCACCGCGTCCGCCTGACCCTCATGCTTGACGATCGAGTTGTACAGCGCACCATGCGGTTTCACGTATGAAACCTCGGCACCGACGGCGCGGGCGATGCCGTCGAGGGCACCGATCTGATAGATGACATCGGCAGTCAGGTCGTCGGGCGCGACATCCATGAAGCGCCTGCCGAAACCCGACCGGTCCGGATACGAGACCTGGGCACCGATCCGCACGCCGGCGTCGGCCGCCGACCGGCAGGTCGCGATCAGCTCTGCGGGTGTCCCGGCGTGAAAGCCACAGGCCACATTCGCGCTGCTGACGACCTCCAGCATCGCCTCGTCGTCGCCGACGCCCTCACCGAGGTCGGCGTTCAGGTCGATGACGAGATCCGTTGTCCGTCCGCGTCCACCCATACCGCGAAGTCTAGTGGCCGCGGCGGGGCCGAGATACGTCCTACTGCCGTCGCTGACGTGCGAACTCGGCGAGCACGACGCCGGCCGCGACCGAAGCGTTCAGGCTCTCGACATCACCGGCCATCGGGATCGACATGATGGAGTCGCAGGTCTCGCGCACCAGCCGCGAGAGTCCCTTGCCCTCCGAGCCGACCACGATGACGGTGGGCCCCGTGCCGTCGTACTCGTCGAGGGTCACATCGCCCCCGGTGTCGAGACCGACCAGCTGGGCCCCGTCGGCCGCCCAATCCTTCAGCGTGCGGGTCAGATTCGGCGCCTGCGCCACCGGCAGCCGCGCGGCCGCACCGGCGCTCGTCCGCCAGGCGACCGCCGTGACACTGGCGCTGCGTCGTTGCGGGATGAGGACACCGTGGCCACCGAAGGCCGCGACCGAACGGATGACCGCACCGAGGTTGCGCGGGTCGGTGATGTTGTCGAGGGCCACCAGCAGCGGTGGCGTCCCGCTGTCCACGGCGTCGCGCATCAGGTCGTCGGGGTGGGCGTACTGATACTCGGGCACCTGCAGGGCGATGCCCTGATGCATCCCGTTCGACGACAGGCGGTCGAGCTCGTTCTTTCCCACCTCGAGGATTGCGATACCGAAATCGCCTGCCATCTTCACACTCTCGGCGACCCGCTCGTCGGGCTCGGAGTTGGTGGCCAGGTACAGCGCGGTTGCCGGCACCCCGGCGCGCAGGCACTCCACCACCGGGTTGCGACCGAGGACGTACTCGGGGCCGTCGTCTTTGCGGCTGCGGGCACCACCGCGGCCGGTGGTGGTCTTCGCGGCCGCCTTGGCCCGCTTGTGAGCAGGGTGATACGGCCGGTCGACCGCCTTCGGAGTGGCCCCGCGCGCCTCGAGTCCGCGGCGTCGCTGCCCGCCCGAACCGACGGTCTGCCCCTTCTTGCTGCCGGTCTTGCGCACCGCGCCTTTACGTTTGGAGTTTCCTGCCATGTCAGGACGTTCCCTTCAGCGACCACTGCGCACCATCTGGTGTGTCCGTGACCTCGATACCGGCCTCGGCGAGTCGATCGCGGACCGAATCCGCGGTCGCCCAGTCTTTTTCCGCGCGCGCCTGCGACCTGCGTTCCAACTCGGCGCGCACCAGGACGTCGAGCGCCGTGGTGGCCGCGCTCTCGTCCGCACTGTCGTCGGACCAGTGTTCGTCGAGCGGATCCACTCCGAGGATGCCCATCATCGCGCGCACCGACGACGCGGCCGCGAGCGCCCCGGGTCCGTCACCCGACTCGAGTGCGGTATTGCCTTGCCGCACAACGTTGTGCACCACTGCCAGCCCCGCCGGCACGCCGAGATCGTCGTCGAGTGCGTCGGCGAAGTCCGTGGGGACCTCCCCGACCGCGACCTCGCCCACGCGCGACGACACCCGCGTGACGAAGGACTCGACCCGCCGGTATCCCGCGGCCGCCTCGGTGAGAGCGCCGTCGGAGTATTCGAGCATCGACCGGTAGTGCGCACTGCCCAGGTAATAACGCAGTTCCACCGCGCGCACCCGCGACAGCATCGCCGGGATCGACACCACGTTGCCCAGCGACTTGCTCATCTTCTCGCCGCCCATGGTCACCCAGCCGTTGTGCAACCAGTAGCGGGCGAACGGATCTCCGGCGCCGTGCGCCTGCGCGATCTCGTTCTCGTGGTGCGGAAAGATCAGATCCATGCCACCGCAGTGGATGTCGAACTCCGGGCCGAGGAGTGAGGTGGCCATCGCGGAGCATTCGAGATGCCAGCCCGGACGTCCTGGCCCCCACGGCGTGGGCCACGACGGCTCGCCGGCCTTGGCCGCCTTCCACAGGGTGAAGTCACGCGAATCCCGTTTGCCGGTACCCGCACTCTCCCCCTGGTGCACGTCGTCGAGTCGATGCCCGGAGAGCGACCCGTACTCGGGCAGGCTCAGCACGTCGAAGTAGACGTTGCCGTCCGATTCGTAGGCGTGACCGCGGTCGATGAGCCGCTGCATGTACTCGACCATCTGGGTGACGAATCCCGTGGCCCGGGGTTCGCCCGACGGCGCGATCACGCCCAGTGCGTCGTACGCGGAATCGAAAGCACGCTCGTGGGTCGCCGCCCACTCCCACCAGGGACGACCGTTGTCCTCGGCCTTCCGGAGGATTTTGTCGTCGATGTCGGTGACATTGCGGACGAACAGGACGTCGAGGCCCTGATGTTCGAGCCAGCGCCGCAGTACGTCGAAGGCGATCCCGCTGCGCACATGACCGATGTGGGGCACGCCCTGGACGGTGGCGCCGCACAGGTACACCGATGCGTGTCCGGGGTGCAGCGGAACGAAGTCGCGCACCTCTCGGGACGCGGTGTCATACAGGCGCAGGGTCACGACGAGCAATCCTACCTGGTCAGATTCGCCATTCGGCCCCGGTGGCTCCCGGGTCAGTCGAGCAACGCGGTCGCGACCGCCGCCACGCCCTCGCCTCGACCGGTCATACCCAGCCCGTCGGTGGTGGTCGCCGACACCGACACGGGTGCGCCGAGCGCCGCGCCCAGCACCTGCTGGGCCTCGTCACGACGAGGTCCGATCTTCGGCTGGTTGCCGATCACCTGGACCGCGGCGTTCACCACGTGGAAACCGGCGTCGGTGACGAGTTGGCGAACGTGCTCCAGCATCGCCGCCCCGGAGACGCCCGCCCATTCCGGACGGCCTGTCCCGAACACCGAGCCGACATCGCCGAGTCCGGCTGCCGAGAGCACCGCGTCACACAGGGCGTGCGCGCCGACGTCACCGTCGGAATGACCTTCGCAACCGGGCGCATCGGGGAAGTGCAGCCCGACCATCCAGCAGGGCGCATCCGCGTCGACGCGGTGCGCATCGGAACCGATGCCGACTCTCATGAGGGGGGCTCCGTGAGGTGGTCTCGATACGTCTCCTCGCTACGCTCGTCGACCACTCGACCAGCGGGGGACGTCTCCGCGACGATGTCACGTGCGATCCGGAGATCCCAGGGCGTGGTGATCTTCATGGCCAGCGGATCACCGGCGACCACGTGGACCGGAATCCCGGCACGCTCGGCGAGCCCCGCATCGTCGGTGGCGAGTCCGGAGGCGTCGGCATGAGCCTGCATCAGCGCCGCGCGGGTGAAGCCCTGTGGGGTCTGGATGGCACGGAGACGTTCGCGATCGACGGTTCGGATCACCGGTTCTCCGGTGCCCGGCCCGGCCGCCACCGGTTCGACCTCTTTGAGTGTGTCGGCAACCGGCAGTCCGGGGACCACGGCGAGATGTCCGTGACGCACGGCGGCGACGACCCGATGGAACACGTCGGGCGGCGTGAAGGGACGCGCGGCGTCATGGACCAGCACGATGTCGGAGTCGGTACCGGCGATGCCTGCCCGGACGGACTCGGACCGATGGGATCCACCGGCGACCACCGTGGCGTTCGGGACCAGGCGCGTCGCCTCGTCGATCAGGTGGGCGGGAACCACCACGACGACAGTGTCGGCAACCCCTGCGCGCAGGATGCCGTCGACACAGCGTTCGAGAATGGTCGTTCCGCCACCCAGATCGACGAAGGCTTTCGGGACCGCCTCACCCAGCCGGGTGCCAGACCCCGCGGCCGGGACGACCACACTCACCGTCATTCCGGCGCCGCCGGGATGTCAGTCACGTGCAATTCAACGGGTCAGGACGCCGCGGCCAGCACCTCGTCGAGAATGCTGGTCGCCTTCTCGTCGTCGGTGTTCTGCGCCAGCGACAGCTCGTCGACCAGGACGCGACGGGCACGGGTCAGCATGCGCTTCTCACCGGCCGACAGTCCACGGTCCTGTTCGCGACGCCACAGGTCACGAACGATCTCGGCGACCTTGATGATGTCGCCCGAGATGAGCTTTTCCTGGTTCGCTTTGAACCGGCGCGCCCAGTTGGTGGGCTCTTCGGTATGCGGGGCGCGAAGCACCTCGAAAACCTCACCGAGCCCCTCTGCGCCGACGACGTCACGAACGCCGACGTATTCCAGCTTTGTCGAGGGGATCTGAACGGTCATGTCACCATCGGCAACTTTGAGAACGAGATATTCGATCTGTTCGCCCTTGATGGTCCGAGTCACGATGTCCTCGACCCGAGCAGCACCGTGATGTGGGTAGACAACGGTGTCGCCAACTTTGAAATTCAATGTTCCGTGCCCCTTTCGAGTAGACCCAGTCTAGCACGGGCGTCCGAGAGGGCCCACACAACGGTGCAGGTCAACGCGCTGTACCGTGCGCTCCGGCCACACCTCGCGGGGCGACGGACCAGCACAAACCGGGCCGTGATCGGCCACACACAGGCACTGCCGAAACCCCCTCCGGCACATCGTCGCACCAACCCCGGCGGCACCAATCCGACACCCGATCGGGCTTTTGCGGTTGCCGCCCACTACGCTGCGTAGTGCAGGGTTCACGCATGTGCGTATCGGCCTTTCGAATACCTGGGAGGAACGGGTGTCAGTGCTTCGGAAAACCGCTCGGCGTTCGGCTGTCCGTACGCGCATGGGGCGTACGACCAAGGTGACCGCGATCGCCGCGGCGGGCATCGCTCTCGCACTCGGCACCACCGCGTGCGGTGCGGGTCAGATCTCGCAGACGGCGAGCCAGGAACCCGCCGTCAACGGCAACCTGGCGAACGTCGGTTCGATGCAGCTGCGGAACGTGCAGATCATGTACCCGACCGACAAGGCCGACGAGGTGTTCGGCAACGGCGGTCCGTTCGAGATCTCGTTCGTGATCAGCAATGTGGACCCCGTCCTCAACGACCGGCTGGTCGCCATCGACGCTCCAGCCGGCGGCAAGGTCACCATCGCCGGTGACACGAGTATCGCTGCGGGACAGGCGCTTCGTGCCGGCAAGCCCGTCGGGCTGCTCGAACCCGAGAACGTCCAGTCCACCGACGAGGAGAAGCGCCTCACGGTGATGCTGTCCGGAGCAGGCGACTCGGTCGCCCCCGGCCTCACGACGCCGCTGAAGTTCCGCTTCGAGAAGTCCGGCGAGGCCACTGTCGACACGCCGATCGACTCGGGCACCACCCTGCCGCGTCAGGACAAGATCCGGCAGGCCGAGGCCCCGCCCGTCGAGCACTGAGCTCTTCTCTCGGCTGTCGCTCTCCTTTCGGCTGTCACGCTTCGCACGGCTGTCGGGGGCCCTCACTAGGCTGACCGGGTGGCCAAACCGAAGTCGTCCTTCCGCTGCAGCGCCTGCGGGCATTCCGTCGCAAAATGGGTGGGTCGCTGCCCGGACTGCGGCGAATGGGGCACGGTCGACGAGGCCGCCACGACGATCGGTGGCCGTGGCAATGCGGTCGGCGGCGTCACGCCCACCAGCCCGGCCCGGCCGATCACCGAGATCGATGCCAACGCGTCGGTGGCGATCCCCACCGGCATCGAAGAACTCGACCGCGTCCTCGGGCGTGGCGTGGTGCCCGGATCGGTGATCCTGCTCGCGGGCGAGCCGGGTGTCGGCAAGTCGACCCTGTTGCTCGAGACGGTCAAACACTGGGCACACCGCGGCCAGAAGGCCCTCTATCTCACCGGCGAGGAGTCGGCCGGCCAGGTCCGGATGCGCGCCGAGCGCACCGACGCGGTCCACGAGAACGTCTATCTCGCGGCCGAATCCGACCTCGCGACCATCCTCGGCCACGTCGACGAGGTGAATCCGTCACTCGTCGTCGTGGATTCGGTCCAGACGGTCGTCGCGACCGGAACCGACGGCGTCACCGGCGGCGTCACCCAGATCCGTGCGGTGACAACGGCATTGGTGTCGATGGCCAAGAACCGCGGGATCGCCGTGGTACTCGTCGGGCACGTCACCAAAGACGGGGCGGTCGCCGGCCCTCGCTCGCTCGAGCATCTGGTCGACGTCGTCCTGTCCTTCGAGGGCGACAAGCATTCCAGCCTCCGGATGGTGCGCGGCATCAAGAACCGCTTCGGCGCCGCCGACGAGGTCGGTTGCTTCGAGCAGCGCGACGACGGGATCCATCAGGTACCCGACCCGTCCGGGATCTTCCTCCATCAGCGCGACGCCGACGTCACGGGTTCGACCACCATGGTCACGATGGACGGCAAACGCGCGCTGGTCGGCGAGATCCAGGCGCTCGCCAACAAGAGCACCATGGCGACTCCCCGGCGTGCCGTCTCCGGCCTGGACTCGGCGCGCGTGGCGATGGTGCTGGCCGTGCTGCAGGCCCGGCTCGGTGCGCCCCTCAACGACCAGGAGGTCTACCTCGCGACCGTCGGCGGGATGCGCGTCACCGAGCCGGCCGCGGATCTCGCGATCGCGCTGTCGGTGAGTTCGGTTCTCGACAACACCCCCATCCCGCACACCACGGTGGCGATCGGCGAGGTCGGGCTCGCCGGCGAGGTGCGGCGGGTGTCCGCGGTGGCGAGGCGGGTGACCGAGGCCCGACGGCTCGGTTTCCGCCACGCGATCATCCCGGCGGGTACCGACGAGAACCTGCCGTCCGGGATCCGGGTCACCCGCGTCGGCGACCTCGAGCAGGCAGTCCGTGCCGGACTGGCGAGTGTGGTCGACGCGCCGTTCTGAACGGGCTCAGGGACGCGACAGTCGTTGTTTGTACTCGTCGGAGAGCTGACTCTTGCCGATGTGCTCGGCGAAGTGTTCGCGGGCGTTGATCGACACGAAGATGGCGTGGGCCGCCGCGACCGGCTGATCGGGGTCACCGATGTGCGCAACGCCCTCGGTGTAGAGCTTGCGGCGTTGCCGCCCGAGCAATGTCGCGCGGAACTCCAGGGTCGATCCGACCGGGATGGGTCGGAGGAAGTCGACCTCGATGTGCACGGTGACCGCCGACGGCCCGACGAGCAGCGGCGCCATCCCCATCACGTCGTCGAAGGCCGTGGTCAGGATGCCGCCGTGCAACACGCCGGGGCCACCCTCGAAGTGGGTCTCGACGGTCATCGACGCGGTGACCGTGAAGTCCTCCCCGGCATACATCTCGAGATGCAGACCGTGCGGGGAATCCTCGCCACACCCGTAACACATCGGGTTGTGCATCCTCATCGGCTCACCCGGCCGGACGGCCTTGGGATGACGCTCGATGGGGTCCAGGTCGGTGGGCACCACAAAACCGCTCTTCACGTCCCGATACCCTAGTCCGTACGCGGTGTCACCCATGCGACGAGGTGGGACCGGAAAGGGCATGATGGCCGAGATCGCGAAGTCGGAGCTGACCAGGGAGACCCTGGCACGGGTGGCCCCGGGTACCGGTCTGCGCGATGGGCTCGAGCGCATCCTGCGCGGCGGGACGGGCGCCTTGATCATCCTCGGCCACGATTCCGACGTCGAGAAGATCTGCGACGGCGGATTCCACCTCGACGTCGAGTTCGCCCCGACACGTCTGCGCGAGCTCGCCAAGATGGACGGCGCCGTCGTCCTCTCCACCGACGGCAAGCGGATCGTGCGGGCGAATGTCCAGCTCGTGCCGGATCCGTCGATTCCGACCGAGGAGTCGGGTACCCGACATCGTGCCGCCGAGCGCACCGCCATCCAGATCGGCCACCCCGTGATCTCGGTGAGTGCGTCGATGTCGATCGTGAGCGTCTACGTCGACGGCGTGCGGCGCGTGGTCGAGAGCCCCGACCCCATCCTGTCGCGGGCCAACGTCGCCTTGGCGACGCTCGAGCGGTACAAGACCCGACTCGACGAGGTCATCGCGGGACTGTCGCGGGCCGAGATCGAGGACTACGTGATGCTGCGAGATGCCATGTCAACCGCACAGCGCATGGAGATGGTTCGGCGGGTGTCGGTCGAGATCGAGGAATATGTCCTCGAACTCGGTGTGAACGGCCGCCAGGTGAGCCTGCAACTCGAAGAGCTGATCAGCGACAACGACACCATGCGCGAACTACTGGTCCGTGACTACTACGCGAGCCCGGAGCCGGCGCGCACCGAGGAGGTCCGGCAGGCGCTCGAGAGCATCGAGCAGTTGTCCGACGCCGATCTCCTCGACCTCACGCTGCTCGCGGGCGCTTTCGGGTATCCGACCACCATCGAGGCCCAGGATACCGCGATGAGCCCGCGCGGTTACCGGCTCCTGGCGCGGATCTCACGTCTGCAGTTCGCGCACATCGACCGTCTGGTGCGTAGCTTCGGGACGCTGCAGGCCCTGCTCGCGACGAGCGCCGCCGACCTCCAGGCCGTCGAGGGCATCGGCAGCATCTGGGCCCGCCACATCCGTGAGGGATTGTCCCGGCTGGCCGAGAGCAGCATCGAGCGATACGAGTAGAGCACGGGCGAACAGCTCAGACGGCGTCGACGAGCGGATCGTGTTCGTCGAGGCGGGGTGGCGCCGACCGGTAGGTCGCCGGGGTCGTGCTCATCCGGATCGGGTTGGCCACCTGCCGGATCGGCGAGTCACGTCGCGGGTCGTCGATGGTCACCACCGGCGCGAGGCCGAGTCGCTCGGCGAGCGCGATCGCGTCGGCGATGTCGTTGAGCGGCCCGCAGGGCACGCGAGCACCGGTGAGCCTGGCGAACCAGTTGTCGGCGGTGTCCTGTGCGAGAAGCGAGTTCAGGATGTCGACGAGCCCGGTGCGATGGGCCACCCGATCGGAGTTGGTGGCGAAACGCGGGTCCGAGGCCAGCTCCGGCCTGCCGAGAACGTCGACGAGCGCGGCGAATTGACGGTCGTTGCCGACCGCGAGGACCAGTGGCCGGTCGGCGGTGTCGAAGACCTCGTAGGGCGCGATGCTCGGATGCCGATTGCCCATGGCGTGCGGCACCACCCCCGCCGCCACATATCCCGATGTCTGATTGACCAGCGCCGAGAGCAACGACGAGAGCAGATTGACCTCGATCCGCTGTCCCTCGCCGGTGCGATCTCGATGGCGCAACGCCGCGAGAATACCTACCGCAGCATGCAATCCGGTGATGACGTCGACCATCGCGACGCCGACCTTGGTCGGGCGGTCGGGGTCGGGACCCGTGATGCTCATCAAACCGCCGACGGCCTGGATGAGCAGGTCGTATCCGGGGAGCTGATTGTCTCCACCGAACCCCGTCACCGAGCAGTAGACGATGTCCGGGTTGGACTCGCGCACAGCGTCGTAACCCAGACCCAACCGGTCCATCGTCCCCGGCAGAAAGTTCTCGACGACGACGTCGGCCCGCTCGACGATTCGTCGGGCCTCGGAGAGGCCGTCCGGGTCGGTGAGGTCGAGGGCGACCGACCGCTTGTTACGGTTCACCGACAGGAAGTACGACGACTCAACAGCTTCCGGACCGCCGACCCATGGCGGCCCCCAGCTGCGGGTGTCGTCGCCCGAGCCGGGTCGCTCGATCTTGATCACCTCGGCGCCGAGGTCGGCGAGCAGCATCGTCGCGTAGGGGCCGGCGAGCACCCGGCCGAAGTCGGCGATCACCAGCCCGCCGAGCGCTCCGCCCGCGTCGTCGCCGAGCGAACCACTCACCGGAAAGCGCCTTCGCCGGTGAGCGCCTTGCCGATGGTCAGCTGATGGACCTCGGAGGTGCCCTCGTAGGTGAGCACGGACTCGAGATTGTTGGCGTGGCGGATCACCGGGTATTCGAGGGTGATGCCGTTGGCGCCCAGGATGGTTCGGCACTCGCGCGCGATTGCGATCGCCTCACGTACGTTGTTGAGCTTGCCGGTGCTGACCTGCTCGGGGGTGATCTCGCCGCGATCCTTGAGGCGGCCGAGGTGATAGGCCAGCAGGTGTCCCTTGCCCACCTCGAGCGCCATGTCGGCGATCTTGGCCTGGGTCAGCTGGTATCCGGCGAGCGGCTTGTCGAACACCTCACGTGTCTGCGAGTAGTCGACCGCGACCTCGAGGCAATCCCGTGCGGCGCCCATGGAGCCGAAGATGATCCCGAAGCGCGCCTCACCGAGACTCGTGAGCGGACCGCGGAGTCCCTGCGCCTCCGGCAGCATCGCCGACTGCGGCAGACGGACACCGTCGAGCACCAGCTCGGACGTGACCGATGCGCGTAGCGAGACCTTCTTGTGGATCTCGGGGGCCGAGAAGCCCGGCGTGTCCGTCGGCACCACGAACCCGCGGATGCCGGCCGCACCGTCGGCGAGATCGGTATGTGCCCACACCACCGCGACGTCCGCGATCGATCCGTTGGTGATCCACATCTTGGTGCCGTTGAGCACCCAGTCGTCGCCGTCGCGTTTGGCGTGCGTGCGCATCCCGGCGGGGTTCGACCCGAAGTCGGGTTCGGTCAGACCGAAGCACCCGATCGCGTCGCCGGCGGCCATCCGCGGCAGCCACTCCTGCTTCTGCTCCTCGCTGCCCCAGTGGTGAATCGAGAACATGGCCAGCGAGCCCTGCACCGAGACGAGACTGCGGATACCCGAGTCGACCGCCTCGAGTTCGAGGCAGGCGAGACCGTAGGTCGTCGCGCTGAGCCCCGGGCAGCCGTAGCCCTCGAGATGCATGCCGAGCGCGCCGAGTGAGCCGAGTTCCTTCGCGATGTCGCGGGCAGGCAGCTTCGCCTCCTCGAACCAGTCCGCGACATACGGACGCAGGCGCTCGTCGGCGAACTTCCGGACCGTGTCCCGGATCGCGATCTCCTCCGGCTCGAGAAGCGAATCGAGGGCGAAGAGCTGGCTCAGGGTCTGCGGTCGGGACATCGGTTCCTCCGGGTTTGCGAGAACGATTGCAAGAACGTTTGCATCGACTAATGTAGGGCTGCCGGGACGAGTTCGTCAACCCACATCCGGCCGGAGGGAGGTGCGTGCGCATGCGTGACGGAAACCGCGCGCCGACGCTGAAGGAGATCGCCGAACGCGCGGGCGTGCATGTGTCGTCCGCCTCCCGCATCCTGCGTCAGACCGAGCCCGCCGACGGATGGTCGGAATCGGCGCTGCGAGTCCGGCGGGTGGCGGCGGAACTCGGCTACCAGCCCAACCTCTGGGCGGCCAGCCTGCGCACGCGCAAGACCACCACCCTCGGAGTGGTGATGACCCGCCTCACCGACGGGGTGGTCGCGACGACATATCAGGGCATCGAGGAGGCCGCGTCCCGTGCCGGGTACTCCGTCCTGCTGTCGAGCCCACCCGACGATCTCGACGCCCAACGTCGCGCCATCGAGCTACTCGTTGGCCGCCAGGTGGACGGCCTGCTGCTGAGCAGCCTGCACAACCCGGGGCGGCCGTTCATCGACGCGCTCCGCATCGGCAACGTCCCGATGCTCGCCGTCACGCGCCACGCCGAGTCCGGACTGCCCTTCGTCGGCGGCGACGACATCACCGGCGGCCGACTGGCCGCCCGGCATCTGCTCGACCGCGGGCACACCGACATCGCCGTCGTCGCCGGTCCACGCCATGCCACCACCGCGGGCGACCGACTCAAGGGATTCCGGGCCGAACTCGGCAACGCGTCCGTAGAGCTCCGGGCGGACCGGATCGTGCACTCCACATTCGAGGTCGACGGCGGCATCGCGGCCGGCCGGGCCCTGCTCGACTCACCCACGCGACCCACCGCCATCTTCACGGTGTCCGACACCATCGCCATCGGCGTCATGGGTGTCGCCCGCGACCTCGGACTGCGCATCCCCGACGATCTGGCACTGGTCGGCTACAACGACATCCCCGTCGTCGCGCAACTGCCGGTCCCGCTCACGACCGTCCGGTCTCCGGCGCATGAGATCGGTGCGACGGCGGCTCGACGGTTGCTCGATCTGGTGGCCGGCCGGGAGCCGGAGACCGTCCGGCTGCCGGTGGAACTCGTGGTGCGCGCGACCACCTGACCGATTTCGTAGCAATAACCCGCGCTCACCGCGGATTATTGCTACCGAATCGAGGGACTCAGGGCTGCGCCGGCGCCACCACGTTGAACGTGATCGGCGCGGACTCCTTCTCCCCGATCTTCCCGATGGCCTGGTAAGCCCCGACCGCGATCGGCACGCGCGGCTTGTCGCAGCCGGGGCTGCTCGTGGTGCCCGACCAGGTGATGGTGTCGCGCACCTGCTGCGAGGGTTTGAGATTCACGTTGTTGACCGTCTGCAGCGGCGAGCAGTCGCGCGCCGACCAGAGGGTCCGGGTGCCGTCGAGGGTGCGGACCACGACGTCCTGCGCGGCCTTGCCCACGTCGCGGGTGCAGTCGGTGAGTCCGGCGTTGGTGGTGACGATCGTGAAGACCGGCTGGTCACCCGTGCTGTAGGTCGGCTTGTCGGTGTACAGGACCACCGAGATGTTCGCGTCCGGGCACAGCCCGGACGGCGGCACCGGACCCGGAGCCTGCGCGACACCACTCGGAGACGGCACCGACGACGCGGCCACCGATCCACTGGCGCCGGCCGCGGCCTCGCCGGGCACTCCGTTGCTGGAGCTGCTGTCGGTTCCGCCACCGGTTCCGCCGCCGGAGACCTGACCACTCGCCGACGGATCGGACGACTCGGCTGTCGGCTCGCTCGAATACGCCGTGGACGACGCGACCGACGAGGCGGCCGCCGCATTCGACGGATCGTCGCCGTTGCTCCCGGTGGCCCAGATGATGAGACCGATGATCAACGCAAGCGCGACGGCGCCACCACCGATGGCGACGATACGACGTCGCCAATAGATCTCAGGTGGTAGCGGGCCTTGCGGTTCGATCACGGAACCCACGCTAACGGCCCCTGTTGACGCCGTGTCCGACCGCGCTCGGCGTGTCGCACAAACAGCACCTGACCGGCCAAAAGTCTAAAGTCAGGGTTCAGCCCCGGCACCCCCCCGTCGCGCGCACCGGCCCGACGAGCGCGTCAGGCGTCGACGGTCTCGATACCGTCGAGCTGACCGATCACGCCGCGCACCTGCGCGCGTCCCTCGCCCAGCTGATAGGTCAGCCCCACGATCGCGAGGCGGCCGTCGGCGACCCGATCCGCGATGATGCGGCTGCGTTCCATCAACTGCTTGCCGGTCTCCAGGACGTGGCGCGCCTCGAACTCGTCGACACGGGTCAGCCCCTCGCTGCGGCCGGCCAGGATGCTCGGGCTCACCTTCTCGACGAGTTCGCGGATGTAGCCGCCGGGGATCTGCAGGTTGTCGAGGGCGTTGAGGGTGGCCTTGACCGCCCCGCAGCTGTCGTGGCCGAGGATGGCGATCAGCGGCACCTCGAGCACCTCGGCGGCGAACTCCAGCGAGCCCAGCACCGCCGAGTCGATGACCTGCCCCGCCGTGCGGACCACGAACATGTCGCCGAGACCCTGATCGAAGATGATCTCGGCCGAGAGACGCGAATCCGAGCAGCCGAAGAGCACCACATGCGGGTGCTGTCCCGACGTCAGACGCTCCCGATCCTCGATACCCTGTTTGGGATGTTGAGACTCACCGGCAACGAACCGATCGTTCCCTTCCTGCAGGATCTTCCAGGCCTCGGTCGGCGTCACTTGGCTCATGTCCACTAGTGTGCCACCGGCCGTTCTGCTCGGCTGGTTCGACCTCCACGAGCGCGATCTGCCCTGGCGTGAGCCGGGGTTGTCGGGCTGGCAGATCCTGATCAGCGAGATCATGTTGCAGCAGACCCCCGTCTCGCGCGTCGTCGGGCCGTGGCGCGAATGGATCGAACGGTGGCCGGTGCCGTCGGCGATGGCGGCTGCGTCACCCGGCGAAGTGCTCCGTGCGTGGGGCAAGCTCGGCTACCCGCGGCGGGCGCTGCGGCTTCACGAATGCGCGACCGTGCTCGCCGAACAGCACGACGATCGCGTCCCCGACGATGTGGAGACGATGTTGACGCTCCCCGGCATCGGCGACTACACCGCCCGCGCGGTCGCGTGTTTCGCCTATGGGCAGGCGGTTCCGGTGGTGGACACGAATGTTCGGCGGGTCATCGCCCGGGCGGTGCACGGACGCGAACAGCCGGGCAATCCCTCTCGTGGCGACCTCGCCGACGCCACCGCTCTCCTACCGCACAGCACCGACGGCTCCGTCGACGCCGCCGCGCCACGGTTCTCCGCCGCACTGATGGAACTCGGGGCCCTCGTGTGCACGGCCCGCAGCCCGCGGTGCGACGAGTGCCCGCTCCCCGACTGCACCTGGATACGGCTCGGCCGGCCGGCCCACACCGGCCCCGCCCGCAAGGTACAGAAGTTCGCCGGCACCGACCGGCAGGTCCGGGGACTGCTGCTCGACGTCCTGCGCGGTACCGACCATCCGGTGGTCCGGGCCCGCCTGGACACGGTGTGGACCACCGACACCGCCCAACGCGACCGTGCCCTCGATTCGCTACTGACCGACGGACTGGTGGAGCTCACCGACGACGGTCGGTTTTGTCTTGCAGGGGAGGCGAATTGATGACCCAGCCGGCCGAGGTGGTCGGCATCCCGGCCAGAAACGCCTCCACCGCACCGCGATAGATGTCCGGGGCGTCGTCGTGCACCAGGTGTCCGGCGTCCGGCACACGTAGGTACTGCGCTGCGCTGCGGGCCGAACACATGGTCCGCATCTGCCCGGGTGGTGTCACCGAGTGTTCGGCCTCGATCACGAGCGACGGTACCCGCACCGAACTCCATTCCGACCAGAACTCGCGACCGCCCCACTCCTCGGCGATCTCTGACCAGATGGCCAGGCTGCCGTGCAACCGGCCGTCGTCGAAGGCCTCGTAGAAGTAGCGGCCGGCGACCTCGCCGAACATCTCCTGTGCATGCGACATCGATGCGAACCGGTCGGGCCAGCTGTCGAACCAGGGGGTCCAGTTCCGGGTGGTGCGTCCGCGGAAGTCCGGCGCCATGTCTTCGATCACCAACGCCGACACCATCTCCGGGTAGGCGGCCGCGGTGCACCAGGCGTGCAGCGCGCCCATCGAATGTCCCACCAGGACCGCGGGGCCCTGGTCGATCCAGATCAGGACCTCGGCCAGATCGGTGACGAAACGCTCGGTGCTCAGCTCCGCGGGATCGTCGGGCGCCTCCACGTCGGCGCCGGTGTGGAAGGCGGCGTCGAGAGTGAAGACGCGGCCGTGGCGACGCAGCCACGGGATCTGTCGTCGCCACGTGCGTCCGCGCCCCATCAGGCCGTGCAGCAGGACGATCGGGCCGACACCGCGGACCGGCTGACCGTCGGAGTCGGTGGGTCCGCCGTGATCGAGCAGGCCGATGTCTGCGGCCCCGGTCTCCGCAGGCGTCGCGGTTCGAGTGGCGGTCACGGCTGACAGGGTATGGCAGCAGCCGCCGATCAGCCCGACGCCGCGTCGACGTCGACCGACACGCGACCCGGATAGAACGCGACATGGTCGGCGATCTGTGCGACGGCGTCGTACGGGGATCGGTAGACCCAGACCGCGTCGGTCAGTACCTCGGCACCGAGGGTGAGGTCGTAGTAATTGCACTCACCCTTGTACGGGCAGAAGGTGGTGGTCGCGCTCTCGCGGAGCAACGACGGGTCCACCGATTGCCGGGGTAGATACTGCACGGGCGGGTACTCCGCCTCGCGCAGGGTGAGCGCATCCGCCGTCCGTGCGACGACGGTGTCGCCGACCCGGACGACGACACGATCATCCGTCGGCGACACCGTGATCGGGTGATCGGGTCCCGGTTCCAGTCTTCCGCGTGCCATGACACCTCCACTGCGACATATCTGCGGGGCGTTGAACTGTCGATATCCCACTCCAGCATGCCAGTAGGGTGGGTCCCATGGCAGTTGTGAAGATCAATGCGATTTCGGTACCCGAGGGCGCCGGACCGGAACTCGAGAAGCGATTCGCGAATCGTGCCCACTCGGTCGACGGCTCCAAGGGATTCCTCGGATTCCAGTTGCTGCGCCCGGTGAAGGGCGACGACCGGTACTTCGTGGTCACCCAGTGGGAATCCGAAGAGGACTTCCAGGCGTGGGCGTCGGGCCCGGCGAAGGAGGCACACTCGGGCGAGCGTGCGAAGCCGGTGGCGAGCGGAGCCGATCTGCTCGAGTTCGAGGTCGTACTCGACGCCAAACCCAGCGCCTGACAGGCGTGCCGCGCGCCTCGGGCACGCCGATGTTCCCGCTGGGAACCGCGTTGCTGCCCGGTGAGCCGCTGCCCTTGCGGATCTTCGAACCGCGATACCGGCAGATGCTCGAAGACTGCCTCGACGGCGACGACCAGGAATCGACTGCGGCGACCCCCCGCGACGCGGGATTCGGCGTCGTGCTGATCGCACGTGGCCACGAGGTGGGCGGCGGCGACGTCCGGCACGATGTGGGCACCTTCGCCCACATCGAGAACCTGATGCGCCAACCCGACGGCCGGGCGTCGCTCACCTGCACCGGCGCCGCGCGAATCCGGGTCACCGAGTGGCTCCCCGACGATCCGTATCCGAGGGCCGTCACCGAGGTCCTCCCGGAACCTCGGATCGGTCCCGCCGACCATGCCAGGGTGATCGAACTCGGCCTCGCGCTGCGCGCCTTCGTCGACGAGGTGGCCACCACCCGACCCGAGTCGGTGCCCGTCGGCCTCCCCGAATTCGACGTCGCCGACCTCGCCGAACACGGCCTGTTCGAGTGGGCCATCCGGCTGCCCATCGGCCCGGCCGACCGGCAGCAACTGCTCGAGTGCGACACCGTGCCGGAGCAGATCTCTGTTCTCGACGACGTCGTCGAGGGACTCACGGCGATGATCCGCTTCGGCCGCTGACATCTGCCGGGTGCGAAAATCCGGCTTCGGTCGGCGCAGGTGGCGACCGCCCCTGGCCCCGAAGTTAGAACGTGTTCTAGTATCGGTTGTGGAGTAGTTCACACCACCACTCAGGAGCACATCTATGACCGAGACCGTCGAGTCCCGTCCGGCATCCGACCTGGTCGGCGCCGGCGACCAACCGCAACTGTTCATCGGTGGACAGTGGGTGGATCCGCATTCGACCGAGACGCTCGAGGTGTTCTCGCCCGCCACCGGGGAGCGGGTCGGTTCCGTACCGCTCGCCGACGAGGTCGATGTCGACACCGCGGTCAAGGCCGCCCGGGCCGCGTTCGCGTCGGGTGTCTGGCGCGACACCGCACCGGCCGATCGAGCCGCCGTCCTGAACCGCGCAGCAGATCTGATCAACGAGCGCATGGGCGAGATCAGCAGCCTGGTCTCCGCCGAGATGGGCGCCACCCCCACCGATGTCACCACCCTCCAAGGGCTGGCCGGCACCGGCGTGCTGCAGGGGTACGCTGCCGCGACCACCGAGTTCCCGTGGGAGGAAAAGCGCGCCGGGCTGTTCGGCGAGACGCTGGTGACCCGCGAGGCCGTCGGTGTCGTCGGCGCGATCATCGCATGGAACGTCCCGCTGTTCCTGCTGTGCAACAAGTTCGGCCCGGCGCTCGCCGCCGGCTGCTCGATCGTTCTCAAGCCCGCGCCGGAGACACCGCTCAACGCGAACCTGCTCGCACAGCTCTTCGTCGACGCCGGCGTCCCGGAAGGCGTCATCTCGGTCGTCCCGGGTGCCGTCGCTGCCGGCCAGGCACTCGTGGAGCACCCCGACGTCGACAAGATCACCTTCACCGGCTCGACTGTCGCCGGACGCGCCATCGCCGCGCGCTGCGGCGAGAACCTCAAGCGTTGTTCGCTGGAGCTGGGGGGCAAGTCGGCCGCGATCGTCCTCGACGACGTCGAGCTCGAGGCCAACATCCACATGCTGGTGTTCTCGGCCGGCCTGATCAACGCCGGTCAGGCATGTGTCGCGCAGACCCGTGTCCTGGTCCCCCGGTCCCGCCACGACGAGATCGTCGACGCAATGGTCGAGACCGCCAAGACCTTCACTCCGGGTCTGCCGACCGCAGAGGGCACCGGCCTCGGACCGATCATCACCGCCAAGCAGCGGGACAAGGTCGAGGGTTACGTGGCCAAGGGCAAGGAAGAGGGCGCCACCGCAGTGCTCGAGGGCGGCCGTCCGGAAGGCCTCGACAACGGCTTCTACGTCACCCCGACGATCTTCACCGGCGTCACCAACGACATGACGATCGCGCGGGAGGAGATCTTCGGCCCGGTCATCAGCGTCATCGCCTACGACACGGTCGACGAGGCCATCGCCATCGCCAACAACTCCGATTACGGTTTGGCCGGCTCCATCTGGACAGCCGACGTCGAGCGCGGTGTCGAGATCGCGAAGCAGATCCGCACCGGCACGCTCGGCATCAACTGGTACGCCATCGATCCCGCGTCGCCGTTCGGCGGATACAAGAACTCGGGTATCGGACGCGAGAACGGACGCGAGGGACTCGAGTCCTACCTCGAGCACAAGGCGATCCTCATGCCGATGGGATATACCTCCGAATCCTGATCTCTCACAGGGGAATCGGGGCCGGTCGCCGAAGGGTGACCGGCCCCGTTTTTCGTCTGCATGCGCCTGCGTCACAACAGCGGGCCACAGAAGTGCGAATCAGCTGCCGATCGAGTAGCCCCCGAGCCGACGAGGGCGCGTTTCGAGATCGCCGCAACAGGTCTCGATTCACCTCGTCGCATGCTCCTCGACTACTCGACCGGCAAACGGCGAATCAGGAGTGGGGCGTCAGCCGGCAGGCGGAGCAGACGGGGCAGGCGAGGCGGACGGGGCCGCTGGCGACGGCGACTTGGACGTCGGCAACGGGACAGCGCCGGGCGGCGGTGTGTCCGTCTGCTCGATGCGGCTTCGGAACGAGTCGTCGGTGATCACGTCGATCCCGTTGATCATCCACCGATCACCCTGCTTGACCATGCTGAACGTCAGACGGCTCGGGTCCACGCGGACGAGTTCCTTGTTGTTACGGGTGACCGACTGGTTCATGAAGATCAGCACCTTGGAGGTGTCCTGGGTGTTGGTCACCACGCCGGCGTCCTGGATGGTCACGGCCGACACCACACCCTGCTTACGCACCTCGGCGGCGAGATTGTTCTTGGTGACCAGGGCGTCATAGGTCGGCTTCGCCGCCCCGGTCAACACCGCCTTCGACTCCGCGACGTGCTGATCGACGTTCTGCGGGGTGTACCCGAACATGGTGGTGGCATAGCCTTTTGCCGCGTCCAGTGACGAATTCCTCGCGTTCTCGGTTGCGCGGTCGTCGAAGAACCGGATACCGAGGAACACCGTCACGGCCGCAGCCGCGACCAGCAGGATGACAAGCGTTGCCGCGACGACGCGGCCGGTGGTGATACGCATCTACGTCACCCACTCGAAGTTCGTCATCTTCAGGTCGCCGTTGATCCGGGTCATCTGCACCCGCCACCGGAACGTCTGAACGATCGTCTCCTCCTTGGGATCCGGATTCTTCATCTGCCACCCGTAGACGACGATCGCCGTTCCCTCGTCCGGTTCCGCCTTGGTCACGGCTTCCGACAGGATCGTGGTCTTGGTGTCGATCTTCTGGTCCTTGACCAGACCGACGGCCTGTTTCATCGAATCCTGCATCTGCTGCTGGGCCTTGCCACTCGTCTTGTCCTGCAACGTCTTCAATGCACCATCGACGTTGTTCGGGTTGAGTGTGGTCAGGTTGACGATCATCTGCGAAGCGAAATCCGAGTACTCGGCTCGCAGGTCGTTCTTCTTGTCATAGCGGTTGATACCGACCGCGAAGATCACCGATACCGCAACACACGCGATGATCACGACGCTGCACACCGAGGCCAGGACGATGCGCTTGGTCCGCGACGAGTCGGTGCCCTTGTATCGGACCGGCGACCCGTCGTCACCGGCGAGACGGTCGTCGCGGCTCCGACGTGCCGCTGCGTTGCGCGCACGCCGCCGCTCCCGATAGGTGAGCTGATCGCCTGCGACCGTGGATTGCTGCTCGGCGTCGCCCTTGCCGGTTTCGTCTGTGTTCTCCACCGCTTCGGCCGCATCTGCCGCCTCGGGAGCACTCGCGGATTCGCCGGTGCCAGAGGTATCGCCGCTGCCCGCAGGATCGTTCGAACCTTCGACCTCGACGGCCTCCGACGACGACTCCTCGGCAGACGCCGCGGGACCTTCCGGTCCGGCCGAACTCGAGGGCCGCTTGCGCCCACGGCCGAGCGGGGCCTTGCGAACGGGTGCGCGGCGAACCGGCGTCGACGGGGCCGACGCCTGTTCCTCCGTGTTTTCCGGGCTGGGGTCGGGCGTGGTGTCCTCGGGCTTGTCCGAGGTCACTTCTGCACCGTATTGCTGATCATGCTCTCCCACGTACTGTCTTGTCCTTGTGAATCCTGTCCCAGACCGGCGTTATACGTCTTGCCGTCGGGACCGATGTAGTCACCCGTCTTCGGATCGTACGGGGTGGCGTACACAGCGGCGCCGGGCGTGTAGCTCGACGGGGTCGCCTGCGTGGCCTGACCGGTCGGCACCTTCGCCGGGGCCTTGGCCGGAGACTTGGCCGATGCGTTCGCCGGCGGCTTGAGCCCGAAGGGCAGGCCTTCCGGGAAGGCCACGTTCTCGCCCTTGGGCTTGTAGCCCGTCCGGCATTCCTCGGGTGTCGGAGCGCGACGACCAGGGAACTCCGCGCACGGGAAGTTGCGGGCACCGCGGACTGCCAGATTCGAATCCTGCGGCACCCGGCACAGCATGCCCGGCGGTATGTCGCGGGGGGTCTGAATCGCGGGCGACCGCCACTGTGAAGCCGGCAAGAAGCCCATCGTGCAGGTCCCCGGGTCCTGGAATCCCAAGGCGAAATCCACGTTGGCGCCGTAATGTCCGTTCTCGGTGTTGAGTGCGGTGATGAGCGCCGCCATCAGACGCGGATAGATCACCACGATCTGCTGGAGATTCGGGTGATAGACCGCAAGTGTCTTCGCTGACACGCCCAGATTCGCGATGAGCATCGGCAGTGTCTGGTCCATCGACGAGAACAGTTCCTGCGTCTGGGACGCGGTGGACGGCCCCTTCTGCAGGATGTCGGTGACCTGCGGGTTGTTGGCCCGCAGCTGATCGGTGAACTTGGTGACATCCGCGGTCCAGGAACGGATCTCGTCGGAGGTCTGCGACTGGGTGGACAGCAGCGGTCCGGACTGGTCGATGAGTTTCATCAACGGCTCGGTGTTCTTCGATGCGTCACCCACCAGCAAGGTCATCGAGTCGAGCAGGCGTTGCAATTGCTCACCGGTACCGTTGAACGCCTCGAAGGCCTCGTCCATCACCGAGCGCAGCTTCGTGTCGCCGACCTTGTCCAGCAGCGCATTCGCCTGGTCGAGCATGGTCGAGATCTCGACGGGCACCTGACCGCTGTCCACCACCGAACCGTCGTAGAGGTGGCCGGACGGTCCGTTGGGCACCGGAGTGAACTCGACGTACTGCTCGCCGATCGCCGACACGCTGCGCACCGCGGCCTGCGACGACACCGGAATGTCGGTACCGCTGTCGATCGAGAGGTCGGCGACCACGCCGTTCTCGGTCAGTTTGACCGCGGTGACCTTGCCGACGTTCACGCCACGGAAACTGACGTTCGCGTTCTGGTAGAGCCCACCACTGCTCGGCAACTTGAGCTCGACGCGGTACTCGCCGATCCCGAACATCGACGGAATCCGTATGTAGAAGATCGCCATCGCAACCAGCGCGACCACCGTGACGATGGCGAAGATGAGCAACTGGATCCGGACAAAGCGGGTGATCTTCATCAGTTGCCCCCGCTCTTGGGTGCCGGCACCGAGGCGGTCGCCGGCTTCTTGCCGTTCGACTGCTTACTTTGCGGCTGCATCCCCTCCGGGCTCAGCGGCGAGGTGAACGGATCGAGACCGCGTTTGGCCGCGCCCGCCTGCTGTCCGACGATGCCTTCCGGTCCGACCAGCCCGACCGAGGAGAGCAGACCGCGCGAGAGCCGTCCGAAGCTCAGGTCGAGCACGAGATCACTGTTCACGTAGTCGCCCTTGACGATCTTCGGGATCGCCGACTCGTAGAAGGGGAAGGTCAGGAAGATGCCGAGCGACTGTGTGAGAGCCGGCCCGGTCGCCTGTAGCTGATCGAGGACCGGCGACAGATTCGACACGATGGTCTTGATGTCCTTGTCGTTGGCATCGATGATGTCGTTGCTCGTCTTGGACAGCTTCCCCAGCGCACCCAGGGTGTCGGTGAACTGTTGCTTCTGCTCGTTGAGGAGACCGAGGATCTGCGGTCCGTCGGAGAGTGCCTTCTCCACCGTCGGGGTCTGCTCGTTGATCGACGCCGCCAGTCTGTCCAGCCCCTCGGTCGCCCGGATGATGTTGGCCTTCTGGTTGTTCAGATCGCCGACCAGGGTGTTCAACCGTGGCACCAGCTTGCTGATGGTGTCCTGCCGCCCGGTGAACACCGAGTTCATCTCGTGCACGATGTCGCCGAACTGCGCCAGCCCACCACCGTTGAGCACCACCGACAACGAACTCAGTACCTGCTCGGTGGTCGGATACGTACACGCGGCGACCTGTTGTGCCGAATTGATGTCCGGCACCGACGGCGCACCCGGACTCGTCGTGATGTTGCTCTGCTCAGGACATTTGGTCAGCGGGATCTCCTCGCCGGCCGACATCACTCCGCCGGTCGGCTTCTCCGGCTGGACGATCTGCAGATGCGACGACCCGAGCACACTGGTCATCCCGACCATCACATGCGAGCCACGCGGCACGGTGACGCCATGGTTGAGACGGATGTCCACGTGGGCGTTCCAGTTGTCGACCGTGATCGGCCCGACGCTGCCGACCGTCGCGTCATCGATCATCACCGGCGCGTTGGACACCAGCCCGGCCGCCGTCGGGATCATCGCGGAGATCTCGTACGACCCGTTGCCCGTGCCCTGCGCCCCCGGGATCGCCATGCTGTTGAGCCCCTGAAAGCTGCATGCGGACGCCCCGACCATCACCACCGCCAGGAGCACCGCCAATCCGGCGCGGCGCATCACTTCTCACCTCCGAACGGGACGAGGAGATTGCCGAGAGCATTGTCACCGGTGTTGTCGTTCTTGCGGGTCTGAGCGTCCTGCTCGCGAATCCCGGCCTGTGCACGGGCCTTCACATCGGAATTCTGGTACTGGATCTGGTTGGGCCGCGCGTTGATACCCGTCACCGGGTTGGTGAGGAACGGCGGGTAGTTCATCGAGATCGAGGAGAGGACCGGCGCCATCACGTCCACGCACTTCTCCACCTCTGCCTCACTCTGGCCCGGCCGGTCGTTCGCCTGCATCGACCCGCACAAGAGCGTGATGAGGTTGGCGCCCATACCGAGACCGAAGATGCCGGAGAGCGAACCGGTCATCGGGTTGTAGATGTTGTAGAAATTGGCCAGCTGATGCGGCCCCGAGTGCAGGAGTCCGCGGATCTGTTGGTCTTTGTCTGCCAGGATCTTCGTCGTGTCGGCGAGATTCTTCACCGAACCGGAAAGTGTCTTTCCGTTCTTGTCGATGAAGTCCTGCACGTCCGACATCGCGCTGTCGAGGTTGTGCAACGCGCCGTTGAGTTCGTCGGTGTTGTTGCCGAGCACCTTGCTGACCGACGCGATGCGACCGTTGAACTGAACCATCTGCTCGTGGCTGGTCGACAATGCGTCGGTGAGTTTCTGGAGACTCCGAATGGTCGAGAACAGGTCTCCGCGGCCCGCCGACAAAGTACCCATCACGTCGGAGAGTTCCTTGATCGACGCGTTGATGGCCGCCCCGTTGCCGTCGAGGTTCTTGTCGGCGACATCGATCAGCTTGGAAGCCGACCCGGGGTCGGCGCCCTTGGGACCCACCGCCTCGGTCAGCTTCGACAGCTGCTTCTTGATGTCGTCCCATTCGACGGGGACGGCCGTCCGGTTCATCGGGATGTCGGCGTTCTCGGCCATCTTGGGTCCGCCGGCGTAGACCGGTGTGAGCTGGACGAACCTGCCCGACACCAGACTCTGCGCGACGACCACAGCCTTGGCGTCGGCCGGGATCGGGGTGTCCTTGTCCACCTGCATCTTGATCTCCACGTCACCGTCCCGTGGCGAGATCGCGGTCACCTTGCCGACATTCACACCGAGGACCCGTACCGGGTCACCGTTGTAAAGCCCGCCGGCGGACGGGAAGTACGCCGTGATGGTGTTGTTGGTCGCCTTGTTGAAGCCCACGTAGCCGATGACGATCACCAGGATCGCCAGCACCACAGCGGCGATGACCTGCCAAACGCGTTTGCCGATGCCCATGTCAGCCCCCCTGCCCCGGTGTGGTCGCGGGGCCCTTCGGATATTCCAGCTTGGGCGCCTTCGGCTTCGGAGCATTGTTGTCGTAGCCGGGAACCAGCTTGAAACCGTTCGGGTTCAACGGATTCGTGTAGTTGAAGGCCTTCCAGACCTCCGGGTACTTACGTTGCAGGACCTTCATGAACACCGCGGTGTAGTCGCCGAAGGTCGGGATGCCGACCAGCGACGAGAAGTACGGCCCCGAGGACACCGCCTCACCGAGGACGTTTGCGTACGGACCGAGCTCGTCGATGGCCGATTTCAGGCTCGCCTGGTTGTCCGTGAGAATCTTCAGCACTCCGTCGAGTTTGGTCAGCACCGGGCTCAGCTGGGCATTGTTGTCCTTGATGAAGCCGCTGATCTGCGCACTCACATCACGCGTACCGGAGATCAGCGCAGCAATCGCCGCCTGCCGGGTCTGCAGTTCACCGACGAGCGAATTGGCATCCAGCAGAAGCCGATTGATCTGTTCGCTGCGATCGCCGACGATCTTGGTCACCTGATTCGCCTTGCCGAGCAGTCCTCGCAAGGCGTCGTCTCGGTCGGCCACCGACTTGGAGAGTCGGGCGACACCGTCGACGGCACCGCGCACCTGATCCGGCGTCTGCGAAAACGTGTCCGACATGACATTGAGCGCCTTGTTGAGCTGGTCGGTATCCGTCTCGGCCAAGGTGTCGGTCGCGCCCTCGAGGGCATCGGTCAGCGAATACGGCGCGATGGTGTTCTCGTTGGGGATCTCACCGCCGGGCCGGATATGATCCGGCCCGTGCGGCAGGATCGTCAGGTTACGCCGACCGAGGACGGTCTCGGTTTTGATCGCGGCCTGTGAGTCGATACCCATCATGACCGTGTCATTCATCCGGAACGTCACCTGCGCCTTGGTTCCACCCTTGGTGTTAGCCAGCGAAACATTCTGCACAGTACCGACATTGACGCCCGAGACGGAGACGATATCCCCCGACACCAGACCGCCGGCGTCGTCGAAGTAGGCCTTGTAGGTACTGATCGGGGACAGGTACGGGAGTTTGTCCACCTGCATGGCCACGATCACCACGAGCGCGGTGATCACCACACCGATCACACCGATCTGGGCGCGACTACGCCCGCCGCGCTTGTCCTCCCGTGCGACCTCTGCGTCGCCCGACGTCGTGCGCTTGTTGCGGAACATTCCGCTGAACGGAAGGCTCATGAGATCGGGCACCTCCCCCCGGGTCCGGTCGTTTGGCCCGTTGCATCGATGTTCGTCCACGAGATCTGTTTGCCGCCCGGACCACTGAAGATGAGCCGAACCTTGCAGAGCCAGATCTGCAGCCACGCACCGTAACTACCGAGGTTGGACAGCTTGTGGAAGTCACCGGGCAGCCGCTGGATCAGGCCACTCACGTAGTCGCCCCCCTTGAGGACCTGCTCGGAGGTCTTGCCCAGGTTGGCGGTCGTGGACTGGATGTCGGGTCGGGTGGCCACGAGCAGATCGGACAGTCCGTTGGTCAGCTTGGATGTCTGGGTCAACGCATTGCCGATCGTGCCCCGCTGCGCGGACAGCCCGGTCACGAGTTGTTGCAGCAGGTCGACACTCTGGTCGAGGCCCTTTCGGTCCCCGTCGAGGGTCGTCAGGGTCTTGTTCAGATTGTCGATGACCTGACCGATCAGTGCATCGCGATCGGCGAGGGCATTGGTGAACTGCGACGTGTTCGACAACAGACTGTTCAGTCCTGCGCCCTGCCCCTGGAACACGTCGATCAACGACGCCGAGAGCTCGTTCACCTCAGCCGGATTCAAGGTACGGAAGAGCGGCTTGAACCCACCGAGGAGCTTGTCGAGGTCGAGCGCGGGTTGGGTGTGCGAGGCCGGGATCTGGTCACCGGGCGAGAGCATCTTGTCGGGGTCGCCGGTGCCGCGCTGCAACTCGAGGTAGCGGTCACCGGTGAGGTTCTCGTACCGCACGAGCGCCTGGACAGAGGTGGGCAGCGGGAATTGCTGGTCGACGCTGAAACCGATCTTGGCCTCGTTGTCGGTGGTGAGTGAGACGTTCTTGACAGACCCCACCTCGACACCGGCGATCTTCACCTTGCTTCCCGGCTTGATCGCCGACGCACTGGTGAACAGTGCCGAATACTCCTCGGACTTGCCCGATCGGTATTGGCTGAACACGACGACGAGCGCCACGAACACCAGGACCATCACGACGGTGAACGCTCCCAGTTTGATGAGAGTTGCGCGGAACGCGCGGGCACGGTTATCCACGGGGCGGTGCTCCGAACAGCAATTGGAAGATCTTCGTCTTGTCGGCCTTGGGGGTGGTGCGGGGCTGGTAGGGCGTACTCGCGGTATCGCTCACATAGAACGGCACGTGCTCGGTCGAGTCCACGTTGCTCAGACCGCCTTCACACGTGGGAGGACCGTTCGCAGCCACCCGCGGGAGATCCTCGGGATATCGGTACGGTTCCTTGCCCGGCAACAGGCCGGCGTTCAACTTCAAGAGGCCGTCGTCGACACCGAAGATCGGTGCCGCCTTCTGGCCACCTTGGGCGACCGCGGTGATGAAACACTTCAGGCCCGGGGCCTGATATCCGAGCAACCGTGCCGTCGGGTTCAGGTTCGACAGCGCCGAGATCAGCGTCGACTTCGACGGCGCCACGATCCCGTTGATCGTGTTGGCCATCCCGGTCGCGTTGATGAGCAGCGCGTCGAGATTGGCGGTGTTGTCCACCAGGGTGTTCCCGACGTAGGTGAAGTTGTCCACCGTGCGCATCAGGTTCGGCATCGAGTCCGCGTACACATTCGTCACAGTGGCGGTTTGCCGGAACAGTGCATTGAGTTCGGGAAGGTGCTTATTGGTGGTGCCGACCAGCTTCGACAACTGATCGACCGCGACGCCGACCTGCTCACCGCGTCCGGACAGCGCGGTATTGATCGCACCGAGCGTCGCGTTCAGCTTCTCCGGCTGCAACTGCGCGAGTACCCCCACCAGCTGCTGATACACCGTGTTGAGCTCGACCACCACGTGGTCGGCGTCGATGGTCTGTCCCGACTGGATGGTCCCCGACGCCCCCGAAGTCGGGACCACCAGGTTCACCGCCTTCGCACCGAAGATGGTGTTCGACTTGATGTCGGCGCTCACGTTGCCCGGGATCTTCGACATCTGGTCGGACGCGATGTCGAGTTTGACCACCGCGTTGTCGCCGTTCTCCGAGATCGACGCGACCCGGCCGACCTCCACACCGCGCAACTTGACCTTGGCGTCCGGGTTCATCACCAGCCCGGCGCGCGGTGCCTGCAAGGTGACCGGCTGGGTCGAGGCGAACCAGCCGAGGAACTGGCCGGTGGCCGCCGCGATGACGGCGACCAGCGACACGACCATGACGGTCGCCGCCGTCCGGCGGACCGCTCTGCTGCGCTCCTGACGTCTGACCATGTCCCTTATCCCGCCAAGTTGAACTTGCCGTCGGCGCCATAAATGGCGAGCGACGTCAAAAGTGTGATCACGACCACAACAACGAGCGATGCACGAACTGCGTTCCCCACCGCGACGCCGACGCCCACGGGACCACCCGACGCGTTGTAGCCGTAGTAGGTGTGGATGAGCATCACGGCCACCGCCATGCAGATCGCTTGCACAAAGGACCAGAGGATGTCCGACGGGATGAGGAACGTGTTGAAGTAGTGGTCGTAGACGCCCGGCGACTGTCCGTAGATGAACACCGTGGCGAACCGACTGGCGACGAACGAGGCGAGCGACGCGAGCGCGTAGAGCGGGACGATCGCGATCAGGCCCGCGACGATCCGCGTGCTGACCAGGTAAGGGATCGAGGAGATCGCCATCGTCTCGAGAGCGTCGATCTCCTCACTGACCCGCATCGCGCCGAGCTGCGCCGTTGCACCTGCGCCGATCGTCGCGGCGAGGGCGATACCCGATATCACCGGAACCGCGATACGCACGTTGATGAACGCCGAGAAGAAGCCGGTCAGCGCCTCGACGCCGATATTCGCCAGCGAGCTGTACCCCTGCACGGCGATGGTGCCGCCGGTGAACAGCGTCAGGAAGCCGACGACCACCACGGTGCCGCCGATCATGGCGAGCGCTCCGGTGCCCATCGAGATCTCCGCGATGAGACGCAGGGTCTCCTTCTTGTAATGCTTGATCGCTCGCGGGATCGCGACGATGCTGTCCCAGTAGAAGAGGGCCTGATCGCCGATCTGATCCCAGTCCTCGCCGGCGCGCCTGGCGGCGATGCGGGCAGTGCGGAACCTGGTCGTGAACGGAAGAACCATGTGTCAGCCCGCCGTCGCTTTGAGACCGACCGCGGTCACCACGACGTTGACCACGAACAACGCCATGAACGAATAGACGACGGTCTCGTTGACCGCGTCGCCCACGCCCTTGGCGCCGCCCTTGACGTTGAGGCCCTGGTAGCAGCCCACCATCCCGGCGAACAAGCCGAAGAGCGCTGCCTTGACCATCGAGATCATCAGCTCGCCGAAGCCGGTCAGCAGTGTCAGGTTCGCGATGAACGCGCCCGGGTTCACATCCTGCAGGAACACCGAGAACATGAATCCGCCGCCGATGCCGATCGTGCAGACCAGGCTGTTGAGCAGGATGGCCACCCCGGTGGACGCGATGATGCGCGGGACGACGAGGCGGTGGATCGGGTTGATGCCGAGCACCTTCATCGCGTCGATCTCTTCACGGATGGTGCGCGCACCGAGGTCGGCGCAGATGGCGGTTGCACCGGCACCCGCGACGATCAGCACCGTCACGATCGGTCCGATCTGGGTGATCGTGCCCAACGCCGCGCCGGCACCCGAGAGATCCTGTGCGCCGATCTCGCGCAACAGGATGTTCAGCGTGAAGCTGACCAGGACGGTGAACGGGATGGCGACCAGCAGGGTGGGGACCATCGAGACCCGAGCGATCGCCCACGATTGCTCCACCGTCTCACGCCATTGAAATGGCCGGCGGAACAGCTCCCGTGCGGATTCGACCCCCAGGGCGACGAAGTCCCCAACACCCGACATAGGCGTGGCGAGCTTCTCAAACACCAACACTCCTTACCCCCCGGGGAAACCCCCGTCGCTGTACCCGCCCCGGCGAATACCGCGAATTTATCATGTGGTCAACACACGTTCTGGTCAGTCGACCAATTCACTCGCCGAGAACGTCCGGCTCGCATCACGGTCGGCAAAATAGCTGGTCAGCGTCTTCGCCAGGTCGCCATCTTCCCACGCCGCCCCCACCGCGGTGAAGGTTTCCTCGACCGTCGGAGCGGCCATCAGCATCACCTTGCCGCCATAAACCACAAAGACCTGTCCGGTCACCCTTTCGGCATCGCTTCCTGAAAGGTATTTCACCAGCTTGACCACATGTTCCGGCGCCAGCGGATCGGCGCCGCCCTCGGGGGCATCCCCGAAGACGTCCGAGGTCATCGGCGTACGCGCGCGAGGGCAGATCGCATTCGCGCGGACACCGTAGCGTTCCAGCGCCCGCGAGGCCGACACCGTCAGGGCGATGATCCCGGACTTCGCCGCGGCGTAGTTCGCCTGCCCGCCCGGTCCGAGGAGTCCCGCTTCCGAGGCCGTATTGATCAGGCGCCCGTAGACCGGCCCCCCGGCCGCCTTCGAGGCGCTGCGCCAATGACTCGCGGCGTTGCGGTTGAGCAGGAAATGCCCGCGCAGGTGGACACGGATGACCAGATCCCACTCGTCGTCGGTCATGTTGAACAACATCTTGTCACGGGTGATCCCCGCGTTGCTCATCACGATGTCCAGACCACCGAGGTCCTCGGTGGCGGTCCGCATGATCTCCGTAGCGGTCGCCGACTCCCCGATGTCTCCGGCCACCGGGACTGCCCGACCGCCGGCCGTGGTGATCACGTCGATGACATCACTCGAATCGAGTGATGCCGCAAGGTCGTTCACGATCACGGTGGCCCCCTCGCCGGCCAACCCGATCGCCTCCGCGCGACCGAGGCCCCCACCGGCACCGGTAACGACCGCTACACGTCCGTCCAACGACTGACCCACGCCAGTTCCCTCCTCAAGGCTGCAACAAACTAGAACCTGTTCTAGCACGAACGCGCTCAGACCGGAACCGGTTGGTCAGATTCCCGTCGTTCGGCTCATTCCAGGGAGAGCGCGGACTTGGGGCAGCTGGCCACCACCTGCCGCATCTCCTCCTCGCGCTCGGCGGGCACCTCTTCGTTGAGAATCACCAGGTAGTCGTCATCATCGAGATCGAATACATCCGGCGCCATGCCCACGCACACGGCATTGGACTCGCAAAGGTCGAAATCTGCCTTGATTCGCATCCTGGCCACTCCTTCGAGACTGTTCGTCTGGTTGACGGGCTGTGTCATTCAGGTTAGAACGTGTTTCAGAAGTTGGCGAGTACCACCCCGCCATTCCCCGGTTGATCACTGTGACATATCGCCGGTACGCCCAACCCGCCCGAGGACACGGAGAGCCCGATGCGCATCGCTTACACCGACCAACAGACAGACCTTCGTCGGGAGTTGCGATCCTACTTCGCGGCCCTGATGACCGACGAACGCCGAGCCGCCCTGACCGGCGGCGAAGGCGAACTCGGCGAGGGCGACGCGTACCGCGATGTGGTCGCCCAGATGGGCAGCGACGGGTGGCTCGCGCTCGGCTGGCCGACCGAGTTCGGCGGCCAGAACCGGTCCATGATGGACCAGCTGATCTTCACCGACGAGGCGGCGATCGCCGGCGCCCCGGTCCCGTTCCTGACCATCAATTCGGTCGCGCCGACGATCATGCACTACGGCACCGAGGAGCAGAAGGCGTTCTTCCTGCCCAAGATCGCGGCGGGACAGTTGCACTTCTCCATCGGCTACTCGGAGCCGGGCGCCGGCACCGACCTGGCGGCGCTGCGTACCACCGCCATCCGTGAGGGCGACGAATACGTGATCAACGGCCAGAAGATGTGGACCAGTCTGGTCCCTTACGCCGACTACATCTGGCTCGCCTGCCGGACCGATCCGAGCGCTCTGGAGCCCGGCGGCAAGAAGCACAAGGGCATCTCGATGATCATCGTGCCCGCCGACGCGGAGGGCTTCAGCTACACGCCGGTGCACACGATGGCCGGTGTCGACACCAGCGCCACCTACTACCAGGATGTCCGGGTGCCCACCTCGGCCCTGGTCGGTGAGGAGGGCGGCGGCTGGCCACTGGTGACCAACCAGCTCAACCACGAGCGCGTCGCGCTGTGCAGCGCCGCTCCCATCCAGACCGCGCTGCGGGAGACGATCGAATGGGCGCAACACACCAAGACCGGTGACGGGCAACGTGTGATCGACACCGCGTGGGTTCAGAGCAACCTCGCACGCGTGCATGCCAAGGTCGAATTCCTGAAGTTGATCAACTGGAAGATCGCGTCGATCGCCGCATCCGGCGCCTCCCCCAGCCCGGCCGACGCGTCCGCGACCAAGGTCTACGGCACCGAGTTCGCGACCGAGGCATACCGATTGCTGATGGAGATCGTCGGCCCGGCCGCGACCCTGCGGCGCGGGAGCACCGGCGCACACCTCCAGGGACGCCTCGAACGATTCCAGCGGTCCTCGCTGATCCTCACCTTCGGCGGTGGGACGAACGAGGTCCAGCGCGACATCATCGGCATGCTCGCGCTCGGACTGCCGCACCAGCGCCGATAGTCGCCAAACCGCTGGTCGAGTAGCCGCCAATCCTCACCGCTGGTCGAGTAGCCGCCAATCCTCACCGCTGGTCGAGTAGCCGCGACGAAGGAGCGGCGTATCGAGACCCCACCCACCACCACCACCACCGAAAGCAGCGCACGAACAATGGATTTCACACTTCCCGAATCCGGCGAGGACGTCCGCGGGCTCGCACGCGACATCGCCACCAAGATCAGCACCCCGGAGCGGGTGGCGGAACTCGAGACCGCCGACGCGCCGATCGACGCCGATCTGTGGCGCGAGCTGGGCACCGCCGGACTGCTCGGCCTGGAGTTGTCGACCGAACTGGCGGGTGATCGCGGTGGCGACCTGTCGGCGATCGAGAACTCCCTGGTCGCCGAGGAACTCGGTCGCGTCCTCGCACGCGTCCCGTTCACCGCCCACGCCTGTGCCGCGCTTCCCGTCATCGCGACGCGGGGCACCCCGGCACTGCGCGAGTCGGTCGTCGTTCCGGGCGCCGGTGGCGACATCGTCCTCACCGTGGCGTTCGAGGAGGACCTCGGCAGCGACGTGACCACCCCGACCACCAGCGTGACGCGGGCGGGCGATCGCCTCACGCTCACCGGCACCAAGGTCAACGTGCCCTACGCGGTGGCCGCGAACACGCTCGTGGTCAATGCGATCGGCCCCGACGGCCCGCTCGCCGTCGTCGTGTCCGCCGACGATCCGGGAGTGCAGATCACCGCCACCGCGTCGACGGGCAAGATCCCCACCGGTCAGATCGACTTCACCGATGTGACGATCGTCGCCGATCGCATCCTCGACGGCGGGGTCACCGCGGTCCACGATGTCGCCGATCGACTGACGTTGGCGATCTGCGCGGAACAGTCCGGAATCGTTTCTCGCGCACTCGAACTCACTGCCGAGTACGCCCGCGAGCGCGAGCAGTTCGGACGCGCGATCGGCTCGTTCCAGGCCGTGGCGCAGCGCCTCGCCGACGGCTATATCGACTCACAGGGACTCTCGCTCACCACCACTCAGGCGGCGTGGATGCTCGCAAACCTCCACGGCGATGCGCCGACCGGCAACGAGTCCGATCTGCGGACGGCGATCAACACCGCCAAGTTCTGGGCGACCGAGGCAGGCCACCGCGTCGCCCACACCACCGTGCACGTCCATGGTGGTGTCGGCCTGGACACCAGCCATCCGGTACACCGATACTTCCTGCGTGCCAAGCAGAACGAGTTCACTGTCGGGTCGTCTCCGGTCGTACTCGCGTCAATAGGCGCCGTGCTCGCCGACACACCGGTGTGACTCTCGCCGAGCTGCTGTCCGCGCTGTCCGAGGTGGACGATCGCGGCCTTCGCCACGACGACGAGTTCATCTCGTGGCGGTCCCACGTCGCCGCGTCGACCGCACGAGGTACCGCCCTGCGAGATCTGTTGCCCGCGGATCGTCCGCCGCACGTGGGCGTGCTCATGGAGAACTCCCCCGAGTTCAGCTATCTACTCGGCGCCGCGGCGCTGGGTGCGTTCGTCCTCGTCGGACTGAACACCACCAGGCGCGGGGCCGGACTGGCCGCGGATGTCGCACGTGCGGACTGCCAGGTCGTGCTCACGGACGACCGGACACGACATCTGCTCGACGACGTCGACCTGGGTGACGTGCCGGTGATCGACGTCGACGATGAGGGCTGGGTGATCTCGATACGCGACTCACTCCGTTCGCCGCTACTCGATCAGCGGGAGGAGTGCGACGAACCAGCCGCGAACCCCCGCCAGTCGAGTAGCCGCGACGAAGGAGCGGCGTATCGAGACCACCCCCCGGCGCCCGACGACCTGATGATGCTGATCTTCACCTCGGGCACCACCGGGGACCCGAAGGCCGTCCGGTGCACACAGCGAAAGTTCGCCGAGAGTGGCCGGATGCTCGCGGAGCGATTCGAGATCGGCTCCGACGACGTCGTGTATCTGGCGATGCCGATGTTCCATTCCAACGCGGTCATCGCCGGCTGGTCGGTCGCACTTGCCGGCGGCGCGTCGATCGCTCTGCGTGATCGATTCTCCGCCAGTGGTTTTCTTCCCGATCTCCGTCGCCACGGGGTCACCTTCGCGAATTACGTCGGCAAGCCGCTCAACTACATCCTGGCAACGCCGGAGCGTCCCGACGACGCGGACAACACGCTCCGCATCATGTACGGCAATGAGGCGTCCGCGCGGGACCGGGTTCGCTTTGCCGAGCGCTTCGGGTGCCGCGTCGTCGACGGATTCGGCTCCACCGAAGGCGGTGTCGCGATCACGCGGACCCCCGACACTCCCCCGGATGCGCTCGGCCCGCTCCGCGCCCCCACCGCACTGTTCGATCCGCACACCGGCGACCCGGTGGCCACCGGTGAGATCGGCGAGATCGTCAACTCTTCCGGTCCGGGATTGTTCAGTGGGTACTACAACGACCCGGAGGCATCGTCTGAGCGCCTCCGCGGCGGTGTCTACCACACCGGAGACCTCGCCTGGGTCGACGACGCCGGCTACCTCCACTTCGCCGGCCGGCTCGGCGACTGGCTCCGCGTGGACGGCGAGAACCTCGGCACCGGGCCGATCGAACGCATCCTGCTGCGTCATGAGCACATCCGGCAGGTCGCGGTCTACGGGGTGCCGGTCGAGATCGGCGACGAGATCGAAGCGGTGCTCGTGGTCGACGACGAGGCCCTGGATTCCGATGGCTTCACCGAGTTCCTCGAGGCACAAGCCGATCTGGGGCCGAAGCAGTGGCCGCATCGGGTGCGCGTGACCGACTCCCTGCCCGACACGGCAACCTTCAAGACCGTCAAACGCACCCTTCGCGACGTTCAGGCGCCACCCACCTGGGTCCGCGATGGTCACCGCTATCGGTTCCCTGCCGGTACGCCCTGCTGACCCGAACACCGAGAACTCCCACAAACACGCAATGCATACCGTGTTTGTGGGAGTTCTGGTAGCACAGAATTCTCGACGGACCCGATCGAGCGGCTGGTGCGTCCAATCTTCATGCATGATTTCCCCACCGGCCGTCACCGGATCACCTTTCGTCGCGACGCCCTGGCTCAGGGCTTCACCGACAACCAGCTCGCACGCGCGGTGAGCGACAAGCACCTCGCCAAGATCTGGCCCGGCGCATTCGTTGCGACCGCAGACCTACCGTCGGACCCCGAGCAACGTCATCGCCTGCGCTCGTCGGCTGCCTTCGAGCTCAGCGGCGGCAACTTTGCACTCAGCCATGAATCGGCTGCGCTACAACACAACCTGTCGCTGCTGAAACCTCAGCTGGATCAAGTACATTTCGTCACCGGACTCCGGACCGGTGGACGGGTCGAAAAGCAGCGGCACCTCCACTCGGGTCACCTCGATCCAGCCGACGTGACCACAATCGACGGCCTCGCGGTGACCTCGCTCGAACGGACGGCGATCGACGTGGCGTGTGGCGGCGAGTTCGCGCAGGCGTTGGCAGTCCTCGACTCTGCCCTGCGACGAGGTGCCGATCCCGAAGTTCTCGGCGAGCTTCTCGAGAGCCGTCGCCGGGGGGTCACCCAGGCACGCCGGGCACTCGACCATGCTGACGGGGGTGCGGAGAACGCTGGTGAATCGTGGGGGCGTGCCCAGATCATCGCGGCCGGCCTACCGGTGCCGCGCCTCCAACACGAGTTCTTCGACACGAACGGCGACTTCGTAGGGCGAACCGACTACGACTGGGTGGGCAAGCTCGCCGCGGAGTTCGACGGCATGAAGAAATACGAACGGCATCTCCGCACCGGGGAGACCCCGTTCGACGCCATGCGCCGCGAGAAGGAACGCGAGGATGCCCTCCGACGCCTCGGCGTCATGGTGATCCGCTGGGTGTGGGCCGACCTCCGACACCACCGGGTCGTTCCGATGGTCCGCGAATGGCTCGAGCGCGAAGGGATCGCCACCTGACCCGAACACCGAGAACTCCGACAAACACGCAATGCATACCGTGTTTGTGGGAGTTCTGTGTGTCTGCGAGTGCGCGGAGTCAGGCGACCGGCGACGTCAACGTCGCGTTCATCCGTCCGACCGCCTGCTCGTACTCACTCACCAGGTCGGCGATCATGTCGGCGACCGGGGTGATCTCGTTGCACCGCCCCACGATCTGACCGGCCGGCATCGCGACGACGTCCGGATCGTCGGCCGCGGAGATCCGTGCATGAGCCTCCGCGACGAGCAGGTTCTGCAGTGGCATCGGCAGCGGGTCGGGCGCATCGGGCGCGTCCCAGGCGTCGGTCCACTTGGTCTTCAACAGCCGCGCGGGTTTGCCCGAATAGATACGACGACGCACGGTGTCCCGTGAGGTCGCCTTCAGCAGCGCCTTCTGGACTGTCGACGGCCCGTCGGCGTCGGGCTCCATGCCCAGTTTGTATTCGGCGGCGGTGAGCCAGTAGGTCCCCATCCACACGCCCTGCGCGCCGAGGGCGATCGCGGCCGCGATCTGCCGACCGCTGCCCACGCCGCCGGCCGCGAGCACCGGCGCCGAATCCTGCACGGCGTCCACCAGTTCCGGCCACAGGATCATCGAGGTGACCTCACCGGTGTGTCCGCCGCCCTCGTAGCCCTGCGCGATGACGATGTCGACGCCGGCCTCCACATGATGCAGCGCATGCTCTTTGGCGCCGGCCAGCGCCGCCACCAGCACGCCGTTGTCGTGCGACGTCTGGATCACATCGGCGGGCGGTGAGCCGAGCGCGTTGGCGATCAGCTTGATCTGCCCGTACTTACGCGTGTGCTCCATCGCGATGTCCACATGGGACCGGGCGACCGAGTGCAACCAGCCCAGCACGCCGGCATCCACCCGCTCGCCGTTCGGCAGCGGCGGGACGCCGAGGTCGTCGAGGGTGCGCTCGACAAAAGCACGATGCTCCGGCGAGATCATCGAGTCGAGGTCGACCTTGCTGCCCTCGGTCGGGATCTTCGCGGGCATCACGATGTCGACGCCGAACGGCTTGCCGTCGGTGTTCTCGTGCATCCACTCGAGGACCTCGTCGAGCTCCTCGGCGTCGTTGAAGCGGACACAGCCCAGGACGCCGAGGCCACCCGCACGACTGATCGCGGCCGCCACGTCCTGGCTCGGGGTGAACCCGAAGATCGGGTATTCGATGCCGAATCGATCGGCGAGTTCGGTGCGCATGTCAGCTCTTCTCCGGGGCGCCTAGCGCCTCATCTGCGGGACGTTCCTGGGTGATTCCGGCACCCCACCGGTAGTCGGGCTTACCTGCCGGGGATCGCTTGATCTCGTCGACGAACCACACGCTGCGAGGGCATTTGTACCCGGCGAGCTCCTTGCGGACCACATCGTTCAGGTCCGCAAGCGCGGGACGCGCATCCCCGCGGGTGGCGATCACCGCGGCAACCCGCTGACCGAACCGTTCGTCGGGAACACCGACGACGACGGTGTCGAACACGTCCGGATGGGCCTTCAGCGCGCCCTCCACCTCCTCCGGGAACACCTTCTCGCCACCGGTGTTGATGGACACCGAACCGCGGCCCAGCATGGTGATGCTGCCGTCGGCCTCGAGCTGGGCCGAGTCGCCGGGAAGTGAATAACGAACACCGTTGAACTCCCGGAAGGTCTTCGCCGACTTCTCCGGATCATTGTGGTAGCGCAGCGGGATGTGCCCGGACCGTGCCAGCACGCCGACCTCTCCGCTGCCCGGTTCCACCGGTGTCCCGTCCTCGCGCAGGACATGGGTCTCGCTATCGGCGTTCACGCGTGGTCCGCCGGTGTGCGGGGTGTCCTTGGCGACGACGCCGAGTCCACCGAAACCGGTCTCCGAGGACCCGATCGCATCGATGATCACCGAATTGGGGAACCGGTCGAGGAACTGCTCCTTGATGCTCGGCGAGAACAGGCAGGCCGACGACGCGACCGACACCACGCTGGAGAGGTCGTAATCGTCCTTCACCTCCAGCGCCTCGATCATCGGCCGCCCCATGGCATCTCCGGTGATGAAGATGACGTTGACCCCGTGCCGTTCGACGGCCTCCCAGGCGGCCGGCCCGCTGAAGTCCGGGTAGACAACGGCTTTCCCGCCGCCGAACAGCGCCTGGAACACCGCCCACTGCGATCCACCATGGATGAACGGCGGTATCGGGAAGCGCACCAGCTGTCCGCCGTCGGCGCCCGCGCGGGCCAGCTCCCATTCGTCTGCCACGGGTTCGCTTGTGTACCAGTCGATGCCGCCGCCGAGAACACGCCAGACATCTTCCTGGCGCCACACCACACCCTTCGGCTTGCCCGTGGTGCCGCCCGTGTAGAGCATGTACAGGTCGTCCCCGGAACGATCCTCGAAGTCCCGCTTCGCCGATGACTCGGCGATGGCGTCCTCGTAACGGATCGCGTCGCCGTACCCCGCGCAGGAAAGATCGGCGTCGGTTCCGTCCTCGATCACGATCCGGTTCGTGATCGTCGGAGAACTCGGCAACGTGTTGCACACGCGCTCGCAGAACTGGCGCTCGTGGATCAGCACCGACATCCCCGAGTCGGTGAAGATGTGCTCGAGCTCCGCCTCCACGTAGCGGAAATTGACGTTGACCATCACCGCGCGGGCCTTGAAGATGGCGACCATCGCCTCGACGGACTCGATGGTGTTCCTGCTGTACAGCCCCACCCTGTCCCCTGGCTGCACGCCGAGATCGCGCAGTTTGTGGGCGAGCGCGTTGGACCGCGCCTCCAGTTCGGTATAGGTCCGGGACTCCTCACCCGAGACGAGGGCTGTTCGTTCGGGCATGAGATCGACCGCATGCTCGATGAGGTCGGCAATCGTGTAGGCCATGGTTCAAAATTAGAACGTGTTATCGTTTCGGGCAAGCCGCAATCACACACACATTCGCGAGGGACGACGATGACCACATTTGCCGGTTCCGACACTTCCACCGACCGGGGCCCGGATTGCCTCGTCGAGAAGCGCGGGCATGCCCTGATCGTGACGATGAACCGTCCCGAGGCACGCAACGCGCTGTCGGCCGAGATGATGCGGATCATGGTCGAGGCCTGGGATCAGGTCGACAACGATCCCGACATCCGGGTGGCCGTCCTGACGGGTGCAGGCGGCGCCTTCTGCGCGGGCATGGACCTCAAGGCGATGAACCAGAACTCCCCCGGCGACACCGCCGATTCGGGATCGTGGAATCCTGCCAGCCTGCCCGCACTGCTCAAGGGTCGCCGTCTCACCAAGCCGTTGATCGCCGCCGTCGAGGGTGCGGCCATCGCGGGCGGCACGGAGATCCTGCAGGGCACCGACATCCGCGTGGCCGGCGAGAAGGCCAAATTCGGTGTCGCCGAGGCCCGCTGGGGATTGTTCCCGCTCGGCGGCAGCGCCGTTCGGCTGCCGCGTCAGATCCCGTACACGATCGCGGCCGATCTCCTGCTGACCGGCAGGCACATCACCGCCGCCGAGGCCAAGGAGTACGGCCTCATCGGTTATGTGGTGCCCGATGGTTCGGCGCTGGACAAGGCACTCGAGATCGCCGACACCATCGCAGCCAACGGCCCGCTCGCCGTGCAGGCGATCCTGAAGACCATGCGCGACACCGAGGCCATGCACGAGCTCGATGCCTTCGAGGTCGAGTCCAAGCTCGGCATCTCCGTCTTCAAGAGCAAGGATGCCAAGATCGGTCCGAAGGCCTTCGCCAACAAGGAGAAGCCGGTCTTCACCGGCGAGTGAGCCGATTTCGTAGCAATAATCCGCGGCACGCGCGGATTATTGCTACGAAATCATGTGTTGAGCGCGAGCTGCCGTCGCGGCTCGAGGCCGAGTTCGAAGTCCCGCGGCACCATCGTGAGCCGTTCGTCGACCGCGAGTTCGTAGTCGGGATCGCCGGTCAGGTCGTACCGATGGAGCAGGCACGCCAAGACCAACACCGCTTCGTGGATCGCGAACTGCCGGCCGATACACGCCCGCAGGCCGCTGCCGAACGGCTTGTAACTGTGTGCGGGACGCTGCTTGATGTTCGCCGGCAGGAAGCGATCCGGATCGTAGACGTCGGGGTTCTCCCAGACGGCGGGATCGCGGTGCACTTGACCGAGCACGATCACCGCCCAGTCCTCCGGCTGCATCCGGTATCGATCCGCCAGCGTCGTCTCCGACCGCGGGCTCCGCGCGAACGCCGGCACCGTGGGCCAGATTCGGAGCGCCTCATCGAGGCATCGGCGGATGTAGCGGAATTTGGGTACCTGCTCGAAGGTCGGTGTCGCGCGGGGATCCGCGCCGAGGATCTCATCGGCCTCACGCTGCGCGGCCGCGAGCACTTCGGGATTCCTGGAAAGGTAGTAGAGAGTGAACGCCAATGCACCCGAGGTGGTTTCGTGCCCCGCCACCAGGAAGGTCAGGATCTGATAGCGGATGTTCAACGGGGACAGCCGCTCTCCGGTCTCCGGATGCGAGACGTTGAGCATGATGCCGAGCAGGTCGTGCTGATCGGTCGACCCGGTGCGTTCGGCGATCAGGTCGTCGAGGAGCCGATCCACATACGCCTGCTGGTCCGCGTTGCGATGATCGAGGTAGCGTCCGAGCAACCGACCACCCGGGGCGGTCAACAATCCGCCTTTGCGCCGGCCCGTCTCCAGCGCACGGATCATCGCCCCCACGAACGGATGCGGCTCAGATGTGGTGAACGACCCGAAGTCGTGACTGAACGCGGCACGGCTGAGCGTCTCCATGGTCAGCTTGGTCATCGACCGGGTGACGTCCACCGGGCCGCTCTGCCGGTCCCAGTAATCGAACAGCTCCCCGGCCGTCTCGAGCATTATCGGGTGGTACGACTGCATGGCCGCCTTTGTGAAGGCCGGCATCAGGAGTTCATGTGCGAGCTGCCAATTCGGCTCGTCGTTGTGGGCCGTGAACAGACCGTCGCCGGCGTACTGACGGAGCGCGGTGATGGCCGGCGGAAGCGCCTTGCAGAAGCGCGACTCGTCGCACAGTTCGGCCGCGAGCTCGGCGTTCGAGACGAACACGAAGTTCTGGCGGAAGATCCGCATCTCGTAGATGGGCCCGAGGTCGGCTCCCCACTCGAGAAGACTCAGCAGGGGATGCCGAGGGTCGGACACGCCGAGATCGCCGATGAAGGGTTTGCGCCGGCCGGCGTGCGGAAAGGACTGCCCCGACCAATCGTTCTTCAGTTTCCTGCCCACGATTCGACGATGCGCGCGCCGACAAAGGATGTCAATCCGCCCATGGGTGGACATTCGCGACCTCAAGGTCCGTTCGCCGCATCTGCTCCGACCGCGACTGCCGGCGCGACCCAACGTCGCAGATAACAGCGCAGGCCCGCTCCCGTCCGGGGCGGCTCGCCGGGATCGACGATGAAAGATTGCAGGGTCCGCAACATGAACTCGACCAACTCATCGAGTTCAGCGTCGGTCCAGCCCCGATCACGCCAATCCACGCCGACCTCGTCGAGGATCGATCGTCCGACTGCGATGGCCTCCGGCGAGGTGACCTCGTCGAGATACCGAGATCGGCCGGTGGCGTTGAACAGCAGGGCGAAGCGCTGGTCGGCCCGCAACTGTTCGATCGTGATGGCGATTCCCTCGACCACCGTGTCGACCGGGCCGGCGATCTCACGCAACGCCGTCGAGAGTTCCACGAGGAACTCCGACGCCGCCGATTCAGCGGCCGCCAACACAATCGAATCCGCGCTCGAGAAGTAGCGGTACACGGTCTCGCGGGTCACGCCCGAGCACTGCGCCACACGTCGGACACTGACCGACTCGCCACCTTCGATGAGATCGCCGGCGACCTCGATGATGCGATCGATCGCCTCGGTGTCTACGCACGGCGCAGGGTCTTGTCGTCCGCTATCGGGACCGCTCACGATTGCCGACGCCCGACGCCCGACGGTTGGGGGCGACTTGTCCGACCTCCCAATATATTTCGACATATTCGGCATTGCAGATCAGACCAGTGTGGCGAGCTCGCGGATCGTCCCGGTGTCCCGCGCGGTCACCAGAAGCATGCTGACCCCGGCTGCCTCCCACTGCTTGATCTGGGCGCGGACCTCGTCGGCGGTCCCGACGATCATCGTCTCCCGGACCATCTCGTCCGGCACCGCGGCCATCGCCTCCGCCTTTTTTCCGGCGCGGAACAGCGCACCGATCTCGTCGACCGCGTCGCCGTACCCCATCCGCCGGTAGAGCTCGGCGTGAAAGTTCTTCTCCTTTGCGCCCATCCCACCGACATAGAGTGCCGTCGACGGCCGGTATCGCTCGATAGCGGCGGAGATGTCGTCGGTGATGACCACCTGAGCCGTCGCCGACACCTCGAAGTCGTCACGACTGCGCCGTGCACCCGGCCGCGCGAAACCTTCGGCGAGCCATTCCTCGTACTGGCCGGCCAGACGCAGACTGTAAAAGATCGCCAACCAGCCGTCGGCGATCTCCGCGGTCTGTGCCACGTTCTTTGGCCCCTCGGCCCCGAGCCAGATCGGGATGTCCGCGCGCAGCGGATGGGTGATCGGTTTGAGCGACTTGCCCAGTCCGGTCGATCCGGGCGCGTCGGCCGGATACGGCAACGGGTAGTGCGACCCGGGGTTGCGCACCGGCGCTTCCCGCGCCAACACGTCCCGCACGACTTGCACGTATTCCCGCGTCCTCGCGAGCGGCTTGGCGAACGGTTGGCCATACCAGCCCTCGACGACCTGCGGTCCCGACACCCCCAGACCCACGATGTGTCGCCCGCCCGAGAGGTGGTCGAGCGTCAGCGCGTGCATCGCCAGGGAGGTCGGCGGCCGCGCGGAGAGTTGGGCCACCGAGGTCCCCAGCTTGATCCGCTCGGTCGCCGCGCCCCACCAGGCCAGCGGCGTATAGGCGTCCGAGCCCCACGATTCGGCCGTGAAAACCGCCTCGAAACCTGCATCTTCGGCCGCCGCGATCAACTCCGGGGCGTTCTCGATGGGCCCCTGCCCCCAATAGCCGAGCTGTAGTCCGAGCTTCATCTGGCGTCCTCCAACGTCGCCCCGGCCATCGCGGGCCCGAGTCTGTGACATGCACCTTGTGCCTCAATACTAGAACGTGTTCTACTCGATGCGTGAGCACCAGCACAACAGCACCCCGTCCGGCCCCGGCCAGCCCCGTTGCGGCGGTACCCGAGCCGGAGTCCCCGATCCTCACCGCACCCCTGAAGAACTCGTTCGAGTACACGCGTTCGCTGGGGCCGGTCCTGAGTCAGTTCGCACTCGCGTTGCGCGACGGTCGCATCGTCGGCTCCAAGGGCAGCGGCGGCACCGTCTCGGTCCCGCCTGTCGAGTTCGATCCTGCCGGCGGCGCCCCGACGACCGAGTTGGTCGACGTCGCCCCGACCGGCACCGTGATCTCCTGGTCGTGGCAGCAGGAACCGCTCGATCCCCAGCCCCTCGACAAGCCGTTCGCCTGGGCGCTCATCAAGCTCGACGGTGCCGACACGTCGATGCTGCACGTGGTCGCCGTCGATGCGCCCGGCGACATCTCGACCGGCCTTCGCGTGCACGCCGTCTGGCGTCCCGCCCGGATCGGCCGAATCGACGACATCGCGTACTTCGCTCCCGGCGAGTCCGGGGAGGCCGCTCCCGCCAACGAGGCGGAGAATCCCGAGGGTGACCTCGTGGTCATGACGACGCCGATCACCACCGAGATCGCGCACTCCGCAACCGAAGAGGAGTCCTGGTACCTCGAGGGACTCAAGGCCGGCAAGCTCTACGGCTCCCGGATCGGTTCCGGCGTCGACGAGGGACGCGTCTACTTCCCGCCGCGCAAGGTGAGCCCGGCCGACGGCGCCACGGCGGTCGAGCGGGTGGAGTTGGGCAACACCGGGATCGTCACCACGTTCTGCATCGTCAACGTGCCGTTCCAGGGACAGCGGATCAAACCCCCGTATGTGGCCGCGTACGTCTTGCTCGACGGTTCGGACATCCCGTTCCTGCACCTCATCCTGGACTGTGCCGCGGAGGATGTCCGAATGGGCATGCGCGTCAAGGCCGTCTGGCTCCCCGAGGACGAATGGGATCACTCGATCGGCAATATCAGCCACTTCGCACCGACCGGTGAGCCCGATGCCGAGTACGAGACCTACCGCGATCACCTCTGATCGATCATCTGACCCTTCTTCTCTGAAGAACTAGGAGCTCTTGTGACACTCCCCCGGATTGCGATCATCGGGTTCGCGCACAGCCCGAACATCGTCGGGACCCACGGCACCACCAACGGTGTCGAAATGCTGATCCCGTGTTTCCAGAAGCTGTACGCCGACATCGGCATCTCCCGCACCGACATCGAGTTCTGGTGCAGCGGATCGTCGGATTACCTCGCCGGACGCGCATTCTCGTTCATTTCCGCAATCGACTCCATCGGGGCGATGCCGCCGATCAACGAGTCACACGTCGAGATGGACGCCGCCTGGGCGCTGTACGAGGCATGGGTGAAGATCGCCACCGGTGAGGTGGACCTCGCGCTGGCCTACGGCTTCGGCAAATCGACCGCGGGCAACATGGATCAGACCCTCGCCCTGCAGACCGATCCGTACACCGTCGGTCCGCTGTGGCCGGATGCCCGTTCACTCGGCGCCCTGCAGGCCCGTGCCGGCATCGACTCGGGTGCCTGGACCGAGGCCGACATGGCTGCGGTCGCCGCGCGCACCACCGGCAAGTCGGTCGACGATCTGCTCGCCACCGACCTCGTCGCCGATCCGCTTCGCGCTCATGACATCGCGCCGTACACCGACGCCGCCGCCGCGGTGATCATCGCGAGCGAACGGCGGGCCCGCGAGCTCGTCGCCAACCCGGCGTTCATCACCGGCTGGGATCACCGCATCGACACACCCAACTTCGGCGCGCGAGATCTGACCGTCTCACCGTCGACGTCGCTCGCCGCCGACACCGCCTTCCGTCATCGCACGCGGGCGGTCGATGTGGCCGAGATCCATGCACCGTTCACTCATCAGGAGCTGATCGTGCGCAACGCGATCGGCCTGCCCGACTCGGTGCGGATCAACCCGTCCGGTGGCGCACTCACCGGGAACTCGTTGTTCTCGGCGGGCCTTCAGCGGGTGGGCTATGCCGCACACGAGATCCTGAGCGGCGAGGCAGAGACCGCGCTGGCACATGCGACGAGCGGCCCGCTGTTGCAGCAGAACATGGTGGTCACCCTGAGCGCAGACGAGAATGCGGGAGACGAGAACTGATGGCACACAACAATCGCGCAGCGGTCCTGGGCACCGGCCAGACCAAGTACGTCGCCAAACGCCACGACGTGACGATGGCGGGTATGTGCCGTGAGGCCATCGACGCCGCCCTGGCGGACGCGAAGGTCTCCATCGACGACATCGATGCGATCGTCATCGGCAAGGCCCCCGACCTGTTCGAGGGGTCGATGATGCCCGAACTGGCGATGGCCGAGGCCATCGGTGCGGTCGGCAAACGGATGATCCGTGTGCACACCGCCGGTTCGGTGGGCGGCTCCACCGCCAACGTCGCCGCGTCCCTGGTGTTCGCCGGTGTCCATCGGCGGGTGCTGGCCGTCGCCTGGGAGAAGCAGTCCGAGTCGAATGCCATGTGGGCGTTGTCGATCCCGGTTCCGTTCACCAAGCCGGTCGGCGCGGGTGCGGGTGGCTTCTTCGCACCGCACGTCCGGTCCTATATCCGGCAGTCCGGTGCGCCGTCGAACATCGGCGCCATCGTCGCGGCCAAGGACCGGCGCAACGGCTCCAAGAACCCATTGGCCCACCTGCAGCAGGCCGACATCACCACGGAGAAGGTGATGGAGTCCCAGATGCTGTGGGACCCCATCCGTTACGACGAGACCTGCCCGTCGTCGGACGGTGCGTGTGCAGTGGTGATCGGCGACGAACAGGCCGCCGACGACGCTGCTTCCGCGGGTGATCCGGTGGCGTGGATTCACGCCACCGCCATGCGCACCGAACCACTCTCCTACGCCCACCGCAACGTGGTGAGCCCGCAGGCCGGCCGCGACGCCGCTGCGGCCCTGTGGAAGTCGGGCGGGATCAGCAATCCGCTCCAGGAGATCGACGCCGCGGAGATCTACGTGCCGTTCTCCTGGTTCGAGCCGATGTGGCTGGAGAACCTCGGTTTCGTCGCCGAGGGCGAGGGCTGGAAGCTCACCGAGGCAGGCGAGACCGAGATCGGCGGGCAGCTGCCGGTCAACGCTTCCGGTGGCGTGCTGTCGTCGAATCCGATCGGCGCGTCGGGCATGATCCGCTTCGCCGAGGCCGCGATCCAGGTGATGAACAAGGCAGGCGATCACCAGGTGCCCGACGCCCGCAAGGCGCTCGGTCACGCGTATGGCGGTGGCTCGCAGTACTTCTCGATGTGGCTGGTGGGCGCGGACAAGCCCGCCCACTAGGCGGCGCATTGCCGGTCGAGTAGCCACCGACCCTCCGCTGGTCGAGTAGCCACCGACCCTCCGCTGGTCGAGTAGGTGCCGAGCGAAGCGAGGCGGCGTATCGAGACCACTCCCGACGAGTGATCTCGATACGCCGCCTCGCTTCGCTCGGTGGCTACTCGATCGACGGGATGGTGCCGACGGCAGGCGCGAAGTTCAGACCCTTGGCTCCGGCAGCGCGCACGCCGCACCGTCGGACATACCAGTCGGACGGACACCGAGGGACTGATTGAGCCGGGCCCGCTGGTTCTCCCATGCGATGGTCGCGGCCAGTTCGGCGATCTGCCCCTTCGACAATTCCTGGGACAGCTGATCCCGCAACTCCGCCAGGTCGTCGCCGACGGCCGGCGTCACCGTCATCGCCTCGGCGTAGGCGAGCACCAGCTTCTCCAACTCCGTATACGCCTCGCTGTCCCGATAACGTGGCAGGTCGCGCATCTGCTGTTCCGTGACCCCGGCGCCGCGCGCCAGGGCGGACCCGATGTCGAGGCAGAATTCGCAACTCACGAGACCCGCGGTCTTCAGCTCGGCGAGCTCCTTGATCTTCGGATCGAGGCGATTGCTGAACAGCAGCGCCGATTCGTAGATGCCCGTGGCGGCCAGCAGTTGTGGTCGGCGACCGAGCCATCCGCCCAGATCACCTCGATGTCGTTTCGACGACCCAAAGGCATTGACATAACCGCGGATACGCTCGATCGCACGCATTGCTCCACCTTCGCAGCAGCTGGTGTGGGGCAATGCGGAAGACGAATCCACCCCACCTCTCGTGATCCACCTTCGTCGGGGACGAGGTGGAAAACAAGAGATGGGGTGGAAAAGTGGTGTCCGCCTCAGGCCGGCCGGACCGACTTGATCGTCTTCTCGACCTCCCAGAAGGCCCGCAGCGCAGCCATCTTCCCGTCGGCATCGGCACGGTAGGTGAACACCCCGTGCGCCTCGGAGACGTGCCCGGCGATGTGCGTGACGATCTTGCCGACGTAGGCGACCTCATCACCGCAGATGATCTCGTCGTCGAACACGAACTCGATGCTCTCCGTGGTGGCGATCGACTTGTCCCAGAACTCCGCGATCTGGTCGTGACCGTGGAAACCCTTGCCCTCGGGGTCGAACATCGACGGCCCGACCGGGTCCTCTACCGACCCCTCGACGGCAAAGTTGTCCAACCACGCCTGCTTGTCGCGGGCCGCGACGAGCTCGCGGGACCGACGACCCGCCACCACCGCGGGATGATTCTCCCGGTCGATGTTGAGGTAGGCGGGCGAGTCGTTCCGTCCGGTCTCCTGCGCGGTCATTTCACGCCGTAGTCGACCTGGAGCTCCTTGACGCCGTTGATCCATCCGTGACGGAGTCGGCGCGGCGCCTGCAGACGACTGATGTCCGGGACCAGATCGGCGAGCGCGTTGAACATCAGGTTGATCTCCATACGCGCCAGGTTCGCACCGATACAGAAGTGCGCCCCGTTGCCACCGAATCCGACGTGCGGGTTCGGGTCGCGCATGATGTTGAACGTGAACGGGTCGTCGAATACGTCCTCGTCGTAGTTCGCCGAGCCGTAGAACATGCCGACGCGTTGACCCTCCTTGATGTCGACGCCACCGATCTGCGTGTCACGCTTGGCCGTCCGCTGGAAGCAGTTGACCGGGGTCGCCCACCGCACGATCTCGTCGACCGCGGTCGCCGGACGCTCCTTCTTGAACAGCTCCCACTGATCGGGGTTCTCCAGGAAGGCGTTCATGCCATGGCTGATCGCGTTACGCGTGGTCTCGTTACCCGCCACGGTCAGCAGGATGAAGAAGAACCCGAACTCGGTCTCGTCGAGGCTCTGACCGTCGATGTCGGCGTTCACCAGGGTGGAGACGATGTCGTCGACCGGGTTCTTGCGACGCTCTTCGGCCATCGTGTAGCCGTAGCCGAGGATTTCGGCGGACGCCATCTCCGGGTCCTCGCCGAACTCCGGATCGTCGTAGTTCATCATGTTGTTCGACCAGTCGAACAACTTCCCCCGATCGACCTCCGGCACGCCCAGGAGATCGGCAATCGCCAGCAGTGGCAGGTCGACGGCGACATCGTGGACGAAGTCGCCGGTGCCCGTCTCCGCGGCCTTGCTGACGATGGTGCGGGCCGCGTTGTCGAGCTTGTCCTCCAGCGCCTGCACCGCGCGCGGGGTGAAGGCCTTGGAGACCAGCTTGCGCAGCCGCGTGTGATCCGGCGGATCGTGGTTGATCAGCAGCGCCTTGGTGACGTCGAGCTGATCTTGGTTCATCTCGTCGTCGAACCGCATGATGACACCGTTGGTCGCGGTCGACCAGTCGTCGTTGTTCTTGGAGATCTCCCGGATGTGGGCATGCTTGGAAGCCACCCAGTAGCCGCCGTCATGGAAGCCGCCACCCTTGCCTTCCAGCTGGGCGTTCCACCACACGGGAGCGGTCTTGCGCAGCTGCGCGAACTCCTTGACCGGAATACCCTGTTCAAGCAGGTCCGGGCTGGTGAAATCCCAACCCTCCTGCTCCATGAACGAACTTGTCGCCTCTGCGCCCCCGATATCGGCGCCTGTTGTCGCACCCTGAGCCTGGGTCACGTCACACCACCTCGCTGTGAGATTTAGAACCTGTTTCAAAACCCATTAGAGCACACTGTGACCCAAAAGACAGTCCCCAACGAGAACTTGTTCTAGTTTTGCCTGCCCGGCAAGCTTGCGAGGTGCGGAAATAATATCAATATTCATTGCCACATCGACGACGCGGGGCCGGTCACGAGGTCAGCCCGGTGCACATCTCGCCCGCGACCACCCAACGCCCTTCCGGGCGAACGCGTTCTGAACACCGCCGTGGCCACAAGCCGCCCCGGCCATAGACGCGAATAGGAACTTGTTCTACTTTGAGGAGGTCGAAGTAGAACAGACCTGAAGAGGAGTTGGGCATGGGTGTGCCGGTTATCGTCGAGGCAGCGCGGACGCCGATCGGCAAGCGAGCCGGGTGGTTGTCCGGCCTGCATGCCGAGGAACTCCTGGGGCTCACGCAGAGCGGCCTGATCGACAAAGCAGGCATCGATCCGAGCATCGTCGAGCAGGTGATCGGCGGCTGCGTCACCCAGGCCGGGGCGCAAGCAGGCAACATCACCCGCAAGGCATGGCTGTCGGCGGGTCTTCCGGAACACGCCGGCGCCACCACGATCGACTGTCAGTGCGGGTCCGCCCAGCAGGCCAACCACCTCATCGCGGGGCTCATCGCCACCGATGCGATCGACGTGGGCATCGCGTGCGGCATCGAGATGATGTCGATGGTCCCTCTCGGCGCGAACGTCGGCACCGACGCCGGGCCCTATCACGCGGATTCCTGGACGGTCGACCTGCCGAACCAGTTCGAGGCGGCCGAACGCATCGCAACGCGACGCGGCATCACCCGGGCCGACGTGGACGCCCTCGGCGAGCGCAGCCAACGTCTCGCCAAGCAGGCCTGGGACGAGGGACGATTCGACCGCGAGGTCCTGGCCCTCAAGGCACCCGAGCGCACCAAGGAGGGTGAGCTCACCGGGAACGTCCTCGACGTCAGCCGGGATCAGGGCTTACGGGAGACGACCCTGGAGTCGCTGGCCGGACTCAAGCCGGTCCTCGACGGCGGCATCCATACCGCGGGCACGTCGTCGCAGATCTCCGACGGTGCCGCCGCGGTTCTCATCATGGACGAGGCGAAGGCCCGCGCTCTCGGTCTGACGCCCCGTGCACGGATCAAGGCCCAGGCACTCGTCGGCGCCGAGCCCCACTACCACCTCGACGGACCGGTCCAGTCGACCGAACGCGTGCTCGCCAAGTCGGGAATGGCGTTGTCGGACATCGATCTCGTCGAGATCAACGAGGCCTTCGCCTCGGTCGTGCTCAGCTGGGCCCAGGTCCACAACGCGGACATGGACAAGGTGAACGTCAACGGCGGCGCCATCGCACTCGGACACCCGGTGGGCAGCACCGGTTCCCGGCTGCTGACCACCGCACTGCATGAACTCGAGCGCACCGACGGCCAGACCGCCCTCGTCACCATGTGCGCCGGTGGTGCACTGTCCACCGGCACCATCATCGAACGAATCTGATGCCGGTCATGGATCCCAATGCACGGCCGAAACAGCTGAGCTCGCCGGCCGTGGCGTCGCTGATCAAGGTCGGCTCTCGCCTCAACGCGAAGGTGTACAAGGCCACCGGCGGGCGGTTGGGCAATACCTGGCGCATCGGCGCCGGTCTACGAAATCCCGTCCCGATGTGCCTGCTCACCACCATCGGACGCAAAACGGGCGAGCCGCGGACGGCACCGCTGCTCTACCTCCGCACGGGCGATTCCTTCGTGGTGGTCGCGTCGCAGGGTGGGTTACCGAAGAATCCGGCCTGGTATCTCAACCTGGTCGCGAACCCCGAGGTGACCATCCAGGTCGGCAAGGAAACCCACGAGTTGACGGCGCGGACGGCGACGGATGCCGAGCGCGACGATCTGTGGCCGCAACTCGTCTCCCTCTACGCCGACTTCGACACCTACGCGGCGTGGACCGACCGGGAGATCCCGGTCGTCATCTGCGAACCGCGCTGACCCGGTCCGGCCGCACCCCTCGCCGGGGTGCGGCCACCAGCCCACGTATGGACGCCCCCATCCACGCATCCAGGAACTCCCGGAGAGCGGCCGCCGAACGCGGCGGAGAGCCGGGGTCGATGACCATGGATTGCAGTGTGCGCAAAACGATTTCGACCACGACGTCGAGCTCGCGGTCCGTGTAGCCCGACCCCGCCCAGTCGACGTCCATCCGATCGACCATCGACCGTGCGAAGACGCGGCCGATCTCCGAGGTGATCTCGCCGACGACCGGCACGCTGAGCCGGTCGGCGCGGAACAGGAGCCCGACGTAATCGTCGTCGCGGAGTTCTTCGAGCACGCCCGCAACACCTTCCACCACTGCGTCGTCGGCAGCCGTGATCCCGCGCAACCGCTCGGTCATCCGGTCCAGGAGCGCGCCGACGGCATCGAGCGCGGTTGCCGAGAGCAACTCCTCGGTGCTGGCGAAGTACCGATAGACGGTCTGCCGCGTGACATCGAGTTCACGCGCGACATCGGCAATGCTCGTCGACGCCCCTCGTCCGTCGATGATCGTCCGGGTGGCGGCGAGAATTCTCGCGGTGGCCTCGTCGTCGTTGCGAGGCACCCGACCACCCCAACCGTGCGTCCTCATCGGCATGCAACCGTCGACGCGATCCGGACCGGATTCATGGGAACCGACCCTACCTGCCAGGGCGGATGTCGCGCCGAGCCCGGCGGCGGTAGACCATACACATCGGTTGGAGATGTATGATGTAGTGGCGTCGGCCACACCGCGCGTGGTCCATCGCGACCCGCGCCGGCAAGAGCAGGGAGAACTCATGACGGCAACCACCAGCGGAGTCTGTCCATTCGGCGAAGGCTATGACTTCACGAATCCCGATGTGCTCGAGAAGGGCATCCCCCGCGAGGAGTTCGCGCAACTCCGTCGCACCGCGCCGGTCTGGTGGAACGCGCAGCCACCGGGCACCTCGGTGTTCACCGACGGCGGCTATTGGGCGATCACGAAGCATCGCGACATCCGCGAGATCTCGAAGCGCAGCGATGTCTGGTCGACCAACGCGAAGGGCGCCATCATCCGACTGCCGGACTACATGACACCCGATCAGCTCGAGTTCACCAAGGCACTCCTGGTCAATCACGACCCGCCCGAGCACACCCGTCTTCGCAAGATCATCTCGCGCTTGTTCACCCCCAAGGCCGTGGCCGCGCTCTCCGAGGTGCTCACCGACTACGCACGTGACATCGTGACCGAGGCCGCCGCCAAGGACACCGGGAACTTCGTCGACGACATCGCCATTCACCTACCGCTACAAGCGATCCTGGATCTGATCGGCGTTGCCGAAGCCGACCGGTCACGGATCCACGTACTCGTCGACGCCATCATCAACACCGATGACCCGGACCAGACGATCGACCCGACGATGGCCAACGCCGAACTCCTCGGATACGCGTACAACCTTGCCGAGGAACGGCGCAAGAACCCGACCGACGATGTGGTCACCATGCTGGTCAACGCCGACATCGACGGCGAGGCCCTCGACGAGACCGAATTCGGGTTCTTCGTCATCCTGCTGATCACAGCGGGCAACGAGACCACCCGCAACGCGACCACACACGGGATGAACGCGTTCCTGGAGAACCCCGCTCAGTGGGAACTCTTCAAGCGTGACCGGCCCGGCACCGCCGTCGACGAGATCCTCCGCTGGTCGAGCCCGGTCAATGCGTTCCAACGCACCGCCCTGGCCGACACCGAGGTGAGCGGGGTGTCGATCCGCGCGGGCGAGCGGGTCGGATTGTTCTACGGCTCGGCCAATTTCGACGAGGACGTGTTCGACGAGCCGTTCACCTTCGACGTCACACGCGATCCGAACCCGCACCTCGCATTCGGCGGGAACGGCCCGCATTTCTGCATCGGGGCCAACCTCGCCCGGCTCGAGCTCAACCTGATCTTCACCGCGATCGCCGACACCCTGCCGGACATCGGCAAGATCGGCGAGATGCGGCGTATCCGCTCCGGTTGGCTGAACGGCGTCAAGGACCTCCCGGTGCGATACGGGGTCTGTCCGGTCTCCTGAGCCGTCGCGCGACATCCTCGCGGGTGCGGCATCGCGACCATACGTCGTCGAATTCGGTGTATTTTCGAGTGATGTGGGCCACACTCGGACCACTACCGCGACCCGCGAGGACGACATGACTGCATCGGCCACCCGCAAGTTCGAGGACATCGACTTCACCGATCCCGACCTGCTGGAACGCGGTCTACCGCTGGCCGAGTTCGCCGTTCGCCGTGCAACCGCGCCCGTCTGGTGGAACAAGCAGGCGCTCGGTCCCACCTACTTCGACGACGACGGATTCTGGGTGATCAGTCGGCACTCGGACATCAGATCGATCTCGAAGGACACCGCGACCTGGTCCAACTGGGCCAAGGGCGCGGTGATGCGGGTTCCCGAGCATGCAACGCGCGAGCAGCTCGAGGCATCGAGGTGCTTTCTGCTCAACATGGATCCACCGGAGCACACCCGCATGCGCAAGATCGTGTCCCGCATGTTCACCCCACGGGCGGTGGCATCACTCGAGGAGCAGCTGTCGGCGGCGGCACGCGAGATCGTGACGGCCGCGGCCGAGAAGGGCAGCGGAAACTTCGTCGACGACGTCGCCATCCACCTGCCGCTGCAGGCCATCCTCGGTCTCCTGGGCGTGCCGGCCGCCGACCATGACCGTCTCTGCGACCTCGCCGATTCGATGGTCAATCCCGATGACCCCGACTCCAAGTACGACCCGCTCACCGCCAACACTGAGATGCTCGCCTACGCGTACGCGATGGCCGAGGATCGTCGGAAGAATCCTCGCGACGACCTCGTCACCACCCTCGTCGAGGCCGACATCGACGGTCACGCACTGAGCGAACTCGAGTTCGGCTTCTTCGTGATCCTGCTCGTCATCGCGGGCAACGAGACCACCCGAAACGCGATCTCGCACGGCGTCAACGCATTTCTCGACAATCCCGATCAGTGGGCCCGCTATCGAAGCGATCGACCGGCAACCACCGTCGACGAGATCATTCGCTGGGCCACGCCGGTGCACTGCTTCCAGCGCACCGCAATCACCGACACCGAGGTGGCCGGCGTGCCGGTCGCGGCCGGGCAGCGTGTGGGGTTGTTCTACAGCTCGGCCAATTACGACGAGACGGTGTTCGACGACCCGTTCACCTTCGACATCACGCGAGATCCGAACCCACATCTGAGTTTCGGCGGCAACGGCGCCCACTTCTGTATCGGCGCCAACCTCGCCCGACTCGAGGTGAACCTGATGTTCGGCACCCTCGCCGACATCGTCCCGGACATGTCCAAGATCGCCGAGCCACAACGTGTCCGGTCGGGCTGGCTGAACGGGGTCAAGGAACTACGCGTGTCCTACGGCTCGCCGGTCGAGTAGCCCGCGAGGAACGAGCGTGCGTATCGAGACCACCAGCAACATCCCCCGGGGTCTCGATACGTCACTCACCTAGCGGCTCGCGACTACTCGACCAACAGGTCGGTAACAGCTCGCGACTACTCGACCAACGAAGTGGCGACGACGACAGTCCTCAGCCGACCCCGCGCTCCGAGTTCTCCCAGAACTTCGCGCGCAGGGCCTTCTTGTCCGGCTTACCCAGTGCGGTCAACGGAAGCGACTCGACGAAGACGACCTGCTTGGGCGACTGCACCGCGCCCTTGCGGTCCTTCACCGACTGCTGGATCTCCTTGGTCACGAGCTCCTTGGCCTCGTCGCTCTGGTCCGCGTCCCCGCGCAGCACCACGACGGCGGTCACGGCCTCACCCCACTTGTCGTCGGGCACCCCGATCACGCCGACCTGACCGACCGAAGCATGCTCGGCGACAACGTCTTCCACCTCGCGCGGAAACACGTTGAAGCCGCCCGTGACGATCATGTCCTTGGTGCGGTCGACGATGTACCAGAACCCGTCGGCGTCCTCACGGGCCACGTCGCCGGTACGCAGCCAGCCGTCCCGGAAGGTCTCCGCCGTCTGTTCCGGCAGACCCCAGTACCCGCCGGCCAGCAGCGGCCCGGCGACACAGATCTCGCCGGGCTCGCCCTGGGCCACCGGCTTGTCGTCGGGACCGAGCAGCGCGGTGCGCAGGAATGCCGACGGGCGGCCGCAGCTGCTGAGCCGCCGGGTGTCCTCGCCGGGCTTCGGGTGGTCGTTCTTGCCGAGGTAGCTGATGACCATCGGCGCCTCAGACTGGCCGTAGTACTGCGCGAAGATCGGACCGAAGCGTTCGATCGCCTCCGCGAGACGAACCGGATTGATCGCCGACGCACCGTAATACACGGTTTCCAGCGACGAGAGGTCGCGGGTTCGGGAGTCCGGATGATCCATCAGCGCATAGAGCATCGACGGCACCAGCATCGTCGCGGTGATGCGCTCCTCCTCGATCACCCGCAACACCTCGGCGGGATCGAACTTGGCCATGACGACCATCGACCCGCCCTTGATGAGGGTCGGCACGAAGAATGCGGCACCGGCATGGGAGAGCGGCGTGCACATCAGGAACCGCGGGTTCTCCGGCCACTCCCACTCGGAGAGCTGGATCTGCGTCATCGTCGACATCGCACGTGCGGTGCCGATGACACCCTTCGGCTTGCCGGTGGTGCCGCCGGTATAGGTGATCGAGACGACGTGCTCGGGCGGCAGGTCGGCGGCCACGAGCGGCCTGGGCTGGTAGTTGGCCGCCTCCGCGATCACGTCACGGCCGTAGGCGGCGAGTTCCTCCGGCACCGGCCCCAAGGTCAGCACCTGCTTGAGGCTGTCGACACGCTCCATCAGCGCTGCCGCGCGCTCGACGAACATCGGGACCGGATCGATGACGAGTGTGGTGACCCCGGCATCGGACAGAACGTAGGCGTGGTCGTCGAGGGAGCCGAGCGGGTGCAGCGCCGTGCGTCGCCACCCCTGGGTCTGCCCGGCACCGATCACCAGCAGCACTTCCGGCCGATTGAGTGCAAGCAGCCCGACCGTCGCGCCGGTCCCGGCCCCCATCGATTCGAACGCCTGCTGATAGCGGCTGACGGCGTCGGCCATCTCGCGTCCGGTGAGCTCGGTGTCCCCGAGAAACAGCACCTTGCGGTCGGCGTGGCGGCCCAACGCGGCCACCAGCAGGTCGCCGAGGTGGGTGCCGCCCCGCAGATGGTCGAAGTCGGTCGTCGCATCCTGAACATCAGTCATGGTCACCAACACTAGGACGTGTTACAGACCAAGGGAAGCACCTGACCCATATTTGCCGCCATGACATGGCGATATCCCGACCTTGAATCCGGCAACACCGACATAGAACACGTTTCAGTTTTGGGTCGTCGGCGGATACGTCTCCCACGCACGCGCGCATCCACTGAACTACGATCATGCTCATGACCGATCTGGATCTGGCGACCACCCGCCGCGACATCACCGACGCCCTCCTGACCGCCCTGGAGCGGCGCCACGAAGTCCTCGACGCCATCGTCGACGCCGAGAACCGTGCCGAGGCCGTCGACGCCGTCGCCACATTGCTCGACAAATCGAAACTAGGTGCCGAGGCGATCCTCGGGATGTCCCTCGAGCAGCTCACCAAGGACGAGCGCCGGAAGAACCAGGCGGAGCTCGACGATCTGAACAACGCGCTGACCTTCACCCTCGCCGAGCGCCCGGCCAGCAGTGGCGACACGCTGGAACTCCGCGCGTTCACCGGCGACGACGCAGACCTGTTCAAAGTCCGCACCGAGGAGTTGAAGGTCGCCGGCGACGGTTCGGGCAGCCCCGCGGGCGCCCTGTCCGACGAGATCGCGAAGGCCACCGAGCGCGTCGACAACGAGGACGCCGTCTGGTTGGTCGCCCTGGAAGGCAGCACCAAGGTCGGACTCGTCTTCGGCGAGCTCATCAACGGTGAGGTGGACGTCCGGATCTGGATCCACCCGGACCACCGCAAGAAGGGATACGGCACCGCGGCGCTTCGCAAGTCACGTTCCGAGATGGCGGCGGACTTCCCGGGCGTGCCGATGGTGGTGCGGGCACCCAGCGCCTGACCCGCACCCGCCGACCGGGCACAGCTTTTCGCCGATCGGGCACAGTTACCCGCCGACCGGGCCGTCCCACCGACAAGCGAGAGCTGGTCGGCAGCCAGACTGCACGGTCGGCGGAATTCTGTGCCCGATCGGCGAAAAGCTGCGCACGATCGGCGCGCGTCACTTCACTTACGTCGGGGCACCCCGAACCGGGCCACGATCGCCCGGATCTTGTTGTCCTCGTCGACGACGAAGGACTCGGTCACCTGCGCGGCGAGGCCGAGCGTCTTGGGACGCACATGCACCCAGAATCGCGTCGACACCATGTGCCCGTCCACCTCGGCGGTGAAACCACTGATGCGATGGATGAGCCGGAACTGCGGCCCTCGTGCGAGCCCACGGGCGATGTGAGCTCCGTTGCGTCCCGTCTTCATCCCCATCTCGGTACGTGTGCAATCCGGATGCAAGGCGACCCCCGACGGGTCGTGACTGACGAGCGCGTCCACATAGGCCCGCGCCGACGCGATGAGCTGTGCTTCACGCTCGGGGCCGGCGGTCGGCGTCACGTCTACCGCGCGCCGTAGACGGGTACCGGAACCGGCGACTTCGCCAGGATCTCGTCGACCACGGGCCCGAGTTCACCGGGCGCCCAGCGTGATCCCTTGTCCTGCTCGGCGCTGCGCTGGAATGCGTCGACGACGGTGATCTTGCCGCCCTCCACCTCGAAGACGCGTCCGGTGACCGACGACGACTCCGGCGATCCGAGCCAGACCACCAGTGGCGAGATGTTCGCCGGGTCCATCGCGTCGAACGAGCCGTCCGCCGGCGCGGCCATCTGTGCGGCCATCGCCTCGCCCGCACCCATCGTCATCTGGGTCCGCGCCGACGGCGCGATCGCGTTCGCGGTGACGCCGTAGCCGCCCAACTCCGCGGCCGCCTGAATGGTCAGAGCAGTGATACCGGCCTTGGCGGCAACGTAATTCCCCTGTCCGACCGACCCGAAGAGTCCGGCGCCCGACGAGGTGTTGATGATCCGGGCCGCGCGCTGCTCACCGGCCTTCGACTGCGCACGCCAGTACGCGGCGGCATGGTGCAACGTGACGAAGTGGCCCTTGAGATGAACGCGGATCACCGCGTCCCATTCGTCCTCCGACATCGCGACGAGCATCCGGTCGCGGACGAATCCCGCGTTGTTGACCAGGATGTCGAGGCCACCGAATTCCTTGACCGCGGTCTCGACCAGAGCGGTCCCATCGGCCCAGTCGGCGACATCGGCCACGCCCGCCACGGCGGATCCACCCGCATCGGTGATCTCACCGACCACGGCGTGCGCCGCATCGGCGTCGAAGTCGTTCACCACGACCTTGGCCCCGTCGGCGGCGAGGGCCAGGGCATGCGCCCGGCCGATTCCCTGTCCGGCACCGGTCACGATCGCGATGCGGCCCTCATTCAGCTTGTCAGCCAAGACTTCTCCCCTTGTGTCGATTGTTCGGTGTCATGGCGTGATCGGATCACACCTGATTGTCTGCGGTGGCGACGGCCAGGAACGCCGGCTTCTCACCACCACCATGCACGGTCAGTGTCGATCCGGTGATGTAACCGGCCAACGGACTGAGCAGGAACGCGACCGCGTTGCCCACATCGGCGGGCATCGCGAGCCGGCCCATCGGGATGGTCGCCCCCACCGCGGCGACCCCGTCGTCGTCGCCGAGGTGTAGGTGCGCCTGCTCGGTCAGCACTGCCCCACACACCACCGAGTTGACGCGGACCTGCGGTGCCCACTCGATCGCGAGCGAGGTCATCGCGTTGTCCAGCCCGGCCTTCGCCGCACCGTAGGCCGACGTCCCCGGCGACGGCCGATGTCCGCTCACACTGGACACGTTGACGATCGCGCCGCCGGTCTCCTGCTGCCGCATCACCGCGTGGGCGGCGCGCGCCACGGTCAGCGGTGCCAGCAGGTTCAGCTCGACGATCTTGCTCGTGAACCGAGGGGACGCGTCTGCCGCGAGCGCGAACGGCGAGCCGCCCGCGTTGTTCACCACCCCGTCGAGACGGCCATGGGTCTCCGCGATCCCACGGATCATCTCGTCGACCGCATCGGCGTCCCGGACGTCGCAGGCGACGAACTCGACATCCGCGTCGTCGCCGGGGTTGCGTCCACACACGACCGGGACCGCGCCCAGTTCGGCCAACGCCCTCGTGATGCCCGCGCCGACGCCACGCGTGCCGCCGGTGACCAGGACGACCTTCTTGTCGATGCCGAGGTCATGGCCCTGACCTGCGGCCTGCGACTGTGCCTTCATGGGTGCTACCCTACCAAACAACCAAGCACTTGCTTGGTTCCAGCTTGGTTCACAGGCAGTACCCGAGAGGAGCTGGTGTGCCGATCACCACGACACACACCGAGAACGGCATTGTGACCGTCACGGTGGACTACCCACCGGTCAACGCGTTGCCGTCGGCGGCGTGGTTCGAACTGGCCGACGCCATCACCGCCGCGGGCGACGACATGTCCACGCATGTGGTGATCCTGCGAGCCGAGGGACGCGGCTTCAACGCGGGCGTCGACATCAAGGAGATGCAGGCGACCGACGGCTTCGACGCCTTGATCGGAGCCAATCGCGGTTGCGCTGCGGCCTTCTCCGCGGTGTATGACTGTGCGGTCCCGGTGATCGTCGCGGTCAACGGCTTCTGCGTCGGCGGCGGTATCGGACTCGTCGGCAATGCCGACATCATCGTCGCCTCCGACGACGCGGTCTTCGGTCTTCCGGAAGTCGACCGTGGCGCCCTCGGCGCCGCCACGCACCTGGCACGGCTGGTGCCTCAGCACATGATGCGCACGCTGTACTACACGGCGCAGAACGTCACCGCCCAGCAGCTGGAGCACTTCGGCTCGGTGTACAAGGCCGTCCCGCGCGAACAGCTCCTCGACACCGCACTCGAGATCGCCGAGAAGATCGCGACCAAGGACACCCGCGTCATCCGGGCGGCCAAGGAAGCCATCAACCACATCGATCCCGTCGATGTGAAGGCCAGTTACCGCCTCGAGCAGGGCTTCACCTTCGAACTCAATCTCGCCGGCGTCGCCGACGAGCACCGGGACGCTTTCGTCAGTACCGGTAAGACCTTGAACACCAATGGAGGACGCGCCTGATGACGCCCACCCCGACCGACAAGACCAGCTCCCTCGACGACGTCATCGGCGAGCTGCGCGACGGCATGACCATCGGCATCGGCGGCTGGGGCTCACGCCGCAAGCCGATGGCGCTGGTGCGCGCGCTGGCCCGCTCCGATGTCAAGGACCTCACCGTGGTCACCTACGGCGGCCCCGACCTCGGATTGCTCTGCGCCGCAGGCAAGGTCAAGCGTGCCTACTACGGCTTCGTGTCGCTGGATTCCGCACCCTTCTACGACCCGTGGTTCGCGCAGGCACGGACGTCCGGTGCCATCGAGGCGCGGGAGATGGACGAGGGCATGGTCAAGTGCGGCCTCGAGGCCGCGGCCTCGCGTCTGCCGTTCCTGCCGATTCGCGCGGGACTCGGCTCCGATGTCCCGACGTTCTGGGACGGTGAGCTCAAGACGGTCTCCTCGCCCTACCCGGCTGCCGACGGCCGCACCGAGACCCTGATCGCGATGCCCGCGCTACGACTCGACGCCGCGTTCGTCCACCTCGACCTCGCCGACAGTCGCGGCAACGCCGCCTACACCGGCATCGACCCGTACTTCGACGACCTCTACTGCGCGGCCGCCGAGCGGCGCTACCTGGAGACCGATCAGCTGGTCTCCACCGAGGTGCTGGTGAAAACCGTTCCCACCCAACGGCTGCTGCTCAATCGCATGAACGTCGATCGGGTGGTGCACACGCCGAACGGTGCGCATTTCACCTTCGCCGGCACGGCAAGCGAAGCCAGTGGCCCGAACGTCCACAGCGACTACATCCGCGACGAGAAGTTCCAGCAGTTCTATGTCGAATCCGCCAAGGACCCCGAGAAGTGGGCGGCGTTCTCGCGCCGCTTCCTCGAGGTCGACGAGGCCGCCTATCAGCGTGCGGTCACCGAATGGCAGGGCGAGCAGGAGGATCAGCAGTGAGCACCAGTACCAGCGACCCCAAGACCGTTGAGCCAGTCGAAACCACCCGGGCCGAGTACTGCGTCATCGCCTGCGCCGAGATCTTCGCCGGCGCCGGCGAGATCATGGCCTCGCCGATGGCACCGACACCGCTGCTCGGCGCACGGCTGGCACGGCTGACCACCGAACCCGATCTCCTCATCACCGACGGCGAGGCGCTGATCCTGGCCGACACCCCGGCCATCGGCAAGACCGGCCCCATCGAGGGATGGATGCCCTTCCGCAAGGTGTTCGACGTCGTCGCCTCCGGACGTCGCCACGTGGTCATGGGCGCCAACCAGATCGATCGCCACGGCAACCAGAACCTCTCGGCGTTCGGCCCGCTGCAGCACCCGACGCGTCAGATGTTCGGCGTGCGTGGCGCTCCCGGCAACACCATCAACCATCCGACGAGTTACTGGGTGGCCCGCCATTCGTCGCGCGTCTTCACCGATCAGGTCGACATCGTGTCCGGCGTCGGCTACGACAAGGTCGACCCCGACAACCCGGCTTACCGCTACCTGAACATTCCCCGCGTGGTCACGAATCTCGGTGTCTTCGACTTCGAGGGACCCGACCACACGATGCACGCGGTGTCACTGCACCCGGGGGTCAGCGCCGATGAGGTGGCCGAGAACACCGGTTTCGAGATCGCGGGCCTCGAGTCCGCGCCGTCGACCCGCATCCCCTCCGACGAGGAACTGACGTTGATCCGGGATGTGCTCGACCCCAAGGGCGTCCGGAATCGAGAAGTGAAGTGACTTCCCCAGCCAGGGCAGCCGGACTGTCCACGCGGTTCACCGAACTCGTCGGCGTCGAGTATCCGATCGTGCAGACCGGCATGGGCTGGGTGTCCGGGCCGTCGCTGACGTCGGCGACGTCCAATGCGGGCGGTCTGGGCATCCTGGCATCGGCGACGATGACCTACGACGAACTCGAGGCGGCGATCGCCAAGACGAAGTCGTTGACGGACAAGCCCTTCGGGGTCAACATCCGCGCCGACGCCACCGATGCCCCGGAGCGGATCGACCTCCTCATCCGCGAGGGCGTCAAGGTGGCGTCCTTCGCGCTCGCCCCGAAACAGGACCTGATCGCGAAGCTCAAGGATCACGGCGTGGTGGTGATCCCGTCGATCGGCGCGGCGAAGCACGCCGTCAAGGTGGCTTCCTGGGGCGCCGACGCAGTGATCGTGCAGGGCGGCGAGGGCGGCGGACACACCGGCCCGGTGGCCACCACGCTACTGCTGCCCTCGGTCCTGGATGCTCTCGGCGACAGCGGGATTCCCGTGGTCGCCGCGGGCGGATTCTTCGACGGTCGCGGCCTCGTGGCGGCGTTGTCCTATGGCGCCGAGGGTGTCGCGATGGGCACTCGCTTCCTGCTCACCTCCGACAGCGCGGTCCCCGACTCCGTCAAGCAGGAGTACCTGCAGCGCGGCCTGGGTGACACCGTGGTGTCGGTCAAGGTCGACGGCATGCCGCACCGTGTGCTGCGCACCCCGCTCGTGGAGGCACTCGAGGGCGGCAGCAGGGCCAAGGCACTCTACGCCGCGGCGCGAAATGCCAACGAGTTCAAGCAGTTGACCGGCATGAAGTGGACGACGATGCTCCGCGACGGTCGCACCATGCGGAAGTCGGGCGAGCGCACCTGGCAGCAAGTCATCATGGCCGGCAACACGCCGATGTTGTTGCGCGCCGGGCTCGTCGAGGGCGACACCCGTGCAGGGGTCCTGGCATCGGGTCAGGTGGTCGGCATGATCGACGACCTGCCCAGTTGCGACGTACTGGTCCAATCGATCATGACGCAGGCGCACTCACGGTTGAAGGTGCTGGGTTCGTTGTCCTGATCGTCCGTCGCGATATGGATGCGGCGTCTGAGCGACGGGGACTCAATAATTGACGTGTCGTCTCGCTCTGACCGCATTCATATCGCGGCCAGATCCGCGTGCCGGACGCGGAGATCCTTCTTGAGGATCTTGCCGCTGGGATTCTTCGGCAGAGCATCCGCGAAGACCACGAACTTGGGACGCTTGAACCCCGCGAGAACCCCGGCGAGGTGTTGCTCGACGGTCTCCTCGGTCAACGTGACACCGTCCTTGGGCACCACGACGGCGGTCACCGCCTCGATCCATTTCGGATGCGGCACACCGAAGACCGCGACCTCGGCCACGCCGTCGAGCAGGTAGATGGCCTCCTCGACCTCGCGGGAGGCCACGTTCTCGCCGCCGGTCTTGATCATGTCCTTCTTGCGGTCGACCACGGCCAGGTAGCCGTCGGCGTCGATCACACCGAGGTCACCGGAATGGAACCAGCCGTTGCGGAACGCGACGGCGGTCTTCTCCTCGTCGTTGTAGTAGCCGAGGCAACTGTGCGGGCTACGGTGCACGATCTCGCCGACCTCGCCGGTCGGCAACGGGTTGTCCTCGTCGTCGACGACCCGGGTCTCCACGTTGAGCGCCGCCCGTCCGGCCGATCCGGCTCGTTCGATCTGCTCATGGGGCTGCAGGATGGTCGCGAGCGGCGACATCTCGGTCTGGCCGTAGAAGTTCCACAGCGCGACGTCCGGGAGACGCTCCGACATCTCGCGGAGCACCTCGACCGGCATCGGCGATGCGCCGTAATAGCCCTTGCGCAACGACGACAGATCGCGGCTGTCGAAATCGGGGTGCCGCAAGAGTGAGATCCACACCGTCGGTGGGCAGAACAGTTTGGTCACCCGCTGCGCTTCGATCGTCGCCAGGATGGCCGCAGGATCCGGGCCGGGCAGGATGATGCTGGTCGCGCCCAGGTAGACGTCGACCGACAGGAAGCAGTCCAGTTGCGCACAGTGGAAGAGCGGCAGCGAGTGGACCTCCACGTCGTCGCCGCTCATGCCGCCGTCGATGATGCACGAGACATACTGGGTGATCAGCGATTTCGACGACAGCAGCACTCCCTTGGGACGGGACTCGGTGCCGGAGGTGTACATCAGGCGCAGCGGGTCGTCGTCGGCGACGAGCACCTGTGGAGGTGTCGGGTCCCCGGACAACATCCACTGATCGACGTCGTCCCAGCCGGCCGCGGGCGTCGAGCCACCCCGGATGACGCCCCGGATCGCGCCGGTGAGCCCCGACAACTCCATGGCCTTCGCGACCGTCGGAATCAAGGTGTCCTCGGCGACCACCGCCCGGGCACCGGAATGGTCGAGGATGAATGCGATCTCCTCGGGCCCGAGCCCGAAGTTCACCGGCACCAGCACCACGCCGAGGCGCGCGGTCGCATAGTGCAGAACCGCGAACTGCCAGCTGTTGTGACTCACCAGGGCCAGACGATCGCCCTTGACGATGCCCCGCGCGGCGAGCGCGTTGGCACACCGATTCACCGCGGCATCGAACTCGGCGAACGTAAGCGCCGTGTCCCCGTTGATGATCGCGGTCTTGGTGGGGTTTCGGAGGGCGCTTCGGCGCAGCAGATCGCCGAGTGTGTGTTGGCGGACCGTGTCGATCGCGGCCGTCGTCGGGGGTGTGAAGCGCTCTGCCATGGCTGTCCTTCGCTGCGTTCCTGAACCACTGGAGTTGTTATCCGGGTCACAGTACCGAACGCGCGGATGCAGCCTGATCAGCGCGGCAGGATCCCGTCGAGCACGATCGACAGATATTGGGCGGCGATGTCGTCGGCCGACAAGGCACCGCCCGGACGGTACCAACGCACCGCCACCCAGACCGTGTCGCGCAGAAAGCGATAGGCCAGCTCGACGTCGAGGTCGGCGCGGAACTCGCCGTCGTCGACACCCCGCCGCAGGACGGCGTGCCATAGCCGGCGGAACTCGGTGTTGCGTTCCTCGATGTAGGCGAAACGTTCTTGTCCGGCAAGCCGTTTGGCCTCGTCCTGATAGATCGCGACCGCATTGCGCTGCTCGTCGATGGCCTCGAACGACGAGACGATGAGGCCACGCAGCGTCTCGGTGGCCGTCAGTCCGGCGTCGGCGATCACCCGGTACCGGGCGAAGAGGTCGTCGAGGAAACCCCGGAGGATCTCGTCGACGATGGATTCCTTGGAGTCGAAGTGATGGTAGAGACTGCCGGACAGAATGCCGGCGGCGTCGGCGATGTCGCGCACGGTGGTGGACCGCAGGCCCTGCTCGGCGAACATCTTTCCCGCTGTGGTCAGCAGTTCGTCGCGCCGAGTCGAGCCGGAGACGGTGCTGCGGGGTGCCATGCAGTCACCCTAGCAAGCGCTTGGCCGGTTTCGTGGATCGTCGCGCATGGTCGAGCGATCCCAACGCGAGATCGGCCGGGCACACAGAGTGCGCCCGGCCGATTTCGGTGACAATCAGCGCTTCTTGAGCTTCTTGATGGCGCGCTTGTTCAACCGGCTCCAGAGCTTCATCTGACCGTTGGTCATCTTGGCGTCACGGCTGGTGAACGGCGGCGCCATCATCTCGGCGACCTTGAACGGCATCGTCGACACGGCGATCGCACGCGCATGACTGAACGTGTCGAAGCCCGTCTTGCCGTGATAGCCACCCATACCGCTGCGACCGACACCGCCGAACGGGAGTTCCGCACCGAACATGTGCAGGGCGAAGTCGTTGGCGTTGATCGAACCGCTCCGGGTGCCGTCGGCGAGACGCGCGAGGTTCTCGTTGTCGTCGCCACACCAGTACATGGTCAGCGGGTGCGGATGCGCGGCGATGTAGCGGATGGCCTCGGACAGATCCCGATACGGGTACACGGTGAGTACGGGTCCGAAGACCTCGTCCTCCTCGATCTTCATCCCCGCCTTGACCCCGGTGAGCAGCGTCGGCGCGATCTTGCGCTTCTCGGCATCCGGGAGCGGCTCGCCTGCCGGCACCACCTGGCGGACATCCGCTCCCAATTCTTGGGCGTCCGCGATCAGCCCGAGGATGCGGTCGTAGTTCTTCTGGTTGATCGTCGCCGTGTACTCGGGATTGTTGCGGATCGTGGCGAAGTTGGCCGTCCACCGGGCGACGACCTTGTCGGTGAACTCGCCGACCTTGGCCTCGGGCACGAACACGTAGTCGGGGCACAGGCAGACCTGGCCACCGTTGACCATGCGCGCGTCGGCCAGCATGGTCGCCGCCTTGTCCATGTCGGCATCCGGATCGACGACCGCCGGGTTCTTCCCGCCGAGTTCCAGCGTGACCGGCACCAGGTTCTTCGCGGCCTCCTGGGCCACCGATGCACCGACCTCCGGGGAGCCGGTGAAGAACATGTGGTCGACCTTGAGCTTGGCGAAGTCGGCGCCGCCGCCGTGCTTGCTGGTGATCACGGCGAGCTCTTCGATCGAGAAGTAGTCGGGTGCGTGCTTGGCGATCACATCGGTGGTCCGCGAGGTGATCGACGACGGGCGCATGAGCACCCGGTTACCCGCGGCGAAGGCGGCCCCGGCCGGGACAAAGGTCAGCTGCAGCGGGAAGTTCCACGGCCCCATGATGCCGACCACGCCGAGCGGATCGTGCCGGATGCGCTGCTTGAAACCCAACGCCCCCTGCACCTTTGCGGTGTTGCTCTCCTGCATCCACTTCTCCACACCGCGGCGCTGATGGGTCAGATCGACCATGCAGCCCGCGACGTCGGCGGCGAGGGACAGCTCACGCGGGCGGGTGCCGAAGTCCTCGTTCAGCGCCTCCGCGATCTCCTCGGCGTTGTCGAGGAGCAGCGACGAGAGCCGGGTGATCCGGTCGATACGGGTCTTGGCATCGGGGATGCCGTCCCGCAGAAACGCGGCGCGCTGGATGTCCAGCAGTTCGGACATGGTGTGGGCTTCCGACGACACCCGGCCGGCCGCCGCGGTGTTCACCTCTGCTGGTTTAGTCATCGAGATCCTCCGATAGTGCTGGTGGCGAGCGCCCTCAAGAGACGAACTCGCGCCTTTGTTCCAGCATAGTATGCGTCAGATCACAGCGTTCTGGCTACATGCGTGTTCAGATGATCCTCGTCCACGTGGCCAGCCACAATGCGCCGACAGCAACCGATTATTCGCCGAGAGCAACGCATCCGTGGTGCTCTCGGCGAAATTGAGGTTGCTGTCGGCGAGCCCGTCAGGACAGGCGTTCGATGATGGTGACGTTCGCGGTCCCGCCGCCCTCGCACATGGTCTGCAGCCCGTAGCGGCCGCCGGTGCGTTCGAGTTCGTTGAGCAGCGTCGCGAACAGTTTGGCCCCGGTCGCCCCCAGCGGGTGGCCGAGCGCGATGCCGCCGCCGTTCGGGTTGACCTTCGCCGGGTCGGCGCCGGTCTCCTTGAGCCACGCCAGCACCACCGACGCAAAGGCCTCGTTGATCTCGATGACGTCGATGTCGTCGATGGACAACCCGGTCTTCTTCAGTGCGTAGGCGGTCGCCGGGATCGGCGCCGACAGCATCATCACCGGATCGGCACCCCGCACCGAGAGGTGGTGGATGCGCGCCCGCGGTGTCAGGCCGTACTCCTTGAGCGCGTTCTCCGAGACCACGAGCGTCGCGGACGCGCCATCGCAGATCTGCGACGCGACGGCCGCGGTCAACCGCGAACCCTCCGCGAGCGGATCGAGTCCGGCCATCTTCTCCAGCGAGGTCTCACGCGGGCATTCGTCGACGACGCAGTCGCCGAGCGAAACCAGCTCCTTGTCGAACCGGCCCTCGGCGATGGCCTGCTTGGCCCGCTGGTGCGACTGCAGCGACCAGCGCTCCATGTCCTCCCGGCTGATGTCCCACTGGGTCGCCATCATGTCGGCCCCGTTGAACTGCGAGATCGCGACGTCGCCGAACCGTTCGCGCCAGCCGACGGATTCCGCAGTCGGAGTGGTGAACCCGAACTCCTGGCCGGCGATCATGGCCTGCGAGATCGGGATCGCGCTCATGTTCTGCACACCACCCGCGAGGACCACATCCTGCGTGCCGCTCAGCACACCCTGCGCGGCGAAGTGGATGGCCTGCTGCGACGACCCACACTGACGGTCGACGGTGGTGCCGGGAATGTCCAGCGGCAGACCGGCGGCCAGCCACGCGGTCCGCGCGATGTTCCCGGCCTGCGGGCCGATGGCATCGACACAGCCGAACACCACGTCGTCGACGACATTCGGGTCGATGCCGGTGCGGTCGATGATCGACGACATGACATGCGCGCCCATGTCGGCGGGATGGGTCTTGGCGAGCGACCCGTTGCGCTTCCCGACCGGCGTCCGGACGGCGTCGACGATGTAGGCCTGAGGTGTGGACATCTGGTCCTCCTGATGGGTGGTGTGTGAAAGTTCTTGCGGGCTAAGCCCTCTGGCTGGAGATCGAGACCACCTCGCCGGTGAGATAGGTGGTGTAGTCGCTGGCCAGCATGGCGATGGTCGCGGCCACCTCCCACACCTCGGCAGCCCGTCCGTAGGCCTCCCGCGATGCGAGCTCGTCGAGGAGTTCGTCGCTGGTGACCTTCGCGAGGAACGGGTGCTTGGCAATCGACGGAGCGATGGCATTGATACGCACGCCGAAGTCGGCGGCCTCCACCGCAGAGCACCGGGTGAGCGCCATGACACCGGCTTTCGCCGCCGCATAATGCGCCTGCCCACGCTGGGCGCGCCAACCGAGCACCGACGCGTTGTTCACGATCACGCCGCCGTGTTCGACGGCTCTGAAGTAGCGCAGTGCGGCGCGGGTGGCCCGGAAGGTGCCGTTGAGCGTAATGTCGAGGACGCGGTCCCATTCTTCGTCGGTCATGTCCGCCACCGGCGTCTCGCCACCGAGCCCGGCATTGTTGACGAGGACGTCGATGCGACCGAGTTCGCCTGCGGCAGCGGAGATGAGCGCGTCGACCTCGGCCGACTCCTGCACGTTGCACACGACCTGCCCGACGGTCTGGTCGCCGAACTCCGACGCCAGCTTGTCCCGGGCCTCCCCCAGCCGTCGTTCGTGCCAGTCGCTGATCACCACGTCGGCGCCCTCGAGCAGCGCACGGCGCGCCGTCGCGAAGCCGATCCCGGTGCCGGCGGCCGCGGTCACCACCACCTTGCGGCCGAGTAGCAGGCCGTGCCCGGGGGTCTCCTCCGGCGCCGTGGCCAGTGGTGAACGGTTCTGTGCGACAGTGGTTTCAGACACTAGCGAGCCTCTCGCGGTAGGCCGAGCACCCGCTCGGCGATGATGTTGCGCTGCACCTCGTTCGAGCCGCCGTAGATGGTGTCGGCGCGCGTGAACAAGAAGAGTCGTTGCCAGTCGTCGAGTTCGACGTTGTCGGGGTCGGTGATGTCGTTGACGACGCCCTCGACCGTGGCGGTGGGTCCGATCAGCGACGGCGCCCCGACCACGGCCATCGCCAGCTCGCCGAGATCGCGATGCCAGTTGGCCCACAACAACTTCGCGACCGAGGCCTGACCCGCCTCGGAGACGATGTCACCGGCTAAGGTGCGCTGCGCATGAGCCCGCATCACCTTCAGCCCGATCCAGGCCCGGGTGATCCGCGATGCGATCTCCGGATCCTTCGCGGACCCATTGGATTCGGCGATCTCGATGAGATTGCGCAGTTCCCGGTCGAAGCCGACCTGCTGACCGAGCGTGGAGACACCGCGCTCGAACTGCAGGAGGCCCATCGCGACCTTCCAGCCGTCGCCCGGCTCGCCGACGATGAGGTCGGCGTCGGCGACCGCGTCGTCGAAGAAGACCTCGTTGAACTCCGATGTGCCGGTGAGCTGTTGGATCGGCCGGACGGTCACACCCGGCTGGTCGATCGGGACCAGCAGGAAGCTCAGGCCCTTGTGCCGCGTCGAACCCTTCTCGGTACGGCAGATGACAAAGCACCACTGGGCGACGTGCGCGAGGGATGTCCACACCTTCTGGCCGTTGATGATCCACTTGCCGTCGTCGAGTCGCGCACTGGTGGACACGCCTGCGAGGTCGGAACCTGCGCCCGGCTCGGAATAGCCCTGCGCCCAGAGTTCGGTGACGTCGACGATGCCCGGCAGGAAGCGCTCCTTCTGCTCCTCGGTGCCGTATTCGATCAGCGTCGGGCCCAGCAGTTCCTCGCCGAGGTGGTTGACGCGTGCCGGAGCATTCGCCCGCGCGTACTCCTGATGGAAGATGATCCGCTGTTCCAGCGTCGCGCCACGACCCCCATATCGGGTCGGCCAGCCGAGACACGTCCATCCGGCCTGGGCCAGATGACGGTCCCAGGCCAGCCGGTCGTCGAAGAATTCGTGCTCACTGCCCGGTCCGCCCCGACCCTTGAGGTGCGCGAATTCGCCTGCGAGATTCTCGTCGAGCCAGGCGCGCACCGCGGTAGCGAACGTCTCGGCCGCATCCGGCGACGTTCGCGCCCATTCGCCGAGGTCAACCGACCGATCGGCAAGGTTGATCGAGGTCATGACCGCTAGCATAACTCACCAAGCAAGTGCTAGGTTGGGGCCATGGAGGCGATCCTGACGACCCCGGCTGCCCTGCGCCGGGCCGCACAGACCTGGCCCGACCGAACCGCACTCGTCGACGAGCAGTGGCCGGACCGCCCGACGGTCGACCTGACCTGGTCGGAGTTCGCCGACGCCGTCCGTACGTTCGCGGCCGCGCTCGTCGCATCCGGCATCAATGCCGGCGACCGGGTGGCCCTCTGGTCACCGAACAGCCACCACTGGCCCGTCGCGGCCCTGGGCATCCATTACGCAGGCGCCACGCTGGTTCCGCTGAACACCCGCTACACCAGTGGCGAGGCGGTCGAGATCATCGAACGTTCCGCGGCGCGTGCCGTCGTGGTGTCGGGCGAGTTCCTCGGCGGCAACCACCTGGCCGACCTCCTCGGCGAGCACGCGCAGGCCATGCCCGACGTCGTGGTCGGGGTGACCCTCGGCACGTCGTCGTCGGTGCCCGACGGTGCGGTCGAGTGGTCGGAGTTCCTGACCCGGGCCACCGAGGCCACCCGCGACGAGGCGGATGCACGTGCCGATGCCGTGGCTCCCGACGACATCTCCGACATCCTCTTCACGTCGGGAACCACCGGGAAGTCGAAAGGCGTGCTGGCCGAACATCAGCAGACGATGGCCGGCTCGCAGGCCTGGGGATCCAACGGCCGGCTCTCCGCCGACGACCGGTACCTGATGGTCAATCCCTATTTCCACACCTTCGGCTACAAGGCGGGCATCCTGCCGTGCATGCTGTTCGGCGCGGCGATGCTGCCGCTGGCGGTCTACTCGCCGACCGAGGCGATGAAGCTGGCCGACGCCCAGCGGGTGACGGTGTTCCCCGGAGCGCCGACGATCTTCCAGACCATCCTCGACGACCCGGCCCGCCCGGATCACGACCTGTCGTCGTTGCGGCTGGTGGTCACCGGTGCGGCCATCGTGCCGGTGGTGCTCATCGAGCGATTGCAGAGCGACCTCGGCGTCGACACGGTGGTCACCGCATACGGACTGACCGAGGCCAGCGGATTCGTGTCGACATGTACCCCCGACGACGACGACCAGACCGTCGCCAACACCTGCGGCCGGGCCTTCGACGGCATGGAGATCCGGCTCTCCGACGAGGGTGAGGTGCTGGCACGCGGCAAGATGGTGATGCGCGGCTACCTCGACGACGAGGCCGCCACCAAGGAGACGATCGACCCCGACGGCTGGCTGCACACCGGCGACATCGGGACCCTCGACGATCGCGGCAACCTCACCATCACCGACCGCCTCAAGGACATGTACATCTCCGGCGGATTCAACGTCTATCCCGCCGAGGTCGAGCAGACCCTCGCACGGCTGGAAGGTGTCACCGAATCCGCCGTGATCGGCGTGCCCGACGAGCGCCTCGGCGAGGTCGGCCGGGCCTACCTGACCCTGCGCGACGGCGTCGATCTGGACGAGGCGGCGGTGATCGTCTACTGCAAGATCCACCTGGCGAACTTCAAGGTCCCGCGTTCGGTGGTGTTCGTGGACGCCTTCCCCCGCAACGCCGCCGGCAAGATCCTCAAACGCAACCTCACCTAGCCCCGCGCCGCCCCCGCCCTTCGATTTTGTAGCAACAATCCGCGGCTGATACGGATTATTGCTACGGATCGGGAGGTCAGGCGGCGGCCGCCTGCCGGATCGCGGCCCGGATCTGCGCCAGCACCCACTGCGGCCGAGTGGTGAGGTCGTGCCAGGTGAACCGCAGCACGGTCCATCCGTTCGCGATGAGGTCGTTCTGTCGTTCGCGATCGTGCTGGAACGCCTCGGCATCGGAATGGTAGACGAACCCGTCGATCTCGATGTCGATCTTGTGTTCGGGGAGCGCCAGGTCGAGGATGTATCCGCCGACCGGCAGGTTGGTCACCCATCCGGTGACATCCGACCCACGCAGCAGCGCAACCGCCTTACGCTCCGCTTCCGAACGAGCCCCCTCCGACATCGCCGCCACCATGGCCCGGGCACGCGGCGAACCACGACGTCCCGAGTTGCGTTTCTGCGCCGCAAGGAGGTCGTCGAGTTCCACCCGCGCGCGGAGCAGCGCCGAATCCATCACGCGCACACCGATGTCCACGGCTGCATCCAGAACGGTGAGCGGAATCGCCGTGACCGGCAAGCTATCCTTCGACGTCACGTCGACGGGATCCAATGTGCGGTGCCACACGGCGCAGCCGGGAATCCGACTGCCGTGGCGACCGTGGGGCGCGATCACCGTCACCGTCGTCGGCTCGGTGGTGACCAGTGCGTGCCACCACGCGGCCGCCGCACCCGCCAGCGCTGCCCCCGGTCCGGCCTGCAGCACCGCGAGCCGCATCCGCATCCGGATGTCGAGCGTACGGTCGGCCGCCCGGAAGACGCCCCGAGCCACGCGGATCCACTCACCCGACCGCACTCGATGGCGTAGCTGATCGCCGGTCACGCCGCACCGGTAGGCCTGAATCGTCGTGAACACACCGTCGTGGTCGGCGAGCATTTTCGGCAGCGCGGCCTGATCCCCCATGCACGTCAGACGCACGCACCGCCGTCGCGGTTCCACGGCCCACCGCCGCCCGCGATGCCGTAGCAACAATCGGCGGCTGGTGCGGATTGTTGCTACGGATCGGGGCTAGATGCGCGGCTTGACCAGCGGGAACAGGATGGTCTCGCGGATACCGAGGCCGGTCAGCGCCATGAGTAGGCGGTCGATGCCCATGCCGGTGCCTGCGGTCGGGGGCATGCCGTATTCGATCGCGGTGAGGAACTCCTCGTCGAGCTGCATGGCCTCGTCGTCGCCTGCAGCCGCGAGCCGCGCCTGGTCGACGAAGCGCTCACGCTGGATCACCGGGTCGACGAGCTCGGAATAGCCTGTGGCCAACTCGAATCCGCGGATGTAGAGGTCCCACTTCTCGACCACACCGGGCACCGAACGATGCGAGCGGACCAGCGGCGAGGTCTCCACCGGGAAGTCACGGATGAACACGGGCTGCATCAGGTGCTGTCCCACCATGTGCTCCCACAGTTCCTCGACGAGCTTGCCGTGGCCGTAACCCTTGTCCGTGGGGACCTCGAGGCCGACACGTGCGGCGATGGCGAGCAACTCGTCGATCGAGGTCTGCACGGGGACGATCTCCTCCCCCAGCGCCTCCGACAGCGACGGATACATCTCCAACGACGTCCACTCGCCCGACAGGTCGTATTCCGTCCCGTCCGCCATCACCGGCGTCAGGGTGCCCAAGGCACCCATCGACACCTCTTGCACCAGTTCACGAGTCATCACCGCGGCGTCGTCGTAGGTGCCGTAGGCCTGATAGGTCTCGAGCATCGCGAACTCGGGCGAGTGCGTGGAGTCGGCACCCTCGTTGCGGAAGTTGCGGTTGACCTCGAACACCCTCTCGATGCCGCCGACGATGCACCGCTTGAGGAACAACTCGGGCGCGATCCGTAGGAACAGATCCATGTCGAAGGCATTCGAATGCGTCACGAACGGTCGGGCCGCCGCGCCGCCGTGCAGGGTCTGCAGCATCGGCGTCTCGACCTCGAGGAAGTCCCGCTTCGCCAGTGCGGCACGGAGTTCGGAGATGACCGCGATGCGGGTGCGAGCCATCTCCCGCGCCTCGGGACGGACGATGAGGTCGACGTAGCGCTGCCGTACCCGGGACTCCTCGTTCATCTCCTTGTGCGCAACGGGCAAGGGCCGCAAGGCCTTCGACGCCATCTGCCAGCTGTCGGCCATCACCGAGAGCTCGCCGGTGCGGGAACTGATCACCTGCCCGTGCACGAACACGATGTCGCCGAGGTCCACCTCGGCCTTCCACCGCCCGAGGGATTCCTCGCCGACGCCGTTGAAGCTGATCATCGCCTGCAGCTGGGTGCCGTCCCCCTCCTGAAGGGTGGCGAAGCACAGCTTGCCCTTGTTCCGGAGGAAGATGATCCGGCCCGTGACACCGACGATCTCGCCGGTCTCGGACCCGGCCTCCAGGTCGGGGAAGGTGGTGCGAATCTCCGACAGACTGTGCGTCCGCGGGATGGACACCGGATACGCTTCGCGCCCGTCCCCCAGGATGGCCTCGCGCTTCTCCTGACGGATCCGGACCTGTTCCGGTGTGTTGTCGTCGGTCGGATTCGACCCGCTCGCTCCGCTCCCGGCGTCGGAGGCGGCTGCGTCGGGGGTGGTCGGGGTGTTGCTCACCCCCGAGACCCTATCGGAATCATCGATCCGGACCGATTTGTGGTCGCGGTGCCGCCGAAGGAGTCAGAACGGGTACTTTTCGATCTCGGCCTGCATGGTGACCCATTGCAGATCGCAGAACGTATCCAGATTCGCCGAGGTGCCGAAGTGTCCGCCGGTCCCCGACGCCTTGGTGCCGCCGAACGGTGCGACGGCCTCGTCGTCGACGGTCTGGTCGTTGATGTGGATCGCGCCGGAGCGGATCCGATCCGCGAGGTCGAAGGCCTTGAAGGCGTTGGCGGTGAGGATCGACACCGACAACCCGTATTCCGACGAGTTGATGATGTCGATGGCCTCGTCGACGCTCTCGTAGGTACTCACCGGCGCGACCGGACCGAAGATCTCCTGGGTGAAGGCCGGGACGTCGGTCGGGACGTTGCCGAGCACGGTCGGCCGATAGAAGAGGCCCTGGTAGGTACCGCCGGCCTCCAGCGTCGCGCCTGCCAGCACCGACGACTGCACGATCTCGTCGACCTTCTTCAGTTGCCCCTCGTCGATGATCGGCCCGAGGGCGTTGGCGGGGTCGGTGGGATCGCCGACCGGGATGTTGCTGGCCTTCTCGGCCAGCTTCGCGGTGTACTCGTCGGCCAGCGCGGCCGGCACGAGATGACGGCCGGCGGTCATGCAGATCTGTCCCTGGTGGAGGAAGGAGCCCCAGGCACCGGCCGACGCCGCGGCATCGATGTCGGCGTCCGGCAGCACGAGCACCGCGTTGTTGCCGCCGAGCTCGAGATGGACCTTCTTGAGCAGCGGCGCGGCGGCCTCACCGATCTTGCGGCCCGCGGCCGTCGAACCGGTGAAGGAGATGCACGGGATGTCGGGGTGCGCGACGAGCGCGGCCCCGACGTCGGCGCCGCCGGGCAGGACGTGCAGGAGCCCCTCCGGAAGGCCGGCTTCGGCCAGCAGTTCCGCCAGCGCGAGGCCACCCGCGATCGGGGTGCGCGGATCCGGTTTGAGGATCACGGCATTGCCCAGCGCGAGCGCCGGCGCGACCGACCGCATCGAGAGAATGGCCGGGAAGTTGAACGGGCTGATCACCCCGACGACGCCGACCGGGACGTGCCGACCGATCGACATCCGGGGCTTCTGGCTGCGGAGAACCTGACCGTACGGCTGCGACGCCAGCCCGGCCGCCTCGGACAGCTCGGACGTGACGAGCCCGGCCTCGAAGGCCGCCTTGCCCTGACCGGACCCCGATTCGGGTACCAGCCATCGCGTCAGACGGGACGGATCGTCGGTGAGCAGTGCGGCAGCGCGGGTCATCACCGCGGCGCGTTCGGTGTAGGGCAACGCGGCCCAGGTGCGTTGGGCTGCGGTCGCGGCGCGCGCCGCGGCGTCTACGTCGTCGCGGTCGGCGGCGCCCACGGTGGCCAGCACCTCGCCGGTCGCCGGTGCGGTGACGTCGAGGGTTCCGGCACCACCCGCGCGCCACCCACCGTCGAAGATCTTCTCGTCCCAGGGATTGCTCGAGGTGCTCATACCTCGACCATAGAGAAGCGGTCGAACATGCGGTCCTGGATTCGGACGGCGCCGACCGGGGCGCGATCCCGCCCGTCGATCGTGCGCAGTTTCACGCCGATCGTGCACAGTTTCACGCCGATCGTGCACAGTTTCACGCCGATCGTGCACAGCGTCGCAGGGGTGGTGGCCTGCACGGATGTGTGGCAGACTGTGCGCCGTGATCAAGAGCTGTCTGGAGTGTTGTCAGGGCTGAGTACCGCATCTGCGGCCGCCCTTCTTCGACGACCCCCGCTCACCTCGATCACCCTCAGGACCTCTCATGACCGCCGTTCTCGCATCCCTCGATGCCGCCGTTGATTCCTCCCATCCGATCGTCGCAACCTCGACCGACGCTCCCCTGTCGATCCAGTGCGCCGCGTACGCCAAGCATGTCGTCGACGGGGCAACCGCCGTCGACCTACGCAGCCAGCGCAAACGCCAGACCGACGGGGTGCTCACCGGCGCGCTGGCCATCGATCCGACCGACGTTCTCGCACGCCTGACGCCCGGCGATCCGGAGTCGCTGCGCGGTGCCACCACCGACGCGCGCTGGCTACTGGTCAGCGACGACGGGCACGAAGCCGAGTGGCTGGCCTGGCATCTGCAGGCACGTGGCGTCACCGGCGCGGTCTTCGTCGTCGGCGGTTTCCGAGCGTTGCGTCGGGCGCGGGTTGCCGGTCGCTTCAGCGATCAGGAACTCGCCGCCATCTCCGCTCACTGAAACCCGCGGAACTGCGCACGATCGGCGGGAAACTGCGCACGATCGGCGGGAAACTGCGCACGATCGACGCGGAACTGCGCACGATCGGCGGGAATCTGCGCCCGATCGGCGGGAAGTGGGGCTAGCGAGCGCGGCCGCGCTGTTGCTTCGACCGCTCGTGGACCAGACGGAGTCCGTCCAGCGTGAGATAGGGATGGTGGACGGTGAGCGTCTCGCACTCCTCGAACATCAGCGGCGCCAGGTAGCCGGTGGCCACCACCGTGACGTCCTCGGAGTCGAAGCCGTCCACGGTGTCGCGCACCCGGTCGACGAGGCCGTCCACCTGCCCGGCGAAGCCGTAGAGGATGCCCGATTGCAGCGCCTCCACGGTGTTCTTGCCCAGCACGCTGCGGGGTGGCATCAATTCGACCTTGCGCACCGTGACGGTGTGATCGGACAGCGCCTCGACAGCGAGGTTCACACCCGGCGCGATGGCCCCGCCGAGGAACTCCCCCTTCGCCGAGATCGCATCCACCACCGTTGCCGTCCCGAACGCGACCACGATGACCGGGCCGTCCGGATAATTATGGTGTGCCGCAACACAATTCGCGACGCGATCGGTCCCGACTTCCTTCGGGTTGTCGACGAGTAGCGGAACCCCGGTCCGCACACCCGGTTCCAGAAGCACGTGGTGGTGTCCGTCGCCGTAATAGCGCGGCACCATCACGCGCAGCTCGCGCAGCAACGACGGCACGGTGGACAGCGCTGCGACACCGGTCACCTGCTCCACGTCGGAGCCGAGCAGGCCCCGGAAGAGCAGCGCGAGCTCATCCGACGTCAGATTCGGCTCCGTGTGGATTCGCCAGTCGCGCACCATGGTCGCGTGATCGCCACTGCCGGCGAACACGCCGAGGTGGATGTTGGTGTTCCCGACGTCGACGGTCAGCAGCATGTCAGGCGGGCGCCTGCACGAGTTCGCGCGGATCCCGCAGTCCGGAGCCGTCCGGCACACGCGCCGGATCGGAACCGGATTCGAGAACCCGGTTCCGGTCGTCCACGAAGACCACCGACGGAGAGTACTCGCGCAATTCGGCCTCGTCGAGGATTCCGTAAGCGATGATGATGACCAGATCATCCGGATGAACGAGATGAGCTGCGGCACCATTGATCCCGATGACGCCAGAACCACGTTCACCGGCGATCACATAGGTCTCGAGGCGGGCGCCGTTGTCGATGTCGACGATGGTGACCTGCTCACCCTCGAGCAGGTCCGCGGCATCGAGCAGATCCTGGTCGATCGTCACCGACCCGACATAATGCAGGTCGGCCTGAGTGACCCGGGCGCGGTGGATCTTCGATTTCATCATGGTGCGGAACATCTGTCGGTTCCCTTCCTGGGTCGATCTCGTGGTCAGTTGACGGTCTGTTCGGGGTCACGGCCGGCGAATCCGGTGCCGATGGCCACGCCGACGTTGTCGATGAGTCGCGCCGCGCCGATCCGCGCGGCGATCAGCAGGCGGCCGTCGCCGCGTTCCGGCGGCTCCTCGAGCTGCCGGCCGGTGAGCGCCAGATAGTCCACCTCGATACCCGGGTGGGAGGCCAGCACCGACCGTGCCGCAGCGAGTATCGCGTCACGACCACCGGCCGCGGCATGGGCGCCGGCGAGCAGTGCCGCCGACAACGTGGTGGCGAGCTCTCGTTGGTCGGGATCCAGATAACGGTTGCGCGAGGACAACGCGAGGCCGTCGGACTCCCGAACCGTTGGTACGCCGACGATCTCGATGTCCAGATCGAGATCGTCGACCATCTGCTTGATCAGGACCAGCTGCTGAAAGTCCTTCTCGCCGAAGAACGCCGCATGCGGTGCCGCGATGTTGAGCAACTTGAGAACCACGGTGAGCATCCCGGCGAAGTGGGTCGGCCGCGCCACCCCGTCGAGGACGGCACCGGCTGGGCCGGGCTGCACCATGGTCCGGCGGCCGTTCGGATACATGCCTGCGGCAGTCGGCGCGAACACCAGCTCCACACCCAGCGGACGCAGCAGCGCGCAGTCGTCATCGAAGGTGCGCGGGTACGCGTCAAGGTCCTCGTTCTCACCGAACTGCAAGGGATTCACGAAGATCGAGACGATGACGACGGTGTTGCCACGTGACTTGGCGGCTCGGACGAGTTCGAGATGCCCCGCGTGCAGCGCACCCATGGTGGGCACCAGCACCACCCGTTTACCCGCCTGACGCAGCGCCCGGCTCACCCGCTGCAGCGTCGCTGGATCGCGATGCACAGTCAGTTCGCCTGGGGTGTAAGCCTTTTCACTCAGATCAGATGTCATTTCGTCTCCAGCACATCGAGCAGATCGCCCGGGGCGTCGGTGTAACCGGCGGTGCGGCGGGCCAACACGCGATAGGCCTCGGCTATGTCGGTGTCGCCTGCCCGGTCGGCCGGCAGGCCGCGCAGGGCGGCGAGGTGATCGGCGACGGCGGCGGCGTCACCGCGGGCGACCGGGCCGGTCAGCGCGCGCGGTCCGAGTTCGAGCACGTTCTCCAACGCCGCACTCACCAACGGGCCCAGGATGCGCTCCGCAAGGCGGATACCGCTGCCGTCCACGGTCGCGGCGTCGCGCGCGGACTGGCCGTCGGGACCCTCGATGGCCTTGTTGAGTGCGCTGACGGCGTCCGAGATGAGGGTGACCAGGTGGTTGGCGCCGTGCGCCAGCGCGGCGTGGTAGAGGATGCGGTCCGACTCCGCGATGCGGACCGGCTCGCCGCCCATCTCCAGTACCAGGGCTTGCGCGATCGCGTATCCGACCTCGTCGGCAGCGGTGACCGCGAAGGTGGCCTGCCGCAGACGACCGGTGTCCTCGCCGGTCCCGACGAAGGTCATCGCGGGATGGATCGCCAACGGCAGCGCACCGAGTTCGGCGAGCGGCGCCAAGATGCCGATGCCCTTGGCACCGGCGGTGTGCGCCACCAGCGTGTTCGGCCGCAGCGTGCCTGCCCGGGCGACGTCGTCGATCACATCGGCGAGCGTGTCGTCGGGGACGGCGATGACGAGGAGTTCGGAGCGGGCGACCACAGCGGAAAGGTCGAGGATCTCGGATTCGGGCAACCGGTCGGCGGCGCGACGACGAGATCCCTCGGACCGCGCGACCACGGCGCCGACCACGTGACCGGCCTGCTCGAGAGCCGCCCCGAGCGCGGTCCCGACGCGTCCGGCAGAGATCACACCGACGGTCAGCCGGGCAGGCGCAGGCAGATTGGAAAGGCCGGACAGATAGCGCGAATCATCATCGCGACCCATGCCGGGGCCGAGATCATCGCTCGGTGAGGTCACCGCTGTCCTCCGAATTGAAAGTTCCAGTCCCGGCTTCGGCTCGGGTACCAGACGTTGCACAGCAAGATTAGGCCCTGCGAGTGGTCAGGGGCCAACGCCTGTGACAGGCCTCACGGACGCGGTGGGCCTCGGGGCCTGTAAGCGACCGGGCGTTGGCCGGATTCTGCGCCCGCTCGACGAGATTCTGCGCCCGCTCGACGCGAAACTGCGCCCGCTCGGCGGAGTGGCGGAGCGGCGGAGTGTGGAGTTACGGGGTGCGATCAGTCCTCGCGGCGGCGACGGCCACCGCCCGGCGAGCCGGACTGGCGCAGCTGACTCAGCAGCTCGGACACGGGCAGACCGGCTGAATGGGCGCTGTCGCCGTCGTCATCGTCGCGCCGACGACGCCGTCCCTGCTGCAAGACCGGGCTGCTGCTCTCGCCCGACGACTCGTGCCGGCCCGAGGTGGTGAACGCTGCCTCGCCGGCCGTCTCCTCCTCGACCGGCTGCTCCTCGACGGCCTGCGGCTCGTCGGCCGCGGGGGTTTCGGTCGCGGGGGTTTCGGCCGCGGTGGTCTCGGGCGCGGTGGTCTCGTGCGAAGGTGTCTCGGTCACCAGCGCTTCGGCGGGCGCCGCCTCGGCGACGATGGTCTCCTCCGCGTCGACCGCGACATCGTCGGGGTCGACCGGAGTTCCCGACCGTGCCGCCACCTTCCACTCGTCGGTCGGCGTCTCGTCGACGTACCCGGTGGGTGTCGGCTGGTCCTGAGCAGGCGGTTCGGGCGCGGAGGGGGTCGGCGCGGACGGCGTCGGCGCGGAGGTGGTGAAGAACGACCCGGTCGACGGCGACCGCATGTCCTCCGGCTCGGCCAGCACCGCGTCCTCGACCTGTTCGTCGACGGCGTCTTCGGGCACTTCCGTCGCGATCCGGCCCGACATCGGGTCGTCGTCGGTGATCACCGGGATGACCTCGGTCATCTCGTTGGGATCGACGTCGGCGGGCACGTGGCGGCCGGCGCCGGCCGCCGGCGCGGTCGCAGCGAAGTCGCGGGCCGCCAACACGCTGTCGTCGGTGCCGAAGCTCTGGCTGTAGGTCGAACTCGTGCTCGGGCGCTCACCGCCGATGCCGGATGCCAGCTCGCGCAACTTCTCGTTCGGCAGGGCGGTCCGTTGCTCGGGGAGCGATTCACCGAGCAGCATCTCCAGGCTCGACCGCAACGCGAGCACCTGCTGCTTGAGCTCGGCGAGTTCCTCGTTGGATTCCGCGCTGACCTCTTTGCGGATGGTGGTCTCGACGTCGAGTTCGTACTGACGGCGCGCAGCGATCTCGCGCTCGAGCTGGAGTTCGTAGACCAGCCGCAGATCCCGGCTCTTCGACTCCGCGGTCTCGGCCTGCCGCCGGAACTTGGTGACCAGGATCGCACCGATCACCGCGGCCCAGAGCGCGGCGATCACCGCGAGCGAACCCGACACGGACAGCTGATCGGTGAAGACCATCAGAATGCTGGCAACCACGGCGAGCACGATGAGCAGACCGAGCAGCCACTGTCCCACCGATCTACCGGATCGTCGTGACTCGGTGGAACGGCCGTTCGAGGTCGTCATGATCGTGAACATACCGCCTGACAGCATCGATGTCGGCGAACCAGGGCGGAGAGTCACCGATTCGCCCTCTGTCGCGAGCGGCGGTCAGGCGGGCCCCGGATGGCCCCCGACCGGGTCGTCGGTCGGATCATCTGGTGCGCGGCAGCAGTACTCGAGCCACAGCGCCGCGGCCACCAGCACCACACCGCCGACGACGCCGACGATCGCGCCGGGCAGGTCGTGATCGGCGGCCGCCAGATCGTGTCGGGTGGCCAGGAAGACCAGCAGACCCGTCCAGACGCCCACCGCGATCGCACCCAGGATGGCCGACGCCTTGGCCAGGGCGAGAACGCGGGCCGCGGTGATCGGGTGCAACTGGCCCCGCGCGCGCCCGACGTCACGCGACGCCACCCGGGCCCGGACGATGAAGGCGATCAGCACCTCGAGGGCCGCCAGGAGGTAGAGCACGATCCCGGCGAGTAGTGGCATCGGCGGGAGGCTGCCGTAGTTGTATCGGACCAGGACGAAGGCCGTCACCGCGACGATGACGGCGATCACCGTCAGATCGCGCAGCCGGGTCGGTCCGAGCCCCGGCTCCTCGTCCTGATCGCGGCGCGACGGCCGTCGTGGCTCGGTCATCGGGGCCTCGCGACCGGCAGCTGCGCCACCGGCACCACTCCGGCGCGTTCGGCCGGGTCGATCCGATCGATCAGGGTCGCCACGGGCTGCACGCCCGCGGGAGTCCACAGGGTGGCGTCGGGTTCGATCGCGAGCCATGGGACCAGGACGAAGGCCCGGTCGGCTGCCCGGGGATGTGGGAGCAGCAGCCGCGGATCGTCGCTGTGCACCACGTCGCCGCACTCGCTCACGGTGATCACGTCGACGTCGAGCGTCCGCGGGCCCCAGCGGACCTCACGCGTGCGGTCGGCCGCCTCCTCGAGTTCCGCGCCGATCGTCAGCCACTCGTATGGACCGTGCGGCCCCTCGACGATGAGCGTGATGTTGTAGAAGTCCTCCTGCTCGACCCCACCCCACGGCGGCGTCGAATAGACCGGCGACACGGCGACGAGGTCGTCGGCGAACCGCTCGACGACCGAGTTCAGGTGGCCGAGCCGGTCACCGATGTTGGAACCGGCCGACAGCACGCCACGCGTCGCGGTCATCGGGACATGCCCTTCCGGGAGCGCCGCGTCACCACCGCGACGTCGCCGAATTGCAGCGGGATCGGCGCGGACGGCTTGTGGACGGTCACCTCGCACGCCGCGATCCGTTCGTCATCCATGATCGACTCGGCGACCTCGCCGCCGACCGCCTCGATGAGATTCCGCGGTTCGCCTGCGACGATGTCGTGGGCCTTCTGCGCGAGCGCACCGTAGTCGACGGTGTCGTCGAGATCGTCGGTGGTCGCGGCGACGGCGAGGTCGAGCCAGAGCGTGATGTCGAGGATGAATTCCTGACCGTCGCGACGCTCATGCTCGAAGACGCCGTGATTGCCGCGGACGACGAGTCCCCGCAGTTCGATCCGATCGGCCATCAGTGGCTCACCGCTCCCGTGTCGTCAGCTCCCTGGACTTCGATGTCCTGACCATCGGCCTCGGAGGCATGTGCGGTTCGGCGCTGTGGGCCCGCCCCTCGGCTGCCTCCGCGGCGCCACGCACTCGCCACGGCGACCGCATCGCGACTCTTCTCGACGTCGTGCACCCGCACGGCCCAGGCACCGTCCATCGCGGCCAGCGCCGAGATCGACGCGGTCGCGATCTCCCGGCCCGCAGGTGGACGCAGCTCGCCGTCGTGGGCGAGCAGCGTACCCAGAAACCGTTTACGCGAGGCCCCGACGAGAATCGGGAATCCGAGACCGACAAACGTGGGCAACGCGTGCAGCAGCGCCCAGTTGTGTTCGGCGGTCTTGGCGAATCCGAGGCCGGGGTCGAGGACGATCCGGTTGGGATCGACCCCGGCAGCCACCGCGCTGTCGACCTGCGCCAGCAGTTCCCCGGACACTTCGGCCACCACGTCACGGTATCCGCCGACGTCGCCGATACCGTGCGTGAACGCGCTGTCGCGGTTGTCGCGGTCGATGGGCCGCCAGTGCATCAGAATCCAGGGCAGTCCCGCATCCGCGACCACCCGGGCCATGTCGGCGTCGGCGCGTCCGCCGGAGACATCGTTGATCACCGAAGCGCCGGACTCGATGGCCGCCGCCGCGACCGGTGCCCGCATCGTGTCGACCGAGATCGGCACGCCCGCGCCGGCCAGCCCGGCGATCACCGGCGCCACCCGCTTGGCCTCGTCGTCGGGGTCCACCCGACTGGCGCCCGGCCGCGTCGATTCACCGCCGATGTCGATCAGGTCGGCTCCCTGCGCGATCAGTTCGTGCCCGTGAGCGATGGCCGCGTCGTGGTCGAGGTAACGGCCACCGTCGGAAAACGAATCGGCCGTCACATTGATGACGCCCATGACGAGGGTGCGGTCGGCCGGCGAGAGCACGCAGTCCCGTTGTTCTGACGGCATCGGTCGGCGAACCGCGCTCAGGTCCGCGAGATCAGGTCGAGGGCCTCACCGCGGGAGACCGCACTCGTCTTGAACAAGCCGCGCACCGCGGAGGTGGTGGTGGTGGCGCCGGGCTTGCGGATGCCGCGCATGGCCATGCACAGATGCTCGGCCTCGATGATGACGATCACCCCGCGCGGATCCAGACGCTTCACGATCGCGTCGGCGATCTGACTGGTCAGCCGTTCCTGCACCTGCGGGCGCTTGGCGTACAGATCCACCAGTCGGGCGAGTTTCGACAGCCCGGTGACCTGGCCGGACACCCCCGGGATGTAGCCGACATGTGCCACACCGTGGAACGACACCAGATGGTGCTCGCACGTCGAGTACAGCGCGATGTCCTTGACCAGGACGAGCTCGTCGTGGTCCTCGTCGAACATGGTGCCCAGCACCTCGCTGGGATCGGTGTAGAGCCCGGCGAACATCTCCCGATACGCGTTGGCGACGCGCTTCGGCGTGCGCTGCAGACCTTCTCGGGTCGGGTCCTCGCCGACCGCGATCAGCAGCTCGTGGATCGCGGCCTCGGCCCGCTCCTGGTCGAAGTGCCTGCCCTGTGGCGTCGTGAGTTCGCTCCCGGCGCCGCTCGAATTCGGCCCGCTCGCTTCGCTCCCGGCGCCGGCGTGATTCGGCCCGCTCACTTCGCTCCCGGCGCCGCTCGAATTCGGCCCGCTCGCTTCGCTCCCGGCGCCGTTGACATTCGGCCCGCTCGCTTCGCTCCCGGCGCCGGCACCGTCTACTCCGTCGCGATCGTTCACGCGGGCGTCCTGATGTTCACTGACCGTCATCGTTCATCTGATCCGTTCTACGAACGTGTGTACGGGGCGGCCGACCGGGTTCGGCCGGCGCCCTGGTCAACTGCCGGGATTCTCGGGATGTCCGTGGCGACCGGAACCATTCGTTCCATTGCCATTCGTTCCATTGCCATTCGATCCGCCACCGTTGGTGCCCGACCCGTTGGGCCCGCCCGGCGACGGTGTGGAGTCTTGCGGGGGCCACCCCGGCGCCGACCAGTCGCGCGGAGCGCCGTAGTCGGGTCGGGTGCCGTGGGTCGGCTGCCCCGGATAGCCCTGCTGCCCCGGGTGGCCACTCTGCTGGCCCGGATAGCCTCCGCCGCCGTACTGCTGCGGACCGGGCGCCGACTGCGGCGGGTAGGCGGGCGGATATGCCTGTCCCGGAGTCGGATTCGGATAACCCGAACCCGGCTGTCCCGCACCGGTGCCGGCGCCGACGGGCTCGGGGACGGGCTCCGGGGTGACCGGCTCGGGCGGCCATGGCTCGCCCCGCTCGATCGCGAGCTCGCCCGGTGTCTTGACCGGCGGCTTGTCACTCGGCGTACGGTCACCGAACTCGTTGAACGTGGTGATCCGCGGACGCTTCTCGACGCCGGAGAAGATCTTCTCCAGATCCTTACGGGTCAACGTCTCCCGCTCGAGGAGTTCGGTCGCCAGCACGTCGAGGGTGTCGCGGTACTCCGCGAGGATCGCCCACGCCTCGGTGTGCGCGGCCTCGATCAGCCGGCGCACCTCGTCGTCGATCTCGCTGGCGATCTCGGCCGAATACGAGGCCTGGTTGCCCATCGAACGCCCCAGGAAGGGGTCACCTTGTTCCTGTCCGTAGTGGACCGCGCCCAGCTTGGCGCTCATGCCGTACTCGGTGACCATGGCCCGCGCGATCTTGGTGGCCTGGTCGATGTCCGACGACGCGCCCGTGGTCGGCTCGTGGAACACCAGTTCCTCGGCCGCCCGGCCGCCCATCGCCATCACCAGGCGCGCGATCATCTCCGACCGCGTCATCAGGTCCTTGTCCTGTTCCGGCACCGCGAGTGCGTGACCGCCGGTCCGCCCGCGGGCGAGGATGGTGACCTTGTAGATCGGGTCGAGGTCGGGCATCGCCCACGCGGCGAGGGTGTGGCCACCCTCGTGGTAGGCGACGGTCTTCTTCTCGTGTTCGCTGATGATCCGGCTCTTGCGGCGTGGTCCGCCGATCACCCGGTCCACTGCCTCTTCGAGCATCTCGGCGGTGATGGTGTTCTTGTTCTCGCGGGCCGCGAGCAGGGCCGCCTCGTTGACCACGTTGGCCAGATCGGCACCGGACATGCCCGGCGTGCGCTTGGCCAGACCGTTGAGGTCGGCGTCGGAATCGATCGGCTTGCCCTGAGCATGCACCTTGAGGATGGCGCGACGACCCGCGATGTCGGGGTTGCCGATCGGGATCTGGCGATCGAAGCGACCGGGACGCAGCAGCGCGGGGTCGAGGATGTCGGGGCGGTTGGTCGCCGCGATCAGGATCACGCCGGAGCGGTCACCGAAGCCGTCCATCTCCACCAGCAACTGGTTCAGGGTCTGCTCGCGCTCATCGTGCCCGCCGCCGAGGCCGGCACCGCGCTGGCGGCCGACCGCGTCGATCTCGTCGACGAAGATGATGCAGGGGCTGTTGTTCTTGGCCTGCTCGAAGAGGTCACGCACACGGGATGCACCGACACCGACGAACATCTCGACGAAGTCGGACCCGGAGATGGTGAAGAACGGCACGCCCGCCTCACCGGCGACGGCGCGCGCGAGCAGGGTCTTACCGGTACCGGGCGGACCGTAGAGCAATACGCCTTTGGGGATCTTGGCTCCCAGCGCCTGGTAGCGCGCCGGGTTCTGCAGGAAGTCCTTGATCTCGTAGAGCTCTTCGACAGCCTCGTCGGCACCGGCGACGTCGGAGAAGGTGGTCTTCGGCATGTCCTTGGTGAGCTGCTTGGCCTTGGACTTGCCGAAGCCCATCACCCCGCCCTTGCCGCCACCCTGCATGCGGTTCATCACGAAGAAGAACAGGCCGAACAGCAGGATCATCGGAAGGATGAAGATGAGGATCTGCCACAGCGCCGACTGCTGACTGACGTTGGTCTGATAGGGCGCACCCGTGGTGGTGACCGAGTCGAAGACCTGCTCACCGGCCGACGCGGGGTACTTGGCGCTGATCTTGGTGACGTCGTCGCCGTCGACCTTGATCGGATTCTTCAGTTCGATCCGCAGGGTCTGTTCGCGGTCGTCGATGTCGATCCGGTCGGTGTTCTTGACGTTGAGCTGGGTCAACGCGACCGAGGTGTCCACAGACTTGTACTCACGACCCGAGTCACGCATCACGCTCCAGCCCCACAGGGCGAGCACGATGAGCGCCACGATGGCGAGGTTGCGGAAGACTGACTTTCGGTTCATGCCTGTTGGTGGTGGTGGGGCTCGGCTTGTGTCCAGCCCGCGCCTTCCCACTGTCCTTCCCGGTCGACGTCGTGGACAGCCTCAGGTGTCTTCTGTCTGACTGTCCGTATTAGAGGCTACCGGTCAACGAACAGCCAGGGAAAACCGTTCCGTGCCACGCCGGTGGCATCTCGTCCCTGGTAGGACGTCAGTTCTGGTACACCGACGGCCGGAGCCGGCCGATGTAGGAGAGATCGCGGTAGCGCTCGGCGTAATCCAGCCCGTACCCGACGACGAATTCGTTGGCGATGTCGAACCCGACGTCGGCGACGTTCACCGGCGAGCGCACCGCTTCCGGCTTGCGCAGTAGGGTGCAGACCTCGAGCGACTTCGGGTTCCGGGTGGCCAGGTTCTTCATCAGCCATGAGAGCGTGAGCCCGGAGTCGATGATGTCCTCGACGATCAGGACGTCGCGGCCGGCGATGTCGCGGTCGAGGTCTTTGAGAATCCGCACCACACCGGATGACGAGGTGGCCGAGCCGTAACTCGACACCGCCATGAACTCCAACTGCGACGGGATGGGCAGCGCCCGCGCGAAGTCGGTCATGAACATGATCGCGCCCTTGAGCACGCCGATCAGGACCAGGTCCTCGTCGATGTCGGCGTACCGCGAGGCCACCGATTCGGCGAGTTCCGTGGTGCGTTGCTTGATCTGTTCCTCGGTGATGAGGACCGCTTCGATGTCGTCGCCGTACGGGTCTGTGCCGCTGAGACTTGGGGACTGCACGCCTCTAGCTTGTCATGCCAGGCGTGAGCTGCGTCAGCGACCACGTGGCCCGGCGCCCGTCGGAACGTCGGCGATCGCGTCGTAACGGTGTAGGGCGTTCGTACGACATCCCGCGAGAGGACGGTGTGTCGCCGATCACACTCAGATCACGAATGGCAACATATCTTCACACGCGACACATTTTTCTCCTGAGATCACCGCGAATTTGTGAAGGTGAACTGTCCGCAGAGAAAGCGATTAACGGGGGCCTGATCTTTTGTTCTGCGAACGAAAATTCACCAGTGCCGACAATATACCCAGGCTCGTGTCGACGGAGCCGATCACGCGAAAGACATCCCCTATGTTCACAGCCCGACGCACCGACGCTCCTCGGCGACACGCACGCCTCCATCTCACCTTTCTGGCAACGATTTCCCTTGCAACCGCATTGATTACGGCCTTCGCCGGATCGGTACAGGCGGCACCGGCGCACGCTGCGCCCACCACGTACGACGTCGCGGTCGGAGCGGGCTCATTCAGCCTCACCGTGCACAACGGATCTATCAGCACCAATTCCGGCGCGCTCGTCATTCGCAATTCCGCCGGCGCCGAAAAGTTCCGGATGCCACTGGCATATCGCAAGGAATATCAGCAATTCCCGATCGACGCGAGGACCGTTGGAAATACCGCGACGCTGATACCGTCTCGAAATGTTGCGAGGTCGACGCCGGTGAATCCGATCGAGGTGGAGGCTCTGCGGACAGTTGCGGCAACACAGGTCGCAGATGCCCCCCGGACCAAGCGAGAACGCGATGACCAAGCGCTAGCCAGGTTCAACCAGATGGCGGCGGCGGGGATGACCATCTCATCTATCGTCGGCGTTGCGATCGGCGCGGTCGTGGGTGGACTAGTGGGATGCAGCCTCGGACTATTTGCTGCCGGCATCGGGTGCATCCTCGGCGGGATACAACTCGGCGCGGGCCTCGGTTCGATCGCCGGTCTGATTCTGGGCGGTGGCGGATCTGTCATTACCGCCGCAGTCCAGTACTTCAACACCATCAACTCGCCGTTCGTCCCACCGAAGAAGTAGAACCACCCACCCCGACGGTCCGCCTCAGTGTTCGACGAGGCGGGCCGTCACTCTGTCACCGATCGGTAGCAGCAATCCGCACCTGGCGCGGATTGCTGCTACAAATCCGGATCACCGCGGCACCCGGTCATGGCGTGGATCGGGCTCGGGGAGGATCTGTCCGCCTTCACCCTCATCGGCCTGGCGCTCGGCAGCGGCGCCTGCCCACTCCAGTCCCGAACCGTTGCACCGCAGCCGAACAGGACAGACCATCGAGGGAGCGCGTTCGGAGTCGTCGGTCCGCTGATGGTCTCCAGAACGCCGGCGCCCACGGTGAGCAGTCATTTCCTCGATCGACAAGTCTGTCATTCATGCCAGTAAAGCCGTTAGATTCCTTCTGCAATGTTCTGGATTCTCGGGTCGCCACCCGCATGGCACCCACCCAACTATCGGGAGACTTGGTGAGACTTTTCCGCGCCATACTTGTGTCACTCATATTGGCTTGTGGTCTGGCAATCCCGAGTGGATTCGTCAGTTCAATCGCCGCTGCCGCGCCGAATTGCGCCACACTGAACAGCCGGATTCAATCGCTGAACACCGAGGCTCAGGGTTATCAACAACGTGTTGATGCACACAACGCCAAGGTTGCTCAGCTGAATGCACAACGATCTTCGGTTGATCGACGAAATTCGGCGGCTGTGGCTGCGTGGAACGCCTCACGGCAACAACTGCTCAACGAGGAGTACGCGCTCCAAACCCAAGGAGCACAGGGCCAACGAGCAGCCTATGCCCTGAAAGAAGAAGCTCGCCAATGCGGCACGGAGGGTTCGACGAAGCCGCCGACGTTCACGCCGCCGTCCGGTCTGGCTCCCGCCCCAGACCCGTCGCGGGAGCCACAGCAACCGGCACCGCCCCGCAGGAAGGCGCCGAGCCCGCCGAGCCAGCGGAACTATCCCGAACCTCCGGCGAACTGGCAGTCGAATTGGTCGAAGGGGAAACTCGGCAATACCCGGGCAAACGCACTCACGCACTATGAGAACCATGGTCATGAATTCCGCGGCATCACCTCGCCGGAGCAGTACGCTGCCGCAGCGGACAGTTTCTTGAAGAATCCTCCTCCAGGTACATTCCGATTCTTCCGATCGAATGGCGATGTATTGCTGTACAACTCTGGTACCAACACATTCCTGTCGGCAATGGGTTCAGGTCAGATCAAGACAATGTTCAAGCCAAACGATCATCTCGACTACTGGCTGAAGCAACTAAAAGGATCCCCGGGAGCCTTACCCGGTATCATCAGCGGCAATATCGCGGATGTACTCGGATGACCAAGAAGATGGGTGTTGTGAACGACGACGAGTTGATGGTTCTCGACCTCACGAGTGCGGAGCGAGACTTCCTCTTCCATGGCCTGATCGAGTGGGGCGGTCCGGGAAGGATGACGGACGCATTGGCAATAGTCATCGGCTTCGATGACGCCGAGGACTTCCGCTCATCCAAGGGCACTCTGGCAGATGCGATTGTGGAAGGTCGGGGACTCAGCCCACATAATTGGCGGCGTGCACTTGCCGCCGCAGAAATCTGCTTCGCGAGTGACACCCTGGGCGTGGGCTTGGAGTGGGAGGACGTCGGCGTCACCTCAGATGAGGAGACGTTCGAGGCGATGCGGTCCGTACAGATCAAAATCACGATGCACGGCATCGCGTAGCCGTTGCTCCAGAACCGATTTCGTAGCAGCAATCCGCGCCTGGCGCGGATTGCTGCTACAAATCCGGATCACCGGGGCGCCCGGCGGACCGTCAACCGCGGCCCGGACCTCTCCACCACATGCCGGGCCGTCGGGTCGCCACCGATCGCGACCTGGGCGCGGGACCGCCCGTCGATGACGAGATCGTCGACCGCGCAGATCAACCGATGGGTCGGTTCGGTCGCCCCGATGTCGAGCAGCCACCGTCGGAGCACGCGGGTACGTACCGCCGCCGGCACACCGTGTAGGCCGTCGACATCGAGTTCCGCGGGATGCTTCTGGTCGTCGACGGTCGCGCGTCGGTAGAGGTCGTCGGCGTAGTGGTCGAGAGCCTCGTTGTCGGCGCGCACCGACGACGCGGTCCGGCCCAACGCTTCCACCACGCCGCCGTGTAGCACGTCGTCGAGCAGGGGCAGCACCTCGGCCCGCAGGCGAACCCGGGTGAACCGCGGATCACGATTGTGCGGGTCGTGGTGTGGATGAAGGCCGAGTTCGGTGCAGGCGGCGAGCGTCTGAGCGCGACGGATTCCCAGCAGCGGCCGTCCCCATGGCGGATTCCACGGACGCATACCGGCGATGGAACGCGCCCCCGAACCACGGGCCAGACCGAGCAACACGGTCTCGGCCTGATCGTCGGCGGTGTGGGCGAGCAGCACCGGAGCGCCGTCGCGAGCGTCGTCGAGTGCGCGGTACCGCGCCTCACGTGCTGCGGCTTCCGGCCCCCCGCTCCGGCCGACCTCCACAGCGAGCACCTGAGGCCGGGCCCCGAGCCGTCGGGCTGCCGCCGCAGCGTCCGCGGCGACGGCGTCGGAGCCGTCCTGCAATGCGTGGTCGATCACCAGCGCCCGCACCGACAACCCGGCCCGGATCGCACATGCGGTGAGCGCCAACGAGTCCGGGCCTCCGGACAGTCCGACACACACATCCGCGCCGGGTTCGAGGTGGGTCGCCGCGAACTGGGCGACCGCGCGGGTCACAGCACCCGTTGCATCCATACCCGCGGCTCGTCGATCTCGTTCGGGCGCGGCATGGTCTCCGGCGACGTCCAGATGGTGTTGAACGTCTCCATCCCGACCGCGCCGACCACCTCGTCGACGAAGGCCTTGCCGCGCACATACTGCGCGATCTTGGCGTCCATACCGATCAGGGCACGAATGATGCGCTGCACCGGATTACGCGGGGTGCCGCGGCGTTGGTCGAAGGCCGCCCGGATGCTCGTCACCGTCGGCACGTGTACGGGTCCGACCGCGTCCATGACGTGGTCGGCGTGGCCCTCGAGCAGGGTGCCCAGCATCATCATCCGGTTGAACGCCTCGTATTGCTCTGGGGTCTGCAGCAACTGCATGGCCCCGAGCACGCCCTTCTCCCGGGGCTGTTCGTCGGAGCCGCGCAGCGTCGAGGTGATCCGCGCGACGATCTCGCTCGTCGATTCGCCGGATTCCGACGTCAGGATCTCCAGATTGTCGACCATGTACTGGCGCAACCACGGATTCGCCGAGAACTGCACGCGATGGGTGACCTCGTGCAGGCACACCCAGAGCCGAAAATCGCTGGGCACCACACGAAGTGAACGCTCGACAGAGATGATGTTGGGCGCGACGACCATCAGCACCCCGGGATCGCCGGTGTCGGGGTCGGGGGTGAACGGGTCGTATTGACCGAGGATGGCGCCGGACAGGAAGGCGAGCAGTCCGCCCGCCTGCAACCCGCCGGCCTTCGCGGAGAACCCGGCGAGAGCGGCCTCGATCGCGTTGGGCGATCCGGCGTCATCGGAGTCGCTCGCTCCGCTCCCGGCGCCGAGCCCATCCGGCCCGCTCGCTCCGCTCCCGGCGCCGAGCCCATCCGGCCCGCTCGCTCCGCTCCCGGCGCCGAGCATCGACTGCATCGACTGCGCGGCCGCATCCACCCATTCCCTGCGATCGAGGATGCGGGTGGTCGGCACCCGCAGGCCGTCGGCGAGACCGGTCACCTCACGGACCGGCGCCTCGGCCCGGGTGGCCGCGTCGGCCAGTTCCGCGTAGGCGGCGTCGAGGGTGTACGCGGTGGTCTTCGGCCCCGGGCGCGCCAGGCGCTTTCCGGTCGCGGCCGCCAGCCCCCAGTCGATCCGTGCGCCGATCGACTCGGCGTCGTCATGCTCGTGATCCACCCTGGTCACATCACTGCTGGTCAGATCGCTACTGCTCAGCTCGCTGCTGGTCATCGGCACCCACATTCCCTCAGCTCGCCGGCCACGTTGTCGAGCGCGGGCCGAGCGTCGGCCGGAGATGTTCCGCCCGACATCAGCGCGAACGAGAGCACCCGGCCGTCGATGGTCTGGACTATCCCCGTCAACGAACTCACCCCGGTGAGGGTTCCCGTCTTGGCCCGCACCCACCCGGCACCCGGGTTCGACGTCGGATCGAAGCGGTCCGCCAGGGTGCCGGTGCCGGCGGCAACGGGCAATCCGTCGAGCATGGGCCGCATCAGCGGTTGCGACGGCCCGCTGGCCCCGGCCATCAACTTGTCCAGCAGTGTTGCCGGCACCTTGTTGGCATAGGAGAGGCCCGAGGCGTCATGCAGGGTGACCATCGACATGTCGAAACCGCGCTCTGTCAGCGTGTTCTTGACCGCGGCCACACCTCCGGCAAGTGACGCCGGGCCGCCCTTGGCGGCCGAGAGCTCCACCGACAGCGCCTCGGCGAGCACGTTGTCGCTGTAGCGCAGCATGTCGTTGACCCGGGTCACCAGCGGCGCCGACGTCACCGAGGCGACGGCTTGCGCGCCGCCGGGCGCGGTCTGCTCGGTGACCGGAGCGTTCACACCGAGTGCCTTGGCGAGGGCCTCACCGGACGTGACGGCCGGGTTCGGCACCCGCGGCGAGTACTCGTCGAGCGGCTCGATCCGGCCGCCGTCGGCGATCAGGGATTCGATCGGCGTGATGTCGCCGCCGGCGATGTCGCGCTTGTCCCAGGTGCTGTCCATCGTCGGGCCGCTGAACGCACTCGTGTCCACGGCCACCGACGTCACGGGGACACCGGCCTTGCGGATCTGGGCGGCGAGGTCGGCGATGCGCGGCGCGTTGGTATAGAAGGTGTCGGCCCCGCGCGGCTGGGCCGAGAGCGTCGGGTCGCCCGCGCCCTTGAGGATCACCTGGCCGTCTGCGCCGACGACGACCGTCGTGGTCAGCCGCTTCTCGTGCGGCAACGCGAGCAACGCCGCGCTCGCCGTCAGGATCTTGGCGTTCGACGCCGGGACCCGCGGCTGGGTCGGCCCGTCCGACCACAACGTCGCGCCGGTGAGGGCATCACTGATCTGTCCGGTGAACTGACCGAGCGCGGGGTCGCGGACCGCCTGGGCGATCTCGCTGCGCACCCCGACCGGAGTCGGCTCGGGGGCATTCGCCGACACCGTCTTGATCTGCGGGTTCACCGCGATCGCAGCCGGTTGCGGCGGAATCCCGGGTGGGAGTTCGTCGGAGTCGTCGAGCCGCAGCGCCACTGCGACCGAGCCGACAGCGATCAGCGCCAGCACCACCACCGAGATGACCGTCCACAGCATCGTGCGTCTGGTCGACCTGCGCCGTGCGCCCACAGAACCTCCGGATCGGTGCCTCGGGGTCCGGCCCGGCCCGGACCCCTCTCGACTTCTCACAGTATCGTTGAGGCGATCTGCGCAGGCGACCCAGCGGTGACGTCGGGCCGCGTGCGATCACCACCAGCGAACACTTGCCAGGAGGAACCGTGGAATTCGATGTGACCATCGAGATCCCCAAGGGCGGACGTAACAAGTACGAGGTCGATCACGAGACCGGAAAGGTCTTTCTCGACCGTTACCTGTACACCTCGATGGGCTACCCGGCCGACTACGGGTACATCGACAACACATTGGGCGAGGACGGCGATCCGCTGGACGCGATGGTGCTGCTCCCCGAGTCGGTGTTTCCCGGCATCATCGTGAAGGCGCGCATCGTCGGCATGTACACGATGACCGACGAGGCCGGCGGCGACGACAAGCTGCTGTGCGTCCCGGCCGGCGACGTCCGCTGGGATCACATCCAGGACATCGGCGACGTCAGCGAGTTCGAGCTGGGGCCGATCTCCCACTTCTTCGAGCACTACAAGGATCTCGAGCCGGGCAAAGAGGTCCAGCCCGGCGGCTGGGTCGGCAAGGACCAGGCCGAGAAGGTCGCCCAGGAGGCCATCGATCGTCTGAAGGCACATCCGCACGAGGCCAACGAGCCGTCGCGCGGCTGACTTCTTTTCGCGCCGACAGCAACACAAAAAGCGCCGACAGCAACCAGTGGAGGTTGCTGTCGGCGCTTTTTGTGTTGCTGTCGGCGGGGGGTCAGGCTGCCTCGACGGACTCCGAGGCCCCGATCGGCTTACCCGTGCGCAGCGGCAGTTCCTTCCAGGTCACAGTGCCGACGATCGCGAGCAGCGACATGATGGAGACGGCCAGGAACACGGTGTCCATCGAGTTGGCGAAGCCCTCCTTGAGGGGGCGGGCGAGTTCCGTTGGGAGCTCGCCGATCACCGAGGTGTCCGACATGACACTGTCCGACGACCCGGTGGCCTGATCGGGGTTCTGCGCCGCAGCCATCAGGCCTTGGGCGAATTGCGAGACCTTCGGGTTGTCGCTCTGTGCGGCTTCCGCCACCGCCGTCCGATACTCGGGCTGGGTGGCCGCGGTGGTCATCTCGTCGGAGATGTTCGGACCCATCAGGGAGAACAGCAGCGAGAAGAAGACGGCCACACCCATCGTGCCGCCGATCTGACGGAAGAAGGTCGACGTGCCGGTCGACAGCCCCATGTCCTTGGCCGGCAGGATGTTCTGCATCGCCAGCATGATCGGCTGCATGAGGTTGCCGAGGCCGAATCCGAGCAGGGCGGCGATCAGCATCACCAGATACACCGGTGTGTCCACGCCGACGAGATGCATGAGGAACGCGGCCACCGTGACCAGCACGGAGCCGATGATCGGGAAGATCTTGTAGCGGCCGGTCCTGGAGATCAGCTGCCCGGACACGATCGATCCGGTCATCAATCCCAACACCATCGGCAGCATCTGCAGTCCGGCGATCATCGGGCTCGATCCGCGCAGCACCTGGTAGTACTGCGGCAGCATCGAGATGCCGCCGAACATGGCCGCACCGACGATGACGGAGATCACGATGCCCTGGGAGAAGATCGGGTTACGGAACACCCGCAGCGGGATCAGAGCCTCGTCGCCCATCTTGTGTTCGATCCAGATGAACCCGGCGATGCCCACGACTCCGATCGCATAGCAGAGCAGCGACAGGCCCGAGGTCCATCCCCACTCGCGGCCCTGTTCGGCCACGATGAGCAGCGGGGCCACCGCCACGGCCAGTGCCGTCGCGCCCCAGTAGTCGGTGCGGCCGCCCGCACCCTTCTGCTGGTCGTAATTGAGGACCTTGTAGATCAGGAAGAGCGAGAGCAGGCCGATGGGCACGTTGACGAGGAACACCCAGCGCCAGCCGCTGACCCACAGGATCGAGCTCTGCCCGGCCAACAGCCCGCCGAGCACCGGTCCGAGAACGCTCGAGGTGCCGAAGACCGCCAGGAAGTAGCCCTGGTACTTGGCGCGTTCACGCGGCGGCACGATGTCGCCGATGGTGGTCAGTGCCAACGTCATCAGACCACCGGCGCCGAGTCCCTGGAACGCACGGAAAGCGGCCAGCTCGTACATCGACGTGGCGATACTACAGAGCAGCGACCCGACCACGAAGATCGTGATCGCGACCATGAAGAACGGTTTGCGGCCGTACAGGTCGGAGAGCTTGCCGTAGAGCGGCGTGACGATGGTCGCGGTGACCAGGTAGGCGGTGGTGGCCCACGCCTGCATGTCGTAGCCGTTGAGGTCGTCGGCGATGGTCCGGATCGATGTGGACACGATGGTCTGATCCAATGCCGCCAAGAACATCGCGCTCATCAGGCCGGCGAGCACCGTCAGGATCTGACGATGCGTCAGGCCCGCCCCCGCGGACTCGTCGGGAGCCGCCGTGTCCACGGCGGCCGTTGATTCTGTCATGCCTTTCCTTTCAACAAGTCTGCTATCGAGCGCGACGCCTCACCGGTCTTGGCGCACGGCGGCGCGATCACGGATTCGGCGGCATCGACGAAGCGGCTGAGCAGCCGTACCAACGTCGCGAGCTCGTCGTCGGTCCAGTCCGACATCGCGTCGTCCATCGCGGTCCGGCGCACCATCCGCATGGCCTCGACCCGTTCGCGTCCGGCGTCGGTGATCACGAGCAGGGTCGCGCGACCGTCCGCGGGATCCGCCTCACGCCGCACCAGCCCCAGTTCGACGAGCTGCGCGACGTGGCGGCTCACCGTCGAGGGGTCGGCATTGAGACCTTCCGCCAGCTCACGTGACCGCATGGACTCGCGGGCGAGATGAAAGAGGCCTTTGAACGCGGCCGTCTCGAACTCCCCGTCCGCCGTCTTGAACGTCGTGTGGACCGCACGGTCGCGGAGACGCATGTACCGGGAGAGCGCATCGAACAGATCGTCGACGGCGGTTTGATCGAGCATGCCCCGTACCCTCCCTGAGATCAGCCACTTTACGTTCTCTTTGCAATTAGTTGCTGATTGCAATTAGTTGCTGGCCGCAAGTATGCGCTCGGTCTTCGGGCGAATGCAAACTCGCCTACGATGAGGACCCGTGACTCCCCAGCCGCCGGCCGCCGCGGGCAACCGCCCACATTTCACTTCCATGCCTGACCTGGCACTTCGCGACCTCGGAGGCGCGGTCGTGTGGACCAACGACGATCTGTTCGCGGAGGCGCAGAACCTGATCAAGACGGCGGCTGCCCAGTATCAGCCGGCGACCTTCGGTCACAAGGGACAGGTGTACGACGGGTGGGAAACCCGCCGTCGGCGCGTGGGTGGCGTCGACCAGGCCATCGTGCGACTCGGTGCGCCCGGCGTGATCTACGGCGTCGTGGTCGACACGTCGTGGTTCAAGGGCAACTATCCGCCGTTCATCTCCGTGGAGGCCGCCGCCGTCGAGGGCGTCGTCTCCGTGGATCAACTCCTCGACGACGTCGAGTGGGTGACGATCGTCGAGAAGACGGCCGCCGACGGCGATACCCGCAATCCGTTCACGGTCGACGCCAAGGATCGCTTCACCCATGTCCGGCTGACCATGCACCCCGACGGCGGCGTGGCGCGCTTCCGCGTCCACGGACGCGGCGTGCCCAATCCACACTTCTTCCGGTACGGCCACTTCGACCTCGCGGCACTGGAGAACGGCGGGCTGATCACCGCGTGTTCCAACATGTTCTACAGCTCCCCCAACAACCTGCTGATGCCCGGGCGGGCACGCAACATGGGCGAGGGCTGGGAAACCTCACGCCGTCGCGACGAGGGCAACGACTGGGTGCAGGTCCGCCTCGCCGGGCGCGGGCAGATCAGTCTCATCGAACTCGACACCAGCTATTTCCTGGGCAACGCGCCGGGGGCGGCGATGATCCGGGGCCGCGACGGCGACGACGGCGAATGGTTCGAGATGTTGCCGCGCACCGACTTACAGCCCGACACCCGGCACCGGTTCGTCGTCGACCTCGATCGCCCGATGACCGAGGCCCGGATGGACATCTACCCCGACGGCGGGATGGCCCGCTTCAAGCTCTACGGGACGCTGACCCCCGATGCCGAGGCCGATCTCGTCGAACAGTGGGAGCGCGGCGAGGCCTGAGGGCTGGGTTTCGGTTGCCGTCGGCCGGATTTCGGTTGCCGTCGGCGGGATTCCGGTTGCCGTCGGCGGGATTCCGGTTGCCGTCGGCGGGGAACGGGTCAGGAAACCGTGACCTTGGTGTGCTCGACGGCGTCACCGAGGATCTTGTGCAGGTTGAAGATCGGACGATGTGATTCGAACTGGGTCTCGTACGGGACTTTCATCTGTGCCACGAGTCGGCCGTAGTGGTCGTTGACCATGTCCTGATAGCGCGGGAGGAGTTCGGTGGTCACATACCTCCAGCGCAGGTCGAATACCGACCAGTCCCAATCCGGGATCGGGGTGGCGATCTTCACGGTCCGCCCGTCGGCCATCCGGCCCGCGTAGGTGTAGGAGATGAAGTCGCGCAACGCCGGAACTCCCGCCACCGACGGTGAGCCGGCGAGCGTCATGGCATAGGTCAGCGCCGAGCCGACACCGGCCGACTTGCGGTAATTACGCACATTGTCGAACTGCCGGCCGACCACGTCGTACTGCTCGCGGCGCAGCAACGTCCCGTTGCCCTCGGAGACCCGGGCCGGATCGTTCGACGCGATGTCGTGCCAGGCCGCGGCGACGCCGTCATCGATGATGCCCGCGCGACGGAACTCGTCGATCCCGCCGAGACCGTCCTTGACAAAGGCGACGTGCATCGGCATGAGGTCGGAGAAGATCGCCTTCTGCATCACCAGGATCTGCTTCGAGAACCAGGCCAGATCGGCCGGGGTGATCTCATCGGCGTGATACGCGAGGTTCTGCAACCCTTTCGGGAACCGGCCGATGATGCCCGGGCCGACGACCTGGGTGGCCTTCTCGATGATCTGGGCGGCCAGCGGCTGCAGTCCACGGATGCCGTAGATGTCGCCGGCGAGGACCACATCGGCAGTGCCACCCCCGAAGTCGGCACCGACCATGCCGGCCATACCCGCCCATTGCAGGTTGCGGTGAGCGATCTGGAAGTTCTCGTAGTAGCGGTAGCTCTTGATCATGGTCGCCCGCGTCGCGTGGAATCCCTTGGCGGGATCCCAATCGGCGAGGTCGATTCCGGCGTCGGTGGTCGCCTGCACGAGACGGTATTGAAACAGCAGTGCCGCATAGCGTTTCGGCGCGATACCGCTCGCGCGGGCCTCGCGCACCAGCCGGGCGAGCTGGTGGAGATCGGTGGGAAGCGCGCGATTCACCCCGCCGCCGTGCTGGTCGGCGAACCGATTCGTCAGCGGTAGGTCGAGGTAGCGCGTGACGGTACTGGCCTGCGCCGGCGCCGCCAGCGAGACACCGCCGATCAGCGCACCCATCACCGCGACGACGGCCACCGCCAGGCGGCCGAACCGCGACACAACACTCCCCCGATACATGCGTTCCCCCCTCGCCGGTCATCCCGGTGACCGAGACGGCAGAACCGTACTGACCAGTGAGAAGCAGTGTCAACACAGCCCGGGGTGAGACGAAACACACCACCGGTCTCACCCCGGGCCATCGATGTCGACGCGTCAGGCGACGCGTCCCCGTCCGGGGTCCAGGAGGGGAAGCACCTGTTCACGGACCCGGGCCGTGGTGGCCGAACCGTCGAGCGGCACGATGATGACCGCGTCGGCGATCTCGGCCACATAGATGTCGCGGATCAGCGAGACCAGCCCGTGTGGCGTCCCGACGTACCGGATCGTCTCGGGTTCGTTCGCAACCGCCGGGCGGTCGTCGAGATCGGCGGATGCGCGCGCCGATGCCGGATGCGGGGCGATGGCCGCCTCCACTTCGAGCGCGACGACAAAGTTCGCCTGATCATTGACGCCGGCCAGTAGCAGCGATCGCGCCCGCTGCGCATCGCGCAGGGTCGGCCGCCGCACGACGATCGGGAACGCCGTCGCCGAGGTGTCCCCTGCCAGGGCGACCTGTAATCGAGGGCGGCCGATGCTGATCGTCGACGACGGGCGTGCGTATTCGATGCTCATCATGTCCTCGCTCTCGTGGTCAGTCTCGCCAGCGCGCCGACGAGGCGGTCGATGTCGCCGGAGCCGGTCCCGAGTCCGAAGCTCGCCCGCACCGCGCCGTCCGGATACCCCAGACGGTTCAACAGCGGGTGCGCGCAGAACTTCCCGTCGCGGACGCCGATTCCCGCACTCTCGCTGAGGAAGACGGCCGCCGCCCGCGGCGTGCAGCCGTCGACGTCGAAGCCCGCGATACCGACCCGGTCGGTCGAGTCCTCGAAGATCCGCAGCTCTGTGACACCGTCGATCGTCGCCAGCCCGTCGTCGAGGCGTGCGCGCAGTAGTTCTTCGTGCAACCCGATGTGCTCGAATCCGATGGCGTCGAGCGCGTCGCATGCGGCCGCGATGGACACGGCGCCGAGCACATTGGGCGAACCCGCCTCGTGACGGGCCGGGCCGGCATGCCACTCGATCGCGGTGTCACCGCCGATGTCACCGCCGGTGGCGCCGACCGAGACGCTCGCCGAGGCGCCGCCGCCGGCCAGGTAGGGCTCGGCGGCGTCGAGCCAGTCCGGGCGTCCGATCAGCACGCCCGCCCCGAACGGCGCGTAGAGCTTGTGCCCGGAGAAGACCAGGTAGTCGATGCCGTGACCGACCATCGACACGCGACGATGGGCGACGAGCTGGGCGGCGTCGATGAGGATGCGCGCGCCGTTGCGGTGGGCGATCGATGCCAGTCGACCGATCGGCAGCACCTCACCGGTGACATTCGACGCCGCGGTGACGGCGAGCAACGCGGCCGGCGCCGCGGCGAGTTCGGCCTCCAGCGCCGCGAGGGTGTCGTCGATGGTCGCGCACGCACGGACCACCCGCACCCGCGACGACCCGTCGCGATCGGGCGCGCACCACGGCAGCAGGTTGGCGTGATGTTCGATGTCGAGCACCACCACGTCACCGCGGGTCGCATGGGCTGCGAGGTTGATGGCGTCGGTGGTGCCGCGGGTGAAGACCACGGCGTCGTCGGCGCGTGCCCGGACGAATCCCCGGATCACCTCGCGGGCCTGCTCGTAGCGGGCCGTGGTGACCTGGGACAGGTGGCCGGCACCTCGGTGGACGCTGGCGTACTGCGACAACGAGCTGGTGACGGTCTGCGCCACCGCGGCCAGTGCCGGCGCGCTGGCCGCGTAGTCGAGGTTGGCGTATCGCACCGTCTCACCGGTCGAGCACGGCACGCACTCGTCGGCACCGACGACCTGCGCCAACGGCGGGATCGTCTCGGTGTCGACGACCGGGGTATGGGGAGCAGGGGTGTTGAAGGGCACTGGGGTGTTGAAGGGCACCGGGGTGTTGAAGGGCACCGAAAGGACAGCAGTCATGACAAATAGCTCCTGAGGAATCCGCACTTGCCGTGATCACTTCGAACACGGCCGGGTCGTCACCCGGAGCACCCCACCGCGGAGGAGGGTTGCCGACCAGCGAGCCGGGGCTTGTCACTGGCACTCATGACCCACGTCAAGATTCACCGATGGCGCCTCGACGTGTCAATTTTCACTCAGCCTGCGCGAAACTCCCGCGATGCTGCGCCGGTAGCGTGAGTGCATGGCGTTTCCCGACGACAGCGTCTCCCCCGTGATGTTCGTACTGTCACGCCCACACGGCACGGTCCGCGGTCACGGGCAGCGGCGTCGGTTCACCGAGGCCGCGGCGGCCGCGCACGCCGTCCGGGCCGGAGCGGTCGATGCGATCACCGGGGCGATCCCCTTCGACCAGGACGATCGCGCAGCGCTCGTCGCGCCGGTCGCACTCACCCACGATCCGGCGCCGTTCGCCGGCACCCCGCCCCGCCACCACGACGTGACCTCGAGGACCCTCCACCCGGACCACGCGGTCCACCGCGACCGGGTCACCCACGCGATCAAAACCATCGCCGACGGCACGGTCGACAAGGTGGTGCTGGCGCGGGCGGTCGACCTCTCCGTCACACCGGTCGTCGACGTCGACCACCTCATCGGCGCACTCGCGCACGGCAACACCGAGCACAACGCCTTCGCCGTCGACGTCAGCGCGGCAACCGGCGACAGCTCGTGGTTACTCGGAGCCAGCCCGGAGGTGTTGCTGCGCAAGCACGGTCGCGTGGTCACCGCCCAGCCCTACGCCGGGTCCGCACCACGGTCATCGGACCCCGAGACCGACCGCGCCGCCGCAGCCACGCTGGCGTCATCGGGCAAAGACCTCGCCGAGCATGCGTTCGTCGTCGACTATCTGCGCGACCGCCTCGGCCCACTCTGCGCGGACCTGAAAGCCCCGCCGACGCCTGAGATCCGCGCCACCGGTGAGATCTGGCATCTCGCCACGCCCATCCGGGCGACGCTACGCGATGACTCGGTGACCGCGCTGGACCTCGCGTTGCTCCTCAGCCCTACGCCGGCCGTCTGCGGTACACCCAGTGATGTTGCCGCACAGTTCATCCGGGATGTCGAGGAGCCGCGAGGCCTGTATGGCGGTGCGGTCGGCTGGTGCGACGGCGACGGCGACGGCGAATGGATGGTGACCATCCGGTGCGTTCAGGTGGCCGACGATCGGCACACCCTGCGCACGTGGGCGGGAGGCGGCATCGTGGCGCAGTCCGACCCTCAGGCCGAGCTGGACGAGACGACGGCCAAGCTACGCACCGTGATCGCTGCACTGGGGATCGACGATGCCCGATGACTTCCTGATCGCCCGCAACCCCGAGGAGGGATCGTCGCTTCCCTATCTCGTCCGGATTCCATTGGGAGCCAATGGGATAATCCTGAAGGTCCGCGACACGTGGCCACGCACCACCAAGATCTACTGTCACCGGGCCGAGGTCTGGCCGTCGAATCCGGAAATCATCGAACAACTCCCCGTCCGGTCGGTGTCACGCCGGGGCGCAGCCATCGATCTCGTGCTCGATCGGAGCCGTGAGAACCGGTCGCAGTTCGTCCTCACTCGCGCCCGTGGTCGCGAGATGATCTTCTGGCAGTCGCGACGCACCACCAAGCAGGCTCGTCCGAATGTCGCGCTGCCCACCGCGCGGGCCCACGGGCAGGTGCTGGAGATCATCGTCGATTCCGGCGAACGCTACCCGTACGGTTTCACCCACCAGCAGACGGCCACCACACGCCGAAAGCTGCCCGCCGGCGACTACGCGGTCACCGAGGGTGACACGGTGATCGCCGCCGTCGAGCGCAAATCGATCGACGACCTGAGCGCCGGACTCACCTCCGGCAAGCTGACCTACCAGCTCGCCGAGCTCGCCGGGCTGCCCCGGGCCGCTGTGGTGGTCGAGGCTCCATACAGTGCGCTGTTCAAGCGCGAGTATGTCACCGGCGCGACCCTTGCCGAGGCATTGGCCGAGGCTCAAGTGCGGTTTCCTTCGGTGCCAATGGTGTTTTGCGACAACCGAAAACTTGCCGAAGAGTGGACTTTCCGCTGGCTCGGCGCGGCACTGCACGAGTGGCGGCTGAGCTCGCGCACCGACGTCATCGTCGCAGATCTGGCCGGGCCGTCGCCCACGCCCGCCGAGATCCGATCATGGGCGACCGCGGCGGGTATCGACGTCCCCGCCAGGGGTCGCATCCCCGCCCGCGTGCGTACCGCGTGGGAGAAGCGCAACAACGGCTGATCTCCGGATATGGTCCCGAGCACCGTCAGTCCAACGCTCAGCCGAGGGCCTGATCCAGATCTTTCAGCAGATCCTCGACCCCCTCGAGTCCGACGGACAGGCGCACCACCGAGTCGGTGACCCCGATCGACGCCCGGCCATCCGGCCCCATCGCGCGATGGGTGGTGGTCGCGGGATGGGTGATCAGCGACTTCGAATCACCGAGGTTGTTCGAGATGTCCACCACCCGAAGCGCATTGAGCACCTCGAAGGCACGCTTCTTGCCGTCGACGCCGTCACGGTCGGCGATCTCGAAGGTGACCACCGTGCCACCACCCGACATCTGCTTGTGCGCGAGCACGTGCTGCGGATGTGATTGCAGGAACGGGTATTTCACCCAGCGAGCCCGTGGGTCGTCTTCCAGGAACTGCGCGATGCGCAGCGCCGAGGCCACCGAGGCATCGAGCCGCAGGCGCATGGTCTCGAGCCCCTTGAGCAGCGTCCAGGCATTGAAAGGACTGAGCGCCGGACCGGTGTGCCGCATCAGCATCTGGACCGGCCCGTCGATGAATTCCTTCTCGCCGAGCACCGCTCCGCCCATCACCCGGCCCTGGCCGTCGATGTGCTTGGTGCCCGAGTACACGATCACGTCGGCACCCATGTCGAGGCCGCTCTGCAGCAACGGAGTGGCGAAGACGTTGTCCAGCACCACCTTCGCACCGGCGGCATGGGCGAGTTCCGAGACCCGCGCGACGTCGACGAGTGTCTGCATCGGGTTCGACGGCGTCTCGAAGAACACCGCCGTCGTCGGCTTCGACAATGCCGCTTCCCACTGGTCGAGGTCTTCGCCGTCGACGAAGACGGTCTCGACACCCCACCGGGGCAGGATCTCGTTGCACACCACGAAGCACGAGCCGAACAGGCTGCGGGCGGCGACCAGCCGATCGCCCGCCTTCAGCAGTGCACCCAGCGCGACGAAGACCGCGGCCATCCCGCTGGCCGTGGCGAAGCACGCCTCGGCACCTTCGAGCTGACGCAGCCGCTCCTGGAACATCTCGACGGTCGGATTCCCGTACCGCGAGTAGACGAATCGCTTGTCCTCGCCGGTGAAGGCTCGCTCGGCGGCCTCCGCCGACTCATACACGTAGCCGCTGGTCAGGTACAGCCCCTCGGAGGTCTCGAAGAAGCCGGACCGATCGAGCCCGGCCCGGACCGCCAGGGTGTCGGCCGAAACCCCTTCGGGCAGTTCCCTGCTCACGACTGCCGCCACGGGAGGTCGAGCGCCCGCCAGCCCCGGCCACCGCGGTGGTCGTTCTCGTCGAGCGCGCCCTCGAAGCCGTCGAGCACGTTGTAGGCCGCACCGATCCCGTCGGCGACGGCCGCCTCCGCAGCACCGATGGAACGATGTCCCGACCGGCAGATGAAGATGACCTCACTGTCGTCGGTGACGCCGCCGTCACGCAGCTGCTCGACGAAGGCCTCGTTCGGCATGCCCTCCGGGAACGTGGTCCACTCCACGAACAGGGTCTTCTTGCCGATCACCTCGAGGTCGGGAACGCCGACAAAGGCCCACTCGGCCCTGGTCCGGCAGTCGACCAGCACGGTCTTCGGATCGTTCTCCAGTTTCTCCCACGCCTGCAGCGGCGTCAGATCACCCGAATAACTCACGACGTACACACCTTCCAGTCCCCGTCTTCACGCACCACGACCGTGTCGGTCACCTGTTTCTGGTCGGGCTTGTCATCGAAGTGCCAATGTACCTGCGCCCTCGCCCGGTCTCCCGACACCGCGATACCGGTGATCTCGGGGATGACGATATGTCCGTTCTCATCGAACGACTTCCGGTTCTCGTCCACAAACGTCGACTCGTTCGGGAACGCCGCCGACGACACGTCCGCGGCGCAGGTCGACGCGCGATATTTCTCGTAGTCGACGTCGTTACGGGCGGTGTAGACGTCGTTGATGGCGTGCTGGACCTGCGCGTCGGTGCTCATCCGCTCGTCGGCCGGCCGGATCAGATACGAGATCCCGATCCCCGCGGCGGCGACCACCACGACCGCGAGGGCGACCAGGACGGGCCACGCGTCCTTCCACGACCGTTCGCGGTCCTGCGCGCCCTCTGCCATGGCGGGCAGTCTATCGACCACCGGCGATGCCGGGTCCGCGGGCGCCGACCGAGCGCCTCCCGGCCTGCAGTTAGGGTGGGCTAAGTACCTGGGCTAAGTACCTCCGAATCCTTCCGTACATGTGAGGACCTCATGCGCGCACCTCGAGCACGTTTCTCCCGGCCGATACGTCTGGCCGCAGTGGGCATCACCGCTGCCGCAACCCTGGTCGTCGGCGCCTGCAGTGCCCCCGAGGAGGATTCGACGGCATCGTCGTCGATGCCCACCGCCGAAGCAGGCTCGATCCCCGCGACGATCCAGCACGCATACGGTTCGACGACGATCTCGAAGCAGCCGTCCCGGGTGGCCGCGATGGGTGTCGGCGACGCCGACACCCTGCTCGCGCTCGGGGTCACGCCGACCACCGTCGCGCCGTTCGGCGATCCCCCGGAACGCAGCACGCCATGGAATTCCGAGCTCCTCGGCGACGCGGAGCCGGTGGTGCTCCCGAATGCCGCGGCCGACTTCGGCAGTCAGATCCCCAAAGCACTCGCGACCGACCCGGAGCTGATCACCGCGATCGGCGCCGCACCCACACCGGAGCAGTACGACGTCCTGACCAAGGCCGCACCGACGATCGTGCGGCCCAAGGAGTATCCGAACTGGCAGATCCCGTGGGATGTGCAGACCGCCGAGATCGGACGGGCCGTCGGGCTGCCGGCCACCGCGCAGCGCAAGATCGACGAGACCGAGAAGTACCTTGCCGACGTCCGGGCGAAGCACCCCGAGTTCGCCGGCAAGACGGCCGCCGTGGTCTCCGGACTGCCCACCGGCGCGGTGTCGATCTACAGCCCAGACGACGGCCGTGGACAGACACTGACCGACTACGGATTCACCTTCCCGGAATCGCTGAAACCGGCCATCACCAACGGTTTCTACGGTGAGATCTCGGCCGAGAACCTCTCGATGCTCAACGACGTCGACGTGGTGGTCGCGGTGGACTGGCAGGGCTCCAACGCCCGGCTGAAGAACGATCCGACGTGGAGCAAGCTGCCTGTCGTGACGCAGGGACGAGCGGTCTATCTGGACCAGCAGGTGGGCAGCGCGATGTCGGTGCCGACGGTGCTGACCCTGCCGTGGGTCGCCGACCAGTCGGTGGGACCGATCTCCCAAGCCGCCAAACGCTGACACCTCGCACATGGCACAAGTGAGGTAATCCTCACAAACAGATTTTGGCCACGCGCGTCGAACGCCTACCGTAGAAGGGATAGGCGCCGCGTAGCGGCCACCACCAGCGACTCTTTCGCCAGAGTCACACAAGAGCCACGGAAAGCACCTACTCCATGAGTGACACCAGCCGCCCGTTGCGGGTTGCCATCGTCGGTGCAGGTCCCGCCGGGATCTACGCAGCAGACGCGTTGATGAAGTCCGACACCGCGAAGGACCTGGCCCCGGGAGCAACGCGAGCGGGCCAACCGATTTCCGGCGTCAGCATCGACCTCTACGAGCGGATGCCCGCCCCCTTCGGACTGATCCGTTACGGCGTCGCGCCCGACCACCCGCGCATCAAGGGCATCATCACCGCGCTGCACAAGGTGCTCGACAAGCCCCAGGTCCGACTGCTCGGCAACATCGACTACGGCACCGACATCACCCTCGAAGAGCTGCGGGATCTCTACGACGCGGTGATCTTCTCGACCGGCGCCACCGACGATCGTGTGCTGGACATCCCCGGCATCGATCTCGACGGCAGTTACGGCGCCGCCCAGTTCGTCGCCTGGTACGACGGCCACCCGGACTTCCCGCGCACCTGGCCGCTCGAGGCGGAGAAGGTCGCCGTCATCGGCGTCGGCAATGTCGCGCTCGACGTCGCGCGGGTGCTCGCCAAGACCGGCGACGAGCTGCTCCCGACCGAGATCCCGGCCAACGTCTACGAGGGACTCAAGGCCAACAAGGCCATCGAGGTCCACGTATTCGGTCGTCGCGGACCGGCTCAGGCCAAGTTCACGCCGCTCGAACTCAAGGAGCTCGACCACTCGCCGAACATCGAGGTCGTCGTCGCTCCCGAGGACATCGAATACGACGAGGGATCGGCCGTCGCGCGTCGCGGGTCGAAGATCACCGACCAGGTCGCCACGATCATCGAGAACTACGCGATCCGCGATCCCAAGCAGGGCGCCATCCACAAGCTGTTCCTGCACTTCTTCGAGAACCCGGTCGAGATCCTCGGCGAGGACGGCACGGTCGTCGGGTTGCGGACCGAACGGACCCAGCTCGACGGCACCGGCAACGTCAAGCCGACGGGCAAGCACACCGATTGGGACCTCGGCGCCGTCTACCGCGCCGTCGGCTACCTCTCCGACAACCTCCCGCAGATCCCCTTCGATCAGCAGGCCGGCGTGATCCCGAACGAGGCCGGCCGCGTCTTCGACGAAGGTCAGCACCTCACCGGCATCTACACCACCGGCTGGGTCAAGCGCGGTCCCGTCGGACTGATCGGCCACACCAAGGGCGATGCCAACGAGACCGTCGACTGCATCCTCGAGGACATGACCAACGAGGCGCTGCTCTCGCCGGGCAAGCCGTCGGAGGACGCCGTCATCGAGCTACTCGAGGGCAAGGGCATCCCGTTCACCACCTGGGACGGCTGGTACCGCCTCGACGAGCACGAGCGCAGCCTCGGTGCGGCCGAGGGCCGCGAGCGCGTGAAGGTCGTCGAGCGTGAGGACATGCTGGCCGCGTCCGAGCCGCACAAGGTGTCACGCCCCGGCAGCTGACACCTCCGCCGAGCGGGCACGCAATCCCGCCGATCGTGCGCAGTTTCCCGCCGATCGTGCGCAGTTTCGCGCCGATCGTGCGCAGTTTCGCGCCGATCGTGCGCAGTTTCGCGTCGGTCGTGCGCAGTTTCGCGTCGGTCGTGCGCAGTTTCGCGTCGGTCGTGCGCGCAGCGGTTCCCAGGCGGACATCCCGTCGGGATCTGCGCCCGCTCGGCAATGATCTGTGCACGGTCGACGCGAAATTGCGCACGATCGGAGATTTTCTGCGCCCGCTCGGCGAGGATTTGGGCCCGGTCGGCGAGAACAGATCAAGACAGCAAAACGGCGACCGGTGATCCGGTCGCCGTTTTGTCGGGTAGGGGTCCGTGAGGCGAGGTTCCCTCGCCTCACGCGGCCCCTCGGGGTCAGTTCGCTGCGGTGGTGCCCCCGCCGTTGTTTTTACCGCCGTTGTTGTTCGCCGGGGGATTGTCCTGGCGGCGGAAGTTCTGCCAGTAGCCGAAGTTGTTCGTCAGGTTCTCGGCCTCGTTGGAGAACGTGAATCCCGAGATGGACGACGGGAAGCAGCCGAACCAGCGGGTCTCGATCGGACGGACCCAACGCTGCGCCTTGTTGTCCCACTTGGACAGGGTCTCGCCCGGCTTGAGCTCCTTGACGCGGACCGACTTGCCGTTGACCTCGTTGAGGATGACGTTGTGCATCGTCGTGTCACCGACATTACGGACGGTCATGTAGCGGTACATGTACCAAGCCTGGTTCCAGGGCTGTCCCCACTGGCCGAAGTGGCATTCGATGCCTCCGACGAGCTCCAGGTCCCCCGGTACCGCAGCCTGTGCGGGCGTGGTCCCGGCGAGGGTGCCTGCCGCGATGCCCACTGTGGCCAATACCGTGGCACCCGCGCGCTTGAGCGATGCTCTCATCAATCTCTCCTACTCCGGTGTCCTCGTGACGTTCTGGTTGGACTATCGACCCATGCCAAGCGAATCGTTACGCACCACACAGCCTCTTCACAGCCACGTATGCCTTTCGTTATGCAAAAGACATCGCCGCCTCGACGCCCTCAGAGGCCACCCGAACACCATTGGTAAGGTAACCCTTCATGCGCCGAATGACCGGGATCCTGCTGCTCATCGCGGTGATCGTGGTGGCGCTCTTCGCCTCGATCGCGGTCGGCACCCGACAACTCGGGATCGGCGAGGTGATCGATGCTCTGCAGGCCGGCGGTTGGCCATCACTGAAAGTCACCGACTTCCACGGCATCCCCTGGATCGTGCTCCAAGCACCGCCGGCACCGCCCGGGGCCTCGGATGTCTACGGCATCGTCTGGGACCTCCGATTCCCCCGGACCGTCCTCGGACTGATGATCGGCCTCGCGATCGGCGCCGCCGGCGCCCTCGCGCAGGGGCACACACGTAATCCGCTGGCCGATCCGGGGATGTTGGGGGTCAACGCGGGCGCCGCCTGCGCCGTCGTCGCGGGTGTCTACCTGCTGGGGATTCAGAGCCCCATCGCATTCATGGCTTTCGGCCTGATCGGTGCGCTCATCGCGGCGAGCGCTGTCTTCGGCCTCGCCGCGCTGTCGGGTGCGAGTCCGCTGACCCTGGTCCTCGCCGGCACCGGCCTCTCCGCGCTGCTGCTGGCGATCACCTCGGCAATCGTGTTGTCGGACAGCGTCACCCTCGACGCCTGGCGGTTCTGGAACGTCGGCGCCACCACCGGCCGAGGGCTCGACGTGTTCTCGGCCGCGCTGCCGTTCATCGTCATCGGCCTCGTGCTCGCGCTGGGCAGCGGCTTCTTCCTGAACGTGCTCAGTCTGGGCGACGACATGTCCAAGGCCCTCGGCTCACGCGTCGTGCTGATCCGCATCATGGGCATCCTCACCATCACTCTGCTCGTCGGCGCGGCGACGGCGGCCTGCGGTCCGATCGTCTTCCTCGGGCTCGTCGTCCCACACATCGCGCGCGCCTTCACCGGGTCCGACTACCGGTGGATCGTTCCGTATTCGGCGCTGCTGGGCGCGATCCTGGTACTGGTCTGCGACGTCATCGGCCGCGTCATCGCCCGCCCCGGCGAGGTGCAGGTCGGAGTCATCCTGGCGCTCGTCGGCGCACCGTTCCTCATCGCCCTCGTCCGCAAACGGAAGTTGGCCAGCGTATGACCACCGACGTCCGACCGAGCCCCGATCCCGCCGGCCCCGAACCACAAGCACCACAGCGGACCCGGCGTCGCCGCATCCTGCGTGTCGGGTCGTCGTCGTGGGTCGTCCGCCCCCGCATGCTGGTGACGATGGCCGTCGCCGTCGCCATCACCCTGCTCCTGTTCCTGCTGAGCGTCGGGATCAGCGACTACCCGATGAGCCCGATCGACGTGGCGCGTGTCCTGCTCGGTGGTGGCACCCGCATCGAGAACGTCGTGGTCTTCGACGTCTCGCTGCCCCGCGCGCTGGTCTCGCTGCTGGTCGGGTTCGGCTTCGGCATGGCGGGCGCCCTGACCCAGCTGATCGCACGCAATCCGCTGGCCACCCCGGACATCCTCGGCATCACCGCGGGAGCGAGTGCCGCGGCCGTCGCCGCCATCGCGTTCTCGACCTCGTGGGGGGCCTGGCTGGCCGGGCTCGGGGTGCCGGTGGCCGCCCTCATCGGCGGCTTCGCCACCGCGATCGTGATGTATCTGCTCGCCTGGCCGGGCCGGTCGGCGAACATCGGCATCGACCCGTTCCGGCTCGTCATCATCGGCGTCGGCGTCACCTGGATGCTGCAGGCGTTGACCTCCTACATGCTGACGCGCGCTCAGATCGCCGACGCGGCACGCGCGCAGACCTGGCTGGTGGGTTCGGTCTCCCAGGCGACCTGGTCCGATGTCTGGCCGGCCACCATCGCGGTCGGGGTCGGTGTGGCCGTGGTGATCTGGATGTCGCGGGCCATCGGAATCCTCGGGCTCGGGTCCGAGGTCGCCCGGGGGCTGGGCGTCAACGCCGGCCGAGTGACCACGATCCTGCTGATCGTCGCGGTCCTGGTGGCCGCACTCTGCGTCTCGGCGGCGGGCCCGATCGCGTTCGTCGCGCTACTTGCGCCGCAGATCGCGTTGCGTCTGACCGGCTCTCCGCTCCCCACACCGCTCGCCTCCGGCATCGTCGGCGCAATCCTCGTGCTCGGCGGCGACCTGCTGTGCCGCACGCTCCTGCCCGGCGGTCTGCCGGTCGGTATCGTCACCGCGGCGATCGGCGGTCCGTGCCTCATCTATCTCATGATCGCGATGTCCCGAAAGGCCACGGTATGACCCACTCCGACGCGGCGATCACCGAAGTCACCACCCCGCAATCGCGGCTGCGCGCGGCAGGTCTGCAGGTCGGTTACGACGACCGGATCATCATCTCCGACCTCGACATCGCGATCCCCGACGGCGAGATCACCACGATCATCGGGCCCAACGGGTGCGGGAAGTCGACATTGCTCCGCGCGCTGTCCCGGCTGCTGCCGCCGCGATCGGGGACCGTCTACCTCGACGACGCCGACATCAACCGGATGCGTCCGAGGGACGTCGCGCGGCGCCTCGGCCTGTTGCCGCAGAATCCCGTTGCGCCGGAGGGGCTCACCGTCGAGGATCTGGTCACTCGGGGACGACATCCCCACCAGCGGTGGTATCAGCAGGCGTCGGCCGCCGATGAGGCCGCGGTCGCGCTGGCGATGGAACAGACGGCGACCACCGACCTTGCCGATCGCCCGATCGATGCACTCTCCGGCGGGCAGCGTCAGCGGGTGTGGATCGCGCTCACCCTCGCCCAGGAGACCGACCTCCTGCTCCTCGACGAACCCACCACCTACCTCGACCTCGCCCATGCCGTCGAGATCCTCGATCTGGTTCACACGCTGCGTACCGAGCACGGCAAGACGGTGGTGATGGTCCTGCACGATCTCAATCTTGCTGCACGATACAGTGATTCGCTGTTCGTGATGAGATCGGGCGAGATCGTCGCGCACGGGCGGCCCGACGAGGTGATCACCACTGACCTGCTCGAGGCGGCCTTCGGCCTGCAGTCTCATGTGATGGCCGATCCGGTGTTCGGCGCCCCGATGATCGTCCCCCTGGGTTCGCGCGCGGGCCTGCGCCTGTCCTGATCACCAGATACCCGCGCCCACCAGCCAGATCGCTGTTCCCAGCAGGGCCGCGAACAGCTCGATCCCCATCGTGATCAACGCCGCCTTCGACGCCGACACGGTGCCTCGCCAGGCAGCACCCACGCTGCGCATGCGGATGAGTTCGGCGAGCATGGCACCCAGTACGAACCCGATGAACAGGCCGATCACCGGGATCACGAAGAACCCGACGATGCCGAGCACCCCACCGACCGCGATCGTGGCGTTCGGGATGCCCGCGGCCTTCAACGACCGACCGGCGACCAGATACTTGACGACCTCGCCGAGCAGGATCACCGCCGCCGCGGCACCGAAGATCGCCCATGCCCAGCCTCCGACGATCGCCGACCAGACACCGATCGCAGCGAGAACCAGGAGACCACCCGGCAGGACCGGGAAGACGATCCCGAGGAGTCCGACGAGGATGACCGCACCGACGAGCAGCTCCCCACCAAGGGACATCGAGGGCCGGCCGGTCTAGTGCACGCTCAGTCGACCGAGGCGCGTGTCGGGTTTCCCGACGGCCGGGGCGGCGGCGGGCCGGCGGGACGACCGCCGGTCGGCGGGACGGGGCGCGGCGGTGGGCCTGCCGGTCGTGCGGGAGCACCGCGTGGCGGTATCGGCCCGCGCGGCGGTACCGGCACTTGCCGCGGACCGGGCGGTGGCGGACCGGGGGGTGGCGGACCGGGGGGTGGCGGACCGGGCGGCTGCGGCGGCCCGGGGGTGCCGCGTGGCGGCGCGGTGGGCCGCGAGGGCGGCGGAGGCGGCACGGGCCGTGACGGCGCAGGCGGGACGACCGGCTCGGCCATCGGGGCCGGGGTCAACCGCTCGAACGGGCGTCCGGAGACCGGCGTCACCAGCGACGCCGCGTGGACGGCACGCTGCCGGGCGACGGCGACATCGTCCGCGGTGGCGGTGATCACGCCCATCCGCCGACGATGGAAGCTCTCCGGCTTTCCGAACAGTCGGATGTCGGTCTCCGGCACCGTGAGCGCTCGGGCGACGTTCTCGAATCCGATCGCGGGTTCGTCGAGCTGCCCGTAGATCACCGCCGATGCACCCGGCGACGCCAGCGTGACGTCGACGGGCAGTCCCAGAATCGCCCGGGCATGCATCTCGAACTGCGACAGACGCTGCGTGGCCAGGGTGACCAGGCCGGTGTCGTGCGGGCGGGGGCTGACCTCGGAGAAGTAGACGTCGTCGCCCTTGACGAACAGTTCGACACCGAAGACACCCCGGCCTGCGAGCTTTCCGTCGCCGAGACCGGTGGCGATGCGTGCTGCGATGGACGTGGCCGCACCGAGCGCATCGGTCGACATCTCGTGTGGCTGCCAGCTCTCCACGTAGTCGCCGCCGACCTGCTGATGGCCGATGGGCGCGCAGAAGTGGGAGGCCAGACGGCCGGTGGCGGGATCGATCGCCCGGACCGTCAGGAGAGTGATCTCGTAGTCGAACTCGATGAATCCCTCGACGATGACCCGCTCGCCGTGCACACGGGCACCGGTGGTCGCGGTGTTCCAGGCGGGCCCGATGTCGGCCGGCGCGCGAACCACGGTCTGGCCCTTGCCCGACGACGACATCACCGGCTTCACCACGCACGGGAAGCCGATCTCCCCGACTGCCTCCTCGAGTTCCTCGTGTGAGGACGCGAAGAGATACGGCGACGTCGGGAGTCCGAGTTCCTCATCGGCGAGACGACGGATGCCCTCACGGTCCATCGTCGCGACCACGGCTCGCGCCGTCGGGATCACCTCGGCCAATCCGCGCTTCTCCACCTCGACGAGCGCGGGAGTCGCGATCGCCTCGATCTCGGGCACCACGTAGTGCGGCCGATGGCGCTCGATGACAGCCATCAGTGCATCGGCGTCGGTCATGTCGATCACCTCGGCGCGATGTGCCACCTGCTGCCCGGGCGCATCTGCGTACCGATCCACCGCGATCACCTCGACACCGAGTCGCTGGAAGGCGATGATCACCTCTTTGCCCAGTTCACCGGCGCCGAGCACCATCACCTTGGTCGCGGTCGGGCTCAGCGGCGTGCCGAGCACCGCGGGCGGACCGACCGCGGCATGTCCCACCTCGTTCACCGGCAGGCCCTGCACCGGCGCGGCCTCCTCGTCGGCCGGCACCGACGCCTCGGAAGCACCTTGGCTGTCTGACGTCATGCCCAAATCCTACGTGCAGTTCAGCACAGGCCCGCGGGGCCCACGGAACGCTCGCTCAACCCGTGACCTCGTGCACATAGCACCACCGCCACACCTCTCCGGGCTCGGCCGAACGCATCACCGGGTGGCCGCTCTCGTCGAAATGCGCAGTGGCGTGGCGGCGCGGGCTGGAATCGCAGCATCCGACATGCCCGCACGTCAGGCAGATCCGCAGGTGCGCCCAATGGTGTTCGCCGAGCGCGGTGCACTCCTCGCAGGCGGCGTAGTCACCGGCGCGCGGCTCGGGATCGGCGTTCGAGTCGATGCCGTAGGTCGCCAACTCCTCACATCGTGATCCATCGCCCGACGATCCACCCCCACCCGTGGTCTCGGATCGATCGTCGCCACCTCGCCGGAAGATACGCATGTACGCCATTATCCGGATCGTCGCGATCCCCGCGACGGGCGATGCCGGGATAGGTTCTTCGCGTGAGTGCATCGCTGTTGTTGGTGGCGGTGGTTGCCGTGATCCTCGCCGCGCTGTGCCGGCGATACGGATTGTCGGCGCCGCTGATCCTCGTCCTGGTCGGCCTCGGTATCGGCTGGATCCCGGGGACCCCCGAGGTGATGCTGGAACCGGAGCTGGTGCTGTTCCTTATTCTGCCGCCGCTGCTCTATTCGGCCGCGCAGGAGAGCTCCTACCAGGCCATCCGCGCCAACCGCCGGGCGATCGGATTCCTGGCCATCGGCCTGCCGCTCTTCTCCACGGTGATCGTCGGATTGGTCGCCTACGCAACGGTGCCCCACCTGCCTCTCGCCGCGGCACTGGTGCTCGGCGCCGTGGTGGCGCCGCCGGACGCGGTGTCGGCGCAGGCCATCGGGCGGCGCGTCGGACTCCCCCGCCGGATCATGACCCTGCTCGGCGGCGAGAGCCTGCTGAACGACGCGACCGCCCTCACCGCCTTCCGGGTGGCCCTGGCGGCCGCGATCGGCGCGACCGCGTCGGTGTGGGAGGGGTTGTCCACCTTCGCCATTGCCGCCGTCGGCGGACTCGTCATCGGGCTGGTGGTCGGATTCGCCGTCTCCTGGCTGCGACTCTGGCTCACCGACCCGCCGATGGAGACGGCGATCGGCCTGGTGGTGCCGTTCGGGACGTATTACGTCGCCGAGGAGATCCACGCCTCCGGCGTGATCGCCGTGGTGGTCGCGGGGCTGTTCCTCGGTCAGCGATCGGTGCGGCTCGGCTACGCCACGCGACTGCAGGACGACGCCGTCCGCAAATCGATCGACGCACTGCTGGAATCCTTCGTGTTCCTCCTCATCGGGCTCCAGTTGCCGTTCCTCATCCGCGGTCTCGCCGGTGAGTCGTGGGTCCAGATCGCCATCGATGCCGCCGTCGTGCTGGCCGCGACGATCCTGGCAAGGTTCCTGTGGGTCTATCCCGCCACCTACCTACCCAGGGCGCTCTCGTCCAGGATCCGTCGCCGCGAGGAACGCCCGGCGCCCCGCGCGGTGTTCATCGTCGGGTGGTCGGGGATGCGGGGGGTGGTCTCGCTGGCCGCGGCCTTCGCCATCCCGCTGACCACCGACGACGGCGGGCCGTTCCCGGCGCGCGCCGAGATCCTGTTCCTCACCTTCGTCGTCGTGGTCGGCACGCTGCTCCTGCAGGGCACCACCCTGGGCTGGATGATCCGCCGACTCGGCATCGGCACCGACGACGCCGCGAAGGACCGGCTGGCCTATGCGTCGGCGCAGGATCGCGCGTCCCGGGCGTCGGAACGACGACTCGACGAGCTGGCCGCAGAGCTCGCGGAGAACGACCCGCGTAGACATCAGGTGGGGATGTTGCGGAAGTGGGTGACCACCCAACGCAACGTCGGCTGGGAGGAACTCGGGCGCGGCCCCGAGGACATCGGCGAGAGTCCCACCGCGGCCGGCAACCGGATGCGCATGGAGCTGTTACAGATCCAGCGGAAGGTGTTCATCGAGGAGCGCGACGACGGCCACATCGACGACGAGGTCTTGCGAACCGCGTTGCGCCGGTTGGATTTCGCGGAGGGACAGATGGATCGGGAAGTCGACTGACGTAGCCTGCAGCCAGGTCCGAGCCAACCCGTTCAGCCCCACCGTCATGCTGCTGACGGTGAGCGTCCTCGCCGAGGGCACCTGACCGTCGCCCCGAGCGCACAGATGACACCAAAGCGCGCCACGGCGACGACATTCGACACGGCGACTCGCTCAGGTGTCATCCGGGTCGGCGATCCGTGCCGCATGGACCACCGTCTCCGCCGTCCGGCCGCGCAGAGTGGTGGCCTCCTGTTGCTCCCATCGCGCGGCCTCCGGCCCGGCCGCCTCGACGGCATGACCGGACGCGAGCGGACGCGCCGGATCCCGTTTGGCCAGTTCCGAGAGCCTCGCGCTCTCGTTGACCGCATCGCCGATCACCGTGTACTCGAATCGTTCGATGGCGCCGACGTTTCCGGCGACGACCCGCCCATAGCTGACACCGATGCCTGCGGCCAGATCGGGCACGTCCCGGGCGAGGCCGTCGGCGATCTGCCGGGCGGCGGACAGCGCGGCGCCGGCCGGGTCCTCGAGGTCGATCGGCGCCCCGAAGATCGCCAGCACCGCATCACCTTCGAATTTGTTCACCAGACCGTGCCGGCCCTCGACCGCTGCGACGATCACCGCGAAGAACCTGTTGAGGATCTCGACCACCTCGGTCGGGCTGTGTCGCGACGCCAGCGTGGTGGAACCGATCACGTCGACGAACACCACCGCGACGATGCGTTCGGAACCGCCGAGCTCCGGATCTCGTTGCAGCGCAGCGGCAGCGACGTCGCGCCCGACATGCCGGCCGAAGAGATCCTGCAACCGCGCACGCTCTCGCAGCCCGGTCACCATGCCGTTGAAGCCCACCTGCAGGTCACCGAGTTCGGTGCCGTCGTAGACCACCAGATCGACGTCGGTGTCACCGTCCTGGACCCGCTTCATCCCCGACCGCACGCTCCGGATCGGCCCGGTGATACTGACACTGGACAGCACGGTCAGGATCAGCCCGGTCCCCAACGCGATCACCGCCAGCACGGTGACGCCGATGAACAGGTCGAGTTTGTCGGTGTCGTCGCGGAACACGCCGAAGAGCACGACGAGCAGGATTCCGGTGATCGGGATCGCGGAGCCGGCCAGCCAGGACACCAGTGACCGGGCCCGCACACCGCTGCGTTTGCGGCGACCGTATCCGGCGCTGATCACCTCGGCGAGGACCGGCCGCATCGCGAATTCCACCAAGAGGTACGAGTTCGCAACCACCACAACGCCACTCAGTGCGACGACGAAGAAGATCTTGGGAATGAGGGCGGGATCGAGAACCCCGTACATGATCGTGAACATCACGGTGGCGACGCCCCAGAGCATCCCCTGGATGGCGACCAGCCGCCACGGCGCGCGCTGGGTGCGGCGAGCGTCTCGCGCGCTCGGCTGCCGGCCGCGGATCGCCCATCGCAGATCGCGGACCACCACCACGGTGCCGAGTCCGATGCCGACGACGAACGCGGCCCCCACATAGACGGGCAGCACGAGGAAGTTCACCCACCAGAGGCGGGCCTGGAACACCGACGGCTGCGGAATCCCGACGCCGGTCAACAGGATCGCGACGCCGGCGCCGATCAGGTTGGCGACCACGATCATCCCGGTCAGCAGGGTCTGGATGCGCAGGCGCTGACGGAAGGAACTCTCGTCGGCGGACCCGAGCAGAATCGACCCGTAATCCCTGCTGCCCTGCGCCGTCATCGAGTCCCCCGCCGGCCCTTCCGCTTACACGATCTCGCGACGAACGATGGTCTGTTCCCGGCCCGGCCCCACTCCGATGCACGAGATATGAGCTCCGGCAAGCTCTTCCAGTCGAAGAATGTAGTTCTGGGCGTTCTGTGGCAGGTCCTCGAAGGTCCGGCACTCCGAGATGTCCTCCCACCAACCGGGCATCTCCTCGTAGACCGGCTTCGCGTGGTGGAAACCGGTCTGCGTCATCGGCATCTCGTCGATGCGTTCGCCGTCGACCTCGTATGCCACGCAGATCGGCACCGTGTCCAGGCCGGAGAGCACGTCGAGCTTGGTGAGGAAGTAGTCGGTGATGCCGTTGACGCGCGTGGCATACCGCGCGATGACGGCATCGAACCAGCCGCAACGACGTGCGCGACCGGTCGTCACGCCGACCTCGCCGCCCGTCTTGGCGAGGTACTCGCCCCACTCGTCGAAGAGTTCGGTGGGGAACGGTCCCGACCCCACGCGGGTGGTGTAGGCCTTGAGGATGCCCAGCACGGTGGTGATCTTGTTGGGACCGATCCCGGAGCCGACGGCGGCGCCGCCGGACGTCGGATTAGACGACGTGACATACGGATACGTGCCGTGGTCGACGTCGAGCAACGTGCCCTGCGACCCTTCCAGCAGCACCGTCTCGCCCTGTTCGAGGGCCTGGTTGAGCAGCAGTCGGGTATCGGCGATGCGGTGCTTGAACCCCTCGGCCTGCTCGAGCACCTCCTCGACCACCTGCGCGGGATCGAGGGCACGACGGTTGTAGATCTTCACCAGGATCTGGTTCTTCAGCTCCAGCGCGGCCTCGACCTTCTGCGCCAGGATCTTCTCGTCGAGCACGTCGGCGGCCCGGACCCCGACGCGGGCGATCTTGTCCTGATAGCAGGGCCCGATGCCGCGGCCGGTGGTGCCGATCTTCTTGTTCCCCAGGAACCGCTCGGTGACCTTGTCGATCGCCACGTGGTACGGCATCAGCAGGTGCGCGTCGGCCGAGATGAGCAGACCCGAGGTGTCGACGTCGCGGTCCTCGAGGCCGCCGAGCTCGGTCAGCAGTACCCCCGGATCGACCACCACGCCGTTGCCGATGACGTTCTTCACCCCGGGCGTCAGGATTCCGGAGGGGATCAGATGGAGTGCGAAGGTCTCCCCGTTCGGGAGGACGACGGTATGTCCGGCGTTGTTGCCGCCCTGATACCGAACCACCCACTGCAGCTTTCCGCCGAGCAGGTCGGTTGCCTTACCTTTGCCCTCGTCCCCCCATTGGGCGCCGATAAGCACGATCGCGGCCATGGTCGGATGCTCCTTTGAGTTGGCGCGCTGAACAACAGGCCAACCTTACTTGGTCGACGTCGCATCCAGAGCGGTGGATACGCTATCCGCGTGCCGATTGTCCCGATCACCGAAGCGGCGACGACCGCGGAGAAGCGGGCGATCCGCGCCGCCGTCGCCGATGCCCTGATCGATCCCGACGTCTCACGGGTCGTCGTGACCCCGCTCGACGGGGCCGGGGCCGATGCCTACCTCGCCCAGGTGGTGGCAGCCCTGATGATCGCTGAACGCCTCGATGTGGAGATCGCCTACGCGGCGCCATCGCCGACCCGGGCCACCGTCGTCTACGGACTGCCCCACGGCGTCGGCGCGGCCGCACTCGCCGAGCGCGGCCGGGCGCGGGCGGTACCGCTGATCCGCGACGACGCGGCCACCGTGCTGGTGGGCCGGGCCCGGCACCTCGGCGCCGACGACGCGAAACTGCACGGCGAGACCTATGTGGACAACGAGCGCCTCTTCACCGGCGAGGTCCGCGGGGTGGAGATCGAACCTCTCCGCACCGCGCCCGGTCTCCGGGCGCGGCTCGATCGGCCCCTGATCAGGGGCCGATGGCATCTCGGGCGGGCCGCGCAGACCGGCGGCACCAACATCGTCGTCGAGCGTGAGGGGACGGTCACGCCGCGGGTTCTGAAACGGTCGACGTTTTACCGGCATCATGTGGACATGAACCTGGTGTTGCTGCCATGACCACCACGACCCGCGAGATCGCCCGCGCCGTCCGCCCGGGCCCGGTCTTCCTCGGCCTCGTCGTGGTGGCGGTGATCGGCGGGTGGATCGTGGCCGGTTCCGAGCCCGGACGCAATCTCGAGTCGGTCGGCGGGACCCTGCTCGTCGTCCTCGCCGGCTGGGTCATCTCGCTGTGCCTGCACGAGTTCGCCCACGCGGTCACCGCGTTCCGGTTCGGCGACCGCAATGCCGAACTCCGCGGCTACCTCACCCTGAACCCGTTGCGCTACACCCATCCGGGGCTGTCGCTGGGACTGCCACTGCTGATCATCCTGTTGGGCGGCATCGGTTTTCCCGGCGGCGCGGTCTACGTGAACCAGCACGGGTTCACCCGCGTCCAGCGGACGATCGTGTCGCTGGCCGGCCCGGCCACCAACGCGCTGCTCGGCGTCGCGCTCCTGCTGGCCGTCCGGTTCGCCGCGCCGGACTCCTCCGGCGCCCAGGGCTTCGGCGCGTCGAACGTCCTCTACATCGTCGACGGGCTCAACCTGTGGGCCGCGTTGTCGATGCTGGCCTTCCTGCAGATCACCGCCGCAGTGCTGAACCTGCTGCCGGTGCCCGGTTTCGACGGCTACGGCGCGATCGACCCCTACCTGTCGGATCAGACCCGCGCGTCGGTCAGCAAGATCGCCCCGTACGGATTCCTGATCGTCTTCGCACTGCTGTTCATCCCGTTCCTCAACCGCGCGTTCTTCGATCTCGTCTACTGGCTGTTCGGCCTGTCCGGGGTACCGAGTGCACTCGCGTCCTACGGCTGGGACCTGTTCGTCTTCTGGCGGTAGAGGCCGGCAACCGACGCCGGCAGATCGCCGGGGCTCGCGGTGACCGGCTCGTCGTAGACCACCCGCATCGGGATGTGTCCGGTCCAGCCGTCCGATCCCACCCCGTCCGATCCCGGCCCGCCCGACCGCGCCTTGGCCAACCACTGCCCGTCGACGATGGGCAGAGCCAGGATCACGGTGGCCGACAACTCCTTGTGCGTGTGGTCGCGGACCTCCACGCTGCGGCCGGGGAGCACCGCGTCGGAGAAGACATCGAGAGCGCGTGCGGCATCGGACGGGTCGACGCGCTCGAGCGTGCCGCGCACCACCACCGACCGGTAGTTCATCGAATGGTCGAACAAGGTAGCGGCGACGACGAGGCCGTCGGCGACGAAAGCGGTGAACGTCGCACGCGCTCCGGCCGCGACCTGCCGCAGCGCCCCCGCCCCCGAGGACCCGTGGATCAGGAGTCGGTCGCCGTCGCGGGCCACGAGCATCGGCACCGACCACGGGAACCCGTCGTCGGTGACGGTGGACAGCACACCGACGTGGGCTTCATGCAGCACCTGGTCGAGGAGTGCACGATCACCGCCCCGATCGGGTTTACGCGTGAGGGAGGCGAGGTCGGCGTCGTCGGACATGGAAGCCAGCATGACCGGACCGCGACGGATTGTCAGCCGGGTTTCCCGCGGCGGCGCTCACCACCGCAGTTCGTCGTGGCACCGCTCCCGCACGTCGTGCGGATCGACCTGGATGGTGGCGTGCTCGAGACCGTGCCGGGTGAGCACTGCCTGGGCGGCGGTCAGCACCTCGCGATTGGATCCGTTGCTGCCCAGGTGGACCGTGGCGACATCCATGCCGGTGGTGAGCGTCCAGACGTGCAGGTCGTGAACATCGTCGACGGAGGGGATCGCGGCGAGTTCCTGTCGCAGTTCGTCGACGTCGATGTGCGCGGGCGCCTGCTGGTTGAGGATGCGGAGCGCCTCGAGGGCCAACCGCACGGCACGCGGGACCACCCACAGGGCGATGAGGACGGCCACCACGACGTCGGCGTAGCCCCACCCGGTGGTCAGCGCGACCACGCCGGCGATCAGCACACCCACGCTGCCGACCGCGTCGGCGAGGACCTCGAGGTAGGCGCCGCGGACGGCAATCGATTCCTGTGCGTCCGCGCGCAGCAGCAGCATCACCGCGAGATTGACGAGCAACCCGATCAGGGCGACGACGATGAGGGTGAGGCCGGGCACCTCCGGGTCGGTGCCGATCCGTTCCACCGCCTCGTAGAGCACGAAGGCCGCGACCCCGATCAGCAATACGGCATTCGCCACGGCGGTGAAGACCTCGGCGCGATGCCAGCCGAAACTGCGGTCGTCGGTGGTGGCACCGTGTTTGGCCAGCAGCAACGCCACCAGACCCATCACCAGGGCGACGACGTCGGTCAGCATGTGACCGGCGTCGGCGATCAGGGCCAGCGAATCGACCAGCAGGCCCACCACGAGCTCGACGACGAAATAGCCACCGATGATCGCGACGGCAACCGCCATCGGCCAGATCCGGCGATTCGCCACGGATCCGGTCGTGTCGGCGTGCGTGTGTGAGTGTGAGTGGCCCATTTGTCGTCAATATATGCGCATTTTCGCATATATGACAAGAGGTAACCCTAAGTTGTCGCGGGTTCGCCGGGGTCGGTCCGAGTCAGCGCAACGTGGCCATCGCCGAGGACCGGCGCAGTCCGGCAATCATCAGCATGTCGATCAGCAGCGACCGCAGCTCGGCCATCACGGCCGTCTCCGACAGCGCGCTGCCGGTGACCAGCTCGGCCTTGGCCTTGCGCGCGACCGTGCGGATGACGCGCGCGGCGTCGGCCTGGTCGGGCTCCTCGCCCGGTTTGGCGATCATCATCTCGCGCAGCACCTCGAAGGCTTCCGCGACGTCGGCGATGATGTCCACGATCTCCGGTCGCAGAGGCTCGCCGCGCTGGGTCATGCCGAGCGCCCGTCGCGCGATGATCCGGAAATTCCGGACGGCATTGTCGATCGGATCGGCCGTCGCCGAGATACGCGCGAGGCGTTCCCGCGCGTTCCAGTACAGGGGCGAGAGGGTGCTCACCTCGCGACCGCCGCGCATGTCGGCACGCATCTCGTTGATCGCGTCCTGCGTGCCGCGCGCGGAGACGAGCGCCTCGGTGACGGCGTCGACCTCCATCTCGCGAAGGCCGGTGACCAGGGTGCGGGCCGAGTCGCGCATGGTCGCGAGGAGTGCCGCCGCATCGCGGCGGGCCCGGTGGGCCGGATTGACCGGGAACAGCGCCACGATGATCATCCCGACCACCCCGCCGATGAGAGCGTCGATCGCGCGGTGGAACCCGCCGATGCCCCCGGGCGGGAGCAGCGTCGCCACCAGGACGCCCGACGACGCGGCCTGCATGGGAACGAGCGGCCCGTTGTCGAGGAACACGGCCACCGACATCGCCAGCGCGACGACCACCATGATCTGCCACGTACCCGACCCGATCTGCGAGACCAGGACGTCGCCGATGAGGATTCCCAGCGTGACACCTGCGACGAGTTCGACCGAGCGGCGCCACCGTTTACCCAGCGACAGGCCGAGCGAGACGACGGCGGCGATCGGCGCGAAGAACGGCTGCGGGTGGCCGAAGATGTTCACGGCGATCCACCAGGCGGCGCCCGCCGCGAGTGAACACTGCGCGATGGGCACCAGCGACAACAAGAGTCGCCGAACCCGCTGCCGCACCGGCGGCGGTAATCCGTTCAGCCGTCGGCGCAGCCAGTCGGTCAAGCCAGTCCGAGGTGCTGCGCCGCCGTCGGGTCGCTGTCGTTGAGGAGATCCAGACAGCGCAGGTACTCGTCTTCTTCACCGACCGTCCGCGCGGCGCGCGCCAATGCACCGACACAGCGCAGAAAGCCCTGATTGGGCTCGTGGCTCCACGGCACCGGGCCGAAACCCTTCCAGCCGTGGCGGCGCAGCTGGTCGAGGCCACGGTGATAGCCGGTCCGCGCATACGCGTAGGCCTCGATCACCTTGGGCGTACCGGCTCCGGCGTCCGCCGCCGCCAGGGCGGCATCGGCCAGGTACGCCCACGCGATCGAGGCAGTGGGGTGGACGGCCGCGGTCTCGGCCGGATCTGCTCCGTTGAGCAGGTCCGATTCGGCCTCGTCGTCGCCTGTGAGCAGGACCGGCTGCGGTCCGAGCAGATCTCCGAAGGAAGTCACGCCTACATTGAATCACTCCAGAACCGCAGGAGCGTCCTGGCCGCGTACGGCGTCGACGGCTCGTCGATCACCCGACCGGAGTACGTCACAGCCCACCGAGTACGGCACCCAGGGGGGATTCGCTAGGGTGAGTGGCGCGATCGACCAAGCGCAACCGACTCGGCGGGTGACGGCGGGCAGTCGGGGCGGCGACCACATCGATTCGGGAGAAGGCGGGGTGTTCAACACGATGCCTCCATCACGCGACGACCAGGATTCATTGCTCGGCCGCGCCCGCTCCGCATGGCGCAATCGCGGTAAAGACCACGCGGCACAGACCGGCCGCCGCGGCCCGGATGACTCCTGGGTCGCCAGTACGAAGGACGACGACGCAGCGGTGACCGACGCGACGAACAACGAGGATGCGACCGACACGTCGGCAGACGACGCTGCGACACAGGACTTCGGAGCACAAGACCCTGCGGCGCAAGTCACCGGAGCACAGGACACCGGAGCACAGGACACCGGCGCGCAGGGCGAGGCGGTCGACGAGACGCCGTCCGACGAGACCGCGGACGAGTCGTCGAGTGACGGCGCGGAGTCCGAGACGGACGACGAGCCCACCGGAGAAGCCGACGACTCGGCCACAGCGGGCGATTGGGACACAGAGGGCGACTCGGCCACAGAGGGCGATTCGGCAACGGAAGAGCCATCGGCCGAAGGCGACACGGCAGCAGACGCCGGCACATCAGACGACGCCGAGCCCGGCAAGGCGCCGGACTCCCCCGACACCGGTACCGACACCACCGCGGCAGAGACCGAGGCGGCCTCAGGGACCGCGACCGACGAATCGGAACCGGCCGCCGCGGAGGAGTCCACCGAGCAGACCACCGAGGCCCCCAAGGCAGCCCGTCCGAAGCCCAAGGGTGGCCGCGGGATCGACTCGGCCACCAAGGTGATCCGCCGCGAGGACCTGCCCGACATCAGTGAACTCGAGGACCTCGAGAACATCGAGGCCGAGGCCGGTTCCGACGCTGCGGAGACCGCGACCGGCCGCGGTGAGAACACCGGTGAGGACACCGGCGAGAACACCAAGGCGGACAAGCCGAAGACCAAGCGGTCGGGTATCGGTCCGAGCGATTCGGCGACGACGGTGATCCAGCGCGGCGATCTCCCCGATTCCGCAGACCTCGACGACCTGTCCGAAATCGACGCGCTCGGTGCAGGCGGAGGCGCCGCCGCGGGTGCCACTGCTGCGGCCGCTGCCGGCGCGGCCGCTGCCGCCAAGTCCGACCGCACCGACGCCGAGAGCAACACCGATCACGTCGACAGCAACCGCGATCGCGCCGACAGCAACAAGGATCGCGCCGACAGCAACGACGACCAGGACGCGGACGGCTCCACCAAGGCCTTCCCCACCGGCACCGACACCGCAGCGACCGGCACCACCGCGAAGCAGGCGGAGTCCGACGACTCCGAGACCCGGCCGGTGACCAAGGCTGCCCCAGCAACATCGGCAGCGGGTGCGGGTGCGGCGGCAGGCACCACGTCGGCCGCCCAGGGCTGGTCCACCACCGCCCACAAGCCCACCGTCTACCCCGGCAAGGACGACACGTCGAAGCCGAAGCCCGCCAAGGAGTCCTCCGGTCGCCGGCGCTGGCCGCTGCTCGTCGGTGCCGCCGTGGTCGTCGTGATCGCCGTGATCGGCGGGGTCTTCGCGTACCTGAACCTGCGTCCCCCGGCCCCGGCCGACGAGGCCGCCGACGTCGCGAAGGAGTTCTCCACCGCTCTGTACGAGGGCGATCTGAGCACCCTGCGCTCCACCACCTGCGGTCAACGCAACGAGTTCTACACGACGATCAGCGATGCCGATTTCCAGAAGATCTACGACGGCCAGAAGACCCGGAACGAACTCATCCAGGTCAGTGATGTCAAGGCCGTCAAGGTCACCGGCGACGGTCATCAGGCCGTGGTCGAGGTCTCGGCGCTGCACAGCAGCAAACCGGACGCACCTCAGACCGTGACCATCAACCTGCAGAAGTCCGGCGATGATTGGAAGGTGTGCACGCCTCAGTGACCGGCAACGGACCGACCACCCGACTGCCACACAGCGACACCCGGGCACATAGCGGCGCCCCGGCACATAGCGACACCTGGGTTCAGCACAACGCCCCACCACCCCGGAGTCCGCACACGCCGCATCCGCTCGACGCGCCGCCGCAGGCCTACTTCGAGCCCGCAACGCATCCACTGCGCATCGAGCGCCGGACCACCCGGACCACACCGCCGCCACGTCTGCACCGACGTCGGATCGACCCCGCCGTCGTGGCCGCCGCGATCGTCATGGTCGCGCTCGCCGTCGGGGTCGTCGTCGGTCTCGCAACGCTCTGACCCGCCACCCCGCCGACAGCAACCGGAATCCCGCCCACAGCAACACGTTTCGCGCTGACAGCACCCCAATCCTGTGCCAGGACACCCCGAGACGCCGACAGCGCCCGGCCGTGAGCCGGACGCTGTCGGTGATGCTCGGCGTCGGTCCGCAGACCGACGGGCGGGCGGGTCGGATCAGGCGCTGATCGACTTGCCCGTCGACTTCAGGTCTGTGCACGCCTCGACGACACGCTCGGACATCGACGTCTCGGCCTTCTTGGACCACACGCGCGGGTCGTAGGTCTTCTTGTTGCCGACCTCGCCGTCGATCTTCAGCACGCCGTCGTAATTCGAGAGCATGTGCCCGGCAACCGGACGGGTATAGGCGTACTGGGTGTCGGTGTCGACGTTCATCTTGACGACGCCGTAGCTCAGCGCCTCCTCGATCTCGCTCTTCAGCGAGCCGGAACCACCGTGGAAGACGAAGTCGAACGGCTTCGCGCCGTCGGCCAGCCCGAGCTTCTTCACCGCGACCTCCTGGCCGGAGTTGAGCACGTCGGGGCGCAGCTTCACGTTGCCGGGCTTGTACACGCCGTGCACGTTGCCGAAGGTGGCCGCCAGGAGGTAGCGGTTGCCCGAGTCGCTGGCGCCGAGTGCGTCCAGGGTCTTCTCGAAGTCCTCGGGCGTGGTGAACAGCTTGTCGTTGACCTCGTTCTCGACGCCGTCCTCTTCGCCGCCGACAACGCCGATCTCGATCTCCAGGATGATCTTGGCCGCGCCCGCCTTGGCGAGCAGATCCTTGGCGATCTCCAGGTTCTCGCCGAGCGGGACCGCGCTGCCGTCCCACATGTGCGACTGGAACAGCGGGTTCTGGCCCGCGTCGAAGCGCTCCTGCGACACTGCCAACAGCGGACGGACGTAGGTGTCCAGCTTGTCCTTCGGGCAGTGGTCGGTGTGCAGGCCGATGGTCACGTCGTACTTCGCGGCGACCACGTGGGCGAACTCGGCCAGCGCGACGGCGCCGGTGACCATGTCCTTGACCCCGAGTCCGGAGCCGAACTCCGCACCACCGGTCGAGAACTGGATGATGCCGTCGCTGCCCGCGTCGGCGAATCCCTTGATGGCGGCATTGATCGTCGACGACGACGTGCAGTTGATGGCCGGGAAGGCGTATCCGCCCTTCTTGGCCTTGTCGAACATCTCGGCGTACTGCTCGGGGGTTGCAATCGGCATTTCTCGTCCTCCAACCGGATCGGTTTCGCAGTCGTGGTTCACGCTGTCGGAGCGGTCACTCCCGTTCAGTATGGCAAGTGCCGTCCGCGCGCGTGCGACGCCTGGTGTCCGGCGGATGCGGCTCAGCGGTGGGATGTGACGGCGCATGGATGTGACACCGCGCAATGACCGTTATGTCGCATTGTCGGTACGATGGCCCGCAATGTCCACGAACCCGACGACCGCCCCGACGCAGCTTTCCTCCTCGCCCGGGCACGGCGATCCCGCCGATCCCGCCGATCCCGACGCCGATGGGTCGCGCCGACCTCGAGCCGTCGCCGCCAACGTGGTCCGCGGCGCCCTGATCGGTGTGGCCGAGACCGTGCCCGGCGTCTCGGGCGGCACCGTCGCCCTCGTGTCCGGCATCTACGGCCGGCTCATCGGATCGGTCAAACACGTCCTCGACATCCCGCGAATGTTGGTCACCAGGGGCGACTGGCGCGCGAGCGGACGGCAGGTCGACTGGTGGCTGCTGATCCCGGTCTGTCTGGGCATGGCGGTCACGGTCTTCTCGATCGCGGGCGTCATGGAGAGTTTCGTGACCGATCAGCCAGTCGCCTCCAGGGCCCTGTTCATGGGCATGATCGCAATGTCGGTGGTCGTCCCGTTCCTGGAGATCGAGAACGGGGCGCTGTCGCGGCGTCCGGCCAGACTCCGGGCGGTTGGCGTGTTCGCCGCCGCCGCCGCGGTCGCTTTCGCGCTCACCTCGCTGCCCCGCTCCGAGATCGTCGACCCACCGCTCATCCTCACCTTCGGCGCGGCGGCGATCGCCGTCTGTGCCCTGGTACTGCCCGGCGTCTCCGGCTCGTTCTTCCTCCTCGTCGTCGGGATGTACGCGCCGACCCTGGCCGCCGTCGACGCGATGGACATCCGGTACCTCGCCGTGTTCGCTCTCGGTGCCCTGGTCGGCCTGATGTCGTTCGTGCGCGCGCTCGAATGGCTCCTCGCGAACCACCACACGCTCGCCATGGTCGCCGCGGCCGGCTTGTTGTCGGGCTCGCTGCGCGCACTCTGGCCGTGGCAGACCGACGACGGCGGACTGCTGGGTGTCGGCGACGACTGGCCGGTTGCCCTGCTGCTGCTCACGGTGGGCGCGGCGGTCGTGGCCGTGGTCGCGCTGGTACAGCGGCGCCTCTACACCGCCGACGCCTCGGCGGCTGACGCCGAGCATCGCGAGGCCAGGTACTCTGGGGCCCCGTGATCGACTCCGCGCTCGCCCAGACCACGACGAACGTCGCCCTCATGCCGGGATTCCTCGACCCGGTGACCCTCCTCGGGTATTTCGGCGCGTGGGCCTTCTGGGGTCTGCTGCTGGTGATCCTGATCGAGTCCGGAGTCCTCTTCCCCGTCCTCCCGGGCGACTCCCTGCTGTTCGTGGCCGGCATGGTGGTCGCCGCCGGCGGCAAGGAGGGCATCGACCAGTTCGCCTCGCTGTGGCAGCTCCTGATCTTCGTCCCGATCGCGGCCATCATCGGCGGACAGATCGGCTACTGGATCGGCCGCTATGTGGGCACCGCCATGTTCAAGCCGGACGCCCGCTTCCTCAAGGAGCGGTACCTGACCGAGGCTCACGAGTTCTTCGACCGGCGCGGACCGGTCACCATCTTCCTGGCCCGCTTCGTGCCGATCGTCCGCACCATCGCTCCCATCGTGGCGGGCGCCGCGCGGATGAAGTACTCCGTCTTCGTCGTCTACAACGTCGCCGGCGCCATCGTCTGGGGCGCGGGGATCGTGCTGCTCGGGTACTGGCTCGGCCGTTTCGAATTCGTCCAGAACCTCATCGAGCCGATCTTCATCGTGATCGTGGTGCTGTCGGTGCTGCCGATGTTCATCGAGTGGTACCGCAGGCGTCGGACGGCGAAGGCCACCGCCAACGCCGTCCCGGCGGACACCGCCGGCGCTGACACCGATGTGAGCGAGGGACCTGAGACCTACCGCTGATCCACCGTTCTGCCCACACGCCCGGGTGACAACTCACGCGTCCGGACACTCGGTGTGCGGCCGACCCAGTGCCGCGTCCACACCAGCCAGGTACTCGTTCAGGCTCAGCGGTCCGAAGAGCGCGCGGTGGACGATGTAACCCTGCGACACCGCAACCATCCCCCGCGTGATCGCATCGACCTCGGCGACGCGACCGCCCTGTGCGGCGACCCAGCGCGCGACCGCGCCTTTGTAGGCGTCCCGGATCTGGCCGATCGCCTGTTCGACGAGGTTGCCGATCTCCACATCGACCGCCGCCTCCGCCCACATCTGCAGGACGACTCGATGCGGCACCTGATCGTCGTCGAGAGCTCCCAGAAAGACACCGAGGATCTCTCGTGGTGTCTGGGGCTCCGGTGTCTCGAAACGGCTGTCGACCAGGGCTTGCGCCCGCGGGCCGATCACCGACGCCGCCACATCTGCCGCGATCTGCGCCTTTCCGCCGAAGTGCGAGTAGATCGATCCCGTCGACAATCCCGACTCGGCCGAGATGTCGGCGATCGACGTACGTGCGACGCCGCGGGTCGCCATCACCCGTAATGCCGCCGCGACGATCTCGTCACGGCGCGACTGTGCGGTTTCCTGGGTCAGACGAGGCATACAAAAAGAATACTCATTCTGTATAGTAGCCGCGAACGAACCCTGATCGATCGCCACGATGGAGTGTTGACATGACACAGACGACCGCGGACACCACGCCGCGACCCACACGTCCGGTGACCACCTGGCCCGCGGCGATGACCATGGCGCTGCTCGCCGCAGTGGCCATCGGCGTGGTTGTCCTGGCCTTCTTGTGGCCGGTCGCGACCTCGTCGGCAAAAGATCTTCCGGTCGGGCTCGTCGGTGAGCCGGCCGCGGTAGCGCAGGTCGAGCAGAACATCGGCACCAATGCGCCCGGTACCTTCGACACGACCACCTACGCCACGCGCGACGAGGCGGTGTCGGCGATCAAGCGACGTGACGCCGACGGCGCGATCATCGTGGGCCGGACACCGGAAGTACTGGTCGCCTCAGCCGCCGGACCGGCCACCGTGACGATCCTCAAGGGTGTGGCCGGCTCGCTACAGCAGCAGGCGGGAGCACAAGCGGCAAACGCCGGTGCGGGCTCGGCTCCGGCGACCGTCACGACGACGGACATCGTGCCGCTCGCCGAGTCCGATCCGAACGGCTCGGGCCTCAGCGCCCTCGGCTTCCCGCTCGTGCTGGCCGGACTGCTCGGCGGCATCCTGATCGCGCTGCTCGTCAGTGGTGTGACCCGTCGCCTGGCGGCGCTCGTCGTGGTCGCCGTCGTCGGCGGCATCGGCGTGACCCTGGTGACGCACACCTGGTTCGGCTTTCTGCCCGGCGACTTCCTGCCGCTGTGTGCGGGGATCAGCCTCGCCGTGTTGGGCACCGCGTCATTCGTCGTCGGGATGAACGCCCTCATCGGCCCGGCCGGCATCGGCGTCGCCGCGGTCATCACCATGTTCGTCGGAAACCCGTTGTCGGCAGCGACAATTCCGGTGCAGTTCCTCGCCTCCCCGTGGGGAACCATCGGCCAGTACCTCGTCCCCGGCGCCGGGGCGACCCTGGTGCGCGATCTCGGCTACTTCCCCGAGGCGGATGCGACCCGGTCGTGGCTCGTCCTGACGGCATGGGCGGTTGTCGGTGTCGCGTTGAGCGCCCTCGGACATTTCCGGAACCGCGAGGTGGTGCATGTTGCGGCCTTCGAGGAACCGGCCACCGACTGACGGTCTGGCTCAGGGGGACACCGCGTACGCCGCGGCGAGATCGATGCGCAGCCAGCCGCCGTTGGGACCCGACTGGTCGAGCGGATAGCCCGAACGGATCGCCGTGCGGCGCAGGATGTCCAGCCGTTGTGCGTCGGTCAGGCGCGGGAACCGGCTGCGCAGCAGGGCCGCGGCCGAGGCGGGGATCGCGTTGCGCTGGCCCGGCGACACGACCGGGAATCCGTACGTCATCATCCCGCGGTGCTCGGTGACCGCCTGCTGCGTGGTCAGGTACGGCGTATCGCGGGCGATGAAGTCCTTGAGGGGCACACCGATCGAGCGGCCGAGTTGGGCGCGCAACTGCGCACCTGCCTGGTCGACGAGCCGGCCGAACCGCGGGTCGGCCAGCCGGGCGGCGGCGATGTCGGTGCCCATGATCCGGCCGCTCATCACGTCGAGCGGATAGTGCACGCCGAGGACCATGCGGCTCCGACCGATCTCGCCGGCCCGCGCGATGATCTGCGGTCCCAATTCGGGCAGCCAGTACGCCAGCAGCGCGCCCTTCCAATAGGCCATGTTGCTGTGGCCCGAGGGGTAAGAACCGTTGTTCACGAGATCTGCGTAGAGATCGCCGCCCGGGTTGTTGTATTTCCTGATCGACTTGGGCGCCACCACGAACGGCCGCGGATTGTCGTAGTACTCCTTCTCCAGCAGTGTCGTGCCGAGCGGGAGCCCCGCCCGAGCCGTGTCACCGCCGGCCAGCGCGTCGACCTTGGGCAACTTGCCCGCCGCGAGCAGCTGGCGGAAGACAGTCCCCAACCGGTCGCCGAGGGCGTCGGAGAGCGATACCAGCCGGTCGTCGTAGTTGATCGAGATGGCGTCGGCCTGCTGTGCACGGGTTGCGGAATTGTTGATTCCCTTCACCTTCTGCAGGTTCGACGCGATGATGTCCGGACGATCCCGACGGAGCCCCGCGAATCCGTCGAGGACGGGGATGTAGGTGCCAGACGGCGGTACATCGGAGGCGTACGGACCGAAGAGCTCGGCGGGGGTGAACGGGGCCGGGGTGGCCACCGTCGGGGCCGCGGTGGCCACGCCACTCGCGACGAATCCCGTGACGAGGAGAATGGGGGTCAGGACAGAGATGATCGCAGAGCGCAACCGCAGAGTCGACACGGCTCGTAACTCTTCCCCGGTCGTGTTGATTGCGCAAGTGAACGATCCGTTACGGTGTGCGGCACAGCAGCGCGCCTGCGCGGCAGAGCCTGAGGTGATCGATGAGCAGCACAACCGCACATGTCACACAACTGTGGCGTCATCCGGTGAAGTCCATGGCCGGAGAACCACTCGAGACCGCCACCCTCGGCCGCCGCGGAGTGCTCGGCGACCGGTTGTGGGCACTGCACGACGTGGAACGCGACACCACGATCTCGGCGCGCCGACTGCCCGCGGTCCTGCGTTTCGCCGCCCGTTACGTGAGCATTCCCGGCTCCGACGCCGGACCCGGTCGTGCACCGGCCGTGATCGTGACGGCCCCCGACGGCACCGAACACCACAGCGACGATCCCGGCATCCACGCGGCGCTGTCGTCGCGGCTCGATCGTGACGTGCGCCTGATTCCGCTACCCGACGATCCGCGTGCGCATCGGCTTCCGTGGCGAGAGCGTCTCGGCACCCTGACCCCGGGTGCCCTCGCCCGCGATCTCGGGATCGCCCCCGACGAGAAGATGCCGAAGGTTTCGGACATGAATGCGAGAGCACTCGCGACCCTCGCCCGGAACGCCACTCCGCCAGGTAGTTTCGTCGACCTCTGCCCGGTGCATCTGATCAGCGAGGCGAGCACGGCCACCATCGCCGACGCCATCGGCGAGGACCACGTGGACCCGCGGCGCTTCCGTCCGAACATCGTCATCGCCGGAACCACGACCGGACTCCCAGAGGCCGAATGGACCAAGGCCACAATCAATCTCGGCAACGCGCGATTGCACGTCGTCATGAAGACCGTGCGCTGCGTGGTGCCGAGTCGCGAGCACATCGACCTGCCACTCGACAAACGGCTGACCCGCGCGGTCGCCTCGACCTCCGACCGCTATCTCGGTGTCTACGCCGACGTCGTGAGGTCCGGTGAGGTCCGCGTCGGGGACACGCTCACCGTGACGCCCCCGCGGCCGCCCAACCGCTTACAGCGCCTCGCGGGCACCGGACGCACTCTCGCCCTCGACAGTGCGAACCGGGCCGTCGAGCTCCTGCGTCGCCCCTGATCGTCACCGGGACATGGAGTTCCGACGACCGCCGGCTCACCAGGCCCGACCGAGGTCCGCGTGCTGCCGAACCCAGGCATGCATCGCGATCCCCGCGGCCACACCGGCATTGATGCTCCGCGTCGACCCGAACTGCGCGATGGACACCGTGAGGTCGGCGTGACGTTGCGCGTCGTCGCTCACCCCCGGCCCCTCCTGGCCGAAGAGCAACACGCAATCGCGCGGGAGGTCGGCGGTCTCGAGCGGCCGGGCCCCCGGCGTGTTGTCGACCGCGACGACGGCGACCCCCTCCCCGCGCGCCCAATCGATGAGGTCGGCGACCGAATCATGGTGCATCAGATGCTGATAGCGGTCGGTCACCATCGCCCCGCGCCGGTTCCAGCGCCGTCGGCCGACGATGTGCACGGCGGCCGCGGCAAACGCATTCGCCGTCCGGACCACGGTCCCGATGTTGGCGTCGTGCGCGAAGTTCTCGATCGCCACGTGGAACGGATGCCGACGTGCATCGATGTCGGCCACGATCGCCTCGCGCGTCCAGTAGCGATAGGCGTCGACGACGTTGCGGGTGTCACCGTCGGCGAGTAGTTCGGGATCGTATCGGGGATCGGTCGGTGCCGGACCGCCCCGCTCGTCGGCCCACGGCCCGACACCCACCGCCGGTCCCGACCGTGGCTGCCACTCGGTCGGCCCGGGCTCGTCCACGCGTCAGGCCAGCCCGAGGTCGCTCAACCCGAGCAGCGAGCGGTACGGCACGCCGAGGGCTCCGATCACCTCGTCGGCCCCGGTGTCGCGGTCCACCACGGTGGCCACGCCGACGACCGTCGCACCGACGTCGCGGGCGGCCTCGACCGCGGCCGAGGGCGACGCACCGGTGGTGGACGTGTCCTCGACGATCAGGACGTTGCGCCCGGCGATGTCGGGCCCTTCGATCCGACGCTGCATGCCATGTGTCTTGGCCGCTTTGCGCACCACGAACGAGTCGATCTCACGACCGGTCGCATGCATGATCGAGGTGGCGACGGGGTCCGCGCCGAGGGTGAGCCCGCCGACGGACAGGTAATCCCAGTCGGCGGTGAGCTCACGCATGAGGCTGCCGATCAGACGGGACGCCTCGTGATGCAACGTCGCACGGCGCAGGTCGACGTAGTAGTCGGCTTCCTTGCCCGACGACAACGTCACGCGACCGCGCACCACGGCGAGTTCGGTGACCAGCTCGGCCAGTCGGGAACGTCCATCTTCGTTGACGCTGGGCGGCACAGGCGCGGACATGTCACGGCTCATTTCTCGCTGATGGTTTCCGGTGCGCGCCGGACCGTCCGCAGGTCAGTTCCGGCGGTGACGATTCGGGCGATCCGTCGGGGCGTTGGTGCCCGGGGGCATATCGTACGGCCGCGCCGGACGTCCACCGGCCGGTGGTGGCGTCGCGGTGCCCTCCCCCGGATCAGCGGGCGGTCGCGGCCCGCCGGGCGCCTTGGTCGGCGGCTGCGACGGGCGACGTACGGGCATCGGCTGCATCCGCCGGCCGCCGGTCGACGGCGGCCCCGGCTGCGGTGACGCCGGCTGCGGTGACGACGGCTGCGGTGACGACGGCGGAGCGGAATCCGGCACCGCGCTCCAGGCCCGGGTGGGTGCGGGCGGTGCGGGTTCGTCGTCGGGTGCATTCCCGGCGGCCGCGATACGCGCACGACGCTGCTTGTCACGCATGTTCTCGGTCTTCTCGTCCGCGAGCTCGGCGCGGGTAGGTCCATGCGGATCACGCGGGTCCGGGGCGTCCTGCGGATCGTTGACCGGCGGCAACACCCGCAACAGATCCGCGAATCGCCGGACCACCTCGAGCCCGGTGTCGAGGTGATCGGTGTCGGTGGTCAACGGCATCGAGCCGAGCACCCAGTTCCCCTCGTTCCAGAGCACCTCGATGTAGGACGGCGTGGTGTTGGCCAGCGCCACCATCCGCCGGTCACACACCCGGCGGGCCACGTCCAGGTTGTTGGAGAACATCACCCTCGGACCCATGGCACCGAGCAACTCGACGTCTTCCTCGGCCGGGGCGAGCACGTCCTCGTGCCGGAGATCGACAACCACGGACGACGCGACCGAGCGGCGAACCGCCACCACGGTCGCGGTGTCGACGAGATCGAACACCGCCGCCTCCGCACCGGAGTAATGGCCGAATGCAACATCCTGAACCTCGACGTGGTCCGGCACGTTCATCGTCGCGCGATGAAAGACCTTGCGCAGCTTGGTATCCGACTCACGGAACTTGAACTCGTGCTGGTCTCCCCAGACCGCGCGCTGATGCCGCGCAACACTGGAACGCTGGTGATCCAGCCACAACAGGGCGCCGGCACCGGCCAGCGCCAACACGGCGATCACGAAATACACGATGGTCATCGCGCTACAGCCTACTATCGCCGCCGCCGCGCCTCGTGCTCACGACATAACCTCGCTCCTTGTCGACGATGTTTTCCAGCACTTCGGCCGGAGATTGCCCGTCCGCACCGAGGTAGCGGCGCAGATTCGCGAGGAACAGCCGAGCCAGTTCGTCGCGCCAGCCGACCACGTCACCACTCATGTGCGCGGAGATCGCAACGTTGTCCATCGCCCAGAGCGGACTGGACGGATCGAGAGGTTCGTCGGTGAACACGTCGAGCGACGCCGCACCGATCTCGCCGGCCGTCAGCGCCTCGATCATCGCGGGCTCGTCGACGAGCTGCCCGCGCCCGACGTTGATCAGATGGGCGTCGTCACGCATCGCCTGGAGAACGGTCGCGTCGATCATCCGATCGGTCTGCGGTGTGAGTGGGGCGATCGCCACCACGTTGTCGAAGTCACCCACCACAGAGGCCAGATCCGACGTCGGCAGCACGGAGCCGAAATCGGCGTCGGCGTCACGCGGTGTCCGCCCCGCTCCGGTCACTCGCAGGCCGACCGCGCGCAGCAACCGGGCGGTCGCCCGACCGATCCCCCCGGTGCCGATCACCAACGCGGACGATCCCTCGGTCCGAGCGGTATCCCGATGGCGCCACACCCGTTGCGACTGCAAGGCCTTGGAGACGTGTAACTGCTTGTCCCGAGCCAAGATCGATGCCAGGACGAACTCCGCGATCGGCCGGTCGAAGACTCCCGCGGCGTTGGTGACCACGATGTCGGAGTCATTCAGCTCATCGAACAACAGAGAGTCGACGCCGGCCGCACATATGTGCACCCAGCGGAGATCTCCGGCATGTGGTCCCCAATTGTCCTTCAGCGCACCGGAAAAGAAGTCCCACACGAGCAACACGTCGGCGCCGCACAGAGCTTGCGGCAACGTGTCGGCGGTGCAGTGTCGGATGGTCGCGAGGTCGGCGATCTCGTCCAGGTTGGTCGGTGACGGGACACCCGGGGCCCCGAGGAGTGCAATGGTCGGTCGATTGGTGGCCACGCCCCACCGTAACCAGATCCACCCCACCCCGCCGCCGACAGCACCCGGCCCCTCGCCGACCGGGCGCAGTTGCTCGCCGAGCGGGCGCAGTCAGTCGCCGACCGGGCACTCACAACGAGCCCTCGACTCCCTCCACGCCCCGATCCCTGCCCTGACCGCGGCCAACCGCCCGGTCGGCCTGTCCCAGACGACACCTCAGCAGGTCACCGCGTCGAAATGCGCCTCGGCGTGACGCTCAGGTGTCATCTGGGACACCCCATCCGTGGCACCCCGACAATCCACATCCACGGCCCACTGTCGAATTGTTGACAATCCGACGATCGACCGTCACCGTGGACGCATGACCGTCACCGCCGAATCCATGCAGACCGCCCAGACCGCGACGCTCAGCCCCGCGCTCAAACAGGCCACGCCCGTCGTGGTGGACCATGCGCTCGGCTCGTGGATTCATGGCACGGACGGCAACGACTACCTCGACTTCACCACCGGCATCGGCGTCACCAGCACGGGCCACTGCCACCCACGCGTCGTCGCGGCCGCGCAGGAGCAGTGCACCAAGATCATCCACGCCCAGTACACGACCGTGATGCACCCGCCGCTGCTCGAGCTGACCGAGAAGCTCGGACACGTCCTGCCGCTCGGACTCGACTCCGTCTTCTACGCGAACTCGGGGTCGGAGGCCGTCGAGGCGGCGATCCGCCTCGCCCGCATGGCCACCGCACGCCCGAACATCGTCGTGTTCCAGGGTGGGTTCCACGGACGTACCGTGGCCGCTGCCAGCTTGACCACCGCGGGAACCAAGTTCTCCGCAGGCTTCTCGCCATTGATGGCCGGCGTCCACATGTCGCCGTTCCCTTACGCCTACCGGTACGGCTGGGACACCGACACCGCCGTCGACTTCGCGCTGCGCGAGCTCGACTACCTCTTGCAGTCACGAGTCGCGCCCAACGACACCGCCGCCTTCCTCATCGAACCGGTTCTCGGCGACGGCGGCTACCTGCCCACGCCGCCGCGCTTCCTGGAAGGACTGCGTGAGCGCGCGGACCGGCACGGCATCGTGCTGATCCTCGACGAGGTGCAGGCCGGCTTCGGCCGCACCGGCAAGTTCTGGGGTCATCAGCACGCGGCCGACCTCACTCCCGACATCCTCATCACCGCGAAGGGCCTGGCCTCCGGATTCCCGATCTCGGCGATCGCCGCGTCCACCGAGCTGATGAGCAAGGCCTGGCCGGGCTCGCAGGGCGGCACCTACGGCGGCAATGCGGTGGCCGCAGCGGCCGCCGTCGCCACCATCGACGTCATCCACGACGAGAACCTCGTCGACAACGCGCGTATCCGAGGCGAGCAGATGCTCAGCGGGCTTCAGGAGATCGCCACCGGCTTCGACGCGATCGGCGATGTCCGCGGTCTCGGCCTGATGGCCGGCATCGAGTTCGTCACCGGCGGTGACGGCACCACGCCGGTGCCCGATGCGGCCGCCGCCGCGGCCGTCCAGCAGGCCACCACCCGGCACGGGCTGCTGACCCTCACCTGCGGGCCGGCCGGCAATGTCGTGCGGTTGATCCCGGCGCTCGTGGTCACCGAGGACGAGATCGCGACGGGCCTCGAGCGATTCGCCGCTGCCCTGTCAGACGTACTCCCACGCGATACGCTCGGTTGAGATGACACATGCCCCCACCGCCGGCGGTACGCAGACCGATGTCGCCGGAGACCTCGACGCCCTCGGCGTCGAGGTCGACTCCTCGTCGCGGCGCCTCGCGGAGTACTCCTACGACGCCTCCAACTACCGGATCCGTCCGGTCGCCGTGGTGTTCCCCCGCGACGCCGACGAGGTGGCGCGCACGGTGTCGTACTGCCACCGCCATCACATCCCCCTGATCCCGCGTGGGGGCGGCACCTCGATGGGCGGCAACGCCATCGGCCCCGGCATCGTGATGGACCTGTCGCGGTACATGAACCGGGTGCTCTCGGTGGACGCCGAATCCGGGACGGCGGTCGCGGAGTCCGGCATCGTCCTGACGACTCTCGCGGCGCAGGCGCGGGCCGCCACCGACGGCCGGCTCACGTTCGCCCCCGACCCGTCGTCGGCGTCGCGAGCCACTCTGGGCGGGGCCATCGGAAACGATGCGTGCGGGAATCACTCTGTGCGCCACGGCCGTACCACCGACCACATCGACGAGCTCTACCTGGTGAGCGCCGAGGGCCGCCGCCTGACCGCCACCCGCCACGGCATCGAGGCCACCGATCGCACCGACGACGCCGCCGTCGACGCCGCCGCCGAGCTCACCCACCGCCTCCGTGACCTCGCCGCACAGAACATGGCGATCCTGCGCACCGACCTGGAGACCATCCCCCGTCAGGTCTCCGGATACCACCTGGCGAAACTGTTGCCGGAGAACGGCTTCGATGTCGCCCGTGCACTTGTCGGCAGTGAGGGAACCTGCGCCGTCGTGGTGGGCGCGCGGGTCCGGCTGGTACCCGTCGCCGCCTCGCCACTGCTGATCTGCGTCGGCTATCCGACCGTCAGCGACGCCGCGCGCGACATCCCGGCGATCCTGCCGTATGCGCCATCGGCGGTGGAGGGCATCGACCGCAAGATCGTCGCGACGATGGCCGCCCGCCGCGGCCGCGACACGGTTTCGGCGCTACCCGGAGTGACCGACCGCGACTGCACCGCATGGCTGTTCATCGACATCGACGAACAGAGCGCCGCGCGCAAGTCCGAGACGGACGTCGGCGCGACGGCGAAGCTGCTCCTCGACGACCTCCGTTCGAGGGGCCGGATGATCGCGGGTACCACGGTTCCCGATCCGGTTGCGCGCAAGACACTCTGGCGTGTCCGCGAGGACGGTGCCGGCCTGTCGTCGCGGCTCGCCGATCCCGACGACGAGAGCGTCGGCGCCGACTACGAGTCCTGGCCTGGGTGGGAGGACGCCGCCGTCGCACCCGAGCGGCTCGCCGACTACCTCGACGAGTTCACCGACCTCCTCGACCGTCATCACCTCACCGGCGTGATGTACGGGCATTTCGGCGCGGGGTGCATGCACGTGCGGATCACCTTTGATCTACGCAGCGACGAAGGCCGCGCCGTGATGGACAGCTTCTGTACGGATGCCGCGCGACTCGTGGTCGCGCACGGTGGATCGCTGTCCGGCGAGCACGGCGACGGACGCGCACGGTCGGCTCTGCTGCCCATCATGTACGCCCCGGCGATGCTGTCCGCCTTTGCCGAGTTCAAGCAGATCTGGGACCCGCAGGGCACGCTGAATCCGGGTTCCATCGTCGATCCACCGCCGATCACCGACGATCTAGCGCTCGCAGGCGTCCCGGCGCGCGCCTGGCCCACCATGTTCCAGCTGGGCGTCCCCGGCCCCTCCGACCCGGCTCCAGCTCCCGCACCGGGCGCTTCCGGAACAGGTGCTCCCGGAAAAGCGCCCCAGAAAGGCGCCCTCGGTACGCCCGCGGATGACGCCGTGTCGACGGCGGCTCCGCAGGGGGCGGATTTCCGGGGCGGTTTTCTGGAGCTCAGCCAGACCACCGGGGGCGCGCACGCGACCTCGCCGGACCCGTTCGTCCACGCGGTCCAAGGATGTATCGGCGTCGGGCGGTGCCGATCCTCGTCGGGTGGTGTCATGTGCCCGAGTTATCGCGCCACCCGCGACGAGAAGGACTCCACCCGCGGCCGCGCGCGCGTCCTGCAGGACATGGTGCGAACCGCACCCGACGTCGAGACCGGCTGGCAGTCAACCGATGTAGCCGATGCACTGGATCTCTGCCTGTCGTGCAAGGCGTGTTCCACCGACTGCCCCACGGGTGTGGACATGGCCACCTACAAGTCCGAGTTCCTCCACCACCACTACCGCGGTCGACGTCGGCCGATGTCGCACTACTCGCTGGGCTGGATGCCCGCATGGCTCGGTGTGGCGGGCACGCTGGCCCCCGCGATCAACGCGGCGTTGAAGAGTCCGCTGCGCCGCCTGGCCGCGCGCACCGGAGGCCTCGATCCGAGGCGGAGCATGCCCCGATTCGCCACCCGGCGTGATCGGCTTGAGCACTTGCGCGCGCTGCCCCCGGTCACCTCGGCCACCGACACGGTGCTGTTCGTCGACTCGTTCACGAAGGCATTCCGCCCGCACGTCGCCACCGCCACCGCCGAGGTGCTCGGGTCGACGGGCGACGTGGTCGGCTGCAGCGCCGACAACTGCTGCGCCCTCACCTGGATCTCCACCGGGCAGCTGACACACGCCCGCAAGGTGTTGTCGCGGACGGCCGAGAACCTCGACGACGGCACCGACCGCCCGATCGTGGTGCCGGAGCCCAGCTGCGCGGCCGCGCTCCGCAAGGATCTGCCGGAATTGGTGCACACCGACGCGGCCCATCGGGTGTCGGCGCGGGTGCACAGTTTCGCCGACCACCTGTCCCGCCTGGTGGAGGCCGGCTGGCGGCCGGCAGGCCTACCCGAAGCCGTCACGCTGCAGACCCACTGCCACGAGCACGCGGTGTTCGGCGCGACCACCGGAGCCGCGGTCCTGCAATCGCTCGGCGTCGAGGTACACACCGCCGACGGCTGCTGCGGCGTCGCGGGGAACTTCGGCTTCGAGCAGGGGCACTACGAGGTCAGCGTGGCCGTCGCCGAGCACGCGCTCGCCCCCGCGCTGCGCTCCGCACCCGAACGGCCGGTGATCACCGACGGTTTCAGCTGCGCCATGTCCGTCGACCATCTGACCGCCACCGATCCGGCGATCTCGTCGACAGGTCTGCACCTCGCCGAGCTCCTCACCCGCGGAGCCGCCACCCCCCGCCCGCCGACAGCAACCGAGATCCCGCCGACGGCAACCGGTTCTCCGCCGACAGCAACACAAGATCCGCCGACGGAAGCCACCGCCGACCCCACCGAACCGCAAGGAGCGTGACCATGACCGCCACCATCTCCCCCACCGCTGCCGCCCAGGTGATCTCGCGCATCCACACCGACCTCTTCATCGACGGCCGATGGTCGCCGGCCGCTTCCGGCGCCACTTTCACCGTCGAGAACCCGGCCACCGGTGAGGCGCTCGCCGAGGTCGCCGACGGCAGCGCCGACGACGCCCGCCGCGCCCTGCAGACCGCTGCCGACCACCAGGCTGCCTGGGCCGCGACCTCCCCGCGGTCGCGGAGTGAGATCCTCTACCGCGCCTATCAACTCATCATCGACCGCACCGACGAGATCGCATCAGTGATGACCGCCGAGATGGGTAAACCGTTCGCCGAGGCACGCGGCGAGGTCGCCTACGGCGCCGAGTTCTTCCGGTGGTTCGCCGAGGAGGCCGTCCGCATCGGCGGCGACCACACCGTCACCGGCGACGGCGCCAACCGCGTCGTCGTCAGCAAGCAGCCCGTCGGCCCGTGTATCCTCGTCACGCCGTGGAACTTCCCACTCGCCATGGGCACCCGCAAGATCGGGCCCGCGGTGGCGGCCGGCTGCACGATGGTCTTCAAGCCCGCCGAACTCACCCCGCTCACCGCACTGCTGCTCACCGAGATCCTCGCCGAAGCAGGACTTCCCGACGGCGTCCTGAACGTCGTCACCACCTCCGATCCGGGAACCGTCGTCGGCGAGTGGATGACCTCGGGCAAGGCCCGCAAGGTCAGCTTCACGGGCTCCACAGAGGTCGGCAAGATCCTGCTCGGTCAGGCGGCCGGCACGGTGATGCGCACGTCGATGGAACTGGGTGGCAACGCGCCGTTCATCGTGTGCGCCGACGCCGACGTCGACCGCGCCATCGAGGGCGTGATGGTGGCGAAGATGCGCAACATGGGGCAGGCGTGCACCGCTGCCAACCGGATCTTCGTGCACCGATCGGTACTCGACGAGTTCACCGAGAAGCTGAGCGCCCGGATGGGCGGCCTCGTCGTCGGCGACGGCGGCCAGGACGGCACGCAGGTCGGCCCGCTGGTCGAGGAGAAGGCCGTCGACAAGGTGACCACCCTCGTCTCCGACGCCGTCGAGCGTGGCGCCCGCATCGTCTGTGGCGGCGAACGTCCCGACGGCGCAGGCCACTTCTACCCGCCCACCGTGCTGACCGACGTCGACGCCGCCGCCGACCTCATGCACACCGAGATCTTCGGGCCCGTCGCCGCGATCATCCCGTTCGGGGCCGACGGCGCCGACGCAGGCGCCGGATCCTCCGACGACGAAGAGGTCGTCCGGCTCGCCAATGACACGACCTGGGGCCTGGTCGGCTATCTCTTCACCCGCGACATCGACCGCGCCGACAGGCTGTCGACCCAGCTGGAGGTCGGTATGGTCGGCGTGAACACCGGACTCGTGTCGAACCCGGCCGCACCCTTCGGCGGGGTGAAGCAGTCGGGTCTCGGACGCGAGGGCGGCCGCCTGGGAATCGAGGAGTTCCTGGACGTCAAGTACATCGCCCGGCCCATCCCGACGCCGTAGCGTCGCCGTCCCCACCCAGATCAACCAGACAGGAGACACCGGATGTACCTGGGCGCTCAGCTGTTCACCGACAGCGAGTACGAGCAGCGGCTGACCCGTGTCCGCGAAATGATGGACCGGCAGGGACTCTCGGCGATCATCGTCACCGATCCGGCGAACATCTTCTATCTGATCGGCTACAACGCGTGGTCGTTCTACACCCCGCAGATGCTGTTCGTGCCGATCGACGGCGAGATGGTGTTCTTCGCCCGCGAGATGGATGCGCATGGCGCACACCGCACCACGTGGCTGGGCGAGGATCAGATCGTCGGCTACCCGGAGAGTTACGTGCACCGGCCGCACGTCCATCCCTTCGACTGGGTGGCCTGGGCGCTGCGCCAGCGGTTCCTCATCGCACCGGCCTCCAAAGGCTCGGTCGGACTGGAGATGGACTCACACTTCTTCTCCCCCAAGGCCTATCGCGCGCTCTACAACGCGATCCCGGAATGGAAGCTCGTCGACAACTTCGAGTTGGTCAACTGGGTGCGGTCGGTGAAGTCCGATGCCGAGGTGCAGCTCATGCGGCAGGCGGGGATGGTCTGTTCGGAGGCGATGCGCGCCGCGATCGACACCATCGATGTCGGTGTGCGCCAGTGCGATGCCGCGGCGGCCATCTCGCAGGCCCAGATCACCGGCACCGACGACTTCGGCGGCGACTACCCGGCCATCGTGCCGATGATGCCGACCGGCGCGGCGGCCGACACCCCGCATCTCACCTGGCATCAGGGCACCTTCGTCGAGGACGAGGCCGTCGTCATCGAGTTGACCGGCGCGCACAAGCGGTACCACTGCCCGCTGGCCCGAACGGTGTCACTGGGGAAGCCGTCGAACGATCTCGACTACGTCGCGAACGCGACCGCAGAGGGCCTCAACAACGTACTGGACACGGTCCGTCCCGGGGTGGCGACGCGGGAACTCGCCTCCACCTGGAACTGGACCCTCGCCAAATACGGGCTGGAAAAGCCCTCGCGCCTGGGATATTCGATCGGTATCGGATATCCCCCCGACTGGGGTGAGCGCACCATCAGCATCCGGACCGAGGACGAGACGATCCTCGAGACCAACATGACCTTCCACATCGTCTGCGGAATGTGGATGGACGACTACGGTTTCGAGCTGTCCGAGTCCGTCCGGGTGAGCCCGACCGGCGTGGAGACGTTCACCAGCTTCCCACGCGAACTGATCCGCAAGTAGAGATCCACAAGCCCCAGCACCGATGAATTGAGGTGACCACGATGACCGCCACCACCGAACCCACCACCCACGATCTACGACGATCGGCGCCCACCCTGCCACTGGCCGGACGAGCCAAAGACCTGGTCGGGTCGATGATCGATTCGTCGACGTCGTTGCTGGCAGCGCAATCCCACGACATCGTGCGATTCGCCATGGGCTCGCCGGCCGACGAGGCGGTACCCGCGGACGAGTTCCGACAGATCGCCGGCGAGATCCTCGACAACTCGTCGTTCACCTACGGCGCCACCGAGGGCGAGCCACGCCTGTTGCAACTGCTCGTCGACTATCTGGCGACCACGCCGGACCCGTCGAGCCATGAGCGACTGGTCATCACCACGGGCGGCATGCAGGGACTCGACCTCGCGTGCAAGCTCTTCGTCGATCCCGGCGACCTGGTGATCGTCGAGTCACCGACGTATACCAACGGCAGCGCGACGGCCCTCTCCTACGGAGCACAACTGCTCGAGGTCCCGGTCGACGAAGACGGCATGCAGGTCGACGCGCTGGAAGATCTCGTCGCGCACACCCGCCTGACCCCCAAGGCCATCTACACGATCCCCACCTTCCAGAACCCGTCCGGCGTCACGCTGTCCGAGGAGCGACGGCGTGAACTGCTGCGGCTGGCACATCAGTGGGGCTCCATGATCATCGACGACGATCCGTACGGACTGCTGCGGTTCGCCGGCACCGACATCCCCACATTCCAGACGCTGAGCCCGCAGGACCCGCTGGTGTTCTCGGTGCGCACCTTCTCGAAGATCCTCGCACCGGGCTGGCGGGTCGGCTGGGTCGACGTCGATCCCTCGTTGCGGCAGTTGCTCATCAACGGCAAGCAGGCCATGGACACCTGCACCAACGTCCCCAATCAGCACATCGTCGCCGAGTACATCGCGCGCGGCGGCCTGGAGGACCACCTGGCCGGGATCCGAACCCTCTATCGTGAGCGCAAGGAGGCGATGATCGACTCCATCCGCCGCCACCTCGGTGACCGCGTCGACACCACCGACCCCGAGGGCGGCTTCTTCCTGTGGGTGACACTGCGCGAGGAGTTCGCCGAGATCGACACCCGCGAACTGTTCGAGGTGGCCCTGGCCGACGGCGTGGCCTTCATCCCGGGTCCCGCGCTGTCGCCCGGCGGCCGGTTCCGCAACGCTCTACGGCTGTGCTTCGCCTCGAGCACCCCGGAGCGGATCGACGAAGGTATCCGCCGCTTGACCACGAGCCTCGAGAAGATGGCTCATACTCCATGAGTGATCGAACCACGACCAACGGATGAAAGGTGATGCGGTGTCGCTGACCGAGGCAGAGGCCGGCGTACTCTCCCACATCAACGCCGACGCCATTGCGACGCTCACCGCGTCGCTCGTGGAGGCCTCCAGCGAGAACCCGGGCGGTACCGAGGGCGCCGCGGTCGACGTGCTCCAGAAGGCCTGCCGCTCGGCCGGCTTCACGGTGAGCACCCACGACGTGGCGCCCGAGCGCCCGAACCTCGTGGCGACGCTGCCGGCCGGCGACGGCCCGGGCCTGATGGTCCTCGGCCACTCCGACGTCGTCCCGGCGGGACCCGGCTGGACCTCCGATCCGTATCGCCCGCGGATGTCCGACGGGCGGATCCACGGCCGCGGCACGACGGACATGAAGGGTGGCCTGGCCGCGGCGATGGTCGCGATGCAGGCGCTGTCACACGCGTCCGACTACGGGGCCGACCTGTCCGGCCCGGTCCAACTCGTCTGCACCGTCGACGAGGAGGAGCACGGCATCGGCGTCCGCGACTTCGTGACCCGGCAGGCGGAGCATTCCTTCGCAGGATGCATCGTCGCCGAACCCACCGACCTGGCCGTCGTCCGTGGTTGCCGCGGCGCCTCCTACATCGAGATCGACATCACCGGCCGTGCCGCGCATTCCGGCCGTCCGGCCGACGGTCGCAACGCCATCGAGGCTGCCGCGTCGATCGTGGATCTCATCCGGCTCGACCATCGACAGCTCGCGATGGACGCCGACGACCTCCTCGGTTCGGGAACCTGGAACGTCGGCACGATCGAAGGCGGACAGGGCATCTCGGTGGTCGCGCCGATGTGCCGTCTCGGTATCGATCGGCGCCTGATGCCCGACGAGAACCCGCACCACATCGCCGAGCGGCTACGGGCGGCGATCCGGGAGTCGGCCATCGACACCGACGGTGTCACCGTGGACGTCCGGGTCACCATGGAGATGCCCGGGTTCGCGACGCCCGCCGACCATCCACTGGTGGCCACCACGGTATCCGCGGTCACCGACACCGGGCGGGCCACATCGGTGGGCGGCTGGAGCGCGGCCTGCGATGGCGGATTCGTCCACCGCGATCTCGGGATTCCGGCAATCGTCTTCGGCCCCGGCGACATTCACGCCGAGGCCCATCAGCCCGACGAGTCGGTGCTGATCGCGGATCTGGAGAGCGCCGCACGCGCCTACGCACTCACCGCGTTGCGTCTCCTGCGCTGACAACAGTTCCCGCTCCCCCGTTTCGTTCGCGCGTACTCGGTCGAATGCGCGGGAACGGAATGAGGGAGCGGGAAGGTTGAGCGTCAGCGACCGGGTTTCATCCCCTGCAGCATCCGGAAATCATTTTCCTTGCTGGGCGTCTCGGTGCCCCGGATGGACACGCCCGCCGTCTCCTTCAGGAACACCATCGCCACCAGTCCGATTGCGCAGGCGCCCATCATGTACACCGCCGGGAACAGATTCCAGCCCGTGTGCTCGACCACCGCATCGTTCACCAGTGGCGCCGTGCCACCGAACGCAGCGGTTGCCACGTTGTAGGAGATCGCGAACCCCGCGTACCGGACCTGCGTCGGGAACATCGCCGGGAAGGTGGCCGAGATGGTGGCCAGCTGCGGTATGTAGAGCAGACCCAGGATGACGAAACCGACAATCGCCCAGGCGAATCCCTGACCCATGAGCCAATACAGTGGCAATGCCAGGATGAACAGGCCGATAAGCGACCCCCACCACATCGGTTTTCGCCCGGTGGAGTCGGACCAGCGCCCGAAGAACGGGATCATCGCCATCATCGCGACCTGCCCGATGAGCACGACCACGGAACCCGACGTCTCGGACAGCCCGATCGTGTCCTTGAGGTAACTCGGCTGGTACGCCAGCAGCGTGTAGTTCACCACGTTGAGCGCGATGACCATCCCGAACATGACCAGGATCGGGTGCCAGTAGTTGGTGAGCAGATCCTTGAACCGGGTCCAGGCACTGCCCTTGATCTCGTCTTCTTGCTCGAGCTCCTGGAACACCGGGGTGTCCTCCATCTGCGACCGCAGATAGAGACCGATGAGACCCATCGGCAGAGCGATCAGGAACGGGATGCGCCAGCCCCAGGTCTGCATCTGATCGTCGCTGAGCAGCAACTCGAAGAGCAGGACGATCGCGGTACCGGCGCTGAAGCCGGCCAGTGTGCCGAATTCCAGGAACGAACCGTATCGCCCGCGCTTCTTGTCCGGCGCGTATTCCGCCATGAACGTTGCGGCACCGCCGTACTCTCCACCGGTGGAGAATCCCTGGATCACCCGCAGCAGGATGAGCAGGATGGGTGCCCACACCCCCGCCACCGCGTGGGTCGGCAGCACACCGATGAGTGCCGTGGCCCCCGAGATCAACAGGATCGTCATGGCCAGAACCGATTTGCGACCGATACGGTCACCGATCGGTCCCCAGACCATCCCGCCGAGCGGACGGAGGACAAAGGAGATCGCGAAACCCAGCATGGTGCCGATGCTTCCGAGATCACCGGGGAAGAACGCCTCGGTGAGATATGTCGCCGTGGCGGCGTAGACGCCGTAGTCGTACCACTCCGTCGCATTGCCGATGGCGGATGCGGCGATCGCCTTGCGGAGGAGTGATCTGCCCTCCGGCGACTCCGGATCCGGGGCGAGTTCTTCGTACGTCGCCGGTGAGGATGCCTCAGTCATCTGTGCCTTCCTGAAGGAATTCTTTCGGCCAGTTGTCTTCTAGCTCAACTCACATCGGTGGATAGAGATCGGTGAAGCAGTGGATCAGGCGGTCGAGACGGCCCCCGATGACTCGTCTGCACCGACCAGTCGGTGCAGACCATCCTTCATGTGTTCGATCATCAATGTGTCAGCCGCCGTCGCGTCCCCCGACGCTATGGCGTCCACCAATGCCTGGTGCTCGTCGATCCGCTCCTTCCCCGATGAATATGTTCCCCGCATAGCGCGCAAGCACATCCGCGTTTCCACCAGAATAGTCTCGTGGAGACGTGAAAGTCGCTGACTATGCGCATGTTCCACCAGAATCTGATGAAACTCCATGTCTGCCTCGGCCATTTCGGCACTGTTGGGATCGTCGATGAACCCACGCATCCGCGACACTGCGGCATTGAGGTCGTCGAGGGCTGCCTGATCACCGCCGACGATCACCTGTTCGATGGCCGCCCGCTCGATCGCCGTCCGCGCCACGTACATGTCGCGGATGTCGTCCTCCTCCATCGACACCACGAACAATCCGCGGTTGCGGTGACTGACCAGCAACCCCTCGGCGGTCAGTCGCTGCATCGCCTCGCGCAACGGTCCGCGGCTGACCCCGAGGTCGGCCGCGAGGCCGGACTCGGTCAACTGCGAGCCAGGCGGGAAGTTACCGCTCGCTATCGCGTCGTGCAACTTCCGGGCGATGATCGCAGGTGTCGACTCCTGCACCAGTGGTGTCAGAATTCTCTTCCGCCCTTGGCTCTTGTCCTGCGAAACACTCATCGACATTACCTCTAGTTCTTACCCTGATGCACGCGCATAGGACAGTACTTCGCCCCGGGCTCCGCCCATCCAGACGTCGTTGCAGGCCGCGGCGAATTCGTCGAGGCCGGAGACAATGGTCGCGAAGACGTTGCCCGGAACCCACCCGACATCGCCATTGACCAGCAGGTTGTTGCGTCCGTAGAACACCGCGAGATCGATGAGCATCTGATGCTCGCCCGGCGCGGAACCGGACTCGTACCCATACGCCGGATTGGTCAGCACTCCGTCAAAGGTGAAGTAGCAGAGGTCTCCCGGAATGGGCGTCACCGTGGTGTTCTCCGGTCCCGGCTCGGCCGGCGCGAAGGATGGAAACAACGCGTAGATCTCATTTCGGGCAAATTTCCCGTGATACACCTGTCCGCCGAGAGGCAGGGCGTCCCAGACCGCGGCGGCGGTGCGGGGCGCTTCGTCGTCGAGCAGACGTGCCACGGCCGTGACGTTGCGCTGCTCGAGGCGGACGGAGATGAACCGGTCGGTCATCGAACTCCTTCCAGGGTGGCGAATCGCGCCGCGGATTCGTAGGCCGCGGCAATGCGCAGGACCATGTTGTCGTGATGTCGGGCTCCGACGATCTGCAACCCGGTGGGCAGACCCGACCCGTCGTCGGTGTCGTCGAATCCGCTCGGCACCGTGATCGCAGGCTGTCCGGTGAGATTGAACGGATAGGAATACGGTGTCCACGACGTCCAGTCGGGACTTTCGGAATGTGCCGGAACATCAACGCCCGCTTCGAAGGCCACCGTCGGCATCGTCGGGGTGACCAGCGCGTCGAACTCCTCGTGCAGCTTCCCCGTCTCCACCCCCATCGACATCCGCAACGCGGTGGCGTCGAGGTAGTCGGCGGCGGTGAATCCGCTGTGCCGCAACAGAGCCTGCCGGAGTCCGGGGTCGATCTTCTCCATCCCGCCGGGCCCGAACGCGCGCACCACCACCTCGGCACCACTGAACCAAAGGATGTGATAAGCCCACGCCGGGTCCTCCCACTGGAGTTCCACCACGGTGACGTCGGCGCCGAGATCACGAAGTGCGGCCACTGCGGCGTCGGTGTTCCGTTGGACGGCAGGATCATTCGATCCGAACCCGAGTGTGGAACTGTAGGCGATCCGCACACCGACGAGGTCGGCCGGCGCCTGCGCCAGCAGATCGGCCGTCCGCTGCGTGGGCGTGGGCATCGCCGACCAGTCACGTGAGTCGAAGCCGCTGAGCACGTCGAGCATGGCCGCGCAGTCGCCGACCGTCCGCGTCATCGGTCCGGCATGGGCGAGCGTCCCGAACGGGCTTGCCGGGTAGAGCGGGATGCGGCCGTAGGTCGGTTTGAAACCCACGATGCCGCAAAAGGATGCCGGGATGCGGATGGAGCCACCACCATCGGTGCCCACCGACAGCGTGCTGAGTCCCGCAGCGACCGCGGCCCCGCTCCCGCCGCTGGAGCCGCCGGTCGTCCGGTCGGTGTTCCACGGATTGCGCGTGACGCCGCATCGCAGGCTGTCGGTGACACCCTTCCACCCGAACTCGGGCGTGGTCACCTTGCCGAGCAACACGGCGCCCGCCTCACGCAATCGGGCGACCGCGGGCGCATCGACCGCCCAGTCGAGGTCATCCGGCTCGATCAGCTCCGAGCCACGCAGAGTCGGCCATCCGGCGGTCAGCAGGAGGTCCTTGATGCTGACCGGCACACCGTCGAGCGGCCCCAGCGGACGACCTGCTGCATACCGCTGCGCCGAGGCACGTGCGTCGGCCAGCGCCAGATCGGCGTCGACCAGGCAATACGCATTGATCGCGGGGTTCCCGGCCCCGATTGCATCAAGGTGTTCGGCGGCCACCTCCACCGGCGACAACTCGCCGGAGGAGAATCCGGACACCAGGTCGGCGGCGCTGGACCAGCGTGCGGTCGTTTCCATCAATTCCTTCGGCACATCTCGGCGTTCTTGGTAGATTGTTGACAATCTACTCGGGAGGTGCACGGGTGACAACCAGAACGCCCACAGTCGTCATGCTGTATCCAGGACACGCCGCGGAGGACGATTACCCGCTCGCCGAGAGCGCTCTAGGTGGTGCGGCGTCGTTGCCGGTGATCGTCACCGACATCGAGTCCGACGACCATACGGTCGAGGCGATGCGAGCGGTCGGGGCCGGGCATCGACTTCTCGACGGGGCGCGACAGGCCGCGAAACACCACCCGGATGCGCTGATGTGGGCTTGCACCTCCGGCAGCTTCCTGTACGGCTGGACGGGGGCGCATGAGCAGGTCGCCGAGATCTCCGATGCCACCGGACTGCCGGTGTCCTCGACCTCGCTGGCGTTCGCGGCCGCATGCCAGGAGCTTCGGGTCACCTCGGTCGCCGTGGCCGCGACCTATCCGGCGGCCGTCGCCGACGGATTCAGCACGTTCCTCGCCGATGCGGGCGTCGCGGTGGTGTCCGCGGCGGCGCACGACATCGAGACGGCAACCGAGGCCGGCTCGGTCGACGGGGACAATCTTTTCGAGATGACCCGAGCCGTCGACACCGACGACGCGGAGGCGATCCTGCTGCCCGACACCGCATTACACACGATAAGTTGGATCGACGACCTGGAAAGCGACCTCGGCAAACCGGTGCTGACGGCCAATCAGGTCACCATCTGGCAGGCACTCCGGCTGGTCGATCGACAGGTCCACGCCGAGGGGCTGGGCCGGCTCTTCCGCGATGCCGGCGTCACCGCACGAAGCGGTACCCCATCCCCGATTCGGTGAGGAGGTGCTTCGGATTCGTCGGGTCGTCCTCGAGTTTGCGACGCAGACTGGCCAGATAGACCCGGAGATAGTTGGTCTGCGTGACATACGTCGGACCCCATACCGCCGTCAGGATCTCCCTCTGTCCCACCAGCTTTCCTTCGTTTCGCACGAGGATCTCGATGATCCCCCACTCGGTCGGTGTCAGGTGCACCGCCGCACCATCCCGTGTCACCGACTTCGCCGCCAGATCGACGACGAACCCCCCGGCGTCAACCACCGGGGTCGCGGAACCGTCCACCGAGGCCGCACCGCGTCGCACCGCCGCACGTAGGCGGGCCAGGAACTCCTCCATGCCAAAGGGTTTGGTGACGTAATCGTCTGCTCCGGCGTCCAGTGCGGCCACCTTGTCGGCTGCGTCGGTACGGGCCGAGAGCACGATCACCGGAACATTCGTCCATCCTCGCAGGCCCTCCAGAACGGTCAGGCCGTCGAGGTCGGGCAGACCCAGATCGAGGACCACGACCTGCGGGTCCGTCCGTGCGGCAGCCATCAGCGCGTCGGTTCCGTTCGACGCCGTGGTCACCGCGAATCCCCGGGCGTTCAGATTGATCCGCAACGCGCGCACCAGTTGTGGCTCGTCGTCGACCACCAGCACCCGGACGTGCGCGTTCATCGGGCCGCGTCCACATCGATCCGATCGTCCGACATCGGTAGCGAGACCACCATCGTGGTCCCTCCGCCGGGCGTCTCGGCCGCCTCGAGGGTTCCACCGATCGCGGTGACGAAACCGCGTGCCACCGACAGCCCGAGCCCGACCCCCGACGACGCACCGTTCCGATCTCCGTACTGGTGGAATGCGGTGAACACCCGGGCACGCTCGTCGACGGGGATGCCCGGACCATGGTCGACGACCCGGATGACGCACCGCGGCCCGTCATCTCCGGTTCCGCCGGGTGGGGTGGGTTCCGCCGACGAATCGTTCGCGCTGCCGATCCCCGCGGACACCGACACCTCACCGCCGCCATGGCGTACCGCGTTGTCGATCAGGTTGGCCAGGGCCCGTTCGAGTAGCCCGGCATCGGTGTAGGCCCAGGCGTGTTCGAGTTCCACGGCCACATTCGGCGAGTCCGGATCTCGCCGATACACGGCAGCCATCGCCCGGTGCACGACCTCGGCCAGGTAGGTGCGATGCAGTTCGGGCCGCACCGCGCCCGCCGCGAGTCGGGAGGAGTCCAGCAGGTTGCCGACCAGCGCGGCCAGTTGATCCACCGATTCCTCGACAGTGGCGAGGAGTTCCGAGGTGTCCTCGACGCTGAAGGTGACATCGGTGCTGCGCAGACTCGAGACCGCGGCCTTCGCCGCCGCCAACGGGGTACGCAGATCATGACTCACCGCCGACAACAGGGCACGCCGCAACTCGTCGGCATGTGCGATCGCGGTGGCCTCGGCCGCCTCGGCCTCGAGCTGATGTCGTTGGACGGCACCGGCCGCCTGGGTCGCGACCGTGGTGAGCACCCGCCGATCGCGACCGCCCAGTTTCGGCCCGGCCAACCACAGTTCGTACTCCCCGCCGGGGACCGGACAGATCGTCACGGCATCATTCTCGACGACCGGTGCGTTCGCCCCGACATCCGAGGCCACCTCGATCACTCCTCGGTCCCGACGGCGGATCAGCGCCACCCCCTCCTGGTCGTATGTCTCGCGGACCCGTTCGAGCAGGCCGGGCACGTCAGCACCGCCGAGTACCGCGCTGGAGAACAGCGACAGCAGCTCGGCGTCCCGCCCGGCCCGCTGCGCCTGGACACGTCGTGTCGCGGCCGAGTCCACCAGTGCGGCAACGGCGATCGCGATGATCAGCATCACCAGGATGGTGATCAGGTTGTCCGGCTCGTCGATCGTGAACGTGAAGCGGGGGTCGGTGAAGAAATAGTTGAGAAGCAGGCCCGACACCACCGCCGACAATGCCGCCGGCCCGATGCCACCGAGCAGCGACACCGCCAGCACCGCGACGAAGAACAGCGCCGACTCGCTGGCGAACCCGAGCCAGCGGTCGAGCCACACGAGGATCCCGGTCACCACGACCGGGACGACGACCGCGGCCAGCCAACTCAGGGGGCGGTGGAAACGGGTGTCGCGGATGTCGAGGCGGTTGCGCCGACGCGTCTCCTCGTGCGTCACCATGTGCACGTCGATGCGACCGCTCTCGCGAACCACGCTGGTACCGACACCTTCGTCCAGGATGCGCTGCCACCGTGGTCGTCGGGACGTACCCAGGACGAGCTGGGTGGCGTTCAGCCCGCGCGCGAAGTCGAGCAGCGTGGCCGGGATGTCGTCGCCGACGACGGTGTGGATCTTCGCACCGAACCCGGCGGCGAGCTCGCGGAGGGCGGCCATGTCGACGGGTGCATGATCGGCGAGCCCGTCTCCACGAACCACGTGGACGACCACCAGGTCGGCGCTGGACCGGGAGGCTATCCGGCTGGCGCGGCGCAACAACGTCGACGATTCCGGCCCCCCGGTGATCGCGACCGCCACGCGCTCGCGGGTTTCCCATGTGTCGGTGATCGCATGCGCGGCACGGTAATCTGCCAGATTGTCGTCCACCTGGTCGGCCAGCCACAGGAGCGCGAGCTCACGGAGGGCGGTCAGGTTCCCCTGCCGGAAGTAGTTCGACAGTGCACCGTCGATCCGCCCGCCCGGGTAGACCTTGCCGGCGATCAATCGTTGCCGGAGAGCCTGCGGTGCGATGTCGACGAGTTCGATCTGATCCGCGGCCCGGACGACGTCGTCGGGCACGGTCTCACGCTGGGTGATCCCGGTGATCTGCGCGACGACGTCGTTCAGACTCTCGAGATGTTGGATGTTGATCGTCGAGAGGACATCGATACCGGCGTCACGGAGTGCTTCGATATCCTTCCAGCGCTTCGCGTTTCGCATTCCCGGCGCATTGGTGTGAGCGAGTTCGTCGACCAGTGCGACCTGCGGCCTGCGGGCGAGGACCGCGTCCAGATCCATCTCCGCCAGGACGGTACCCCGGTACTCCACGTCTCGCCGGCCGATGACCTCGAAGTCTTCTACGAGCGCTGCGGTGGCCGCCCTTCCGTGTGACTCCACCACGGCGACAACGACATCGGCGCCATCGTCGACGAGCCCACGGGCGGTGGCGAGCATCTCGAATGTCTTGCCAACGCCCGGAGCGCAACCGAGGAAGACCTCGAGTCGTCCCCGCGCATCACCTGCCGCGGCCATGTGGACCAGTGTATCGGCCGGCGACCGGATCGCGGGTCATCGGTGACATGACGGTGCCGTTAGGCCCAGCGCGAGGTTGACCTTCACGACGTTGACCCGGGACTCACCGAGGAAGCCCCACTGCCGTGTACTGGTGTTCTGGTCCACGACCGCCCTCACATGCTGCTCGGACATGCCGTTCTGGCGCGCGACCCGCGGCACCTGCAAGGTCGCATATGCCTCGCTGATGTCGGGATCCAGGCCGGATCCGGAACCGGTCACCGCGTCCGCGGGCACGGCCGACGGGGCCACGCCCTCGCGTCGGGCGATGATGCTGCGCCTCGCATCGATCCATGCCTTCAGGTCCTCGTTGCCCGGGCCCTTGTTGCTCGCGGCCGACGCGGCCGGATTCCCGGGCGCCATCGGGTCGTCGGCTGAGCCCAACACCCGCGCATGCAGATACGGATCCGGCCGCCCGGGCGGTACCTGTGGGTCGATACCGATCAACGACGAACCGACCGCGCACCCGCGCGCATCGACGAGTTGAGAACCCTCTGCGGAGCTTGCGCCGATGCGGGAAACCGCCCACACCGCCGCCGGATACGCGACGCCGAGCAGCACCGTGAGTGCAAGGAGCACTCCGACTGCCGCGACACACTGGCGCGCGAGGCCTGACACGACCGTTTTCACCGGACTACCCCATTCCCGGGAGAAGACGCACGACGAGATCGATCAACCAGATCCCGAGGAATGGTGTGATCACTCCCCCGACGCCGTAGATGAGCAGATTGCGGCCCAGCAACCTCGATGCCGAGGATGGGCGGTAGCGGACGCCGCGCAGCGACAACGGGATCAGGGCAACGATGATGAGCGCGTTGAAGATGACCGCCGAGACTATCGCCGATTGAGCCGAATGCAACCGCATGATGTTGAGCGCATCCAGTTGCGGATAGATGCCGCTGAAGAGCGCCGGCAGAATGGCGAAATACTTGGCGAGGTCGTTGGCCAGCGAGAATGTGGTCAACGCACCACGGGTGATCAGCAGCTGCTTGCCGATCGCGACGACGTCGATCAGTTTGGTCGGATCGGAGTCGAGGTCGACCATGTTGCCGGCCTCTTTCGCCGCCGACGTCCCGGTGTTCATCGCCAGCCCGACGTCGGCCTGGGCGAGCGCCGGAGCGTCGTTGGTGCCGTCCCCGGTCATCGCCACCAGGCGGCCGCCGGACTGTTCGGTACGGATGAGTGCCAGCTTGTCTTCCGGCGTCGCCTCCGCGACGAAGTCGTCGACGCCGGCCTCCGCCGCTATCGCCTGCGCGGTCAGCGGGTTGTCGCCGGTCACCATCACCGTCCGGATGCCCATCGCACGCAGCTGCGCGAACCGCGCGGCCATCCCCGGCTTCACCACGTCCGACAACCGGATCACGCCGAGCACGCGCGCCACGCCCTCATCCCCGCCGACAGCAACCGATTTCTCGCCGACAGCAACCTGTTCCCCGCCGACAGCAACCCGTTCCCCGCCGACAGCAACCTGTTCCCCGCCGACAGCAACGCGTTTCTCCGCGACAGCACCGCGGACTGCCACCACCAGGGGCGTCGCGCCCGCCGACGACACCAGCTCCACCTCCTCGAGCACCGAATCAGGAACCGTCCCGCCGTTGCCCCGCACCCAGCGCACGACGGCGTCCGCAGCACCCTTGCGGTACTCGACCGTGCCGCCACGTCCGGGCACGTCGATGCCGCTCATGCGGGTCTCAGCGGTGAAAGCCACCGCCTCGTATTCCGGATGTTGACGCGAGCCCGCGGCCGCCACCGACGAACCGTCGAGCGCCTCGATGCCGTACTCACGGATGCACAGGTCGACGATGCTGCGGCCCTCTGGTGTGTCGTCGGCCAGACTGCACCGATACGCAACGTCCGCGAGTTCGGCTGCCTCCACACCGGGCGCACCGATCAGGTCGGTCGCACGCCTGTTGCCGAAAGTGATGGTCCCGGTCTTGTCCATCAGCAGGGTGTCGACGTCGCCGGCCGCCTCCACGGCCCGTCCCGACATGGCGAGCACGTTGCGCTGCACCAACCGGTCCATACCGGCGATCCCGATCGACGACAGCAGGGCCCCGATCGTGGTCGGGATCAGGCATACCAGCAGCGCGATCAGCTTGATCGGATCGGGCGACTGCCCGGCATATTGCTGCATCGGACCGACCGCGACGACGGCGAGCAGAAAGATGATCGTGAGACTCGTCAGCAGAATGTCGAGCGCGATCTCGTTCGGCGTCTTCTTCCTGGAAGCCCCTTCCACCAACGCGATCATCCGATCGACGAAGGTCTCGCCGGGCGCCATGGTGATCCTGACGATGATCCGGTCCGACAACACGACGGTGCCTCCGGTCACCGCAGAACGGTCCCCGCCGGATTCCCGCACCACCGGGGCGGATTCGCCGGTGATGGCGGATTCGTCGACTGTGGCGATCCCCTCGACGACGTCACCGTCACCGGCGATCACCTCACCTGCCTCGACGACGATGAGATCGCCGATCCGCAACGCGCTACCCGAGACCTCGGTGATGGACCCGTCCACCCCGGTCCGGCGGGCCACGGTGTCGCGCTTGACCTTCCGCAGGCTGTCGGCCTGGGCCCGACCGCGTCCCTCGGCGACCGCCTCGGCCAGGTTGGCGAACACCACAGTGAACCAGAGCCACACCGCCACTGACCAGGAGAACCAGCTGGGCTGCCAGATCGCCAGTGCGGTCGTCACGATCGCGCCCAGATAGACGACGAACATGACCGGATTGCGAGCCTGGGCACGAGGGGTGAGTTTCCGGACGGCCTGCGGGATCGACGCGATCAGCCGACGTACATCGAACGCTCCGGCCGTCACGATCTCTGTTGTGTGTCCCGCGTTCTCCTTGGCCGCGCCATCCGGCCGTCCACTCTCCGAGGCCCGAGCCCCCGAGCGCCTCCGCCCGTCCCCTGAGGAGCGAGCCTGCGAGCGTCCCCCGCCCCCTGAGGAGCGAGCCTGCGAGCGTCTCGAAGGGTCCCGATCATTTTCCACCACAGGATGATTCACAACAATGCCTCTGCAATCGGCCCCAGCGCAATTGCCGGGAAGAAGGTGAGTCCGGCGACCAGCAGAATCGTGCCGAGGAGCAGCACGGCGAACATCGGCCCGTGGGTCGGAACCGTCGATGCGTCGGACTGCGCTGGTGCGGTGAATGTTTCGGACCGAGCAGCGGTCAGGGTCGACGCACCTCCGCCGACTGTCGAGGTGGCGGGCTCGACCGGACCACCGGCCGCGACGACACGATCACCGACCGCTCCGTCCCGCGATCGCGGACGTTGCATCCCGAGCCGTCCCGCCAGCGCCAGCACGAAGATGATCGGCAGAAAGCGGCCCAACAGCATCGCGAGACCCAAGGATGTCTGGAACCAGTCGCTGGTCACCGACAATCCGCCGAAGGCGCTGCCGTTGTTGTTCGCGGCCGAGGCGTACGCGTACAAAACCTCGCTGAACCCGTGGATCGACCCCGGGGTGCCCGGATCACCGCTGGTGCCCTGGAATCCCGTGGTGGATCCGAGGATAACGGAGATCGCGGTCCCGGAGAGAACGAGCGCAGGCATCACCAGGACGTACAGCGCGGCCAAGGTGATCTCGTGTTGCGCGACCTTTTTACCCATGAACTCCGGGGACCGCCCGACGAGCAGGCCGCCGACGAACACCGTGATCACCGCCATTACCAGAATGCTGTACAGTCCGGCCCCCACTCCGCCGGGCGCAACCTCGCCGAGCAACATGTTCCAGAGCAGTGCACCGCCACCGGCCGCGGAGAAACTGTCGTGCGCGGAGTTCACCGCGCCGGTCGAGGTGCCCGTGGTCGAGACGGCCCACAAAGCTGACGCCGGAATTCCGAATCGCTGCTCCTTGCCCTCCATCATCGCGCCCGCGGCGTTCGAAGCAACTCCACTGGTACGTGATTCGAAGATCCACACGACCGTGAGCATCGCCGCCCAGATGGTCGCCATCACACCCAGCAAGGTGTGACCTTGGCGCCGGTCCCCGATCATCGTGCCGTAGGTTCGGGTCAGACACACCGGAATCACCAGCAGCGCAAGGATCTCCACGACATCGGACAGCGGTGTCGGATTGGAGAACGGATGCGCCGAGTTGGCCGACAGGGTTCCACCACCATTGGTCCCGAGTTCCTTGATCGCTTCCTGCGATGCGAACGGCCCGAGCATGCTGTGCGCCCGCTGCCCGTCCAGCGTGGTGAAGTCGAAGCCGGTCCGCAGTGATTGGACCGCGCCCTGAGTGAGGAGGATGATTGCGACGATGATGCTCAGTGGCAACAGGATTCGGACTGTGCCGCGCACCAGGTCGACCCAGAAATTGCCGATCTGGCCGGTGCCGCGCCGATTGGCGATGCCACGGACGAGCGCGATCGCCACGGCCATCCCGACCGCCGCCGACAGGAAGTTCTGCACCGCCAGACCGAGCATCTGGGTGAGATTGCTCATCACCACCTCGGGCGAATAGGACTGCCAGTTGGTGTTGGTGACGAACGAGATCGCGGTGTTGAAGGCCATCGACGGCGAGACGCCCGATTTGCCATCCGACCAGGGCAAAATTCCTTGAATCCGTTGCAGAACATAGACAAACACGAACGAGATCAGCGAGAATCCCAGCACCGCGAGGGCGTATCCCACCCAGCTCTGTTGCCGTCGCGGGTCGATTCGGCCGATTCGGTAGAGGAGCCGTTCCCCTCGGAGGTGGCGATCCGAATCGTAGACCCGGGCCATGTAATCCCCGAGGGGGACGTACAGAGCGCCCAGCACGATGATCACCAACGCCAACTGAAGGAAGCCGGCTGCTGTCACGGACATGTCAGAACCTCTCCGGAACGATGAGCGCCACCAGCAGGTAGATGACGACCGCGGCGGCCAGTACGACGAGGAGTACGTTGATCAGTCCGTCGGCGGTCATCGGCCCGTCCTCGCGTCGATACCGCGGACGGTCATCAGGCACACCACGAATCCTGCAATTGCCGCGAGCAGATACAGCAGATCAGCCACTTCGACTCCGCTTTCCAGTGTCGATGCCACGCAGCAGTTTCTGCGTGGCCCAACTGTCAGAATCGCCCTCGATCGCAAGCGGCGACAGAGCCCTTAACGGAATCCATACGGCGCGCACCAACTTCTTGACGGCGCCCATGCGCACACCCCACGCACCACCCACACCCCCTACGCAACCGCGACGGTTCCCGTCATCCGCGACGGCATTTCGGGGGCGCGGATGACGGGAACCGTCGCGGCTGGGGTGTGAGGGGTGTGAGGGGTGGGTTGGGTGGGGAGAGTTGGGTGGGGAGAGTGGGGTGGGGTTAGGGGGTGGGGGTTAGGGGGTGGGGGTTATGGAGAGGCCGACCGTCCCGCTCTTGCCGCGGCGCAGGAGGCTGCCCTTGACCGTCAGCCACCCGAGAATCCCGTACTTGCCGATGATCAGGCCACGGACCTTCTCGGTGCCGGCGTCGTCGAGGATCTCGGCGGTGCCGCTCACCGGTTCGCCGGTGGTCTTGCGACCGCGTGCATCGCAGGCCTGCACGACGACCCGCGGGTCGCGGCGGATGCGTTTGACCTTCCACGAATCCGTGGCGGTCCACATCGTCAGTCGCTCGCCGTCGATCGCCGCCCACAGTGGCGTGGCCACCGACGTGCCGTCCTTGCGAAAGGTGGTCAGCTGCACGTACTTGGCCTTCGCCGCCTCGCCGAACGGCGTCTCGGAACTCTGATCGGTCACACGGGTCAGGCTACCCGGGCGAACAGCGATTGCCCGTCGTTCACCGACAGCGACTCCGCCGCGACACCCGCCTCGGCCAATGTCGCCCACGCCGTGACCTGATTCGCCGACAACACGGGCTTACCCAGTTCGGCCTCCATCACACCCAGGACGTCGTAGGTCCAGAGATTGGTGCAGGAGACAAAGATCGCGTCGGCGTCGGGGTGATCGGCGGACCTGATGAGATCGCAGGTGACCGCATACGGGATCGTCCAGATCTCGTGATCACGACCGAGCCCGGACTGGGCGACCACGCTGCGCCCGGATTCGGACAGAAAGTCGCACAGCAATCCGGTGAGTGCGGACGTGTACGGGGTCGCGACCGCGATCCGCCCGATCTCCATCACGTCCAGCGCCCGAACCAGCGCCTCGGAAGTGGTCACCGCTGCAGGCGCACCGGCCGCCAGCATGCAGTGGGAGAGTTCCTGCGCACCGGCCATGCCATAGACAAAGCTCCCCGAGGCGCACGCGTAGCCGAACGCCCGCGGTCCCACCGCCAGCACGCTGCGTACCGCTGCGGCGATCTCGGAGTGATTGTTCAGGTCACGGCAGAGGTCGACGTCGACGGGAGCCTCGAGGAAGCCGGTCCTGGTGAAGTACAGCGACACCGAGTCGGGCATCCACCGCCACAGCTCGCGGTCGAGAGCCATGTCGAAGGGACACACCATCCCGATGCCCACCTGCTGTTGCGGTGGGTTACCTGGGAATTCGACCGGCTTCATGAAGGAATGATGGCATATTGTCAGATTGTCGACAATTGGGCCGCAGTGACGTTTGTGTTACGGAACGAGCCGCAGGTCAGGACCCGATTCCGTAGGCGATGACCCGCTCGGGGTGAATCCGGATCAACGCATCGTCCATGCCCGTGCCGGATGATGTGCCACCGACGACCTGCTCGCCGCGCCCACGCATCTCCACCATGCGCACCCGCCATGGTGTGACCGACGCGATGTCGTCGACGACGAAGGCGACGCGGTCGTTGTGCACGAGATTGCGGAACTTCCGACTCCTGGTCAGGTTGTACCCGCCGATGTCGATGGTGCCGAGTTCTCGATTGATCCGGAAGCCGACCGGACTGTTCTGCGGCGCACCGTTCTTGTCGACGGTGGCCAGGCGGCCGAGCCGCTGGGTCCCGAGATACTCGAGGACATCGGCGTTCATCAGTTCGGTGTCGTTCATCGTCGGCCTCATCGGGTCGGCAGGGTGTCGATGATCGGGGTGTTCTGGGCGGCGGCCGGCCACCATCGGCCGTCCCGCTCGACGAGGACGTACATCGCCATCTCCGAGAAGCCTCCGTCGAGCGAATTGCGTCCGATGTGCGCGACGATCACACCGGGGGCGGGTGCGATTGTCTGCACGACCTCGAAATTCGAGGCGGGTGCCACCCTCGCCGGCATCATCTGACGATGGATCGAATTGAGTGGTGAATAGCCCTGCAGGACCTGGCCTTTAGGCGTTCCCCAGAGGATGTCGTCGGCGAGACCGTGCTGCAGGCGGCCCCGCAGTTCTTCCACCACGGCGCCGGTGGAGACTGTCTCGTCGTTCAGGTTCGGTGGCGTGTCCATGTGGCCGACGCTAAGACCTCAAGTCCACTTCAAGTCAAGGATTGCTGGGCGAGGGACGTCGGATCGACGACCGTGCCTGCGCCACCAGTGACCGCGTCGCGCACTCGTGGGCGTGATCGTTGACGATGCCGCTCGCCTGCATCAAAGCGAACATCGTGGTGGGTCCGACGAACTTCCAGCCGCGCTTCTTGAGGTCCTTGGACAACGCGACCGACTCGGGTGATGTGGTCTGGGTATGCGGTTCCGGTTCCGACTCCGGCTCGTAACGCCAGAAGTAGGCCGGCAACGAACCCTCGTGCTCGATGAGTTCACCGGCGCGCCGGGCGTTGTTGATCACGGCCTCAATCTTGCCTCGATGCCGGATGATTCCCGCGTCGCCGAGCAGCCGCGAGATGTCCACGTCGCTGAATCGCGCGACCTTTTCGATGTCGAAACCGGCGAACGCCGCACGGAAGTTCTCCCGCTTGGTCAGGATGGTGCGCCAGCTCAGACCGGCCTGGAATCCCTCCAGCGCAACCCGCTCGAAGAACGCGTCGTCACCGTCGAGCGGAAAACCCCACTCCTCGTCGTGGTAGGCCGTCTCCGGCTCCACGGCGGCCCAGCCGCACCGCGTCACACCGTCGTCGCCGGTGATCACAAACGACATGCGCAACTCCTCGGTTCGGTCGACATCCGCACCCTACCGCCGCTCTCCGACAGTCGCGTCCGTCCGCCGGCCCGTCCCACCGCCGGCCGAGTAGCGGTGACGAAGGAGTCGCGTATCGAGGCCCCCGACCTACCCTGGAGACGTGACCCCGCATGAGTACGTCCTCAACAGCCCGGACACCTTCATCACCGACGCGCTGCGCGGTTTCGTCGCTGCTCACCCGTCGATCGCGTGGCAGCCGGACCCCGGCTTCCTCCACCGACGCGACGTCCCGGAAGAACCCCGGGTCGGGGTGATCTCCGGCGGCGGATCGGGTCACGAGCCGATGCACTCGGGGATGATCGGCGCGGGCATGATCGACGCCGCGTGCCCGGGCCTCGTGTTCACCTCCCCCAACGCCCTGCAGATCGCCGGCGCCACGCGCTGGGCCGACCAAGGCAACGGCGTCCTGCACATCGTGAAGAACTACACCGGCGACGTGATGAACTTCCGGATCGCTCGCCACATGCTGCGCGACGACGTCGCGACCGACCACATCATCGTCGCCGACGACGTGGCCACCGAATCCGAAACGGGTCCGGGCAGACGCGGCACAGGCGCCACCATCATCGTCGAAAAGGTGTGCGGCGCAGCCGCAGCGCGTGGTCACGATCTCGACCACCTTGCCGAGATCGGACAGCGCACCGCCGACAACGCACGCAGCATCGCGGTCGCCTATCGAGCCTGCACAGTGCCCGGCGCCGGCGCGCTCACCTTCGAACTCGAGCCCGACGAGATGGAGTTCGGCGTCGGTATCCACGGTGAAGCCGGTGAGGAACGCACCACCCGGGTGGGTGCGCGCGAATTGGTTTCCCGTATGCTGGAACGAATTTCGGAGTCCTTGGGCCTGCAGAAAGGCGAGCAGGTCATCTGCCTGGTCAACGGACTCGGCTCGGCACACCCGCTGGAACTGTCACTGGTGTTCGGTGAGGTCGCCGCCGAGCTGGATCTCCGCGGCATCGCCGTCGAGCGATCGATGGTCGGAACGTTCGTCACCGCCCTGGACATGACCGGCTTCTCGATCACGCTCGTCCGGCTCGACGACGAGGTCCTGTCGCTGTTCGACGACGAGACCGACGCTCCTGCATGGCCATCGACCATTGCGCGCGGTCGTCCCACGGTCTCCGACATCACGTTCGCCGAACCAGACGACTCCGCCGACGACGGCACGGAATCCGGGTGGCTCTCCGATTTCGTCGGGCGTGTGCTGGACTCGATCGACGATCTGACGGCCCTCGATCAGCAGGCAGGCGACGGCGACTTCGGCACCAACATGAAGGCCGCGCTCGGGCACTTCGATCTGCCACTGCGGGGGACCGATGCCGAGATCCTCACCGCCATCAGCACGTCGTACCTCGTGCGCGCGGGCGGCACGTCCGGCGCCGTGTTCGGCGTGTTGTTCCGTGAACTGGCACAGGCTTTCGGAACAGCGGACCACATCGCGAGCGCTCTACGCGAGGGGACGGCAACGGCGCTTGCCGAGATCAAGGATCTCGGCGGCGCCGACGTCGGTGACAACACGGTGGTTGACGCCCTCAGCCCTGCCGCCAGGGCGCTGTCGGACGAGGAGTCGCTGTCCGCCGTCGCCGACAAGGCCCAGGAGGGCGCCGAATCCACCAGGGACACCACCGCTTCCAAGGGGCGAGCGAGTTACGTCGGTGAGAACGCGCGTGGCGTGGTCGATCCCGGTGCGCTGGTGATCTCGTGGCTCTACCGAGCCGCGGCCGAATCGTCCTGATCTCGCCTACTCGCGCAGGCGGGCACGCGCTCAGACGTTCTTGACGACTTCGCGGAATGTCTCGTAGGTCGCCGCCAGGGTCTCCGCAGCGACTGCCGAATCGGCGAGACCGTCCGCCTGCCCACATCGCCAGGCATCCATCGAGAGGTGCATGAGCGACATGTACACCGCGACCACCACCCGCACCCGGCCGTCCTCGGCGGGCAGTTCCATCCGTTCGGCGACCTTATCGGTGATGTTCCGGAACTTCTTCTCGGCAAGTTCGGTGTTGCGGCCGCTCACCGACGGCGCGCTCTGGATGATCCGGTTCATGGTCTCGAATCGGGTCAGATCGACAGAACCAGTCGGACACTCGCCGCAGAAGATCTGAACCTGCGCGTTGACCAGCGACTCGAAGGGGTTTCCGGTCCGCGGCTGCGCGTCGAGGGATGCGGCCATCGCGGCGATCATGTCCTCGGCCGGCGCCAGGATGACGTCCTCTTTGGTGGCGAAATACCGGTTGAACGTACGCGGCGAGATGTCGGCCGCGTCTGAGATCTGCTCGACAGTAGTCGACTCGAAACCCTGCGTATCGCACAGATCCAGAGCTGCGGCTATCAGCCGGTCGCGCGTCTGCAGCTTCTTGCGTTCGCGAAGACCGGCCTTGAGCTGGCCTGTTCGGGATTCAGCAAGGGTCACGACCAGATTGTAACTCTTCCGGCCAGATATTTCTGCAGTCTGCGCCAATTGACTGATTCAGTATTTTGTCTCTTGACGACTTCTGTCTGACTCTGCCACTATTGCCAGGCACCGATACTTCACCCCTCCGGATCGAGGACCTCTTGACCACATCGGACACTGCTCTATCGCGAGATCTCCCTGACTCCGCACCCACATCCCCGCCTCCGGCACACTCACGTCGCTGGTGGGCGCTGGGCATCATCGCCCTGGCCCAACTGATCGTGGTGCTCGACGCCAGCATCATCACGATCGCCCTACCCTTTGCCCAATCCGACCTGGACATCTCCGATGCCAATCGCCAGTGGGCGCTCACCGCGTACACGCTGATGTTCGGCGGACTCCTGCTGCTGGGCGGCCGGATGGCCGACTACCTGGGGCGTCGGCGGATGTTCCTGATCGGGCTCGCCGGTTTCGCCGCGTCGTCGGCGATGGCCGGATTCGCCTGGGACGGCATGTCATTCTTCGCCGGACGCGCGCTCCAAGGCGTGTTCGCGGCCATGCTCGCGCCCGCGGCGCTGTCGCTGATCACCGTCACCTTCACCGAACATCGCGAGCGGGCCCGCGCCTTTGCGGTCTACGGTGCCGTGTCCGGTGGCGGCGCCGCGATCGGCCTGATCGCCGGCGGCGCTCTCACCGAGTTCTTCTCCTGGCGCTGGACCCTGTTGATCAACACCCCGATCGCGATCGTCGCCGCGATCGGCGGACTGGTCCTGGTGATCCGGGACGTGCCGTCCAAACGGACGGGCCACTACGATCTCCCGGGTGCGGTGACCGTCACCCTGGGGCTCGTCAGCCTCGTCTACGGATTCACCAGAGCAGCTGAATCCGGCTGGGGCGCACCATCGACCATCCTGTTGTTCGCGGCCGCCGCAGCGCTGTTGGTCGCATTCGTGATGATCGAGCTGAGAAGCGCCAGCCCTCTGCTCCCGCTGCGTATCCCGGGTGACCTGAACCGCGGTGGGGCCTATCTGGTGGCGTTCATCGTCCCGACCGCCATGTTCGCGATGTTCTTGTTCTTGAGCTACTACTTCCAGAACACGCTGGGCCACACCCCTCTGCAGGCGGGTGTCCTGTTCCTGCCGTTCCCGGCGGGGATCATCGTCGCGGCCGCAGCGGCCAGCTCGCTGCTCCCCCGGTTCGGGCCGCGGCCGCTGATGATGGCCGGCACTCTGTCCGGCACCCTCGGCTACCTCTACCTGGCGCAACTGGATTCGGACTCGACGTGGCTGACGCACATCCTGCCCAGCGAGCTCCTGATCGCCCTCGGGATGGGCCTGGTGTTCGTCTCCATGCAGTCGGTGGCCTTGCACCGTATCGACGAAAAGGACGCCGGTGTGGCCAGCGCGCTGGTCAACACCTCCCAGCAGGTCGGCGGCTCGGTCGGCGTTGCACTCCTGAGCACGATTGTGGCGCAGGTGTTGTCCAACGACAGCCGCAGTGCCATGGCGCTCGATCCGACCACCCGACAGCCTGTTCCGGTGAACCCGGCGGGCTTCATGTCCGCGAGTATCCACAGCTACGACGTGGCCTTCTATTGCGGCGCCGGGTTCATGTTCCTCGCGTTCCTGGTCGTCACCGGCATGATCCGGATGGGACGACACGAGTTGGGCGACGAAACGCAGAATGCGGCGGTCGTCGCGGCCTGATCGCGGGCACACGCCACTGACGGCGGCCGAGAACCCCTGCACCATGTCGGTGCAGGGGTTCTCGGTGTGACTCGCTCGATGTCATGGCGAGATGCCACCATCGGCGACCATGACGACCAAACGCCCGGTGCCGCCGATGAACGACGACGAACGAACCACGCTGGAGGGTTGGCTGGACTTCTACCGCGCGACGCTCGCACAGAAGTGCGGCGGTCTCGACGACGAGCAACTCCGCACCGCGTCGACCGAGCCGTCGACCTTGACGCTCCTGGGTCTGGTCCAGCACCTGGCGGAGGTGGAACGGAACTGGTTCCGCCGCGTACTGCTCGGGGAGCAGATCGGCCCGATTTATGACAGCAGCTCTCGACCCGTCGGCCATGATGGCGGATTCGAGCTCGCCGAGGAGTCGTCGTACCGCCGCGCCGAAGAGATCAGGCAGAATGAGATCACCCGGGCGCGGGAGAATTGCGCGACCCGAGAATTGTCCGACACCAGTTCATTTGGTGGTGGTGATGTGAGTCTGCGCTGGATCTACACACACATGATCGCCGAGTACGCGCGACATTGCGGCCACGCCGACCTGATCCGCGAACGCATCGACGGGGTGACCGGCGTGTGACGACAGCAATCGTCCCCGAGGGGTGGCACCGAGGGGAATACCCCTCGGGCCGCCCTCTCGGGGACGATCTCGGTCACCAGATCAGCCGAGCACCAACGATTCTCCGTCGGCACCGACGTCCACCGGCACGATGTCACCATCGGTGACGTCGCCCGCCAGCAACGCCTTCGCCAGCCGATCGCCGATCGACTTTTGCACCAGCCGCCGCAACGGACGGGCACCGTAGAGCGGGTCGAAGCCACGCTCGGCCAGCCACTCCTTGGCCTTCGGCGTCACCTGCAGTTCCAGGCGGCGCTGTGCCAGCCGCTTACCGAGCTGCGCCAACTGGATGTCCACGATGGACACGAGCTCTTCCGGGCTCAGCGCGTCGAAGATCACCACGTCGTCGAGCCGATTGATGAACTCCGGCTTGAAGGCTGCGCGGACCGCCGCCATCACCTGGTCCTTGTCGCCACCCGAACCGAGGTTCGAGGTGAGGATGAGGATGGTGTTGCGGAAGTCGACCGTTCGGCCCTGCCCGTCGGTCAGGCGACCTTCGTCGAGGACCTGCAGCAGCACGTCGAAGACGTCCGGGTGGGCCTTCTCGACCTCGTCGAACAGCACCACCGTGTACGGACGTCGCCGCACCGCCTCGGTGAGCTGACCGCCGGACTCGTAGCCGACGTAGCCGGGAGGTGCGCCGACGAGCCGCGCGACGCTGTGCTTCTCGCCGTACTCACTCATGTCGATCCGGACCATCGCACGCTCATCGTCGAACAGGAACTCCGCCAACGCCTTCGCGAGCTCGGTCTTGCCGACACCCGTCGGCCCGAGGAACAGGAAAGACCCCAACGGACGGTTCGGATCGGCGACACCCGCCCTGGCACGACGCACCGCGTCGGAGACTGCCTGCACGGGCGCCTGCTGTCCGATGACCCGTTGTCCGAGTTCGTCTTCCATCCGCAACAGCTTCGCGGTCTCGCCCTCCAGCATGCGGCCGGCGGGGATGCCGGTCCACGCCGACACGACCTGCGCGACGTCGTCGGGCCCGACCTCCTCCTGCAGCATCACGTCCTGGCCGGGGTCGGTGCCGGTCTTCTCCAGCGCCGCCGCGAGTTCCTTCTCGAGGCTCGGAATCTTGCCGTACCGCAGTTCTGCGGCCCGGCCCAGATCGCTGTCGCGCTCGGCCCGATCCGCCTCGCCGCGAAGCCTTTCGAGTTCCTCCTTGGTGTCCCGGACGGCGTCGATGGCGGTCTTCTCCGACTGCCAGCGTGCCGAGAGCTCGTTGAGCTTCTCCTTCTGGTCGGCCAGTTCGCCGCGCAGTTTCTCCAGACGTTCCTTCGACGCCGCGTCGGTCTCCTTCTCCAGGGCGACCTCTTCGACCTCGAGGCGGCGGACGATGCGCTCGACCTCGTCGATCTCGACGGGACGGGAGTCGATCTCCATGCGCAGTCGCGACGCGGCCTCGTCGACGAGGTCGATGGCCTTGTCGGGCAGGAACCGCGAGGTGATGTAGCGGTCGGAGAGCGTGGCGGCCCCCACCAGCGCGGAATCGGTGATGCGCACGCCGTGGTGCACCTCGTAGCGGTCCTTGAGTCCACGCAGGATGCCGATGGTGTCCTCGACCGTCGGCTCCCCCACGTACACCTGCTGGAATCGCCGCTCCAGAGCGGCGTCCTTCTCGATGTACTGGCGGTACTCCTCCAGCGTGGTGGCGCCGACCATCCGCAGCTCACCGCGGGCGAGCATCGGCTTGATCATGTTGCCGGCGTCCATCGCGGAGTCGCCGGTCGCGCCTGCGCCCACGATGGTGTGCAACTCGTCGATGAAGGTGATGACCTGACCGGCCGATCCCTTGATCTCCTCGAGGACGGCCTTGAGCCGCTCCTCGAACTCGCCGCGATACTTGGCGCCGGCCACCATCGAGCCCATGTCGAGGGAGACGACCGTCTTGTTCCGTAGCGATTCCGGGACGTCGCCCGCGATGATCCGCTGGGCCAGGCCCTCGACGATCGCCGTCTTGCCGACGCCGGGCTCACCGATCAGCACCGGGTTGTTCTTGGTGCGGCGCGAGAGCACCTGCACCACACGGCGGATCTCGGTGTCACGACCGATGACCGGGTCGAGTTTGCCCTCACGCGCAGCCGCCGTCAGGTCGGTGGAGTACTTCTCCAGCGCCTGATAGGTCTGCTCGGGGTCGGGCGTGGTGACACGAGCATTGCCGCGCACGGCGACGAACGCCTCCTGCAAGGCCTGCGGCGTCGCGCCCGCGTTGGCCAGCAACTTGGCGGTGTCGGAGTCGCCGGTGGCCAGGCCGACGAGGATGTGCTCAGTCGAGACGTATTCGTCGCTGAGCTCACCGGCGAGCTGCTGAGCTGCAGTGATGGCCGCGATCGACTCGCGGGAGAGTTGCGGCTGCGCGCTCGCACTGGCCACCGTCGGCGCCCGATCCACCAGCCCCTGGGCCTGCGCACGAACGGTCGACGGATCCACGCCGACCGCTTTGAGCAGAGGTGTGGCGATGCCGTCGGACTGATCGAGCAGGGCCACCAGGATGTGTGCGGGACGTACGTCGGAATTACCGGCAGCGGCCGCCGCCTGCAGGGCAGTGCTCAGCGCAGCCTGTGTCTTGGTGGTCGGGTTGAAGCTGTCCACTCGCGTACCTTTCTCTCTTTAGTCCAATAGGCTCAAGTATGAGCCATACGGGAGAGAGAACGCCAGCAGAGTTGAGTGTATTCCGCTCAACTCTGGTCGACACATCGTCGATTTTCCGCTCGGACTGGCGGCACAGGCGGTAGACGAATCGACGGTCGGGACCGCCGGTTCGTCTGATCACCCGTCGGTTCGTCCTATGACAATGCCGTGGCCGACAGATGTGCCGAGGGCTTCACAGACTGTCCGCGAACCGTTTGATGTCGGCAATGGTCGCGTCATGCGCCTCGCGGACCGACGTCGGGAAGATGGTCTCGGCAGCATGGGTGAGGCCCAGGTTCACACGCAGCTAAGCGTGAAGTTACCGTCTTTCGAGATCACCACCCACCACGACCTACTTGCCCAACGGGGCCTTTTCGGGTTGCGGACGTTGACCGACCCCGACACCTCGCACCTGCCGTTGCTGAACCCGGTCCCGCCGTACGTCTCGCAGGGTGTACAGAACGTGTTGGCTCGGTTCTTTGCCGAAGGCTTCGAAGCAGCCGCGGTCACCGACTTCGGTCTGATAGCCAGCGGCGCACCACTCCCGGAGCGGTACCGCGTCAAGGCCGTTCAGGTCACCTTCGACCGTCCGTTCGGCTTCCTCGCAGTACATCGACCCACCGGTCTCGCCGTCGTCGCAGGATGGGTGAGCAGCCCGTTCCATTCGACCCACTCAGGAGAAAAGATGAGGTAACCAGCGGCGTACGGGCGAAAACCGCTCGTCACGCCCCGGATCTCGCCACCGCGATCTCCGCGAGATGCTGCAACGAATTGGTGAGGTGCTCGGGACCGAAGGGCGGGAATTGGATGTACTCACGAATGGACTCCGGCACTGCCGACCAGTCGTAGGTGAGGGTGACGTCGGTCTGCGACGAGCTGTTCGCCAACAGGTCGTACCGCCAGGTCCAGCCGCCGAACTCCAGACCGCCGTCCTTCTCCTGGCCCGGTTGCCAACCGATGGCGCGTGGCGGGTCCAGCACCTCGACCTGGTTGGTCATCTGATAGTTCCCATCCGCATAGTCCGGGTTCGGGTGGTACATGTCGACCCGAAATGTCTGCCCCACCACGGTCAGCGGCGCCGGATCGACGGCTTCGCGCACCCAGCCGGTGCCGTCGATCGCGGCGTGGGTGTTCGGATCGGCCAGCACCGCGAACACGGTCGCGGCGGGCGCGTCGACAGTCACGGTGGCGGTCACGTTCTCTCGGTCCATAAACGGCTCACTCCTCTGTAATTCACCTCGGGTCTCCCGTCGGCGGAACCGGCGTTCCAGTCAGACTGACCGCACAGCACAGCCGAAGTCATCGGTCATCCTCACCGCCGCCCGCTGGGCTTCACCCGCCGCCTGGTCGAACGGTCATCTGCTCACGCGGAACCGAGGCCGAGTCTCTACCCACGGCTCAATGACCTAGAGCGGCATGAGGAGATGCTTGCGGGTGTCCCGGGGGCCGTCTTTGTCGGCGAGCATCGCCAGCGCTTTCCTCAATTCGAGCCTGGTCTGCGACGGCTCGATCACCGCATCGATGTAGCCTCGCTCGGCAGCCACCCAGGGGGTCGCGACGGTCGTGTCATAGAGGTCGACCATCTGCTGCCGAACGGCAGCTCGATCCTCCTCGGGAACCGCGGCGAGTTGACGGCGTTGGGTCAGGCCGACGGCGGCTTCGCCACCCATCACGGCGATACGGGCGGTCGGCCAGGCAAGGTTGATGTCCGCGCCGAGTTGCTTGGACCCCATCACCGCATAACCGCCACCAAATGCCTTGCGCACGACGATTGTCGCAATCGGCACAGTCGCTTCCACGACAGCGTAGAAGAAACGGCCGCCACGCTTGATGACCCCGATCCGCTCCTCTTCGACGCCCGGCAGCACCCCGGGCGTATCGACCACGAAGATCAACGGCAGTCCGAACGCGTTGCACAGACGGATGAAATGGGCGGCCTTGTCCGACGCGCGTGCATCGATGGCACCGGCCGCCACCATCGGCTGATTCGCGACCACACCCACACTGCGGCCATCCACGCGAGCGAATGCCGTGATCATGTTGTTGGCCACGCCTTCGCTGATCTCGTGCAGGTCCCCGTCGTCGAACAGTCGCAGCAAGATGTCGAACATGTCGTACCCGACGTGGTGCTCGTCGGGAACCATACTGTCCAGTTCCCGGTCAGAATCGGTGATCTCGGGTTCCAAGCCGGGGTTGACCAGCGGTGCCCGCTCGAAGCAACTCGACGGCATGAATCTCAGATACGCTCGCGCCCAGTCGAACGCGGCCTGCTCGGTCTCGGCAACATGATGAATGTTGCCGTTCTGCGCCTGATTGAAGGCGCCGCCGAGCTCGTCGAGAGTGACTTCTTCGCCCGTCGTCTCCCGGATCACGTCCGGACCGGTGACAAACATGTGCGACGACTTGGTCGCTATCAGCACGTCGGTGTTGATCGGCGAATACACAGCTCCGGCAGCACATTTGCCCAGCATCACCGAGATCTGTGGCACGAGGCCCGATAGGTTGTGCTGCTTTCGACTCACCCACGCGTACCAGGCCAATGACGTCACAGCGTCCTGGATGCGTGCGCCGCCCGAGTCGTTGATGGCGACGAACGGGCACCCGATCGCCGCTGCCGACTCCATGGCCTTCGCGACCTTCCGCCCGAACATCTCGCCAACCGAACCGCCGAAAACAGTTTGGTCATGCGCGATCACCACCACCGGACGGCCATCGACCGTGGCGTGGCCGGTGACCACGCCGTCGCCATACAGGGCGTCCAGGGCCCCGGGTTGCTTGACGAGCGCCCCGATCTCGACAAAGCTTCCGGAATCCACCAGCATCGCGATCCGTTCTCGCGGACTCGGAATCCCCTTCGCCCGGCGCTTCGCGATGCCGGCGTCGCCTGCCGGTTCACGCGCGTCTTCCAGTTTCTTGTACAGATCCGCAAGCTTGTCAGCAGTTGTGCTCGCCACCAGCCCCCCTAGTTCGGTATCGCCGAAATCCCCTACGCCAGTGCGGTCGGCAATGGCCACCGAGGTCCACCTCAACAGTCGTGTGAGACAACCCGCCGGAGAAGTTATTTCGATCTACACATCGACAAACGCGCCGCCCCACCACGATGCGCACCACCCCCAGCGCGCCCTTACCAGCCGGTAACCTACGGACGCGTAACGCCACACTATGATATGGACCGCCCGCTGTCCAGAGGCTGAATCGGCGGCTCGGGCCGCATACGCCCAGGCACCCACCTCGTCGGCGTTATCCCGCAGGCCGCCGAGCAGTTGGCCGCATGCATCGGCCGCAGGGATGCACCGCCGCCTCCCATCACGCCCCGGACGGCGCGCCTGCGATTTCGGTCTGCGACTGTCTGTCGAACCCGTCGGTCGTCCACGACCTGACGGGACCGACACCTCACGGTGGCGTCGGGTCACCCTCGTCATCGCCTCTGTTGTCCCACCCGTGCTCTTCGGCCAGACTCGCCAGATCGAGCTGCCGGCGAACATTCGACAGCGCGGACACCGTCGCGATGCCGAAGGCGCCGTCGCGATCGAACAGGTACGCACTTCCGACCGCGACTCCCTGGCCCATCAACTGGTCGATGGCCAGCAGACCGAAGTCGGCGCTGTGCGGCATACGGGACAGCGCGACGGTGAGATCGGAGTTGATGAACCCGACGCCCTCGGAGCCCCAGTTGCACACCATGCTGGTGTTCTCGGCGACCATGGCGGCCCGCACGAATCCCGACGACTCCTCCCCCTCGATCAGCCGTCCCTGGTCCTGCCAGACACTCTTGCGCAGCGCATTCTGGTTGCTGAGGTAGTCGGTGGACCAGTCCTGTTCGCCACTACGGAACAGTGGGACGTCCCCGCCGTCGCGGGCGGTGCGGTCGGGCGGAGTCAGCAATTCGTCGACCGGGGCATGCCAGGTCTCGCCCCGCGGATCGTCGGCTGCGGCGGCGATCACCGCCGCGGCCCGCGCCCGCGGCTTACCGTCCTGCACGATCTCCGCGTCCACCACCACGATGCGGGAACCCTTCCGCATGACCTCGGTGTCCACGGTGAACGGTTGCTTGAGGACCGGGCTGAACATGTCCACCGTCAGCCGGATGGGGATGAAGTCGGGTGGCACATGTCGTTCCAACGCCCGCGCGAACGCGCCACACACCACCGGCCCGCTGATCTGTTTCTCCGACCACGGGCTGCCGGCCCACTTCGTGGGGGTCAGGGTCTCGCCATCGGTGCTGGTGAAGTATGTCGGCATCCACTGTGTCTATCACCTGAGGCCGGCATACCGCGCGAACCGGTGCGATCCCTACCGCAGCGGGTCGCCCCACTGCACCTGCTCGCGAATCTTCTTCTTCAAGAGTTTTCCACCGGCATTGCGCGGCAACGTTTCTCCGGACACCACCGCGAACTGCGGGATCTTGAAGTCGGCAAGGTTCTCTCGGCAGTGCGCCATAATGGCCTCCAGGTCGAGTTCACCCGACTCGGAAACCAGTATGGCGCCGACCTTCTCGCCCATCACGTCGTCGGGCACCGGGACCACCGCGGCATCGACCACACCGGGCGCCGAGAGGAGCACGGCCTCGACCTCGATACTCGACACGTTCTCACCACCGCGATTGATGATGTCCTTGATCCGGTCGACGATGTGCACGCGTCCGGCGTCGTCCACGCGGACCACGTCTCCGGTGTGCAGCCAGCCGTCGACGATCGTCTCGGCGTCGGCGTCGGGGCGCTCCCAGTAGCCGGTCGCGACGTTCGCTCCCCGCACGACGAGTTCGCCGATCGTCGGGTCGTCGGAAATCGGCACGATGCCGATGTCCACCGACGGCACCGCGTAGCCGACCGAGTCGGCATGCTCGACGGCATCCTGGTCAGGCAAAACCGTGACCAGGGAAGCTGTTTCGGTCATTCCGTAGCCATTCATGACGGTGGCCTCGCTGAACCCCGCCTGGATCTCCTGCACCGTCGACGGCGCGATCGGCGCACCGCCGTAACCGACCACGCGGACACCGGAAACCTTTGCGTCCGCGAAGGCCGGGTGGCGGAGCAGGAGCGCGTACACCGCCGGCACGGTGACCATGTAACCGATCTTCTCGGCGACGAGCACATCCACCAGGGCGGCGACGTCGAGCTGCGGCATGATCACCGCCGTACCGCCGACGTAGGTGGCCACCAGGAGCTGCGAGTTGCAGCCGGTCACGTGGAACAGCGGGACCGAGATCAGGGTCCGATAGTCCGCGCCCGCCTCGCGGGAGAGACCGGAACAGCGAATCATGTTCTCGGCGTTGGCAATAAAGGCTTCGTGTGTGGTGGGCACGCCCTTGGGGCGGCCGGTGGTGCCCGACGTGTAGAACAGCGCCGCGACGTCGCCGGCCGTCGCTGCATCGATGACGTACGGTTCGCCATCCGGAAGCGGAGTGCCCGGAGCCAGGTCCAGGGTGACTCCGGCGTTCTCGAGGACGAACGCCACCTCGGGCTCGGCCGATCGGGTGTTCACCGCGACGGCGATTCCACCTGACAGCACGGTGCCCCAGAAGGCGAGTACCCAGTCCACGCCCGCCGCGTAGCGGACCGCGACACGATCCCCGTTTGCCACGCCCTGGGCCTGCAGCCCACCCGCGACGCGCGCGGCCGCGTCCCACAGCTCTGCGTAGGTGAGTCGGCGACCACCGAGTTCGACCACGGCCTCGACATCGGGCTGCGCGGCGGCCCGGTCGCGGAGGATGTCGATGAGCGTTGCCGGGACGGCAGCGTATCGCAAGATCCCGGTGGCGTCCCGCACCACCCCGTCCTGGCCGAACGGGTTGTGGTCGCGGCTGATCTCGATGACGGCGTTGTCGGTCATCACCTGTTTGTACTCCGCACCGTTCGCACCAGGCCGGGTGTCGGCCAAATACCCAGGAGCGTCGGCCGATCCGGTCGTCCTCAGTCGATGGACAACCCCCGCGCCGCCTGACCCAGACTGCTCAGCAGAGCCCGGGCCGTCGCCCCACCGCCGTCGCCGACGGCCGACCGCAGAAACGACTCCTCCATCGCGCGGATCTGCCGCTTCACCTCCGCGAGCAACTGCTGCCCGGCAGGGGTCGTCGAGACGGTCACGCGGCGGCGGTCGGTCGATCGAGCCCGCTCGACCAGCCCGCGGTCGGACAATGCGTCGAGAAGGTGACCGAGCCGGGTCGGGTCTCGGCGCGTCCGCTGCGACAAGTCCGCCTGCGAGATCGCGGTGGCGTCGGCGAGCGCATCGAGCACCACGTACTCCCACATCGACAGGCCCGCCTGGTCCAGTATCGGCGTCTCCGCGGCCACCATCGCCCGGGCGAGTGCCCCGGCCGCGGCGCCGAGATCCATCCCACGATCGTCACCCGTCACGCATTGCCCCTTCCAAATTCATCTACCGTGGTAGATGATTACCCCATGGCCACACTCACCGAACTCCATCGTCGCGCACTCACCGACGCCGACGACATGATCGACGCACTCACATCAGCCATGATGCCCAACGCAAGCCGCTGCGTGGGCTGGACGATCGAAGATCTGGTCTGCCACATGGTCGGGCAGAACTTCGGGTTCGCCGCCGCGATCGCCGACGGCGATGCCGACCGGTCCACCTATCGGCCCAGGTCTCACACGCTCTGGGACGAGTCGAGGACCGCTGTGGCCACAGCCATCGACGGCGAACCCGCCGCCCGAGTACGCCTGGTCGAGATCAGGCAGGAGGCGATTTCCTTCGATGCCGTCCTGGCGATACACACGCTCGACCTGGCAGTGCACGTGTGGGACGCCGTCGGGGATGCTTACCGTCCATCCCCTGATATCGTGGATCTCGTTCTCGCCCAAGCAGAACGAATCCCGGCAGACCGTGGGGACGACGCAGTTTTCGGGCCGATCCGCGACGTCGAGGACGGCGATGCCTGGCACCGCGCCCTCGGGCTTCTCGGCCGCAGCAGTCAGACGAGTCGCGCGACCACCGCTGGTTGAGTAGCACGAGCGGAGCGAGTCCGGCCCCATCCACCGCTGGTTGAGTAGCGTCGCGCGAGCGGAGCGAGTCCGGCCCCGCTCACCGCTGGTTGAGTAGCGTCGCGCGAGCGGAGCGAGTCCGACGCGTATCGAAACCCGGCCGGCACGCCTCAAAAGCCCGGCGAACCGATCCGACCCTCCATCACGGCCAGAAGATCGTGCCGTTCAGAAAGTCCTGGGCGTAGCGTCCGCCGACCTTGTACTCGCCGCCGAGTGGCACGCCGTAGTACCCGGCGGCACCCTTCTGTGCCTGCCACTTCTTCAGGATTCCGCCGCGCACGACCTGCACACCGCCAGAATCGCTGAAGCAGATGACACCGCCCTGGAAATTGTTCAGGCGACCGCTGCCCACCTTGAGTTCACTGCTCGTCGGGTACCCCATGGCACCGCGTTCCGCTCCCGACCGCTGCCACCGCTGACGGATGGCACCACCCACCTCATGCGCCTTGCCGTCACCGGCCGACGGATGCCAGTAGAACGAGGCGTCGCGCTTGAAGTTCTGGAAACGTCCGCCCTTGGCCGCGGCATGTTCGGGCCCGGTCGGCATACCCCACTTGAGGATGCCACCGCTGAAGACGTAGGCGTCCCCGATCTTGCCTCCTACAGAATGCCCGCCGAGGACCATGTCCGCATTGGCCGGCGCTGCCGGACGCGCGACACCGAGAACGCCCCCGACGGCAGAAACGGCGAGAATCACCGACGCCGCAAGGGCCCGCCGCGTGGTGAACGTGCGCCCGGCCGACCGAGAGGGAGAGATCGCGGAAGGGATCAGCCGCAGCGAAGTCTGGAGTCTCGACATGTTCCGGAGTCTACGGACGCCACGCGGCGAGCCGGATGCGGGGTGAAATGTCGGATTCAGAAGGTTTGAGCCGCAATAGTATTCGCTGGTCAAGCCGTTTCGACGGTCCGCGCGAGAATTCCGAGCGTTGCCCGGATCGCCGTCTCCGGGATGATCGGGAAGACGCCACGAGCCTCGTCACGAACCCGGCTCCAGGCGTAATACGACGTCACCCGTGTGCCGCCGTCCACGGATTCGAGTCGATACCCGTAGCGATGATCCAGCGGGGGCCGGACCATCCCGGCGATCGACCATTCGATCCACTGATCCTGCTCGAAGCCGGTGATGATCACACGGACGTCGTACTTGCCCATGGGGCGATCATTCAGCGACTCACGATCCATGTGGACCAGGAACTCGTCGCCCACCGCTCCCACGGACTCGCCGTCGGCGCTCTGCAGCATCCCCGAGCTGTCGATCGTGACGTGCCCCTCGGGGGAACAGAGCAGCGCGAAGATCTCCGCCTTGTCGGCCTCGATCACCCTGGGCACCTCGAACCGTTCGGTCATCGTCGAAACTCCCTTGTTCGCACCGTCTGTGTTCGCACCGTCTGTGTTCGCACCGTCTGTGTTCGCACCGTCTGTGTTCGCACCGTCGCCGCAATTCGCGACTCGCCCCACGCTAGTCCTCGTGGCGCCGTGCACACCTCACGATGCCGCGGCCCGGAAGTCCTCCCGCTCGATCAGCCGGGACACCACCAGCCCGGCGATCAATCCCCAGAATGCCGAACCGATGTTCAAGAAGCTCAGGTCCGAGATCGAGACGAGGAACGTCACGAGCGCACCCATCGTGAACCGCGAGCTGAACGCCGATCGGAAGGCGTTCTGGAGAGCACCCAGCAGCGCCAGCCCGCCGACCGTGGCGATGAAGGCCGCGGGCATCGCGTCCATCACCTCGACGAAAAGCGGAGCGAACAGCCCGACCGCGATTGCGAGCACACCGAACGTGAGTGCGGCGGTGTACTGACGCTGCCGTTCGCCACCGGCGACGAGCAGAGCGTTGGTCGGTCCGGCGAGGCAGCTCGAGATCGCTCCCACTGCCGACGCCAGCATCGACCACACCCCGCACACGACCGTGACGACATTGACCGGCGCCTGGTGGCCGGCCGACTTCAGAACGGCAACACCCTGACCGTTCTGGACGACGATCACGGTGACCACCAGCGGAACAACCAATTCCAGCATGGCGCGGACGCTGAAATCGGGCGCCTGCACCAGCGGGGTGGCCAGCCACGAGGCCGTCTCGTGGCCGAGGTGGAACTTGCCACTCACCGCCACGGCCACCGCGCCGGCCAGACACGCGCCGATGATCGGCGGCATCCACCGGGACAGGGTGCCGTGACACTGCAGAACGAAGAACGCGATCACGATCGGAAGCGCCACAACGGGATCGGCACCGACAGAACGCACCACGTCGATGCCGAACTGGAGGAAGACTCCCGCCACCATCGCCATCACGATCGGTGTCGGCAAGGCCGACATGACTTTTCGCACCCGCCCGGTCAGTCCGATCACGAAGATGAGCACCCCGGTGACCAGAAACGCTCCGAGCACCTCGGCCCATGACAGGTGTTTCAGGGACGCACCGACCAGTACGGTGCCCGGGATCGTCCAGGCAAACGCCAGCGGCATGCGATACACCCAGCTGGCGATCAGGGTCAGGATGCCGTTGAGGACGAACACACCGAAGATCCACGACGACAGGACCGCGGCGTCGAGCTTCCCCGCAGATCCCGCCGCCAAGATGACCGCAACCGGTCCGGAGGCCGAGAAGATCAGCCCGACGACACCGTTGACGACATATGTGCCACCGAGATCACGTAGTACCTCGCGAGGTCGGAGGAGCCGACCGCTCGGGCGCTCCACGACCCCATGGGTCGAGGGCTCCTCTTCCTCGGTTGTCTCCGCAACGGACTCGGGCGCGGACATGACGTGAGATCTCCTCGTCCCGCCGGTTGCTCGAACACGGCGCTGGGTGGCCGATGTTCGAGCGTAGGTCGAAGATTGTTCCGCGAGAAAGACTCAGTTTCGCCCCATTGATCGATGATGGCTATCGATGGAGGTCATCGCGTCAGACCCCGCCGGTCAGCGCGGATACGTGACGATCTCCTGTCCGGTGCTGGGGTTGCGCCAGGTGATGGTGCGGTCCGTGTGCATGGTGGGGAGCCAGAAGCCTTGGTGTTTACGCTGGTGGTCGGGTCGGCACATGGGCGCGAGGTTTTCGGGCACCGTCCAGCCACCGAGGTGCGGCTCACGATGGTCGAACGGCACCAGGTGATCGATCTCGCACTGATCGGCAGGCATGCCGCAATACGGGTATCGGCAGTGGTGATCCGAGAGCAGGATCTCGCCGCGAACCCGCGTTGACGGCGTGTAGGTGAGCGCTCCCGGCGGCGGCAGGTCGAAGCCGCCGTGCCCGGTCCGATCGACCGGTGGTGCGGGGCCGCGGTCACGGACCAGCAGGCCTGCCGGCCGATGTCGGGCGGTTTCCGGCAGCCGTACGACTCGGGCACGGCCGCTCAGATCCGTCGCCAATGCCGGGTCGATCGCACCGTAACCCCGTAGCCGGGGGACTTCGATGCCGAGGGGATCGAGGACGACGGTCAGTTCGGGCAGCACGAGATCAGACGGCCGTGCCGCTTCGAACGATTCGCCCGGGCCATCCGAATCGTCCCGCCCGTCCGATTCGTCACTGCGATCAAAACGATGCCGGGCGGTACCGGAGTCGGCCTCCGCCTGCGAATCGGCGTTGGTGACGCGGCAGCCATCTCCGCCGCAGGTGCAGACGAGCCGGCCGCCCAGTCGGGCCAGTTCGACGAATGCTGCCACGCGTTGTTGGCCTATGGTGCGCAGGTCGTTTCGACACACTCTGGCAGCGATCAAGGCCGCGATCTGTTCCCGCAGGGCCACGCCGTGTTCGGCCGGTACGCAGGCGTCGATGTTCGCGTGTCCGGAGCTGTCATTGGTGATGGTGAGGTTTTGCCACGTCTCGGCAAACCCTTCGCGGGTCTCGGCCGCGGCCACCGGGTCGAGGCTGATGACGAGTGCTTCGAGTTCATCGCGCAACACGGCGTCGGTCGACGGATGCGAGGACAGTTCCAGCGCACGGTCTTCCAGATCACCAGACTCCTCGTCGGCCGACCGATCGGAGTCGAGGTCGTCCGCCTGGGAGTGGCCGATCGAAGCATCGGGGTCAACCGGTGTCTCGGTGTCCGGGGCCGTATCCGACGCGACAACAGGACTCGGCTCTGGCGCCGACTCGAGGGCGTGCACCATCACCGACATCCGGTGGGTGCTCAATTCGCCGGCGAGATAGGCCAGGCGGATCTTGGGGCGACGTTGCAGCGCATCGCCGAGCTTGTACCAGGTGCCCGCTTTGATCCGTGACATCCCGAGTTGCAGCGAGATCTCCCCGACGGCGGCCTTGTCGGCCTGGTTGCGCACCATCATCTGCCGCTCCGCCGACAGCGCGAACAACACCTCGTCATAGGCGGCCTGTCCGATCCGAAAGGCCAACAGCACCGCCCGCGCCTCGGCCTGCCGACTCAACCGCACCAGGTCCCGAGCCGCGTCAGCCACTTGATCAGCACCCAGCGACGAAATAGCGGCATCATCCGCAACGGCATCATCCGCAACGGCATCCGAGAAGGTGAACACGGTGTTGGACTTTCGTGAGATCCTCGCGGCCACGACACCACGAAGGACAAGATCGACAGGACACCAACAACATTCGCCCGTCAACAAGAGAAGCACACCCGCGTCACAACAACTACGACAAGACTAAACCATCCCACCGACAGACTCGGGCACTACGAGATCAGCGCCAGATCATCAGGCCGTTGCCGCCACCGAATCTGTGGCCGGACTACTCCTTGTCACACCCGGGCGCCGGCGCGTCCTCCGACAACGGCTTGCCCAAAGGGAGCAGGTAGAGCACGTCGAGGACCACCGGAGTGGCGCCGAGATTGCGCCCGGCGTGGGTGTTGGCCTGTCCGTGCGGCTCTCGGATGATCTCGCCCGGACGGTAGATCGTGGGGACACAATCGGGGCCTGGATGCGTGAAGGTGCCCGAGCGGATCAGTCCGACGAGATCCCCGTCGTGATAGTGCCAACCGGTTGTCCCGCCGGGCGCGACCGTGATCTCGCGGACCGCGACGTGGACTCCCTTGGGGACAAAGGGCAGGAGTCCGGCGGGGATGTCGCCTTCGGCCAGCGTGACTGCCGAGATACCCGACGACGGCGTCGCCGCCGCCTCCGCGGGCAGAAAACCCGCGACGACGGTCACTGCGACGACACCAACGATGGCCCTGATGAGCTGTTTCATCACTGGACCGTACCGCCGTCACCGGGTGGGACAGCCGATTTCGCACACACACGCCGGGCCGCGCAAGCGGCCGGCACCGAGGCCTACGCGCTCTGCCGCTCCTCCAACCGCGGTGCCCTGTCCTCCGGCTGCGACCCTTCGCGCGGCCGTCCCAGACTGTCGAGCACTCCGATTGCGTTGCGCGCGAACACCTGCTGTTCGGTGATGGCCAGCTGGGTCCGGCTGCGGCTGGTGAACGCGAAGAACCAGTCGACGAGTGTCGTGAACCGATTGCGGAAGCCCACCAGGTACAGCAGATGCAGGAAGAGCCATCCCAGCCAGGCGACGAAGCCCGAGAACTCGATGCTGCGCGAGGTGCCCGGGATGGGGATCTTCGCGACCGCACTGAAACGGGCGATGGTGGCCATCGAGCCCTTGTCCCAGTAGGAGAACGGCTTACGCGACGTCGGGTCCGCTCCGCGCAGTCCCGCCCGGATCGCCGCCGTCGCGTACTTCGCCCCTTGGATCGCGCCCTGCGCCATCCCGGGTACACCCTCGACCGCCATCAGGTCGCCGACGACGAAGACGTTCGGCTGCCCGGTCACGGTGAGGTCAGGTCCGACCTTCACCCGGCCCGCGCGATCGAGTTCGACCCCGCTCTGCTCGGCCAGCTGACGACCCAACGGGCTGGCCGAGACACCGGCGGACCACACCTTGCACTGACTCTCGATCCGCCGCGTGGTGCCATCCTGGTCCTTGACGACGAGCCCGTGGTAGTCCATGTCGACCACCATGGCCCCGAGCTGGATCTCCACCCCGTTCTTCGCCAGACGCTTCGCGGCACGTCGGCTCAGCTTGCCGCCGTAGGGCGGCAGCACCGCAGGCGCGGCGTCGAGGAGGATCACCCGCGACTCGGTCGGATCGATGTTGCGGAACGAACCCCGCAGCGTCTTCGTGGCCATCTCGGCGATCTGGCCGGCCATCTCCACTCCGGTCGCGCCGGCGCCCACCACCACGAACGTGAGCAGGCGCGCGCGTTCGTCCGGGTCGTCGGATAGTTCGGCCTGTTCGAAAGCGCCGAGGATTCGCCCACGCAGCTCGAGGGCATCATCGATGGTCTTCAATCCGGGTGCATACTCGGCGAACCGGTCGTTGCCGAAGTACGACTGATCGGCCCCCGCCGCCACGATCAGACTGTCGAACGACGTCTCGGTGACGCGCTCCAGCAGCCGGGACGTGACACTGCGCCGCTCCAGATCGATGGTCTCCACCTCACCGAGGACGACCGTGGTGTTGCCCTGTTTGCGCAGCACCACCCGAAGGGCAGGTGCGATCTGACCTTCGGAGATCAGTCCGGTGGCGACCTGATAGAGCAGCGGCTGGAACAGGTGGTGGGTGGTCCGGGCGATCACGGTGACGTCGACGTCGGCCTTGGCCAGTTGTCGCGCGGCGGTCAGTCCGCCGAATCCCGAACCGATGATCACCACGCGATGACGTGCGGTTTCGCCGCTGCCGCGGGTTTGCTCGACGCGCTCGTCGTCGATGGGTGTGTCGTCGTTCATGCAGCTGCCCTCCAGAAGAGTTCTCCGGGACACCCAGGCGGACGATGCCTCTGACAGTTGCGCTCCACGCCGGTTGACTCCGGCCTCGCCAGTCGCGATCTCCAGGGTAGCGAAGAACCCGCCGGACGGCGAGCCGTACATCTCCGTGCTGCTCGACCGTCGGTCAGGATGCCGCCAGGATGTTCTTCAATTGGTTGATATCAAGTGTCGCAGCAAGATCCGCAATGGTCACCCCGGCCAGCGACGTCCGCCAGGCCCGCTCGGCGGCGGCCATCACCTTCGCGATACCGCACGCGGACACGCATTGTTCCGGCGGCGCGGCGAGGATGCCCTGCTGCCGGATCTCGGTACATCGGAATGCCGGCTCCTTGCCGTCCACGGCCTGGACCACGTCGAGCACCGTGATGGTTTCGGGAGCACGCGTCAGGGCATATCCGCCGTCGCGCCCCTCGGCGGGGAGGATCAGGTCCGCACGCGCCAACGCCTGCAGGTGCTTCGCGAGGTAGGTCTTGGACACTCCGTGCAGCTCAGCGAGCCGGGCTGCCGGCACCGGGCGTTCGGACTGGCTCAGCACCACACAGCAGTGCAGAGACCACTCCACGCCGGTCGAGAGCTTCATGGCGTCAGCCTATCGACGCACGCGCATCGAGCCAGTCGTCGAAGGTCGTCGGCGCGATCCAGGCATCCACGCCCGGCGTGGGGACGAGAGCCGCGTTGTCGAGGATCGCTCCGAAATACCCCGCGTCGTGATCACTCTGCACGGATCGTCGATCGCCGGTTGTGGCGAACAACCGTCGGACCAATTCGTCGATACCCACCGCCTCGGGCCCGGCGATCTCGACGGTCCCGTTGACCGGCGCTCCGAGCACGATGTCGCTCACCCTCTCGACGACGTCGCTCGAGGCGATGGGCTGCAGATGCGCAGGCGTGGCGTGCACCACATCGCCACGCGTCCCCGCTTCGGCGATGCCGGCGACGAATTCGAAGAACTGTGTCGACCGCACGATCGAGTATGGAATCGGCCCGGCCTGGACCAATTCTTCCTGCGCGAGTTTCGCGCGCATGTACCCGGAGTCGGTGAGCCGGTCGGCACCGACGATCGACAGGATCACGTGATGACCGACCTCGGCAGCCTGCTCGGCGGTGAGCAGATTACTCGTCGAGGCACGGAAGAACTCCAGGACGTCGTCGTCCTGCCACGACGGTGAATTGGTGAGGTCGACGACGACGTCGGCGCCCACAACGGCTTCGGCGACACCCTTGCCGGTGGTCGCGTCCACGCCGGCGCTGCGCCCCAGGGCCACCACGTCGTGCCCGGCCGCGGCCAGCTTCGCCTCGACCTGACTCCCGATGAGCCCGTTACCGAAAATGACGATCTTCATCTCACACCTTCCCTTCGTTTACTCGGATCTTTATAGTCTCAGTTTACTACGACATCGTATATCCGAGTCAATGTCTGTCCGGCCACAGTTGACGCGTCGGATATTTCCGACATATCCTCGCGCCGTGCTCACCTCCGACGACGTGTTCCTGGCGCTGGCCAATCCGGTCCGCCGCCGGTTGTTGGAGTTGCTCGCCGCCGAACCCACGGCTGCCGGCGATCTCAGTGCCCACTTCGTGCTGAGTCGCTCGTCGGTGGCCGAACACCTGAAGGTCCTGAAGGATGCCGGGCTCGTCGCCGACGAGGCTCGTGGCCGCCACCGGATCTATCACCTGACGGCGGCCCCGCTCGCCGACCTGAGCGACTGGCTCCACCCCTTCGAACGCTTCTGGCGTGCCCGACTGTCCGATATCGCCGACATCGCAGAGGATCTCGTATGACCACCGATTCCACCCACCGGTACGCGGTGATCCGCGTCGATCAGTTCGTCGCGGCCCGCCCTGAAACCGTATGGCGCACCCTCACCGAACCGGACCTGGTGCAGCGCTGGTGGGCGGCCGGCGACATCCGGCCCGATGTCGGACACGAGTTCACTCTCGACATGCCGGGTTTCGGCCTCCAGCCGTGCCGGGTCCTCGAGGCCGATCCGCCCTCCCGGTTCGTCTACACGTTCACCGCCAACTGGACGCTCACCTGGACCCTGATACCGGAGGGAAAGGGCACACGCCTCCTGCTCGAGCACTCCGGGTTCGACCTCGACGACACGCGGATGGCCGCGGCATTCGACCGGATGGGTCCGGGCTGGCGCGACGTCGTCCTGCCGCGGCTCGCCGACCTCGTGCAGGAGATCTGACTCCGTCCGGCCGCGGGAAGGCCGCCGCGCCGATATCCTGACGTGCATCGCGGAGTGACCATCCCCGCCGATCGGAGGCCGCAATGTCATCTGCGTCGATCGATCCGGACGTCCCACCGAGCGGTCCGGGCTGCGTCGAATGCACCAGCGACGGCTCGTGGTGGGTGCACCTGCGTCGCTGCGCGCAGTGCGGTCACGTCGGCTGCTGCGACGACTCTCTGAACCGCCATGCGCGCCGGCACGCGGAGGAGACCGGCCACCGCGTCATCCAGAGCTATGAGCCCGGCGAGGAGTGGTTCTGGGACTTCACCACCGAGGAGTTGTTCGCCGGCCCGGAGCTGGCAGCGCCCACCGAGCACCCGGCCTCGCAGGGTGCGCCGGGTCCGCGCGAGCGACTCCCCGACGACTGGCGCGCCGAGTTACGGTCGCACGAATCCTGATCAGACCCCGTAACCCGCGCTGACCTGCACGGATGCACCTCCACTGAGGTTTCTCCCAGGAACAGTCCGTACACTGCCCGACGCAGGGGAAGGGATCCGATCGGGGAGGTGCGGTTGCAGACCGTCGACGACACCACAGAAAAAGTACATACGGACGCCGGGCCGCCGGGGGGCGGCTCGACCGGCGTCGCGACGGAACCTCGGAGGAAGCCGTCATCGGGCCGCGCGCACACCGCCGACTTCGTGCGCGTCCTGCTCTTCGCCGGCGTGGTCATCGCACACAGCGTCAACGCCATCAACACCTCTCCCGACGTGATCCGCTCGGCCAACCTCGTCGGCACGATCTGTCACCTCACCCGCTACGGCTTCGTCGCGGTGACGTTGTTCGTCCTGGTCCTGAGCACCCGCGGCAAACCGATGTCACCCGTCGCGTTCTGGCGACGGCGATTCGGCATGGTGGTCGGCCCCTACCTGGTGTGGACCCTGCTCTACTCCCTGACCGATCACGTGATCATCGCCGACAACCCGTGGCCCACCCCGGCCCGCTTCTTCAGCGATCTCGGTCACGACGTCGCCACCGGCGAGGGCAAGTACCAGCTCTACTTCTTGCTGATCTCGATGCAGATCTACCTGGCGTTTCCCCTGGTCTCATGGATTCTCGATCGCACGGCACACCGACCGTGGCGAGTACTCGGCGTCGCCGCCGTGATCCAGATGGGGTCGTTCGTCTTCTACCAGTACCTCCCCCGCCCGGCCGGGCCGACCTGGACCCTGGTCTACGACAACCTGTGGAAGACGCTGCCGATGTATGCCCTGTTCATCGCGATCGGGGCGCTCGCCGCCGTGCACCACGAGGTGATGAACGAGTGGCTGCGGACCCACGCGGTCGCAGTGATCTCCGCGTGCGGGATCGGTACCGCCTTCAGTGTCGGCGGCTACCTCCTGGCCACCTCCCCCGGCAACGTCCCGCTGCAGGCGAACACCCCGTGGAATCCCGTCAACCTGCCATGGTTCCTCGCCGGACTGACGCTTCTCTGGATGCTGGCGCTGGTCTGGAACGCGCGCCGGGAATCGGGTCGCGTGATGTCGTCGAAGGCGGTGTCATATGCGTCGTTCCGCGCCTTCGGCGTCTTCGCCGTGCATCCGCTGATCCTCGACATCCTCGGCCGGACCGGCTTCATCGGCACACTGTTCGACTGGTTCCCGAACTCCGCGGCGATCCGCACCACACTGCTGACGGCGGTCGTTCTCGCGGCGTCCCTGATTGTTGTCGACATCCTGCTGCGCACCCCGGTCAGCAAGTGGCTCACCGCCAGATCCCGCGTCCCGGTGCGGCGACGGGCAAAGCCCGTCGTCACGACCGTCGTGGAGTCTGCCCCTGACCCGCGGGAGAGCACTGCCGTGAGTGCGGCGCCGGCGCCCTAGCGTGAACACTAGACCGCGAGACGGCCGAAGCCACTCCGGTGAAAGATCAAGGGACTGCCGGACTCCGGATGCTCCACCGCATGGAGTTCCAGTAGCACGATGATGTGATCGCCCGCCTCCACCTCGCGGTAGATGGTGGTGTCGAAGCGGGCGAGCCCATCGTCGAGGGTGACCGCACCGTCGCCGGTGGCCTGGAGCGCGATGTGGTCGAAGCGATGCTCGACCGGGCCCGCCAGCCGGCGACAGACCTCACCGTGATGGTCGGCCAGGATCGTCACCCCGAGGTGTTCGGCACGGCGGAGATCCGGCCATGTCTTGGAGGTATTGGCCACCGAGAAGGACACCAGCGGCGGGTCGAGGCTGACACTGCTGAAAGAACTGGCGGCCAACCCGGTCAATGCCCCGTCCACCTCGGCAGCGACAGCGACCACACCGGTCGGGAACACACCGAATGCCTTGCGCAGCTTGGCCGGGTCGAGATCCTGATTGGTGCGCAGCTCAGTCATGAACGCCCTCCCAGCAGCGCTGTGACCGTCGGCCTGGTCTCGGCCGGCCACTCCGCGTAGGCCTGCGGGTCTTCGTACGCGGAATCCACCACATAGAGCGCGCGGCCCGGCACGGTGCCGCCGATCTCGGTGAGAACCGGTCGCAATGTCAGCTCAGGCGACAGCGAATGGGCCGGACTGCCGCCGAGCATCAGGCGGATCGCCACCTCCGACAGACCGGTACCACCCGCGAAACGGTCGAGGACAGCCGCACCGAGGGTGGCGAGGTCGACGATCACATCGGGCTCGGCGCCGCTGAGCTCGGTGGCGACACAGGTTGCCGCGGTGAGTGTTCGGCTCGCGGGCTTGGGATTTCCGACGACGACGGCGGTGGCGATCATGACGCCGCCGCCCGCGCGGTGGGCGCCGCACCGAACGGCACCGCGGAACGTCCGACGACCGGTGCGGGATGTTCCCAGAGGCCGCGCCGGGCGAGTTCGGGGAGAACACCCTCGCCGAACCAGTACGACTCTTCGAGATGCGGATAGCCGGAGAGCACGAACTCCTCGATGCCGACGTCACGATAGGCCTCGATGAGATCGGCGATCTCGGTGAACGAGCCGACCATCGCGGTCCCCGCGCCACCGCGAACCAGGCCGATCCCCGCCCAGAGGTTCGGGTAGATCTCCAGACCGTCCTTCGAACCCTTGTTGAGTGCGAGCATCCGCTGCTGCCCCTCCGACGCCGAACGCTTCAGTCCCGATTGGATACGCGCAACCTCCTCGTCGGAGATGTGCCGGAGTAGCCGATCGGCTTCGGCCCATGCATCGTCGGAGGTCTCTCGCGCGATGGTGTGCAGCCGGATACCGAACGTGAGTTGCCGCCCCTGCCCGGCCGCCGCCTTACGCACCCGATCGAGCTTCTCCGCGACCGCTTCCGGGGGCTCACCCCAGGTGAGGTAGACGTCCGCGTGCTTCGCGGCGACGGCGATACCGGCCGGCGACGATCCCCCGAAGTAGATCTTCGGCAACGGATCCGGGATCTGCGCGAGTGTGGCGTCGGCGACCGACAGATGATCACCGTCGAAGTCGACCGTCGCACCGGTCCACAGCCGGCGGACGATCTCGAGGAATTCGTCTGCGCGGGCGTACCGCTGGTCCTTGTCGAGGAAGTCGCCGAACATCTGCTGCTCGTGGTCCTCGCCCCCGGTCACCACGTTCAGCAGAAGCCTTCCGCCGGAAAGATTCTGGAAGGTACCGGACATCTGCGCCGCCAGAAACGGCGCGACGACGCCCGGCCGGAAGGCGACCAGGAACTTGAGTCGCTCCGACAGACTGCTGATCATCGCGGTCGAGATCCACGCGTCCTCGCACCAGGCCCCGGTCGGCGTCAGTGCCGCCTCGAATCCGAGTTGTTCCGCGCTGCGGGCGATCTGACCCAGATACGGCACCGAGGCCGGCCTGCCCGCGGAGCCGGCCGACACCCCGTGGCCGCCGCCGACCACGTTGCGGCCGTCACCGCCGTTGGTCGGCAGGAACCAGTGAAACGTCAATGCACTCATGTACTTCGTTCTCTTCCTTCGTCTCTCGTGCCGGGGGCGTAACTCGTGTTGCGGTCGGTCAGAGTTGACCGGTGCGGGGCGGGAGAATGCCCTCGGCTGCCCAGCGCCCGAGGTGCTGCACCTTCCACGCCGCCGGGTCGTGCAGTGTGTGGGTGCGGGCATTGCGCCAATGTCGATCCAGGGACTCCTTGGCGACCACGGAACGGGTACCGGCGGCCTCGAACAGGCGGCTCGCCACGTCGACGGAGGTCTTCGTGGTGGAAGCGCGGGCCGCCGCGACGGCGAGGGTCGCGGCCGCGGCGGTCGCCTCGTCGAGATCCGCGTCGGCTCGGTCGACGGCACGGCCCGCCTCGGCGAGCAGGGCCTCGGCACCGCGGACCGCGAGCTCCATCTCGCCGAAGGCGTGCACCACCAACGGATCGTCGGCGGCGCGCTCGACCCCGGCGTCCGGGTGGGGACGGCTCTTGGTGGTCACGAACTCCGCGGCATCCTCGAGCGCGGCGCGCGCGATACCCGCGTCGATCGCGGCGTGGAGCAACTGGGCGAACGCGCCGTAGGTGGTCGGACCCGTGAAGGTGGCCGAGAAGTCGGTGATCAGGTCGTCGGTGACCACCACGTCGGTCAAGCGCACCGTCCCGCTCGCGGTGGTCCGCTGGCCGAGGGCCTCCCAGTCGTCGACCACCTCGACACCGTCGGCATCACGCCGGACCCACGCGACGTGCAGCGGACCGTTCTCGCCGAGATGCGCCAGCGTCGGGATCCAGTCGGCGAACAGCGCCCCGGTGCAATAGAACTTCGTCCCGTTCAGACGCCAGACGCCGTCGTCGCCGCCGATGTCCGGTCGGAGCGTGGTGGCGTAGTCGCGGATGTGCTTGGTGCCGCGCTCGGATTGCGCGTTACCCAGAGTCTTGCCCGCGAGGACCTCGGGAAGGATCCGCGCCTGCTGCTCCGGGCTGCCCTGGAGCAGAAGCTGATTGATGAACACGAAGTGGCTGTGCGGGATCTGCCCGATGTTGGGGTCTCCCTTGGAGATGAGACGGACCACCTCGGCCACCGTGCTCGCGGGTAGCTCCGCTCCACCGAGTCGGGCGGGAACCGTGATGGCCGCCAAACCACTCGCGGCCAGCTTCGCGACCTGCTCGAACGGCAGAATCCTCGCCCGGTCACGTTCCGCGGCGCCCTTCGCGAACTCGGCGCCGAGTTCGGCCGCAGTGGCGATGGCCTCGCCCCTGCCGAGGACCGGAACCTCACGCATCTCTCACTCCTCGCTCGTCCCCGCCGGATGTCAACCCTCACATCAAACGCCGCCGAGCCCGGGCCGACCACACTTTCTCGCCCGCTGAGTCAAAGATTTGCCGCCCGATCACCTGCGTCACGGAGTCGATGGCACCCGACGTACGCGGTTTGCCCACAATACCCCCCAGGGGTACAGTGTGTCGTGCCGCATCCCCAACCCATGTCGTGCAATTCCTTCAAAGCCGGATCAAGCGCACCAAGTACAAGGAGTACCAATGCACTCTCACAACGAGGAAGCAAAGTTCATGGCCGACATCAAGGAAGCCGCGCCGGAGATGGTCTCGGCCTTCTTCGGGTTCGACAAAGCCGTGTTCGACAAGAACACCGGAACCCTCGACCTGGCCACCCGTGAGCTGATCGCGGTTGGGGTGGCCGTGACCACGCAGTGCCCGTACTGCATCGAAGACCACGCCAAACGCGCAGTCAAGGCCGGCGCTTCCAAGGCCGCCGTCGCCGAAGCCGTCATGGTCGCCGCAGCCCTGCGCGCCGGTGGCGGTGTCACCCATGGATGGAAGGCGATGAAGAGCATCGCAGACGACGAGTGACGTCGCGGAAGATCTCGGCCCGCGATCCTCGTCCGACGAAACCGAGCCTCTGCACCGACGTCGTCGATGACCCCCGCGTACCCTGGCCCGCGTCATGGGTTACTCGTTCGCACGCGTCACAGCTGCCGCCGACCTGAATCCCCGCCTCCGCCGAATCCGCTTCGAGGTACCCGACCTCGAACAACTCGGGCTGCCCGGTGCCGCGGACGAAGCGGTCGGGATCTACTTCCCTCGCGATGGTGAGTCGGCACCCCCACCCATGCAACTCCGGGATGGCGTGTGGGCATATCACGACGTCGATCCGTTACCCGATGCCCGCAACTACTCGGTCCGGGCCGTCGATCCCGAGACCCGTTCGATGACTGTCGATTTCGTGGTCCATTCACACGGTCCCGCCACGGTGTGGGCGCAGCACGCAGAGCCGGGGGACGAGGTGGCGATGTCACACGCGCGCGGCTGGTATCGGCCGCCGGCCTCCGCCGGGTGGCACCTCCTCGTGGCCGACCTGGCAGGCCTGCCGGCGTTGGCCCGCATCCTGGAGGAGCATCGGGGCGCGGCCACGGTGGTCGCGCTGGTCGAGGTCGCCGCCGACGACGACCTCGCCTACCTCGACCGCTGTTCGACGGATGCCGAGATCGTTCCCCTCGTCGGCAGCGGAAACGGACTGGGGCCGAGCGTTCTCGGCGACTCGATCCGTCGCCTCGATCTTCCCCCGGGGACCGGATACTGCTGGTTCGCCGGGGAAGCGGCCCAGTCACGGGTTACGCGAAAGTACTTGCGCCAGGAGCACCGTTGGCCGCGGGAGAGCTACGACATCATCGGCTACTGGCGTGCCGAGGGTGAGAGGTGGGCCCGTCGCTATGCCGAGCACGGCGACGAGCTCTTTGCCGTATATCAGCGCGCGATCGCCCGGGGCAAGGGCGAGAAGGCGGCGGCCGAGGAGTTCGACGAAGCGCTCGAGCGCGCCGGACTCTGAGCCACCGAACCCCTCCCGGGTGCCCGAAGGGGCAACTCAGCCGGTGGCCTGGTCATTGTCCTTCATCGAACCCCACCCGTGCCAACGGTCGATCTCGATGATCGCCGTCGTGCGGGGCCGTACCCGATCGGGATATGGACCGCCCGCGTAATGACGGGAGATCCGGTCGATGTCGGTGAGGCCGTCGTCGTCGCGGAACTCGATCACGCGGCCGAGCAGCGTGATGTGCGTGTACCAGGTCTCCTCGTCGAGCACCGTGAGGGTGACGCGGGGATCACGCCGCAGGTGGTCGAGGCGCACCCGGCCGTTGTCCATGCTCAACAGCACACGGTCGCCGTCGAGCAGATACCAGGTGGCCGCCGAGACCGGCCCGCCGTCGGAACGCAGAGTCGCCATCACGCATGGATTGGGCTTGGCGAGAAGCTCTTTCGCAGCATCAGGAAGCGGTGGTCGGGACATCAGTCGGCCTTTCCCAGTCGATCGACGAGGGCACGCGCGAGCGGGCCCGAGGATGCCGGATTCTGTCCGGTCAGCAGATTGCGGTCGGTCTCGATGTGCGGCGCCCACGGTTCCCCGGTGACCACCTTCAATCCCGCATCGGTGAGACGATCCTGGAGCAGCCACGGCGCCTTGGCCGCCAGCCCGCCCTGTTCCTCCTCGGCATTGGTGAAGCCGGTGACCGTATGGCCGATGAAGGTGTTCTCGCCGTCAGCGTCGGTTGCCGAGAGCAGGGCCGCCGGCCCGTGACACACGATGGCGACGGGCCGGTCGGCTGTGTTGACCGCGGTGAGGATTTTGCCGGCCTCCGGGTCGACGGCCAGGTCCTCCATCGGTCCGTGCCCGCCGGGCACGAAGACGGCGTCATAGTCTTCGACCACCACATCGGACAACGCAATCGGGTTCTGGAACTCGGGGGCACTCTCGACCACGCCGCGGATATGAGCGGCGGCCTCGGCCGAACCGGCACGCTCGGCGGTCAGGCTCCCCTCGTCCACCGGTGGCCGTACGCCACCCGGGGTCGCGACGGTGACCTCGTAACCTGCGTCTTTGAGGATCTCCAGTGGTGCGACGGCCTCCTCGGCCCAGAACCCGGTCGCGTGTTTGCTCCCATCGGTGAGGGTCCAGTGATCCGATCCGGTCATCACGAACAACACTGTGCGTGACATGTCGACCTCCTCAGTCGTTCGGCTCGTCCGTTCGAGCGCATTCGTCGGTCCGAGTACAGCGGCCCCCTCATCGCCAACGTACCCATGTTCCGGTCTATTCGTGCGAGGTGCGGCCGACGCGGCCGCTCCGTCGCGGCGTCCACGTTCCGCGGAACGCTCACGCTCCCGTCGCGACCGGCCGCTCCGGGTCCGACGACCACTGCGACCACGAGCCGGGGAACAATATGCCGGTGAAACCGGCGATCTCCAGCGCGGCGATCTCGTGGGCCGCATTGACACCCGACCCGCAGTAGGCGATCACGTCGGTGTCGGCACCGATCCCCAAGGTCGAGAAGCGTTCTCGAAGGACATCTGCAAGCAGGAACGTGCCGTCGGGTCCGATGTTGGCCGCGGTCGGCGCGCTGATCGCGCCGGGGATGTGACCGGCACGCGGATCCATCGGCTCGGCCTCACCTCGAAACCGTTCTGCGGCACGGGCATCCAGCAGCTGGGCGGGCGATCCGGGGACGTCGTCGATGTCGACGGTAGGTAGATGGCCGCCGGTCAGAGTCACCGAGCCGGTACGCGGCGTCGCATCGCCCGTCGACACCCGGAGCCCGGCGGTTCGCCAGGCACCCAGCCCGCCGTCGAGCATGCGCACATCGGTCAGGCCTGCCCAGCGCAGCAGCCACCACGCCCGGGCCGAGGCGAGATTGCCGATGTCGTCGTAGACCACCACCGAGGATCCGTTGTCGATGCCCCATCGGCGGGCAGCCGCCTGGAGATCGGCGATGTCGGGGAGCGGATGCCGACCGCGCTCGGGTGTCGCCGGCGCGGCGAGCTCGGCGTCGAGGTCGACGAACACCGCGCCCGGGATGTGACCTTCCCGGTAGTGGTCGTGACCGTGGCGGTCGCCGAGTTGCCATCGCACATCGAGAATCACCGGCGGGTGATCGGAGAGCATCGCCTCCGGGAGCTCGTCGGCGCTGATCAATATCGGGGTCGTCGGCATGCTCCCGATCATGCCTGTCCCGCCGAACGAGGACGACCACGGCGGGAACAATCCAGCGGCCCGTAACATCAAACCCGTGAGCGGCCACCGACTGGTGGCGGCACCGCACTCACACCCGATCGGAGGTCATGACATGCAGGAGGAGCCGTCGATCCTGGCTTCACTCGGCATCGACCCCGCCGCCACGTCACCCGAGCCCCCCGCCGGGGTCTGGGAGACCGCACTCCAGGCCGCGTTCGACCCCGACGCGGTCGCCGACCCGGACACCGTGCCCGACATGGACGACACGCTGCCACCCGACGACGATGACGACATCGTCGTGGTGGACGACCATCCGCACGCCGACGACCACGACACGGCCCATCCAGGGGCCACCGATCACGCAGCCACCGATCACTCGCTCACCGGACACGGCGCGGACGCGGACGATCCCGCGCTCGATCACCCGGACCTCGGCGGCGGCGAGCACCATGATCTCGGCCACGATGACATCGACCACGGCGACCACCACGACCACGGCCACGACGGCCACCACGACATCTGAACTTCGGTTGGGGGAGTTGATGGACGAAGCGGTGCTGCTCATGCAGGCACGCGACGGTGATCAGCACGCTTTCGCGCAGCTCGTCGCCGCCCACCGCACCCACGTGTGGGCGGTGTGCCTCAACATCTGCGGAAATCAGCACGACGCCGAGGACGCTCTGCAGAACACCCTCGTCGCGGCATGGCAGAACCTGCACAAGTTCCGGGGCGAGGCCCGCTTCTCCACCTGGGTGCATCGCATCGCCGCCAACAACGCTCTGACCGTGGTACGCCGCCGCAAGAACAACACCCAGATCACCGACTTCACCGATCCCGAACAGCCGATCCAACTCATCGACGACGACGGCGGATCGAGCTTCGACGAGCGGCTCGCGGTGCGCGACGCCGTTCGTGATGCCATCGCCCGGCTTCCCGACGATTTCCGGGAGGCGGTGGTGCTGCGTGAGTTCGGCGATCTCACCTATGCCGATATCGCTGTCCACCAGGGCGTCGGCGTCCAGACCGTCAAGTCGCGGCTCAACCGTGCCAGGACACAGCTCGCGGAGATCCTGCGCGATCAACGCACCGCAGGCTGACGCGACCGATCGAGGACGGTCGACGACTGGAATGCTCAGTCCGATCAGCTGGGAAATGTCACTGACCGCGGAGTCTCCGGCCGGGTGACCAACCCCGACTATGCGCGAAGAACCTCAGACGGGGGCAAACACCAACGCCGTGCGCCCCGCCCACTGCGGAAAGGGGCGAGGCACACAACGTTTGGTGTTCGCGTATGTCCAGATCACTTGGCGTTCTGATCAGCCTTGGTCAGGATTGTGTACTGTGCCGAAATCTGCTGATAAGCATCGGCTTTGTTGTTGGAGGTGACGGACCCGACATAACGGCCCTTCTGCACGAGGCAGATGAACATTGTCGACTCGTTCACCGCTTTACTCTGACACTTGGCGATCGGAAGGCCCTGCGGACCAGCCACATTGCCCATGCCCTGCGTGCGATTGGCGGCCACAAAGGTATCGACGATCTTCTTGGCGCCGGCATCGTCCCGGGCGCGGTACACGGTGGAACGCTCAACGCCGTTGGCGGTCGAGCCCACCTCCGAGAGCACATTGAAGTCAGTGACCGGGTCGGAGCTGGTCATGGCCATTCCGCGCGGTCCGTACACCGCGCGCATAGAACCGCTCGGCATCCCTGTGGACTTCTTGAGTTCCTCGTCGGAGTACGGCAGCGCGTAGATCAGGACCTTGTTCTGATCTATCATCGGATCCTTCGCCTCGATGCCCTTGGCCTTCGCTTCGGCCTTTGTGGGCGTGGCGGGGAACTGATCGATCAGCTTGCCCTGGAGCGTCACGGCCTTCTTGATGGTGGGTTCCAACAGATCCTGCTGCTTGGTGGTGGTTTGGTACCACTGGTACAGCACGTAGGTGTTGTGCGGCGTGTAGGCCATGATCGTCTGCTTGTCACCGTCGTCCTTTTTGATCACGGTGGTGTCGGGCAGGCCGTCGATCTTGGTTGTCGTCGCATTCTCGGCCTTCGCGCTTGCCGCGGCCATCTGATCGGCAGCCTTGCCGGCGTCGGCGGGGGTCAGATACCGGACCACCATGTTGTTGATCGAGCGCTGGTTGCCCGCGCGCAGGCTGGAGTCCGGTGTGCCGGCAGTCGCGACGTAGCCGCCGACGACGGCGTCGTTGGCCGGCACGTCGACGGGCTCCGGTGCCATGACGGCTTTCATGTTGTTCTTGCCGGTGATGACCATCGTCGGCAACTTCGCGTTGGTGAGATCTTGGTCGATCTCGAAGGGCACCACAATGTACTCGGCCATCCGCTGGCCCTCGACCTGGAGAATGTTCGCTGGCGTGGACCGGGGAAACGGTGGCCGTGGGCTGGTCGGGTACTTGCCGGTGTTGAGCACCTTGAGGTCGATCGGGGGTTCGGCGGCCTTGCTGGATGCGGCCGTGTGCTCAGAGGCGGCTTCTCCGTCGCCGGAGCATCCGGCGACGAGCACGGCCGCTGTGGCAGCACCCACCAAGCAGACGGCGGGTTTCCAATTCTTCATATCTCTTTTCCTTCCGAAGGTTGCCCGGTCGCGACCGGATGATCGGCTGCCTGGGCCCGAGGGCGTATCGGCGGCGGGGCGGCGGTACGCATCAACTATTGAATTGGTAGCTGACGAGAGGACCAGCCCTGATTGGACGCTGCGGACAGGGCATTTGGTTCCCTCGCCGGCCTGGGTCTTTGACGGTGGCCGAGTCAGAGCATGGACAGTGGGCTCAACGCCACGCGGTGACCGGGCTCTGCCACCGCAGCGGTCCGCGGCGGCTGCCACTTGTCCATCGTGAAGAAGTCCCAACGAGCCCGTGCGACACAGGGGCTCGCCGTCCCCTGGACCAGCAGATGGTCAATCCGCCCTGCAGGTTAATGCAGGAGGCCGACTATCGGTTAATTTGGTCACTCGGTAGAGTGCCGTGTTGGCGCGGACTCAGCCTGGTGCACGTCACCGCGCGAAATGGCGGTGATCGTCCACGACGCTTGTGGCCATGGCCACACTCGAGAACCGGGGGATTCAGAAGATGGGTGAGACTGCGTCACCAGCCGCAGCGGCCACCCATCCGGTTGCCGCCGATTCGGCAGCAACCGAGGTGGTCGAGGCCGCGGTCAAGGTTCTGCGCGCCTACCAGATGGACCGCGTCGCCGACGTCGCGCTCAACAAGCTGCGCAGCGACGACCACACGCGCACGATCGTTGTGGTCGGCGAAGTGCAGCGTGGCAAGAGTTCGCTGGTCAATGCACTGATCGGGCATCGCAACATGTGCCCGGTGGGAGTCGACGTGACGTCCGCGGTGACCGTCAGCGTCACCGACGATGCGGACCTGGATCAGCCCAGTGCCGCCGAACTGTTCTTCCCTTCCGGCGCGAAAACGGTGCCCACCGCCGACCTCGAACAGTGGGTCACCACCGGCGGAGCCATGGTGCGTGACCCACAGGTCGAAGAACTGCCCACCGCGGCAGCCGTCGCTGTCCGCGATGCCCAGATGTCCGACGTCACCATCGTCGACACCCCCGGCGTCGGAGGGCTCGACGTCGGTCTGGCCAAACTGGCCGAACAATCCGCGGAACAGGCGCGCGTGCTGGTGCTGGTGTGCGACGCGTCGAGTCCGCTGACAGCACCCGAGATGGAGTTCGTGCGCCAATCCACGGCGACCGTCGATTCGGTCGTCGTGGTGGTCACCAAGACCGACAAGCATCTGCGACGCTGGCGACAGATCGTCGCCGAGAACGAACGCATCCTCGCCGAGCATCTGCAACGCACAGTGACGGTCGTCGGCGTGTCGAGCCTGCTGGCGGTGATGGCCACCGAAACCACCGACCCACAGCTGCGTGAGCGACTCGACGTCGACAGCGGCATCGGGGCACTCCGCCGGCAACTCGGTCAACGGCTCGACGCCGCTTCCAGCCGACCGCATCTCGACGCAGTCCGCGCCTGCCTGGAAGGACTGCGGGTGGTGCGCACGAAGATCTCCCGCGAACTCGACGCCGTCGAAGCCGGCGCGAAGGCACTCCCCGATCTGACCGCGGACATGAAGCGACTGACCGAGCTGCAGGACCAGGCACGGCAGTGGGAGCAGTATCTCGCGCGTGACCTCACGTTGCTGCGACAGTCGGCGGTCGACGATCTCGAACGGCGCCTCGACGAGATCCGCGACAAGTGGACCAAGTACGTCAATACCCACGGCATGGACGTGTTGCGGCGCAGCGCACAAAAGTTCACCGCCGACATGCAGACCGATCTCCAGTTGGCGATGGCAGAAACCCTGTCGGGGTTCTTGCAGGAGCTGCACGACAAGATCGTCGCGCCCCGATTCACCGATGACCCCGGGGTATGGGAAGAACTCAGCGCACAGATCGTCGCGTCCATGCAGGACAAGAAGATCGAGGCCCACCAGGTCGGCAGCAAACGCCACGGACTGCTCGACCCAACCCTGCTCACCATGGGTGTGGTGGGATCATCGACCCTCGGCGGGCTGATCGGACTTTCGGCGCTCATGGGGGTCGGTATCGCGGTGGGCACCGTGTGGGTCGGAATCAACCTGGGGTTCAGGGCGATCCGGGCAGGCAAGGCCAACCTGCTGTCCTGGCTACGGGAAACGGTCGTCGCCACCAAGGCCGCGACCGGTCGCCTCCTCGACAGCGCTGTCGCCCAATCGCGACCGGAGATCATCATCCGCTACCGCGAGTACCTGCGCGTCAACATCGAAGACCTCCAGAAGACCATCAACGAGGTGCAGAAAGCGGCATCCGCGGACGCGGCCTCACGCGAAAAGAACACGAAACGACTCTCGAGCAACCTGGCAATCGTCGACAAGCGGATCGCGTCCGCCGAGCAATACCTGGCCGGGGTGTCCCGATGACAACACCCACACCGCGGCGCGTCGACCCCATCCACACCGTGCTCGACCAGGGACTGCACCAGCTCGCCGCGCTCGGCGGCGACCTGGTCGCTCACGCCAACTCGATCGGCACCATCTTGTGGTCACCACCGCGGGTGGTGGTCGTAGGGCGACTCAAAGCCGGAAAATCGACCCTCGTCAACGCACTGATCGGCGCGCCGGTCGCCGAGACCGCTGCCCTGGAGGCGACCAACGTGGTGACCGTCTACCAGGACGGGGCCCCCTCGCGAGCCGAAGTCGTCAGCGTCGGCGGGGCCCGCCACCCCGTGGCGGTACAGCCGAACCAGCGCCCCCAGCTACCGCTTCCGACGCCCGACATCCAGTTCGTCGATCGGTGGCTGCCCTCGGCAGCGTTGCGGCAGCTCACACTGATCGATACCCCGGGCCTGTCCACGCTGACCGTCGCCAACGACGCCGCCACCCGACGGGTGATGATCGACGGATTCGAGCAGACCCGCACCGCCTCCATCGACGCCGACGCCGCGGTGTTCTTGTTCGACGCCGCGCCGCGCCACGATGAGATCGCTTTCCTGAGCCAGCTGCCATTCACACCGTTGAACATGTTGGGCGTGCTCTCGCGCGCCGACTCATTCGGCGAAGGCGCCCTCGGTCAGCGAGACCCCCTCGAACATGCCACCGAACATGCTGGGCGACTGGCCACGCAGCTGAAGAACACTGTCTCCGCGGTCCTTCCGGTCTCCGGCCTGATGGCCCAGACCAGCCACACCGGCATGCTCACCGAGCAACTGGCGTCCGCGCTGGCGCGGCTGCAGCCGATGGCACCACTGGATGTGCTGCGCATCTTCGACAACGACGTCGACAGCGTGGTGCCCGTCGCGTTGCGCGAACAGCTCCTCGGCCTGGTCGGCGAGTACGGGGTGTTGCACGGCCGCCAGGTCGCCGTGGGCGGCGCGGCAGCACTCAACAAGTGGCTGACCGAGCGGTCCGGTGTCGCCGCCCTGCACCGGGCGCTGGACGCCTCGACCACCCGCTTCGCGATCTATCATCGCGCCCACCGCATCCTCGCCCGCCTGGACCAGCTGGCGTTCACCCACCCCGCCCGCGACCAGATCCGGTCACTGACAACCGTCTTGCGCATGAATCCCGCGCTACACATGGTCTCCGTCATGGAGGACTACCAGCGGATGCTGCACACCGATCCCCGATCGATCGTCACCGATGAACTGCACACGATCCTGACCGCGACCACCGTCGCCGGTCAGGTCGGACTACCCGATGATGCGTCAGCGCACGCGGTGACCGCCGAAGCGCACCGCCGTCTGGGCGTAGCCCAGCAGCGGTCGCTGGCGACCGCATCGGCGGCCGAAGACGCCGCCATCGTCACCCTGATCGACACGTACACGACCGTGATCACCGGATAGGACCCCCAGCACATGTCACCCTCTGCATGGACCTTGGCCATCGACTTCGGCACGTCCAACAGTGCCGCGGCGCACTCCGGCGCGACCAGCAGAGCGGTCGAGCCGCTGTCGTTGTCGCACGCCAGCCACCTGATGCCATCGAGTGTGTACGTCGCGAGTCCCGACAACATCTTCGTCGGCGACTCGGCGATCAACCAGGCCCAACAGGACCCGGCCGGATTCGTCGCCTCCCCGAAGCGGCTGATCACCGGTAAGCCGACGATCATCGTCAACGGGATGGCATTGCAGGCACACGTGCTGGTGACCGCGGTGATGCAAGCAATCATCAACCGCGGCAAGGCCGCACACTCCGGAGAGCCCCCATCTCACGTGGTGCTCACCCATCCCGAGGGGTGGGCAGGGCAGCACAAGCGGATCTTGGTCGACGGCGCCATTCACGCCGGCATCGATCCCACCAGGATCATCACCATCTCTGAGCCGCGCGCCGCGGCCGCCCACTACTCGCGCTCACACTCGCTCGACCCGGGCTCCAAGATCGCCGTGTTCGACTTCGGTGGCGGCACCTTGGACATCGCGGTACTCACCGTCACCGAGGACCACGCGTTCTCGGTCATCGCTGCCCGCGGCGACAATGGGTTGGGCGGCAAGAACTTCGACGCGTTGGTGCAGCAGTGGGTGGATGAACGTCTCGACGAGCGTGACCCGAACCTGGTGGATTGGTTGCGCCGTCAAGCGCCACCAGATGTCACCCAGGCGCTGCAGCAGTCGATCCGCACCGCCAAGGAACTGCTGTCAGAGGCTCCTTCGGCCACGATCACCGTGCCGGGCCCGGCCGGGCGTGTGACGCTGCAGATCACCCGCGACGAGTTCGAAGAACTGATCCGCCCGGCGATCGATCGGGCGATGTCGCTGACCAAGGCCACGTTGCTCGACGCCGGGATCACCCACCCCGGTCAGCTGACCTCGCTGTATTTGACCGGCGGTTCTTCGCGCATTCCGTTGATCCAGCAAAGGCTCGGCGAACTCGGCTCGGTCGCCACCCTCGACGACCCGAAAACCGTTGTCGCCCAGGGCGCATTGGTGACCGCGCTGGCAGAAGCCGCGCCGACCACCAGCCAACAGGCGGCGATGTCGCCGTCGGCGGGCGAGTTGATGCCGTCGTGGCAACAGGGCCAGGACCGTCGGCCCACCGGCGCCTCACCGACCCCGGCGGGCGGGCAGCCCGCCCAGACGCCCGTGGGGCAGGCTTACGGGCGGCGAGTCGGTGGACCCGAGTTCGCCGGCCACGACACCGCCGCCGCGCCCTCAGCAAACCGGAGCGGTCGCCGCTGGGGACTCGTCGGCGGGATCGCTGTGGCCGTCATCGCCATCATCGGTATCACCGTCGGCGTGATCACGATGTCCGGCGACGACAACGGAGGTGACGAGACACCCCCGACGGCGGCCAACGCAGCAAGCGCTGCAGGCAACGCGGCAGACGCGACAGGCAAAGACGGCGGCCGGATCATCACCGACGAGACTCAGCTCGTCGCGGCACTGCCGGGGGCGTTACAGCAGCAACTGGGCACCTGCAACAAGTCCGGATTCGATTCGAATGACGCCCTGGAAATGAACTGCCAGATCAAGGATGGCTCATCGCTGGCCGAACTGGGCAAATCGACTGGATTCTTCATCAGCTTCTCCGTCGACGACAACAAGGCTGCCGGCCGGATCGTCGCCGTCCGCAACGGGACCTACAGCGACGGCAAAGGAACGCTGGTCGAAGACTCCGGCCGCACCGCCGCCGCCGACATCGACAGCGCGATGTCCGGTAGCACCGACAACTACAACATCGACTACGCGAGCACCGCGACGGGCCTGAACATGACCGTCTTCGGGCTGAACTCGATCGCCGACGCCAAGGCGTTCCTGTCGCGATCGGGCCTGATCTCCTGACCGGGAACAATTTGCGAACGTGCTGCATCCAATCCCTGACACCCCGAACTGAGACTTGAGAGAAAGGCGGACAGCATGTCCACTCCGTTGAACCCCGAAGGCGATCTGACCACCAACGATGTCGTGGACACCGACGGTGACGGCCGGCCCGACACAGTGCAGATGACCGACGAGGCGGGCAACAAGATCGACGGCACCGTACAAGACGACGGCACCGTGACCTTCACCCAGAACGGTGAGCCCGCCGGCGAGGTCACCGCCGAACAGCAGCAGGCCGCTGCCGGCGGCGCGGCCGTGCCGCTGCCCGCCGACGTTCCGGCCGACGCAGCACCGGCCGACGCCGCTCCGGCCGACGCAGCTCCGGCCGATCAGCCGCAGGATGACTCCCAAGGGGAGTTGACCCCCGAAGACCAAGAAGTCCCACAGGACCCCGACATCACCTCGAACGCACCGTATGACGCGAACCAGGACACTGGCGCGACCGGCGACGATTCAACCGGCGACGATGCGACCGCGTCGCACGAAGCGGCCGCAGACGCCCCGGCCCCGACCGACGCGCCCACCGATGCCCCCGCCCCGACCGATGCGTCCGCCCCGACGGAGGCGCCCGCCGATCCCGCTGCCCAGCCGGACGACAGCGGTGACTCGCTGACCGCAGCCGACCAACAGGTGCCGGAGAACCCCGACATCACCTCGGGCACACCGTATGACGCCGGCCAGGGCGCCACCGGCAGTGACGCCCCCGCCGACCCGGCATCCCCGGCAGCCCCGGCAGCCCCGGCAACGGGAGAACCGGCTGCCGCTGCGGCCCCTGATGGCCCGCAGCACACTCCCGACACCCCCGCCACCCCCGGCGCACCGGACGGCGACGGCATTCAGGTGACCTCAGCCCTCGACACCGACGGTGACGGCAACCCCGACGTCGTGCACGCCATCGACACCGAGTCCGGCGATCATCTCACCGCCCACCTCGATGCCCAGGGCAACGTCACCTTGGTCGAAGACGACGTCGACCACGACGGCAACCCCGACATGATCGCCTACGGTGGACCGAACGGCTCCACCATCGTCGAAGCCGACGTGGACCACAACGGCAGCCCGGACCTGGCGGCCAAGGTCGGCGCCGACGGACAGCTCGAAGAGGTGCACACCCTCGACGCCGCAGGCAACGTGACCAGCGCAACCCTCGACACCAATGGCGACGGATCACCGGATGTGACGCTCGCCGACACCGACGGTGACGGCAAACCCGACGTGCAGGTGCTCGACCAGGACCACGACCAGATCCCCGACACCGTCATCCACATGGACGCCGGCGGCGCAGCCATCTCGACCGAGTACGTCTACGGCGGCCCCGATGGAGCAGACGCCGACCCGGTTGCACCCGGCGAGGAGTTGCCGACCATGCCGCTGACCGAAGAGTTCCACGAGGCCAACCACGGCGCCGACCACGATGTCGCCGACCCGCACGGCGACATGTGACATCGCTGATGAATTGACGCACTACCCGGACCGGCCGGGTGGGGCGACGCCCGCCGTCGCCGCACCCGGCCAAACCGTATGCAGCACAGCACAACCACCATCTCCACGAGATCGGACCGCACCAGTGATGACGACGATGACGCCGGGCAGCGTGTCTGTCGAGGGGACGCTACGCACGCTGGGGGACCAACCCCGCCTCACCGTGGGTGCGGCCCCCGACAACGACATCGTCGTTGATCATCCGATGGTCGAAGATCACCATCTGCGCATCGAATGGCGTGGCGACCGCTGGTGGATCGCGATCGGCGGGCACGATGCGCGGGTGTTCTCGGCGGGCCGGCTTCTCACCGAGCAGCCGGTCACCGGCACCGCACAACTGCACCTGGGCAGCCCCGGCCGCGGCCCCATCCTGGTCATCGCCCTGGCCGCTGCCCCCGCACCACATCAGCTCGATCCCACGCCACAGGCCGGGATGGTGCCACCCCAACGGCCCTACACTCCACCACCGCTCCCGCCGCAACCGCGACAGCCGCAGATACCGAGCACCTCAGCCTTCGTGATGCCACCGCAGCTGCGCGGGGCGCCACATCTGCAACCCATCCAGCACAACAGCGACGGCAACGAGATCGTCCTGTCCGGCGCGCAGACCATCGGCCGCACGCCGGGCAACGACATCATCGTCGACGACATGCTCGTCTCGCGCCACCACGCCCGTATCACCGCACATCGCACCGGTGTACTGATCGAGGACCTGGGCAGTGTCAACGGCACCCATGTCAATGGAAGCCGGATCAGTACACCCACCGCGCTGACCGACGGCGCCGTCCTGACCATCGGCAACTCCGACTTCGTGCTGGCCGGCCACACCCTGCGCCGCGGCCAGGCCCCGGCGATCACCGGCGGCGGACTACACCTGCAAGGCATCAACCTCGTCGTCGACGGTGACAAGAAGCTCCTCAAAGACATCGACTTCGCCGCCCGACCGGGCACCCTGACCGCCGTCATCGGCCCCTCCGGTGCCGGTAAATCCACCGTGTCGAAGATCGCGGCCGGTCTGAGTAGCCCGACGACAGGTGAGGTCACCTTCGAAGGGCGCAACGTCCACGACGAATACGACGCGCTGCGCACCCGTATCGGCATGGTTCCCCAGCAGGACGTCCTGCACCACAAACTCAGTCTTCGCCAGGCCTTGCGCTACGCCGCCGAACTTCGTCTCCCACCAGACCTGTCCACCGCCGACCGGGACTCGGTCATCGCCGGTGTCCTCGAAGAGCTCCAGCTGACCGAGCACTTCGATACCCGCGTCGACAAACTGTCAGGCGGCCAACGCAAGCGGGCGTCGGTGGCGATGGAATTGCTCACCGGCCCGTCGCTGCTGATCCTCGACGAACCCACGTCCGGGCTCGATCCTGCGCTCGACCGTCAGGTGATGGCAACCTTGCGCCGTCTCGCCGACGCGGGCCGTGTGGTACTCGTCGTCACCCACTCTCTGACCTACATGGCCATGTGCGACCAGGTGCTGCTGCTGGCGCCGGGCGGCAAAACCGCATTCTGCGGCAATCCTGATGATGTGGCCGGGGCGATGGGGACCGACGACTGGGCAGAAATCTTCGCATTCGTGGCTGCCCACCCGGATGCGGCCTACCAGCAACACCTGCAACGCACCCGTCATACCCCGCGCCCGTCGCGCCCGCCACGGCCCGCCGGTCACGCCAGCTCAGCACCGCAGAGCAGCGGCTGGGATCAGTGCAGCACCGTAGCTCGCCGCCAGATCAGGCTGATCTTCGCCGATCCCGGCTACCTCGCGTTCCTCGCGATAATGCCGATCGTGCTCGGTCTGCTGACACTGGTCATCCCCGGGTCGGCCGGGTTCGGCGCCAACAGTGGCGGCGAGGCCATCCAGATTCTGATCGTATTGGTCATCGGTGCCGCTTTCATGGGGACCGCGCTGACCGTGCGTGACCTCGTCGGCGAACGCGACATCTTCGAACGTGAACGCGCCGTTGGCCTGCGGCCGCACGCCTACCTCGCCGCGAAAATCATGGTGTACTTCGTCACCACCATCATCCAGTCCGCGGTCATGGTCGCGATCGTCTTTGTCGGCAAAGGCACACCCAGCGGCGGAGTGATCGGCTCTGGTCCACTGGAGTTGTTCATCTCCGTCGCCGCACTGGCATGTGTGAGTACCTTGGTGGGCCTTGCCATTTCGGCCACCGTGCAATCCAACGAACAGACCATGCCACCGCTGGTGATCATGGTCATCTCGCAGTTGGTGTTCTCCGGCGGCCTGTTCGAGCTCACTGCGCCCGGGCTGCAGCAGCTGTCGTGGCTGTTCCCCTCCTACTGGGGGTATGCGACCTCCGCGATTGCTGTCGACCTCACCAGAATCTCCGCGATGACACCACAAGCCCAGGACACGAAGCTGTGGGAGCCAGAGCTGAGCAACGTAGTGCTGAGCTACAGTGCGCTGCTGCTCATCTCGATCGTGCTCGTCGTTTACACAGCGTCGCGGTTGCGGCTCAAACGGCATCGCTGAACCATCCGGCCCGGGCCGGATGGTTCAGGTTGCGCACTGCCGAGCACCGACGCTCTAGTTCGCGTTCTAGTTCGCGTTCTGATCCGCCTTGGTGAGGATCACGTATTGTGCCGAGATCGCTTGGTGCACGTCCTTTTTGTTCTGTGCGCTGTAGTTGCCGACGTAGCGCCCCTTCTGCACGTAGCAGGCGTACCACGTACCGGTGTCGAGCGTCTTGCTCTGGCACTTGGCGGCGGGCAGCCCGACCGGAACCGCCGCATCGGCCCAGCCCTGGCTTCGGCTCGATGCCAGCGAGATGTCGACGATGGTCTTTGCGCCATCAGGCGTGGACGCCCGGTACACGGTCGATTTCTCGATGGCGTTGGCCGTGGCGCCGACGTCGGTGAGCATGGTGAAGTCGGTCTTGGGATCACTGCTCATCTGCGCCATCCCACGGGGTCCGTAAACCGCTCGGATGCTGCCGCCGGGAAGTGCGGTTTTGACACCCTTCTTGATCTCGTCGTCGGTGTAGGGCAACGCGTAGATCAGAACATGATTCTGATCGACGACGGGTGCACTGCTCCCGGTGATGCCCCTGGCCTTGGCCTCGTCCTTTGTCGGCGTGGCCGGGAACTTGTCGATCAGCGCACTCTGGAGCGCAAGGGCCTTACGGACGGTCGGCTCCAACATGTTCTGCGGCGACGGCGTCGTCTCGAACCACTGATAGAGCACATAAGAGTTGTGCGGCGTGAAGGCCATCATCTGCTTGTTCCCACCGTGGCCTGCCTGCACGACCAGCGTGTCCGGTAGCCCGGGCAGCGTCGTCGGTCGCGCTTTGTCCCCGGCCGCGGTGGCGTCGGCCATCTGCCGGGCGGCGTCCCTTGCGTCAGCGGGGGTCAGATAGCGGAGCACCATGTTGTTGAGGGCCCGCTTGGTCCCGGCGCGCAGGCTCTCATCCGAGGTCGCGGCCGCGTCGACGAAGCCCATCATCATCTTCTCGTTCGCGGGCACCTTCGCGGTGTCGGGAGCGAGCACCATGCCGAGACCGCTCGGCCCGCTGATCACCATCGTCGGCATTTTCGCATTCGTGAGGTCGTCGTCGATCTCGAACGGCACCACCACGAACTGAGCCATCCGCTGCCCCTCGACCTGGAGAATGTTGTCCTGAGTGGCCTTCCCGAAGGCAGGCCTCGGTGTGGTCGGATAGGCGCCGGTGTCGAGGGCCGCGGCGTCCACGGACGGCTCGGACGCCGGACCGGACGCGGACACACTGGTCGCCTCTCCCTGAGTGGTGCATCCTGCGATCGCCGTGATCGCGGCGAGAACCCCCACCCAACGCACCACCGGCTGCCGATTCGTCATCGTCCCTGTTCCCCTCGTCGTGTGCAGTCGCGCGGGTTGACCGGTGTTCTGGCCGGGCGCTGGATGCTCAATACAATTGTTCGATGCAACGGCGACCGGAAAGGTTCCCGGGCACGCCTTCACGTCTGTGACTCTCAGGGTGCAGGTTAGTGCAGTACTCAGTTGATCCGTGCATCCACACACTGGGCAAACCTACGGCGATGCACCGACGGCGTGCGGGGCGCCGGGGTGGTGGACGGAGCGGTCAAGGTGCTGCGTGCCTACCAGATGGAAGCCCTTGCCGACATCGCGGTGGGCCGACTTCACGCCTGCCTCGCCACCGGTGGGCGCGGGCGATGGAACTGCTCACCGGTCCGTCGCTGCTGATCCTCGACGAACCGACGTCCGGATTGGGCCCGGCGCTGGACCGGCAGGTCATGGCCACACTACGGCGCCTCGCCGACGCCGGCCGGGTGGTCGTCGTGGTCACCCATTCGCTGACCCACCTGTCGATGTGCGATCAGGTCTTGCTCCTCGCACCGGGTGGCAAGACCGCTTTCTGCGGCGCTCCCGACCAGGTGGGCGCCGCGATGGGCACCGGCGACTGAGCGGAGATCTTCGCGTTCGTCGCCGCCCACCCCGACACCGCCCACGAGCAACACCGACGTACCCGGCCGCCGTCACCCGCTGTGCGGACTGGCCATTTCCGCTTCGGTGCGCTCCGCCGAGCAGACGATGCCGCCGATGGTCATCGCCGTCATCTCACAGCTGGTGTTCTGTGGCGGTCTCTTCCGTCTCACCACCCCGGGGCTGCAACAACTCTCGTGGTTGTTCCCGTCGTACTGGGGTTACGCGGTATCCGTCGTCGGTGGACCTCAACACGATCGCACCGCTGGCACCCCAGACCGCCGACGCCAGTTGTGGGAGCCGTCGACCTCGACCGTCGTGCTCGGGTACAGCGCCCTGCTGTTGACCGCGACGATCCTGATCGGCGTCACCGCCTCGGCCGCTGACTGTCGTTATACGACCGTGACCGACGTCGCGATCGCGTTGCACACCGCGCCCGGCAGCGGCAGGTTGTCCGCATTCGCACCTAGCGTCGAAGCATGACCTCGACCCGACCCGCACACGCACGGACAGACCGATGAGAGTGCTGGTCACCGGTGCCACCGGATATGTCGGCTCCCGTCTCGTGTGTGCGCTGGTCGACCGCGGCGACGACGTCGTCGTGACCAGCCGCCGGCCGGCCACACTGCGACGTTTCGGCTGGTACGGCCGCGTCACGGCCATCGCCATGGACGCCGACGACAGCGAGTCGGCGCACGATGCGGTCGCGAGCGCCGGCGACATCGATGCGCTCTACTTCCTGGTCCACGGGATCGGTCAGCAGGACTTCGACGAAGCCGACACGCGCGCCGCGCACAACGTCGCGGTCGCGGCACGCGCGACGAACGTGCCCAGGATCGTCTACCTCGGCGGCTTCGTACCCGACTGTGACCACGACGACCTATCCAGGCATCTGCGCAGTCGCGCCGAGGTCGGTGCCGCCCTCGACATCCCGGGCGGCCCCGATCTGGTGTGGCTGCGAGCCGCGGTGATCCTGGGCGCCGGCTCGACGTCGTTCGAGATCATCCGGTACGTGGCCGACCGGCTCGCGGTGATCCCGCAACCGGGCTGGGTGGACAACCCGATGGACCCGATCTCGGTCCGCGATGTCATCCATTACCTGGTGGAGGTCATCGACCCGGCCTTCCCGCCGGGTGCCTACGACATCGCAGGCCCCGACGTCGGCACACGGTACGAATCGGTCCTGTCGGAGTACATCCGTGCCATCCGGCAGCCCCGCCTCCGGGTGCCGGTCCCCTTCGTGAACTCGCACCTGGCCGGCCGGGTGACCGGCATGCTCGTCCCGGTGCCGAGCTCGCTGACCGCCGATCTCGTGGCGTCGCTCAGCCAGCCGATGACAGCGACCGAACATTCCATCCGCGACCTGGTTCCGGATCCGCCGAACGGGCTGGTCCCGATGCGAGAGGCCATCGAATCGGCCGTACACACCACGCCACCCCGCTCGGTGTGTGCGCTGGCCGACCCGCATCATCTCGCGGACACCGACCCGGGATGGGCCGGCGGCGACCTGATGAGGATCCGGCGTGCGGTCACCGGCGGGATCGGTTCGATCGTGGGCTTCACGACGCGTCGGGTGCGAAGCGTGGTATCCCTGCTGTCAGGATGACTGTCACTCTCGACAACCTCAGGCGACGACTCACCGCACCGGCACCGGCGACCCGATTCGACGATCCGGCGACACTGACGCGCCGACGACGGGTGGTCGCGATCTTCCTCGTCCTGGGTGCGGTGGTCCTGGGCTTCTCACTCTCGTCAGAGCCGGGCGATGCTTCCTTCTATCCGTTGACGATCGCGTTGGCGGCGATCTGGATCGTCGGCGGGCTGCTCTCGGGGCCGATTCGACTGGGCCGATTCGGCATTCGAGCCGGATCGGCGACGGGCCGATCGTCGACGATCGGCGCTGCCACCCTCGGCACGGCGATCGGTCTGCTCGTCGGAGCGGCATTCGTGGTCGGGGCACTCATCACCCGGGAGATCCCGGCCCTCGCCGACCTGGTCACCCAGGTCCTCGACCTCGGTGATCGCGGCAGCATCATCGCTGTCACCGTGATCACCCTCGGCAACGGCCTGGCCGAGGAGGTGTTCTTCCGCGGCGGCGTCTACTCGGCCGCGCAGAATCACCACCCGGTGCTGGTGTCGACGGTCCTTTACACGCTTGCCACGCTCGCCAGCGGCAATCCGATGCTCGGATTCGCCGCGCTCATCCTGGGCGTGATCTGTGCGGTACTCCGGCGATGCACAGACGGCGTCTTGGCACCGATCTGCACCCACGTCGTGTGGGGCGTCGTGGTCCTGTTCTGTCTTCCGCCGATCTTCGGGTGACGGCCGGATACCGCCCATCATCGCGTCGGCGTCTGTCCTTCGTTCTCACCCATCGCCTGCGCCCAATCGCGATGTCCGTCGAAACCGTACGATTCCGACCGCCGCGATAGCGTCCTGTCAGCTCCCGAAACCCATCGAGGTCGCCGCGAGCACGATCCAGGAGGGCACGCAGCCGCAACAGCGCGACTGATCGAACTGCCGAATCTTGTTCGGCGCGCACAACTTCCAGACGTTCGATGGCACCCTGCACCTCGGTGAGGTCGTCGTCGGAACCGCGCGCGAGCAGCGAACCGACCAGAACTCCGGTCGCCCACACGCAATATCCCAGCCGGTCCTCCTCGTGCAACTCATCGACCACACGACGCATCATCGGTATCGATGCGACATGACCGTCGCGCCTGGCGACCTCGCGGGCGATCCACAGATCGGCAATCGGGACATCCTGCAGCGCAACATTTTTTCTCGTCCAGGCCCAGACCTCGACCTCCGCTTTCTCAGGCCAGCCAGACCGGGACGCCGGTGTCCGCGTGGTCGGGCAGACGGACCAGTCGCGCCGGGTCGGCGGCAAGATCGTCGGCGGTGAGATCGCCGTCGCCGAAGAGGACGAACGCCACGCCCTCCTCCGACGCACCTTCCCAGAGGCCGGCAGAGCAGGGCGTCGACCACGGTTCGCGGACCAGGATCGAGCGGCCGCGCCCCCAGGTCGCGAAGAACCATCCGTCCCCGGCCTCGATGACGTCGCCGAGCAACGCCCGACCCAGAAGGTCATGGGCCCGGTCGAGGTCGGACACGGTCATTCCGACGATCGACATCTCCCGGTTCGGCGTGCCAGCCCGGGGGAAATCCTCCGGGGCGGTCGAGAACGACCCTTCGGCGACGATGGTCTCGTCGTCGGCCCGGACCACCTGGACGAGGGTGCCGATACCCGATGCCTTCGGATGGATGAAGACCTCGGTCCAGATCGGGTCCGTCCGCGAGTCCCCGAAGGTCGCGAAGCCCCGCCGGCGCAGGTCGGCCAGGGTCTCGTCGAGGTCGGGCACCTTGAAGGTGAGGTGATGCGCCGACGGTCCGCGCTGTTCCAGGAACCTGTCCATGAAACTGCCCGGCTTGTCGGGCGCGATGAACTCCATCCGGAGGCCGTCACCGTAGACGAGCTGGTACGGGGCGTACTCACCGGAGACTCCGCCGTATCCCCACCGCCCGCCGAGCTCGCCGACGAACCGAGGGTAGGCGTCCTCCCAGCGCCGCACGCCCACCGCGAGGTGATCGAGGGTCGGCCAGCGCACATTCGAGACGTTCCGGTCCACTGTCGTGCCGACGCTCTGCGTCGATCCGGATGTCGAGGGCATGGGCTGCTCCTTACTTCCACCGTATGAGGATCTTCGTGAGACAGTAGTACAGTTTCTGCACAACTGTCTAGCATGGACAGGTGGCACCGGTGGCGACTCATATCGCCGCCATAGACTGGCCGGCAATGGCCGACTGCCACTCGAGGCAACAGCGACGAGGAGAATCGGCGTGACGACCGGATTTGAGGATCTCTGGCCCGCACCGGGCCGAGGCGTGACGTCGACGCGGACGACCGAGGCCGACAAGGCAACCGAAGACCGGCTCCTCGAGGCCACCGACCGACTAGTACGGCAGGTCGGGGTTCGACGGCTCAGCATGTCCGAGGTGGCCCGGGCCGCCGGCGTGGCCCGGGGCACGCTCTACCGGTACTACGAGTCCCGCGACGTCCTCCTGGAAGCACTGCGACGCCGGACCACCGAGTGGTTCTTCGACGAGGTCACCGAGGCCCTCACATCGCTGCCCACCCTGTCCGAACAGGTGGGTGCGTTCAGCGAGATCATCGCGCGGACCATCAACCCGCCGCGGGATCAGACGCCACATCGCGCCAGGAGCGGGACCAACCCGGCCGCGATGATCCACATCCTGGGTACACATGGCACCGAGGCCGTGGAGCGAACCGCATCGTTCCTCCTGCCGTACGTCGAGGCGGCACGTGAACGCGGCGAGATCCCGCAGGACACCGACGTCGCCGGAGCGAGCGCATGGTTGGCGCGAATCCTACTGTCGTTCACAATCTTCCAGGTGTCGTCGAACCCCGACGACGACGGCCGGCCGGTGAGCGCGCTGATCGTGCGCTATGCCGTCGAGGGCCTGGCCGGACCACGCGGCGACCGGTGACCATCGAGCACCGCATGCCGTCGGCCATCGTCTCCCGATGGCTGAACACGTGGTGGCCGAGCACGTCTCGCGACGCGATACCGACCCTCGACCATTCGGCTCCCGGGTGTGCCGTCCTGCAGTGGGCAGGCAGCGGCGGCATGGAGCTGACCGGCGTCTCGTCGGCAGCCCCGCTCATCTCACCCGCCGCAGCGTACGGGGTGCTCGACGTCGCCGTGGGTGAGCTCGCCCGCCTGACCGGCCTCGCCGGCGACGCCGTCCACCTCGACGCCGGGGCCGTGATCGGCGCCCGCGCCGCCCTGCGCGGGTTGCACCGGAACGGCCAGATCTCTGCGGGCGGCATGACCAGGCTGATCCGCGCGGCCGACCAGTGGATCGCGATATCCCTCTGTCGCCCAGATGATGTGGCATCGGTTCCGGCCATCATCGGGGACCGGGGAACCGACGACCCATGGCAGGATCTGACGGACTTCGCCGCCCGAACCGCCGCGTCCGATGTCGTTGACCAGGCGCAACTGCTGGGTGTCGCGGCTGCGGTACTCGACGCTTCTCCAGAACACGCCGAGCAGGCACCACTCCCCTTCCAGGTGACCGACATCGCCTCCCGGACGCCCACTCTCGCCATCAGCGGTGCGACGGTTGTCGATCTCTCGTCCCTCTGGGCGGGCCCGCTGTGTGGCGGCGTGCTGAACCGGGCCGGCGCCCGGGTGATCAAGGTCGAGAGCACCGGGCGTCCCGACGGCGCCCGCATCGGCGACCCGGTGTTCTTCGAGTGGCTGCACCGCGGACAGGAGTTCCGAGCCGTCGACTTCACCTCCGACGAGGGCCGGGATCAGTTGGCGCACCTGATCGATGCTGCCGACATCGTCATCGAGGCCTCCCGCCCGCGCGCCCTCGAGCGGCTCGGGCTCTCGCCCGACCGCCTGACGCACCGACCCGGGAAGATCTGGGTCAGCATCACCGGGGGCGGCCGATCGAGGCCCATGCAGGTGAACTTCGGGGACGACGCCGCGGTCGGTGGTGGCCTCGTCGGCTGGCACGGCGACCAACCGGCATTCTGCGCAGATGCGATCGCGGATCCGCTGTCGGGGATCACCGCGGCACTCGCGACGGCCGCGGCGGCGGAAGCGGGCGGCGGCGTTCTGATCGATCTGTCGATGGTCGACACCGTCGCCTCGTTCACCACCGCCGAACTCGCCTGTCCGGGAGAACATGTCGTCCGCGACGACGGCGGTGGCGGATGGGCGGTCGAGTGTTCGCACGAGCGGCGCCACAGTCCCGTCCGCGCCCCCACGGCATCGGGTCTCCCATGCTGATCCGCAACGCCTGCACCCTCGACCGGGGGGTCGTCGATGTCCGCTGCGACGACGGACTCATCACCGAGGTCGACTCGCGCCTGCGCCCCCAGGCAGGCGAGCACGACCTCGACGCCTCGGACTGCTGGGTGATGCCGGGCCTGCACGACCACCACCTCCACCTTCGCTCCCTCGCAGCCACTGCCGGCTCCATCCGGGTCGGGCCGCCGGACGTGCAATCCGACGATGACCTGCGCGCCGTACTGCAGGCCGCGGATCTACGCACGCTGCCAGGAGAGTGGTTGCGCGCCTACGGCTATCACGAATCCGTGGCCGGCCCACTCACACGCGGAGTTCTCGACACCACGGTCGCCGAACGCCCGGTCCGGGTCCAGCACCGCTCCGGCGCCCTGTGGATTCTGAACAGTGCGGCCTGCCGGGAAGTGGGAGTCGATGCGTGCACTCTCCCCGGCGTGGAGCGTGATGCCGCAGGCAATCCCACCGGCCGCCTCTGGCGGATGGATTCCTGGCTGGGCGACCGGCTCGGCGCCACCATGCCGTCGCCGCCGCCCGACCTGGCAACCATGAGCCGGCGTGCGGCCGCACGCGGTGTCACCGGGTTCACCGAGGCCACTCCCGATCTCTCACAGTCGTCGATCGACGCCCTCGCCGCGGCGGTGCGCTCGGGCGACATCGTGCAGCGCGTCCACTGCATGAGCACCCCGGACATCCGGCCGCCGGGCCACCAGACGCCGGGCCGGCCGACAACATTCACCCTGGGAGCGACCAAGATCCTCCTCGATGACGACCGGCTGCCGACGCTTCCCGAACTCACCGAGGCCATGAGGGAGATCCACAGATCCGGGAAACCGGTGGCCGTGCATTGCGTCACGCGTCTACAACTCATCGTCACGATGACCGCTCTGGACGGCGCAGGCGTGCTGCCCGGCGACCGGATCGAACACGGCGCCATCATCCCTGCGGAATGCTTCGACTGGCTGCGCGATCACCGGATACCCGTCATCACGCAGCCGAACTTCCCGTTCGAGAGGGCCGAGCAGTATCGCGTCGAGGTCCCCGCCGACGAACAGGCCGACCTCTGGCGGCTGGGGAGCCTGCTGGCAGCCGGGATCCACGTCGCCGCCGGGACAGACGCCCCGTTCGGCGGCTCGGACCCCTGGACGGCGATCCACGCGGCCACCATCGACCACTCCGGCCGCGACCCACTCGAAACCGTCTCTCCCGCCACGGCGCTCGGCTTGTTCTGGGGCACACCAGAACAGCCCACGGTTCCCCGCGCCATCGAGCCCGGCGCAGTCGCCGACCTGGCCGTCGTCCGCGGCGCACCGGAAGACGTCCGTCGCAACCCGACGTCCGTCGACGTGGTCGCCACTGTCATTGACGGAATCGTCGCGTATCCGTGATCACCCGAATCACTACAACCGATTACCGTAAGGTATACGGTAATCGGCGCGGCGCAAGGCAATTGGCGGAGTTCCCTGTCTGACTACGTTCACACGGTGCGCAGCGACCTTCTCGCCAACCGAGTCTTCGCCGACCTGCTGGTGATCAGGGCCCATCCGATCTCTCGACCCTCGAAGCTCGAAGCACAACACATCGAATGCGCATTGGCGCGACTCGCAGCCGCACAACTGCCTCCCGACGATGCCTGCCGAGTTCTCTCGGCTCTGCGGTTTCACCTCCTTGGTTCCGTCGCGGTGGCTCGTCTTCAGGACAGTCCCAACCTTGCACAAACGGCCATCGAGACGCGCGGACACGCTGAGCACGTCCGGCAGGATCGCAGTTTCGAATTCAGCTTGCAGAGCATTCTCGACCACGCGTCACACCTGATCGATCGGGCATCCAGCCCAGCTGACAGCGTCCGGTGACTGATGACCCGCCACGTTACGATTCAACGGTGACATTGCACCTGATCCTGAACACCTCCGCCTTCACACGATCTCGGCGGCCCGGAGGGTACAAATCCCCTCGTCGGATTTCCCGCACGGTCGTTTCCACCACGAAAGCCGGCCGATGAATCTGCTCGTCGAGACCCACAATCGGGTACGCACACTGACATTCAACCGCCCCGACGCCCTCAATGCGTTCGATGAGGCGCTCTACGATGCCACCGCACAGGCACTCATCGACGCCGCCGACGATCCCGAGGTCGCCGTCGTTCTCCTGACCGGCACCGGCCGGGCCTTCACCGCCGGAACGGATCTGAAGGAGATGGCGCAACGCGTCGGCGATCCCGACTTCGTGCCGGGGCGATACGGATTCCCTGGTCTGATCGACGCGCTGGTCGCGTTTCCCAAACCCCTGATCTGCGCGGTCAACGGACTCGGCCTCGGGCTGGGTACCACCATCCTCGGCTTCGCCGATCTCGCCTTCGTGTCGACCGCCGCGCGGTTCAAGTGCCCGTTCACCAGCCTCGGGGTCGCACCCGAGGCGGCGTCCTCCTACCTGCTGCCCCGTCTGCTCGGTCGGCAAGATGCAGCCTGGGTGCTGATGTCCTCGGAGTGGATCTCGGCCGAGCAGGCCGTGGACATCGGCTTGGCGTGGCGCCTCTGCGCGCCGGAGAAGCTTCTCGACGTCGCGACTGCACACGCCGAACAACTTGCGCAGCAGCCGATCTCCAGTCTGATCGCGGTGAAGCGAACGATGACCGAACCCATCCGGGATCAGATCGATGCGGCCCGTGACCGCGAGAACGCGGCCTTCGCCGAGTTGATGGGCGGCCCGGCGAACACCGAGGCGCTCACCGCCTTCGCCGAAGGCCGCTCCCCCGATTTCACCACGTTGCCCGCCGGAACCTGACGCGCGGAGGGCGACCGGCAGGGCGGATCAGTCGTCGCCGATGACGATCCGATCGCCGGGCGCCAGTTCGGTTGCCGCGACACCGTGTTCGACGGCCTCGCGGACGAATTCGGCTCCCGGATCATGGAACAGCCCGGGTCGCATCTGGTCGAGGCCGATCGGCCACAGGGTTCCGTAGTGGATCGGTACCGCTCGTCGTGCACCGATCATCTCGGCGGCGGTCACCGCGCGAACCGGATTCAGGTGCCCGGCCCCCAGAGTCGGACCCCACCCGCCGACCGGGAGCAGTGCCAGATCGGGCTCGCGCACCCAGTCCCCGAGGTCGGCGTAGAGGTCGGTGTCCCCGGCGAAGTACGTTGTCGAGTCGCCGACGACGACATAGCCGAGCGCGGACGTCAGGTGCGGGCCGCGTCGCCAGCGGCGGCCGTCGTGTTCGGCGGGCACCACGCGGATGACGATGTCGCCCATCGGTACCTCGTCGCCCGCGTCGACCTCGATGAGCCGTGCCCCGAACTCCCGAAGCGACGGCAGCGCATCCGGGGCATGACGCGGAAGCACGATCGGGACGTCGCCGTCGAGCATGCGCAACGACGGTAGGTGCAGGTGATCGGCGTGGAGATGGGAGAGCGCCACCACGTCGGCGGCCGCCACCACGGCGTCGTCGGGGATCGGCCCGCGACGGCGTCGAAGGTGCGCCACCCGGGCCGTCAGGACCGGATCGGTCAGCACCGCCGTCCCACGATCAGAGATCAAGGTGGTCGCGTGCCCGAGCCATCGCATCCAGGACCGATGCCCGGCTCGGTCCTCCGGTGTGCCGTTCATCCCATTACGATCCCAAGGCAAGCGAAAGGACGCCATGCGCAGCACCGCACGAGCCATCGGCATCGCGATCGAGTTGATCGTGCTGTGGCTGACCTCCGCTCTGGCCATGCTGGTCCTCGACATGGCGTTCGGAGGCGTCACACTCGACTCGGTCACCGTGGACGGACACACCACCACCCTGCCGGCCGCACTCGTCCTCGCATTGGTGTTCGGTCTGCTCACCGCGATTCTCTGGCCGGTGATCGTCCGTGCGATGTCGTGGATCGGCCCGGTGGTGCTGTTCCTCCTCGTCTTCGTGGCGAACGGCCTGCTGCTGATGCTGTCGCTGGTGTTGGTTCCGGTGGCAACCGTCGACCGCACCTTCGACCTCTTCGTCATGGCCGCCCTGCTGTCGCTGTTCACATCGGTCGTCGGCGGCATCATCGCCTCACGATCGGATACGTCCTATCGGCTGATGCAGGTCCGTCGGCAGCGATTCCGGCGACGCCACACGTCCGGGTCGTCGGAGGTGCCGGGACTGCTGTGCCTGCAGATCGACGGCCTCGGACACGAGGTCTTGCGACGTGCGATCGCCGACGGCGTGACCCCGACCATCGCGAAACTGGTTCGGGAGTCCCATCGGCTGGTGCCCTGGCACACCGATTGGAGCAGCCAGACCGGGGCGTCCCAGCTCGGCATCCTGCACGGATCGAATCACAACGTGCCTGCGTTCCGGTGGTTCGACAAGGCGTCCGGGACGATCTCGGTGTTCAGCAATCCCCGGGACAACGAGCAACGTGAGTTCGAACGCGCGGATCTGCCGGGTCTGCTCGCGGTCGATGGCGCCAGTCGCGGCAACCTGTTCACCGGTGGTGCCGACGACAACGTCCTCGTGGTCAGCCGTATGCGCGGTGCGCGGCTCGGCGGCGGGGCCGGCTACTCGTCCTATTTCGTCGACCCGTCGAGCGCCCTGCGCACCGTCGTCCGGATGATCGCCGAGATCCAGCGTGAGCTCCGGCAGTCGTTGCACCAGCGCCGTCGCGACATCCGGCCGCGGGTGCCACGAGGTGGCGTGTATCCGTTCGTCCGCGCCTTCACCACAGTCGTTGCCACCGATGTCACCGTGGCGACGGTGGTCCGCGACCTCATCGACGGCCGCGGCATCATCTACGCGGATCTGATCGGCTACGACGAGGTGTCCCACCACTCCGGCATCTCGCGGCCGGAAACCCTTGCGGTGCTGACCAAGATCGACGAGACGGTGCGCCTGCTGTCTGCCGTGGTCGAGCAGGCCGACCGCGATTACCACGTGGTGCTCCTCTCCGACCACGGCCAGAGCCAGGGCGCCACATTCGCCGACCGATACGGGGAGAGCCTGCCCCAACTGGTACACCGCCTGTGCGGAGATCCTGCGCACCCGCAGACCGACGACGACTCCCACCGGACCTATGCCGAGGGCCAGCTCTACGCAACCGCGAGCCTCCGCCCGTCGAACCTGCCGGAGGAACCGGCCGTCACCACCGACGCCCCGGTGGTGCTCGGTTCCGGAAACCTCGGACTGATCAGCTTTCCGGCCATCCCGGGTCGTGCCGACACCGCGTCGATCGAGGCCGTGTATCCGGGTCTCGTCGATGCCCTACGCCACCATCCCGGTATCGGCTTCCTGCTGATCTCCCGGCCCGGGAGCGGGTCGGTGGTGCTCGGCGACGGCGGGACCGTCGATCTCGCGACCGGCGCGGTGACCGGCACCGACCCGCTACGTGGTTTCGGCCCGGACGCCCTCGAGAAGATCACGCGGACAGATGGTTTCGACAACGTCGCGGACATCATGGTCGGCGGCGCATACTGGCCCGAGACCGACGAGGTGGCGGCATTCGAAGAACAGGTCGGCTCACATGGCGGCATGGGCGGGCCGCAGAGCACACCGTTCCTGCTCTATCCGGTCGAATTGCCCGATCCCCCGAATCCGTTGCACGGAGCCGAAGCCCTGCACCGGGTGCTCGCCGGCTGGCGGGACAACACAGCAAACGCACAGCGAGCGGCCGGTTCGTTTCGTTAGCGTGGTGGCATGACGAACACCATGGACACCGACCCTGTCGCCGGCACGATCACCCGGTTGTACGAGCAGGCCACCGCCCAGTTCGCCGATCGACCACCACGCCGACCCGACGGTCCCCGCGGCGCGCCTGTCGGGACCGCTGCCGAACGCGCCGATGCCGCACAGGACTGGTACATGCCCGTGAGCCCGATGGCCGGCCGGCTCATGTACTCGCTGATCCGTGCGACCCGACCGGTCACCGTCGTCGAATTCGGGATGTCCTACGGCATCTCGACTCTTCACCTCGCGGCGGCGGTGCGGGACAACGGTGTCGGCCACGTCTACACCACCGAGCTGAACGCAAAGAAGATCGAGACCGCATCGGCGACCTTCGCCGACGTCGGACTCGACGACGTGATCACCGTGCTCGACGGTGACGCCCTCGAGACCCTCGCCACCGTGGAGGGCGAGATCGGTTTCGTGTTCATGGACGGATGGAAAGAGATCTACCTGCCCGTGCTGCAGCTACTCGAGCCCCGGTTACCCACCGGCGCACTGATCGTCGCCGACAACACCGAGAGCCCCGATACCGCCGACTACCTCGAGCGGGTCCGGCTACCCGAAAACGGCTACACGAGTGTCAATTTCCCCGGCAAGGGAAACGACACCATGGAGCTGTCGTGTCGAGTGTGAGGCCGGTCGGGTGTGAGGCCCGACCGGTGCGACATCATCTCTCGCCGGCCGCAGCCGAACTCGCGATCTGCTCGAAGCGAGCGCCCATCTCGCGGGCCAGCGCCTCGGCGGCCCGGAGCGGGCGCACCATCACCATGAAGTCGACGATCTTCCCGTCGTCGTCGAAGTGCAGGAAGTCGCAACCCGTGATGGCCAGGCCGTCGACCTTCGCCTCGAACACCAATGCGTGATCGACCGAGCCCGCGCCGCCGATCTCACGCACGTAATGGAAGTCCTCGAACACCTCGACGACCGCACGCAGGATCGCCGACGTGATGGCCTTGCCCTCGTAGGGCTTGAACGCGACGGGACTGCGGAACACCACGTCGTCGGCGAGCATCGCCTCCACAGCGTCCAGGTCGCGGGCGTCGATGGCCTCACGGAAACTCGGCATCTCGGATCCTCTCGATCGGGTCGGTCGCACCCGCAGATCGGGACGACGTGACAGCTTAGTACTGGGCCACCCGGCCCTCGCGTGGAGCCCGATACATCCTCCACAGGAAGCGTGGAACCGATCGCAACGGCAACGGCCGCGGCCAATCGCCCGGCCGGATGAGCGCATCGGTACCGCCGTCGACGACGATCACGCTCCCGACCAGGAAGTCCGCGGCCGGCGACAGCATCGTCATGACCCATTCGGCGATCTGCTCGGCCGTGCCGAACCGACGACTGGGCAGCGGAAACGCCCGCACCTGCGACCCGGTTCCGCTGTCGAGCTGAGACTGCAGCAGGGGGGTCATCACCGGGCCCGGCGCGATCACATTCAGACGGACACCCGCGCCTGCCCAGCCGTCGCTCACCGCTCGTGCCCGGCACCAGTGCGTCACCGCGATCTTCGACGCGGCGTACGCGACCGGGCCCGAGACACCTCTCCGGCGACGGATCTGCCGCACGGCCGCGTCGAGTTCTCCGCCGATCAGGCGACGGACAGCTCGTTTCGGCACCATCGGCGTCGTGGTGGTCGAGTTGGAGCCGAAGACCACGACCTTGGCGTCACCGGCTGCGGCGAACGCCGCCTCCCAGGAGTCGAGGAGTTCAGTGACGCCGAGAACGTTGACCTCGGCGATCATGCGCTCGCGGCCTGCGCCGGGACCGAGTCCCGCTGCCATGACCGCACCGTCGAGGCGCCCACCGGCCAGATCGCCGACCTCGGCGATCGCGGCTCGACGGCCATCCGAGGTCGACAGATCCGCGATCACCTCGACATCTCGCAGGTCGACCCCGATCACGCTGTTGCCCGCCGCACGCAGCCGCTCGGCGCAGGCCTTGCCGATGCCCGACGCAGCGCCGGTCACCACATACGTCCCCATTGACTCCCTCGCGGTCAGTGCGCGTGCTGGCGCGCGGCGTGCTGCTCATCCTGCCGAGCCGTGGTGCGTTCGTAGGCGTCGTTGAACGCCCGGAGCTCGTGCAGCAGGGTATCCGGTGAGCCCGGCGCGAGATCGGCGAAGACGCGGATCAGGCGGTCGGCCCGTCGCATCCCGTCGTGTTCGAACGCGTCGAGGCCGGCAGCAGTGGGCCGGATGAACCGGCTGATCTGCCCCTCGACCTCGAAGCGCTCGAGGTAACCGTGTTTGATCGCCGCGTTCACCTGCCGGTTGACCGTCGACTGTTCGAGATCGAGTTCCTCGCTGAGTTCCCGAAGGGTTCGCGGCCGGTCGTCGGAGAGCACCCACAGAATCGCGAAAGCCGATGCCTCGAGCTGGGTGCCCGGAACGACGTTGGTCTTGCGCCGACCCATCCGCAACAGCTCTTCGGCCAGGTCACGGTAGACGGGCGACGGCCAGAACGATGCGTCACCGGCACCTGACATGTCTCCAACCTTCCGTCCGATATATCGGACAATCTACGCATAATTTGGCGTATGCACCATACATATGTAGGCTACATATCCTACGAGGAGGATGCCACATGACCAGTACTCCCACCGGCGATTCGCCGGGTACGCACGTGGACCCCGAATTGACCGGCGACGACCGCTCGGCCGCCGCGATCGTCGTCGTGTCGATCCTCTGTTTCGGCGGTCTGGTCACCTCGCTGATGCAGACCTTGATCATCCCGATCCAGCCCGAGATACCGCGCCTGCTGAACACCTCGATCTCCAACGCGTCGTGGATCATCACCGCGACCCTGCTCGGTGCGGCAGTCGCCATGCCGATCGCGGGCCGTCTCGGCGACATACTCGGCAAGCAGCGGGTCCTGCTGGCGAGTGCCGCCCTGCTGGTGGTGGGATCTCTCGTCTGTGCCCTCAGTTCGTCGCTCATCCCGATGATCGTCGGACGCACCATCCAGGGACTGGCCATGGGATTCATCCCGCTCGGCATCAGCCTCATGCGCGAGGTGACCCCTCCACGCCTGACGTCGATGGCGGTTGCGGCGATGAGCGCCACAATGGGAGTCGGCGGCGCGATCGGCCTGCCGCTCTCGGCATGGGTCGCACAGCAATGGGACTGGCGTGCACTGTTCTGGGGTTCGGCCGCCCTCGCGGTGGTGGTCACCGTCCTGGTCGCGGTCGCCGTGCCACACGTCGACGACAGCAACGGCGGTCACTTCGACATCATCGGTGCCGTCGGACTCGCCCTCGGCCTGTCCGGTGTGTTGATCGCCGTCTCCAAGGGCAACGACTGGGGATGGAGTTCGGGTACCACCCTCGGCCTCATGTTCGGCGGTGTGGCGATCCTGCTGATCTGGGGCGTCTTCGAGGTCCGCCACACCGATCCCCTCGTGGACCTGCGCACCACCGCCCGACCCGCCGTGCTGTTCACCAACCTGGCCGGGATCGCGATCGGTTTCGGCATGATGGCCCAGGCCATCGTGATGCCACAGCTACTGGAGATGCCGTCGGCGGTCGGCGGCCTGGGACAGACGCTTCTCGCCGCCGGCCTCTGGATGGCTCCCGGTGGGTTGATGATGCTCATCTTCGCCCCGGTGTCGGGCACGTTGATCAACAAGATCGGCGCCAAGCCGACGATGGCCATCGGGGCCGGCGTGCTCGGTCTCGGCTACCTCGGCGCCTTCCTGCTGATGAACGCGCCATGGCAGCTCGCGCTGGCCTCGCTGATCTGTTCCGCCGGCGTGGGGATCGGTTATGCGGCCATGCCCACCCTGATCATGGGTTCGGTCCCGATGCACGAGGCCGGCGCGGCGGTCGGCCTCAACGGTTTGATGCGTTCGATCGGCACCACCACCGCGTCGGCGGTGATGGCCCTGGTCCTGACCAGTTCGACGATCACCTTCGGACCGGCCGAGGTGCCCAGCCATTCCGCGTTCCGGTGGTGCTTCCTGATCGGTGCGGTCGCCGCCTTCGTCGGGGTCGCCATCACCCTGCTGATCCCGATCGTCCGAAACAAGGTCGCCGGCGCGGACGCATCCGCCGACGCCGAGCCGGTGCCCGCCGGCTGAGCGGGCGAGTCTCAGGGCACGTCTTCGCCGGCCAGTTCCTCCAGACCCCGCAGGGCCGGCAGTGCCGCGGCGAGCGCCGAGCGTTGCTCGGTCGGCAGGCTCTCGATGTACTCGCCGATCCGATCGGTCACCTGCCGTCTGCGCTCCACGATGTAGTCCAGCCCCACCGCGGTGAGCTCGATGAGACTGGCACGGCCATCGGCCGGATCGTCGCGACGCGCGACGAGTCCCGACCTCTCCAGAGATGCGATCAACGAGGTCATCGACGGCTGCGTCACGCCCTGGGTGCCGGCGAGGCCGGTGATACGTTGCGGGCCGCGCTGGCGCAGGGCGGTCAACGTGGCTGCCGCGGTCATGCTCATGTCGCGGGGGCGCTGGCGCACGAAGTCGGCCATCAACGCATAGAGCGCATCGGCGGTGTCGTCGACGTTGCCGTTCGAACCGGCCGAGGATGCGAACGTGGCGGACATGTGACCCACTTTATTCGACCTGCAACGATGCTGCATAGGTTTCCTATATAGCGTCGCTAATGGTCGCCGAGGGGGGTTGCGGCAACAATCACCCCTCGGCGACAACGGTCAGATCACCTGTGCGCCAGATGGTCCGGTCGCGGTTGCGGCGCGCCGAACGGCTCCTGCAGAGCATTCGACTTCGCGTTGAAGACCACGAAGAGGTTGCTGCGCGGGTAGGGCGTGATGTTGCCCGACGACGCGTGCATGCAGTTGGAGTCGAAGTAGAGCGCCGAACCGGCGGGCCCGGTGATCGTGTCGATGCCGAAGTCGTCGGTCAGCTCGGTGACGTCGCCCTCCTCCGGCGTACCGAACGGTGGACGGTAGGACACCAGCGACTCCTCGTGGTAGCCGTCGGGCGTCTCGCCCACACAACTGACGAACCGCTTGTGCGATCCCGGCACGATCATCAGCGCACCGTTGTAGGAGTGGTTGGGCGTCAACGCAATCGACACGCTGAGCGCACGAGGGGCGGGCATCCCGTCCTCGGCATGCCACGTCTCGAAGTCGGAGTGCCAGTAGAACGGCCCACCCGCAAAGCCGGGCTTGAGATTCACCCGACTCTGATGGACGTACACGTCGTCGCCGAGGATTTGCCTTGCGACACCGACGATCTCGTCACGTGCACAGATCTCGGCGACCACATCGCTGAGCTGATGCACCGCGAACAGGGAGCGGACATCGCCGCTCGACGGCTCGCGGATCACCCGATCGTCCTCCCCGAGACGATCGGTGACCGCGCGCACATCGTCGAGACAGCGCCCGATGTCGTCATCACTGATCACCGAAGACGCGGTGTGGTAGCCCCGCTCGTCGTATCGACGGAGCTCCGGGCCCGACATCGGGCCCGGGGTTTTCATGCCGGCCCAGACCACCGGGTGTGGTCGAGGCTCGATCTGGCTGTGCTCCGACAGACGTGTGCGGTACACATCGACGGAGCGAGTTGCTGTTTGAGTTACCACGATCTACGTTGATCCTTTCCCTCAATTGGCATCTATGGCCGGATGTTGACTTGTCATACGCCCGCGAAATGGGCGCCCACCTGAGGCTTACTCGGATCAGACAGGCTAAGCAAACCCGCTGCGTATCGTGGCGCCACGATCACCGCCCGAGATGCGGGCAGACTGACGACATGCGATTCGTGCCTTCGACCGCCACACCTCGGATACTTCTCGCGCTCATCGCGGGCATCCTGTGCGGTGCCGCGGTCGGGTTGGTCGCGACCGATGCGGGGTCGGCGGTCCTCGTCGCCATCGCTGTCACCGGCGCGGTGTTCGTCGCGCTCGGATGGGCGGCGCTGTGGCCGATGGACGGGGAGCAGACCCGACAGCACGCCGGTCGCGAGGACTACCGGCCGGCGATCGACGAACTCATCGTCGTCGTCGCGACGTTGTCGGCACTCGGGGGAATCGTCGGCCTGTTGATCGAGGGCGGCTCCCACGCGGACTGGTTCCCGGCCACGGTCGCGCTGGCGGGGGTGTTCCTGTCGTGGGGAAGCCTGCACCTCATGTACGCGACGCGGTATGCGTTCCTCTACTACGCGGGCGAACCCGGTGGCATCGACTTCAATTCAGACGCACCTCCGCAGTTCCGCGACTTCTTCTATTTCAGCTACAACCTGGGCATGACGTACCAGGTGTCGGACACCGACGTCTCCGACTCCGGGATCCGGGCGGTCGCGCTCCGCCACTGCATGCTCTCGTACGTGTTCGGCGCCGTGATCCTCGCCACCACGATCAACCTCGTCGCCGGAATAGTCGTCACATGACTGCGCGGCACCGGCTTTCGGTCTCGAGGACCTCGGCCGGTGCCGCGCACGTCGTTGTCGAACTGTCGACTGGGAGCTGTTACTTGAGCGCCCCGGTCTGCAACTGATTCGCGAAGTCCGGGTGCGTGGTCAGCCACTCGTTCACCGCGGCATCAGGATTGTTGCCCTGGTACTTCTGCGTCATCAGATCCTCGAGATCGGAGAGTTCCTGATCGGGGACGATGAGGTTCTTGAACAGCTGGGCAGCCTTCGGATTGGACTCACCGAAGCCCTTGGTGGCGAAGTTCCAGATGCCTTCCTTGCCGCCCATCGCTCCCTTCGGATCGTCCAGGTCCCGGATGTCGAACGCCGAGTAGGCCCAGTGCGGCTTCCACAGCGTGACGGCGACATTGGTCTTCTCGGCCTCGGCCTTCTTGATCGACGCGAGCATCGCGGCGGTCGACGAGGTCGTGAAGGTCATGTTCTGCAGGCCATAGGCGGGGATCATGTCGTCCTTGACGACGCCGGTCTCACCGGCGCCGGGCTCGATCCCGACCAAGGTGTTGTTGTAGTCGCCACCCATCGACTTCAGATCTTCGATGGACTTCGCCGGTGACGAATTGTTCACCGCGATGGTCAGTTTCGCGTTGTCGTACCAGCAGCCGAGCGGCTCCATCTGGTCGCCGTACTGCTCGATGTAGGTCTTGTGGGTCGTCGGCAGCCACACGTCGGTGATGACGTCGACGTCGCCCTTGGTGGTCGCGGTGAAGGCTGCCGCGGCGTCGAGGGTCTTGACGTTGGCGGTGTAGCCGTTCTTCGCGAGGATGTTCTTCATCAGGTAGGCCGTCGCGGTCGACTCATCCCACCCGCTGAACGCACCGATGGTGATGTTCTTGTCGCCGCTACCCGCGGAAGCACTCGTGGCATCCGCGACGCCGTCGGTGAGCGAGCAGTTCGCGTATTTGCTCGCCGCACCCGATGCGCTGGCCTCGGTCCCGCCGCCGCCCGCCGAATCGGAGTTGGAGTTCGACGCACCGCACCCGCTGAGCGCCAACGCGCCGACCGTGATGGCCGCCGCGAAAATCCCTAGCTTTCTCTTCATCTCGTTCCTACCCTCTTTCACTCCTGCAATGGGTCGTGTGACCCACCGGACGTAACGTGTGGCCGGCGGCGCGGCCGGATCGATGCGACTAGGCGTTCGCCACCCGGCCACGACCCCCGATCGCCGAACTGATCCGGTCCATGTAGACGGCGATGATCACCACCGACAGACCGGCTTCGACTCCCAGCGCCAGGTTCAGGGTCTGGAGCGACTCGTTGACCTGCCCGCCCAGTCCGCCTGCACCCGCGAATCCGGCGATCACCACCATCGACAGTGCGAGCATGATGACCTGGTTGACGCCGGCCATGATCGTGGGCATCGCCAGCGGGATCTGGATCTGGCGCAGAATCCGCGCGGGACTCGAGCCGAATGCCTGACCCGCCTCGACCACTTCCGGATCCACTTGCCGGATCGCGAGTTCGGTGAGCCGGATGCCCGGCGGCATCGCGAAGATGATGGTCGCGACGACACCCGGAGTGGGGCCGATACCGAAGATGATGATCACCGGGACCAGGTAGACGAGACCCGGAAGGGTCTGCATCAGGTCGAGGATCGGCCGGACGACGGCCGAGACCGCCCGGTTGCGAGCCGCCAGAATCCCGATCGGGATCGCGACCACCAGCGCGATGATCACCGCCACGAGGACCAGCGCGATCGTGCTCATCGCATTCAGCCACTGGTCGAACGCGCGGATGAAGTAAAAGCCGATGACTGTGAAGACCGCCAGCGGCCACCCTTTTCGGAGACCACCGGCGAGCAGCGCGAGGGCGGCGAGAATCAGGATCATGACGTAGTAGGGCGGGCTGGACAGGACGTTGTACAACGCGTCGTAGAACCCGTCGATGACGGTCTTGATCGCGTCGAACAGCCAGGAGGCGTGTTCGGTGAACCAGTCGAAGGCGGACTCGACAGCGTCCCCGAGATGGATACGCGGATTCGCGAAACTCACGACGCATCACCGCCTTCGAGATCGTCGACCGATGGTTCGGCGACCTTCTCCCCGTCGGCACTGTCGGATGATGCTGGTGCGGTGTCCCTGGGCGCCATCGAGGCGAGCAGCCCGACCCGCGGGACGACGCCGCGCAGACGCCCGTCGTCATCGGTGACCACCAGCGGCACCGGCGACTCGCTCGACGGCGCAAACAATTCGGCCACCGGAGTCGACCCGTTGACGGAGACGAGTGCATCCTTTCGCAGCAAAGGTGTCAGTTCCTTCTGGTCGTTCTTCACCGCCGCGACCGCGTCGTCGTCGGTGACGTAACCGAGCAGTCGCCGGTCACGGTCGACGACGAGGACGCCCGAGGTCTGGTGCTGTCGCATCTCGTTGACGGCACCACGCGGTCCCGCGGACAACGTGATCACCGCAGTCGCGGGCTCCATGACCGAGCTCGCGGTCAGCACGCGAGATCGGTCGACCTCGGCGGTGAACTTCGCGACGTAGTCGTTGGCAGGGTCGGTCAAAATCTGTTCCGCAGTGCCGATCTGGACGATCCGTCCAGACCTCATGACGGCGATCCGGTCACCCACGTACATCGCCTCGTTGAGGTCGTGAGTGATGAAGATGATCGTCTTGCCGAGGCTGGACTGGAGTTCGATGAGCTGGTCCTGCATCTCACCGCGGATCAACGGATCGAGAGCGGAGAACGCCTCGTCCATCAGCAGGATGTCCGTCTCCGCTGCCAGCGCCCGCGCCAGACCGACACGCTGCTGCATGCCGCCCGACAGTTGCCCGGGCAGGCGATCACCCCAGCCCTCGAGGCCGACGACGCCCAACCAGTGATCGGCGCGTTCGAGCCGTTCGGCCTTGCCGATGCCCTGTTCCTTGAGCGCATATGCCGCGTTGTCCCGGACCGTGCGGTGCGGGAGAAGGGCGAAATGCTGGAAGACCATGGAGACGTGGTCACGACGGATGGCCCGCAGCGCTTTGTCGGAGACCTTGGTGATGTCGGTGTCGCCGATGTGGATGTTGCCCGCCGACGGCTTCCACAGCCCGTTGAGGGTCCGGATCAACGTCGATTTACCGGAACCGGACAGACCCATCACGACGAAGATCTCACCGGACGGCACCTCGAAACTGGCGTCGATGACCGCTGCGGTGCCCATGTCCTTCAGGTCGTCGGGGTCCGCACCGGCACGCAACCGCTTGACCACCTCGTTCTCACGTCGACCGAAAATCTTGTAGACGTGTTCTGCGCGTAGTGCGATGTCGTGGGTATGCGTGCCCGGCTGGGCCGCTTCGCTCAGGGATGGAGTCGCCAAACCCTCACCTTTCCGGGCCTGGCCGTGTCGCTCGTGGCCCGTTCGGAGCCAGCGCCGGCGATCACATTCCGGATCACGCCGGGGCGCATCCGTGGCCTTAATTTGTCGGTCGGTTCGTTTGTCACCTTAGTCAGGTCACTGTGAACGCACAGCATTTGCCTGGTGTTGACCGTGTCTTCGCCAGCGACGACCTCGTCGAAATCGGACAAAACGCCGGTCGCGCAGGTGGCCGACCAGGCACGCCTGCCGGATGCCGGATCAGCGATCAGCCCGCCGCAAGCAACACGTCGCAGGCCCGGGCAACCGCACGATCGGGCGGCGTCAGCCGGTCGGCCAGGTCCGCGGCCCGCTCGGCGACCCCGTCGTCGAGAAGCAGTGTGAGGTCACCGTCATCGAGCTTTCGCAGTCGCCGTCCGCCCCCTACCCCGAGCCGGCGGAGCGAGGCGGTCCACATCGGTTGATCGGCGCTCAGCCAACCCACCACCGCAGGGATGCCGGCACGTGCGACGGCCGCCGTGGTGCCCGCGCCACCGTGATGCACCGCGCCGCGACAGTGCGGCAGCAGCGCCTCGTGATCCACCGATCCGCTCACCCGCAGTACGGCGTCGCGCTCCGGAAGGTCATGTGACGTATGTGCGATGACCCGCAGCCCCATGGCGGTCAATGACTCGACGATCCCGTCGATGCGCTCGCGTTCGATCGGCATGCTGCCGAATCCGACGTAGACGGGTCGATCACCGGCATCGGCCCAGTCGACCGCCCGCGCCGTGACCGCGCCGGCGTCGCCGTTGTATGCCATGCGCGTCGGTTCGTCGGGCAGGAGTGCGCCGGTGAACGGCCTGGTGGGACCCCATTCGTCCGCGAGTCCCGGAAACATCAGCGCGTCATACGCCTGGATCTCGGAGCCACCTGCCTCGCGGAGCCGGCGCGGAAGCGGGCCCGTCGCGGTCGCGATGCCGAGACGACGGCGCAGGTCACGGTCGCGACCTCGCACCGTCCACCAGTTGACCTGGTCACCGATCGACCAGAACGCGCGGCGAGCCCACCGCGGCGTCGATCCGAGGATCTCGACCGACACATTCGCTCGGATCGGGCAATAGTGCAGCGGCACGAACGAGACCTGTGCGCTCTCGGCGACGGTTGCCGCGCGTTCCTGCGCGAGCAATCCGGTCACCAGAACGTCGGCGTCCCGGGCTAGTTCACCCATGACCTGTTCCGACGTCTCCGCACCGAACGACGAGATCTCAGCAAGCGCCTTGAGGCGCACCGAGGGGTTCTTGCTCTTCAGTCGCTCCTTGACGAGCGCACTCTGCAGGAGCTCCGAGTTGTCGGGACAGAGCACTCGGGTCGACAACCCTGTGCGGCTCACCGCCGGGGCGATGTCCTCGGGCGCCGCCACGGTCACGTCGTGACCCCGGTCGGCAAGGGCCTGCGCCACGGCAACACCCGGCTGGACGTCACCTCGACTGCCGTGCATGGCAAAGCCGAATCTCATCGATTCTCCGAACTCCCCTCCACGATCACCTCGACGGCACGCGCGGCGCTCTGGCACGCGCCTTCCATCGTGGTGGTCCAGTCGGTGCGCGTCCAGTCACCCGCCAGGGCCAGGCCTTTCACCGCTGTGCGCTGGTCGGGCCGGACGCCCGCGGTCCCCGGCCGTTGCGCGAAGGTGGATTTCGGCATCCGCACCACATGACTGTGGATCACTGTGGCCCCGACGGCATCCGGGTAGTACCTGCGCAGCATCCCCATCTGGATGTCGGTGATCTCCGTATTCGACTTCGCGGTCAGCTCGTAGGCCGCCGACACCGTCGTCGAATAGAGGTGATGCCGACACGGGTCGCGGTCGTGCATCCGCTGGCGATCCCACACCTGCTCGAGCACTCCCTCACCGCCATAAAGGATCTCGCCCCAGTCGGTCATCCCGATCGAGCGGTCGAGGTAGAGGTTGACGCTGACGATCGGGACCGGTGTCAGGTTCTCCACCGCGGCGTAGATCTGTTCGTGACCGGGTACCTGGTCGAGCAGCCCCTTGACGTTCCACACCGGCACGGCGCAGATGACCGCATCCGCGGGGATGTGCTCACCGTCGGCCAGGGTGACCCCCGTGACCGTGTCGTCGACCACGTCGACCGATGCGACGACCGCTCGGTGTCTCACCGCGACACCGGCGTCGGCGAAGACCTTCTCGGCGCCGTCGACGAACAAGGTGTCGAGATCGACCGTCGGGTAGCCGATCGAGATCGGCGTCCGGCTCTCGCGTGCCCGCCGGATACCGGTCACCAGCAGATCGGCCGGCACCTTGGCCGACGAGATGTCGGGCTTGTCACCGGTCAGTCCGATCACGATCCCGTCCCACAACGCGTCTCGCGCCGACTGCGGCATCCCGATCCGGCGGAACCACTCGTCGGCGGTGATGTCGTCGAGCCAAGGCGGCTGCCGCAATGCCTGCCTGATCAGCGTGGCCTGGGCGCGTGCCGTCCGCCATCGGTCCAGGCCGGTGACGCCGGGCAGATCGCCGATCGCGGCGCGCAGGCCCGCGACGCCACCGAACGCGGAGCGGCGGGTGGCGCCACCGGGCATGCGGACGGTCATGTGACCGGGAAAGGCCACATGCTCTCGTGTCCCGACGCTGTCGAGATATCGCATGAGGTGCTGGTAGCCGCTCGCGAACACGTGCTGCCCGTTGTCGGGAACGTCGTCGACCGCCGCCACCGGCATCGCGATCGTGCGCCCACCGAGCGATCCGCGTCGTTCCAGGAGCGTGACGCGGTGGCCTGCTTCCGCGAGCCACGCCGCCGACGCCAGCCCGGCCAGTCCCCCACCCACCACCACGCAGTGCATGCGGCCAGCGTAGCGGTCAGCGCTGACCGGTGCGCTTCGCGAACCACCCGGGAATAGAAGTCCCCGGCACCCGGTTGAACAGCGCGACGGTCTCGGGATCTCTGCCCCGGGCCCCACCCCTTTTCGCCGCTTCGAGCGGCCGTTTGCCGAGAGGCGCATTGTCCGGGACCGTCGACCAACTGCGAAGAGCCGCCACCCGTGATCCGGGTGGCGGCTCTTCGTGTCTTTACCGCAGTGTCATCGGGTCATCGGGTCATCGGGTCATCGGGACCCGGCGTCCTCCCGCTTGGGTAGTACCCAACCAGCCCTCGGGAAATGGCAGGTGTACCCGGTCGGATAACGGAGCAGGTAGTCCTGATGCTCCGGCTCGGCCTCCCAGAACGGCGCTTGCGGCTCGATGGTCGTCACGGCCTTCCCGGGCCACAGACCCGACGCGTCGACGTCGGCGATCGTGTCCCGCGCCACCTGCTCCTGCTCCGGGCTCAGCGGGAAGATCGCCGACCGATAGCTGGTACCGACATCGTTACCCTGACGATCCTTGGTGCTCGGATCGTGGATCTGGAAGAAGAACGCCAGAACGTCACGGTACGTCGTCTCCGACGGGTCGAACACGATCTCGACCGCCTCGGCATGCCCGGGATGGTTGCGGTAGGTGGCGTGATCGTTGCTCCCGCCGGTATAGCCGACGCGGGTGTCCAGCACGCCCGGCTGGCGGCGGATGAGATCTTCCATGCCCCAGAAGCAGCCGCCGGCGAGGACCGCCGTCTCGGTGCCGGGGCGACGCGTGATCTGTCCGGTGTCGTTGGTCATTCTGCGTTCTCCTCGGTGATTGTCGGGGTGGTGTTGTCGAACTCGCCGCGATACGCGCCGTAGCCCTGCGCCTCTAATTCGTCGGCCGGGACGAAACGCAGAGCTGCCGAGTTCATGCAGAACCGCTGCCCGCCGGCATCGCGCGGCCCGTCGTCGAAGACGTGGCCCAGGTGGCTGTCGGCACCTGCCGAACGAACCTCGGTCCGTCGCATCCACAGCTTCCGATCCGACGTGGTGGTCACCGCATCGGACTCGATCGGCTTGGTGAAACTCGGCCAACCTGTTCCGCTGTCGTATTTGTCGGTCGACGAGAACAGCGGTTGTCCGGAGACGACATCCACGTAGATGCCCGGCTCATGGTTGTCCCAGTACTCGTTGCGGAATGCCGGCTCGGTGCCGTCCTGTTGGGTGACGCGGTACTGCGCGTCGGTGAGGGCGCTCACGGTCTCGGTCGTCTTGCGGTATTCGTTGGTCACGTTTCCTCCTGTCGGCGCCGCTGGCTGCGGCGACACCCCTTCCAACAACGGGGTCGTCCGATTTGGTCCCGACCTTTCGTGATGCTCGCAAGCTCGACGCAGTCGGCCGCTACCGCATCGAGGGGTTCAACGAAGGCCGGTTCACCGTCGCGGCCTACCCCGTTGCTCGCGCTCACCGATTTCGTTCCCGCTCATCCTGCCGGGTGAGCGGGAACGAAATGCGTGAGCGCGAGCCGGTTCTACTCAGGCTGAGCGAGCCGACTGACGAGACCCCGATCCCCGTCCACTCGCACCCGGTCACCGGTCTCGAGCACCTGGGTGGCCACCAGAGTGTTGACGACGCAGGGCAAACCGTACTCGCGGGCCACCACGGCACCATGTGACACCGAACTGCCGATATCGGTGACGAGCGCGGCGATCACGGTGAAGTACGGGGTCCACCCGACGTCGGTGACCGGTGCGACCAGAATCTCGCCGCGCCGCAGTTCACGCGCATCGACAATCGACTTCGCGACGCGCACCACTCCCTCCACCGTTCCCCGGCCGGCGGGGCGACCGACTATCTGGTCGCCGGTATCGCCTCGCTGCGGCGGGGTGACGAGCGGGGACGGCCGCCCCACCGAGACATCGTCGAACTCGAGGGAGTCCTGGAATGCCAGCGCTTCTCGACGTTTCGCGGCGCTTTGCACGAGTCCGGCGACGTCGTCGGTACCTACGACGCGGTGCAATTCCGCGCGGTCGAAGAAGAAGACCAGGTCGGCGTCGGGCAGCCGTCCCGACCCGGCCAGCACCTCACCCAGGTGGCGGTAACCCAGTTTGAGGCGATGCGCCATCAGCGCCATCTTCGATTTCGTCTGCTCACGCCCGCGAGCGCCACTCTGCGCCCACCGGGCGAGAAGTCGGACAGTCGATGACCGGGGGGCCACTGCCTCGGCAGCGGTCGGCCCGTTGTGGACCGGATCGAGGGCTGAACGCAGCATGACCTGCATCATCGCGCCCAGACCGCCCGGGTCCTCGGCCCAGGAGGGGTCACGCATGCACAGCTCGCGGTAGCCGCGATGTCCATGCCGACCCAAGAACTGCTGCAACGCACTACCGCCCGTGCCACCGTCGGCCCGCAACCCGGTGACCGCATCCTCGGGTGCGGCCGACAGGAACTTCTCGGTGGCCGCATCATCGGCCGCGACGGTGTGCACCACCGCGTCGAGTTCGGAGAGCATGAGCGCGCTCTCGACGTCGGTGGCGCCGGCCATCAGCCGACTCGCCTCGGCCCGGCCGTCGTCCTCACCACGTCCGTCCTTGATCGCCTGCTTCATCAGCACGCTTTCGAGAACATTGGCCGCGACCGCTGCGCGCGACGACGACCGAACGTGCGTCAGGGTGATATCGCAGTACAGATCGACGCCGGATTCCATCTGCCGCACGACAACTCGTGGGTCGTCGCTGGTCGGTATGCGGAAAGTGGCGATCTGCTCGTCCAGCCGGCGGATCGCCGGGCCGGCAGACAATGCGTGCGTGCTGAGCCGGATCGTGTTTCCCAGTTTCCGGATGAACGGTTGCGGCGGCTTGGGTTTCAGCTCGTCGATGACCCGGCCGCAGATCGAGGTGGAGAACTGCTCCAGGGAGTTGCCCAGGATGCCCGAACTCAGCGCCGTACCCTCGGTCAGGTTGAGGAACATGTGTCCGTAGAAGTAACCGACCTGAAGCCACGGTGTTTCGTAGCTCTCCTGTGCTCGCGCCACCACTTGGATGGTCTGCATCGCGTAGTCGATGGCGTAGCCGGATACCGACGCGGTCAGCGGGCAGAAGGCCCCCGGCATCATCTCGCCGATGTTGCAGCGCGTGTACACGTGGTCGGCGCCCGCAAGCGGCGAGTCCATCTCGTTGAGATCGGCGGGCAGAGTGGTGATCGGCCGCGCCTGCAGCCACCACAGCTTCCCGGACCGGTCGATCGCCCATTCGAGATCCATAGGCCTGCCCCAATGCTGAGCAGCGCGTAGGGAATCGGAGCGGATCTCCGCGATCTCGTCCGCCGACAAGACCGGCAATGCACCCGTCTCGCTGATGACCGGTGTGCCGCCTGCGTCCAGGACGATGTGGTCGGGTGAGGCCGTACCGTCGACGAGCGCTTCGCCGAGGCCTGCGACGGCGTCGATCACCATGAGGTCGCGCCGGCCGGTCGTCGGATCCGCGGTGAACACCACGCCCGCACTGCGTGCGTCGACCATCTGTTGGACCACCAGATGCATGGTGGCGCCGGGTTGTCCGCGGTAGGACGAGGCCCGTCGAGAATGCACGGAGGCAGCGCACTTGCGCACGGCCGCGGCAAAGTCGTCGACGGACTCGACGCCGAGCACGGTGTCGTATTGCCCCGCGAAGGACTGGTCCTCACCGTCTTCTCCGACTGCCGAGGACCGGACGGCGACGGCCGTACCGGCTGCGGCCATCTGGGAAAACCGTTCCGTCACCCTGTCGAGGGATCCCTGCGCGGAAGCATCGGCGATGACGAAACCGCCGGGCACCGAGAGCCCGATGCGTCGCAGTTCCGCGAGTCCGGCTGCCTTGCCGCCGAAGCGGTCGTCGGTGATGTCGTCGAGTTCGATCGTTGTCGGCGCCATGTCGATCACCGCAACGCGTCCACGATCTCGGCGAGCGCGTCGACGGCGATCGGGCCCGGTTGATACAGACAGATTCGGTCGGACACACCGTCGACACGATCCCGGATGTGCGCAGCCACCTCTGCCGGGGTGCCGCATGCGGCGATGGTGTGCAGAATCTCGTCGTCGATCAGCGTGGCCATCTCCTGCCAGCGGCCCTGCTTGGACATCGCATTGAGCTCCGGCTGCAGATCGCCCCAGCCGTGCGCGTCGAGGACCGGCCGGTATGCGGGCGTGGACCCGTAGAACGCCAACAGCATTCGGGTCGAGGCGTGGTCGTCGCCGACCGACACGATGATCTCGGGCACCACCTCGAAGTCGTCCTCGCTCCGTCCGGCGGCCGCCAGCCCTGCACGAACGCCCGGCATCGTCGCCTCGTGCAGGAATCGTTTCGTCCCGAACGGCATCACCAGCAGGCCGTCGGCCACCTCCGCGGTGGCCCTGGTCATCCGCGGGCCCAGCGCGCCGAGATAGATCGGTGGCGGACCGTAGGGATTGGGCCCGGGCACAAAGGTCGGCGTCATCAAGGTGTGCCGGTAGTACTCACCACGGAAGTCCAGACGTTCACCGTCGTTCCACGTCGCGAAGATCGCACGCAGCGCCCCCACCATTTCCTTCATCCTGGCAACCGGGTGGTCGAACTCGGCGCCGTAGCGCTTCTCGATCTGTGCGCGCACTTGTGTGCCCAACCCCAGGATGAAGCGCCCCTCGGACAGCAGTTGCAGGTCATTGGCCTGGTGTGCGAGTTGGATGGGGTTGCGGGGTAACGCGATCGCGACGTTGGTCATCACGTCGAGACCCTTGACCGCCGATGCGGACACCAGCGGTGTGAAGACGTCGTGCGGGCCTTCGAACGTGAACACACCGGAGGCCCCGGCTTCTTTGAGCGCCGTGGCGCGTTCGACCGCACCGGCGGGATTGAACAGCGCTGTCGTGATCTTCATGTCGTCGACCCCTACTTCGCCACGTCGGTCCAGTCGGAGAATCCCGACGGATGATGCGGACCGATGACGCCGTGCTCGAACAACCCGGCACCCTCGCAGGTCCGTCCGTCGGCCTCGGTACACACAGCTGTGGCGACGTGGTCGATGAGGCTGAACGGCGCTCTGGCCATCACTTCCGGATCCGTCAGGTCGAAGCTGACACGCTCAGCGAACGGCCCCTCCTTCCAGGTGCCGTGTGCCCACGACGAGTCACCACCGTAGCCAGACCCGAATGCGATGGGCGCGAACAGCTTCGACTCGACGTCGAGGTGGATCTGGTCCCCCGCCCGGTTCATGAAGTCGACATGGACACCGTGCGGAATCCTGGTTCCGGGGGTGTAGTGGATGGTGACGCGCACTCCGTCGAGTTGTTCGATGCGGCCGTCGCGCCAGCGGCGTGTGCAGTCGTAGAGGCTGCGGTGCCCATCGGGGTCCTCTTGCAGGATCATGAACAGCTGGTAGTCGTCGAAGGCCAGCGGCAGATAGAGCCACCACATGCCACGGAACGCCGCGTCGGGTCGGCCCGACGGTTCTGCCTCACCGACCGGTCGGATACCCCAGGACCGATCGCGACTCGCCACGCTGGAGTCATGATCGACCGCCAACCGCTCGCCGTCGACGTCGATCCAGCCCTCCCACGTGCCGACCTGGGCAAAGCGGCACGCCTGCAACGTCACCCGTCGCTCGGTCAGCATCTCGTGCGGGCGCTCCAGAGCGGCGGGGAACAGACCTCGCCACGTCAGATCCGCCGAGATGCCTTCGGTATCGGCCAGGGTCAGGTGCATCTCCTGCAACGGCTCGACAACGTCGAGACGGTAGCCGTTGACGCTCTGGTGGAGACGATCGTCATCGATGGCGTCGCTGAGGTGCACCGCGGTCTGGGTGTCGCCACGACGGACGACGAAGTAGGCGTCCTTGACACCCAGGCGCGGGTAGTACCCGATTCCCGTCAGCGCCATGAAGCGACCTTCGCGGTCGAGGACGTTGAAGTACGACCGATCGTAGAAATTCCGATCGGAGGTGGCCGGCCACGAGATCGGCGCCGGCGTCTGATGGATCGGGTACTCGTCGAGTGGGCTCAGTTGCACTGATTCTCCCTATAAATACGATGCATCTTGTATTGGAACTATGCTGTGGTCATGACAGCAGAAAGAACCGGCGAAGGCAAGAGGTCCACACCGCCGCCGGGCCGCCCGCGCGACGGCCGGATCGATGCCGCGATCATCAGGGCCACCCGGGAGCTGATCCGCGAAACCGGATACTCCGCGCTGTCGTTATCGGCGATCGCCGCGCGCGCCGGAACCACCACGGCCGCCATCTACCGGCGATGGGCCGGCAAGGCACAACTCGTGCACGAGGCGGTGTTGTCCGCCGAAGAGATCCCCACGTCGGATGGTTCCGGCGATGTCCGCACCGACATCCGGGCGCTGGTCGAGACAGTCCGCGAGATGTTCGACAACCCGGAAGTTCGAATGGCGCTGCCCGGCCTGATCGCCGACACCGTCGCCGACCCGCAGGTGCACAGCATGATGATCGAACGGCTCGCCGGCAATCTCGCCTCGTTCGAATCCCGCTTCGGCCAGGAACGCCGGGACGACGACCAGTTGCCGATGCTCGCCGAGGTGGTGGCCGGCACCGCGATCTTCCGCATCCTCATCCGCCGGGACGCCGCCCTCGACGACGCCTGGGTGGACGAGATGACCGAGCTGATCACGGAACGATGGCCCTGAGGGCGGGTGTTCGACCCCTGGGTCCAACCGACCCCCGGTCAGCGTCAGAAAAGCTGGTCGTCCGGGAGTTGACGATGTGGCGCCGAGGTGGCCGCATCGACGGGTGATCCCCTCTGCGATTGCCGTCAGAAACTGAAGAACCAGGGATTCGCAGAGCAGACCAGGTCAGGGTGATGCTCCGGATCGAGGGCATGTAGTGCGATCGAGATGGCCCGCGGTGAGTACGACATCGACAGGTGATCGGAGGTATCTGCTGCACAGCCCTTTTGCAACTCGATGTTCTCCACCTTCCGACCCTTGAGGAAGGTCGATTCGTACGGTGTGACGACCTCGTCGTAGCGGGTTCCCACCACGGTGTAACGGATGCCCGGGTAGGTCTCACGGGACTGATTGAGTTGACGGATGAACGGCGAATCCACCGTCTGATCAATCGCGCCTGCGCCATACATCCAGGAGGAGAAGCCGAGGATGTCGAAGCCGGCGTTGCTCATCTGCCGTCCGATCCATGCGAGACCGAGGAGCGTGGTTCCGTGGTTGGGGGTACCGAAGGTGATCAGTGTGCCGATCTTGCGCTTTGGGGGGTGCCCGGCATCGGCGCCGCCGCCGGATTTGATCCACTGCCGGGCGACGAGTCCGCCTTGGGAATGCCCGATCACATCGACCTTGTCCGAACCTGTCGCTCGTCGGACCCGATCGACATAGGCGCCGAACTGGGTGGCGGACCGTGCAATGTCACCGACGCCCACCGTCGACGGCAGGACAACCGCTACGCCACCTCTGTCCACGAACGTAGTCCTGCCGTAATTCGGCGTGAACACGCAGTAACCGGCCCTTTTCAGCGCCGGGGCGAATGCCGCCCAGTTGGCGTATGCGTTCTCGAAGGTGCCATGGACGAGGATGACCGGTCGCTGCCCTGCCTTTGGTTTGCAGGAAAAGTCGTTGGCCCCCGCCGGCGCCTCATTGGGATGGGTGACAGCGTAGCCGTACGCAGACCAGAAGCCTGCTTGGGCGGGCCCGTGCCCGACGGTGTCGACGATCTTCGGGAAGGCTTGGACAGTCGGGGCAGCAGCCGCGGTCGACGTCCCCGCGATCAAGCCCGCGGCCATCCCGGCAATGACTGCTGCCTCCACGGCTTTTCGCAATCGTCTTCGCATCGTTGAACTCCTGAACCTGAGTGGGAATCACAGTCGCCTCGGTCCGCCTCACCCCCTGAGACTGGAGGCGGCACGACATAACGTGCTGAACGGTAGGCGCGCGCGGCCCCGGGTGTCACTGCACTCTGAGTAGAGATTTCCCGCCTGGGTTTGTGTCCGGCGACAAATCCTCGGGCTGTGTCCGCCGCGGAGTCCAGATCACGCACAATGGACAGATGTCGGAGTCTGACGAATCGGCCGCGCTGATCCAGCGGTTGCGTTCGCGGTGGCCTGGGGTCGCAGCGGAGATGCTGGCTGACGGCCTGGAATCCTATGTTCCGGATGGACTTCCCGATGATCACTTCACCCACGATGTGCTGCCGGTGATGGAGATATACGGGTTGACGGTTCTCGACGCCATCGGTTCCGGCCGGGAGTTGTCGTACAACGAGATTCACGCCTTCACGGGCCCCGTCGCCGAGCGTCACGCGGAGGATCGTCTGCCGTTGCAACTCTTGCTGTCCGGAATCCACGGATCGGCAAATGTGCTGATTGCCAACGCAGCCGAACTCGCGACTCCGGACGAGGCGCTTCCGTTGGTGCAGGTGGTCAAGCGCCTTGTGGATGTGCTGTGCAACATCACGTTGTCGGTGGTATCCACGTACACCGAGGTCGAGCAGTCCCTCTATCACGCTGAGCGGGAGGCGCGTCGCGAGTTGTGTGCCGCGCTCGTCGACGGTCGGCCGGTGCAGGCATTGGCAGCTCGGGCCGACATCGCGGTCGCCGACGCCTACCTCGTCATCACCATCAACGTGCCCGGGCAGGCGGTCGATACGCCGGCAACGAACCTTCTCGCACGTCGTCGAACCAGGGCCCTACAGCGAGCTTTTGACGAGCTGACCTCCACCACAACGCCGTTCATGTTCGACGGCCTCTATGGGGTGGCATTGATCGCCGAGATCCCTGTTGCCGAGCAGGATCGAGCCCACGCCAGGTTCGATGAGCTGGCAGCCGCGCTGACGCAGCAGTTCGGGACGCCCGTCTTTCTGGGCGAGATGGCCGAGGTCGCGCCCGACGGCGTGCCGACCGCGGTGCGTGAGACCACAGGCCTCATCGAACTCGCGTGTGCCCTCGGTCGCGCACCGGGCGCCTACCGACTCGACGACCTCCTCATCGAGTATCAGGTGACGCGTCCGAGCCTGGCGCGTGACCGGCTTGCGCAGCGGATCGCGCCATTGCGCGACCACCCGCACCTTGTCGCAGCACTCCGCGCGCACCTGCAACACGGCGCCAACCGCAAGGCCGCGGCCGCGGAGGTGCATGTGCACCCGAACACCTTGTCGTATCGACTCAGAAGGATCCATGAGCTGACCGGCCATGACCCGACGGTTCCCTACGACTCCCGCGTCCTGGCGGCCGCACTCACGGTGGATAGAGTCTGCGATCGCTAGACCGCAAGTGAGATTCATTCGAACCTGTCCGACGGATCAGTGTCGATGCCGAACTGTCCGCGCTAGCTGTCTACTGCAGAGCGGCTCCCACCGCGTTCCGCGGAACGCTCACGCCGCGATCGGTTCGGTGCGCTCTCTGGCTTTGAGCGCCCAGATCGCATAGAGGACTTCGGTGGTGTATCCGAGGTCGAGGCGGCCGCCGCCGACCGGCATGGTGGCGCCGACGGAAATGCGAGAGTCCGGGGTCCAGCCGGCGGGCGCCACGATGGTGGGCGCGCGTTCGATCACCGATCCACTCTGGCGGTGAAAGGTGAACTGTTGCCCGCCTTTCGCGGTGATGGTGAACTCGCCGCGATGCAATGCACGATGGTGGGTGCCGCACAACAAGATCAGATTGTCGGGATCGGTGGGGCCGCCGTCGGCCCACGACCGCACGTGATGGACGTGCAGGTGGCGGGTGCGTCCACAAGCCGGGTGCCGGCAGCACCGGTCACGCTGGGTCACGATCCGGATCAATGCGGCGGTCGGCGTCCGGCGTTTGTGACCCCAGTTGAGTACGGCGCCGCGGCGGGTGGTGCGCACTTCCCGGACCGCCGCCCCGCAGCGCGCTTCGTCGACCTCGACGTCGAACAACGCGGGTCCGTCATCGAGATGATCATCGGCATGGTCGCCATCGTCGTCTGCGATGTCCTGGCCGTGGGTGTGCACGAGGATCTCCGCACCGGGCGCGGTTTCGGGGATGTCGACGGCGCCATGGAGGGTGTCGGCCATCGCGATCACCGCCGGGGCGATGTCGGCGGGCACATGGCGCCACAGATCTCGCTGCCGGCGTTTGACCTCCGCCGGCCCGAGGTCTTCGGCGTCGTCGGTCGCGGTCTCGTCGGGTTCGAGCGCGTTCCGCGGAACGTCGAGATCGTCTTCGGTACGGGTACGTTCGTACTCGGCTCGCACCGCACCCGCCAGAAACCTCGCACCATCGAGGGGGTTGAGCCGCATGTTCACCGACAGCGATCCGTCATCGTTCCAGCGCCACCGACCCGACGACGCGATCACACCGGATTCCTGTTCTTCGACACCGCGGTCGATGTGCCGCATCGACCGCACCAGCGCATCCACCTGTGCTGCGGTCGCACTCAGCGCCACGTTCAGCAATTCCTGCTCACGCTCCGGGGTGGCCACCCGCGTCAGTGCCCGCACCTTCGAATACGTGACCCGCCCGTCGGCGAACGACTGTGCGATCAGCGGGAGTTCGGTCAACGCGTGGGCAATCCGCAGATGGTCTTGCGCGGTCCGCAACGACAACCCCGTCCGCCACGACAGCCAATGCGCACACGACATCACCCCCTCACCACTCCACGCGTGACGATTGTCGAACTCCACCAGCAACCCCAGAAACCGCGCCGTCAGCGCCGCCATCTGACCGGCATACCCGACCACCCGCTCGCGCAACTGACCATCCGACAACTCGCCGACCGGAGTCGCGTCAAAAATGTTGGGCGGCCGGGGCTCGGCCTCGGGCACAGACGAATCAATGGGAACGACAACGGTCACGACAACCCCCGACAGGTCGAGCTGAATCGAACTACCTCAACGATATCGGTGACCACCGACAACATCGGCGTTCCGCGGAACGCCGCGGACCCCTGACAGATCCAGATCGATCCGGACCGTCACCGGCGACACTCCGAGCGCCCGCACGTTCATGGCGTTCCACCAGCGGAGCGGTCGGAGACCGCAGAACTCGCGTTGTCGCGCGAACGGGTCATCGCCGACGAGTACCGTTGCCACACCCTCGATCCAGGTGAACCGGAGTCCGATCCGGAGCCGCACACGGACGTCTGGGTTCGCACGGATGTTGGCCACATAACCGGCACGAAGGCCGTGTTCGGCGACGAGCCAGAACGTGTCGCCCACCCTCCCGTTGCCCACCGGCACGATGCGGGGTCGGCCGGTCCGTCGGCCGGTCGTCTCGACCAGCGCAAAACCGAATGGAACGAATCCGATCCGAAACAGCGCCCGCACCAACGGGTTCACACACCACCGTTGGACAAGTATCACCGCCCGGCGCTTCGTCGCAGGCGCGGCGACCGTCACCATCACATTGGCCACCATCACGCCCGTGATGATCAACGGCTGGATCGGGGATGACGGCGCAGTCGGATCGGCAGCCCACATCGCCCAACTCAGGCCCGCCACGACCACCGCACCGGAACCGACCCATCTGACCACACCAGCCATACGTTCGTATGGTTCCATACATGTGTATGGTTGTCCAGTGGCCTCTCCCCGCACACGTACACCGTTGACCGAAGCCGACCTGGGCGATGCCGTGCTCGCGGTGGCAGCCGAGCACGGCCTTGCCGCCGCGACCATCCGGAACGTGGCGGCGCACCTCGGCGTGTCCATCGGCGCAGTGCAGCACCACTTCCCGACCAAGGACGCGCTCTACATCTCGGCCTTCACCGCGCTTGTCGATCGCGTGGCCGAACGCATCGACACAGTCGGCCACGACACGGAGACGGCGTTGGAGGACATCCTCGTCGAACTTCTCCCGATCGATTCCCGGCGCCGGGCAGAAGCCCGGGTGATGATCGAATTCTCCGCTCTCGCAACCAGATCTCCGGAGTTGGCCGCGATCCAGGAAAGGACTCTGGGCCGGATCCAGGCCGGGCTTCGTGATGCGTTGCGCGCCCGCGGCGTCGCCGCACCGGGCCTTCGCGCCGCCGCACTCCTCGCGATGGTCGATGGACTTGCGCTGCATTGGTCGAGCACGACCGGCACCTACCCTCAGGAGGCGCTGGATTCGGTACTGCGGGACCAGCTGGCACTCATCCTCAATTGACGGCGTGATCTTCGGTGTCGATCTGCTCCTGACTCGCCGCCCACGACGCGAGCAGCTTCAGCCCGTCGGCGGTGGGCGTGCCCGCGGCCGCGGTGTAGATGTTCAGGTACAACCCGGGCTCGGAGGGCAGTTCCATCCCTTCGAAGTCGAGGTCGAGCTGCCCGACCACCGGGTGGCGGAGCCGCTTGCGTCCACTGCGATGGAACCGGACGTCTTGAGAAGCCCAACGTTGGCGGAAGAGCTCACTGCGCGTGGACAATTCACCGACGAGTTGGATGAGGGCCTTGTCGTTCGGGTTCTGACCGGCCTCGAGCCGTAGCATCGCGGCAGCATCCCTGGCGATCTGGTCGTAATCGACGAAGAACTCCTCGGCCTCCTCCGGATGCAGGTAGACGAATCGGGTGGTGTTCGCAGGTCGTCGAGGATCGGCCAGCACCGGTGAATAGAGTGCCCGCGCGAGCTGATTCATCGCGACGATGTCGTGACGACCGTTGCGCACCCAGGCCGGCGCGTCCGTGATGGCGTCGAGGACCTGCTGGATGGCCGGGCGCACTGTCGACGCCGGGGTACGGGCACGTCGAGACCCGGTGCCGGCCTGCGACTGACGCGCCAGAGCGTAGAGATGATCGCGTTCGGCCTCGTCGAGCTGCAAAGCGCCGGCCAGGGCGGCGAGCACACTGTCCGACGCACCGGCGAGGCTGCCGCGCTCCATCCGCACGTAGTAGTCGACCGAGACCCCCGCGAGCAGTGCGACCTCCTCGCGACGCAGACCCTTGACGCGACGGTTGCTGCCGTAGGCAGGCAAGCCCGCCTGATCGGGGGTGATGCGCGCGCGCCGCGAGCTCAGGAACTCGCGGATCTGAGTGCGCAGGTCGGTGGTACCCATGGACTCCAGGGTAGGCACGATGCCGCAGGCCAGGGAGGTACTGACAGTACCCGGAACGATGGTGACTCCCCACGCGCGCGGAATCGCGGTGCACTGGATGTCATGAAAGCCACCTACATGTACGGCGCCGGCGATGTCCGCGTCATCGATGTCCCTGATCCGACCCTGCAACTACCGACTGATGCCCTGGTCCGAGTGGTCCGCGCCTGTGTCTGCGGCAGCGACCTGCACCCATACCACTCGATGCCCGACACCCCCGCCGGCGCGCCGATGGGCCACGAGTTCATCGGCGTCGTCGAGGCCGTCGGATCCGAGGTCACCGCTGTCAGCGTGGGTGATTTCGTCATCTCACCGTTCGTCGTATCGTGCGGGACCTGCGAGTTCTGCCGGGCCGGCCTGCAGACGTCGTGCCTGCGTGGCGGATTCTGGAGTGACGACGCCATCGGCACTGCCGGAGCGCAGGCCGAAGCCGTTCGGGTACCACTGGCCGACGGCACCCTGGTGAAGGCGCCGGTGGACGAGAACGCCGACGACGCTCTGTTGGCCTCGCTGCTCACCCTCTCCGATGTGTACGGCACCGGCTGGCATGCCGCCGTGCGCGGGGGCGTGACCAGCGGAAGTTCGGTCACCGTGATCGGCGACGGGGCCGTCGGCCTGCTGTCGGTGCTCTCCGCCCGTCAGCTCGGTGCCGAGCAGATCATCCTGATGGGCCGCCACCAGACCCGGACCGACCTCGGTCGGGAGTTCGGCGCCACCGAGGTGGTCGCAGCACGTGGCGACGAGGGCATCGAGCAGGTCCGTGACCTGACCGGCGGTCTGGGCAGCCAGGTCGTCCTGGAGGCCGTCGGACATCGTCCCGCCTACGATCAGGCGGTCGGCGTGGTCCGTGCGGGCGGTGTCATCAGTCGGGTCGGCGTCCCTCAGTACGACGATGCGCCGGTCGGCTTCGGCTCGCTGTTCGGCCCCAACGTCACGCTGACCGGCGGCCCCGCACCGGTGAGGGCCTACATCGATCAGCTCCTCCCGGCGGTGCTCGACGGCAGCGTCGTGCCGGGCAAGGTGTTCGACCGGACGATGTCACTCGACGAGACACCCAAGGCGTACACCGCGATGGATGCCCGCGAGGCACTCAAGGTCGCGGTGCGGCCCTGACCGTCAGTCCTGCGGGTCGAGGCGGAACGTCTCGCCCGGTCCGTGCGGGGCGACGACAGTACCGACGATCTTCGGGCCGTAGCGGTCGTATTTGAGGTGGTACGCGGCGTCCAGGGACGGATGCACGTCGTCGTCCGGTTCCTGGAATGCCACGTCCTTCTCGACGCCGCCGGCCCGGATTCGGCCGCGACCGACGGCGAGCGCGCGTCGGAACCAACCGTTGTCCCGCCCGTATGCGGAGCGGATGAAGATGTGGTCGCCCGAGCGCACCGCCCAGATCGTGACGAACGGCCGCAGCGTGCCATCCGATCGATACGAAGACACCTGCAACTCGTCGGAGTCGCTGATCCGGTTTGGCGGTGGGAGGTACTCGCAGTACCTGGTACGACGAACACTCCTTCGTGAAGTGCCATCGGCGTAGCGTGAGGATATGGCCATACCGCAGATCGAACTCAACAATGGAATCCACATCCCGGCTTTGGGTTTCGGGGTGTTCCAGACACCACCCGATGAGACGGCGACCGCCGTGGAGACGGCGCTGTCCACCGGCTATCGCCATATCGACACCGCCGCAGCTTATCTCAACGAATCAGGAGTCGGCGAGGCGATCCGCCGCTCCGGCATCGACCGTTCCGAGCTGTTCATCGAGACCAAGATCTGGATCACCGACTACGGCTACGACGCCGCGCTGCACGCCTTCGACAAGGCCGCAGGCAAACTCGGCGTCGAGCAGATCGACCTCCTCATCCTGCACCAGGCGCTACCCGGCGAGTTCGACCTCACCATCGACGCCTACAAGGCGCTCGAACGCCTGCTGGCCGACGGCAAGGTGAAGGCCATCGGCGTCAGCAACTTCATGCCCGACCACCTCGCACGACTTCTCGACGCGACATCGGTGGTCCCGGCGGTCAATCAGATCGAGGTCCACCCCTACTTTCGGCAGTCCGCCCTGCTCGATGCCGATGGCGCGCACGGCATCGTTTCCCAGGCTTGGTCGCCGATCGGCGGGATCACCTTCTACCGGGACGGCTCCCACGGTTCCACGCTCGAGGACCCGACACTGCAGAAGATCGCTGCCGCACATGAGAAGACCACCGCACAAGTGATGCTGCGGTGGCACATCCAGCAAGGCCGGCAGGTGATCCCCAAATCGGTGACACCGTCCCGGATCGCGGAGAACTTCGACGTGTTCGACTTCGAGCTCACCGGCGACGAACTCGCCTCCATCGATGCACTCGACACCGGGGTGCGTGGTGGTCCGGAGCCGGAGGTCATCACACGTGAGAAGTTCGGCCTGACCATTCCCGAAGCGTAAGGACAGAAGATGGATATCGACCAACGCAAACCCACCACCAAGAACCCGCCCGAACAGTTCACCGGCGACGTCTGGCTCGACCCGATCGCATTTCCGCGCGAGTCCGGTCAGCAGATGGTCGTGGCGAAGGTGCGCTTCGCGCCGGGCGCACGCACCGCGTGGCACTCACACGCCCGCGGCCAGACCCTCCACATCACCCAAGGTGTCGCATGGGTGCAGTCCCGCGGCGAAGCCAAGGTCGAGGCCCACCCGGGACAGACTCTGTATTGCCCTCCCGGCGAGGAACATTGGCACGGCGCGAGCAGCGACTCCTTCATGGAACACCTGGCGATGCTCGACAATGCCGATGATCCGGCGACCACCACGACGTGGCTCGAACATGTCACGGAGGAGGAGTACCTCGCCTGACGCGGAGCACTCCGCGAAGGTCTCTCAGCCACCCCGCAGTCGAGTGCGCAATACAACTCTCATTGCCGAGGAGCACGATGAATTTCCGTCCGCTGGGACGCACCGGCGTCCAGGTCAGTCCCCTTTGTCTGGGAGCAATGATGTTCGGTCCCTGGGGAAATCAAGACAAAGCCGATTCCATCAGAATCATCCGCATCGCGCTCGATTCCGGTATCAATTTCATAGATACCGCAGATGTGTATTCGGGAGGCGAGTCAGAGCAGATTGTCGGTAAGGCTCTCAGAGGCCGACGTGACGATGTGTTTCTCGCGACGAAGTTCTTCATGCCGATGGGTGACGGCCCGAACAGCTCAGGCGGATCACGGCGGTGGATCATGCGGGCGGTGGAGAACTCGCTGAGGCGACTCGGCACCGACCACCTCGATCTCTACCAGGTCCATCGACCGAGCGCCGATACGGACGTCGAAGAGACACTCAGCGCGCTCACCGACTTGGTCCGCCAGGGCAAGGTTCGCTATATCGGCTCGTCGTCGTTCGCGGCGTCGCAGATTGTCGAAGCGCAATGGGCGGCAAAGGAGAACCTCTACTCCCGCTTTGTCACTGAACAGCCACCGTATTCGATCCTCGTTCGCGGCATCGAAGATGATGTGCTTCCCGCTGTTCAGCGGCACGGGATGGGCACACTGACCTACAGCCCCCTCGCGGGCGGTTGGCTGTCCGGCCGCTGGCGCAAGGACGCGGCATCCAGTCCGACATCGAGTGCTCGACCGAGCGCTCGATTCGACATGTCGAGTCCGGAGAACCAACGCAAGCTCGAGATCGTCGAGGAGCTGGCCCGACTCGCTGAGCAGTCAGGCCTGACGCTGATCGAGATGGCCATCGCCTTTGTCATCAATCATCCCGGTGTCACCAGCGCGATCGTCGGTCCCCGCACCATGGAACAACTCGCGTCGTACCTGCCTGCGGCAGAGGTGACACTCACGACAGACATTCTGGATCGGATCGATGAACTCGTCGCTCCCGGTGTCACCATCAATCCCGACGACAACAGTTACGGCGCTCACGAACTGACCACGAGCGCGCGCCGTCGCTGAAGGCCCCGCCCCAGCCTCGTGAAAGGAACACCAGTGTCGTCCTCTGAGACCAGTTCTCCAGTCGCCGTCATCACCGGAGCATCGTCGGGCATCGGCGCCGCCGCCGCGCGATCCCTTTATGCCGCCGGATATCGAGTCGCGCTGTTGGCGCGTCGCCTCGACCGCATCACCAGCCTCGCCGACGAGCTGGGTGACGGTGCGATCGCCATCGAAGCCGATGTCACCGATCGCGACGGACTCGTCGCCGCAGCAGAACGCGTGAAAACCGAACTCGGCGGTGCCGATGTGTTGATCAACAACGCAGGTGTCATGCTGCTGGGCCCGTTCTCCGCCGACCAGCGCGACGACTACCGCAACATGATCCAGGTCAATCTGATGGGCGCGATCACCACGACCGAGGTGTTCCTCGATCAGCTCAAAGACGGCGGCGGCGACATCGTCAATCTCTCCTCGGTCGCCGGACGCACCGCGCGGGCCGGTAACGGCGTGTACGCCGCGACCAAATGGGGCGTCAACGGCTGGTCGGAATCGTTGCGTCAGGAGCTGCTCCCGGACGTTCGGGTGACCCTGATCGAGCCCGGCGTGGTCGACACCGAATTGCCCACCCACATCACGCATGAGGGGACGCGCGAAGGCGTCCAGAAGATGTACGACGCCGCAACCGTCAAGCCCGAAGAGGTTGCCGAGATCATCACCTTCGCCCTCACCCGACCTCGACATCTCGTCATCAACGAGATCCTCCTGCGTCCCGCTGACCAGTTGGGATAGTGGAGACCGGATCGCACGAAAGGGGAACTCGATGACCACGTGGCTCATCACCGGTTGCTCGTCCGGCCTCGGGCGCGCACTCGCCGAATCCGTGCTCGAGCACGGCGACAACGCCGTCGTCACCGCACGCGTCGTCTCGACGGTTCAGGATCTTGTCGACCGCCATCCGGACACCGCCCTGGCGGTCGCCCTCGACGTCACGGACAGCTCACAAGTGAGTGCCGCTGTCAGCGCTGCCGACGAGCGTTTCGGCGGCGTCGACGTCCTCGTCAACAACGCGGGCTACGGCTATCGCGCCGCCGTGGAGGAGGGTGAAGACGGGCCGGTCCAACAACTGTTCGACACACACGTGTTCGGGACGGCGCGGACGATCAAAGCCGTGCTGCCCGGGATGCGGGCCCGCCGCGCCGGCACCATCATCAACATCTCCTCGATCGGCGCCCGGATGTCCCCGGCGGGCTCGGGATACTACTCGGCGGTGAAGGCAGCTATCGAGGCGATGACGCTGTCGCTGCGCAGAGAGGTTTCTCCGCTGGGTATTCGAACGATCGTCGTCGAACCCGGGGCTTTCCGAACCGATTTCGCCGGCCGGTCACTGACCCAGTCGGCCGACGCCATCGCCGACTACACCGACACCGCCGGAAAGCGGCGCATCGAGAACGACACCGTCCACGGCACCCAGCCGGGCGACCCGGCCAAGGCGGCCGCCGCGCTCATCACAGTAGCCGAATCTGCCGATCCGCCGTACTTCTTGCCGCTCGGCAGCGACGCCGCGGCAGCCGTCCGTAGCTCTCTCGACGCATTGGCCGTCGACATCGAGAAGTGGGATGGGCTCACCCGGAGTACGGATTTCGCGGAGTGAAGAACCCACCATTCGCCGACGCCGTGTTAATGGAGCGTTCGGGCACAACGCATCCGCTCACCGACAGCCGATGGCGCGGCGACGACGGCGCTCCGCTGATGGTGAGCCCGATCAGCGGACTGTCCCCGAACGAGATCGACGCCGCCGAGCGATCATTGTGGCGTTACGGCGGAGTCCTCCCTGTCAACCCCAGTGTCCGGGTCAGCCTCGGCGAGGGATGGACACCGCTTGTCTCCCTGCAGTGGGGTCGCGGCGACATCCGGTTCAAGCTCGAATGGTTCAATCCCACCTCGAGTTTCAAGGACCGCGGGGTATCCGTGATGATGTCGCACCTGCGCAGCCAGGGGGTGTCGCGCGTCCTCGAGGACAGCTCGGGCAACGGCGGGTCGGCCGTCGCCTGCTATGCCGCAGCCGCCGGCATCCACGCCAAGATCATCGTCCCTGCGGCGACCTCGCGGGCAAAGATACTGCAGGCACGCGCCTTTGGTGCGGAGATCGAACTCGTGCCCGGAACTCGCGACGAGGTGTCCGACGAGGCCATCAGGCAATCCGCGACGATCCCGTACGCGAGCCACAACTGGCATCCCTTCTTCCTGCAGGGCACCAAGACCATCGCCTATGAGATGTGGGAACAACTCGGCTTCACCGCACCCGACAACGTGGTAGTGGTCGCCGGCGCCGGCAGCAACATCCTCGGCTGCGACATCGCCTTCCGCGAGCTACTCGGGGCCGGGCAGATCGACCGACTCCCGCGACTCCTCGTCGGACAGCCCGAGCACTGGGCGACCATCGCCGATGGAGTCAATGGCATCGATCCGGAAAGGCGTGGGCCCCGAGAGCCCACGATTGCCGAGGGAGCATCGATCGCGCGTCCGGTTCGACTCGCCGAAACAGTTGCAGCGGTGGTCGACTCCGGCGGTTCGGCCGTTGCGGTGTCCGACGACGAGATCCGTGCGGCCGTGGCGGCCCTGAGCGCACGGGGCCTTTACGCGGAACCGACGAGCGCAGTCGCGGCCGCGGCGCTCGACCACTTCCTGGCCGACGGAACCATCGGAGACGATGACACGACGGTCGTCATCCTGACCGGCACGGGCCTGAAGTCCGCCGACTCGATGGCGGCCATCGTCGGGAGAACGCCTGGCTGACCTGCCTGTAGCAACCTGCTACACTGGGTTTCACCCTGCTACAGCTCGTACCGTGCCACAGATGGGCTTGCCATGACCAGAGCCGCGGACAAGGTCACCCGCGTGGACGCCGACCTCGTCGACAGTGCGATCGCCGAAGGCCGTCGTCAACAGCGGACCGGCCGCCAACAACTCGAGTACTGGGCGCGCGTCGGCCGAGCACTCACCACCCACGAGTCCGCGTCGCTGCGGCGCGTACAGGACGCACTGGCAGGCACCGTAGCGACCACCGACCTCACCCCTGATGAAGGCCGCGCGTTCAACGCCCAGGTCCGGGCTCTGGTGAGCGAGAGTCTGGCAGCGGCCGACTACCGACACGAGCTCACCGAACGGGGTGTCACCACCGTCTCACTCGACGAGGACGGCCGCATCGTCGAATACCGACCGGACGGAACGACCCACGTGCTCGACGTCGAGTGAGACGCCTCGATCTGGTCATCGGCCCGAACGGCTCGGGCAAATCGACGTTCGTCGAGTACACCCTCGGCCCGCTGTTGCCGGGGAGCGTGTTCGTCAACGCGGACTCGATCGCACGGCAGCGCTGGCCGGCCGAGGCCGAGGCACGCTCATATGACGCGGCAAGAATCGCCGCGGACACCCGCGACCGCCTGATCGCCGACGGGCGCTCGTTCATCGCCGAGACCGTGTTCTCGCACGAATCGAAACTCGACCTGATCGACCGCGCGCATGACGCCGGATACTTCGTCGTACTCCACGTCCTCATCGTGCCCGAATCCATCGCGGTGCTGCGGGTCGGTCACCGGCAGGCGTCGGGCGGGCATTCGGTGCCCGAGAACAAGATCCGCGCCCGCTTCCATCGATTGTGGCCACTCGCGGTTGAGGCGGTCCATCGTGCCGACGAATCGACCGTCTACAACAGCGCGCTCGGCCCGGCCCCCACCATCGTCGCGGAGTTCACCGCGGGTGTGCTGGTCGGCGCCACCAGGTGGCCCTCGTGGGCACCGACCGAACTCCGAGGGGACGGTTGAGGTATTTGTCGACAACAGAAGGGAGATCACCATCGTGACCGAACAGATCGAGGCACCGGAGAGCACGGCCGAACGTGTGGCCCTGTGGCGTGCCATGCACGTCCAGGTGGATCCGCCGCCGCACGTGCTGTCCGACGAGATCGGCTTGCAACTCGTTGCCCCCGATGATGATTGGCGCCGACGGCCGGACATGGATCCGGAGGCCACCAACGGATTCCGCGCCGCCATCGTGGACCGGGCCCGGTTCATCGAGGACCTGGTGATCGAGCAGGAGGCACGCGGCGTGAGCCAGTACGTCATTCTGGGCGCCGGTCTGGACACCTTCGCGCAGCGCCGGCCGGATATCGGCGCGCGGCTACAGGTCTTCGAAGTCGATCAACCGGGACCGCAGGCGTGGAAACGCAGGCGCCTGGTCGAACTCGGGTACGGGATACCCGACTGGTTGCACCTTGTCCCAGTCGATTTCGAAGACGGTGAGAGCTGGTGGGCGAAGCTGTCGGGCGCCGGATTCGATCCGAGCCGCCCCGCGGTCGTGGTCTCCACGGGTGTCTCCCACTACCTGACCAGGGAGGCAACCACCGCGACACTGCGGCAGGTCGCACGGCTCGCGCCCGGATCGACACTGGCCATGACCTACCTGTTGCCCACCGAACTGATCGACGACACCGACCGCTCCGGGCTGAAGACCAGCGAAGAGGGAGCCCAGGCCTCTGGAACACCGTTCGTCAGCTTCTACACACCTGCAGAGATCGACACGCTTGCCCGCGACGCCGGCCTCACGAACCTTCGGCAGGTGACCGGGAAATCGCTCGGTGAGCGCTATTTCGCCGGCCGGACCGACGGCCCACGACCGTCGAGCGGCGAGGACCTCCTGGTGGCCACCATCTGACGGTCGCCACAGCCAGATCGGTTGCGCGCCTAGCACCTAGGCGATCCCGACCAGCCGCTCCGACGCCTGCCACAGCCCGTCGATGAGTTCCTGTTTGTGCGCCTGCGAGTTCTGGGGCCCGTTCGCCTTGTGGCGGCTGAAGTACACGCCGTTGATCGCGGGATCGGTGCCACGGTTCGCCAGCGCTATCAGGGGTTCGGCACCCTTCTCGGGCGTGATGGTGGCGACCTTCTTCAGCGGCGTGCGATACAGCAGGCCGACGAAGAACGAATCCCTGCCGAAGCTCGACGCCACCGGACCGGGATGCACTGCGGCGGAGATGATTCCCTCATCCTTCCAACGGTCGGCGATACCTCGGGTGAACAAGATGTTCTCCAACTTGCTCGTTCCGTAGCAACGCAATTCCAGCGCACGCCGACGCTCGAAGTCGAGGTCGTCGAGGTCGACCTTGCCGGCGAGGTTGCCGATGCTCGCGGTGTTCACCACCAGCGCACCACCGTCGGCAGAGAGCTTGTCGCGCAGCAGGTTGGTCAGCAGGAAGCCACCGAGGTGGTTGATCTGGAAGTTCGGTTCGTGGCCGTCCCCGGTCCGCTTCTTCGGGTCGAAGGTGCCGCCGGCATTGTTGAGCAGCACGTCGATCGTGCCGACGCGTTCCCGGATCTCGTCCGCGAGACGTCGGACGTCGTCGAGCTTCGCGAAGTCCGCAACGAATGCGGTGGCACCGGTCTCGTCGGCCACTGCCTTGGTCTTCTCGGCCGAACGACCCACGACGACGAGGTCGACGCCGGGTCCGGCGAGTTCCCGCGCAGCGACTGCGCCGATCCCGTCACTCGCGCCGGTGATCACGATGGTCCGTTGGTTTGCCACGAGTTTCAGTCCTTCTATCGGTTGCGGTCGACCTATCTGTTGCCATCGACGTGTCGACCATACGTTGCGTCACCGTCTCCGGTGTCTCACCGAGCGGCGTGCTCCTGGTGATGCTGACGAGCGATGGTCCGCTCGTAGGCATCGTTGAACGACCGCAACTCGTGGAGCAGCGCATCGGGCGCACCCGGTGTGAGATCGGAGAACACTCGCACCAGTCGTTCGGCACGCAGCATCCCGTCGTGCTCGAAGGCCTCGATGCCCAGCGCTGTCGGACGGATCAGTCGACTCAGCTGCCCTGACACCTCGAACCTCTCCAGGTAGCCATGTTTGATGGCCGCGTTCACCTGTCGATTCACCGTCGACTGTTCGAGGTCGAGCTCCTCGCCGAGTTCACGCAGGGTCCGGGCCCGGCCGTCGGACAACGTCCAGAGAATGCCGAAGGCCGAGGCCTCCAGGCGCGCCCCGGGGAAGACATTGGTGCGCCGCCTGCTCATCCGGAGCAGCTCTTCCGCCAGGTCACGGTAAACCGGTGACTCCCAGAACGAATCGTCGCCGACATCGGGCATACGCATGTCCTCCCACGTCCGATTTCCACGGACAACATACTCTCGGGTTGGCATGTGCACCATACATATGTAGGGTACACATCTCGAAGGAGGGTGCACTTATGACCACTACGTCAACCCGCGATTCACCGGACACGAACGACACGGTGCCGGTGGACGGCGAACTGACCGACGACAACCACACCGGTGCCGCCATCGCGGTCGTCATCGTGCTGTGTTTCGGCGGCCTGGTCGCGTCACTCATGCAGACGCTGATCGTGCCGATCCAGCCGGAACTCCCGACTCTGCTGAACACGTCGATCTCGAACGCATCGTGGGTCGTCACCGCCACACTGTTGGCCGCGGCCATCGCGATGCCGATCTCCGGCCGCCTCGGCGACATGTTCGGCAAGAAGCGCATCCTCTTGGCGAGCGCTCTCCTGTTGATCGTCGGCTCGCTGGTGTGTGCACTGAGCTCGGAGCTCATCCCGATGATCGTCGGACGTGCCGTCCAGGGTCTCGCGATGGGCTTCATCCCACTCGGCATCAGCCTCATGCGCGAGGTGACACCACCGCGACTGACATCGATGGCGGTCTCCGCGATGAGCGCGACCATGGGCGTCGGCGGGGCCATCGGGCTGCCGCTGGCCGCCTGGGTGGCGCAGCAATGGGATTGGCACGCGCTGTTCTGGGTGTCGACCGGACTCGCCGTCATCGTCGCCGCACTCGTCACGTTGCTGGTCCCCCACGTCGAGGACGGCACCGCAGGCGGACGCTTCGACATCGTCGGCGCCGTCGGTCTGGCCATCGGACTGTCCGGCGTGCTGATCGCCGTCTCGAAGGGCAACGACTGGGGCTGGAGCTCGGGCACCACCCTCGGCATGATGTTCGGCGGGATCGCCGTGCTGCTCATCTGGGGCATGTTCGAGCTGCGTCACTCCGAGCCCCTGGTCGATCTGCGGACCACGGCGCGTCCCGCGGTGTTGCTGACCAACATCGGGGCGATCGCCATCGGATTCGGAATGATGGCGCAGATGATCGTCGTGCCTCAGCTGCTCGAGATCCCCGAGGCGATGGGCGGTCTCGGCCAGACCCTGCTGGCCGCCGGCCTGTGGATGGCACCGGGCGGTCTGATGATGCTGGTGTTCGCGCCCGTCTCGGCCACCTTGATCAACAACATCGGCGCAAAGTTCACCCTGGCGATCGGCGCGACCGTCCTCGGCCTGGGCTACCTCGTGGCGTCCATGCTGATGGATGCGCCATGGCAGCTGGCAGTCGCGGCGGTGATCTGCTCGGCGGGTGTCGGCATCGGCTATGCCGCCATGCCGACCCTGATCATGGGCGCCGTGCCGATGACCGAGGCCGGTGCGGCGGTCGGTCTCAACGGCCTGATGCGGTCCGTCGGCACCACCAGCGCATCGGCCGTCATGGCGCTGGTGCTGACCAGCTCCACCGTGGCCTACGGACCCGCCGAGGTGCCGAGCCACACGGCGTTCAAGTGGTGCTTCGTGATCGGCGCGATCGCCGCCTTCGTCGGCGTCGCGATCACCCTCTTCATCCCGATCAAGCATCGTCGCGCCGGTGCCGCTGCGGGCGCCGACGAAACCCCGCCCGTCGACCACGAGGACGCCGTCTCGATGGAGACACCCGAGCCGATCGACGAAGCGCCCACCAGCGGCGCCCATCATCGACTCGACTCCGCGGGTGAGGTCGGATCACGAGATGACCGCCCGCGCATCGCCGGCCGCATCACCACCGGCGACGGCACGCCCCTGGGCACCGCCGCGATCACCGTCACCGACACTCGCGGCCACCAAGCGGGCAGCACCGCCGTGCACGCCGACGGCACCTATGCCGCGCACGACATCGCTGACGGCACATACACCGTCATCGCCACGGCACCGGGGCGCTCCCCCAAGGCCATGACGGTCTCGGTCGTCGGCGATGCGGTGTTCCGCCGCGACTTCACCCTGGCAGGCGGCTCCGTGCTGCGCGGGCGAGTCCGTGACGTCGCGCGCCCACTCGCCGCCAACCTGATCGTGACCGACCAATCCGGTGCCGTTGTGACGCAGGCGCACGCCGATTCCGACGGGTACTTCACGATCGCCGGCCTGTCCGCGGGCGACACCGTGGCGGTCACCGCATCGGCACCCGGCTATCAGCCGGCCAGCCAACTGGTGACCGTCGACTCCGCGGGCCGGACCACCGACGCCGTCGACATCCTGCTGGTTGCCACCAGCGGTATGCAGGGTTCGGTACGCACCACCGACGGCTCTCCGCTCGAGGGTGCGACGGTTTCGGCGATCGGTCCCGACCAGACGATCGTCGCCTCGGTGACCACCGACGCCGACGGCCGCTATCGCATCGAAGGCCTGACCGAAGGGCTGTTCACCGTGGTCGCGAGCATGTACGAACCGGCTGCGGTCCAGGTCAATGTGGTTGCCGGCCAACGCAACACCGCCAACATCGGATTGGGGTTCGGTAAAGACCCGGCGGTGCCGTGATCGTGTAGCCCGACTCGAGAACCTGTCGGCCCACCCGGGGAAGCCTCGGGTGGGCCGACGCGTTTGCAATGTAGGTACGCCCATCCCCAGAGAGAGGTGGACAAGCAGTGGGGGCAAGTGGTGATTGATCCGCGGTTCGTGCTCCTCGGCGCCGCGTTCTCGATGGTCGGGAGCATCAGCTACGCCATCCTCACCGTGCGCGGCCGCGTGCGACCGAACAGGGTGTCGTGGTTTCTGTGGGGCGCCGCGCCGATGATCGCCTTCTTCGCCCAGCTCCACGACGGCGTTGGCCTGCCCGCCATCTCGACACTCGCGATCGGCCTCGGGCCCTTCGTCATCCTTGCGGCGTCATTCGCCAATCGCTCGAGCTATTGGCAGATCACAGCTTTCGATCTGTCCTGCGGCGCGGTCTCGGTGCTTGCCCTGGTCCTGTGGCTGACCTTCGACAACCCGTTGCTGGCAGTCCTCGCCGCCCTCGCCGCGGACGCGATCGGTGGAATCCCGACGATCGTTAAAGCCTGGCGCCGCCCCGACACCGAACGTTCGGCCGTCTACGTCTGCACGGCGCTCAACGGCACCATCACCATGCTCAGCCTTCAGACCTGGACGGTCGCCGAAGCAGCGTTCCCGCTGTACCTCGTGCTCCTCGGCGTGGGCTTGGCGACGACGGTCAGGTTGCGACAAAACTCGCTCGCCGGCACGCCAGGTGGCGCGCTCACCGGTCGCGCTGACGCGGACGTGATCTAGCCAGCCTGACCGACAACGTCGGTCAGGACGTTCGGTCTCAACCGGTCGGCCGGCGGTCGAGAGGCATCATCCGGCTCGAACAGCAACGTCTGCTGCCCGTCCATCACTTGCGCCTTTTGGTGGCGTGCTCGCCGGCGAGCTCGTACGAGCCGTGCACCAGGTCGTCGATCAGCGCAGACGTAATGCCTGGACCGGATCCGATCGAGATCCAGTGCAGCTTGTCGAGGTAGCGCCCGGCCGTGATCGTGCCGTGGTCGCGGCGCAGCGCGTCTCCGTGATCCGGATCGACCTTGACGGTGACGATCTGCAGGTCAGGGTCGTCGTCGGTGACGATGAGAAAAACCTTGTCCCGCACTTTCCACACGTCCAGGTGCGCAGTGAACGGACGGCCGCGGGTGACGCCGTCGAGTGACGCGGCCGTGTCACGAGCGATCTGCTGGAGCTGCTTTCCCGAGAGCGTCACCGGAGACCCCGACCAAACGTGTCCGGGTCAACAGGGCGCTTCGCCCACGGCAGATTCGCCACGACAAGCAAGTATGAATCCGTGACCAGATCATCGATCAACGGCGTCGACAGGCCGCCCCAGGGGTGCAACGTGATCCAGTGCTTCTTGTTCATGTGATACCCGGGAGAGATGTCGTCGTACTGCTCCCGCAGGGCCTTCCCTTCCTCCGGATCGGTCTTCAGGATCACGATCGGTTCCCCGGTCACCTCGGTGAACAGCATGAAGACCTTGCCCCGAACCTTGTAGACATCCCAGCCGGGCCCGAAGGGATGCTCCAGATCAGTCCCGGGCAGTTCCTGCACTCGCGCCCGAGCACGGTCCTGCACAGATTCGGCAGTCACACGATGTCCTTCAGCCTCGACCAGCCTCACCCAAAGTACGTACAGGGTACGCACTGAGTCCGACATCGGAGACCAGATGCGCCACGGGAAACCAACGACCCGGGAACGCCGCTCTCGAATCCTGCAGGCGACCCTCGACGTTCTCCTCGACGAAGGTAGCCGTGCGCCAAGCTGTGAAGCCCTCGCGGCGCAGCCCGGGCACCCGGCGCATCCCACCGAAGTACGGCAGGCCCGTGTCCTCGGGGCGCAACTTCGCGCGGCGGGTCACCAGAAACTCCCGGATCTCGGCTCGATTGTCCATGCAGTCAACGGTAATCGCGATGCCTGGACGCCCGGGAGGTCCCAGCATGGCCTGGCACCGGTCCGCCTACGCCACGCCAGTGTGTCGAGTCGGTCGGGCTACTTCACAGCGTCGGCTCTGGGAATGGCGGTCAGGTTCTGGCCGGCTGCCCAACTGGCCAGCAGAGCGAACTTCTCTGCCGTCGCGCTACCTGCCGGGGCGGTGTACGACGTGATCGATATGCCCGGTTCACCCGGGACGTCGAGCACATCGTAGTCGGCTTCCAGATCGCCGACTTCGGGGTGGTGGAAGAGTTTTCGGCCGGTGCGATGTTCATGCACGTCCTGCGCAGCCCAGTGCGCACGAAACGCGGGACTCAGCGTAGAGAGTTCGCCGATGAGGGCCGCGAGCTCGGGCGCGAGGGGGTCACGTCCGACGGCGTATCGGAGCATCGCCGCATTCAGACTGCACGCCAACTCCCAGTCGCCGAAGAACTCTCGCGCACGCGGATCGAGGAAGGAGAACCGGGAGAAGTTCGGGCGGTCAGAATCGAACAAGGGCGCAAACATCGCACGTCCCAGCAGGTTGGCGCCGACGATGTCCTGCAGCGCGTTGTAGGCGAGCGCCGGCACCGTCATGCTGTCGAGCATCCGCCGGAGCGACTCCCTCAGACCTGTCGGAGCAGACTCGGCGGCCCGAATCCCGGAGACGTTGGGGCGGAAGAGATCGAACAGATGAGTGCGTTCGGCGTCGTCGAGCTGAAGGGCGCGAGCGATCGACTCCAGCACGCTGTCCGAGGCGCTGGCGACCTTCCCACGTTCGAGCTTCGTGTAGTAATCGGCGCTCACCCCCGCGAGGGTGGCGACCTCCTCGCGCCGAAGCCCCGGCACGCGGCGTTCGCTGTTGCCCGTGGGCACGCCGGCTTGTTCAGGCGTGATGTTCGCCCGCCGGGAGGTCAGGAACTCCCTGATCTCAGCCTTCATGTCCACTCCTCCAGAATACGATTTCCCCACCCCAAATGGCTGAGAGATGCGCCCACCGAGACGGGCCGGTCCGCTCATCCTCGCCGTCCCGACTCGGCGACGGCCGCTTACAGCGTGAGCATCACCTTCGTGGCGCGGCGTTGGTCCATCGCCTTGTATCCCTCCGGGGCCTCCTCCAAGGGCAAGGTGAGGTCGAAGACCTTCCCGGGGTCGATCTCGCCCCGCCAGATGCGGTCGATGAGGTCGGGCAGGAACCGCCGCACCGGTGCCGGCCCACCAAGGGTGTGGATGCCGGCAAAGAACAGCTCGATGCCGGGGATCTGCACGTCGTAGTTCACGCCGACGTAGCCCAGGTGTCCGCCGCCGCGGGTCGCGCCGACGGCCTGCATGAACGACTCCTGCGTGCCGACGGCCTCTACCACCGAGTGCGCGCCGAGCCCGTTCGTGAGCTCCTTGATCTTGTCCACTCCCGCATCGCCGCGCTCCTCGACGATGTCGGTGGCGCCGTAGTAGCGGGCAAGTTCCTGCCGCTTCGGGTGACGTGACATCGCGATGATCCGCTCGGCGCCGAGCTGCTTGGCCGCGAGAACCGCCATCAGACCAACCGCGCCATCACCGACAACGGCCACCGTCTTACCAGGACCGGCCTCAGCCGCCACCGCGGCATACCAACCGGTGCCGAGCACATCCGAGGCCGCCAGCAGAGCCGGGTACAGCTCGGGGTCGGGGGTGCCGGGGGTCTTCACGAGCGTGCCGTCGGCGTGCGGAATCCGCGCCTTCTCGGCCTGGGTGCCCACGGTCTGCGCAACGAACTCGGCGTGTACACACTTCGACTGAAACCCAGCCTGACAGATTTCACATGTGTTGTCCGAGATCACGAACGAGCCGACGACGAAGTCGCCGGCCTTGACGGTTTCGACGGCGCGGCCGACCTCCTCGACCACGCCGATGTACTCATGGCCCATGACCTGGTGATCGGCGGGCTCAATACCCCGATAGGGCCACAGATCCGAACCGCAGATACAGGTTGCGGTCAACGTGATCACGGCATCAGTCGGTTCGATGATCCTCGGATCCTCGCGGTCCTCGACACGCACGTCCCCGGCGGTGTGCATGACAACTCCACGCACGGCAATCTCCATTCCTTCGTCGACGGTGGTCCTGCGGCTACAGGCCCCGATGTATTCATGGAACCGAATATCCGGGCCGTCTGGCAGGGTCAGATTTTCCCCCGCGACGTACGACGTGGGCCTTCACTTCGTTACTCCGGTTTTGCGACGTGACACCGATCAGCTCCTGCGGGGGTGCGGAAGGTCGACGACTTCGCCTGCGGCGGTGACCAATCGATGTTCGTCCCCGGCGGGCTTGCCTAGTGCCAAGTCGTGCAGCCAGTCGATCGTCAGCCCGCGCCAGCTCGGGCCCAGTGCGGTTGCCGGGCTGTCGGTCATGGAGTGGCGGGCACCGGCGTATCTGGTGATCGAAGAGTATGCGGGACAGATTCGGGCTAATTCGTCGACCCACCCAGTGGGCGATAATTCATCGGCCGTGCCCCCGATGATTTGCCACGGAACGTTCATCTCCCTGATCAGCGGGCGCAAATCGTAACCGGCGACCATGTCGTCGAATGCTGCCTCGTCATCGTAGAGCCCGGCCATCCACATATGCCGGGCCTTGAAGGTCGGCGAGGCCTGCTCGAACAAGGTGCGGAGACCGGGTTCGAAAGCAGGCAGAGCAACCGAACAGCCGCGGAACACCGGCGAGGTCGCCGCGACCTGGGTCATCCAGTGCGATCCGAAACTGGTGCCGGCACAGACCAATCGGTCGTCGTCTACCTCGGGGCGCGCACGCAGCCAATCGACCAGCACCCGGCCCGCCTCGATCCAGGCGGTAGGGGTGACGTGGACACCCCGGATCGCGGTCTCCCCCTGGCCGGGACCGTCGACCGCGAGCACCGCGAATCCTCGTGCCAGCCACGGGTCCGCGGCACGGGATACGACGATCTCGCGCGGGGCATCCATGCCGCCACAGGCCAGCACAGTGGGGAACGGCCCATCGGCACCGGCCGGGCGGTGAAACCAGGCCGCGAGCACGCCGGTGCCGAAGGGGATGTCGACGCGCTCGACATGGTGATCCGAATGTGCGCCCCAGGCAAGATAGGCGGCATTCTTGTGGTCGTCGAGCTCACGAACCAGCGCCTCGTCGGTCCATACCGGCCAGCAGGCCAGCGACCACAGTTGGGCCGCGGCATACCAGTGCACCGCGGCCGTCTGCGGATGCCCGGCATCCTCGGCCTCCCGTGCAAACCGCTCACGGCGCCGCGCTACCCCAGTGACGACCGGGACGTGATCGTCGAGCTTGCGCACCGCGCCACGGATAACGGCCATATCCGCCGGCGCGAGTTCATCGCCGACCGGGCCCAGATGGTAGGCCAGACGTGGCTGATCGAATTCGATGGTCTGCGCTCGGATCGTCTCGTCGACCAGCCAGCGCTGCTCACGAAACCGCCGCGGGCCACTGTGCACGCCGGGCATGGCGCCGCCGGTTACCGGTGTCCGGCCGGTCATGCCCGCACTCCGAACTGCTCGATATGACAGCGCGCCGACGTGGCGATGTTCGGGGTGGCGATTTCGACCTGACTGAGGTGAGCCCTCTGGTGAGACACGAATCTGTCCTTATCGACGACGGTTCGACTGACTGTGGTCCGAGTCACCAGTGTCAGGGCGATTCGCCGAAAGGGGAACCGGATCTCACGAATACGAACTATCCACCGGGCGGATAGTTCTGACTCGACTGAACCCTCGGGGCTCGCCGGTCTCGACCGTGATCCTGGCCTGCTAGGCAAGTTGGTTCCGAGCCGTCCTTGACCGCCACCGATCTCGTCATTTATTGTTTTCCATACAAACACTTGACGAGGTGACGATGACCAGCGCAAACGGACGTGGCACGCGTGAAGCCGGTAAGGCGACACGTCGGGCGTTGCTGTCCGCAGCCACCGAGGTGTTCGTCGAGCAGGGCGAGACGGCGTCCATCGCCCAGATCTGCCAACGGGCGGGCGCCTACCCGAACCAGGTCACGTATTACTTCGGCTCCAAGGAGCAACTCTTCGTCGAGGTGGCATGTGCCGCGGTCCTGCGCGCCGGGCGCCACGCCGAAGATGCCGCTGCGTCCGCCACCACAGTGCGCGAGTACACCAACACCCTGGTGAGTTCGCTGCTCGGTCCGCAGGCACGCAACGTCGAACTCTTCACGACTGCGATGCTCCTCGTCTCGCGTCGCGCGGATCTACGGGACGGCATCAGCGACACACTGCGCACCCTCCACGAGCGCGGCGAAGATGCCCTGATGCGCACCCTGGTCCGGACCGGCTGGCAACTGCGCGCCGAGATCGGCGTGGAGGCAAAGGCGTTCTGGTCGGCGATCTTCGGGCTCATCGTCCAGAAGGCCGCGACCGGGCCCGATTTCGACGACAACCTCGAAGAGGCCGTCGCCGTGATCTTCACGAATCTGCAGATACCGGAGCAGGTTCTCGATCGAACTCTGACGGGTGGTCTCGATACGCCACTCACTTCGTTCGCGGCTACTCGACCAGCGGGGTGAGGTTCATGAGGCACTCGACCCGCGGGATGAGTTCACGACACCCGACCAACGGGATGAGCTCACCGGGATGACTTCGCGGCTACTCGACCAGCGAGATGAGAAGGAAACACGATGACGCAGTCCGACACCCACATCACACCGCAGCCCCACGTCACGCACACGGTGCTCAACCAGTCCGCACCCCGTCGCGACATCAACGAATATGAACTCAACACCGTTCTCCGTGAGGCTGTTCAACGCCACGACGGCGGATGGGCCGACGACGAGCTGCGCGAGATCGGCGCCCTGGTCGGCAGCGAACAGTTCCAGCACGACGCCCACCTGGCCAACACGATCACGCCGGAACTGCACACCCACGATCGGTGGGGCAACCGGATCGACGAGGTCGAGTACCACCCCGCGTACCACCGGATCATCTCCGCGTCGATCGCCCACGGCTCGCACACCCGCTGCTGGGCCGACCCGCAGCTCGGCTCCCATGTGGTGCGGGCCGCCGGATTCATGATGTTCGGTCAGATCGAGCCGGGCCACGCCTGCCCGGTGTCGATGACCCACGCGGTCATCCCCTCGCTGGAGCTGCAACCCGACGTCGCCGCGCAGTGGGTTCCGAAGGCCTTGTCCCGCAGCTACTCCCCCGATCTCTCCGCCGATAAGTCGTCGGCGATCTTTGGGATGTCGATGACCGAGAAGCAGGGCGGCTCCGATGTCCGCGCCAACACCACGGTCGCCAAGCCGGTGGCAGGCGGCGGTCCCGGCGCCGAGTATCTGCTCACGGGACACAAGTGGTTCTGTTCGGCCCCGATGTCCGATGCGTTCCTGGTGCTCGCGCAAGCAGAAGGCCCGGCAGGAGAAGGTCTGTCCTGCTTCCTGCTGCCCCGGGTACTTCCGGACGGCACCCGCAACGTCTTCCGAATCCAGCGGTTGAAGAACAAGCTCGGCAACAAGTCGAACGCGTCGTCGGAGATCGAGCTCGACGGCACCGTCGCGGTGATGATCGGGGAACCCGGTCGCGGCGTGCGCACCATCATCGAGATGGTCGCGCAGACCCGCCTGGACTGCGTCCTCGGCAGTGCGTCCGGCATGCGGCAATCCGTCGCCGAGGCGGTCTGGCATGCCCGCCACCGCGCCGCGTTCGGTGCGACGCTCGCCGATCAGCCTGCGATGGCCGCCGTACTCGCCGACCTGTCGCTGGAATCCGAGGCCGCGACGGTCACCGCGATCCGTCTGGCCCGCGCCCACGACGAGGACGCCAACGATCAGGAGCGCGCCTTCCGGCGACTGGCCACCGCGGTCGCCAAGTACTGGATCTGCAAGCGCGGCCCGCACCACTCATACGAGGCGCTGGAGTGCCTGGGCGGCAACGGTTACACCGAGGATTTCCCACTGGCGATGCGGTACCGCGAACAGCCTGTGATGGCCGTCTGGGAGGGGTCGGGCAACGTGATCGCGCTGGACGTGCTGCGCGCGATGACCCGTGAGCCCGAGTCAGTGGCCGCCTTCGATGCCGAGGTCTCCCTGGCCCGCGGATCGAACCGGATACTCGATGTCCATCTCGACGGCCTTCGCGATCACCTCGGTGAGCTCGCCCGCCTCGACGCGGCATCGGCACAACGGCGCGCCCGTTCCGTGGTGGAATCGATGGCCCTTGCCCTCGAAGCGTCTCTGCTCGTACGGTTCTCACCGGCACCGGTTGGCGACGCGTTCATCGCGGCCCGCCTCGGCGAGGACCGCAACTTCGAATACGGCGCGCTGCCGGACAGCGCCGACCTGTCCGCGATCCTCGAAAGGCACTGACCCGCGACCATTCTCGCTCACCGATCTCGTTCCCGCTCATCCCGCAGGATGCGCGGGACCGGAATGGGTGAGCGGGAACGCCGACCGAAACCACCCGACCCACGGAGGCGTCCCATGAGCACCGAACTCCCACCCACCGACCGCCGCGCCGTCGACCCACGCAAGGGCCAGTTCGGGCAGCTGTCCGAGCTACCGGCCGACCAACCCGTCACCATGCTCAACCTGCTCCGGTTCCGCGATGTCGCCGACTATTCGCAGGCCGACGACCTCGCGCCCGCACAGCCGATCTCCGGCGCCGAGGCCTACCGTCTGTACACCAAGGCGGCCACGGCACACCTCGACAAGACCGGCGCGGAGGTGGTGCTGCACGGCGATTGTGGACCCACCGTGATCGGTCCCGACGACGAGCGCTGGGATTCGATCCTGGTGGTCCGCTACCCCAACCCGAACGCGTTCCGGCAGATGGTCACCACTCCTGACTACCAATTCATCGCTCGCCATCGCACCGCGGCGATCGCGGACTCGCGGCTGATCGCGACGTCCGCGTAGCCTTCCCGATTCCCGCTCACCGATTCCGTTCCCGCGCACCCGGCAGGATGAGCGGGAACGGAATGGCTGAGCGGGACCTGTCCCTGAGCGACTACAGCATCACTCCGGGATTCAACAGGCCCTGGGGATCGAGCGCACGTTTGATGGTCGCGGTGAGGTCCATGACGTCAGGGCCGACCTGATCCGGTAGCCAGTTCTTCTTGAGCCTACCGACGCCGTGTTCGCCCGTGATGGTGCCACCGAGGGAGATCGCCAGATCCATGATCTGGCCGAAGGCCTGCTGCGCGCGGGCGGCCTCGTCGGTGTCTGCCGGGTCGAAGACGATCAGCGGATGCGTGTTGCCGTCGCCGGCATGAGCGATCACCGAGATCAGCACGCGGTTGTCGGCGGCGATCGTTCCAACGCCGTCGATCAACGCGGGTAACTGCGGGAGCGGCACCCCGACATCCTCGAGCAGAAGCGACCCGATCTTCTCGACGGCGGGAATCGCGGCACGACGGGCCGCGGTGAAGGCCTCGCCCTCCTGCGGGTCGTCGGTGGCGAACACCTCGCTTGCGCCGTGAACTTCGAACGCCTGCGAGATGATCTCCACCTCGGCTGCTCCGGCCGGCCCCGGAGCATCCGACTGGGCCACCAGAAGCGCGCCGGCCTCCCGGTCCAGCCCCATCCGCAGCATGTCCTCCACGGCGTTGATGGAGACCGAGTCCATGAACTCGAGCATCGCCGGCCGGATCTGCGACGTGATCGCCAGGACTGCCTGGCTGGCCTCGTGGACCGACGCGAAGGTTCCCACGACGGTGGAGGCCGGCGCCTGCGGCGGCAGCAGGCGCAGGGTGACCTCGGTGATGATGCCGAGCAGCCCTTCGCTGCCGACGAACAGTTTGGTCAGTGACAGTCCGGCGGAGTCCTTCAGCTGCATGCCGCCGAGCCGCACCGCGCGACCATCGGCGAGCACCACCTCGAGGCCGAGCACGTAGTCGGTGGTCACGCCGTATTTCACACAGCACAGACCACCGGCATTGGTGGCGACGTTCCCGCCGATCGAGCAGATCTCAAACGACGACGGGTCCGGCGGATACCAGAGACCGTTGGCCGCGGCGGCCGCCTTCACCTCGGAGTTGAACAGCCCCGGCTGTACCACCGCGGTCCGCGTCGCGGTGTCCACGGCGAGCTCGCGCATCTTTTCCGTCGAGATCATCACCGCCTCGTCGACCGCTGTCGAACCGCCGGACAAGCTGGTCCCGGCCCCGCGGGTGATGAGAGGGATGCCGTGCTCACCACACCAGCGCACCGCGATCTGCACCTGCTCGGTGGTCGTCGGGCGGATCAGTGCCATCGGCGTCCCGGCCTGCGGATCCTGCGCACGATCCTGCCGATATGCAGCGAGGATGTCGAGGTCGGTGACCACCATGCCGATCGGCAGCGCGGCGACGAGGGAGTCCGTGGCAACCGTTCGGGCGCCTGGACCGGACGAGGCGGGCTCGGTCATTCGGGTCATGTGTCAACCATAGGTCCGACGACGCGGCAGAATGAGCTGGGTGAGCGACTTTACGGTGCTGGGGGCCGGCGACTTGGTGGCCGGCTACACCATCGATGCGCTCCTCGGCAGCGGCAGCAGCGCCGAGGTATACCGTGCACACCGCGATGGTGACACCGATCCGGTCGCACTCAAGGTGCTTCACACCGGGCCCAACGACCGGCAACGGGTTCGCGAACGGTTCGATCGCGAGTTCACCATCGCATCTCGGCTGCAGCACGCCCACATCGTCAAGATGTACGCACGCGGGGAGATGGATCCGCTCCCGGTGGACGACAAGCACACTGCCCCAGGTGTTCTGTGGATGGCGATGGAGTACATCGGCGGGGTGTCGGCCGGCGATCTGATCGCCCATCGCCCCGCCGAGCCCGACATCACGACGATCGCGAAGATCGGCGCGCAGATCGCCGAGGCACTCGATTTCGCCCACGCCCGCGAGGTTCTGCACCGAGATGTCAAGCCCGCCAACATCATGGTTTCAGCACCTTCCGACGATGTCCATGCGGTCCTCACGGATTTCGGTATCGCCCAGTTGCTCGACGACGCCCGGCCGCTTGCGCGTAACGGCCGAGTCCAAGGATCGATCGCCTATGCCTCGCCGGAATTACTCACCGCTCAACGTCTCTCACCGGCGACAGATCAATACGCGTTGGCCGCCAGCCTGTTCGAACTACTGACCGGCGATCCACCCTTCCAGCGAGCGACGGCTTTTGCCATCACTCACGCTCACCTGCACGATCCGGTCCCACCGCTGACCAGAGCTCGCCCCTGGCTGCCCTCGGCGCTCGACTCGGTGTTCACCAAGGCGCTGGCGAAGGACCCTTGCAAGCGGTACGAGTCGTGCAGCGAGTTCACCGACATCGTGAAACGAGCGCTGCGAGATATCCCGGTGCCGGCCGGAGCCCCGCAGCGGCGCTGGCCGTGGCGTCGAACTTTGTAGTAGAAATCCGCGGGTACCGCGGGTTTATGCTACAAAATCGGCGGGCGCTACCCGATCCCGTAGACCCGCATCGCGTTGTCACGGAAGACCTTCCGCAACACGTAGTCCCCGCCCTGGGGCTCGAGCAGATCGATGAGTGCACCGATCACCATGTCGAGTGCGGTGTTGGGCTTGTCGATCGGGAAGTTTGAGCCGAAGATCAACCGGTCGGGGCCGAAATGTCCGAAGACGTGTTCGACCAGGGGGCCGACCATCTCCGCGAGGGTGCCGCGGCTCCCGATGTTGCCCCACCGCTCCCGGCCGTAGCCCAGGACCGGCAGCCCGAGACCGGACAGCTTGACCACCACGTTGGGACACGCTGCCAGCGTGGTCATCCGCTCCCGCCACAGGCGCAGGATGTCGGCTCGGGCGCCGGCGGTCGCGCCGGTCCGCGCACCGACCGGACCGAACACCCCGACCGGCGTCCCGAGATGGTCGACCACGATGGTCGCCTCCGGATACTCCCGCGCGAGCGTCACCACGTCGTACAGCTGGTGCGAATAGACAAACGCGTCGAACACGAGGCCACGTTCGGCGACCTCGGCGAATCCGCGGAGGAACGACGTCGAGGCGAGAATCCCGTCAGCGTCAGCGCCGTTACGGATCCGTGGATCGGGGTGCCGGGTGGTGATCCAGCGGACCCCACGCAGGCGGTCGGTGAGCGCCGCGTGCTCGTCGAGCAATTCCGCGAACATCTCGGCGCGCGGATCGGCGTGCGCCACGATGGCGCCCAACTCGGGCGACTGGCCGACCCCGAACGGGAGCTTGGTGACGTACCGGGTCTCATCCACGGCCGAACGCCCCGCCGGAGTGTCGGTCCGGCCAACGGTGCCGTCGCGGCGCCAATGCGACTCCATGTGCACAACCGTCTCGACCCGGACCCCGGCGACGGTGCGGACGGCCGCCGCATCGGCCAGATACTGCAGGGGTTCGTACACCCGGGCCACGGTGCTCGGTGTGAGCACGTACTCCCGGTCGGCCTGCGACACCACCATCGGAAAAATACGATCACCGAAGGCGGGAAGGAAACTGTAGAGCCGCGACAGTCGATTGGCCGCCCAGGGCGTGCTCCGCGGATTCCACTGGTGCAGATGGGCATCGACTATGCCCGGCACCACGCCATCGAGCGAGCTCACATCACTGAGCCTGCCACACACTGCGCGAACCCGACATCGAATGATGGATCATCAGTCCTCGTCGAACGACCGCTAGGGTGATTAGTCTTGGGCGGGAAAATCCGCGGTACCGGTACAGGGAGGTGACCCCACGACGTGCCCAGCCACTCACGGCATACGCTCCATCACCTACGCACGGTGATCGGGCGCGATCCCGATCGATTCTCCGCAAACGTCTACACCAGGATGTTTGCCATCGATCCCGACCTCCGCGAGCTCTTTCCTGCGGTGATGGCGGGACAGCGGGATGCGTTCTATCACGTCATCGACCACGTCCTCGACGTGGTGCCACGCGAGGACGGACACGACGAACTGATCGAGTTCCTTGCACAACTCGGTCGGGACCATCGCAAGTTCGGCGTGCGGCCCGAGCATTACGGCATCATCTATCAGGCTTTGATCGCCGAGTTCGCATCGGTGCTCGGCGACTACTGGGACGACGAATCCGCGCAGACCGTGACGCAGGCGATGATGCTGACCACGGGTGTCATGCGTGGTGCGGCCGAGACGGCCCCGCATCCCGCGTTGTGGTCGGCCGAGGTGGTGGAGAAGTTCCGGATCACCCGTGACCTGGCGGTGGTTCGCCTGATCACCAAGGCACCGTTGCGCTTCGTCGTCGGGCAGTACCTGGAGGTGCAGATCCCGCAGCGACCTCGGATGTGGCGGAACCTGTCCCCTGCCATTCCGCCGAACCCCGCCGGTGAACTGGAATTCCATGTGCGCGCGGTGGCCGGTGGAACGGTCAGTTCTGCGATCGTCGGGGAGACCCGGAGCGGTGACACCTGGTATTTCGCGCAAGGCCACGGAACTTTACATGTCGAGCGTGATCAAAAGGTGCTCATGGTGGCGGGCGGCACCGGTCTCGCGCCGCTGCGGGCGCTGCTCATCGAGATGTCGAAGCGAGCGGACTCGCCGCCGACGCACATCTTCTACGGGATGCGTCATCCCGGTGAGCACTACGACCTTGCCGTGCTGCGCCGCATCGCCGGCACCAATCCGTGGCTGACCGTCACCGCCGTGTCGGAGGAGACCAGCGACCCGTGGTGGATCACCTCGACGGCGACGCCGGAAGCCCTCGGCATCGAGCACATCATCGGCACGCTGGGAGATGCGGTGGCCCAGACCGGTCCCTGGGATGACCGTCAGGTCCTCATCGCGGGTTCAGCCCAGATGATCGAGGCGACGCGGCGGCGGCTGCTGATCGCGGGCGTCCCGGCGAGCCGGATTCAACACGATCCGGTGACCTGAGCGCGGTCATCCGCGCCGCCGACCCGGGTCCGTTCACCGGCTGGGCTTGTCCTTCGTGTGCTTCGAAGCCCGTGGCGCCCACTTGTTCGCGGAGGCCTCGCCACCACCGCCGAACCTGGTCTCGGTCGTGGTCTCGGTCTCGGTCTCCGTCTCGGTGACCGTGGCCGGGTCCGACGCCGACTCCGTCTCGGTGGTCGTTTTGGTGACCGTCTCCCGATCCCGGGTCACCGTCGAGGTCTCGACGGCGGTCTGGGTCTCCGTGGTCGGCTGCGCCGTCGAGGTGACGGTGATGGTCGAGGGCGCAGCAGTCACCGTCGTCGTGGTCGGCGCCTTCTCCTCGGTTGCGTCGACGCCCGCGAAGACCGCCGACGCTGCGATCGCACCGAGCACCAGGGCACCGGCCATCGCTGCGCCGATCAGCCACCAACGGCGATTCGACGAACCGCGCGGCACCGCTCCGGGCCGCAACGCCAGGATCGCAGCGCCCACCGCGGAGGACAAGGCCGGCTGGTCGGCAGCGGCCACCGGGCGAGCCAATGCGTAACCCAATGCAGCTACCGCACCGGGCACGTCGGCGCCCGGTCCGGTGCACAGCACCGACGTCACCGACGATCCGCCGGGCGCCGCGATCACGGCCTCTGCGACCGAGGTGGCGTGTGCCGGATCGGTCACGGGTCCTGGCGAACCGTAGGCGAACTCCGCGGTCCCGAGCACCTCGCCGGTCGCCGAGTCCAGCGTCACCACGGACGAGCCCGGCGACGGGACGGCGGTCCGATCCAGATCGACGACGGCGATGATGCCGCGGACGCCGGCTGCGCCCCGCGCAACCTCGGCGAGCGCGGCGGGCATGTCGGTGACCGCGACCTTCTCGTACCAACCCGGACGTGACGTCCCGGGCGAGAGGTTCGCCTGCAGATAGCTCTGGGTGGCCGGTCGCGCACACGCGATGCCGATCCGGTCGATGTCGTACGGCACGGAGTCGACCAGCTCATGGATGGCGGTCTGCGCGCTCTGCGCCGAAGGGTCGGAGAGATCGACCAGATTGCTCGCGACGATCTCGCCGTCGGCACCGCGCACGACCGAGACGATCTGGTCTTCGATGACGGAGATGCCGAGCACCGAGCCGGCCGAGATCGAGCTGCCCTGGGTGCGGGTGCTCTGCGTCTCGGCCATGGTCCTGTCCTGTCTCCGGCGACGTTGTCGGGAGTCAGGGTAGCGGGTGGTTCCCGACGGCGATCAGTCGGCTTTGCGCTTGCGACGCGGCTGCCATACCACCAGTGCGCTGGTGCGCGGGACCGGCACGAGCTCGCCGCTGCGGCGGTGCGGAATGTTGTCCACCTCGGTCTGGAGTTCGCGCACCCGCTGTTGCAGAGCGTCGACCTGATTGCTCAGATCGATGATCCGCTTGATTCCTGCGAGGTTGACGCCCTCCTCCTGGGAGAGCCGTTGGATCTCGCGGAGCAAGTCGACGTCGCGCGCCGAGTACCGCCGCCCGCCGCCGCTGGTGCGCTGGGGTGTGACGAGACCGAGCCGGTCGTAGGTGCGCAACGTCTGAGCGTGCATGCCGGCGAGTTCGGCGGCAACCGAGATCATGAAGGTCGCGCCGCCCTCACTCTCGAACTTGCCGGCCATCATCATCGCCCCCACCCGGCGCGCGGATCGAAGCCGCCGGCCTTCTCGGCCTCGGCGTAGCGACGCATGGCCTCGGCGGCCGCGTCGTCGAGCTTGGGTGGCACCGCGACCTTCACGGTGACCAGGAGATCGCCTGCCCCACCGGAACGCTTCGGCACGCCTCGACCACGGACGCGGAGTGTGCGGCCGTCGGTCGTGTTGGCCGGGATCTTCACCCCGACCGTCCCGTCGAGTGTCGGCACGGACACCGTGGCGCCCAGGACCAGCTCCGAGATGCTCACGGGCAGTTGGACCTTGAGGTCATTACCGCTTCGGGTGAAGACCTTGTCCGAACGTACATGGACGACGACGTACAGGTCTCCCGACGGCGCGCCGCGAGGACCCGCCTCGCCTTGGCCCGCGAGCCGAATACGCTGTCCGTCTTCCACGCCCGCGGGAATGCGGACGTTGATGGTCCGCGCACGAACCCTCACGCCGGAGCCGTCGCAGTCGGTGCAGGGGTCGTCGATACGTGACCCGGTGCCCTGGCAATCCTGGCAGGGTTCGCTGAATCCGAACGCTCCCTGATTACGGCTGACGAATCCGGAACCGTTGCAGTTCGGGCAGACTCGTGGGCTCGTGCCGGGCTTTGCCCCGCTGCCGTGACACGTGGTGCACGGCGCCGGGCTGGTCACCCGGAGCGGGACAGTGGTGCCCTGCGCGGCATCCTTGAAGGTCAGCGTGGTCTCGGTCTCGAGGTCGTTGCCACGCTTGGGACGCGTCGCCGTCGACGACCGCGGCCCGCGATTGAACAGTCCCTCGAAGAGGTCGCCGAATCCGCCGGCCGAGTCGGCCGTACCGCCGCCGTTGCCGAACAGGTCGCCGATGTTGAAGTCGGCGCCACCCGTCGTCGTCGTATAGGTTGTGCCGCCGCCCGGGAAGCCGCCGGGGAAGCCGTTGCCGCCGCCACGGAATCGCCCACCGGCGAACATCGCGCGGGTCTCGTCGTACTCTTTGCGCTTCTCGGCGTCGGACAGCACGCTGTGGGCTTCGGACACCCGCTTGAAGCGCTCCTCGGCCGCCGTGTCACCCGGGTTCGCATCCGGGTGCAGCTCGCGTGCGAGCTTGCGGTAGGCCTTCTTGATCTCTTCAGCCGAAGCGTCAGAAGCAACGCCCAGGTCCTTGTAGAAGTCGTGTTCCAACCACTCACGTTGTGGAGCCACCAGACGTCACCTCCTTCGTTGTCTCAGTTGTCTGGATGTAGTTGTCTTCGCTGTCGCTCCGCTCCCCGAGGTGCGAGGGGCCGCCTCTCCGTTCCCTGAGGTGCGAGCGAAGCGAGCCACGAAGGGGCCTGCCGCAGCCGCCCCTTCGTGGCTCGTCGCTACGCTCCTCGCACCTCAGGGAGCGAGGACGGTTGCCTTATTGTGCACCAGTTTCTTCGTTTTCCGGCACTGCTCCGACCGTGCTGCCGTCGGGGGTCCCGTCGACCGGATCGGTGACCGTCACCATCGCGGTGCGGATCACCCGCTCGCCGAGACGGTACCCACCGCGATACACCGAACCGATGACCGGATGGGCACCCTCGCCCTCGTGCTGGACCGCCTCGTGGAGTTCCGGATCGAACGCGTCGCCGGACTCTCCGAACTTGATCAGCCCTTCGGCACCCAGCGCAGCGCTGAGCTTGTCGGCCATGGTCCGCATGGGTCCGTCTTCGAGGTCGCCGTGCGCACGGGCGCGGTCGAGATCGTCGAGGATCGGGAGCAGCTTCTCGATCAGCACCTGCTTGCCGTAGGCGACCGATCCCTGCTTCTCGTCTGCGGCACGTCGCCGGAAGTTGGCGAACTGCGCGCGTTCACGCTGCAGATCGGTGGTCAACTCGGCGATACGCGCATCGACCTGATCGGCCGCCGCGTCCGCGTCGGTTTCCGCTGACTGGTCGGATTGCTCGTCTGCTGCCGGCTCGGCGTCCGCCGGGCCCGGTCCGGCGCCCGCCGCGTCGCGCACCTCGCCCGTCTCGGGGTCGATGCGTCGACGGTCGGACACCGTGACCGGCTCGTCGGGTCCATTGGGCCCGCTCGCTCCGCTCCCGGCACCCGGATACGTGCCTGCCGGCTCGCCAGCGGTCACTTGTTGTCCCCGGAGTTCGACGGCTCGTCGACAACCTCGGCGTCCACGACGTCGTTGTCGCCGCCGGCGGCCTCACCTTCGGCTGCCTCACCGTTGGGCGACTCCGCAGCCGAGGCGGCATAGATCGCCTGTCCCATCTCCTGGGACTCGGCCGAGAGCTTCTCGACGGCCGACTTGATCGCTGCGAGGTCGGTGCCCTTGAGGGACTCGTTCGCCTCCGCGATGGCCGCCTCGACCTTGTCCTTCACCTCGCCGGGGACCTTGTCCTCGTTCTCCTTGAGGAATTTCTCGGTCTGATTGACCAGCGACTCGGCCTGGTTGCGGGTTTCCGCCTCCTCGCGACGCGTCCGGTCCTCGTCGGCGTGCGCCTCGGCATCCTTGATCATCCGGTCGATCTCGTCCTTGCTCAGGCCCGAGCCCTCCTGGATGCGGATGCTGTTCTCCTTGCCGGTGCCCTTGTCCTTCGCGGTGACGTGCACGATGCCGTTGGCGTCGATGTCGAAGGTCACCTCGATCTGCGGGACACCCTGCGGTGCCGGGGCGATACCGCCGAGCTCGAACGAACCGAGCAGCTTGTTGTGCGAGGCGATCTCGCGCTCACCCTGATAGACCTGGATCTGCACGGACGGCTGATTGTCCTCTGCCGTCGTGTAGGTCTCCGACCTCTTGGTCGGGATGGTGGTGTTGCGCTCGATCAGCTTGTGCATCACGCCGCCCTTGGTCTCGATGCCGAGGCTCAGCGGGGTCACGTCGAGCAGCAGCACGTCCTTGACCTCGCCGCGCAGCACGCCGGCCTGCAGGGCCGCGCCGACCGCGACGACCTCATCGGGGTTGACGCCCTTGTTGGGCTCCTGACCACCGGTGAGCTCCTTGACCAGCTCGGTCACGGCAGGCATACGGGTCGAGCCGCCCACCAGGACAACGTGATCGATGTCGCCGACGGCAATGCCGGCGTCCTTGATGACGGCCTGGAAAGGCGACCGGGTCCGCTCCAGTAGGTCCGAGGTGATCTTCTGGAACTCGCTGCGGCTCAACTGCTCGTCGAGGAACAGCGGGTTCTTCTCGGCGTCGACGGTGATGTACGGCAGGTTGATCGACGTGCTCTGCGAAGCAGACAGTTCGATCTTGGCCTTCTCGGCGGCCTCACGCAGCCGCTGCATGGCCATCTTGTCCTTGGTCAGGTCGATGCCGTTCTGGCTCTTGAACTTGTCGACGAGCCAGTCGACGATGCGCTGATCCCAGTCGTCGCCACCGAGGAGGTTGTCGCCCGAGGTCGCACGGACCTCGACCACACCGTCGCCGATCTCCAGCAGCGAGACGTCGAACGTGCCGCCACCGAGGTCGAAGACGAGGATGGTCTGTTCCTTCTCGCCCTTGTCGAGACCGTAGGCCAGTGCGGCAGCGGTCGGCTCGTTGACGATGCGCAGCACGTTGAGGCCGGCGATCTGGCCGGCTTCCTTGGTGGCCTGACGCTGCGAGTCGTTGAAGTAGGCGGGGACGGTGATCACCGCGTCGGTGACGTCCTCGCCGAGGTAGGACTCGGCGTCGCGCTTCAGCTTCATGAGCGTGCGCGCGCTGATCTCCTGGGGGGTGTACTGCTTGTCGTCGACACCGACGGTCCAGTCACCCTCGCCCATGTGGCGTTTGACCGAACGGATGGTGCGATCAACGTTGGTGACCGCCTGATTCTTCGCCGGCTGCCCGACCAGCACCTCGCCGTTGCGCGCGAATGCGACCACCGACGGGGTCGTCCGGGAGCCTTCGGCGTTGGCGATGACAGCGGCTTCGCCGCCTTCGAGCACGGAGACCACCGAGTTGGTGGTGCCGAGGTCGATTCCAACTGCACGAGACATGTGTTCTCCTCCTGGTTCATGGGTTGCACCCAAGTACGTGGCCGGGCCCGAGCCGTTTACTGCACGAACCGCGGATGTTTCGTCGAGACCCGCGTCGGAACCCGAACTTCAGTGCATCCGACTCATGTCCTACTGAACAAACAAGCCGGAGTCAACCTGGGTTGAGCCTACATGACTCAGGTCTCTCGATTTTTTCAACGGACCCACCTGGCGGATTGTTCCCGGATCGGCCAAGAAAGTTGAGCGAGGTTGACTCAATGTGGGGAGGATCTCCCTGCCCGTACCCCATGGTTTGGTACGGCACCGAATACACTCATGCGGCCGGGCGCACGCTCACGCCCCGGCGATTGCGGGCGTGACCTGGGAAATGATGGAGGCGGCGTGACCACGGATCTCGTTGATGGCTGACCGGCGCAAACTTTTCGGCGAGGCCGCACTCGAGGTCATCTCGACCGGAGGACTCCGTGCCCTCACCCATCGCTCGGTGGACGAGGCGGCCGGACTGCCGCTGGGTTCGGTGAACTACTACGCGCCGACCCGGGCCAGACTCGAGGCGTTGGCGCTGACCGAGGCGTACGAGCAGATGTACGCGATCGCCATCCGTACTTTCGGGCCGATCCTGGAGACCGACGTTCCGTCCACCGATCTCGTCCTCGACTGCACCACCGATTTCGTCACAGCGATGTCGGCGGAGACGGGTCTCGTCGCCGCCCGCCATGCGCTCCTCGTCGAGTCCCAGTTCGACGACGTCCTGCGCGAACAGGTGACGACCAATCGCACCGCCTTTGTCGCGTTCACCGAACCGTTTGTGCGATCGAAGGCGCCGAAAAGCCCGGCACGAACGGCCGAACTCATCGTGGCCCTGGTCGAAGGGCTGATCCAACAGCAGACGCTCGTTGCGACAACCAATTTCCACCGCCCGATGATCCGCGCCGCGATCGCACGGATCTTCGGGTTCGCCGGAGGTTGAGCCGTCCGTCAGCGATATGACTGCGGCGTGAGCGCACCGCGGCGACAATTATTGTCGTCACGGCTCGCCCACGCCGCGGTCGTATTCGGATTCCGATCGGTCGGCGGGCACGCGACCGTCAGGCGGCCGAGACCGCCAATTCCTCGACCGGTTCGAGCGCCTGCGTGATGATGTCGGCGACATCGACCATCGGCTTCACCTCGAGCGCCTCGAGGACCTCGGCCGGGACGTCGTCGAGGTCGGGCTCGTTGCGCTGCGGGATGAAGACGGTCCGCAGTCCATTGCGTTGTGCGGCAAGCAGTTTCTGCTTTACACCGCCGATCGGCAGCACCCGTCCGTTCAGCGTGACCTCGCCGGTCATGCCCACCTCGGCACGGACCTTGCGGCCCGTCGCCATCGACACCAGCGCCGTCACCATCGTGACGCCGGCGCTCGGACCGTCCTTGGGCACCGCACCCGCGGGCACGTGCACGTGGATGGATTTGTCGAGCGCTGCCGGGTCGACACCGAGTTGCTCGGCGTGTGCTCGCACGTACGAAAGTGCGATCTGTGCCGACTCTTTCATCACATCGCCCAGTTGACCGGTCAGCTTGAGACCCGCCTCACCGTCGGTGCCGTTGACCTCGATGAACAGGACGTCGCCGCCCATGCCGGTGACTGCCAGACCGGTGGCCACGCCCGGCACCGCCGTACGCTCCTCCGATTCGGGAGTGAAGCGCGCTCGACCGATGTACTCCCTGAGGTCGGACTCCCCGATCTCGATCGGCGCCTGCGCCTTGCCGGATTCGAGGTTGGTCGCAGCCTTGCGGAGCAACTTGGCGAGCAGCCGTTCGAACTGTCGCACACCGGGCTCCCGGGTGTAGTTCGCGGCGATCTCGCGCAGTGCTTCGTCGGCGACGGTCACCTCGGCGTCGGTCAGGGCCGCACGCTCGGCCTGCCTCGGCAGCAAGAAGTCACGCGCGATCGCGACCTTGTCGTCCTCGGTGTAGCCGTCGATGGTCACCAGTTCCATCCGGTCCAGCAGCGCCGACGGGATGTTCTCCACCACGTTTGCGGTGGCCAAGAACAGGACGTCGGAGAGGTCGAGATCCAGATCGAGGTAGTGATCACGGAAGGTGTGGTTCTGCGCGGGGTCCAGAACCTCGAGCAGCGCCGCCGCGGGGTCGCCGCGGTAGTCCGAGCCGACCTTGTCGATCTCGTCCAGCAGCACAACCGGATTCATCGATCCGGCCTCGCCGATGGCCCGCACGATGCGGCCGGGCAGAGCGCCGACGTAGGTGCGCCGGTGACCGCGGATCTCCGCCTCGTCACGCACGCCGCCGAGGGCGACGCGGACGAACTTGCGACCGAGAGCACGGGCGACCGATTCACCCAGCGACGTCTTGCCGACGCCGGGAGGGCCGGCCAGCACCATCACGGCACCCGACCCGCGACCGCCGACGACCTGCAGGCCACGCTCGGCACGCCGAGCCCGAACAGCCAGATATTCGACGATGCGATCCTTCACGTCGACCAGACCGTGGTGATCGGCGTCGAGGATCTCGCGGGCACCCTTGATGTCGGTAGAGTCCTCGGTCCGCTCGCTCCACGGGAGGTCGAGCACGGTGTCGAGCCAGGTCCGGATCCAGCCGGTCTCCGGCGACTGATCGCTGGCACGTTCGAGCTTGCCGACCTCACGCAAGGCGGCTTCACGCACCTTGTCGGGAAGATCGGCGGCTTCGACGCGACCGCGATAGTCGTCGGCACCTTCGGGCTCGTCCTCACCGAGTTCCTTGCGGATGGCGGCGAGTTGCTGGCGCAGCAGGAATTCCTTCTGCTGCTTCTCCATACCGTTGCGGACGTCGTCCGCGATCTTGTCGCTGACCTCGGTCTCGGCGATGTGCTCGCCGGTCCAGTCGATGAGCAGCGTGAGTCGCTCGGCGATGTCGGGGGTCTCCAGCAGCTGACGCTTCTGGATGTCGGTCAGCCACGACGAGTAGCCCGAGGTGTCCGCCAGTGCGGACGGGTCCGACATCTTGTTGACGCCGTCGATGATCTGCCACGCCTCCCGGCGCTGCAGCATCGCCAGCACGAGCGTCTTGTACTCGGCCGCCAGCGCCTTCACGTCGTCGGTGATCTCGGGGTCGTCGATCTCGGTGACCTCGACCCACAGCGCGTTGCCGTGGCCGGGCGCACCGGTGCCGATCTGGGCCCGGGACTCACCCTTCACCACCGCGGCGGTCTGCCCGCCGGGCATGCGCCCGACCTGCACGATCGACGCGATCACGCCGTAGCTGGGATACCGGTCGTCGAGTCGCGGCGCGACCAGGAGCTTGCCGGATTCGCTGGCCCGGGCCGCGTCCACGGTCGCCTGGGCGGCGTCGTCGAGTGGAATCGGAACCACCATGCCCGGCAGGACGACGAGGTCCGGAACGAACAGAACGGGCACTGAATATGTCTGTGACATTCATCCTCCAAAGTTCAGTCTGACCGACTCAACCCTGGTGGCGGAATGTTTGTTCCCGGGGATATTTCGCCAGGAGCGGATCGGTTGGCTGCGGGCCTTTCGCGGCTCAGCGCTCCTGCACATCGAGGTCGAGTTCGACAAGGAGACCGATCTCCCCGTGAATGATGACGTCGACCTCCGGAGATCCGAAGAGCAGCGCTTGTTTGTCGAACCGTCGCGGTGCCACCTCGACGTCTCGATAACGGTGGGGTTCTCCCGGCATCAGCTCCCACCGGTCGCCGGCTGGGGCGTGGTATGGGATCGACACCACCTGCATCCGGGCGACCCGGCCCCGGACCACGCTGTCGGGGTTGTAGGACAGCCGGTACCAGTGACACAGACGGCCGGTCAGGGTGACTGGCCCGCTGCGTGGGCGATCGCCGCGCCAGGACGCCCGCCAACCGTCGCCGTAGAGGTCACCGGTCCAGTACCGGTGCTCATCCGACGAATCCAGGGCCCTCTCAAAACCCGGGGTGGGGTCCAGGTCGAGAACACCGTCAACCGTCATCGCCTCGCGCGATGGTTCGAATGTCTCTGTGAACTCGAGCACCACAGCGACGATCGAGCCGATCCGCGGAGGGACCATCGCGCCATCGTCGATGAGCAGCCCATCGATCAGAACAGTGAGCGTACGGCGGCTCATGCGCCTTTCTGTCGACTCGACATTGACAGAATTTAGCACCACAGCGGAGGTTGAACTCGAACAATTTGGACAAACCACCCAAACTGCCGGAGACGCTTGAAGTTTCACCGCCGACCACGTCGACTGCCTACCCTGGAAAGATGTCCGAATCCGGAGTTGCCGACGGCAGGACCTCACCTATTCAGTGGGCGCACGCTCACGTGGTGGAACGTCATCTGCGCTCGCTGGGCGCGTTGATCCGCCGGAAACCGCCACTGACCGAAGAGTCCATCACCGTCGTGGACCAGCCGATGCTCAAGCGAGCCATTGCCGCAGCCGCACTGGGCAACACGATGGAGTGGTTCGATTTCGGCGTGTACGGCTATCTCGCCGCCACCCTCGGAAAGGTCTTCTACCCCGACGCTTCGTCGAGCGCCCAATTGCTGGCCACCTTCGCGACGTTCGCGGCAGCCTTCATCGTGCGGCCGCTCGGCGGGTTCTTCTTCGGCCCGCTCGGCGACCGGGTGGGCCGGCAGAAAGTCCTGGCGGTCACGATGATCATGATGGCTGCCGGCACCTTCGCCGTAGGCCTCATCCCGTCCTATGCCTCGATCGGCATCTGGGCGCCGATTCTGCTGCTCGCGGCTCGCATGGTGCAGGGCTTTTCCACCGGCGGCGAGTATGGCGGGGCCACCACATTCATCGCCGAGTACTCGCCGGATCGCCGCCGTGGATTTCTGGGCAGTTGGCTCGATTTCGGGACGTTCATCGGGTATTCGCTCGGTTCATTCCTCGTCACCGTCCTCAACGCTTGGCTCGGCGACGACACGATGACCTCGTGGGGCTGGCGCATCCCGTTCTTCATCGCCGGCCCGATGGGTTTGATCGGGCTGTATCTACGTCTGCGCCTGGAGGACACACCGGCCTTCCGGAAACAACTCGACGAGCACGACGCCCAGGTCAAGAGGGCCGAGAGCGCCGGCCGTGAGATCGGCGCCATCTTCGTGCGGTTCTGGCGACCGCTGCTGGTCTGCATCGGACTGGTGATCCTCTACAACGTCACCAACTACATGATCACCGCATACCTGCCGACCTACTTCACCGACGTCGTCGGGCGCAGCCAACTCAGTTCCGATCTGCTGGTGTTGCTTTCGATGCTCGTGGTGGTGGCGCTGATCGTGATGCTGGGCCGCCTCACCGACTACATCGGACGACGACCCGTCTTCGCCTTCGGCGCCGTCCTCCAGATCATCGTCGCAGTACCATGTTTTGTTCTGTTCGGAATGGACACACTCTGGGCGCCGATCGTCGCATGCGTCGTATTCGGTGCGATTCTGGCGTGTTTCGCCGCGCCGACCGCCTCGACGCTGCCCGCGCTCTTCCCGACGACGGTGCGCTACGGAGCGCTGTCGATCGGCTTCAACATCGCGGTGTCCGCGTTCGGCGGCACCACGCCACTGGTCGCCTCGACACTGGTCAGCGCCACCGGAAACCATCTGGTACCGGGCTTCTACCTCATCGCGAGCGGGCTGGTGGGGCTCGTCGCGGTGGTGTTCCTGCGTGAGTCGGCGCGGCAACCACTGACCGGTTCGCCACCTCAGGTCGACTCACCGGCCGAGGCTGCTCGCACCTACGCTGCGGCACGCAAATCGGCTACTGCGGTGAGCGCCTGACCCTCCGCGGTCTACTGGGCACTCCCCCACGGTCGAGTGACGATCTCCTCGACCGAAAGCCGTGACCGCCGCGCCCGCGCAGTATCGCGGCCGCCATTCGAGTCAACCAGCCCGAACAACTCCCGGAAAACAGGTGGACATCCGACCCATCCGAACGCCATCCACGTCCGAACAATGTGCATGAACCTTGAATCCCACAGTTCAACCAGTGCTCTGTCCAGCGTCGGCGCCCGATTGACCGTGTCGTTTCTCTGTTTGTTCGCGGCTGTCGCCGGCGGGGTGGTGATGAACGCTCCTAAGGCATCGGCCGCCACCTGCTCCGACGTCGCGGTCGTCTTTGCCCGCGGCACGGCCGAACCGGCGCCACCGATCGGATTGACCGGTCAGTCGTTCGTGGGGGCACTCCGATCGCAACTGCCGGGCAAGTCGGTGGCCGCCCAGGGTGTGAAATACCCCGCGAGCAGCGATTTCAACAATCGCCCGAAGTTCGTCAAGACCGTGGCGGACGGCGTGAAGGAAGCCCAGAACGAGGTGAAGACCATCGCCGCCACCTGCCCGAAGACCCGGATCGTCCTCGGCGGATATTCGCAGGGAGCCGTGGTCGCCGGTTACGCGACGAGCGGCAAGATCACGATCGCCGATCGCTACCGTCAGTACGAATCACAGGTGCCCGCCCCGCTGCCCGCCAAGGTGGCGAGCCATGTCGCGGCCGTGGTGCTCTTCGCACCGCCTTCGGACCGGTTCATCAGCGACATCGGCGCACCGCGGATTCGCGTCGGCGCCTCGTACGAGCCCAAGACGGTCCGATACTGCATTCCCGGTGACACCATCTGCAACGGCGCACCGGTGGGACAGCCCAACGCGCTGCACGTGCTGTACACCGTCAACGGCATGCCGCTGGATGCCGCCCACTACGTGGTCGGACGGCTGTAGAGCCTCACCGTCGAACGTTTCTCGCCCACTCCGATGAGTTCCTCGGTCGCGCCTGGTCACAACTGTTGACCGGCGCGACCGAGGAGGCCCCACCATGGGAAAAGTCATCACGCACATGACGATGTCGCTCGACGGCTTCATCGCCGACCCGAACGACGATCCGGGCGAGCTGTTCGCCTGGTACGACGCCGGCGAGACGGCGGTGCCCAGCGCCAACGAGGACATCGGGTTCCACGTCGACGATGCCGACGCGGACGTCCTCGGCGAGTTGACCGGCAACGCCGGCGCGCTCGTGTCGGGTCGACACCTCTTCGACATCACCGATGGCTGGGGCGACCATCATCCGGTCGGGGTCCCGGTCGTCGTCGTCACTCATCATCCGCCGGAGGACGCCACGGCACGGTGGCCGAACACCACCTTCGTCGACAACGTCGCCGCCGCCGTCTCACGTGCACGAGAGATCGCGGGTGCCGGCGATGTGATCATCGCCAGCCCGACGATCATCCAACAGGCTCTCGACCTCGATCTGGTGGACGAGATCTGCGTCAGCCTCGTACCGGTGCTCTTCGGCGAGGGGATCCGCTACTTCGGCCCGCTGGCGAACGGCCACCGGCTCCTCGCGGACCCGACGGTCGTCCCCGGTCGCCGCGCCACCCACCTGCGTTATGTCACCGCCGCCAGAACAGGTGATGCGTGACTGCACCGCCAGGACTCGGCACGACGTCGCAGTGATAGCGATCGAGCAGCTCGTCGGGTGACTCCCAGAGTCGCACCCCGGACCCGAGCTCGACCTCGTCGGACACCGCCACGTGCAAGGTGTCGACCAGACCGGCGTCGAGGAACTCCCGCACGGTGGTCGCGCCGCCGCCGAGCCGCACATCCTTACCGTCGGCGGCCGCCTTCGCCTTGTCGAGGGCCGTCGCCGGGTCGTCGTCGATGAAATGGAACGTCGTATCCGACAAGGTGAACGACGGCCGCAGGTGATGGGTCAGGACGAACACCGGCGTGTGGAACGGCGGCTCGTCGCCCCACCAACCGAGCCAGTCATGGTCTTTCCACGGCCCGCGATGTGGGCTGAACTTGTGGCTGCCCATGATCTCGGCACCGATGTTGTGGGAGAAGTCGCGGGTCAGGTAGTCGTCGAGCCCACGGCTGCCGCCGGAGTCGGTGCGATTGGGCCAACTCGCGGTCGCGCCCGCCCACGACATCAGCGACGCCGGATCGGCATGACCGAACGGCCGTTCGAGGCTCTGTCCGTCACCGGCCCCGAAGCCGTCGCGCGACACGGTGAAGTTCTGCACTTTCAGTAGCTGACCCATTCGACAATCCTGCACTCTCGACGTTGCTGACGATGGTCAGACTGCAAGAGCCGGGAGAAATCATCGGCCCGTCACGAGTTCCCTCGCCGCCGCTCGTCGTGGTCCGGCGACGCAGGCCGCGCGAGGGGGTGGTCGGTGGTCTCGAGAAAATCCAGCAACTCGAGAACACTGTCGCGCCGATCCGGCGGGAGCCGAGCGATCGCCACGGCCATCATCCACAGATCGTGGTCGACCTCGAGCCGCGCGGTCCGGATCTCGTCGCCGGAGGCCGGCGTCTCGCCGGCTTCCGCGAAATACTCCGGAGTGACGCCGAACCCGGCGGCGATGGCGATGACGATCTCTACCGATGGATGCACCATATGACCTGACCGGACGGCCGACAGAGTGCCGACGTCGAGGCCGTGGCCCCGCTCGCGAGCGCGCCCCACCACTTCCGCAGCCGTCAGGTCCGGCCAGAACTCGAAGAGCGCGTCGATGCGGTCAGGGATCACCGACACTGCCCACCCCCATCGAAGAATTCCCCTCGTCGAATTCCAGCGTGAGGCCAGCAAATCATAGACAGCGGCGTTTAACATCATCGGGGTTGCATCACCTCACTCGGGCCGCAGGTGCGCGAACAGGACGTCGAGCACGGCTTCGAGGTGAGCCGTGTCCCCCGTCGTCCGGAGAACCGTCACCCCTCCCTGGATACCGGCGATCAATGCGGCCGCGAGACCATCGGCGTCCACACCCGGGCGAGCGATCCCACTCGACTGAAGTGCGGTGATCCCCTGTCGCACTTGCCTTTGCCATCGCTGGAGCAACGCCGTCGCCACATCGGCAGCGCCCGGTGCCGCGCCCACCTGACTCATCAGGGCGGCGAGTGGGCAGTGCGGCCCCTGCGCCCGATACCGCGCGACGAGCACCTCCCGCCAGCGCTCCCACGCCTCCCAGGTGTCCAGGGTGCCCAGATACGGTTGCTGGTCCTCCAGCACCCGGTCCGCCTCGTGCCGGGCGACCTCCAACCACAGCTCCTCCTTCCCGCCCGGGAAGTAATGGAAGAGTTGACTCTTGCTGGTCCCGGTGACCGTGCGCACGTCGTCGAGGGTGACGCCGCCGGGGTCGCCCTGCCGCAGGTACGCGGCCGTCTCCTCGACGATCCGTTTGCGGGTCGCCCGCCCCTTCGTCGTCAATGCCACGTGACCCAGCCTACGACGTTTTTGGACTTGCCGGTCCAGAAATACCCGCCTACCGTCGGCGGACATGCAGCGACTCGACGGCAGGACCGCACTGATCACCGGCTCGACCAGCAACATCGGCCGTGCCATCGCCTATCGCTTCGCCGATGAAGGAGCGCATGTCGTCGTTTCCGGTCGAGACCCCGACCGTGGCCGGTCGGTCGTCGAGCACATCCGCGACCGGGGAGGCCGCGCCGATTTTGTCCGGGCGGACCTCGACGGCAGTTCGTCCGCGAGTGCAACACTCGCCCGCGAGGCCGTATCCGCGGCCGGCGGTCGACTCGACATCCTCGTGAACAACGCGGGGATCTTTCCCTCCTCCACCACCAGAACCGTCGACGACGACACCTTTGATCGGGTGTACGGCGTCAATGTGAAGGCGCCGTTCTTCCTCGTGCGAGCGCTCGTACCGACGATGTCCGCCTCCGGGGGCGGCGTCATCGTCAATCTCGGGAGTTGGGTGGCCAGGCTCGGTATCGGTTCGGGAGCCCTCTATGCGTCGAGCAAGGGCGCACTCGAAACCCTCACGCGGGCATGGTCTGCGGAGTTCCGTGCAGACAACATCCGGGTCAACGCGGTCTCGCCCGGCGTCATCCGCACGCCCGATCTCGACTCCGACGCCGTATATCCCGGGGAGGCCTTGATGATCGGTACGCCTGCCGGCCGCGCGGGCCACCCCGACGCGATCGCGGCCGCGGCGGCCTACCTGGCATCCGACGACGCGGAGTTCGTCCATGGCACCGTCGTCGACGTCGACGGCGGACGTGTCGGCGTCGCGGTCGTCACCGGGAGCTGAAATACCCGGCGTGGGTTTCTCGGCGAGCCGCCACGAAGGTTCATGTCGGTGCGGCCTCGGCGGTGATGAGTTCGACCAGGATGTCGGCGTGCCCGGCGTGGCGAGCGATCTCTTCGATCATGTGCAGCATGAGCCACCGAACGCTCACGTCCGCACCGTGCGAGTTCTGAAAGGTGTCGGACATGTCGTACGAGGACACGATCTCGCGCGATTCCGCGGCGGCGCTCCGGAACTCGTCGACGACGTCGTCGAGCGACCGGCCGTCGGGGATGGCAAAGCTCGCCTCCCCCGGGGTGGCCGGTCCGCTGCAGTCCTCTTTCGCCCGTCCGTCCAGGATGTGCTGAAACCAGAAACGTTCCGCCGCCGCACCGTGTCTGAGGAGGCCGATCGGCGTTGTCGCCGACGGCACGAGTCGCGACCGCGATGACGCGTCCGAGAGTCGGACGACGGACTCGATCAACGCCTCCCGATTGCGGTCGACCATGTTCTCCAGCAGGGCTCGTTCATCTCCGCTGATGATGCGTTCCATCGACTGATCCACTTCGCCGGGGTACGTGACGGCGACCAGCCTAATGCCCTCCCGGACCTACTGGGCCGGCTCCCACACGAAGCCATCGGGGTCGGTGAACGACGCACCGGAGCTGCCCACCAGCAGCCGATGCGACCCACTGCCCTCCGCATCCACCCCGGCATCCTTGGCCGCGGCGCGCCGTCCGTAGAGTGCCAGCTTCACCGAATCGGGCTCGCTTGCGAACTCGACATACTTGCGGCCGAAGCTCTTCGCGACGTCGAGTCCCTGCTCGACGTAGAACTTCTTGCTCGCGGCCACGTCGTCGGCGCCGATGAGGAGCACGATGTCGTCGAGCTGGCGGGCCGGGGCACCGGACGCCTTCTTGTTCGACGTCGCGACCTTCCAGATGGTGCCGTCCGGCGCCTGCACCACGCCGCCGTAGCCCCAGAAGGACTTCTTGGCGGGCTTGATCTCGGTGGCACCTGCGCCGAGAGCAGGCATGATCAGCGAATCGACGACGCCGGGATCGGCGACGACGAGGGACAGGACGAATCCCCGGAAGCCGGCGGTCGGCTGTTCGGCCGTCCGGAAACGGAGTCGATCGCCCAGCCCGAAGGCTTTGTCGTAGAAGGTCTCCGCGGCGGCGGTGTCAGGAACGTCGAGGGTGATGGCGGTGATTGTTGTCATGCGTATGACGTTAGGCCCGAACGTTCCGTAAGACTTCTCGATTCCTGCTCGATCACGCCGAGCGGTGTGCAGCCTCGTCAGTCTGCGAATCCGCTGCGGAACGGTCGAAAGAAGTCCCGGAGTTCCTGCGCGTACAGCTCGGGCTGTTCGAACGGCGCGAAATGCCCGCCGTGTTCCGGCTCCGTCACGCTGACGACATTCGCTGTTCGTTCGAGCCAGGCCCGCGGCGGTTTGAGCACGTCACCGCCGAACAGTGAGAAGCCCGACGGCACGTCCACATGTCGGGTGTACTGATCGAGCGGGATCACCGCATTGGCGTGGTACATCCGCATCGACGATCCGATACTGCCGGTCACCCAGTACTGGGTGAGCAGGGTGAGGATCTCGTCCTTCGTGAACACCGTCTCGAGGTCACCGTTGCAGTCGCTCCATGCACGCAGCTTCTCGACGATCCACGCCGCGAGGCCGGCCGGCGAGTCGGTGAGACCGACCGCGGCGGTGACCGGCTTGGTGCTGTGCATCGCCGCATATGCACCTTCGGTGCGCGCCCACACCGTCCCCGTCTCGATCCACGCGCGTTCGGTGTCGTCGAGTTCTTCCGGGTCTCCCCAGTACTTGGGCAATCCGGCATCCATACGATGCACGGCGACGACACGTTCGGGTTGGTCGAGTGCGAGAAACCTGCTGACCTGACTCCCCATGTCGCCACCGGCGGTACCGAACGTGTCATATCCGAGCTCGGTCATCAGTTCCGCCCACAGCATGGCCACCGCGATCGAATCGTACGCGTGGGCCGGGTGATCGGAATATCCGAAACCGGGCATGTCGGGCACGATCACGTCGAAGGCATCGGCGGGGTCGCCACCGTGCGCCCCGGGGTTACTCAGCAGCGGAATCACCTTGAGGTAGCGCCAGAACGAGTCCGGCCAGCCGTGGTTGAGCAGCAGGGGCATCACGGGTCCGGCGCGGTCCGGCGCGCGGGCGTGGACGACATGTATCCCGAGGCCGCCGACCTCGACTCGCAGATGCGGGAGTCGTTCGATCTCGGATTCCTGTGCCGGCCAGTCGAATTGGTCCGCCCAGTAGCCGATCAGCTTACGTAGGTAGTCGACATCGGCCCCCAGGGACCAACCGGCGGGAGAGTCCGGCCAGCGGGTTGCCCTCAGACGCATTCGGAGATCCTCGATGACCTGCGGATCCGTTCGCAGCGACATCGACTGCGGGCCGGCACTCACAGCGCAGGCCAGTCCGTCGGCCCGCTCGAGCCGGCCGGGTACTCGTCAATCGGGACCTGATCGGACCGCCAGGCGTCGAGGATCGGCGCGACGATCCGCCAGCATTGCTCCGCGGTGTCGCCCCGCACCGCGAGAGTTGCGTCGCCGTCGAGGATCCCGGACAACACCTCCGCGTAGGCCCGAGGCGACCCGACCCCCAGATCGGCGTCGAGTTCGGTCGCCTTCAGGTCGAACGGGTGCGAACCGTCGTGCACGTTGAGCCGCAACGACATCGTGTCCGGACCGAAGGAGAACCGGAGAACGTTGCTCGCCGCCTCACCGCGAAACTGTTCCGGCAGATGACGGACCGGCCGGAAGGTGAGGGCGATCTCCTTGACCGCGGGTTCGATCGCCTTGCCCGACCGCAGGGTGAAGGGCACACCCGCCCAGCGGGCGGTACGCACCTCGAAGGTTGCCTCGGCGAGCGTCTCGGTGTTGCGCGACGGATCGACGCCCTCCTCGTCGGTGTAGGCCGGCAGCCGATGACCATCCACCTCACCCGAGGTGTACCGCGCCCGATGGGAGGCACGAATGGGATCGCCCTCCCAGACGCGGGTGGCGCGCAGGGCGGCCGCGGTGGCATCGCGCAGATCTCGCTCGCCCAACGACGCGGGGGAATCCATTGCCACCACCGAGAGGAGTTCGAGCAGGTGACTCTGCAACATGTCGACGAACGCACCGGCTTTGTCGTAATAGCCTGCGCGGCCTTCGAGTCCGAGTGTCTCGTCGTAGCGGATGACCACGGATTCGATGTGATCGGCCGACCACACCGGCTCGAACACACGATTGGCGAACCGCACCCCGATCAGGTCCAGGAGGATCGACTGGCCCAGGAAATGATCGACGCGGAACACCTGGTTCTCCGGGACGAGGTGGGCCAGGGTCTCATTGAACGCGTGGGCGCTCGTCTCATCGGTGCCGAATGGTTTCTCGAGAGCGAGGATCGCGCCGGACGGCACCTCCACGTCCGTCATGGCCTCACACGATGCCTGTGCGATCGCGGGCGGGACGGCGAAGTAGAGGATCGGTCGGCCCTGCGCCGACCCGAGAATCGTTCGAAGCCCGTCGGCGGAACCGATATCCGCCTGCAGATAGGTCGTCGAGTCGGCGAGTCGGGCCGCGGCGGGCGCCGGCTCGTCACCGAACGCGTCGCGGACGCGGTCGCGCCATTGATCGTCGGAGACCTCTCGCCGCCCCACACCGACGAGCCGAACGTCGCGATCCGGCTCGAGAGCAAGGAGCTGCTCGAGTGCCGGCAACAGCAGGCGGGAGGTCAGATCCCCCGTCGCACCAAGGATGAAGAGTGTCGTCTCGGCCATGCCCGACGGTAACGCGCATCGAACTCGCCAGGGCCGAACTCGCCGATACATCGCACGATGGCGGTAAGAATCGATGTATGCGTCCGAACATCGAGGATTACGCCCTGATCGGCGACTGTCGCACCGCAGCGCTCGTGTCGCGTCGCGGCGAGATCGACTGGTTCTGTGTGCCCCGGTTCGACTCGGCGTCGATCTTCGCCGCGCTGCTCGGCGACGAAGAGCACGGCTGCTGGACGCTGGCACCACGGGAGGGATCGGCGCAGTGCAGTCGTGCGTACACGGGGGACACCCTCGTCCTCGTCACGCGATGGGAGACCTCGACCGGCGTGGCCGAGGTGCACGAGTTCATGCCCCTCGACGGCGGTCGGGTCGACCTCGTCCGACGCGTCGTCGGGCTGTCGGGCCACGTCGAGTTCCAGACCGATCTGCGGATGCGCTTCGACTACGCACGGGCGGTGCCGTGGGTCCTGCAGGTCGGCAACGCCGAGGGGCCCGCGCTGCGTGCCATCGCGGGCCCGGACGCGGTGGTCGTGCGGGGGGCGGCGCTGCACGCCGACGGCAACGTGCACCGCGGGTTCTTCACCGTCGAACCCGACGTGACCGTCGACCTCACGCTCACCTGGTATCACTCGCACCGGCCCGAACCCGACCCCCTCGACGTCGACGCGGCGCTCGACCACGCAGTCGGCTGGTGGACCGGATGGTCGAGCCGCATCGACCATTCCGGACCGCACCACGAGCAGATGGTCCGATCGCTGATCACGCTGCGTGCGCTGAGCAATCTCGACACCGGCGGCATCGTCGCCGCCGCGACCACATCACTCCCCGAACAGTTCGGCGGCAGCCGCAACTGGGATTATCGATATGTGTGGCTGCGCGACGCCTCGCTCACCCTGGAGGCGTTGGTGAATCACGGCTTTCTCCGGGTGGCCGAGCACTGGCGCATGTGGCTGATGCGCGCGATCGCCGGCAACACCAAGGAATTGCAGATCATGTACGGCATCGCCGGGGAGCGCGATCTCGAGGAGCGGGAGCTGTCGCATCTGCCGGGCTATCAGAACGCCGCACCGGTCCGGATCGGAAACGGCGCGGTGAACCAATACCAGGGCGATGTGATCGGCGAGGTGCTCTGCGGTCTCGAGTCGGCACGGCAGGCAGGACTGCAGGAAACCCCGATGTCGTGGTCGCTGCAGAAGGCGTTGCTCGAGCAGGTCGAGGCGAATCTCGAACGTCCCGACAACGGGATCTGGGAAATGCGCGGGGACCCGCAGATGTTCACCCATTCCCGCGCGATGATCTGGGCGGCCTTCGATCGCGGTGTCCGTGCGTCCGAAGAGTTCGACCTCGACGGCTCACCCGAGCACTGGCGCGAACTCCGCGCCCGGGTCCGGGCCGAGATCGACAGCGCGGGGGTGGATCCGGCGGCCGGGCGATTTGTCCAATACGCCGGGACCGACGAAGTGGACGCGTCGTTGCTGCTGCTCCCACAGGTCGGTTTCTGCGCCGCCGACGACCCCCGGATGCTCGCGACCGTCGCCGAGATCGAGCGGGTTCTGATGCCCGGCGGACTGGTGCACCGGTATCGCACCGGCTCCGGGGTCGACGGGCTCGACGGCGACGAACATCCGTTCCTGGCCTGCACGTTCTGGCTGGTCACGCAATACGCGATGAGTGGACGGCACCACGACGCGGTGGCGCTGATGGACCGTGCGTGCGCGACCGCCAACGACGTCGGACTGTTCTCCGAGGAGTACGACGTCGGCGCGGGCCGCCAGGCCGGCAACATCCCGCAGGCCCTGTCCCATCTCGCCTTCGTTCGGGCGGCCGACGCGCTGGCGTGACCCTTCGAGACGCTCGCACGCTCGCTCCTCAGGGAACAGGTCACCCGACTATTGCGCGAGCCGGCCGACCGCGCAAGGATGGACTCCAGCGAGGCTTCGCCGGGCAACGTCTGCCCGGTCGGTGGGTGGCGCCGCGCATCCACGATCGTTCGGTGAATTCCCGAGGGAGACAAGACCGATGAAAAGACGATTCATTGCTGTGCTGGCTGCGTGCGCCGCCATTGCCACAATCGGACTGGCCGGCACGGGTCCGGCGACCGCGGCCTGCATGGGCAACGGGATCGACGACCTGACCGCCGAACCCTGCGGCGACTGACCCGCCGAGTAGCCCCACTCGTCCCGCCGATCGAGTAGCCCGGAGCGCTAGCGGAGGGCGTATCGAGATCACTGGCGCACCTGCGGGTTCGAGGGTGATGATCTCGATACGGGTCGTCGCTACGCTCCGTCCCTACTCGATCAACGGTGGGACCGGGTCGTCGCTACGCTCCGGCCCTACTCGATCAACGGGGGTCCCTACTCGATCAACGCGGGTCCCTACTCGATCAACAGGGGAGGATCACCCGGCCTGCTGCGCGAGAGCGGCCATCAGGTCGTCGTAGTTACCCTCATGCGCCGAGAAGCGCAGCGGCTTCACCCGATCAACCAGGATCTCGCGGGTCGCGGTCGGCAGCAGCGACATCACCTCGTCGAGGAAATCGTCGAGCGGCATGGCCCAGTCGGCCTCCGCCTGGCCGGGCATCAGGTCGGTCTGCACGGCCGGCGGAACCAGCTCCAGTACACCGATCCCCTTGTCGGCCAGCTGAAGTCGGAGACTGTCGCTGAACGAGTGGATCGCCGCCTTGGTCGCGCTGTAGGTCGGTGTACCCGCCATCGGAGTGAACGCCAGCCCCGACGACACGGTCATGATGACCGCGTCCGGTTGTGCGGCAAGGAACTCGGCGAATGCCGCGACGAGCCGCAGCGGCCCCAAGATGTTCGTCTCGACCTCGGCGACTGCCGTGTCGAGAAAGCCCGCACCACTCAGATCCTCCGATCGCATGATGCCGGCCATCGCGATCAGGACATTGGTCTCGGGGAACCGCTTCTGCACTTCGGCGCAGGCGCGTGTGACATCGGCGGCATCGGCGGTGTCGATCCTGATCGTCTCCATCCCCGGATGGTCCGACGCGATCTGTTCCAGCAGCGCGACCCGGCGTCCGCCGACAATGACGCGATTGCCGGCCTCGTGCAATCGGAGCGCCAGGCCGAAGCCGATGCCGGAGGTCGCGCCGGGGATGAAAATGGTGTTGCCGGTGATCTTCATGATGTCTCCTTCGCTCCGATGTACTGCCACCTACGACTTCACCGCGTCCGCGCCCGCACTTCAAGGAATCGGTCATCCTTGGATTGCCGATCCCTGGATGCGGGCATCGCCATGCGGAACAGTGGTGGGTACCCACCACTCAGTACCCACCCCGCAGCCAGAATCGAGGAATGCAGTGATCGATCGGTCCGGGCTCGCCGAGTTCCTCCGGCGACGGCGTGAATCGCTCGCACCTGCCGACGTCGGGCTGCCACCCGGACAACGTCGCAGGACGAGCGGCCTGCGACGCGAAGAAGTCGCGATGATCGCCGGGATGTCGACCGACTACTACAGCCGCCTCGAACAACAGCGCGGGCCGCAACCGTCCGACCAGATGGTGGCGGCGATTGCACGTGCATTGCACCTCACTCTCGACGAGCGCGACCACCTCTTCCGCCTCGCCGGGCACAATGCCCCCGACCGCATGGCCATTCCCGACCACGTCGGTCCGGGCATGATGCGCATCCTCGATCGGCTCGCCGATACGCCCGCGATGGTGGTGAACAGTGCCGGAGAGACGCTCGTGCAAACCGCGCCCGGTGTCGCACTGGTCGGCGACGAGACACAGTTCACCGGCCTTCACCGCAGCATCGCCTACCGATGGTTCACCGATCCGGCCACCAGACAACGTTTTCCGGTCGACGACCACGATCACCATGCACGGGCACACACCGCCCGGCTCCGGGCGGCGGTCACCCGCGAGGGGGCAGGGTCACACGCGGCCGAGGTCGCCGACGCATTACTCGCGGCGAGTCCGGAGTTCGGCGAGATCTGGGGCCGGCACGACGTCGCCACGTCGCTGACCGATCAGCGCAAACGCCTTCTCCATCCGGATCTGGGGCTGATCGAGGTCTTCTGCCAGACCCTCCTCGACCCCGACGGCACGCAGGCCCTGCTGGTCTACACCGCGACACCGGGCAGCGAGAGCCATCAGAAGCTGGCGATGTTGAGCGCGGTGGGGGTGTGAGGGGTGTGGTCGGGTGATCTCGATACGCCTCGTCGCTACGCTCCTCGGCTACTCGATCAGCGGGGCACCGCCTCGTCGCTACGCTCCTCGGCTACTCGATCGGCGAAGATGCGCGGCCTCCCGCCGGTCGAGTAGCCACGCGAGCGAAGCGAGCCGGCGTATCGAGACCACTCACCGCCCAAACGCGTACGTGACCCCGGTCAGCTCTTCTGCCGTGTCCCACAAACGGTTTCCGAGTTCCCCGTCGAAGACCCGATGGCTGGGCACCACAAGCACCGGAGGTCCGCTGAACTGCCCCGGGCCCGACGGACCGAAATACTGGCCACCGATCACACCCGGATCGGTGGAAGCGCGCACGGACGGCAATGCGCCTTCCGGACCCTCCATGATGAAGGACCTGCGCAACCAGTGCAGCGACGGCGTGGTGAACAGCCACTGCAGCAGCCGGCCCGAATCGCGCATCACCCCACTGTGGGTGGCACCCGGATGCGCGGCCACCGAGATCGGCGCGGTGTGGCCGCTCGCCGACAGCCGACGCTGCAATTCCATCGCGAACACCAACTGCGAGAACTTCGCACGTGCGTAGGCACGTGAGGTGCTGAACGAGTGGTCCATCGTCAGATCGTCGAAATCGATGACGCCGGCGCGATGCGCACTGCTGCCGACCGTCACCACCCGTCCCGCATCCGCCGACAACAGGCGCTCGAGGAGCAGGCCCGTCAATGCGAAGTGGCCGAGAAAACTGGTCCCGAAATCCATCTCGAAGCCGTCGGCGGTGAATTCGCGTCGACCGGCCATGACTCCCGCGTTGTTGATCAGGACATCGACCACCGGATGGCTGTTGCCGATCTCGTCGGCCGCCTTGCGCACCGACGCGAGGTCACCGAGATCGAGCTGCACGATGTCCAGCCGAGCAGCGGGCACACCGGCGAGGATGTCGGCGCGGGCGGCGGCTGCGGCGTCGACGTTGCGGCAAGCCATCAGCACGTGGGCACCCAGCCGCGCCAGGTGGCGCGTGGTCGCCAGGCCGATGCCCGTGTTGGCACCAGTGACCACCACGGTCTTGCCGTCCATCCGCGGCGCATCTGCCGGCGTCCACCCGTTCTTCGCCATCACCCTCACCCTTGTGTCCGTGTGTCCACCACCCCACGACGTTCGTGCCATTCGTTCGCCGCTTCAGCCTGCCACAATGCCCGCCGAGCCCGTTCTGGGTGTCCGCTGCCGCGCTGGCATGAGGCACAGGTGAAATGGCGGCCACCGTGGATCACGGTGACCGCCACAAAGGGTTTCAGGGGAGATCAGTGGTGGCTGACCTGCCGTCCGCGTACCGCGAGGTATGCCGCGATCAGGGCGATGGCCACGACGACCCCCACGATGAACGGGATGACCTCCCATCCACCGTTGCTGTTGCTGTAGCCCACCTGATAAGTCAGCCACGAACCGATCAGTGATCCCAATATCCCGAGCACGATCGTCATGATGACGCCGACATTCTGCTTGCCCGGCATGATGAGCCGGGCCAGTGCACCGACGATCAGACCCACAACGATGGCACTGATGATGGTTCCGATCATGTTTCACCTATCCGTTCTTCGAGTGGCATCGACCGCACGAGATGGCCGGGTCAGTGCCCGGTCAACTTGTCCTTGACCTTGCCGGCTGCGTCCTTGACACTCTCGACGCCGTCTTTCACCGCCGACGACGCCTGGTCGCCCTTGCCCTCGTTCTTGAGATCACCGTCGCCGGTCACGCTTCCGGTGGCCTCTTTGGCCTTGCCTTGCAGGTCTTCTGCCTTGTTCGAGATCTTGTCGTCGAGACCCATCGTGTGCTCCTTGGATCGAATGTCGTTTGCGTACACTCTTGATACCCACCGGGCCCGTGGATCAAACATCGTCCCGCGGATGTTGACGACCCGCTCACCTCACGATCGCGTCGATGGTCTTCTTCAGGGCTGACGGCTGTGCGGGTGAGTGCGGCGCCTTCTTCTTCAATTCCAGCAGCTCTTCACCGAGCCGCTGGAGTTCTTTCCGGCCCAGTGTCTTACGCACCTTGGGAAACCATTCGGACTCTTCCTCCTCGATGTGATGCTCCACGTTCTCGATCAGAACGGTGGTCTTGGCATCGAATCGCTCGTCTTCGGGTTTCATCGTGACGAGTTCCATCACCAGCAGGTCGGCCACGTGGTGCTCTTCATACGACTCGAGGATGTCGTCCTCGACGGCGGGCACGGCCTTGCGGACCGCCGGGTACATCCCTTCGTTCTCGATGTAGGTGTGCACGGTGAGGGCGTCGATGATCTTCCCGACGATGTCACCTTTCGTCTTCGTCGCGTTCGGACCTGCGGCACGGAAATCGTTGAACAGCTTCTTGATCTGCTTGTGGTCGTCTTTCAGGATCACGATCGCATCTGTCGACATGGTGGTCTCCTCGAAGTAATGGTGCGATGGGTCGGCGGACGGTGACCAGGGCCGAGGCGCCGCTGCCCGTTCCGACGCTGACGGTGATGTATGCCCGTGCACCGCTCACGTCAAACCACCTGCGCCCGTCAGATCGGCGGAGGTTTGATCCTGATCCACCGCGGGCACGCTGCGAGTGAACCGATCAGAGGAGATCATATGCGCGCAGTCACTTGGCAGGGCACGCGAAACGTCGCCGTCGAGGATGTCCCCGATCCGCAGATCCAAGAGGATTCGGACGCCGTCATCCGGGTCACCTCGACCAACATCTGCGGATCCGACCTCCACCTGTACGAAGTTCTCGGGGCATTCATGAAACCGGGCGACATCCTCGGCCACGAACCCATGGGTGTGGTGGAGGAAGTCGGCTCACAGGTCGGCGATCTCGCCGTCGGGGACCGGGTCGTGATCCCGTTCCAGATCTCGTGCGGATCGTGTTACACGTGCACGCAGGAGCTGTACACCCAGTGCGAGACGACTCAAGTGCGCGATCAGGGAATAGGCGCGGCGCTCTTCGGCTTTTCGAGCCTTTACGGATCGGTTCCCGGTGGTCAGGCCGAGTACCTGCGCGTTCCGCAGGCACAGTTCACCCACATCAAGGTCCCTGGTGACGCACCGGATTCCCGATATGTCTATCTGTCCGATGTTCTTCCGACCGCGTGGCAGGCGGTCGCCTACGCCGACATCCCGGCGGGAGGATCGGTCACCGTCCTTGGCCTCGGCCCGATCGGCGACATGGCCGCACGCATCGCGGCCCACCAGGGTGCCGAGGTGATCGCGGTCGACCGCGTACCCGAGCGGTTGGCACGCATACGGGCACGCGGCATCCACACCATCGATCTCGACGAGGTCGACGACATCGGAGATGCTGTCCGCGAGTTGACGCATGGTCGTGGCACCGACGCGGTGATCGATGCGGTGGGCATGGAGGCACACGGCTCCCCGGTGAACAAGATGATGCAACGGGTTGTCGCGATGCTGCCGGACACTGTCGCCGAGCCGATGATGCGCAAGACCGGTGTCGACCGCCTGTCGGCGCTCTACTCCGCCATCGACATCGTGCGTCGCGGAGGCACCCTGTCCATCATCGGCGTCTACGGCGGAACCGCCGACCCCCTGCCGATGTTGACGATGTTCGACAAGCAGATCCAGATCCGTATGGGCCAGGCGAATGTGAAGAAATGGGCGCCGGACATCATGCCCCTGCTCGGCGACGACGATCCCCTCGGTGTAGACTCCTTTGCCACACACGAACTCCCACTGAACGACGCGCCGCACGCGTACGACATCTTCCAGCGCAAGGCCGATGGCGCCGTCAAGGTGATCCTGAAACCGTAGGCGGTTGCGCACGCCGGTCAGGGTCGGTGGTCCGGGCCCCACTTCTCGGGCAGCGGGGTCAGTTCGTCGCGAAGTCGGGCCAGCGTCCGGTTCAGCAGCCGCGAAACGTGCATCTGCGAGATACCGACTTCTGCGGCGATCTCACTCTGCGACATCGAGTGGAAGAAACGCAGACTCACTATCTGCCGTTCCCGCTCGGGCAGGGTCGCCAAAGCCGGTCGCAGCGCCACGATCTCATCGATTTGAGCGATCCGCTCGTCGTCGGCGCCCAGGGTGTCGATGATCGATCGCCCGTCATCGTCATCGGGCTCGGAATCGATGGACGTGGCGTTGTAGGCAGAACGCGCCATCAGGCCGTCGATCACGTCCGCGACGGGGATGCCGAGGTATTCGGCGAGTTCGCTGGGGCGCGGCGACCTGCCCAACCGTTGGACCAGTTCGTCACTGGCCCGGTTGATGCTCAGCGAGGTCTCTTTGGCCCGTCGTGGCACCCTGATCGCCCACATGCTGTCACGGAAATGACGCTTCACCTCACCCATGACCGTCGGCACAGCGAACGACAGGAAACTCCCTCCACGTCGCGGGTCGAAACGGTCGACGGAATTGACCACTCCGATGCGCGCGACCTGGACGAGATCGTCGACCGATTCCCCGCGGCCACTGAATCGGCGCGCGACGTGGTCGGCCAGTGGGAGACATCGTTCGACGATGTCCGAGCGCATTCGCGCCCTGACCTGGTCGTCGGCGGCCTCGCGCAGCGCTTGGATCGCCGGCGCCACGTCTGCATAGTCGTCCACCCGAGAGTTGCCGGCCGACGTGTCGCGCAGCGCCGAATCGTTCTCGGGTGTCGAGGTCAAGCAATTCCTCCGGAGGGTGGTGTGGCATGCGAGGTCAGTATCACTCCAACGTAGCGGCTACCCGGGTGGTGTCCCTTCTAAACTCCACTTGTCGACGGATGGCCGGCGCCGTACGGTTGGTCATAGCGGTTCAGCCAACAGCTGCAGCAGCGAGACCTCGGAACGCGTGTCTCGCCGCACTCGTACAACTCGGAACGAGGCAGACGCATGAGCCTGGATTCACACATCACTTTTCGCGACTCGCTGGCGCCTGCGGCAGGTGCGAGACCTGCAGTAGGCAATCTCACGGCGGCCAGAACCATTTGTGTACAACAGTTCTCGGGTGAGATCGACCTACAGAGCGTGGCCGACTTCGCCGTGGCGCTGGATCGGCTGACCGGTCGCCGGCCAGAGTGTGTGCTGCTGGATCTGCTGCAGGTGCGTTTCCTCAGCACCTCCGGGCTGGCGGTGCTCGGCAAGTTCTGCGATGACGCCGCTCGACGTCACATACCAGTTGCCGTCGCCTGCGGTCGCGCCGTCGCGCGGCCCGTCGAGGCATGCCGCCTCGACGACGCGATCGATCTCCATGATTCGTTGGCTGAAGCCAGCAGGTCGCTCACCTCGGTCGAGTTCCGCTGAGCAACTTGGCCAGCCGAACCGTGGCATCACGGCGGTGGGCGGTGTCGACGTAGGTGACCGCTTGAGCATCGGTCACCGTCTCCACCACATGCCAACCGAAACCAGCCGTGTCCAATTCAATGGCGGGCTCGATCGCGCCCGCCACCTCGCCGACGAACCCGGCCTCCCCGACATGTAGTGAGACGCGCAGACAACCGGCGTCGACCGACGCCACGATGAGTTGCGAGCAGACCTCGTCGATCGCGAGTTGGATGTCGGCGACGTCGTCGATGGTCCAGTCGTCGGCATAGAGGGTGCCTTCCACCACTGCTCGGACGATCTGGAGTCTGTCGGCGCGTGCAGGCACACTCAACTCCACGGGCGCATCCGCCGACAGCGCGACGTCGTCGATGACACGGTGGTCATCGGTGATGTTGCGGTTCTCGGTCACTGCGTGCTCTCCTCACCCGCGACAATTCATCTCGCCGCAGTCATACCCCCACGTCGCCGGGCTGAAACCTCCGGGCCCGTCCTCCTTCGGTTTGACATGAGCGTCTACTGGGAACAAGAGAGGCATGACGCTCAGCTGTGATGCCCCAGTACCAGGCGGATTGGGACTACCGATCCCTCCTGAAACGGTCTACCGGCCACAGGAAGACTCGCAACTGTTGGTCGACGCAGTCCGGCGGTCCTGTCGTGTCCCCGGGACCCGGGCAGCGGACCTGTGCACCGGAACCGGCGTCGTCGCCATCGAGCTGGCCCGACTGGGTGCCGCCTCGGTGCTCGCAATCGATTCGTGCCCGGGCGCCGCGCAGTCCGCCGCGGCGCGCTGCCAGAAAGTGTCCGACATCGTCACGGTCGAACATCGCGATCTCAACGACCTCACCGGCCGGGACACATTCGACCTCGTGACCTGCAATCCGCCTTATGTACCGACGCCGCCCGACCTAGACGTCACCGACGAGTATGCCTGGCCGCGGAACGCCTGGGATGGCGGTCCCGACGGTCGGTCGGTGCTCGATCCGCTGTGCGCCGGCGCCGCCGAACTGCTCAATCCCGGCGGAACTCTCCTGCTCGTACAATCGGAGTTCGCCGACCCGGCCGAAACTGTCGCGGCACTGCGTCGTACCGGCCTCCATGCCGACGTCGTGGCGCGCCGTCGTGTTCCGTTCGGGCCCGTACTCACCGCTCAGGCCACCTGGTTCGAAGATCTCGGGCTCCTCGACACCGATCGTCGGGTAGAGGAACTCGTGGTCGTGCGCGCCGACCGACCATCCACATCCGCGGCGCCGCGAGGTCATCGATGAGCAGCTCGTCCGAACCGACTCGCGTACGCATGGTGCGGGGTGGACCGATGCTGGTGTCCGGACCGGTGGACATCGAGATGCCAGACGGATCGCACGTCCGGTCCGACCGGTTCGCGGTCGCTGTGTGCGCATGCGGCCGCAGCCGGCGGTATCCGCTGTGCGACACCAGCCACCGGCGTCGTATCCGAGCCGACAATGCGGGCTGAGACCGTCACACGAGGAGTTCGCCCAGCTCCCAGACGGAACGCAGCCCCCGGTCGAAGGCGTCCTCCACCAACAGGAACCCACGGATTCCGAACACGACATCCGCCTCCAGATTCGGCTCGGCGCGCACGAGTTCGCCCACGACGTCGTGTCGCAGGATCTGCTCGTGGACAGCGTCTGCCTCGACGTGCTCGGCATAGAAGTGTCGGCACGTCTCCGGGGCGTCGAGACGTTCAAGGCCGGACAACAATCGCTGCGAGCCCGGCGGCGACGTGATCTCGGTGGCAGCGAGGTGCCCGACCGTGGCCCCGCGCAGGGATCGATGTAAACCGAAGAGTGACATGAGGTTCACCGGAGCCAGCGCCCATCCGGGCGCACCGTCGAGATAGGCGAGATAATCGGGGCGCAGGTCTGCGGCGGCCAACAGATCCGCGAACAGGTCTTGGTGGACCGCTTCCGCACGGCCCCCACCGAATTCATCGAACTCGACCGCGACGAACGCAGCCTTCGCAGCGCCCCGCAGCCGCGGGATGGCCCATGCGTGGGGGTCGGCCTCTTTGAGGTGGTACAGCGAGCGCATCGCGAACATGTCACGGAATTGCCGCCAGGAACCGCTGTCGCGCAGGATGAACGAGACGCCGTCGCCGTCGGCGGGCTCGACGCAGAGCCGATTCATTTCGATCTCGGGCGACGAGAAGTCGTCCGCGGGACCAATGTCGGCGCGTACCGCAGCCAGGAAATGCCGCTCGAGCTCTCGGCGGAACGCAAGGATCTGGATATCCCATTCCCGATCGTCGCGTACCCCGGTCCAGCCGGTGTAATGCATCTCGTAGGCGACGTAGAGCGCGAGCTGCAGGTCGTCGCCGTAAGGGTCTGCCTCATCCACGCCGATCGGCAGTTCGAGGGGACGCTCGCCCTCGAGCGCCTCGATCAGTGCTGCAGACAACCGGCCGCGCGATGCCGGCAATTCGGCCGTCACCGCGTGGCCGCGACGATCAGCAAGCATGGATAACCTCTCGCGGGCGGACAGTGGGACGGCACGCGACTACCCGATCGGGCCGGCGGCCAAACATCACCATCACCGACGAGCCTACCGATCAGACCTGTCAATCCGGGGGTTCCGCATCCCCAGCTGCGGGCGAAGCCGGATCGCCGGTTCCCGAGTCGGTCGCCGCGGCCGGATCGACCTGCGGATTCTCATCCGGATCGGGGACGTCTACATGCTCGTCCTCGAGCTCGTCGACCGTTTCACGGGCGCCGCGCACATCGTCGGGAGTGTTATCCCGCATCGTCGACCTCGCTCTTGCGTGCGACCTCCGGGGCGACCTCCCGCGTGGCCATACCGCCGCTGCCGTCGTTGTCGGCGGGTCCCGGGTGGAGCACATCCCGCGTCTCACCCGACGTCGGCTCGGTCGAATCGGTGTCTGGTTCCCTCATCATCGCAACTCTCATTCGGTTGTCGGGACCGCGTGGCGGACGTCTTCGCCGGACGGCCACCCGAGCTGAACGATTGAACTCCGGCAGCCCGACCCCGCGAGATCACGCGGCACCAATGGCGGCTGGATTCCAGGCATACCCAAGATGCGACGCCGTCAAACAGGAGGCACGCGCAGCTCGAATGTTTGGCGCCGACCGATAGTGGGCACTCACGCACGGCCTAAGAACGCGGGCCACGCAAACAATTTTGAGAGAAGGCCACTATGGCGGTCACCCCGAAGAAATCGACCAATTCTTCGGGAGCGCCCAACGTGACGCCGAAGCTCGACTCCAGATCGTCCAACGACGTGGTGTGGCCTGACCCTTCGCCGCTCCGCGATTGGTGGACCTCGGTCATGGACTCCGATCAAGACGCTTCCGACGAGTCCGATCACGATGTCGAGGAGACGACGTGAACGGGTCGAACTCGGAATGGTCTGGACCAGAATGCGAACTACTGACTTTCGCCACTCGATGTGCGCGTTACGGTGGCGGTCCGGCAGACCACATCAGGGACCGGTTCGGCATAGACGAGACGGAGTTCTTCGCTCGCATCCTCGATGCCACCGACCAGAGTGGGCCATACCACAACATCGAAGACCACAACATCGAAGACCACGACATCGAAGGCCATGACATCGCCGAGTTGCGACGCGTTGCTCGGCGACGGCTCTGGCTGCAACGAGCGTGAAACCGGGAGCACGTCGGGTCGCGCGCCTGTCACGAGCAGCGTGTACCGAAGCACGCAGACTCCGTCCACGAATCGGACATCTCGTCCGATGTGTTTGACCAACGCCCAACGGGTACTGCCCAAGGTGAGCGAACGAGCCACCAGGGAGGAGTGTTCATGAGTGAGAAGGTCGCCGACGTCGTGCTGTCCCGGCTCCGCGAATGGGGTGTCCGACAGGTGTTCGGCTATCCCGGGGACGGGATCAACGGGCTGCTGGCCGCGTGGGCGGAGGCCGACGACGACCCGCAGTTCGTGCAGTCACGTCACGAGGAGATGAGCGCATTCGAGGCCGTGGGCTTCGCGAAATTTTCCGGAGAGGTCGGCGTGTGCACCGCGACCAGCGGCCCCGGCGGTGTGCATCTTCTCAACGGGCTCTACGACGCCAAACTCGACCACGTGCCGGTGGTCGCGATCGTCGGACAGACGGAACGGTCGGCGATGGGCGGCTCATATCAGCAAGAGATCGACATGCTCTCGCTCTACAAGGACGTCTGCAGCGACTACGTGCAGATGTGCACCGTGCCCGAACAGATCCCCAACCTCATCGATCGCGCGATCCGGGTCGCGATCACCGAACGTGCACCGACCGCGCTGATCTTCCCGTCGGACGTCTTCGAGCTGGACTATTCACCCCCGCAGCACGAGTTCAAACATGTCCCGTCCAGCCTGGGCATCGAGCAGGCCACGCCCGATCCCGATCCCGCCGCCGTTTCCCGTGCCGCCGACGTGCTGAACGCAGGCACCAAGGTCGCCATGCTGGTCGGCCAAGGTGCGCGTGGGTGTGTCGATGAACTCACCCAGGTCGCCGAAAAGTTGGGCGCCGGCTGCGCAAAGGCCCTTCTCGGTCGAGATGTGTTGCCCGACACCCTCCCGTGGGTCACCGGCTCCATCGGCCTGCTCGGCACCACGGCCAGCTACCATCTGATGCGCGACTGCGACACCTTGCTGATGGTCGGATCCAATTTTCCCTATTCCCAGTTCCTCCCGGAACTCGACCAGGCGCGCGGCGTCCAGATCGACCGATCGGGAAAATGGATAGGCATGCGCTACCCCAACGAGGTCAACCTCGTCGGGGACGCGAAACGCACGTTGCAGCAACTCCTGCCGAAACTCGAGCGCAAGCAGGACCGTAGCTGGCGCGACTCGGTGGAGAAGCACGTGACGCAGTGGCACTCCACCGCAACGCGACAGGCCATGACCGATGCCGATCCGATCAACCCGATGCGTATCTTCCATGAGTTCTCGAAGCGCGCGCCCTCGAATGCCATCGTCACCGCCGACTCCGGAAGTGCCGCAAACTGGTACGCCCGGCACATCTCATTTCGAGACGACATGCGGGGATCGTTGTCGGGAACACTGGCCACGATGGGACCTGCAGTGCCCTACGTGATCGGAGCGAAATGGGCCCATCCCGAGCGGCCGGCGGTCGCCTTCGAAGGTGACGGCGCAATGCAGATGAACGGTCTCGCCGAGATGCTGACGGTCGCCCGCTATTGGCGACAATGGCAGGATCCGCGCCTGATCGTGGCGGTGTTGCACAACAACGACCTGAACCAGGTCACGTGGGAACAGCGTGCCATGACGAGTTCTCCGAAGTTCAAAGCATCGCAGACGCTTCCGGAGGTCGACTACGCCGCGTTCGCGCGCGGCATCGGGCTCGGCGGCATCAACGTCGAGAGTTCAGATCAGATCGCGGGTGCCTGGGATCAAGCACTGGCGGCCGACCGCCCGACCCTCCTCGACGTCCGCTGCGATCCGAACGTCCCGCCGATACCGCCTCATGCAACGCTCGATCAGGCGAAGTCGCTCAGTACCGCACTGGTCAAGGGCGATGAGGATGCGTGGGGAATCGTCAAGCAGGGGGCCAAACAAAAAGTGCAGCAATATCTTCCGGGAACCAAGGCGGACTGACAACTCGCGCGCAGCGGCGAAGTCGTCGACAACGTCCGTGGTCTCGGCGAACTGCTACCGATGATGTTCGGGGATGACCGGCACTCACCCGATCAGAGCACCCGCGGCAATGAGTACGAGCACAAGCGCCGTGATGACGACGAACGGTTTGTCGGCCGAGCGTGCGAAATGATCGACCATCATCACCAGCCGCACGACCGGAAGAAGGACCAACAGACCGCAACCGGCGGAGAGGAGGATGGTGGCAGCGACGTCGGCGTCGGTCCATGAGCAGACGGTCCCAGCGACCAACAGCATGGCGATTGACACGGTTCCAACACGCATCAGCGTGGCCAGTCTCCCGGCCAGGCGTTGGTCGTTCGTGGTGATCACAGGGTTCTGCTTCACGCGGATGCGCCCCAGTTCAAGCCGAACGCACTGGCGGACATGGGTATCGCCACACCAACGAGAACGACCATGAAAACGATCCGGAGTGCAGGACCGGCAGCCCGCACGAGAATCTTCGCGCCGAGAATCGATCCGGCAAGCGAACCGAGTATCACAGGGGCAGCCGATCCGAGGTCGAGGTCTCCCGAGAGCAGAAAGGCTGCGGCCGCACCGCATGCAGTGGCACCGATCATGAGATTTGCTGTGGCAGAGGATGCTTTGATGGGTATCTTCAGGGCCGAATCCATCGCGGGGATCTTGAGGACTCCGCTTCCGATGCCCAACAGTGCCGAAAGCACTCCAGCGCCAACCATCAACATCGCACCCAATGGCAGCCGCACGACCTGATACGAGACGATGCTGCCATCGTGATTGGCGAATGCACCAGCAACGCTTCGATATCGGCCACCATGGTGGGCTCGACCGACCTGGGTGCGGCGACCGGTAGCCAATTGGACCGCCGATACCAGCAAGACAGCGGAGAAGATGCCATACAGCATGGGACCCGGAACGATGCCGATCATCAGCACCCCAATGAGCGATCCCATTGTCGTGGCCACCTCCAGAACGACGGCCAGACGCAGGTTCGTCAACCCTGCGGCAAGGAAGCTCGGCGCACCGGCACACGAACAGGCAATGACCGAGAGCAGGCTCACGCCCACCGCCATGACGAAAGGTGCGTGTGCAACCAGGGTCAGCAGCGGCACGACGAAGATGCCCCCGGCCATCCCCAGCGCACTACCGAGAGCGCCCGCTGCGAGCGCGCCGAACAGCAACACGGCAAAGAGTGTGCCGGTCACTGATCGGCACCCGCGTTGGTTTCCGGCCGAGAGAGACGTGTGGTGAATGTGATCGAGTCGCCCCGATAGTGCAATACCTCGTAGTCGACCGGCCGTTGACCAATCGTGTACGACGTTCGATCGATCCGGAAGATCGCGCTCCCCGACTCGATCTGCAACGCGTCCGCGACCGCCGGCTGCGCGGTACTGGCTTGGAGTGCGTAACTGGCATCGATCAAAGGGGTGCCATGCCGTGTCTCCAAGAGTGTGAAGATCGGCTCGTTCTCCAGGTCGTCGCGAGCGACGAGCCGGCCCAGATCGAGCGGCAGGTAGGTCTGATCGAAGGACACTGGATGTCCGGCGGCCAGACGTACACGCTCGATATGGGTGACCTCAGCCCCCAGCGGAAGTTCCAACGCTTCCCGGACATCAGTCGATGCAGCAATTTCCTCGACCAGGAGCACTCGCGCACGCGAACGCAATCCTCGTGCCTCCATGTCCTCGACAAATCCGGTCAAGGCAGTGAGTGGCTGACTGAATCTCGGAACGGCGACGAAACTTCCCCGACCACGTTCGGTGACCACGAGGTTTCGGGCCACAAGATTCTGGATCGCCCGCCGTACGGTGATCCGGCTGACCCCGTACTCCTCGATCAACTTGTCTTCTGTCGGCAGCTGATCACCGGGCCGCAGATCGACCCCGAAACGGGCGAGAAGCGCCGACTCCACCTGTGCATACAACGGAGTCCCAGTGTTCATCAGAGCAACATACATTATGTTGTCATAATAACTGTCACCGAGCGCGCGTTCGCGGCGAGTGCCGTTCGACACCGTCGGAGCGCGGCCCACTGGTCGTCGAGGAGAGGAACGGTCGTTCGGAGCGCCGTGTCGGTACCCCCGCACCGGTGAAACCACCCACTCGTTCCGTCATTGCGGACGGCGCTCCCCACGCCGTGGTCGCGGCTAGTGGGAGGCGTTTCGATCCGGGCGCACCGAGGTGCCGTCGCCGAATCGGACATCGAGCACCGTGGTCGACCTGCGCCGCGGCTCTCCTGGGGGATGGATGCCGCGCGAAGCGAGCACTGGGTGTACCGCAGGGTGGACAACCTGCTCGAAGGCGTTGTCGCAGCTCGCTTCTGAGTCCCAGACGTCGAGGTAGCTCTCCGTCTTGTCGTCGTGCTCGATGGCGAGGTGCACGATCAGGCCGGGCATCGGGGTGTCACCCAGCCGATCGGCGATCTCGTCGTAGATCTCCGCCGTGATCGGGACGTTCGTCACTCACGGCTGGAAGGCGATGAAGAGCATCGCCGACGACGAATAGTCGGGCTGAATACGTACTGTTCAGTCTCGGAATCGTTTCCCACACCAAGCGGGGGCCGAGGCGTGTCTCGTCCTGCCATGAGTGCTGCGTCAGCCGTCCAGCCGCGACAACAACATGCGTAATGCATGCGCGACGGTGGCAGCCACGATCTCGCCGGGCTCGCCGCCGAAACGCCGCTCGTCGCTCGCAGTCTCGCCGCCGTCGAACAGTCCGAAACAGACCGTGCCGGCTTCGTCCTCCTGCGGATCTGGCCCGGCCTCGCCCGTAACCGCCACCACGAGGTCGGCGTCGAGCAGCCGCGCCGTGCTCCGCGCCATCGCCGCAGCGGCAGCCGCGCAGACAAGTGGACCGTCCGGGACCTCGAGGAGGCCGTACTTCACCTCCGGCCGGTAGGCGACGATTCCACCGGAGAACCAGTCGCCCGACCCCCGCGCACGACTCAGTCGGGCGGCAATGTTGCCGCCGGTGAGCGATTCGGCAACCCCGATGCGCACCCTGCCCTCGGCCTTGGCCGCGATGTCGTCACAGATCCGCTCCATGTCGTCAGCCGTCACGTCACACCTCCGTGTATGAGGCCTCGACTCTATTTCACGACGGCATCGGACGTCTTCTTCATGCGACGGGCTGCGCGGACGAGTGCGGAGCCTTCGCCTTCACAAGGCGCCTGCGTACGATTCGCCGAGAGACGGATACTCCGAGGGGGTGAGCCGATTGACGGTTTCGTTGCGAGCTCGGGCACTGATCGCACGACTGTGGCTGCAGCGCAACAAACGCTTCTACGCGGATACGGACACGATGCGCGAGAAGCTGGCCGAGCATCAAGCTCCGGAGCGGGCTCGGCCACCGGCGTGGATGCGTCGGCGGTACCGAATCGCCGAACACGAGATCGCAGGCCACGCCTGCTACACAGTCTCCCGCGCAGACGAAGCCGGGGCCGGGGCCGCCGGCTCATGGCATGTGTTCCACCTGCATGGCGGTGGTTTCGTGGAGTCACCGGAGCCGCACCACTGGCGGTTTGCTTCGCGCATGGTCGACCGACTCGGATGTACCTACAGCCTGCCGATGTACCCGCTCGCGCCAGGTCATGACCACCGCAGCATCATCCCGATGGTCGAACGCGCCTACGACGTCGTGATGGCCGGCACCCGCGACGACGCCCGGTTCGTTTTCGGCGACTCCGCAGGCGGCACCCTCGCGCTCACACTCACCCGTCATCTCCGTGAGCAGGGCCGCCGACAGCCGGCCGGAATCGCCCTGTTCTCGCCGTGGATCGACTTGGCAACCGACGATCCGGGTTCGCTGTCCATCGATCCTCGCGACCCGGAGCTCGGCGTCACAGGTTTACGCCTGGCCGCACAGTGGTACGCGGCCGGACGTGCCCTCGACGATCCCGACATCAGTCCTGCGTTCGGTGACCTCACCGGGTCGGCTCCCCTCATCGTTTTCAGCGGTGACCGGGACATCCTGTTGCCCGACGCACGCCACATCGAACGACTCGGCCGCGACGCCGACGTGCCAACCGAACTACACGAATATGCGGGAATGTTTCACAACTGGATCATGAAGCACATCCCGGAAGCCCGACGAGCGACCGATGAGCTCATCGCATTCATGAACTCGGTCACGAGAGGAGAAACATGATCGTCCGCACCACTGCAGAGATCACCGACACCGACCGACAGGTCGACAGCGACACCTGGACGTCGAAGCGCATCATCCTCGCCGACGACCGGGTCGGATTCTCGTTGCACGAGACCGTTGTCGCGCCCGACACCGAAACGCCTTTGCACTACCCGGATTACATCGAGGCGGTATGGCTCATCGAGGGAAGCGGCGAGCTGATCGATCGCGACAATGAACGCACCTACACCCTGGCACCCGGCACCATGTATCTGCTCGACCAGCACGAGCGTCACACGATCGTCGCCCATACCCGACTACGGATGTACTGCGTCTTCACCCCCGCCGTTCCGCCGGGCAGCGACTGACCTACGAGCCGCCGACAGCCGGCTCGGCACCTCAGCTCGCGACTTTGTCACTCGCCGAACTGAACCGCCCGGCCGGTTCGAATCGGCCCAGCACATCGCCTGCGGGCTCGCCGGACACCGCGGCGATGAACCCGAGCACATCCTCTCGACTCTCCAGCGTGAGAAGCGGATTCGGCTCCGAGAGCAATCCGAACAGCGCGGACGCCACGTTGGCGTCGACGGCGGCGGCGGGGAACGAGAGTTCGAGGTGGGTGGCGTAGTCCGGATCGCCCAGATAGAGGCGGGTGACCTCGACCGCCGCGCGGCCACGCCGCTCCCAGTGCTTCTCGAACTCGGCTTCGAGCCAGTCGGCACCGAACGCGCCTTCGTGCGACTTGGCCGCCTTCACCAGTTCGGCGACCTGGATCAGCGAGTTCTGGGCACCCTGGCCTGCGACCGGGTCCACCGCGATGGCGGTGTCGCCGATCGCGGCGACGACATGGCCGCCGCGGGTGGTGGAGACGACATGCCGCACCGTCGGGGTGACCGCACCCGTGAGCCACGACACCGGGTCCGACTCGATCACCTTCAACTGTTCGATCACCGGTGCGTCGTGAGGGAAATACTCGGTGAAGATGTCGACGAGCGCCGAGCGGGCCGACCCGGCATCGTCGACCTCGTCGATCGTCGGTGCCCATGCTCCGTCAGGTTTCGCGAAGACGATGAACGACCAGGTCGCGCCGGCGTCCTTGTGCAGGAACGGGCCGACGAAGATCTCCCCGTTTTCGCTGTCGAGGTTGAACAGGGAGTGATTGCCGCCCCCGCTGCTGCGATAGGCGAACGCGTCGGGCCCGTGGTCGAGGCCGATGAGCGTCACCTGCAGCAGCTTGCGCTGCGGCTCCCGATAGTGCGTCCGCGACCCGTCGACCGGGAACAACGCCGAGAGTCCCGCCTTGCCGGTCGCGACCAGGGTGAGGTCGTGGGAGCCGGCGATCTCGTCGAGGCGGTCGACGTCCACCGCACCCACCTCGAAGCGCCCGCCCTGATCGAGGAACCGGCCGAGCCGGTCGTCGGCGCGCAGACGGAGGTCGACCGCCTGGGCGACATAGCCGTAGTCGGGGTTGAACTCGAGCACATCGGAGCGGTCGTCACCGCTTCCCGAATGCAGCCGGACGCTGATCCCGGTGGTGTTGCCGACGTCGTAGGTGTCCTCGATGATCTCGGCGTCCCACTCCCGCGATTTGCCGAACAGCACGCCCACCCCGGTGGGCGGCACCTTGTCGCGCAACGATTCCCGGTCCTTGTCGCTGTAAAGCGTCACGTCGAAACCCGCCTCGACGAAGCCGAGTGCCGCACTTGCGCCGGCCAGGCCCGCACCCACCACCCCCACACTCCTGCGTCCCTCGTCTGCCATGCCGTTCCCCTTTGCCTGTCGCTGTCCCGGTGTCTGCGGCGGCCGATGCCGTCGGCGTCAGCGTGCCCGCGGACGCAGTCCGGTTGAAGGGTTAGGCGCAGCGCGCGCATATCGGTGCGCCCACTGTTTGCCGATCTGCCTGGGGCTACACGGCGACTGCTGACCGGAATCACCACCGGAGCCAAGTAGCATCCCTGCCTGTGAGCACGGCCGTAACCACCCCGACAGCGACGCCCAACGAGGACGCCGCGACCGGCAACACGTCCGGTTATCGGCTGGATCTCGACGGCCTGCGTGGGGTCGCGATCGCCCTCGTCGCGATCTTCCATCTGTGGTTCGGACGCGTCTCCGGCGGCGTCGACGTCTTCCTGACGCTGTCGGGCTACTTCTTCGTCGCGTCGTTGCTCAAGCACGTCATCGCCACCCAACCCGCATCGGTGCCGTGGCGGACCGCGATCAACCCGTGGCCGCGGTTCTCGCGCCTCGCGCGCCGGTTGCTCCCCGCGCTGCTGGTGATCCTGGTGGTCGTCACCGCGCTCATCGCCCTGGTGATGCCGAAGACGAGGTGGGGGCCGCTCGGTTCAGAGGTGCAGGCCAGCGCGCTCTACTACCAGAACTGGCACCTGGCGCTCGATTCACAGGACTATCAGGCCGCGGACTCCGCCAACAGCCCGATGCAGCATCTCTGGTCGATGTCGATGCAGGGACAGTTCTTTGTCCTGACACTGCTGTGTGCCCTGGCCCTCGGCGGTCTCCTGCGCGTCCTGTCCCGACGGTTCTCCGCACTGTCGAATCCCTCGGTGATCCGCGGCATCGTCGGGTTCAGCCTCCTCGCGGTCGCCCTGGTCTCGTTCGCCTGGGCCAATCACCGGCACGCGGTGAACCAGCCCTTCAACTACTACGACACCGTCGCCCGGCTCTGGGAACCACTCGCCGGCGGACTCCTCGCGGTCTGGATGCCCCGGCTCGCGCTACGGCCGTGGATGCGCAACGTCCTCGGGGTGTTGGCCCTGGCCCTGATCGTCACCTGTGGCTGGTGGATCGCGGGCGTGCAGGAGTATCCCGGCGTGCTGGCGCTCGTGCCCGTCGGCGCGACGCTGCTCCTGATCTGGACGGGCTCGGCTGTCACCCGGCCCGACTCCACGGCCGGGCCGGGTTCGGTCAGCAGTGTCCTCGCACATCCGCGTCTCGTCTGGCTCGGCTCCATCGCCTACGCGCTCTATCTGTGGCACTGGCCGTTGCTGATCTTCTACTTGGCCTGGCGGTATCAGGACCACGTGAACTGGCTGGAGGGCACCGCCATCCTCGCGATCTCGGTGGTGCTGGCCTGGGCGACCACCAAGTTCATCGAGACGCCCTTGCGTGCCGGGCGGTCGACCGGGCTCGGACCGCGATATCGGCGGGCACTTCTCGCGCTCATCCTGATCACCTCCGTCGTCGCGGGTTCCACCGTCGTCATCTGGCAGCGGAACGCGGCCAACGCCACCGTCAACACCGAGAACCTCGACGCCCGCCTGTACCCCGGAGCCCGCGCCTACCTCGACGGCGCACCGGTTCCGAAGGTCGACCCGCAGCCGAGCCCCGAGGTGGTCGACAAGGACTGGCCGATCACCTCGTACGACTCGGCCATCAGTGGCTGGAAGGACCCGTCGATCAAGGTCGGGGTCTACGGCGACCCGAATGCCATCCGAACCGTCGCGTTGGTGGGCGGTTCGCACGCCGAATACTGGATCACCGCGCTCGACGCCATCGGGAAGCGACGCGGATTCAAGGTGACCACCTATCTCAAGGTCGGGTGCGCACTGACCACGAGCCACGTCTTCATCTGGTTCGGTCAGAAGTATTACCAGTGCAACGACTGGTCGAAGCGGGTGATGAACCGACTCGCCGCCGACAAGCCCGACGTCGTCTTCACCAACTCCACCCGACCGGTGGAGGGCAGGGACGCTCGCGGCGACTACGTCCCGCAGGACTACGAGGACATCTTCGCGCAGTTCCGGGATCGTGGACAACGCGTGATCGCGGTACGCGACAACCCGTGGGCGCACGGCCAGCTCAAGCCGCCGGAATGTCTGGCCGAGGGCAAGAAACCACAGGTCTGTGGAGTGCCACGGGACGTCGCGATGGCACCGACCGACCCGGCGCAGGCCATCGCCCCCCGGTTCCCGAACACCACCTTCCTCGACTACACCGACGCCATGTGCGGGCCGACCTACTGTCCCGCTGTCGTCGGCAACATCGTCGTCTGGCACGACTACCACCATCTGTCTGCGACGTTCGTGCGCAGCCTCACCCCGGCCGTCGAGGCCGATCTCGCAAAGTCACTGCACTGGTGGTGATCCCGGTCACACGACGATGAGTCGCGGCCGTCGCCGGTCAGCATCTCAGGGTGACCCCAGACTGCGCTGTTAAGGTGTCAACCGATGCTCGTGCCGCGGGCGCCCACGCGGGAGGCGCGGGGCCGCGACCGATCGCCACGAGCTCCGAGGACTCACGGGCGAGCCCCTCGGAACCGAGAAATCCATCAACGGTTTGGGGCTGAGACACGCGTGACCACCTTTGCGCCGGAGCGAGGTAGCGCCACCGACGAGGGCGCGGGCACGATCGCACGCTCCGGACAGACGGTCCGCGGCGTAGGCCGGAAGGCCTACCTCCACCACCTCGACCTGATCCGGGTCACCACGTTCTCGCTGGTCATCTTTGTCCATTGCCTGACGCAGACGACCGATGAGTTCACCAGCATGCCGGTCAACACGGCGTCGCTGCTGCTGCATTTCACGCGCAACACCTTCTTTGCGCTGACCGGCTTCGTGCTGATGTATCAGAACTTCGACAAGGCCGACTTCAGTACGACGGGGTTCTGGCGCAAACGCATCAAGCTGGTCATCTTCCCGTACCTCATCTGGTCGGCGATCTACTGGCTCGTGCAGGAGGTGTGGGCGAAGGACCGTATCGGCGACGTCTTGTCGAATCCGGTCGGGAGCCTGGCCGAGTTCGGCAGGCTGGCCGGCTGGGGCCTGTCCGGTTTCCAGATGTACTTCCTGTTCGTGATGCTCCAGGTCTACCTGCTGTTTCCACTGGTGCTGTGGCTGGTCCGGGCGACCGGTGGGCATCACGGCAAGCTTCTGGCAGCCAGCCTCGCCGTGCAGTTCGCGATCACCGCGACCATCACCTTCTGGCAGCCGCCCGCCCCCATCGCGCAGTACTGGTGGCATCACTACGCGACCTTCATCCCGTACCAGTTCTTCATCCTGTACGGCGCGGTGGCCGCGGTTCATCGCGACGCCACCGCCCGATGGCTCGCGGGCAAGGGCTGGTGGCTCTTCGGTGCGCTGCTGGCGACCGGCATCTTCGCCGTCGGCACGTACCTGTCCGGAGTCTGGTTCGGCGGAAAGCCGGTGCACGACAGCAACTCCGCCTTCCATCCGACCCTGATCCCCTTCATCGTCGTGGCCATCACCTGCCTGTACGCAGCCGCCGCGCACTGGGCGAGCACCTGGCGCGACGTCACGCCGCGGTTCGCCCGAGCCGTCTCCTTCGCGTCCAACCGCTCGTTCGGTGTGTTCCTCGGACACGTACTGGTGCTGTACTTCCTGCTCAAGCCGCAGTCCGGCGGCCGGCCCTGGATCCTGGCCACGCTCGGCCAGCCCTGGGGCACGTTGGTCACCTACGTCGCCACCATCGCGGGCTCACTGGTGCTGGTGGAGATCCTGCGCCGCGTACCCGGATCTCTGTACCTCACCGGGCGCCCCCGTCTGCCGCTCACGCTCAACCGCTGACCGGCCTCATCGCTGATTCACCGGCCGCTGATCGTGCCCAGCAACGCTCGCGGACGCGCCAGCATGAGTTCGCGAAGGTGGTTGCGGAGCACTGTCCACTCCGGGCAGTCACAACGGGCCGCCACCCCGGTTGCGTCGATCCCCCGGCTCCGGCACAACGCGATCGCTCGTGACAGGTGGAAGTCCTGCGTGATGATCACCGCGGCATGGACACCGAAATCTTCGTGGGCGCGACGACAACTCGCCTCGGTATCCATGCCGAGCGGGTCGTCGGTGATGTCGTCGGCGGCGACACCGTGTTGCTCGAGATAGTGGCGCATCACTGCGGGTTCATCACCAGCAGCGGCAGAACCGTTGCCCGAGTTGATGATCCGGTCGACGCGTCCGGAGCGATAGAGGTCGACTGCGGTGTCGAGACGACCGCGCACATAGTCGCCGGGCTCGCCGTCGTCCACCAGCGATCCGAGTACCAGGGCTGTCGAACCGACCGGCACGTCGCCCTCGTCGAGCACTCGCCCCGACGACGAGATGTACACCCAGGTGGCCGCGATCGTGACGATCAGCTCGACGGTCACGACGACGACGAGAACCGCTCGAGCTGCCGGATGCACGATCTCACGGTAGGCGATCATGGCTCCCCCGACACCGACCGCTGAGTCGTTGATCACCACTTGACCCAATCGGGAGATGGGGGCCGGTCGGAGGCTGATACTGAGACGATCGCACTGCCCGCACGGTGCCCCACCCCGAGATCCAGAGGTCGCCACGATGCCCTATATGCCGGTCACCGAATCCATGTTCCTGATCGCGGAGACCCGCGAGCAACCGATGCATGTCGGCGGACTCCAGCTGTTCGTGCCCAGGGAAGGGCAATCGGGAACCGAACTCGCCGAGGAGATCTTCGAGACCTTCCAGGGTTGCACCGATGTGCGCCGACTGTTCCGCAAGCGACCCGCATCGCCGGCCTCACTGTTCGGCTACGCCGCCTGGTCCCACGACGACGAGATCGACTTCGACTATCACGTGCGGCGGGCCGTGCTCCCGCGCCCGGGACGCATCCGTGAGCTGCTGCGCTACGTGTCGCTCAACCACAGCGCCCTGCTCGACCGCACCCGCCCGATGTGGGAGCTCCACATCATCGACGGACTCGAGGACGGCCGCGTCGCCATCTACACCAAGATCCATCACTCACTGGTCGACGGCGTCTCCGCGCTACGCCTCTTGGAGAATTCGCTGTCCACCGATCCCGACGATCGCAACGGCACCGCGTGGTGGGATCCCCGGCTCGTTCGACGATCACGGACCACGTCGGCGTCGGGCTCACGCATACCGAAGCTCTCGGCGGTGACCGGCCTGGTCGGGCAGGCCGTCGGCGTCGCCGGACAGATCGTCGGGGCGGCCCCGGCCGCGGCCCGGGTGGCGTGGACAGCCGTCACCGACGACGACTTCGCCTCTCCGTTCGTCCCGGCGCCGCGCACCATGCTCGACGTCCCGATCGGCAGCGCGCGCCGGTTCGCCGCCCAGCAGTGGCCGATGGAACGGCTCCGCGCCATCGCTTCCGCGCTCGACATCACCCTCAATGACGTCATCGTCGCGATGTGCGGAGGAGCGCTGCGCTCGTACCTGATCGACCGCGACGACCTGCCGGACGCACCGCTCGTCGCGGCCATCCCCGTCTCCATGCACTCCGACGACGCATCCGAGGGCAATCTGGTCACCGCCATCCTGGCGAACCTGGCTACCGACCAACCCGATCCGGAACGACGCCTCGCCACGGTGGTCTCTTCCACCCGCAAGGCGAAGCAGGTCATCCGTGGTCTGTCCCCGCTGCAGGCGCTGATGTTCGGTGCCGCCGCGTTCGCACCGCTCGCACTCGCACCCGTCCCGGGTTTCGTCCGCTACACACCGCCGCAATTCAATCTGATCATCAGCAACGTGCCCGGGCCGGCGGAGCAGCTCTACTGGAACGGTGCCCGGCTCGACGGCGCCTATCCGGTGTCCATCGCGATGGAGGGACTGGCGCTCAACATCACGGTCACGACGACGGCGGACCAGGTGAATTTCGGGATCATCGGCGCTCGCAAGGAGTTGCCGAGTCTGCAGCGACTCCTGACCCACCTCGGCACCGCACTGGAAGAATTGGAGAAAGTCGCGGGCATCGACGGCTGAGGCCGGTGACGATCAGCACAATCGTCCGTTGCGCCCCGACCTGACTCGACAGTAAGTTACTCGTGAGTACCATCAGCGTGTGCGTCGTGCGCGAACCGAGTGTTAGTTAGGCAATCCTTGGCAGCGCTCGACGTCCTCGAGGAACTACGGTTACCGGTAGTACACGTCGGCCACGTGCGCATCAGTCCTGCGCAAATGAGCCGGTGATCAACCAGAGAGGGGCCGTGACGCCGTGAATGCCACGACGATCACCATCGGCACTGTTGCCGCCGTCATCAGTCTCTTCTGTTGGGCGCTGTTCCTGCGCGGCGTATGGACCATGGTCCGGTCCATCGCGCAAGGCCAGCGGGTCGACAGTTCGCGATTCTGGCCGTTCTTCCCGCGCCTGTGGACGATGCTCAAAGAGTTCATCGCCCATACGCGTATGGCGAAGTTCCGGAGCGTCGGTTGGGCGCACTGGCTGGTCATGGTCGGCTTCCTGGCGGGATTCATCCTGTGGTTCGAGGCCTACGGGCAGATCTTCGATCCGGATTTCCACTGGCCCGTCATCGGCGCCTGGAAAATCTACATCTTCGCGGACGAACTGCTGGGACTCGGGACCGTCATCGGCATCATCGTCCTGATGGTGATCCGCCAACTCAATCACCCCCGGGTGCCCGAACGGATCTCCCGGTTCACCGGTTCACGTTTCGGGGCGGCCTATTTCGTCGAGTGGGTCGTCCTGCTCGAGGGCCTCGGCATGATCTTCGTCAAGACGTTCAAGATCTCCGCCGGTCTCGAGGACCCGCCGATCTGGACCTCCTTCTTCACCCACTACTTCGCCATGCTGTTCGACGGATCGTCGGAGTACTGGGTCACGGTGGCAGCAGTCGTCAAGCTGATGAGCGGCATGATCTGGCTGGCCGTCGTCGGCATGCACATCGACTGGGGTGTGGCATGGCACCGCTTCGCGGCGTTCTTCAACATCTACTTCAAGCGTGAGGCCGACGGCGGAGTCGCGCTCGGTGCGCTCAAGCCGATGATGAGTCAGGGCCAGATCCTCGACATGGAGACCGCGGATCCCGACGTGGACGCATTCGGCGCGGGCAAGGTCGAGGACTTCAGCTGGAAGGGCTGGCTGGACTTCACCACCTGTACCGAATGTGGTCGATGCCAGAGCCAGTGCCCGGCATGGAACACCGGAAAACCGCTGTCGCCCAAGCTGCTGATCATGTCGTTGCGCGACCACGCGCAGGCCAAGGCGCCCTATCTCATCGCGGGCGGCAGCACCGACATGGGCGGCGACGAGGTCGGTCTGGTCGACGCCGACGGGAATGTCGACGAGGCCAAGCTGGCCAAGATCCCGGAGTCCGCCCGTGCGGAAGCCGGCCGCAAGCTCGTCGGCGAGAGCGCCGGGACCGGGTCCATCGACGGCGAACTCGGCGCGGTCATCGACACCGAGACCCTATGGAGCTGCACCACCTGCGGCGCCTGCGTCGAGCAGTGCCCCGTCGACATCGAACACGTCGACCACATCCTGGACATGCGCCGCTATCAGGTGCTGATCGAGTCGGACTTCCCGACCGAACTCGCCGGGATGTTCAAGAACCTGGAGAACAAGGGCAACCCGTGGGGCCAGAACTCCTCGGCGCGCACCAACTGGATCGACGAGATCGACATCGAGATCCCGGTGTTCGGCAAGGATGTCGAATCGTTCGAAGGCTTCGAGTACTTGTTCTGGGTCGGTTGCGCCGGCGCCTACGAGGACCGTGCGAAGAAGACCACGAAGGCCGTCGCCGAACTTCTCGACATCTCGGCCGTCAACTTCCTCGTTCTGGGTGAAGGAGAAACCTGCACCGGCGACTCCGCTCGCCGCGCGGGCAACGAGTTCCTCTTCCAGATGCTCGCGCAGCAGAACATCGAGATGCTCGGCGAGGTCTTCTCCACGGCACCCGCCCAGCGCAAGAAGATCGTCGTCACCTGTGCGCACTGCTTCAACGCGCTGGGCAACGAATACCCACAGCTGGGCGCCCAGTACGAGGTGGTCCACCACACCCAGCTGCTCAACCGGCTGGTCCGCGAGAAGCGTCTGGTCCCGGTTGCGCCACTCGGCGAAGGTGTCACCTACCACGACCCGTGTTATCTGGGCCGCCACAACAAGGTCTACGACGCCCCGCGCGAGCTGATGGGTGCGTCGGGATCGACGCTCACCGAGATGCCTCGCCACGGCGAGCGCTCGATGTGCTGCGGCGCCGGCGGTGCCCGCATGTGGATGGAAGAGCAGATCGGTAAGCGCATCAACCTCGATCGCGTGGACGAGGCGCTCGACACCCTCGGCGATCTCAGCGGCCAGGAAACCAAGAAGGTCGCCACTGGCTGCCCGTTCTGCCGCGTGATGCTGACCGACGGCGTGACCGCGCGGACCAGTGGCACCGAGCAGGAGGGCAAGGTCGAGGTCGTCGACGTCGCCCAGCTGCTCCTCGATTCGGTGAAGCGTGGCGCGCCCGAGGTGAGCCGCGGCGGCCGCTACCTGGGTCCGGCGTCGGTGCCGGCCTCGACGGCGTCCGCTGCGCCCGCCGTCGAGGAGAAGGAAGCAGACGCTGCTCCGGCTGCTGCTGCGACCGCCACCACGACGGAGGCCAAGCCGAAGCCCAAGGTCGGACTCGGCATGAAGGGGGGCAAGAAGCCCGGCTCCGCAGGGAAGACCGAGGCCCCGGCCGGCGAGAAGGCCACCGAATCGGCACCGGCCGCGACGCCGCCTGCGGAGAAGAAGCCCGCCGCCAAGGGATTCGGCATGAAGGGTGGAGCCAAGCGCCCGGGTGCCGCCAAGCCCGAGGCCGGCTCCGCCGAGCCCGCACCGGCCGAGGCCGAGTCGTCGTCCGCCGTCGAATCTGCTGCGACCGAGAAGAAGCCCGCGGCAAAGGGCTTCGGCATGGGCAGCGCGAAACGTCCGGGTGTGAAGAAGCCGAACGCCGCTGCTGCCGACGCCGGGGTCACGGCACCTGCGGAGAGCAATGTCGCCGAGGCGGAGTCCGCGCCTGAGGCATCGCCGACTGCGGACACCGAGTCCGCCGGCCCGGCGGCCGTCACCGAGGAGAAGCCCGCCAAGGCCAAGGGATTCGGCATGTCGGCCGGCAAGAAGCGGCCGGGCGGAGCCGGCAAGGCAGCTGCCGCACCCGCGGCTGCTGCACCGACGACCGAGGCTGCACCCAGCGAGCCCGCCGAGTCGGCCGAGCCCGCACCGAGCGAGACCGCGGAGTCGTCGGCGGTGCCTGTCGAGGCGTCGAGCGAGTCCACCGCGGCCGCTGTCACCGAGGAAAAGCCCGCCAAGGCCAAGGGATTCGGCATGTCGGCCGGCAAGAAGCGGCCGGGTTCATTCGGCAAGGCCGCTCCTGCCGCAGCAGCTCCTGCCGCCGCACCCGAGTCGACGCCGGAGCCGGAAGCTCCGGAAGCGGAGACCGAGCCGGCGACGGCGACTGAGCCCGAGACGACGACCGAGCCCGAAGGGGGCCCGGAGGAATCGGCACAGTCGTCGAACGGCGGCCGGACGATCGCCGAGGCAGGCTCCTCGAAGGCAAAGGGATTCGGCATCGCTGCGGGCAAGAAGCGGCCCGGACACAGCTGATCCACGATCCCGACCACGTCGACCGCGCCCACAGTGGCGCGGTCGACGTGTTTCTGCGCCCGATCCCCGCTTAACTGACCAGACGTCGCGCAACCCTGACAGACACCCGGAAAACCGGTTTGCGCAGTGCTGTCACAATTGAACTCGTGAGTAGACCGCATGTATCGCATCTGAACCAGAACCTCAAGCCACTCGAGCAGTCGCAGAAGCTGCAGAACGTGTGCTACGAGATCCGGGGGCCGGTGCATGCGCATGCGGCACGACTCGAGGCCGAGGGCCACCGGATCATGAAGCTCAACATCGGCAACCCGGCCCTGTTCGGTTTCGAGGCACCCGATGTGATCATGCGCGACATGATCCACGCCCTGCCGTATGCACAGGGATACTCCGAGTCGGCGGGTGTCCTCTCGGCCCGACGTGCCGTCGTCACCCGATACGAGCTCATCCCCGACTTCCCGTATTTCGACGTCGACGACGTGATCCTGGGCAATGGTGTGTCCGAGCTGATCACGATGACCATGCAGTCGCTGCTCAACGACGGCGACGAAGTGCTCATCCCCTCGCCCGACTACCCGCTCTGGACGGCGATGACAGCGCTGTCGGGCGGGCGCGCGGTGCATTACCGCTGCGATGAGGACAACGGCTGGAACCCCGACATCGCCGACATCGCATCGAAGATCACCGACCGCACCAAGGCGATCGTGATCATCAACCCCAACAACCCGACCGGTGCCGTCTACTCACGCGAGGTCCTCGAACAGCTCGTCGAGCTCGCCCGAGCGCATTCACTGTTGATCATGGCCGACGAGATCTACGACAAGATCCTCTACGACGACGCAGAGCACGTGAACGTGGCATCGCTGGCCCCGGATCTCCTCTGTCTCACCTTCAACGGCCTGTCGAAGGCCTACCGGGTCTGTGGCTATCGCGCCGGCTGGCTGGTCCTCACCGGCCCGAAGGATCATGCGCGGGGATTCATCGAAGGTCTCGGCATCCTCGCCTCCACCCGGCTCTGCTCCAATGTGCCCGGCCAACATGCCATCCAGGTCGCACTCGGCGGCTATCAGAGCATCGACGCCCTCGTCGAACCCGGCGGACGTCTCTTCGAGCAGCGCAACGTCACCTGGGAGAAGCTCAATCAGATCCCCGGCGTCAGCTGCGTGAAGCCGATGGGCGCGCTCTATGCCTTCCCCCGCCTCGACCCCGAGGTACACGAGATCCACAACGACGAACTGTTCGTCCAGGACCTGCTCCTGCAGGAGAAGATCCTCGTCGTCCAGGGAACGGGCTTCAACCTCACCGACCACAACCATTTCCGGATCGTCACCCTCCCCTGGTCCCGCGACCTCGGTGTTGCCATCGAACGAATCGGAAACTTCCTGTCGTCATATCGGCAATGACCTGCGCGGATATAGCTCCGACCGAATACACGTGACGCCCCGTCACGGACACTCTGGTCAATTCATGTGACGCTTGGTAACGTCTAACTCCATTCGATCGTCTCGAAGGAGAGTCGCATGGTCGATTGGCGTAAGAGCAGTGTCAGCAACGACGGGATTCACCTCGCCGTTTTCGAAGTGGCGGGGTCGGCTCGGCCCGACGTCGCGGACCCCCGTCCGACGGTCCTGCTCGTCCATGGATGGCCGGACACCCATCACCTCTGGACCCACGTGGCACCGGCACTGGCCGAGGATTTCCGGGTGGTGGCCTACGACTGCCGCGGATTCGGGGAGAGCGACCGTCCCGACGGCGACGACCCGTACCGGTTGAGCGTCCTCGCCGACGACCTGTTCGCGGTGGCCGAGGCCGTCAGTCCCGATCGGCCGATCCACCTCGTCGCCCACGACTGGGGATCGGTGCAGGCCTGGGAGGCGGTCACCCGACCGGGCGCAGAACAGCGCATCGGATCGTTCGTCTCCGTGTCCGGTCCCAACCTCGACTACCTGGCCGACTGGGCCCGCGACAATCTCTCCCGCCCGACTCCGCGCAAACTGGGACACGCTCTTGCCCAAGCGACTTCGTCGTCGTACACGGTGTTCTTCCAGCTACCCGTGCTGCCGAGGATGTTCTTCGGCGCGGTGGGGACCCCAACGGTGTGGCGCGAGTTCCTCCATCGGGTCGAGGGCACGCCACGGGAGAACGTGGTGGTCGCAGACACATTGGGCGACGACATGATCTCCGGCCTCCGGCTCTATCGGGCCAACATCAGACAGAAGCTGCGCAAACCCGAGTCGCGTCCGACGGCGGTCCCGGTACTCGAACTGGTCAACGAGCGCGACATCGCGCTGCGCCCGGCGATCTTCGACGACACATACCGGCACGCTCAGCGCCTGTGGCGACACAGCACTGCGACCGGGCACTGGCTCCCGTACACCAGACCCGGGTATCTTGCTGATGTGGCACGAGACTTCATCGCCACTCACTCCACGGGCTCGCGCACCGACACCACGGGCCGGATCGACCGCGCGCGAGTGTTCAGCAGGCCGAACCCCCTGTCCGGCAAGCTCGCCGTGATCACCGGTGCAGGCAGTGGCATCGGCCGTGCCACTGCGCGCGCCCTCGCCGAGCGGGGATGCGAACTCATCCTGGTCGACATCGACACCGCGGCCGTCGAGGAGACCGCCCGGGAGAGCAAGGCCGCCGGCGCCCTGGCGTCATCGTATGAGCTCGACGTCTCCGATACCGCGGCAGTGGCGGACTTCGCCGGCGTTGTCCGCACCCGGCACGGGGTCCCCGACATCGTGGTCAACAATGCCGGGATCGGTCTGGCCGGTGGTGCTCTCGACGCGACGGACGAACAGGTCGACCGCCTGCTCGACGTGAACCTGCGCGGGGTCGTCTCCGGCAGTAGGGCATTCGGCAGGCAGATGGTCGAACGTGGCGTGGGCGGGCACATCGTCAACATCGCTTCCGCCGCAGCGTTCACACCGCAGCGGACGCTCGGGGTCTATGCGGCCTCCAAGGCGGGCGTGCTGCTGTTCACCGAATCACTGCGAGCGGAATTGGCCGAACACCGGATCGGCGTGACCGCGATCTGTCCGGGCATCGTGGACACCGCCATCGTGGGCAACACCCCGATCGCCGGGTTGGACACGACACAGGAAGCAGCCGAACAAGATCGGCTCGCCGGCCTGTATCGTCGCCGCGGTTTCACCCCGGACAAGGTCGCCGACGACATCGTCCGCGCCATCATCTGGGACAAGGCTGTTGTCCCGGTGACGGCCGAAGCCAAGATCGGCTACCGCGTTTATCGATTCACCCCCTGGCTGTCGCGGTTCGCGGCACGCCAGAAGGTCACCCGTTAAAGAGGATTCGACGATGTCTGCGACCGCACATGCCGACCATCCACATCCGATCAGCGTCGCTCGTGAGCCACGCGATGCGGACGGCTCCGATCCGGGGCCGGTGGAACTCCACGCCCGCAATGTCACCTTCGACTGGTCGGACACACCACTGCACTGGATTCCCGACCACCCGGTCGCGTCCAACTTCATCAGTGTCCTCAACCTCCTGCTGCCCGAAGGGGAACGATGGTTTGTGGAGACCTACAACGAAGCGCTCCCGCTCGTCGCCGACGACGAACTCGCCGCCACCATGCGCGGATTCATCGGGCAGGAGGCGATGCATGCCGAGGCCCACGACCACGTGCTGTGGGAGTTCCTCGACCATCACGGAATCGACCCGAGGCCCTATCAGCGGCAGATGGAATGGATCTTCCGAAAAGTACTGGGCCCCATGCGCAGCGGTAGCCCCAAAGCACGACAGAAGCACCTCATCGAGCGCCTGTGGCTCATCGCCGCCCTGGAGCACTACACCGCGATCCTCGGCGATTTCGCCCTCAACAACACCTGGGTCGAATCCGGTGCCGATCCGGGGACGACCGACCTGTTCACGTGGCATGGCGCCGAGGAGGTCGAGCACCGTGCGGTCGCCCACGAGGTGGCGATCTATTTCGGCGACGGCTATCTGCGGCGCGGCCGCGCGATGCTGGTGGCTCTGCCCGTGCTGCTGTTGCTGCTCAACCGCGGCTTCCGGTTCATCATGAAGCAGGACACGTCGTTGTCGTACAACTACTTCCAGCGGCAGTACCACTACTTCCGCGGGGTCCATGCCGGCGTGCTGCCGAAGATGCGCAAGATCGTCCTGGCAACCTTCAGCTACTTCCGGCCTGGATTCCATCCCAACGAGATCGGCAGCACCGCGCAGGCCGTGGCCTATCTCGCCACGTCTCCGGCCGCCCGCAACGCCGGCTGACCCGAAGGCCTCCGATGAACCAGCGTGCACACCCACACAGCACCGAGATGACCGCTCCCCCTCCGCATCTGTACGGACGGTGGCGTCACGACCCGTTTCTCACCATGGGCACGGTCATGGCGAAGATGTGGTGGCCGTTCTGGCGGCCCCTCGCGCCGCTGCACCCCACCCCGGCCGACGACGGCGTGACCACTCTGCAGCTCGTCGACCGGGAAGTGGTGGCCGCCGACGAGAATGTCGTCGCGCTGACCTTGGCCGCGCCCGACGGCGACATCCTCGCCCGGTGGCATCCCGGTGCTCACCTCGACCTGCTTCTGCCGTCGGGCCGGATGCGGGAGTACTCGCTGTGCGGAGACCCGGCCGATCGGCACATCTACCGGATCGCCGTGCGTCGCATCCCCGATGGCGGCGGCGGATCCATCGAGGTACACGACGGCCTGCACGTAGGCGACCCGATCTCGATCAAGGGACCTCGCAACGCCTTTCCCCTGGCCATCCCGGGGCACGGGTCGCACGCGCGGTCGATCCGGTTCATCGCGGCCGGCATCGGCATCACCCCGATCCTCCCGATGCTGGCCGCCGCCGATCGATTCGGCCTCGACTGGTCGATGATCTACACCGGACGCACGATCGAGTCGATCCCGTTCCAGGACGAGCTGACCCGGTACGGCGACAGGATCACCATCCGCACCGACGCCGAACACGGTCTGCCGTCCATGGACGAACTGCTCGGTCCGGTCGATCCCGAGACCGGCCGCGCGCCAGGCGGACTCGCGGTCTACTGCTGCGGGCCGGTACCGATGCTGGAGCGCCTGCGCAGACATCTGGCCGATCGCCCCGACATCGAACTGCACTACGAACGTTTCAGCCCACCGCCCGTGCTGGATGGCCGGCCCTTCACGGTCACACTCGCGTCGACGGGTCAGGAGGTCCCGGTGGCGGCCGACGAGACCGCGCTCGCCGCCATCCGGAAGGTCCTGCCGTCGGTCCCGTATTCGTGTCAGCAGGGCTTCTGCGGAACGTGCAAGGTGAGGATGCTGTCCGGCGCTCCCGATCACCGCGACAACATCCTCACCGAACCGGAACGCACCCAGGGCATGTTCCTCACCTGCGTGTCACGGGCGAACGGCGACCGCCTCACTCTCGACCTCTAGGCCTGCGGCGGCGTCGACGATCGGCGGCGCGTCGGTTTCCGGTCCACTCGGGACACCCCGCAGGAAGTACGCAGCCGCGAGCGCCGCGGCCGCGGTGACCGCGACCGCCACCCAGACGGCACTGTGCAGGCCTTCGACGAACACATCCTGCACCGCAAACCGCACCTGCTGCGCAACCTGGGACGGCGCTCGGGCGGCCACCTCGACTCCCGACATCACCGAGTCCTCCGCGATCCCTGCGGCAGCCCGCGGCACGCCGAGATCGGCGAGCCCGCCACCGACTCCCGAGGTGTACACCGAGGTCAACACGGAACCCAGCACCGCGACGCCGAGCGTTCCGCCGAGCTCACGCGTGGTGTCGTTGACGGCAGAACCGGCGCCCGCCTGCTCAGGCGTGAGTGCGTCCATGATCACCTGGGTGCACGGGCCCGAGATGAACGCGAGCCCCATCGCCATCAGCGACATCGACCAGATGATCAGTTCCCAGTAGCCCGACATCCGCGACGACACCTCGACGAGCGCGAAGCCGCCCGACATCAGCAACGCACCGACCACGGACACCATCCGCGGCCCGAATCGGTGCGACAGCGCCATCGCGACCGGCGAGAAGACCGCCATCACCAATGCGAACGGAAGGGTGCGCAGTCCGGCCTCGAAGGGACCGTAGCCCTTGACCGCCTGGAAGAACTGGGTGATCAGGAAGATGAAGCCGAACAGCGCGAAGAACGCGACACTGATCATGCCGGCGGCCGCGGCGAAGTGACGGTTGGCGAAGAGCCGAATATTCAGGATCGGATGCTCGATCGCCAGCTCCCGCCACGCGAAGAGCCCCAGCGCAACTCCCGCGACGATCAGCCCGCCGACGGTCCGCGGATCGGCCCAGCCGAAATGCGGCCCCTCGATCACCGAGTAGGTCAGCAATCCGAGACCGATGATCGAGAGCACCAGACCTAGTGCGTCGAAACGGGATACGGACTCCGGACGAGTTCCCGGTACCACCAGAACGATGGCCGGCGCGGCCACCGCCGCCATCGGCAGATTGACCCAGAACACCGACGACCACGAATAGTGCTCGAGCAACCAGCCGCCGAGTACCGGACCGATGGCCACTGCGATGCCCGACGTCGCGGCCCAGATGCCCACGGCCGCAGCACGTTGCCTGGACTCGGTGAAGATCGACATGATGATCGCCAGAGTCGCCGGGAACACCAGGGCGGCGAACAACCCGAGTCCGCCGCGGCTCGCGATCAATTGCCCCAGGGTGTGCGAGGACGCCGCCAGCACCGACACCGCGGCGAATCCGGCGATGCCGGTCAGCAGCATGCGGCGGTGGCCGAATCGGTCGCCGAGATAGCCGCCGGTGAGCAACAGGCCGGCGAACACGAGCGTGTAGGCATCCACGATCCATTGGAGCCCGGAGATCCCGGCATGGAGATCGCGCGCCATGGTGGGCAGCGCGACGTTGACGATCGTGTTGTCGACCATCACGAGCAGTTCGGCAAAGCAGAGGGCCGCCAGGGCGAGCCAACGAGTCTTCATGACTTCTCCTTCGAATTTTCCGGTCCTGAGCAGCGAGCGTCACTTTTCGTTCCCTGAAGAGCGAGCTTGCGAGCGTCACGAAGGGCCGGAGGTCAGAACGCCGTCACATTGCTGTAGCACGTTGTTCTATTCAAGAAGAACACTGTTCTAGTAGGCTGTCAACATGTCGCCGCAGAAAACTGTCCGAACTCCCGCAACCGAAGTGCGTGCGAACCTCGTCTCCGCCGGGCGTCGGCTGCTGGAACGTGAGGGCGCAACCGCACTGACGGTTCGCGCCGTGGCCACCGAGGCCGGCGTGGCGCCGATGGGCGTCTACAACCATTTCGACGGCAAGGACGGCCTGCTCGACGCCGTGGTGACCGATGGATTCGCCGAGTTCGCCACCACAGTCGCCGCACACGACGGCGATGCGACGACACGACTGCGCAACAGCGGCCGCAATTACCGGGCGTTCGCGGTCGCCAACCCGATCCTCTACGGATTGATGTTCTCGGCCGAGTGCACGGCCGACGACGAGGTGGCCGCCCGTGCCTTCGGGGTGTTGGCGGACATCGTCCGCTACGGCCAGGTGGCCGGGGTGATCCGTTCCGGCGATCCGACACAGCTGGCCGCGCAGATCTGGGCCTGTGTGCACGGCGCGGTGTCGTTGGAGCTCGGCTCGGTGTATCCGCCGTTCGTCGACGCGTCCGGCTCGTACGAGGAGGTCCTCGACCTCATCGCGCGAGGAGTCGCGGCCTGAGCCAAGCGGCCGACCCGATCTGGGACAATGTCGCGGTGACCGAATACCGGATCGACGATCTGGCACGGGCCGCGGGCACCACCACCCGCAACGTCCGTGGCTACCAGGACCGCGGTTTGCTCCCGCGCCCGCTGCGGCGTGGACGCATCGCCATCTACACCGATGCGCACCTCGCGCGGCTGCGGGTGATCAACGATCTGCTCAAACGCGGTTTCACCATCCGCCACATCGGTGACTTCCTCTCCGGGATCCAGCGCGGCGACAACCTCGCCGAGGTGCTGGGCCTCGAGGAAGTGGTGTCCGAGCCGTGGTCGACCGCGACGTCGACCACGATGGCGGCCGACGACCTCAAGGACCTGCTCAACTCCGGAAACCCCGCGCATTTCGCGCGTCTCGCAGAATTCGGCCTGATTGCCCCGAAGGGCGACGAGGCGCACCCAGAGCAGTACACGATTCTCGATCAGGAAACCGTCTCCGCGTACGGCCGCCTGGTGAAACTCGGGTTGCCCCTCAGCGGCATCCTCGACGTCCACGGCCGGCTCGACCAGGAGATGGCAGCGGTCGCAAAGGTGGTGATCTCCGCAGGACGTCGCGCCATCACCGAAGGTCACGAGGACGGCTGGTTGCCCCGTACGCCTGCCGAATCCGAGTGGGCGAAAGAACTTCTCGGTGAGATGCGGCGGGCCGGATCGGTCTCGGCGCACAACGCCCTCGACCGCGCCCTCGATCGAGACCTGGCGCGCCAGCTCAACGATTATCTCGGCCGGGCGCGCCACACGAATGCGGAGAACCCCTCGGTCGACTGACCTATCCCGGCAAGACGATCGGCGGCAGTCCGGGGATCGGATTGGGGAAGACGCGCTGCCGTGGGAGGGGGGGCGGCGCCGGTGCGGGTGCCGGCGCCGGCGCAGGCGCCTGTTGCCGCGGTCGCGGTCGTGGCGGTCGCGGCACGGCCCTCCGCGACTCGCCGGTGCGCTGCCTGCCGGTCGTCGTCTCGTCGGATGACGATCCCTCGCTGGTCGTCTCCGGAGGTGGCGGGGGTGGCGGTACGTAGTTGACCGCCGGTACCCGCGCTTCCGTGAGGTCCGCCGGGTCGGCATAGGTCGAGTCGTTCTGCGACGTGGCCGTCGCGTCGTCGCCCATGGCAGACGGCTTATCGGAGTCCCCGCCACCGGTCACCGCCACCGCGGTCGCGGTACCGATCGCGATGATCGCGCAGATGGTGGCGATGCCGATGAGAGCACGCCTACCCGTCAGTCGCTGCCGCCACACCATCGCGCGGGTCGCCGGTCGCAGTTTCCCGGCGTCCGGCTCGGCCTCCCAGCCGCTCGGTTCGGCGACGGGACGAGGCGCGGGCAGCTGCGGCGGCTGCGACTGTTCCGGGTCCGGTTCCGGTGTGCTCGGTGGAACCGGCTCGGACACAACCAGTTCCGAGGCCAAGGGCGGCGACGCGGGCGGCCGGGTCCCGAGTGGCACCCCGTCGTCGTGGCGCCTTTCGGAGAGATCGGCCTCGGGAGTTCCTGGCGATTTCAACGCGATCACCGGCACCGGCGCCCGCCGTCCGAGCATCGCGGCGAGGCCGGGCCAGGACTCATGGCCGCCGGCGAGCACCAGAGAGGTGATGCGGCCGGGGGCATCTGCGGCCGCCTCTTCGCACAGCACACTCACCGCGTCCGCCTGGTCCGCGGTCGCCTCGTCGAAATCGCGTTGCGCGACGCGGAAGTACTCCACGTGGTCGCGCCCGACGATGAAGGTGCCGTCCGTCGTGGCGAGACGAGTTCGTCCTCGACACGCGAGGTCGAGCAGTTCGACAGACCACTCGTCGGTGGTCGGCTGTGCCACCCGCCCGATCCGGACCAGATGTGTCGCCAAGAGATGATCGAGCGCCGTCGGCCGGATCGCGGGGGCCATCAACGCACTCACCGACGCATCGAGGCGCGGGTCCACCGTGGTGACCCTCAGGCCTTCGTCGGTGACATCGACCAGCAGGAACGGAAGGTCGGCGGGAATGCCCCGGGCCAGTTGTCGAGCGGCCACGTCGCCGAGGAGTTCATGGCTGACCGGGTGCGCGTGGACGTCGGTCGTGGTGGCCAGTGCCCCACGACCAATGGTCGTCGCCTCGTCTGTCATCCGATCTGATGTCCTGCGTCGATGAACCCATCTGATATCCGGAATTCACGACAGTAACATGCAACTAGGGAGAATGCGGCGAAACGTTAGCTGCGACCTGCGGCAACGCCTGCCCGGCCACGCCCGGATGGGCCGTTCTCGGCGCGGTGACGGAACGCATCGGGCCACCGATCGCGTGAAACCGCCATCCCGCCGACCGCCACGCGCCGGCGTCGAGGCAGCGCCGCCCGTCGACGATGACGCGCGATCGCACGACGCCGGACAGCTCCTCGGGACCCATGTGGACGAACTCGGCCCACTCGGTGGCCACCACCACCGCATCCGCCTCCTCACAGGCCTCCACGGCGCTCGCCGCATAGGACAGCATCGGGTACATCCGCCGGGAGGTCGCGGTGGCCTTCGGGTCGAACACACTCACCGACGCCCCGCGCAATGCCAGCTGTCCTGCGACGTTGAGGGCAGGCGAATCCCGGACATCGTCGCTCTCCGGTTTGAAGGCCGCACCCAGCACGGCGACATTCGCGCCGAGGACGTCGCCGCCGACGGCGTCGGCGACCAGCTCGACCATCGCCGTCCGACGGCGGTTGTTGATCGCGTCGACCTCCCGCAGGAAGCGCAGCGCGTCCCCGGCACCGACCTCGTCGGCGCGTGCCATGAACCCACGGATGTCCTTGGGCAGGCATCCGCCACCGAAACCGAGTCCCGCGTTGAGGAGTCGGCGACCGATCCGCCCGTCGTAGCCGATCGCATCGGCGAGCGTCGACACATCCGCACCGACCACCTCGCAGATCTCGCTGATGGCATTGATGAACGAGATCTTGGTGGCCAGAAAAGCATTGGCCGACACCTTCACCAGTTCCGCCGTCGCCCAATCGGTCCGGATGAAGGGCACACCGGTCTCCAGGATCTCCCGGTAGATCTCGGCGGTCACCTGCTCGGCGTTGCCGGTGGCGGCGTCGTCGGGATCGGTCCCCAGCACGATGCGGTCGGGCTCGAGGGTGTCCTCGACCGCGAATCCCTCCCGGAGGAACTCCGGACTCCACGCCAGTTCGATCTGTGAGCCCGGCGCGGTGAGTACCGACATCCGTTGTGCAAGCGCGGCCGCCGTTCCGACCGGGACCGTGGACTTTCCGATGATCAGGTGTTCACCCCGCAGCAGGGGTGCCAGGGCGTCGACCGCCGACTCCACGTGCGAGAGGTCGACGCCGTAACCGCGACGCTGCTGAGGTGTCCCCACCCCGAGGAAATGCACAGACGCAAACGATGCCGCGTCGCGGTGATCGGCGGTGAAGCGCAGCCGGCCCACATCGAGATTGCGGCGCAACACGTCACCGAGCCCGGGCTCGAAGAACGGCACATCTCCCGCCTGCAATCGCGCGACCTTGTCCGCGTCGACATCCACGCCGAGCACGTCGTGCCCGAGTTCTGCCATGCACGCCGCATGAGTGGCCCCGAGGTACCCGCAACCGATGACTGTCAGCTTCATGCCTTCAGTGAGTACGCGCGGTTTCCTGCGACGACGCATCCATGACATGACCCGTCCCGATCGGGCTGGTGAACACCGAACGGCCAAGGTGAACTGCACGCCAACGCGGCCCGCGTGGGAGCAGTGCTACGGCTTGGTGAAGTTCAGATACGCCTTCGACGGGGTCGGTCCGCGCTGGCCCTGGTACTTCGATCCGACGCTCGCGCTCCCGTACGGATGCTCCGCCGGGCTCGACAGCCGGATCAGGCACAACTGTCCGATCTTCATCCCCGGCCACAGGGTGATCGGCAGGTTCGCGACGTTCGACAGCTCGAGAGTGATGTGCCCGGAGAAACCCGGATCGATGAAGCCCGCCGTCGAATGGGTGAGCAGGCCGAGCCTACCCAGCGACGACTTGCCCTCCAGCCGCCCGGCCAGGTCGTCGGGCAGCGAGCACACCTCGAGGGTCGAGCCGAGCACGAACTCCCCCGGATGCAGGACAAACGGTTCGCCCTCGGGCGGTTCGACGAGGCTGGTCAGCTCGTCCTGGCGTTCTGCGGGGTCGATGTGTGTGTAGCGCGTGTTGTTGAAGACGCGGAACAGACGGTCGAGGCGCACGTCGACACTCGACGGCTGCACGAGTGTCGGATCGAACGGTTCGAGCGCCAACCGCCCACCGGCGATCTCGGAGCGGATGTCGCGATCGGAGAGCAGCACACGTGTGAGGTTAACCGACCGGCCCGGATGAACGCCGAATGGACGGTCGCCGTCGAACCAGATGCAACATGGGCCGAACCATGGTCAAAACGCTCAGGAATCTCTTAGAGTGTGCCCGGGGCCGTGATTCTCGTGTGATCGCTGTGTGACTGCGACGAGATCCGGCGGGTCGGAACGAGCCGGGGGTGCGTGGGGTATGTGGGGTCAGAGGCTGTCGGTGTCGATGATCGCGGTGGCGATCGTGACGTGCGTGACGCTGTCGTTCGGCGGGGAGAACGGCCTCGGCGCGGTGGCATCGGCGGCACCGATCGCACCTCACTCGGACTCGCGCAGCGCGTCGAGAAGTGCCGAACCGAAGGAATGCGTCGGATCTCGGTTCGCCACCTTCGGCGCGATCTACGACGCCGTCTTCGATTCACTGAAGCCCTATCTGCCACAAGAGATCCAGCAGAAGTCGACATCGATCAAGGCCGGCGCGCATCGTGACATGTCGCGACTGCGGATCTCCTCGCTGGCGGTGTCGAATCACCCGTACGACCTGGGGGCCGACGACAAGGACCCCATCATGAAGTACCGGGATCCGATCTCGCAGTGGGTGGTCACGCAGTTGGTCGCCGTTCGCGACGGCCGGGCCGGGGAGGCCATCCCGGTCGAGAACCTCACGCTGGCGCAGGCCGTCGAGAGCGTCTGGCTCTACCTCTATGTGACGGTCATGGTCCCGCTCACCGTGCTGCGACGCACCCTGCCGAGCATCGGTCCACTGGCAGGCCCGATCAGCATCGGCACGCTCATCACCCTGCCGATCCTTCTCGGCGTGTTCGCCGCCACCCAGCTCTACAAGTCGATCAGCGAGAAACTGGTCGACTCGTGCGTCGTTTCCGTCACGCGATCGCAGAAGGCGAATGCCGGGAAGTCGGTCAAAGACCTCCGCTTCGCCTACGCGGTGCCCGGGATGGTCCGGGACATCGCCGGACAGGTCGCGGTGGCCGACGCGGACACGTGTAAGCCGATCGGCGATCTGCCGCTGACCCGGATCGTGACGCGCACCTCGGACTATCTGCAGGCGATCACCGCGAACCCCGCCACCGATCGACAGATCGCCGGGATGACGACGCGACTGCAGGATTACCTGCGCACCACACGGGTTCACCAGAATCTGATCCCTGCCGACCCTGCCGACTTCAACACGCCGGAGTACATCCTCTCGCAGGTCGGCGTGCTGATCCCCTACGTCGGCGGCGCCCCGCTCGACGCGATCATCGGACTCAGTCACAACCGCAACAACAAGCAGGATTTTGCGGCGACCGTACCGATGTCGGATCTCACGGTGACCAAGTCGCTCACCGCGGCCTATTACGCCTACGCGCTGGCTGCGCACATGGTGGAGCTGGCCTGGCAGGAGGGCGGCACCGACCCGACGGCCGCGCTGGCCAACGATCTGTTCCCCGGTCTCGGGATCACCACCGACATGCTGCCCAAGTCGACCGGCATCGTCGGGGCGCCGAACCTGTACGGACTCGTCGTGTACCACAACGTACTTCGGTCGATGTGCCTCGCGGAGGACAAGCGTCCCGCGCCGGCTCCGACGTCGAGCAAGCGCGTCCCGGTGTCCGCGGCGCGGTGGTGACAGCCCTACCGCGCTCTCGACACTCAGCCGGGTAACCGCGGCAGAACGATCGGCGGCAGCCCCGGAATCGGATTCGGGATGACCAGCCTGGGTGGTGCGGATCGTGGCCGATTCGGCTGACCGGGCGCCTGCGGCGTGCCGTCGGAGGAAACGTCGTCGGTGGTCGCCGGTGGCGGTGGCGTGTAATTCGTCGCGGGCTCCCGAGCGGCCGCGAACTCGGCGGGATCGGCATAGCTCGATGTCGGTGACGGTGTGCTCGAAGGGAATTCGAGGCTCGACGGGGGTCGGTGCGGTGAGTCTGCGCCGGTGACCGCGAGCGCAGTCACCGTGCCGGCGCCGATGACGGCGACGACCGCGGCCATTGTGATGGCGATGCGTTTGCCGGGGTAACGCGCGGAGGAGTCGGAGTGCTGCGGAGCGAGCGGCGGCACGGGCTCGGGAGGGGCCGGCTCGGGAGGGGCCGGCTCGGCCGCCGGCATCGGTGCGGGCATCGGGGCCGGCGCCGCGGCCGAGACGCCGGCTGGGACACCGACATCACGGATCCCGTCGACGGGCGGGACCGTGGCGACCACGGGCAGCTGCAGCGACCGCCGGAGGACCGCATCGAGGCCGGGCCAGTCATCGCGGTCGCGGCCGAGGACCACCGAGCCGGCGCGGAATTCTTGGGCCATCTCGCGCAGCACGCCGGAGACCTCGGCGGCGAACGGGGCGGTCGCCTCGTCGAGGTCTCGCCGACTGACACGGAAGAACCGCACGTCGCGCTGTCCCATGACGAACGTCCCGTCCGAGGTCGACAGGCGCTCGCGTCCACGTCCGGCGAGTTCCCGAAGTTCATTCCACCAATCGTCTGTCCCTGGCGTCGGCACACGACCGGCCCGGACCAGGTGTTCCGCGAGGGCCTGGTCGAGAGCGATGGGATGCACTGCCCACAGCACACGCTGGGCGAGGGCCGCTTCGACGGCCGGGTCGACGGCGGTGATCAGCATTCCGTCGTCAGCGATGTCGACGAGCAGAAACGACTGGTCGGTCGGTACTCCGGAAGCGAGTTGGCGGTCGGCGATCTCGGCCGAGCGCATGGAATCCACGATGGTCACGACCCCCGAGTGCGCTCACGGACATTCAGGCATCAAGCTAGCACGTCGCAACCCCACGAGGTCCGATTCGAAGCTGCCCGACCCTCACCGACGGGCTCTCGGAATGCGGGTGTCCATGCGCAGGCTCGACCACGACGTTTGCTACTCTGTCGATCGCGAGGTCAGCGCCTCGCACGCCGATGTAGTTCAATGGCAGAACATCAGCTTCCCAAGCTGAATACGCGGGTTCGATTCCCGTCATCGGCTCCGATGACAGCCCTGGTCAGAGCGATTTGGCCGGGGCTTTCGTGGTGCTCGGAGCGATTCGGGGCCGCGCAGGGGCCGCATGTCGCATCCCTACGTCGGTCTGCGACGTAGGATGACGCAACCATCTTCTCCCACAGCTAAGGAGCGCACTGAGGGTGATCGTCAAAGAGTTCGTCACTCTGGCTGAGTTAGTTCGATTAATAGTCGAACAGCGGTCTGGCAACGTGGCCGACAGCGATGGGGATGCAGTAGAAGCCGGTGAGACAGACGCCACGCCCGACGATGACACGATAGGCGTGACTCCGATCGACGTTCCGATCTGGTTTCGGGGGGCGAAGAGCGAGCACTACAAACTCACTCCCAAACTTCATCGAGGGATGGAAGATGCAGATGCCGTTCGACGCAGAGAAGCACGACTCCTGGCCCGGTTCTCGGAGCGCAGTGTGCCCTTTTGGACTCCAGGGTATCCACGAGACGATTGGGCTCTACTTTTCTCGATGCAGCACTACGGCGCTCCGACAAGACTGCTTGACTGGACCGAGAGCCTCCTCGTGGCCGCGTACTTCGCGTCGCTTCCATACATCTCATCAGAAGAGCGCGATTTGGGGGGTGACGGCAGGCCCGCGATATGGACGCTCGATCCAGTTCGCTGGAACAGCTTAGTCCTAGAGCACATCGACGCTGACCTCGGAATTCTTACTACATCGGATCCAGAGATTAAGAACTGGGAACCGCGATCTACCGCAGAGGACCTTACTAGCGCTCGCAGACACAAGCAGCCTATCGCGATCTATGGGGTACATAATAGTCCCCGTATTGTCGCCCAGCGGGGGACTTTCACAATCGCTGGGTCCCGCACGGACGGCCTTGAACAGATAGCAGATGAGAAGCATGCTGACGAGAATCTGCTTGTGAAATACGTCTACTCAGGTGATCGTAATCATCTTGTGAGTCATCTCAGGGCTGTAGGGGTGCAGAAATCAATGGTCTTCCCCGATCTAGAAAGCCTGTCCGAGGAGATCTCCATTATGGAAGGTTGGCGATGACCGAACAAGATCCACTCGGAAACACACTTGAAGAACAAATAGAATTAAGACGACGTGAAATTTTCACGCAAACTTTGTCTATGTCCGTTGGCGAATTGACAGCCATGTACGCAGACGGTGATTTGATCATTCAGCCCGAATTTCAGCGATTATTTCGATGGGACAATGAGCAGAAATCCAAGCTGGTCGAGAGCATACTGCTAGGCATTCCCATACCGACCGTCTTTGTCTCCACGACTTCAGATGGCCGGTGGGAGGTAATCGACGGCCTCCAGCGCATAAGCACGCTACTTCAACTCCAAGGTGTACTTCGCTCGGTGAGCGGCCTATCGGTGGAGCCTCTTATCCTCGACGCGACTCGCTACCTCCCCGCATTGGAGGGAAAGGTGTGGGACGCACCGCCGTCGCTGGGGATAGGGCTGGGATCAATCGAGAAACGTGATATTCGGCGTGCGCGCATCGACATCCAGATCATCAAGCGCGAGTCATCGACGCGTGCCAAATACGACCTCTTCCAGCGTCTGAATAGTTTTGGCTCGCCACTAACTCCGCAGGAAATTCGCGGTGCGCTCTTAGCATCCGTCAATCCAGAGTTCCTTCATTGGACTACAAGCCTAGTTAAGTACCCCGTGTTTTCGGACTGCATGCCCCTGAGTGATCGACAGATGCGGGAGCAATATGATTTTGAACTGGTGCTGCGATTCCTAGTTCTACATAGCCGCGCTAACGTAAGAGCCAGGGAACTGAGGGGCTTCTCATCCTTCCTTGACGATGAATCAATCAGTCTTGCCGAGAGTTTTCCCCGCAATCACAAAGAACTCCAGCGGACCTTTCAACTTACTTTTCAAAAGATCTTCTTCGAGATAGGCGAGGACGCTTTCCGGCGCTGGGATTCTGCGCGAGAGCGTTTCTCTGGCGCCTTTCTCAACAGCAGCTTCGAAGTAATTGCGCTTGGCCTTGGTTACCATATAGCGCAAGGTAGAATTCCAGAAATCCCAGTCAATGAAGCCGTCCGACGACTATGGGAGGATCGACTCATTCCGCAGAATTTTTCGACGGGGCGCAGCACCGAGGATCGCATCTCCACCCTGTTGCCAATCGGTCGAGCCCTGTTTTCGATCTAACCACACAGCTTCACCACATTCTCCCCTAACGGCGTCCCCATTGAACCGAGCGCGCTCATCGCGTCTGCGTGGTCGTCTTCGAACAGGTGCGCGTAGACGGTAAGCGTCGTGGTGACCTTCGAGTGCCCCATGAACCGTGCGATCTCCAGGGGCTGGATACCCGCTGCGACGCACAGGCTGGCGTAGGTATGCCGCAGGCTGTGGAACTTCAGGTCAGCTGGCAGCGTCGCCTGGCCGGCCAATCGGTTCGCCCGTAGCACCGCAGGCCGGAAGACGGCCTTGTAGAACGTCTGGTGCCGGACCGGCTCAGTCCAGTCGAGCGCCAACCGCGCCTCAGCGTCGCTCACGTCGAGCGCAGCCAAGGCGTCTGCCTGTCGGCCTGCCTTCGCTTTGGCAGCCTCGGGTTCGTCGGCGCGCTTGATGCCGGTAGGCCGCTCCACGACCAGTCGCAATGCCGGGAACAGCGGGGCGGTCGGCTCTACCCGGCGCGGATGCTCAGCAAGGCAATCGCGCAGCAGGTCCACCGTTGCAGGGGTCAGCGGCACGCGGCGACGGCTGCCCTTGGTCTTCGGCGCGACGTAGCTGACGACCCCGTCGACCGCCTGCACCGTCCGCTCCACGCGCAACGTCCCCGGCCTCGGTCGTGCGTTGGGGCTCAACGACTGCGCCGGGAGCTCAACGTCACCAACCTGCAATCCTGCCAACTCCGCAGCCCGCAACCCTGCCCATGCTGCGATGTGGACGTAGATGTTGAACGGCCAAGGCGCCGCGTTGACGAGGGCGGCAACCTGAGTCGCCGTGAGGAACTGGGCCGGTTCATCCACGACGCCTGCCGTGCCGCCAGCGGGGCCGTGCTCGGATGGCAGGCGCACGTAGTCCGCAGGGTTCGCCGTTAGCCGGCCATCCACCACCGCCTGCGCCAGCACCATCCGCACCAGGAAGTACGCGTGGCGGACGGTAGACGGCTTCTTGCCCGCCTCGGTGAGTGCCTGGACCCATTCGGATATGCGCTCGCGCTTGATCGCGTTGAGCGGGTAACCGCCGAACACCGCATCAATCCCCAACTCCCCCATGTCACCTTGCCGGTCCTCTGCTGGGGCGAGTGCGTAGGCGTATCCGCGCCGCGTCGTCGCCTTCAGGTCGTGCCGACTATCGAGCCATGCCGCTGCTGCGGCGCGGAACGTGACCTCACCCGACTTCGGATCGAATGTGGTGCCACGTCGCTGGTTGAACTCGACGGTCGTGGCGTAGGCGTCGGCCTCCTTGCGGGTACGGAAGCCGCCCTTGGTGCGGTGCTTGCCGTCGGGCGTCCGCCACTTCACCTTGTAGATCGGCTTGCCGTCTTTCGTGGACGTGAACTTGCGTACCGATGCCATCTCAGCTCACCATCTCTCGGTCTAGCAGGCGTCGAATTGTCGACGGATACCAGCGGTAACCCCCACCGGGCGTGCCGATTCCGTTCTCATCGAGCCACGCGCAAATCTTGTTCGGCCCCAGGCGTTCCTTCTGGTGCATGTAGATGATCTCTTGGACGATGAGCGGGTCGATGGTGCTTGGCCGGCCAATCCTCTTACCTTCGCGCCTCGCCCGAGCCAGGCCTTCCTTGGTGCGCTGGCTGATGCGTCGGCGTTCCTCCGCAGCGACCGCCACTCGCACGTCAGCGACGAGCCGCTGCCCTGGTTCGCCGCTGTCGGCCCCGTCGCAGTCCATCAGCCGCCACCCGTGCTTCTCTGCACGTTTGAAGAGTTGCGCTGCGTCGAGTTGGTCGCGGGTTGCACGGTCGAGCGCGCGCACCAAAAGCACGTCGGCCATGTCCGCCTCCAGGGCGTTGATCGCGATGGCACGCCCGTGGAGTTGCTCTGCCTTCCCGCCACTCATCACATCGCTTGTGACGGTGAGCAACTGGTGACCGTTCTGCTGGCACCACTGCTGTAGGTACTCCTGCTGTGCCCGCAGCCCGTAACCCTTCACGTGCTGGTTCTGGGTGGAGACCCGCACGTAACCAATCACCCTCTGCGGCACAACCGCTTTGGTCACGGTCGGTACTTGGCCGGCGTCAGCCTCGGGTGTTCGTCCAGGGGCGGCGGCTGCGGGCTGCGTGCGCTCCGCCAAGGCGCGCCGCAGTGCCTCCGCTCGGGCGGTGGATTTACCGCTCGCCCCTCTCGTCATTGCCGTGCTCATCGTGGCTCTCGCTTTCGGTCTTGGTGGGTGGTGCGGAACGCGCAAATGACCGGTTCGTACCATTTCGCACCTCAAAGGCTACGCCAGCGGCATGCCGTGCTTCGCTGGAAGATGTTCAGTGGCAGTTCATTTCATGCTCCGCGTCGCTGCCCGTTCCGCTCGGCAGGCCGTATCGACGGCGCAGAGTGTGCCTGAATGGTGGGTAGCTCCAACGCTCGCCACGTTGAACGGCTCCCCGGCCTCCGAGGAAGGGGACGCACTTTCAAGGCCGCAGAATGGCGCTGGACGTGGGCCCGATGGACGCGGTCTGCCGAGGCGTGCGGTCGGGAGGTTATCGACGACCAGACGGAAACCCTTCTGACTAAAAGGAGAGGTTGCCTTCTCCCAGCGCGGATCGGCGCAGATGCCCCGCCGCGCGATACTCCCCCCCTAGTCCTCTAGGTCTTATAGATACTTCTAGGACTTCTAGGTCCCCTGGGTCTAGCCACCACTAGCCGGTGTGACGATGGTTCTGGAATAGTTGCAAGGCAACGGTTCTGGAGTTCCGTCGGAAGCTAGGGGACCTAGGGGACTAGAAGACCTAGAGGACTAGGTACGAGAGAGGGGCGCACCGAGTCCCCTAGTCCTCGCCGGTCCGCTCTCGGTCGGTCTCGGCACTGTCTCGGTCGGTTCCGGGCGCAACCCGTCCTGACAATGACCAACGCCAATGGGTGATCTTCGTTCCGTCTCGAACCGGTGTCTTGATGACTCCAGCTCGGTCTGCGGCGCGGCTCACCGTTTTTTCGCCGCAGCCCACCTCCCTCGCCACGACCTTCCGCACGTCAGCCGCGTCCAAAGGCCCTTCGGCCAACAGCTCGCGAATCATCGCCTCGGCTTCGTCACGAACCGGAGCTGCGCTGCGCGAGTCTGGCTTTGCGCCATCTGCGCCGACGAGTTGGTCCGCGCTCTCATCCAGCAGACCGGCCCAACGGACGATTGGAGAGTCAGGATCGGTCGGGCTCGAACTGAGCTGATATCCCATCGTCCTCGGTGCGCGAGCGAGGTTTCCCTTCGTCGATGCCAGCGCATGTGTCGCATCGGTGCTTTCGCGATCGTCACCTGGGTCCAGCTTCGCTGCCAGCAGCACCGAACGCGCCAAGGCCGTATAGGCGATTGACCCACCGCCACGATGCTTCGCACTCATCCCGGTCCCCTTGTTGAGATGCCGAACCAGGACAATCGCCGCGTCGGTCTGCTCTGCGACATCCGCCAACGTCATCAACGCCTTGCGGTTCGCAGTATCACTACCGGGCTTCACGGCATCCGACATGAACGCGCTAATCGGGTCGATGACCACGAGCTTCGCATCGGCTTCCTCGATGGCATGGCGCAGCCTGTCTACGTCGTCCGGTATGAGAAATGGTACTGGCCGTCCGTTCTCATCCCGCGGCCTCGCCATGGTGGATACGCGAGCAAGGTTGGCTCCCGCCGCGTTCAGTCGTGGAACGACAGTGTCGGCGAGGTCATCTTCCACACCCACCAGGACTACGGACGCCGGTCCGGTCAGCCCTTTCTCGTTTCGGCTTTCGTCGTCCCCGACAACGACACGCGGCCAGGGGCCGCCGTTGCTCACCATCGCTGCCAGCTTCAGGGTCATCGTGGACTTTCCCACGTCAGGCTCCCCCTCGAAGATTGTCAGCTTGCCTCGCGGTATCCAGGGCCACCACAACCAATCGACTTTCCTGGGTGTGATGCCCGCGAGCGATTGCGTGTACTGGCGGCCATCCGGTTGACTCGGCAGAGCAACGCGGCGAGACTTCGCAGCCAACTTATATGCGCGGGTACCAGGCGTTTCAGGGTTCCATCGTCCGCCGTTGGCGAACGCGGCATCAGCCATCGCCCAGTCGTCCTCTGTCATCGACGCCGCTGGATGATTTGCTGCCACTTTCCGCAACGCGCCTTGCACCATGCGGTCGAACTCGTCACGCGCAGTCGTAGCCCCGCGCACCGGGCCAAGTGCCGCAGCGTACTCGTGCCCAATGTGTCTGAGCGCAGGGGCTACGCCCGATTGACGCTCAGCACCGAGCGCAACGAGCGCATAGATCGCATCACGGCAGGTGTCGTATCTGCTGGCACCATCGCCGATAGCATCCAGAGCCTTATTGACCTGCTCGACCACCTCGTGCGTCATCGCACCTTCCTTGAAGCGATCCCACAACTGGTGGCCTTCGGCCACAGTGGCCTTCGCTAACGCCTCCACGTCGCGACGGAGACCTTCCAGCCACGACACCGGAAGCTCAGGAAGCTCACTCGGAGACGGCAAGTCTCCACACTCCCTGCCCTCAGGGTCAAAAGCGCGGACTATGTTGCCCGAGTGGTGGATTGACGGCGGAGTTACGGCGTAACGGTGATGACGCTGGAGAAGTTCAACACCACCACCCTCAAGGATTCCCGGTCCTGTCCACCCGTCGGGCACTCGGTAGAACAGCTTCCGACTCCCGTCAGTCCTAGCAGTCAGGGACCAGGTCGCAGGCAGCGGCCCCCACACTGCCTCGGCCTTACTGACCGTCTCAGCACCAGGCTTGGCGTCGTAGCAATCCACATCAATCCCAAGGACGCCGAGTGGCATCCGGGTACCCAGGTTCAATCCACCTGGTCGGGTTGCATACTTTTCGGCCCACTTGCGTAGTGTCGCTGCGCTCGTGACGTCGACACCGTCATGCCCAGTAACGCCCGACACCAATAGCGCTTTGCCCTTCTTGTCATCCTCTCCGTCACCGAGCGGCAGTGGATGCCACCCCGTGTCCAGCAATCGCTTTGCGTGCTCAACGAACTCGTCCGGTGAGAGACGTGGGTACCGGGGGTCGCACGCGGGCGCGCCTGAATCCTCGGGCGTAGTCGAGCTGCCTGTCGCGCCGTTCAGCTCGGTCTCGGCGACCTCGGCGGCGCGCGTCGCGGCCTTACGTGCACGTTCGGCACGACCGGCGCGGCGCTCGGCACGGTCGCGCTTGACCGAGTTCGATTTCGTTGCTGCGGTTGGGGTTGCGTCGCTGCCCGAGGCGTCGGGCGTAGCGTCAGGTAGAATCATCGGTAGGAATCTTTCTGTTGTGCAGGGGATTTCACCAACGGGATGCCGCTCCCGGATCAACGTCACTGGTGTCCACAGAGCTACGAACTGGCCTCTGTGGACACCAGTCGACGTTTACGGAGATGGGGAGCTATCGGTATCGCTCAGCGGGGTACCCGCGCAGGGCATCCGCGCCGTCATACCGGTAGTAGTCGGGGCCTGGGCCGATCTCGTTGACGCACTTGTCGCAGGTAGTGATGCAATGCAACGCGCCGCGTGTGCTGACGAGCATGATCGCCCACGGTTTCGGTATCGGACCGTCGCCCGGCTTTGCGATTGCACCGCACCAAACGCAACCATCCGTGTGGCGCGCGATCGCGATGCGCGCTACCCGGTATGCCGTCCACCCGATTGGCACAGGAAACGCGGCCTTGGTCGGTACAAATGGTTCGCCGTCCGGAAGCCGCTCACCCTCGCGATAGTCGCCGAACTCCGGAAGCGAGTCATGGTAAATGACTACCTGGTTGGGACTCTCACAGGCCGCGGGTAGGGTGTTCTCCAGGTAGAAGCGTTCGAGCTTCTCCAGTGCCTCGCGGCGCTGCTCAGTACCTTCGCTTCGGTTGATGAACTCATCCCTCAACTCCTGAGGTCGGTACTTACCGTCCCAACCGAAGTTCGGGTCATCGTCCTGCCTGACGGGCATCGGATGGCGATCAAGCAGATCGCTATGCAACAGGTCAAGATCAAAGTTTGTGGCGTAAACAGTCGGGTCATGGGCCATTGCTCGCGACTCCGCGATCAGATCAGCGATCTTGTCCTGCACCACCTTCGGACGCCGATGCCAGGGCGTGAACCAAACTGGGTGTGTTTCGGGGCCCTGGGGCGACGGGTCCAGTAACTCACTCAGAGCACACGGCGCGTAGTGGTGCGGGGTCGAAAACACTTCCAGAATCTGGTCAACGCCGGGGTCGCCAGACCACCTGTGGGCCTTGATCTCTCCGATATGGTACCGCTCAACAAGCTCTGCTTGGCGCTCTGGCGTCCTGTCGGCGGTACTCATGCTGCGTCACCGCCCGTTCCCTCGCGACGCATACTCTCCAGCCACGAACGTACGTCGTTCTCGCTGTAAAGGTTTCGGTTGGCGACACGGTACGTTGGCAGCAAGCCATCAATGGTCTGCCAACGTACAAAACGTTCAGTGATCGCCGGAATGCCCATAGCGCGGCAGAAGTCCACCACGCCTTGCCGGTTCATTGTCGGTAGCGCTGGATCGGTGCCTACCACTTTCGAGCCGGTTTGGCCGGCGTCCTGCATCAATTCGGTCATGATTCCTCTTAGGGGTCATGCCGTCACACTGGTGCGACAGCGAATCAAGAAGTTGGAGTGCGCTAATTCGCTACGACTACAACGCTCGCCACGACTGCACGGTTACTTCGATTCGCTGACAATTGTTCGCTACGACTACACGTTGCTCACCCGAAGGCGCTGTACGCCGGTCGCCCGGTGCCGTTCTCTACTATACCGCATCCGTTCCGAGTCCGACTATCCGTAGAGCGTGAATATCATTGCAGCACAATATATGTACCCTAAGCGGGTACATTCTTCGCCCATCCCAGGGGAACTGCGGCAGCGCCGATAGATGGAGCTATTTGGTCCGCTTTCGAGGCAGCGGCGTGGTCGGCGGCTTCGACAGCAACTGGGCCTGGGACTCGACGGCCTCGGCCATGGTGTCGCTTGCGATAGTGCCGCGATACGTCCGGCCATCGAGTGTGCGCGGCGGTGTCACCGTCGGCCCGGGGTTGCCGCGCTTTGCGCCGGGTTCCTCACGGTAGGGGCCAGTAGTGTCGCGGCGACCGTTCGACCGGCCCGTCGAGTACTCAGACTCGCCTGCGCGTCGTGGTGCTCGTGCCATTGTTCAGCTCTCGTTAGATCGTTCGTGGGGGCGTATCCCCCGTGAAAGGGTTCGACCCGCCCTGGCCGGTTGCTCGGGGAGGTTGAGCAGTGGCAGCCAGGACGGGCCGAGGCTCGGGGCGCTTGCGTCGCTGGGATCAGATCGCGAACGTCGGCGCTTCGTAGTCGCCGGTCTCCTTCACCTGGATCACCGCCGCCGCACCGCGACGGCGTACGCCAGTGCCGAACGAGCGCTGGAGAAACGAATTCTGGAGCGGGTACTTGTCGGCGCCGGGGATAACTCGCAGACCGTGGTAGGCAGGGTTCGGGTGTTGGCGAATCGCGACCGGGTTGACTTCCGAGTTCGGTCCACCCGTGGCGGCGACCGCGACGTACCCTGCCGGGATCAGATTCGACTTGATGACGAATGCCTCACCGTACGAACCGAACACCGGCAACCCCTTGTAGCTCTCGGGTGCCTGCTGGCCGACGATCACCTCTTCAGTCAGGTATGCCGGAGCTGACTTTGACAGGACAAAGTCGTACTTGGCGATCGGCCCACCAGTACGCGACTCTTCGCCGCGTCGGAAGGTGGCGATGACGTCGGCCTCGTACTCGTTGCACAAGATCACCAGCTGCGAGCCGGCCACCGGCCCGTAGCCCTTGGACGTGATCGCTTTGATCGCGTCTTCGAGGTCGCCGGAGTCGATCGTGGCGGCACCGCTGACGAGGTAGTGCGACGTGGTCTCGGGGAATTCGACCCCCATGTACGGGGGCGGCGCGATCCCGTCATCACCGGTGTAGAGGCCGAAAACCGTTGTGCTGTCTTCATTCGCGTCGGGCGTCGGATTGAACAGCCGATTCAACACCGTCCCGGTCAAGAGCCGGTTGTCCGCCTCCAGTGCCTGGTTCATATTGGCGTTGAGCTGTCGGGAGTCGGCGTCTCGCAAGTAGCGCCACGTCGTCTCAAGCCGCAGGTCGAAGTCCCGGAAGGTGTAGCCAAGGCGCAAGACTTCAGCATCGGCACGCCCCGACCTGGGGATGCCGTACTCCGACGCTTCCTCAAACTTCATCTGCGCCAACGTTTGCGGTACGGCCTCGCCGCGCAGCGTGGTGTAGAAGCTGAGCAGTGATGCGATGGACGTGCGCTCGGCGTTCCAGACCTCCAGAACGCCTGCCCACTCATCCCAGATGGTGTTGAGGTCGATGCCGTCGGCGGTCGAATTGACGAGCACGTCGCCCTGGCTGCTGATGCCGCGACCGATGCGCGGCTCCGCGCCGTAAATCGGCGCCAGGCGAAGCCGCCGCGAATGATGCTGATTGGTCATGATGATCTCCCTTGTTTGGGTGGCATGAAAGAGTTGTGCTCTCACTCCTGGCCACCAGCCAAGGGAGTTCCGGCCTACACGTCGCATTCGCTGACGTGTGCCGCTGTGCGCGCCCTGCGCGACACTGGTTGAGCGGGTAGGAGCCGCATCGTCTCCGACGAGCGGCGCATCCCCTACCCTACCTGATCCGACTCGTTATCCGTTGCGGCATAGGTTCTTTGGACGGACACAACGCGCTATCTAAGTGATGCTAGTCGTCCCCGACCGGAAGCCCATCTAGCAGTTGGCCCGGCGCGATACCGAGACCTGCGGCGAGTCGCACGATGTTCTCCACGCGGGCGCTCCGTTGCCCGCGTTCGATCTGCCCCAGGTACGTCCAGTGCACGCCGATCTGTTCCGCTGCGGCTTCCTGGCTGAGGCCCAGTTCGTTCCGGCGAGCACGAATCCGCGCCCCGAACGCTTCCAGCGTCGGGTTCAGTGGCGGCTTGTACTCGGCAGGCATGGCGAGCCAAGCTCATACGTCTAGTGCGTAACCGTCCAGAGTAGAAGCGTCGTATGCCCAGTTCAGAGTGAATTCAGCAAGCTACTATCTCCGCAACAAGATCAGACAAACCGAACAAGGAGCCACCCGTGCGCAGAACCGTCGCCGCCCTCATCGCATCAATCGCCGTCGCCGCCTTGGCAGGGTGCGGCAGCGACGACACGAGCACACCACCCCGTGCAAGCACCCAGACCATGACAGAGGCCGCGACGACAACCACTAGCGCTGGCGTGACGTGGGAATACCTCCAATCCGAGCACGCAGACTTTCTCAGCATGAGTTGCGAAAACAAGACCGGGCCATCACTCATGGCATGTGCAGGACTCATGAACGTGCGGAGCAAAGCGTTTGCGATTGATGCCGAGCAGCTACCTCCAAGCGATGCTCGGGCAGGCGTGCTGGACTCGGTCAACGAGCTTCAGAGTTACGACGAGAAGCTCGTTACCAACCAGTGCGGAGCACGCCCGGACGCCCTTGACTGTGCGACCGCGCCAGGGCTGATCAACATGACCCACTCGGGCATCGTGACGGTCGTCAACCGCGAAGCTGCCGCCGAGGGATAAGCCCACACCGGTCATTCGGGGCCGCGCAGGGGCCGCGTCTGAGAGCGTTTCGGGACCGTCCGCAGCCGTACCCGAAGCGTTCAAGACCGTACCGAAACCGGCCCAAATATCTGACTTGACCTGCGACGACTCGTTACCTGCCAAGGCGTCTAGCTGCGGCGACGTGAAAGGGTGTTCGAACGCCGAAAATACTTCCCAAGCTGAATACGCGGGTTCGATTCCCGTCATCGGCTCCAGTATCACCGCAGTAGTGCGATGTTGAGCACTCTGCCACTGTCTGCACTTTCGGTATCGAGCAGTCGCCACCGTTTCGTTGGCGAGCTTCCCATCGGGGCCGTCTCCGTTGATCGCGGGTGGCCCTCGGGTGGACGGTTGTTGTTCCCCGGGCGCAGGATGGGCCTCTCAACGCGCGAGTGTCACCGTGCACCGGATCAGTCCATTCCTGACAGGTGGCTACCGATTGCGCCCCACGGACGAACAGGCTAACTTTATTACAAGTCGAGCTTGTTTTTATTGAAAGGTGCACCATGCCGGACATCTCCCTGGATGTACGCGAGATTCCAAAAGCGCAGCGGCACCCGAAGATCTTCTCCATCTTCGATTCACTGGAGGTCGACGAGGCCCTCGTTCTCATCAACGATCACGACCCACGTCATCTGCATGGCGAGTTCGAAGCGAACCTGCCGGGTGCATACGGTTGGGAGTACCTGTCCCGAGAGAAGGGCGACTACCGGATCCGCATCAGCAGGACTGCACGAGCGTCTGCGCGCAAGCTGGCGAACACCGCCGAGCGCACGGCGGTGTTGGAGTGACCTACGTGATCGCACTGCCATGCGTCGACGTGATGGATCGGGCCTGCGTCGAGGAGTGTCCGGTGGACTGCATATACGAGGGTGGCCGGTCGCTGTACATCCATCCCGATGAATGTGTCGATTGCGGCGCATGCGAACCGGTGTGCCCTGTCGAGGCGATCTTCTACGACGACGACGTGCCCGACGAGTGGTTGGCATATGTCACCGACAACGTCGACTTCTTCGAGAAGACCCTCCCCGGACAAAACGGACCACTCGGCTCACCCGGCGGCGCCATGAAGCTGGGCCCGGTCCCAGCCGACGGCCCCCTCGTATCGACATTGCCTGCACAGAAGACCGAGGGTTGACGTCTGTGCGGACCGCCATTCTCGAGATCGTGCGCTCGGCCAGGTCACCGATGACTGTTGCCGAACTGGCAGACGCGACCGGGATACCCCCGACGACCGTCAGATTTCACCTTCGTTCACTCGTCGCTGACGGCCTTGTCGATTCCGAGACCGCTCAGCACCGAGGACCAGGCCGACCCAGACTGCTTTATCGTCCGAAGGCGGCGATGGATCCGTCTGGTCCTCGGAACTATGAGCTCCTCGCCGAGGTCCTGACCGAGGCGCTCGCATCGGTACCGGATGCCGAACGGTGTGCCGAGCAGGCCGGGCGCATCTGGGGCGAGCAATGCGCCCCGCACGGCGTCGACCCGATCGCCGACCTCCTGGTTGTTCTCGGCGATTTCGGGTTCGCCCCGGAGGCAACAGACAGTGGGATTCGGTTGAATCGCTGCCCGTTTCTCGAACTCGCAAGAGACCACCCCGGGGTCACCTGTGCCGTTCACCTGGGAATCATGCAAGGCGTTCTCGCATCACACGCGAGCCCGGTACATCTGGCAGGCCTGGAAGCCTTCGTCGACGCCGACCACTGTTTCGCCACGGTCACCACAGGAGGCCGTCCGTAGCGCAACATCAGGTAGCTGTCGACGAGCTCGCGCCCATTGTTCGCAACATCCTGTTCACGGCTTGGCTCGGGGATCGTAACCCTGGCCCCCGGGGCCTTGCCCGTGGCGCGGCGGCCGGTCATCCTGCTCGTGGGGCTGCGGCTCGCGACGGATTCCGTCCCGCCCGACGTCGGGGTCGAGCTTGTCGGCGCGGGCGAACTCGCTGTCCACCTCTTGCCGGGACTCGGAGGCACGCTCCTGATGGGTGTTCGCATGCTCGCTGAGACGCTTGGCCTCAGCAGCCTTTTGGTCGGCTTCGGCCTTGGCCTTGCGTGCCAGCGCGTCGGACTCCTCGGCGATTGCTTCACGGTGGCGCACCTCCGACACCTGCGCGGTGGCGTTCTGCCGAATGTCCTGCGCCTCGATCCGCCGGTGTTGTCTGCGCTGTCGCAGGAACAACACCAATGCCACGAGCAGGATGGCCACGACGACGATGGCGATGATGACCCAGATTGCAGTATCCACGGTTCCGCTCCTTCGATGGCAAGGGACTTGAGAGTCATACCCAGAACAGAGCGAGATCAATCATTCGCAGCTCGATGACCTTGCAGCCGTTCGTCGGAGCCGCGTAAGCCACCTGAGTGACCTCTCAGCTAAGCGGACTAGAGTTCGCTTTAGCTGGACGCCACAATGCATGGAGGAACGACACGATGTCTACTGATGGTTCATCGCGAGCGAAGGCGCTCGATCTGGGACTGCTGACGCTGCGCACCGCGGTGGGAGCGACGTTGTTCGCCCATGGCGCGCAGAAACTCACCGGCTGGTTCGGCGGGCCGGGCATCGAGGCGACCGCATCCGGCATGGATCAGATGGGCTTCAAGCCGGCCAAGCTGTCCGCGGTCACCGCCGGGGTCAGCGAAGCTGCCGGCGGTCTGGTCGCGTTGGGCGCGGGTACCCGGGTCGCCTCGGCGGCCGGAGCCGCAGCCATGATCGCGGCCGCCGACGTGCACCGGCCGAACGGCTTCTTCGCGCAGAACGGCGGGTTGGAGTACCCGGCGATCCTGGGCATCGCATCGGCAACGCTGGCCCTGACCGGCCCGGGCCGCTACTCCCTGGACAGCAAGATGGGACATCGCCTCGAGCGTGACCGGGTAGGGGTGGCCGCACTCGCCGCCGCGACCGCGGGCGCAGCAGCTGTGCTGTACCGCCGGAAAAAGGTGACAGCCGCCGCCTGACCTTGTAACCGGCAAGTCGTCCGGTAGCGATGTCGTACATTCGTCACGGATGGCGCATCGACACAAGGGAGACACTGACATGACACCGGACTACGGGGCTTTCCAACTGGAGATCTACCTGGCCGGTACGCAAGGAGTGCTACCCCGCTACCCGGTGGACTCCGAGTCGCTCGAGCGCAAGGCGCAGGAGGTGCTGCCGTCCTGGATCTGGTCGTACGTGGCAGGTGGCTGCGGGAACGAGCGGACCCAGCGCGCGAACGTCGACGCGTTCGAGAAATGGGGCATCGTGCCCCGGATGGGCGTCGGGGCGACCGAACGCGACCTGTCAGTCGAATTGTTCGGGGCCACACTGCCGTCGCCGGTCTTCATGGCGCCGATCGGGGTGATCGGGATCTGTGCCCAGGACTTCCATGGCGATCTCGCCGTCGCGCGAGCCGCCGAGCGCACCGGGGTTCCGGCCGTGCAGTCCACGCTGTCCATGGACCCGATCGAGGAGACCGGCGCGATCCACCAGGAGACGCCGGGATTCTTCCAGCTCTACATGCCCAAGGATCGTGACCTCGCACTGAGTTTCATCCAACGTGCGGAACAGGCCGGATACAAAGGAATCGCCGTCACCCTGGACACCTGGACACCAGGCTGGCGCCCGCGGGATCTCAACACCTCCAACTTTCCGCAACTCCGCGGCATGTGTATCTCCAACTACCTCACCGACCCCAACTTCCTCGGCAAGCTCGCCAAGAGTCCGGACGAGGACCTGCCATCGGCTGTCCTGCAGTGGGCCGTGAACTTCGGCCAGCCGGTCAGCTGGGACGATCTGGCCTGGATCCGTGAGGTCACCGATCTGCCTGTCATACCGAAGGGGATCTGCCATCCCGACGACGTCCGCCGCGCCATCGACGTCGGCGCCGACGCCATCTACTGCTCGAATCACGGTGGGCGCCAAGCCAATGGTGGACTTTCGGCACTGCAGCACCTCCCCGATGTGGTGGCCGCGGCAGGTGACACACCCGTCTTGTTCGATTCGGGGGTGCGCAACGGCAGCGACGTCGTCCTCGCCCTCGCACTCGGTGCCACCGCGGTCGGCATCGGCCGCTCCTATGCCTACGCGCTGGCCGTCGGCGGCGAGGACGGACTGGTCCATCACCTCCGGTCGATCCTGGCCGAGGCCGACCTGCTGATGGCGATCAACGGCTATCCGTCGATTGCCGACCTCCAGGCCGACGGGGCTCTTCAGCGCGCGATGTAGCGGGCGGCCGTGAAAGCCGCGGTCACCCGGCCGCGTACCTGAGCATCGCGACACCGTTGCCGAACGACTTCGCGTCGACAAGCGCCAAGGTCGGTACCTCGTATCCGTCCGGGAACAGCCGCCGGCCGCGCCCCTGCACGCTGGGATACACGAACAGCCGATATTCATCGACGAACCCTGCACCGATCAGCGCGTGGGTCAGCGTGATGCTGCCGGTCACGACGATGTCCTTGCCGTCCTGCTCCTTCAACGCAGCGACGCCCTCGGCCATCGAATCGCCGGGGATGATCGTCGAGTTCGCCCAGTCGGGATCGGTCATCGTCGACGTCACCACGTACTTTTTCACCGTGTTCAGATAGTCGGTGACGCCGGTCTGGTCGTCGTCCTGGTGCGGCCAGTAGCTGCGGAAGTCCTCGAAAGTCTGTCTGCCGACCAACAACGCATCGGCTTCGGCGTCCTGACGGTGCGACTCCTCGATCAGATCCGGGGTCGTGTCGCTCGGATCGAACCAGGATTCCAACATCTCGATCGACCCGTCCAGCGTGACGTTCTGCGTGACCACCAACGTGCGCATGGGTCCTCCTCGTCGAATGACACAGTGTTCCAGATGGGTAGACCAGGTGGCCCGCCACAGTTCATCGCCTGACACCGGGGTGCACGCCCGCGGACGAGGCTCACGAACGATTCTTGTCAGACCGGTTTCGTAGAGTAGTCATCAGCAGGATCAGTTGTTGATGAACCCGAGGTCGGCCCCCACCGGAGTGGCTGATGTTCGAAGAGATATGTGGGAACGGTCCTGTGTTCCCTGGTTTCTTCGTGCGAAAGGTGTTCTCGGTGTCGGGTTCGGCGTGGTCACTGTCGTCGTGGTGGGGTGTCCCCTCGCCGTGGCCCGATGTGGCACCAATGTTCACCGGTGGGGTGCCTGCTGAGGAGATCCACGACGCGGACACCAACGACCTGGTTGGCTCCTTCGTCTCCCTGCAGCGCGGTCAGTCTTTTCTGGCGTGGCAGAAGTACCAGACCGCAGCCGAACTGCATGCCCGCATCGTCGGCACCACCCCGGACCCGCATGCGCTGTTCCTCAAGGACAGCTTCGCCGACTGTGCCGCGCGGATCGCGATGGCGTTGAGCATCTCTCAGCAAGCCGCGGGAAAAGGTCATCAATCAAGCTCTCGCCCTACGGGATCGGTTGCCGCAGATCGCCGAACGACTCCGGGACGGGCGGATCTCGGCCGAATTGGTCGCCACGGTCATCTCCCGCACCGATCTGGTTGAGGGTCATGAGTACGCCGTGGCGGTCGACGCAGAGATCGCCGCCGCGCTGGATCTGCACGACGGTGCGTGGTCCCGCGAACGCGTGCAGGACATGGTCGATCGGATAGTGTTCCGCCACGACCCGGACGGGGTACGTGAGCATCGCAAACGTGCGCTCGATGCCCGCGGGGTGTGGGTACACGACGGCAAGGACGGTACCTCGAAGTTCACCGCGACGATGGCGGCAGAGAACGCGCGGATCGCGATGGCCGCGGTCAAGGCACTCGCGGCGACCGCCTGTGAATTCGATGGACGTACGAAACTGCAGCGTGCCTCGGACGCGGCATTCGCGTTGATGACCGGGACTGCGTTCGAATGCCAGTGCAGCCACCCCGAGTGCACGGCACAGATCCCCGAACCGGCAGCGATGCCGCAGGTCGACAGCAAGGTGATCATCCACGTCATCGCCGACGAATCCACCGTCGCCGGTACCGCCGACAATGCCGGGTTCCTCGCCGGGCACGGCGTCATCTCCGACGACCACGTCCGCGATCTGGTCGCGCGTCCCGATGCGGTGGTCCTACCTCTCGTACTCCTGGTACGCAGCCGAACCCGGACGGCACCATCACGCTGCCGGCGCATCTGCCATCGGGTCCGTACCGGCCGTCGTCAGCACTGGATCTGTTCGTGCGGATTCGTGACGGCTACAGCGTGATCCCCGGCTCCTCGGTGTCGTCATTCGACGCCGACCTCGACCACGTCGTCGAATACGACCACCGCCATCCGATGCGTGGCGGTCAGACGGCCCCGGACAATCTGAACGCCAAAGACCGCTTCGGGCACCTGCTCAAGACGTTCGGCGATTGGGTCGACGATCAGTACCGCGACTACACCGGCCGCCTGCGCATCGAGTTCACCACGCCCGAAGGTCTGATCATCCCGGGCGATCCCGAACATCTCGACGTCCTGTTCCCCGGGCTGCGACGGATCCGATTCGCCGCGCCCGCTCAGGCACCGCCGCGCACCGCAGAAAGTGCGCCGATACCACCTACTCGTTCGCAGAGTCGGGTGTCAGCCAAACACGCCCGCAGACAGCAGGAACGCGAACGCAACCGCAAACGCCGAATCAAGGAGGCTGACGACTAGAAGCCGAGACCCCTTGCTCAGTACCGCACCGGAACCTCGGTCACGGCCAGATGAGGACTCGTGTACCCGCTGCGGACCCGTTCGGGGAGTTCGATATCCGGCGCAGCGAGAGGCGTGTACGGCACCTGGTCGAGCAAGTGGCCGATGATGTTGAGGCGTCCACGCTTCTTGTCGTCGGTGTTCGCGACATACCATGGCGCCCAACCGGTGTCGCTGTAGCGGAACATGTCGTCGCGAGCTCTCGAGTATTCGTCCCAGTGCGTATACGACTTCACGTCCATCGGCGACAGTTTCCAGTACTTGCGCGGATCGTCGATCCGGCTCTGCAGACGAAGGGTCTGTTCCTCTTCGCTCACTTCGAGCCAATACTTGATCAGCAGAACCCCGGACCTGACCACGGCACGCTCGAACTCGGGGACGTCGGCGAGGAACTGCGTGGACTGTTCCTCCGTGCAGAAACCCATCACCCGCTCCACGCCGGCACGGTTGTACCAACTGCGGTCGAAGATCACCACCTCGCCCGCCGCCGGGAGATGCGGCACGTACCGCTGCAGGAACATCTGGGACTTCTCACGCTCGGTGGGGGTCGGCAACGCCACGACTCGGAACACCCGGGGGCTGACGCGCTCGGTGATCGCCTTGATGACGCCACCCTTGCCCGCGGTGTCCCGCCCCTCGAAGATCACGCAGACCTTGGCGCCGGTCGCGCGCACCCACTCCTGCATGGCGACGAGTTCGGCGTGGAGCGGCTTCACCAACTCCCGGAACTCCTTGTTCTTCATCGGAGACGCTGGTGCCGAATCTGATTCGAGAACCCCGGTGCGCTCTGGTGCCGACGCGGCGTCGCGGATCGCATTCTTCTTGGCGTGTGACTTCTTCTTACCCACGAACTGTCCTCCTCGTTTCGCAGAATCCTACGCGGGTGCACACTCGGAATATGGAGTCGCAACATGTGTTCGTCACCGGCGAGCGCTCGGGACGATGAGCGGCCGAAACCATCCGTGCCTTACGATCCCCCGGTGACCGTTGGTGCAGAGGATCCGTCTCACGCCCAGGCCCGGTCCTTGATCGCAGATCTCGAACGAGTGACCGACAGGATCGTCGCCGAGCTGGAATCGACCTCGATACATCCGTCGAGCGCCAACCGTAGGCGCAGTGAACTCTACGAGGCGCGCGCCCTCATCCGGCTCCTGGAGACGCAATACGGCCTGTCGACGATCACTGCTCGCCGAGATGCGGCGGAACCTTCGCCGGATCTGCCATGACGGCCGATCCGCCCAGTTCCTGATTGGCCCGCCGCTCGACCAGCAACGGCACGAAATCACGAACACGCTTACCGTCGAAATGCCGGTATGCCGCCTCGACGGCGCCGGCCACATCGTCCGACGGGTGGGCCGCGTAGGCCTCCGTCAATCGAGTCCGGACCTCGTTGATCTGTCTGCGTTCGTCATCGTCCCCGGCCATCGCCCCACGCTACGACCGGGTCTGGGCAGCGGCCCGTCGCCCGCCGCGATTGTCACCCACTGTTCACGTCTCCCCGCCCCCTGCGACCGGTCCCAATACCCCAAAATTGTCCGAATTGAGCTGATTTGCCCGTCTTTTCGGCGTAGATGTAGCCCAACTCACACCGTCTCGATGCGTGCTCACGCGGAGAACTACTTTAGTCTGGCTAAGTAATTTTCATTTAGCTTTACGAAGCAAGTTGTCCGCGGAGGGAAGTCTGTCTATGGGCGAGGGCGCAGTGGTCGGCCTGTCGTCTGCCGCAACCCTGAGCGACGCCGCCACCATCCATCGTGACCTCATCCGGATAGGGCGTGCGATCCGCGCCAGGTCCGGCGGCGGAGAACTTTCCGCAGGTCAGATGTCTGCATTGTGGACAATTGCCCAGAACGCGCCGATCCGGGCGACCGAACTGGCCGAACGGGAGGGCGTCGCCGCACCGACGATGTCCCGGGTGGTGGCCTCGCTCGAACGACACGGGATGGTCATGCGCACCACCGATCCGCGCGACGGACGGGTCAGTCTCCTGGCCCCGTCGGCCGAGGGGATGGACCACATCCAGGGCGCGTCGTCGCGGAACTCCGAGCTCTTCGAGATGGCCCTCGGCCAGCTCGCCGACGAGGACCGCGTGGCCGTTGAGCGGTCGATGCGCATTCTCGCCAACACCATGTGCGGCCTGGCCGCACCGACCGCAGACAGCCCAGATACCGCGGACAGCGCAACAGTAGAAGGAGGGGGATCCTGATGCAGCCCAACGTCAATGGCCACCGGGATGAGGACGGGATCGAGCCGTCACACACCATCGCCGGCGGAGCGATCCGCGGCGAGATCCGACGCGGAGACGGCGCCACCATCGCCGACGCGACGATCACCGTGATCGACCCGAACGGACGCCAGGCCGCCCGCACGGTGGGAGACGCCGACGGCACGTTCGGGATTGCGGTCCCGGGAGGCGGTCACTACGTCCTCGTCGTCTCGGCAGGCGGCCACGAACCATCCGCGGTGACCGTCACGGTCGGATCGACTCCGATCGATGTCGAGGTGGTGCTCACCTCGATGGCAGCGCTCTCCGGGAGTGTCACAACCTCCGCGACCGGCGAGGCCGTGGCCCAGGCGACGGTGGCCGTCGCCGATCATTCCGGGCATGTCACCGCGACCGCCGTGACGGGCGTCGACGGACAGTGGAGTGTCGCCGGCCTCGCAAACGGGACCTACACCGTCATCGTCACGGCTGCCGGATGCGATCCCGTCGCGGAGACCGTGATGATCAACGGAACAGCTTCTCCCGCTGTCGATGTGGTACTCCGCACGGCGGCGGAACTCGGCGGGACGATCACCGACGGCACCGGAGCCGACGGCGCACCGGTGGCACACAGCCAGGTCGCCCTGCTCAACGACTCGGGTGAGATGGCTGCGAGCGCATTGACCGACGACGACGGTCGGTATCTGTTCGCGAACCTCACACCCGGCGACTACACCGTGATCGCGAACGGGTACTCCCCCGTCGCGGCAACCATCGACATCGAGGCCGGGCGGTTCGTCTCCCACGAGTTCGTCCTGGGAGCAAGGGGGCAGGCATGAGCGCAACAATCACGGCACGCGTCGCGACGTCGAGCGGACGTCCGCTCGACGGTGCGGTCATGACCGTCATGTCGCAGGCCGGCGAGCAACGTGCGATCGCCCGCGCAAACACCGAGGGAGCCGTCGTCGCCGGCGACCTGGACACCGGAACCTACACCGTGGTGATCACCGCCGAGGGCTACCAGCCGACGGCGCGGGTGGCGGTGGTGACCGGATCGAGTCCGGTGAGTCTCGGCGAGATCGCCGCGGCACGGGCCGGGGGCGCGCCCACCCCGCAGCCCGGCCGCTGGGATATCGATCCCGGCCACTCGGTCATCGAGATCAGCGTGCGGCACTTCGGGATCGCCAGCATCAAGGGCCGGTTCACCGATTTCACCGGTCAGATCGAGGTCGGCGAGGACATCGAGCAGTCGTCCGTGCTGGCCGAGATCAAGACTGCCAGCATCGACACCGAGAACGAGACCCGCGACAACCACCTGCGATCAGACGCCTTCTTCGACGCCGAGCAGTATCCGGTCGCCGAGTTCCGTGCCGTCCAGGTACGTCCGGCCACCGACGAGACGTGGACGCTGGCGGGATCGCTGACACTGCGCGGCAGCGCGGTACCGGTCACCCTCGAGCTCTCCTGCCTCGGCGAGGTCGAGGACCCGTGGGGTGGTCATCGAGCCGCCTTCCGCGCCACCGGAACGCTGGAGCGCACCGACTTCGGGATCAGCTTCGACGACAAGCTGCTCAGCGGGGTTGCGCAGATCGGCAGTACGGCGAAGGTCGTCCTCGACGTCCAGGCCGTCCGCAGCAGCACACATATTTCTGATTGATCCGAAAGGCACACATGTCGAATCACACAGTGGCGGAGAGGGGCGGGGCCGCGCCGGCGGCGTCCACTCGCCCCTCGCGCCAGAGATCCCTCGAGGAGCTCGGTCCGAACTACAAGTGGATCGCGCTCTCCAACACCACCCTGGGCATGCTGATCGCGACGATCAACAGCTCGATCGTCCTGATCGCCCTGCCCGACATCTTCAAGGGCATTCATCTCAATCCCCTCGAACCCCAGAACACCAGCTACCTGCTGTGGATGATGATGGGCTTCCTGGTGGTCACGGCCGTGCTGGTGGTGAGCTTCGGACGCCTCGGCGACATGTTCGGTCGCGCCCGCATGTACAACATGGGCTTCGCGATCTTCACGATCTCGTCGATCTTCCTGGCCATCACCTGGTTCGACGGCAGTGAGGCCGCCATCTGGCTGATCTTCTGGCGCATCATCCAGGGCGTCGGCGGCGCCTTCCTGATGGCGAACTCGTCGGCGATCCTCACCGACGCCTTCCCCGCCAACCAGCGGGGCCTCGCCATGGGCATCAACGGTGTCGCCGCGATCGCCGGCTCGTTCCTGGGCCTGCTGATCGGTGGTGTCCTCGCCCCGATCCAGTGGCACTTCATCTTCCTGGTGTCGGTGCCGTTCGGCGTGATCGGCACGATCTGGGCGTACCTGAAGCTGCACGACACCGGTGAACGCCGCAAGGCCAAGATGGACTGGTGGGGCAACATCACCTTCGCAGTCGGCCTCATCTCCATCCTGATCGCGATCACTTACGGCATCCAGCCCTACGGCTCGTCGAACATGGGCTGGGGCAACCCCTGGGTCCTCACCGGCCTCATCGGCGGTGTGATCGTGCTGGCCGTCTTCGTGTTCATCGAGACCAAGGTCGACAGCCCGCTGTTCGAACTGTCACTGTTCAAGAACCGTTCGTTCGCGTTCGGCAACATCGCCAACCTGATGGCGTCGATCGGCCGTGGTGGTCTGCAGTTCATCCTGATCATCTGGCTGCAGGGCATCTGGCTCCCGCAGCACGGCTTCGACTACTCGCGTACACCGCTGTGGGCCGGCATCTACATGGTGCCGATGACTATCGGCTTCCTGCTCAGTGCACCGGTCTCCGGGTACCTCTCGGACCGCGTCGGCACCAAGTGGTTCACCACCATCGGCATGCTGATCACCGCGGGCACCTTCGCGGCACTCATCGCGATCCCGGTCGACTTCACCTACTGGGTGTTCGCCGTGATCATGTTGATCAACGGCATCGGCATGGGTTTGTTCGCATCACCGAACCGCGCCGAGGTGATGAACAGTCTCCCGGTCACCTCGCGTGGCTCCGGCGCAGGCATGATGACGACCTTCCAGAACGCCGCCATGGTGCTCTCGATCGGCCTGTTCTTCTCGCTGATGATCGCCGGTCTCAGTACGCATCTGCCGGATGCGATGTTCGGCGGTCTGACGCAGGGCGGTATGCCGCAGGCCCCGGCCAGCGGCATCGCACACCTGCCGACGGTCGGCATCCTGTTCGCGGCGTTCCTCGGCTACAACCCGATCCGCGAGATCGGTGGCCAGGCGCTGCAGGGCCTGCCGCAGGCGAGTGCCGACCACCTGACGGGTCTGGACTTCTTCCCGCACCTGATCAGCGATCCGTTCTCCGACGGACTGACCGCGGCCTTCACCTTCGCGCTGATCTGCTGCGTGCTGGGTGCCATCGCGTCGCTGTTCACCGGTGGGTCGAAGTCGCCGGTGGAATCGCCGGAGACCGTGGGCGCCGAGCTGGCGGCCGTCGCGGCCGATGCCTCCGTGGCCGCTCCTTCGGAACTGATCGACGAGCCGCGCAGCACCGGGCCACGACATCTGTTGACCTCGGCCGGCAGTGCACAGTCCGAGGTCGAACGGCCGAGGATCGCGGGCCGGATCACCGCCTCCGACGGAATACCGCTGGGCAACTCCGCCGTGACCGTGACCGACATCCGCGGCCACCAGGCCGGGGCGACCGCGGTGCACGACGACGGGTCGTATGCGGTGCACGATCTGGCAGACGGCACCTACACCGTCATCGCGACGGCACCGGGACGCTCGCCCAAGGCGCTCACCGTGTCCGTGGTCGGCGACCTGGTGTTCCGCCGCGACTTCGCCCTCACCGGTGGGTCGGTGCTCCAGGGTTCGGTGCGTGACGAACAGCGTCCGCTGCCGGCCAATCTGATCGTCACCGATCAGTCGGGTGCGGTGGTCACCCAGGCACACGCCGATTCCGATGGACGCTTCGCCATCCACGGGTTGTCGGAGGGCGACACCGTCGCCGTCACCGCATCGGTTCCCGGCTACCAGCCGACCAGCCAGCTGGTCACCGTCGATGCGACGTCGCGTGCCGACATCGAGATCGTCCTGGTCGCGACCGGTGGGGTGCAGGGTTCGGTGCGAGCCGTGGACGGATCGCCGTTGGCAGGTGCCACCGTCTCGGCGATCGGCCCCGAGCAGACCATCGTCGCCTCGGTGATCACCGACGCGGACGGCCGGTATCGGATCGAGGGTCTGACCGATGCGCAGTTCACGATCGTGGCCAACATGTACGAGCCCGCCGCCGTGCAGGTGAATGTGGCCACCGGCCAACGGAACACGGCCGACATCGCCCTGGGTTCCGGCAACCAGACCAGTGTTTCCTAGCGCGGTGTCACGGCACATGTTCTAGAAAACCCAGCGTCACAACGCGTTCGGCCCGTGTGGTCCCATGAGGGATCACACGGGCCGTTCTCGTCGGCGAGGAGTAGAACAGAAGTAGCCACGAGAAACTCGACGAGGAGGAACCGTGAAGGCGATCCAGATGGTCAAGCCGGGCAGCGAGCCGGAACTGCGCGAAGTGGACAAACCGTCGCCCGGCCCCGGTGAGGTGCTGCTGAAGGTGACCGCCGCGGGTGCGTGTCACTCCGACGACTTCGCGCTCAACCTCCGCGGACGCGCCGTCGTCGTACCGTGATCCGTGTCGCGAGCGTCGTCTCGCTGGTGGTGGTCGCCCTCGCGGCCATCGCCATCGCATCGCTGGGCCCTTGGGGCTGGTGGATCCTGGCAGTCGCCCTGACCGCGATCGCCGGTGTCGGTGTCTACGACCTCATCCAGCGTCGCCACTCCGTGCTGCGGAACTATCCGGTGGTCGGCCACCTGCGGTTCCTGCTGGAGTCGCTGCGACCGGAACTGCAGCAGTACTTCATCGAGCGCAACTTCGACGGCAGGCCCTACGATCGCGACATCCGGTCGCTGATCTACGAACGTGCCAAAGGGACCGCGGCCGAACTGTCCTACGGGACCGAGCGCGACATCGACGCCGATGGTTACGAATATCTGGTCCACTCGGTCGCACCGATCGAACGGCCGTCGGAGCCGTTCCGAGTGCGAGTGGGCGGCCCCGACTGCCGACGCCCCTACGACATGTCACTGCTCAACGTGTCGTCGATGAGCTTCGGTGCGCTGTCCGGAAATGCGCTGCAAGCGTTGAACAACGGCGCCCGCAAAGGCGGATTCGCCCACGACACCGGCGAGGGCGGGCTCACGCCCTACCACCTGGGCGGGGCCGACGTGATCTGGGAGATCGGCTCAGGCTATTTCGGAACGCGAACCGAGGACGGGAATTTCGATCCGGACCAATTCGCCGACAAGGCCGCCGACGATCACGTCAAGGCGATCTCGTTGAAGCTGAGCCAAGGAGCCAAACCCGGTGTCGGCGGGGTACTTCCCGCAGCCAAGGTCAGCGCGGAGATCGCCCGCTATCGCGGCGTGCCGGCCGGCGAGAAGTGCGTCAGCCCGGCGAGCCATGCCGAATTCACCACCCCGCGTGAGCTCATCGCCTTCGTCGCACGACTTCGCGAACTCAGTGACGGCAAACCGGTCGGGGTGAAGCTCTGCATCGGATCGAGGGTGGATGTGCTCGCCATCTGCAAGGCGATGCTCGCCGAGCAGATCACCCCGGACTTCATCGTCGTCGACGGCGCCGAAGGCGGAACCGCCGCAGCGCCACTGGAATACGAGGACCATGTCGGCCTACCGCTCACCGACGGATTGATGACGATGCACAACGCGCTCGTGGGCACCGGTCTACGAGACCGAATCCGGGTCGGCGCGAGCGGCAAGGTCGCGTCCGGCAACGACATCGTCAAACGCTTGATCCAGGGCGCCGACTACACCAATGCCGCACGAGCGATGATGATGGCCGTCGGTTGCATCCAGTCGCAGCGGTGTCATACCAACCACTGCCCCGTGGGTGTGGCCACCCAGGATCCCCGACGGGCCCGCGCGCTCGACGTGGATGACAAGAGCGAGCGCGCCTATCGCTACCACCAGGCCACCGTCGACGAGGCCATGCGACTGATGGCCTCGATGGGCGTCACGGATCCCTCCCAGCTGTCACCCCACCTGCTTCGCAAACGGGTGTCAGCCACCTGCCAACGCTCCTACGCGGAGATCTACGAGTGGCTCCGGCCGGGCCAACTCCTCCACGAGGCCCCGCAGACCTGGGTCGACGACTGGACTCGCGCCGACCCGGATTCGTTCGCGCCCGACGGGACACGCGTTCGGGGGTGACCGCGCTAGCGAGACGGCTTCATGTCCCCGAAGTATCCCGTCCGCCACACCACCCGGTTCTGTAGCTGGGTGATGCGCCAGCCGTCCGGCAGCCGGGTCAGGCTCGCCGTCACCACGCCACCGGCGGTGAACGCTCTGTCGTTCAAGTCGGCGCCCTCGGGCCGGTCCTTCCACAGGTGGATCGCGACGAGATTGAACCGGAGATCGGCGATGTCGCCGGTCACCTGCACATCGTGGCCGGTCAGCAGATGCTGACTGCTCTCGAAACGCGCGAAATTGCGCGCGTGGCTGGCCGCGATGTCGTGCGGGCCGATCGTCTCCGAACCGTCCGGACGAACGATCGTGGCGTCGTCATGAAAGATCTCGTGGAACCGCCACTCGTCGAAATCCTGTTCGTCGAGCAGGCGGAAGTAGCTGGTCACCAGTCGCACGACTCGCTGGGAATCGAGCCAGTATTCGAGGTCGGAAGGCTGCACGTCCCCATTGTGCGACAACGCCCGGCCGGCGCAAGGTCTACGCCCACCTCGAAGTAACGCGCACTCGCCACGAGCCCGCGCACGTCGCGACGTGCGCGTCATCTCGGGCTCTGCGCGTTCACCTTCGGTAATCCCGTCCACACCGAGGCCATCAGGTGCGACGATGTCGGAACCGACCGACTCGATCCCCCCTGAATCGATCCGAGGTGGCAACGCGGTGAGCCTTGATCACGCGTCATTCGCTCCGCCGGCTGCGATCGTGGAGGACCCGCGCTACCTCTCCGATCAACTCCTCACCTACATCGGCAACAAACGGTCGCTGCTGCCCGTGATCGATGCGGCCGCCGAGCAGGTGCAGACACGGCTGGGCCGCCGACTGGTGGTGCTCGACGCGTTCTCGGGGAGCGGCGCCGTGTCGCGATTGTTCAAGGCGCGCGCCAGCCGGGTGATCGCCAACGACCTCGAATCGTATGCGCGGGTGATGAGCGAGTGCTATCTCTCCGACCGGGCCGACGTGGATCCCGACGAGATCGGATCGCTGGTGGAGACCATCAACACCCAAGTCGACCAGGGACTCTCGTTCGACGGATTCATCGAGGAGCTCTACGCCCCCGACGACGACGAGCACATCCGCCCCGGCGAACGGGTGTTCTACACCCGCGACAACGCGCGACGCCTCGATGCCTACGCCACGTTGATCCACCAACTCGACGACCGGGTAAAGCCATTTCTGCTGGCACCGTTGCTGTCTCTCGCATCGGTCCACGCCAACACCTCCGGCGTGTTCAAGGGATTCCACAAGGACCGGCGCACCGGCATCGGCAGTTTCGGCGGGTCGGGTCGAGACGCCTTGGTGCGCATCCTCCGGACCATCCGCCTGTCGCCGCCGGTCCTCAGCAGGCACCGCGCCCAGACCCAGGTCCTCCAGATGGACGCCAATGCCCTGCCCGGTCACGTCGGCCCGGTGGACGTCGCCTACCTCGATCCGCCCTACAACCAGCACCCGTACGGTTCGAACTACTTCATGCTCAATCTCCTCGTCAACTACCTGCGACCGACCGAGATCAGCCCGATCTCCGGCATCCCCGTCGACTGGAACCGCTCGCGTTACAACGTGCGGAAGGATTCGGCCACGCTGCTGCGAGACCTGGTGACCTCCCTCGACGCCCGGTTCCTGATCGTGTCCTTCAACGACGAGGGCTACATCGCCCCGTCCGAGATGGGCGACCTGCTCGCCTCGGTCGGGTCGGTGACCGAGTTCCGGTCCCGGTACAACACCTTCCGCGGCAGCCGGAATCTCCGGGCCCGTGCCGTCCACGTCACCGAGCACCTGTTCGTGGTCGAGAAGGGGTGATGCGAGAATCCACCCGTGCACATCGGAATGACCATGCCGGTGATGGAACCGGACCTCGACACCGACCTCCTGAAGGCCTGGGCGACCGCGATCGACGACGGCCCCTACTCCTCGCTGTGCTGGGGCGAACGCATCGCGTTCGACAACCCGGACTGTCTCACCCTGCTCGGCGCGCTGTCGGCCTGGACCGACCGAGTACGACTGGTCACCACCGTCGTGGTGCCCCAACTGCACGATCCGGTGATGCTGGCCAAGGCGCTGGCCACCGGCGACATGCTGTGTGGTGGTCGGCTGACGGTCGGCCTCGGTATCGGTGGACGCCATGAGGACTACCACGCGGTCGGTGCCGACACCTCCGCCCAGACGATGCGGGGGATGGCCGAGCGTGTCGACATCATGCGCCGGGTCTGGGCCGGCGAGAAGATCACCGAATCGGTGTTGCCGGTCGGGCCGCGCCCCCGTCAGACCGGTGGGCCCGAACTCCACGTCGGCACCACCGGACCGAAGACCATCCGCAGCGCCTCGGCGTGGGCCTCGGGCGTCGCGGGTGTCACGCTGGACCTGGACCTGGTCCGGCAGCAGGAACTCTTCGACGTCGCGCGTACGGCGTGGGCCGATGCGGGCAAGCCTGCGCCCCACCTCGCCACATCGTTCTGGTTCGCGCTCGGAACGGGCGACGGCCCGCGCGAACAGGTGCATCGTCACCTGCGCCACTACATGAACTGGATCCCGGCCGATTTCGTCGACGCGATCGCCCCCACCACCGGCTGGGCCGGCACCGAAGACGAGCTGGCCGCGGTGCTCCGCCGCTTCGCCGAGATCGGCACCGACGAGGTCCAGCTCATCCCGACCAGTTCGGATCCCGATCAGCTGCGTCGCGCAACCGAGGTCGCGGCCGAGTTCTCCTGAGCGGGGGCGCGTACGGAACGTACGTTGCAGCGATGTTGCACCGCCTCGACCTCGCCGAACACCAGGAAATCCACGCCCGAACAATTTAGCCTGGGTAAACGTGGCCGTTGTTCGATCGATGTCCGACTCCTCACCACCAGTACCGGCACGCGTAGCGGACATTCGAACGGTGACCGGTGCAGAGGGGCGTACATGCGGATTCTGGTCCTGGGCGGCGACGGCTTTTGTGGATGGCCGAGTGCCCTGCACTTGTCGGCCGTCGGCCACGACGTGACCATCGTCGACAGTTTCGTCAGGCGCAGGATCGACGACGAACTCGGCGTCACGTCCCTGACCCCCATCCACACCTTGGCCGAGCGGGTGGATGCATGGCATGAGGTGTCCGGGCGAGAGATCGGCGTGGCCGAGATCGACGTCGCGCACGACTACGCCGCGCTGGTCGAGCTGTTGGCCAGTTCGCGGCCCGAGGCCGTCGTCCACTTCGCCGAGCAGCGCGCCGCCCCGTATTCGATGAAATCGCCTGAGCACAAGCGTTACACCGTCGACAACAACCTGAACGGCACGCACAATCTGCTCGCCGCGATTGTCGAGACGGGCTTGGACATCCACGTCGTCCATCTCGGCACGATGGGGGTCTATGGCTACGAGACGGTGCCGGTGGACCTGCCCGAGGGGTACCTCACGGTCACCTATCCGGATCGAAACGGCGAGACACATACGCGCGACATCCTCTACCCGACCCAGCCCGGAAGCGTCTATCACCTCACGAAGTCGCTGGACCAGTTGCTGTTCCAGTTCTACGCCCGCAACGACGGCATTCGGATCACCGACCTGCATCAGGGCATCGTCTGGGGCACACAGACCGACGAGACCGAACGGGACCCACGACTCATCAACCGTTTCGACTACGACGGCGACTTCGGGACGGTGCTGAACAGGTTCCTGGTGGAGGCGTCGATCGGATATCCGCTGACCGTGCACGGGTCCGGGGGCCAGACAAGGGCGTTCATCAACATCCGCGACTCCATCCGGTGTATCCGGCTGGCCGTGGAATCGGGTTCGGAAGTGACCGAACAGGTCCGGGTGATGAACCAGATGACCGAGACCCACCAGGTCGCCGATCTCGCCCATCTCGTCGCGAATCTCACGGGTGGCGAGGTGGCCGAGGTGTCGAATCCGCGTGCGGAGGCCGACGAGAACCTGCTCGCCGTCCGCAACGAACGACTGCTCGGACTCGGACTGGATCCGATCCGCCTGGACTCGGAATTGCTGCGAGCTGAGATCGAGATCGCCCGGAAGTACGCTGAACGCGTTGACCGGCAACACATACCGTGTACGTCGTACTGGACCGAGACTCGCCGCACGGCGGCGGAGGAGCACGATAAGTGACCGACGAGAAGCCAGAATCGGGTGCCGAAGAAGAGGATACGAAGAAGAAGGAGTACTTCACCGGCGAACGGGGGCGAACTGTGCCACGCGCGGCCTTGTTGGTCCTTGCCGTCGCTCTGGTGGTCCTCCTGGTGTTCGTGTTCATGCAGCCCAAGTGGTTCACCCGCGACGCCGACGACAGGAGTCTCGACGTTCCCGCCGACCGCCACTTCACCAAGACCCTGGAAGGCGCCGGCTACCACGACGGCGCCTGGCTCACCGACGACTCACCATCCACGAGCTACCTCGTCACCTTCCCTGCGGACTCATCACGCGACGAGACGCGCCTGCACCTGTCGGGCACCTCCCAGGTATCCGAGGACAGTGTGGTGTTCATGACGGTGAAGATGGACGGGCAGCAGGTCTACAAGAGCGAACTGCCCCGCGGCGAACACGACGTCGACACCTATGTCGACGTCCCCGACCAGATCGCCGACGACGGACGCGTCCGCGTCCAGGTGATGCTCACCGGAAGCCTCAGCAATCAGACGTGTGTCGCCGACCATTCGACGGGCATGCAGGTCCACCTGGATCCGGGGTCCGTCGTCGAAGCCGCCCTCACCGAACGGGTGCACACGGTCCGCGACGCGGTGGTCTCCTGGAATCGTGACGTCACGATCGTCATCGCCGACCAGAGCGATGAATGGCGCACCACGGCAGCACAGTTGGGGATCGCACTGACTCGTGCCGGTCATCGGGTCACCTATGTGGACAGCGCGCCCGACTCGGATGTGCAGAACTCCGTCGTCGTCGGGCCGGCGCAGAAACTCGGCGAACTGGGCTGGTCGGCCTCCCAACCGTCCGACGACAGCATCGCGATGGGGACGGTGAACAACACACCCGTCGTCGGCATCGTCAAACCGCAGGGCGATCTCACCTCGAGCTTCCTGACCAGCACATCCGTGACCACCGCCGACTCGGATCAGAATGACCCGCAAACACTTCCGGTGGTCGCGGCGAGCGGAAACGAGGTCGGGCTGGAGACGCTCGGCGCGGACACATCGGTGACCCAGGTCGGCGACAATCACAAGTGGCGAGCGGCGTACTCACTCGCCGACCTGCCGGATGGCCGCCTGCCACAGGCGGTCCGAGTCGGCCTGCAACTGCCCGCATCGCCGGACGACCTCACCTGGATTCTCAACACCGAGCTCAACGGACAGCTCATCGACAGCCGTCGGCTGCCCAGGACCCCCACAACGCAGCCGACCATCCCGTTGCCACCGTCCGCGCAGCTGATGGACAACAGCCTGACGTTGACCGTCCAGCGTGACCGGAACATCGGCGGATGCGATGTGCGGGTGACCAACTATCCGATCCAACTCGAGTCGAGCTCCGCTCTCGTGCTCGGCAACGATCCGGGTGCGGGCTTCACCTCGCTCCCCCGGACCCTCACGCCCGGTTTCGCGGTCTACTGGCCGGATGCGGCCAAGTCGAGTGCCGTCGACGAACTGAACGCCGTGATACCGGCACTCACGAAGTTCGTGCCCGCCGGAACGCAACCCGCCTTCGAGTGGAACGCCCAGCCGGCGCCCGGCAAGCCGTTCGTCCTGGTCGGGCAGAGCCCGGAGGTGAACACGCTGGTCCGCAACCAGGACGGGCGCATCGTCGCCGGCCCGGGCTCGTCCGCCCTGGACATCTCGTCGTTCGACAACGGGATGATTCTGCAGACCGCCACCAGCACGAGCCGGGCAGGCGGACTCGCGATCAACTACGCCGGTACACCCGGCCGGATGCGACTCCCCGAGTTCGGCCGCGAACCCGCACAGGTCGTGACCTCGCAGGCGAGCTTCGCGATCGGCCCCGACGGCAAGGTCATCGACGGTCCGGCAGATTCGGGAGCACCGGGATGACCACCTCGGTTCCGAATCCGCATGCCGAGGAGGCGATGACCGATCACTTCCGATCGGTCGACAGTGCACCGGCAGATTATGCCGTGGACCGTCCGGCCAGCGGTGTGAACGGCTTCCTCGTCACGTTCATCGCCTTGACCATCCTCGTCATGTGCGCACGGACACTCATGATCCACACCGGGTATTACGATGCCCCTCGCGATCTCGCACTCTTCACCGAGGGACGCGGAGAGGTCGTCTTCCCGTTGCGGATGTTCATCGTGCTGTTCTTCCTGACCTACGCGCTGTTCGCCTATTCCAACATCTGGCGCCGGGCGTTCCTCGTAGGGGCGCTGCTGGGAAAATTCCTCCTGTTCTGTATTGCCGTCGATACCATCTTCGGCGTGCTACGCGATGCGGGAATCGTGTCGATCTCGGTGTTCGGCGGTCAGATGATCTCGGGTCTCGCCGCACTCGCGATCTTTCCGCACACCATTTTGCGCCAGGCCCAACTCCCCACCCAGGGACCGATGTCCCGTGAACCACGTTTGCCACCGAAGGCGTTCTTCGCCTGGTTCCTCTCCCTCGCTCTGGCCATGGTCGGCGCAGCCATCGCGATCCACGTTCTCTTCAACATCGTCGACACCCTCAAGAACTGGGCCATCCTCGGTGGCATCGGTGCCGGTGTCTTCCTCATGCAGCAGATCCTGGCGGTCGCCACGGCCCTGCTCGGAATCCGCGCCATCAAGAAGTCACGCAGTCACGACTTTGCCCCTGCCACCGCAATTCTCGTGCCGGCGCACAACGAGGCCCACAGCATCGGGGCCACGATCGAATCGGTGGATCGGGCAGCGGAGACCTACCCCGGCAAGATCCACCTCTACGTGATCAACAACGCATCCTCGGATGCGACCCGCGAGGTCGCCGAGGAGACAATCGGCGCCTGCGAGTTCATCACCGGCGAGGTCATCGATTGCCCGACGCCGGGTAAGGCCATCGCATTGAACATGGGTGTGGATCTGATCCGGGAAGAGTTCATCGTCCGCATCGACGCCGACACGGTGATCGGCCCGGGATGCCTGGAAACCGCGATGCGCCATTTCGCCAATCCGGATGTCGGTTGTGTCGGTGGAATCCCGATGCCACTCGAGGAGAAGACCTGGATCGACAAGTCGCGCCTTGTCGAGGTGTACATGCGGCACGGGTTCTTCCAGGTCTCCCTCGACGGCTACCAAGGTGTCATGGGGATTCCCGGGATGTTCGCCGTGTATCGCCGCGAACAGTTGATCGAGGTCGGCGGCATGGTGCAGGGCATGAACGGCGAAGACACCGACATCTGCATGCGGCTGACTGCCGCCGGCTATCACAGCATCGCCGACCCGAAGGCCGTGTACTACAGCGAAACCCCCGCCTCCTACGCACATCTGTGGGAACAGCGAACCCGCTGGTTCCGCAGTATTTATCACCTCACCGCGCGTAACCGCGCCATGCTCTTCGACGGTCACACCATGGTCGGGACATTCGTGTTGCCGTTCAATCTGGTAAACGCCGCCCGACGTGCGATGCTCGCACCGTTGCTCATCTTCGCGTCGATCGCCTTCATCGGCTTCCACGCGACGTTCACATCCATGCGGTGGCAGCCAGTGGTGGCCACCCTGCTCGGGATGTCGATGGTCATGACGGTGGCGGTCTGTGCGATCTGGCGTCCTGCCTCGATCAGACACATCCCCCTGTACCTCGGGTTTCGCGTGTTGCGCAGCTACTTCACGCTGGCGTCGGCATTGAGCCTGATCTACCCGCCGATGCAACCACGTATGCCGCGCATGTGTTCACGACGACGGTCGCGTCGGAAAGCCACCGCGCACCTCACCCCATCGGAGTGACGGTGTCTCGATCGCCACGGTGCTAGATTTCGAGGAAACTCGACAAGGGACACGTCATGGCGCATCGGCCTGAGCGTTTCCGTGGGAGAAAAGGTCTCATGCGATGCTGGCTCTCATCCCCGACTCGCAACGGCGCACCCTCGACGAACTCGTCGAGAAACTCGATCTCTCGACAGGTGACCGCACATCGAAACGGTCGGCGTTCTGGATCATGCTCACGTTGTCGGGGATCATCGCCGTATCCGGCGTGGTTGCCGACAGCACCGCCACCGTGATCGGCGCGATGATCGTCGCGCCGCTGTCGACGCCGATCCTCGGGATCGGCCTGGGTATCGTCACCGCCCGCGGGAAACTCATCCTGGCCAGTGTCGGGTATGTCCTCGCCGGCGTCGTCCTGGTGACGGCGCTGGGTGTGATCCTGTCCCAGCTGTTGCCGAATCCCACGAACGTACTTGCCAATTCGCAAGTCCTCGGCCGCACGTCCCCCACTCTGGTCGATCTGCTCGCGGCCCTGGCAACCGGTCTGGTCGGCGCGATCGCCATCACCCGGCGCGACGTCGGCGACGTACTCCCCGGTGTCGCCATTGCCATCTCGCTGGTGCCCCCGCTCGGCGTAGTCGGAGTCTGTCTGGGATCGGGCGCTCCCTCGCTTGCGCTCGGGGCATTTGTCCTGTTTGCCTCCAACGTGATCGCGATGATCATCACCAGCGTCGTCGTGTTGACGATCGGTTCCTACGGCCGGGAGGCCGCCGAGCAGTTGGCCGCCGAGACCGAGTCGGCACCGCCTCGCAGACACCGCCGGGCGTATGTGGTGCTCGCGGTCGCGCTCATCGTGGTGGCCATCCCGATGGTCCTCAACTCGTTGTCGTCGCTGTGGTCGCGTCAGATCGCGACCGCGGCCGATTCCTGGCTGCAGGATGCCGGGATGGGTTCGGCCGAGGTGACCGGGGTGTCGTGGACCGGCGGTACCGTGACGGTGAGCGTGCTGGGGCCGCAGCAACTGCCACCGGTCGATGATCTCCAACAGACTGTCGACGACCTCGTACCGTGGGACCCTGAGGTGGTGGTCGTGCACACCGTCGGCGGTAGACAAGCCGCGGAGTGAACTGATGTGGCAATCGGTCGGCATGCTCGACGTGGATGCATTGTTCTGAATCAGCGGTTCTCGACATCGTTTGCACCCCGGTGACATACTCGAGAATATGTCGATACCGAAACCAGCCACGCCAGTAATCGTCCAACACCAGCAGGCAGTTCGCGACGCACTACCCTTTGAGGACACTCAGGACTTCGACGACGCCACACGTGGGCTGATCGCCAAACGCCTCCCCAACGCGATCACCGCCGAGGACGGCACAGTGGTGTGGGACAACGATACCTATGACTTCCTCACCGGGGATGCCCCTGACACCGTTAATCCCAGCCTCTGGCGGCAGTCGAAACTCGTGGCCGAGCAAGGCCTGTACGAGGTCGTCGAAGGGATCTATCAGGTTCGAGGTTTCGACCTGGCGAATGTGACCTTCATCGAAGGTGACACCGGCGTCCTGGTGCTGGACCCGCTCGTCACCGAAGAGACCGCAGCCGCAGCGTTGGCGCTGTACCGCGAGAACCGCGGCGACAGGCCCGTCACCGGCGTTCTGTACACCCACCCGCACGTGGACCACTTCGGCGGCGTCAAGGGCGTCACCACCCAGGAGGACGTCGACGCCGGTCGGGTGCCGATCATCGCACCCGAGGGTTTCACCGAGCACGCGGCATCGGAGAACGTCTACGCCGGCACCGCGATGGCTCGCCGCTCCGCATACATGTTCGGCGCCGCACTCGCCCGAGGGCCGCAGGGCGCGGTCGGTGCGGGTCTCGGACAGACGGTCTCGACCGGCAACATCACCCTCATCGCCCCCACCCTCGACATCACCACGACCGGGCAAGAAGAGACGATCGACGGCGTCCGAATGATCTTCCAGATGGCGCCGGAAACCGAGGCACCTGCGGAGTTCCTCGTGTACTTCCCGGAACACAAGGCCCTTTGTGCAGCCGAAGATGCCACGCACACTCTGCACAACCTCTTGACACTGCGGGGTGCCCTGGTGCGCAACCCACACGCCTGGACGCACTACCTCACCGAGGCAATCGACCTGTTCGGCAATGATCTCGAAGTCGTCTTCGCCTCCCATCATTGGCCCACCTGGGGACGGGAGCGCTGCTTGCGGTACATCTCCGAGCAGCGCGACCTCTACGCCTACCTGCACGATCAGACCTTGCGCCTGATCAACAAGGGCTACACCGGGATCGAGATCGCCGAGCACCTACCTCTCCCGCCCGCACTCGAGAACGCTTGGCACACACGCGGCTATTACGGCTCGGTCAGCCACGACATCAAGGCGATCTATCAGCGGTACATGGGCTGGTTCGACGGCAACCCCGCCCACTTGTGGCAGCACCCGCCTACCGAGCAAGGCAAGCGCTATGTCGAGTTCATGGGTGGTGCGGACGAAGTGCTGGAGAAGGCACGCAAGTCGTTCGACTCAGGGGACTTCCGTTGGGTTGCAGAGGTTGTGAGTCACGTCGTGTTCGCCGAGCCCGACAACAAGGCGGCACGTGACCTGCTCGCGGACACGCTCGAACAGTTGGGATACGGCGCAGAGAACGGCATCTGGCGAAACTTCTTCCTCTCCGGCGCGACCGAATTGCGCGAAGGCCAGTTCGGCACGCCGACCGTGTCGGCATCGGCGGACGTTATCTCGCAGCTGACGCCGCAGATGCTCTTCGACGCGATCGCGATCCAGATCAACGGTCCGGAGGCGTGGGACGAGAAGCTCTCGATTGACGTCGTCCTCACCGACATCGATGAACGCTATCGTTTGTGGCTGCAGAACGGGGCCCTGAGCTACAGCGCCGCGACGCAATCCGGCGACGCCGATGTCACGCTGACCACCACCACGAGTGGCCTGCCTGCGATCGCCACGGGGGCGCTCACACAGGATGCCCTCGCGAAGGCAGGGATCGAATTGAGCGGCGACGCATCGATACTCGGTCGTCTCGCAGCTGCGCTCGATCCGGGTGACAAGGACTTCGCTATCGTTACCCCCTGACTTTCGGCAGATACGGTGCCACGTGCGTCGGCCTACACGGAGGTGGGTGGCACCGTGGTCACCGTGGTCACCGTGGTCACCGTGGTCACCGTGCAGAGTGTGCATTGCGATTCGGCGCGGCACGTGATTGGTGTTGGAAACAGTCATGACCGCAAGACAACTGTCGCCCACAACTTTGTGTCCCGGACACGAGTGTCGTGTGTCACGTGCGCCCTACCGTTCCGGGCATGACCACTACAGCAGTTGTCACCGGCGCCGGTCGCGGCATCGGTCTCGCCTTTGCCCGACGTCTCGCCGATGCGGGACACCGAGTTGTCTTGACCGATGTCGACGGCGCAGCGGCTGAGCGCGCCGCGGCCGAGATCGGTCGCGGTGCAGTCGGATTCCAACAGGACGTCCGAGACATCGCTTCCCACCGGAAGATCGCCGAGGAGGCTGCCGCACTGGGCCGCCTGGCCGTCTGGGTGAACAACGCCGGCGTGCTGTTCGCCGGCGACGCCTGGACCCATCCGGACGAGGAGATCGCCACCATTCTCGAGGTGAATGTGCGTGGCGCGATGGCAGGTTCTGCGGCCGCGGTCGCGCAGATGGGTCCAGCGGGCGGCGCCGTGCTCAACGTCGCGTCCATCTCGGCGCTCACGCCGGTACCCGGTCTGTCGCTGTACGCCGCCACCAAAGCAGCCGTGCTCTCCTACACGACCTCACTACAGGGGGACCTCGACCATGCTGGACTGCCGATCCGAGCTCGCGCGGTGTGCCCCGATGTGGTCGGCACCCAGATGGTGACTTCGCGCGCCAAGGATCCCGGTGCGGCGATGCTGTTCTCGGGACCGAAACCGTTGGACGAGGACACCGTCGCACGCGCGGGTATGGCTCTGATCGACAGTCGCCAGGTGTTCCGGGTGGTGCCGCGATGGCGCGGTGCGCTTGTCCGCGGGATCGACGCCGCACCCAGCCTCGGGCTGCCGCTGCTTCGAGTCATGCGCAAGCTGGGCGACCGCCGTCAGGCCCGTGCCTGACGAACCGTCCGGGGCAGAACCCCCGTGCCGAGCCACTGACAGGCCGTCAGTGCCAGCTCCAGATTGAGTCGGTCATCGTCGAGCGGCCGTCCCCGTGCGTCGAGGGCTTTGTCGACCCGATACTTCACGGTGTTCTTGTGCAGATGCGTCACCTCCGCGGCGGCCACATAGCTGCTCTTTGCCTGGAGGAAGGTGAGGAGGGTGTCGCGGAGCTGCGCGGTGTTCTCGTCGTCGTCTGCCAGACCACCGAGCGCGGACGCGACGAGACTCCGCGTGGACTCGAGATCCCGCGCCAGGATCGAGCAGATCTGCACGCCGGGTACGTCGAAGGTGACGACCCGGATGTCACCCGCGATCGCGGCAACGGCGTGGGCCCGGAGCGCCTCCTGATGGGTGGTCCGGAAGCCGGTCGCGGCGGCATGCGTCCGACCGAGTGCGACGCGGATGCTCGGACCGGTGGCCTCCACCAGGCGCCGGATGGCATCGAGATCGAACCGGTGACCATCCAGCGTGCGTCCCAAGGGAATCCAGCACCACGCCAGACTCCGGTCCTGCGGTAGGAACAACGCTTGCCCCGACGCGTCGACGGATTCCCCGATGGCGCCGACGAGTGACTCGAGCCGTCGCAGCTCGCTCGGCACACCGTCGTCTTCCGCAGTCCAGATCACCATCGCCAGGTGATGCTGGCGCAGCAGATATCCCAGGGCGGACTCCGCCGCCGCGAGGTCGTAGTCCCGCCCGGACAGCACCCTGGTCAGCATCGCGCTGCGGACCGTGTTGCGGTTGGCGAGCCACCGTTCGCGTTCGGACTCATACTCCGCGACGACCTGCTCGGCCACCCGATCCACGTACGCGAACGACATCGTCTGCAAGATTTGCGCCGCGGCGAACGCAACCTCGCGGTCGGGCTCGTTGCGGGCGACCTCGGCGACCACCCAGTCGAGCACTGCGTTCTGCCCCACGCGGTAGGCGCGCAGCAGTGCATTCGCCGAGATCGCACGCTGCGCGAGACGGTGCGCATACTCGGTGGCCGCGGACGGCGGGCGCACCTCGTCGATCGGGATGTCGTGTTGCGCCACGTGGAGGAAGGTCTCGACGTTGCTCTCCGAACTCGCTCGCAGCAACTCCAAGATCACGTCGTCGCCGCGGAGCTCCGGGATGGCGTCGGCGATCTCCGCATGCAGGGCGCTGCCCAGTCGAGGCAGCTCGGACCCCATCGCCCGCGCGACCTCTGCCACCCGGGCCGCAGCCTTGTGCCGGACTTGTTCTGGACTGAGCTCTCCACTCATCACAACGTCCTTCCGGAGCTCGTGCTGTTCTCGGGGACCAACCATCTTTTCGGACACTTGGTCGATGACCTCCCATCCGACCCCCTGATGTGAACTCTGCCACAACACACGGGTCGAACTTTGTATCGAGAGAACAATCTTCCTGCCCACTGCTGTACCTAGGCTCATCCGCAGTCCTCAACCCGATACTGCGAAGGAAGTCCGATGTCCCACAACCTCCAGGGCAAGACCGCGATCGTGACCGGGGCCGCGCGCGGCATCGGCTTCGAGATCGCCCGCCAGCTCTCCGACGCCGGCTCCAACGTCGTCGTCTCCGACATCGACGAGGCCGCGGCCAAGGACGCTGCCGGTCGGCTGGCGAATGCCACCGCGATCGGCTGTGACGTGCGGGACGAAGATCAGGTCCGGGCACTTGTCGACGGCGCGGTCTCGACCTACGGCGGCCTGCACGTGATGATCCCGAACGCCGGGATCGCCGCGGTGTCCCCCATCGTCGAGATGGATCTGGCCGCGTGGCGCTCGGTGACGTCGGTGAACCTCGACGGCGTCTTCCTCGCCATCCGCTACGCCGCGCCGGCGATCATCGCGAGCGGCGGCGGCAGCATCGTCACGATGGGCTCGGTGACCGCCCTGGCCGGCACGCCCCTCATCTCGTCCTATGCCGCGACCAAAGCCGCCGTCGTCAACCTCACCAAGACCGCGGCAATCGAACTGCGTGCCCACGGTGTGCGGGTCAACGCGGTACTGCCGGGCTTCGCGGCCACCCACCTGGTCACCGATCAGGTAGACGCGTTCGAGGATGCGCTCGGGCTGCCCGCCGGCGGATTCGGCGCGATCATCGAGCAGAAGCAGGGCCGGTTCGGCACGGTCGAGGAGATCGCCAGGTCGGTCCTGTTCCTCGCCGGCGACGACTCGACGTTCTGCTCCGGCTCGGGCCTCGTCCTCGACGGCGGCCTCGACGCCGGACTCTTCTGAGGCGACCCCGATGGAACTCACCTACCTCCCCTGGAACCAGCCGATCGCCCGCGCCGACCGCCCGTGTGTGCGGGACGAGCGGATCGAACTGAGCTACGCGGAGTTCGCCACTCGCGTCGACGGTGCCGCCGAGCAGTTCGCCGATCACGGCGTCGGCCCCCGGTCGGTGGTCGCCGTGATGCTGCCGAACCGCGTCGAGCTCCTCGTCTGCCTTGCCGCGGCGTGGCGGCTCGGCGCGGCGGCAACCCCCATCAACCCGGTGTTCACCGCGTCGGAGGCCGGGTATCAGATCACCGATTCCGACGCGACGCTGGTCGTGACCGCGACTCCGGACACCACTACCGCCGGCCGCCGCAGCCTGGTCGTCGACGACTTGCGGCCCGCACCGCACGGGCACGCGCTACCCGAACCGGCCACCTCCGGGAACGACCTCGCGCTGCTGATCTACACCAGCGGATCGACCGGCCGCCCCAAGGGCGTCGAGCTCAACCACAGCAACATAGCCGCGATGGCGAACTCCATGGTCGAGGCACTCTCACTCACCGACGACGCGCACTGTCTGCTGGTGCTGCCGCTGTTCCACGTCAACGCCATCTGCGTCAGCTACCTGTCGACGATGATCGCCGGTGGGCAGCTCTCGATGCTCGGCCGGTTCCATCCAGTCGACTTCCTCGGCGCCGTCGAACGTCTGCGCCCGACGTACTTCTCGGCCGTGCCGACGATCTACTCCCACCTGGTGTCGCTGCCGACCGGCGTCTCCGCGGACACCGGGTCGGTGCGCTTCGCGATCTGCGGCGCCGCACCGGCATCCGAAGAACTCCTGCGGGCCACCGAGGAACGCTTCGGCTTCCCGATCATCGAGGGCTACGGACTCACCGAGGGCACCTGCGCATCGACCGCGAATCCGATCGACGGTCCACGCAAGATCGGCACGGTCGGCGTCGCACTGCCCGGACAGGCCGTGGCCATCATGGACGGCGCGGGCAACCTCCTGCCGGCCGGCGAACGCGGTGAGGTGGTCATCAAGGGAGACAACGTGATGCAGGGCTACTTGAACCGGGCCGAGGAGACCGCGGAGGCGCTCGGCGACGGGTGGCTACACACCGGCGACGTCGGCGTCCTCGACGAGGACGGCTATCTCCGACTGGTGGACCGCATCAAGGACATGATCATCCGGGGCGGCGAGAACGTTTATCCCAAGGAGATCGAGACGGTCCTGTACAGCCACCCGGCCGTGCTCGAGGCCGCCGTCGTGGGTGCCCCGCACCCGGTATACGGCGAGGTCCCCGTCGCCTACGTCGCGCTCTACCCCGAGCGTGACGCCGCCGAAGACGAGCTTCGCGATCTGTGCGCACAGCACCTGACCAAGATCAAGATCCCGGTCTCGATCACCATCACGGGCACGCTGCCCAAGAATCCGGTCAGCAAGATCGACAAGCCCGCACTGCGCGCCCTGCTTGCCGCCGACCACGCACAGCAAGGAGTCTGAGATGGGTTTCATCTCCCCGTCGCCGCAGCCGGTTCCTCCGGCGGAGTTCCTCACACTCCCACTGCGCGAACGTATCCGCATCCTCAGCACCAACTGGGCCGACGACGGTTTCGGCACCCCCAAGGCACTGTCGCTGGTCTACGTCATCAAGATGCTCGGCCTGTATTTCGCTGTCGGACTGGCGATCACGGCGTGGACTACGCAATACGTCCACTTCACCGATCCGGGCTCCTGGTTCGACAACATCGTTGTCTATCAGAAGCTCGCGATCTGGCTGATGGTGCTGGAGGTGCTGGGGCTGGCCGGCGCGTTCGGGCCGCTGTGCGGACACTTCGCCCCGATGCTCGGCAACGTCCGATACTGGATCCGCCCCGACACCATCCGGATGGCCCCGTGGGGCCGCCATGTACCCGGCACCGGAGGTGACACCCGTACCGTCTTCGACGTCGTACTGTTCCTGGCCGTGCTCGCCAGCCTGGTCTACCCGCTGGTGATCAGCGCCGAGCCAGTGCAGTTCCTGCCCGCGGGCACCGGGCCGCAGGAGTTGGTGCCGCCCACCGCCTTCATCCCGATCCTGATCACGATGCCGTTGATGGGCTTGCGCGACAAGGTGATCTTCCTCGCCGGCCGCTCCGAACAATATCTTCCGATCATGCTCTTCTCCGCCGTCTTCGGCGGGATCGTGATGAGCTCCGGAGCCGACGCCGCCGACTTCGTGAACCTGGTGGTGGTCTTCAAGATCATCATCTGCGTCGTGTGGATCGGTGCCGGGGTGTCGAAGTTCGGTGAACACTTCATCAATGTGGTGCCTCCGATGGTGTCCAACAGCCCCGGACAGTTCCGCGCCGTCAAGCGGTTGTTCTACCGCAACACGCCCGACGACATCCGGCCCGGCAAGGTCGCCTGGTTCATGGCCCACATCGCCGGCACCACAGTCGAGCTCGCGATCCCGCTCATCCTGCTCCTCACCACCAACAACACGATCGCGCTGCTCGGCGCCATCCTGATCCTGGCCTTCCACATCTACATCACCTCTACGTTCCCCCTCGCGGTGCCGTTGGAATGGAACGTCTACTTCGGCTACATCGCCATCGTGCTGTGGGTCGGGTTCGACACCTCGGTCTACAACATCTGGAACTTCTCTCAGCCGTGGCTGCTGATCCCGGTGTTCGCACTGCTCTGCTTCGGGCCGGTGCTGGGCAACCTGCGCCCCGATCTGGTCTCCTTCCTCCCGTCGATGCGGCAGTACGCAGGAAACTGGGCATCCGCGGTCTGGGCGATGAAGCCGGGTGTCGAGGAGCGACTCAACGAACTTCCGTTGGTGGAGAACCAGATCGACCAGCTGCAACGGATGATGCTCACCCCCTATGAACGCGACGACGCGGACATGACCCTGCAGAAGACGCTCGCGTGGCGGTCCATGCACAGTCAAGGTCGAGGCCTGTTCTCGGTCCTGCACGAGCATCTCGACGACATCGAGTCCCGCACCGTGCGCGAGGGAGAGTTCGTGTGCAACACCATCCTCGGCTGGAACTTCGGCGACGGGCACATGCATGACGAGCGCCTGATCGCCGCCGTGCAGAAGCGTCTCGGCCTCGCCCCCGGTGACCTCGTCGTCGCGTACTGCGAATCACAGGCCACCCCGTGGAGCAACCCGCCACAGCAATACCGGGTGATCGACGCCGCCCTCGGTGTCGTCGAGCGCGGCTCCTGGAACGTCAGTGACTGCGTCAAGGAACAGCCATGGCTGCCCAATGGCCCGGTGCCGCTGGCGGTGTCATGGACTGCGGACGGCTTTCGACGCCGGGAGACGCTCACCGGCGGTAGGCACCACACCGGCGAAGGTTCGATGGCATGACGACCGCGGTGGTGGTGGGCAGCGGACCCAACGGGCTCGCTGCCGCCATCCGGCTGGCACAGGCCGGCCTCGACGTCACCGTGTTCGAGGCCCAGGACCGGCCCGGCGGCGGCACCCGCAGCGGTGAGCTGACCGTGCCGGGACTGATCCACGACGAATGTGCCGCCTTCCACCCGACCGGGGTGGCGTCGCCGTTCTTCGCTTCGCTGGGACTCGAGCGCCACGGCCTGCGCTGGCTGTGGCCGGAGATCGATCTCGCACATCCGCTCGATGACGGGCGGGCCGGGCTCGCGGGGCGCGACCGGAGTCACACCGCGCGGTCGCTCGGTGCGGACGGGCGTGCGTGGCATCGCCTCTTCGCAAGCGCCACCGGCAATTTCGACGAGCTCATCGCGGAGGTCTTCCAGCCCCTGGCACACGTGCCGCGGCACCCGGTGGTGATGGGCCGGTTCGGTGTGCACGCCCTGGCGCCGGCCACCTGGACCGCTCGACGGTTTCGCGACGACCCGGCACGCGCGCTCTTCATGGGCGTCGCCGCCCATGCTTTCGGCCGCCTCGACACCCCGCTCAGCAGCTCGGTCGGGATGATGCTCACCGCGGCCGCCCATGCCGTCGGCTGGCCGGTCGCCGAGGGCGGGACCGAGAGCATCACCCATGCGCTGGTCGCCGAACTCGCGTCGCTGGGCGGCAAGGTCGTCACCGGCACGGCGGTCACGTCCCTGGACCAGCTCCGGGATCTGACCGGTGGCCGGCCCGACGTCGTCATGCTCGACACGGCCCCCGCCGGGGCCTTACGCATTCTCGGGGACACGCTGCCCGACCACGTCCGACGAGCGCTCGGCAGATACCAATATGGTCCGGCCGCATTCAAGGTCGACTTCGCCATCGAGGGCGACATCCCCTGGCGCAACGACGACTGCGCGCACGCGGGCACCGTCCATCTCGGAGGCACGGCGGAGGAGATCTCGCGGGTGGAAAAGGACACCGCGCGCGGCACGATGGCAGAGCGCCCGTTCGTTCTGCTCGGCCAGCAATACCTCATCGACCCGACACGCTCACACGGTTCGATCAATCCGATCTACGCCTACGCGCATGTGCCGCCCGCCTACTCCGGTGACGCGACCGAGGCGGTGATCGGACAGATCGAACGCTTCGCACCCGGCTTCCGTGATCGGATCGTGGCAACCTCCACGCGTGACCCCGCAGCGCTGGAGGCACACAACGCCAACTATGTCGGCGGTGACATCAGTGCGGGTGCGAACACCGCGCGACAGATCGCCTTCCGCCCCCGGGTTGCGACCAACCCGTACGCACTCGGTGTGCCAGGCGTCCACCTCTGCTCATCGGCAACGCCACCAGGCGCGGGGGTGCACGGCATGGGCGGCCTGCACGCTGCGCAAGCAGCACTTCGAGGACTTCACTGACCCGCCGGCCACCAATCAGTCCTATGGTGGGGCACACCACCGTCAAACAACGAAGGAGAGGACGAATCATGCCGAACGAGGTTGCCGGACCCACTGCTGGTTCTCGGATGCCGAGTGAGTTCATCAAGGCGGTGGGTCGATTCGCGTACATCTGGGGCTGGCCGATGGTGTCGATGATCAACCGCCGCACCGGACTGACGTCGGTGCCGGAGCCCGGGCTACGCGGCGGCGTACTGCCGAACGCGCCGTTGGGTGGGGTCTGCATGATGACCGACTACATCTCCCCCACTCAGCGATTCGTCGCCTGCACCAACCAGGATGTGTTGTACGGCTTCGGTTTCGGCAGCCTTGATGAGCAGCCGGCCGTTTTCCAGATCCCCGATTTCGGCGATCGATTCTGGGTCGCCGCCGCGTGGGATCATCGCACGGATTCCTTTGCGCAACTGGGCAAACAGTACGGCACAAAACCCGGCTTCTACGCTGTTGTCGGACCGAACTGGAAAGGCACACTGCCCGACGGGATCACCGGCAGCTTCCGCTCCCCGACCGCACTGGCGGCCTTCTGTCCTCGCGTGTTCATCGAGGACACGCCGGAAGACCGCGCCGCGGTCGCAGGACTGATCAAGCAGGTCAACATCTATCCGCTCGATCGGTTCGACGGGACGATGCAGAGCTATGACTGGGCGTCGGTGCCGAGCTTCCCCGTACCGGAAGCCGCGGGCAGCGCAGAGATCAGGTGGGTGGAACCGGATGCCTTCTTCGATCAGCTGCCCGAAGTGCTCGACACAGTTCCGCCGCTCCCCGGCGAGGAGGCGATGTATCAGCAGTTCCGCGCACTGCTGGCCGCTGCCGAGAACTCGCCCGAGGTGAAGCAGGCGCTCCTGGAGGCCGCGCGTGAGACCGAGAGCGAGGTCATCACCCCCTTGTTGCGGTGGGAGTTCAACGGGCCGGCCGCGGGCAAGAAGTGGTATTCGCCGAAGAACAATTCGGCATTCGGCACCGACTACCTCACCCGCACGGCTCTGGCGCGCTCGAACATGTTCGAGAACGCACCGCATGAGACCAAGTACATCTTCACCGATACCGATATCGACGGTACTCAGCTCGACGGAACGCACTCGTACACGGTCACATTCGGCGGTGGCGAGTTGCCGCCGGTCAACGGGTTCTTCTCGCTCACCCTCTACAACAAGCACCATTTCTACTACGAGAACGACCTCGGCCGGTACTCGCTGGGCACCAAGAACCCGGACCTCGAGTACGGCGACGACGGATCTCTCACGATCTACGTCAGCACCAACCCACCATCGGATGCTCCGAAGACCAATTGGCTGCCCGCGCCTCCCGACGACTTCTCCCTCTACATCCGTGCGTACTGGCCCGAGCAAGAGATTCTCGACGGCACCTGGAACCCGCCGACCATCGAGCGAGTCGGCTGAGCTCGCCTGCCGTCCGGGTCCGCGTCGACGCCGACCGGCCCTTCGTCAACTGGCGAACGGTCCGTTGGTGGGGAGCACGGGGCCGGTCGGCAGGCCCGTTTCGGTCGGGATCCCGGTCGGAAAGCCGGTTTCGGTCGGTGGGGTCGGCGTCGCGGAGATCTTGTTCAGGAACTCGACCGCGACGTCGTACTGGGGTTCTCCGCAGTTCGGGCATTCGGCGCCGCCGCCGGGGATGTTGAGCCAGTATCCGGTGGCACCGGCGGTCTTGGCGGCGTTGTAGACCTCGATCATGTCGTCGGCGGTCACCTGCCGGCCGTTGGGGTTGGTGCTGACTCCTGCCAATACCGGAGCACCACTGGGATTGGCAGCGTAGGCGGCCTGTACGGCTTCCTTGACGAACGAGGTCGCATACTCGGTCGCCTCCGTGCGCTGCGCCTGGATCTCGAAACCGTCGGCGATCGCAGCACCCGGGGTGACCAACCGGTCGATGAACGCCTGATAGAGCGCATCCCCCGACAACCCGGGTTCGAGCACATTCATCAGATCGATGGCGGGCGCGAAGATCACGCCCTTGCCGTAGCGATGGGCCACATCCTCGGCACGACGCAGCGCGCCGATCGGATCGCGCTGGTCACGTGGCGGTGTCAACGACGACGCCTCCAGATCCAGCAGAACCCAGTGCATCGAATCCGGAATCTCACCGGCCCTCAGTGCACGCGCCAGGTCGGCCGTGCTGCGGAAGTTGAAGGTCGGGGTTCCGTTCGGCAGATAGCTGTTGGTGTAGACATGCTGGACCAACAGCAGCGTTGACGGATCGTTCAGATCGTCGAGCTCCGATTGGGGCAGCCCGGCGTCCACCAGACCGGGTACCGACCCGGAGACCATGATCCAGCGGGGAGCAGGCACCGACTGCGCCGACGGGGCGGCATCCGCGCGCGCCAAAGCGGCGGTCACGGCAGCGGCCACCACGAGCACGGCCACGATCAGACGTCGCTTCGCTACCACCTCATACCCCTAACAATGTCCGGCGAAATGTGCCTTTGCGACAGTGAAGGCGTGCTTTGGTGACGTTACCGGGGTTGCGCGTCGCCGACGGGCGATATGGTCATCCCGGTTGTGCGACATGTCCCGCAGTCCATCAGGATCCGGAAATGATTACCCCAGCCCCGAGATCCCCTTACCGATCAGCACGACCCCGATCACCAGGATCAGCGTCGCCATGACGGTCTTGTTGTTCTCCTGCAGCCAGGCCTTGAGCCGGTCCAACGGATCCCGCAAACGCTCGGCCGCCACCTGATACGCGAGAACGGGAATCACCACCGTCGTCGCGGCCAGTAGCGAGAACACCACCACCGCCACGATGTTCGAGCCGGTGGACAGGGCTGCGCCACCGATCGTCACACCCGCGGCAATACACATCATCAGGTTCTTCGGATTGATCGCGGAGAGGGCGAATCCGAGACCCAGCGCGGTGAACGGTTTCATCTCGTCGATGGCCGCCATCCACTTGGGCGTCGAGTGTTCGGCGCCGCGCGCCCGCCACTCGCGGATTCCCTCGGCGAGCAGCAGCACCCCCAGCGCGAGCTTGATCCAGGCACCGGTCTTCGAATCGGAGTCTCCGGCCGCACCACCGACGAACACGAAAATCGTGGTGGCGATGACGATCCCGGCCAACCATCCGATCGCGAACCCGATGCTCGTCGTCCGGGCGTGCTTGCCGAGCAGCATCAGGATCGCGCCGATGATGGGGATCGGTGAGATGGCCACCCCGACCGCCAGTGGCAGCAGATCACCCAATACCGATCCCACAGAACCTCCTCGGTCGTGCACGGCGACAGTCGTCTCGGTGACCGTATCCCAGAACTGCGGCCAACGTGCTCGCCTACTCGAACGTCGTGAAGTTCTGGGGAAATCGCGGTCGTTGGGTGCGTGGACGTGCGTTCGGACGCCTAGGCTGATCGAGTGTCTGTCGTGAACCGGTTCCGACGTCCCACCATCCGAATCTCGCGCCCGCGTCCTGCAGACGCGATCTCCGGGCTCGTGACCGCGTTGTTCTCTATCCCCGAGGGGATGGCCTACGCCAGCATCGGTGGCTTCAACCCGGTCAGTGGCCTCTACTCGGGGATGGTCTCGACCCTGGTCGGTTCCGTCTTCTCTCGCACCGTGCTCATGGTGACGACGCTGACCAGTGCGATCGCACTCTCCGCGCAGAGCGTGCTCTCGCAGGCAGGCCTCGACCCCCACGACATCGGGAACATCGCGATGCTGACGGTGGCCGTCGGTGCGGTGATGCTTCTGTTCGGCCTGCTCCGCATCGGCGCGATCATGGACTTCGTCTCGGGTGCGGTGATGACCGGCTTCACTGTGGGTATCGCCGTTCAGATCGTCGCAGGCGTGATAAAGGATGTCACCGGCTACAAACCCGATGCCCACAACACGGTGATGAAGTTCGTCGATGCCTTCGCGCACATCTCCCAATGGTCGTCACACGCGGTGCTCGTCGCACTCGCCACGGTCGCCGTCTGGGCGGTGTTCCGCTTCATCAAACCGCTCGAGTCCTATTCCACCCTGATCGCCTTGGTGGTGGTCACCGCCGTCACCGCCGTCATCGGGACCGATGTCGAGACCGTCGGTGACATCGCCGAGGTGCCGAACAGCCTCCCGCCGTTCACCGTCCCAGATCTCTCGGCGTTCCCGGATCTGCTGCTCGGCGCTTTCGCCATCGCCCTGGTGGCGCTGGCGCAGGCGGCCGGAATCTCGGCGGCCGTCCCCAACCCCGACAAATCGCGGCCGAGTGCCTCCGGTGACTTCTCCGCGCAGGGCGCGGCCAACCTGATCGGCGGTTTCTTCGGGTCGCTGCCCACCGGCGGCTCGCTGTCGCGCACCGGCGTCGCGGTGTCGGCGGGCGCCCAGACGCGGTGGGCGGGGATGTTCGCCGGCATCTGGCTGATCCTGCTCGTCCTGATCGCCGGCTCTGCCGCGCAGATCATCCCGATGGCGGTCATCGGCGGACTTCTGTTCGTCATCGGCTTCGAACTCATCCAGGGCCGGTGGTCCGACATCGTGCTGGTGTTCCGCACCGCCAGGTTGAGCGCCGTCGCCTTGATCGTCACGTTCATCGCCACCACCCAGATCCCCCTGCAGGACGCCATCCTCGTGGGCGCGGCGATCTCGCTGATCCTCTACTGCGTACAGGCTGCGCGCGCAGCGCGGTTGGTTGCTCTCGTCCCCGACGAGGGCGGCTGGCGGGTGGTCGACACACCGCAGACCCTGCCGGCCGAGGGCATCACCGTCCTGGACTATTCGGGTGTCGCGCTGTTCGCCGAGGTCCCGCGCATCGCCGAGACCTGGCCGACCATCGGCGACGACAACGGCCGCAGCGCGCTGATCCTCAGCGTGCGCACTCTGCCCGACGTCCCGTCGTCGACGTTGCAGAAACTGTTGCGCGCCCACGCCGACGAACTACGGGCCAAAGGCGGCAGATTCATGCTCGCGGGCGTGCGGCCGCCGCTGATGAAGGGCATCGAGAGCGCAGGTCTCGTCGATGCCATCGGCCGCGACAACATCTTCGAGGCCACCGACCGAGTGTTCGAATCCGTCGACGCCGCCTATGCGGAGGCCAAGCGGTGGGTCGATGCCGCACCGGAGTGACACTCTCATCCGGCCGACAGCCTCGGGCTGTGCTTTCGTGTTCGGGTGACCACGACCCATCTCGGCCAGATCTTCCACGTGGCCGGCCGTCCGGCGGTGACCGAGGCACCTGACGCCCTCGCCTGGATCCCAGACGGCGCACTGGTCCTGGACGGCGCCGGCACCATCGTCTACTGCGGCCCGCGCGACGGCCGGCCTGCCGCGCGCACCCCGGGGTCCGCCGAGCGCATTCACGACCACGGCGACGGGTACCTCATCCCCGGATTCGTCGACGCCCACATCCACTTCCCGCAGACCTACTCGGTGGATGCCTACGGCGGCGGACAGTTACTGGAGTGGCTGGAGACGTGCATCTTCCCGGCCGAGGCCCGCCTGGCCGATCCCGGTTTCGCCCAGCAGATCGCACGGGATTTCACCGCCCGCCGGATCGCGGTCGGGACCACCGCGGCCATGGTGTTCGGTTCGGCGTTTCCGCATGCCCAGGACGCGCTGTTCGACGAGACTCGGCGAGCCGGTCTCCGCCTGGTCAGTGGCCGTGGCATCCAGACCACGGGCGGCCCGTCGGCGAGTCCGCTGCTCACCACCGAGCAGCAGGCGATCGACCTCACGGCCGACGAGATCAACCGCTGGCACGCAGCCGATTCCGGCGACGTCTCCTCGGCACTGCTTCACGTGGCGATCGTGCCGAGATTCTCACTGTCGGTCAGCGCGGACACCCTGGCCGGGCTCGGCGAGCTCTACAGCGAGGTGCGCGAGCGTGGGGTCTACGTGCACACCCATCTCAACGAGAACAATCGCCCCGGCGACGGCGAGATCGACCTGGTGAAGCGCAGTTACGGGGTCGACTCCTACCTCGACACCTACGACGGCCGGTTTCTGCCCGGCAGTCGGGTCGGCGGGAAAGGCCTGCTCGGCCGTCGGACCGTGCTGGCGCACGCCGTGCACTGCACCGACGACGAGCTCACGCGGATGGCCGAGACCGGGACGTCGATCGCACACTGCCCGGTGTCCCAGCTGTTCCTCGGTTCGGGCACCATGCCGTGGAAACGGACCGTCGCCGCCGGGATCACGATCGCTGCCGGGACCGACGTCGGCGCCGGAGACGAATGGTTGATCTCGCGGGTGCTGTCCGACGCCTTCAAGGTTCATCTCAGCGAGCCGGGTGCGGAGAGTGTGGCGATGCACCCGGCCGAGATGTTGTTCACCGCAACGCTGGCCGGTGCACGAGCCCTCGACATGGAGAACCGCTTCGGGAACTTCGACGTCGGCAAGGAGGCGGATTTCCTGGTCATCCGACCCGAGCGGTGGACGCCTCTGGAATCGATGCTGCGCCAGGGCATCCGGGCCGACGACGAGGTCACCGCCCGCGATCAGACCCTGTTCGCGCTCTTGATGGGATTACGAGAACCCGCGATCGCGGAAGTCTACGTGCGCGGGCACCGAGTCCGCACCTGAGCGGTGCTGTCGGCGGGATTCCGGTTGCTCTCGGCGGGATTTCGGTTGCCGTCGGCGGGATTCCGGTTGCTGTCGGCGAGATGATGGGGTCTCACTCCGAGATCCGCAGACCGTCCCACTCGTGGTCGTGCATGAATCCCTCGGCGAGCCCGACCTTGTACTTGTAGCAACTGCGCAGGATGCCGAGGTAGGCGAACGGCAGGAGGAGCGCGGGCCGCTGGTCACCCGGGTGACTGATCACGTCGCTCGACGACCGGAAGGCGCGGAGGAATTCGCGCATGCTGCGCCCCCGGCGCGAGTCCTTTCGCCACCCGTAGAGCAGCATGCCCAAACCGATCATCTTGTCGACATCGGTTCCGGGAGTGATGATCTCATCATTGGTCCCGAAGAATGCACGGTCGACGCCGTCCTCCGGACCGAACATCATGATGCCGCTCGTCGCCCGCGGGTTGCACTCGATGCAGAACAGCCCGCGTTCCGGATCCTCGATGAAATCGAACCCGACCTGACCGGTGAAGTTCATGTCCCGCACGAACTTCGAGATCCATTCGAAGATCCCGTCATGCTGCACCGACTTGAAGTTCAGGCACGAACTCCCGCCGATCGCGTAATCCACCGGATAGGTGGCATGGGCATTGATCTGGCCGTCACGGCAGATCGAGTAGGTGCAGTAGTTCGTCCCGGAGAGCCATTCCTGCGCCAGCCACGGGTTGATCGGATCGAACTCGACCCAGTCCATCGGGTCGCCCGGAGTGACCTTGTGGACCTTCTGCGACCCCCGCGAGTAACACTCCTTGAGGGCGAACGGTGCGTCGAAATCGAGGGCCGCGATGTCGTCGGGACTGCGAACCTGCGCATATTTCAGCGCCGGAATCCCACGGGCGACGAGGAGCTCCTGGAATTCGAATTTGTTGTGGAGGCTGTTCTCGGTCTCGAAATCGGACAGGAACAATTCGCATTCGGGCGGGAAGATGTCGACCATCATCGAGAGGATGTCGGTCTCCTCGTGGATCGGGATGACCATGTCGACCTTTTCGTCGACGACGATCTGCGCGAGCGCGTGGCAATACGCCCGCGGCTCGAACTTGGGCGCCGGGACCCGATGAAAGGCGTCGGCCCCATGGGAGAACCTGCTCACGCCCACCGGGATGCTGTCGACGATGGTCACCCGATGCCCGGCTGCGGACATCAGGCGGGTCAGCTCGAGGGTCAGGAACGACCTCCCGAAGGTGATCAGTACATGCTTTTGTCCGGAAGTCCCCACAGTGCCCACCGGGTCGAGTCTAGGAGAGGGCCGATAGGGTGATCCATCGGCCCGCAGGTGACCTGCCGAAAAAGGAATAGTCGGTCGCCCGAAAGCGTTGCAGAATGCTGTTACGCCGGGTTGACCCGAACAGACAGGCGAGAGAGGCGGGGTTTTCTGATGTTCGTGATCGGCATCATCGCCGCTTGCCTCGCCGCCGTCGCCTACGGGATGTCCACGGTACTACGCGCGCTGGGTGCGCGTCGGGTGGCGACGGCGGCCCGCGACGAGGGCACCGAGGAGAACCAGACCAACGCGGCCGGCGGCCCCTCGCTGCAGTCCACCATGTCGACCTTCGTGGATCCTTCCTTCATTCTCGGCACGATGATGGTGGTGATCGGATTCGCCGGCGGCGCGCTGGCCGCGCGCTTCCTCCCGCTGTTCCTCTCGCAGACCATCGTGTCGGCAAATCTTGTGATCACCGCCCTGCTCGGCACCATCATGCTCAACATCGCGCTGCACACCCGCGACTGGATCGCCATCTGGCTGGTCGTGCTGTCGCTGTGCCTGCTCGGCATGTCCGCCGAGCACCACACCGGCGGCGGCGAGAGCGCCGTCTTCCATTGGGAACTGTTCGTCGCGACCCTGGGACTCTGCGCGATCGCCCTGTTCGGCGTGTACCGGCTGGGCAAGCACGCAGCCATCGTCGGAGGCGCCACCGCGGGGCTGCTGTTCGGCATGATCGCGATCGCGGTCCGCGTCCTCGACGGCGTCGCGCCGTTCCATCTCGTCACCCTGCTCACCGACCCGGCCGCCTGGACCATCGCGGTAGCCGGTGCCGTCGGCTTCTTCGTCCAGACGGTCGCTCTGCAGGTGGGCGCGGTGAACGGGGTGACGGCAGTGCTGGTCGTCGGCGAGACGGCCGGTCCCAGCCTCGTCGGCGTGCTGTTCCTCAACGACACGGCCAAGCCCGGACTCGGGTGGCTGGCCATCGTCGGCTTCATCGGCGCCGTCATCGGAGCGGTACTCGTCGCCTGGTACGGCTCCGGCGACCCAGATCACTTCGGCGAGGCGCCACCGCTGAAGGGCGGATGGCGGCGTGGCCGCGTCGACTCGTCCGGTGCCGACACCGGGGAGATCGACACCGGGTTCTACGGGTCGGATCTGTTCGGATGGTCGTCGTCATCGCGGTCGATCCGCCGCAGCCGCTCCTCCGACGACTCCGAGGGGCCGTCGGAGGACGCGCAGCGCTGAGCCGTTCCAGCGTCAGTCCTTCTTGCGGGTCCCCGGCAACACTCCCGCGTCGATCACGGCCTTCACGTACGGCCGCGTGCGTTCCAGGAGTTCATCGACCCCGGGCTTCGCCCAGGCCTGGGCCGTGATGGCATCGGTCTCGGCCTCGATCGCGCGATAGACGTCCAGGCCGGCATCGGTCAGTCGCTCGCCCGATTCCGCCCGGGTCGCCATTCCACGGCCGATCAGCCGGTCCACCGAGGCATCCCAGTCATCGTCCGACCACCCGCGAGTCAGCTGGATGAGCTTGCGGCCGAGAGTCCGCCGACGGACCGTCGGGTCCGGCAGCTCGGCCTCGTGGAAGATCACCGCGTCCAGGGCATCGAGGTCGTGGTTGACCAGCACCGCGACGTGGTTGTCGCCGCGCCATTCCCGGAGAACGGCGATGGCGTGCCACAGCGCGACATGCGGCTCGTCGGGCGGGGTGGCCGAGGCCCAGGCCGACGCCAGCGGACGACCCCCGAAGGGCAGATCGTCGGCCAGTTCCCGATAGCGGTGTGTCAGCTCGACGATCTCGGCGTCGCCGACCCGCTCGCCCAGGATCGCGCGCAGCTGCTCATCCAGCATCTGCACGCGCCGCGCCGCGACCTTCTCCAGCCCGACCGCCCGGGCGGCATCCCAACTCGTGGCGATGAGGTCGGACGCGAAGTTGTAGAACGACGACGTCACGATCGACGCGTGGCACTCCCCCATCGGGGCGCCGCGAGCACCGACGTAGAAGCCATGGCCGTCGAGGCCGGTGTCCTCCTGCGCCGCGCGCAGGCCGTGGTTGAAGTAGGCGAGCACGTGAAACGGCTCGATGCTCTCGTAGGCCTTGCGGGCGGTCTGGTGGGCGGTGTCATCGGCGATCGAGGTCATCGGTCCACACTTGCGGCCACCGGTTGCCGCTGTCAACTGATTCAGTAGGTCTTGGGCGGCAAGTCGGGTAGATGTTGAACCATGGACGATCTCGACGCGATCAAGCAGCTCAAATACCGCTACCTCCGTGCACTGGACACCAAGGACTGGGAGGTGTTCGAAAGAACCCTCACAGCCGATGTCACCGGCGACTACGGCAGCAGCCTCAAGTTCACCACCCGCGACGAACTGGTCGGCTTCATGCGCAACTCGGTCGGCCCCGGGGTGATCACCGAGCACCGCGTCGCACATCCCGAGATCGACGTGGAGGGCGACACGGCCACCGGACGCTGGTACCTGCAGGACCGGGTCATCGTCCCGGATTTCAAGTTCATGCTCATCGGTGCCGCGTTCTACGAGGACCGCTACCGCCGCACCGACGAGGGCTGGCGGATCTGCGGGACCGGCTACGACCGCACCTACGAGGCCAAGATGAGCCTCGACGACGTGCCGAGCTTCGCTCTCGACGTCGGCCCCGCGATCCGGATCGACTGATGTCGCGGCGCGCAGAGGTCTTCGCCGATCGGCAGGCAGCCGGCCGGGCTCTGGTCGAGCAACTTCGTAGCGCGCCGATTCCGACGCTGTCGATCCCCTCCGTGTCGATCCCCTCCGTGCCGATCCCCTCCGATTCGAGTGCGGGCTCCACGCCCGACCACCTCGTCGTGCTGGGTCTGGCGCGCGGCGGTGTGCCGGTGGCCCGGGTGGTGGCCGATGCCCTCGGTGCCTCACTCGACGCGCTCGTGGTCCGCAAACTCGGGGCACCCGGTCAGCCCGAGTTCGCGATGGGCGCCCTGGCGGCCGGGCAGGTCGTGGTCAACGACGATGTACCCCGCCGGCTCGGTGTCTCACCCGAACAGTTCCAGGAGGTGGTCGACCGCGAGGAGGCCATCCGCACCGACCGTGAGCATCGCTACCGGGGAGGTGCCGAACCAGTAGCCGTCGAGGGTCGCACGGTGATCCTCGTCGATGACGGGATGGCGACCGGATCGACGATGGCGGTGGCGCTGCGTGCCGTGGGTGCAGCAGGCGCCGCCGCCGTCGTCATCGCCGTGCCGACGGCACCCGACGACGCGATCCGGCGCTTCACCGCCGACCCGGCCGTCGACGCCGTGGTCTGTGTGAGCTCACCGGAGCCCTTCCACGCCGTCGGGTTGTCGTATCGCGACTTCCAGCAGGTCGGCGACGATGAGGTCACGCGCTGCCTCCGGCTCAGATGACGCGCCGCATCAAGCCTGCTGCACCCGAGCCTGTTTCGGCGCCAAGGGCCAGAACCTCGTCGAATCCGGCGACGAGGCAGTCGGCGAAGAGTTCCGGATCGGTGATCGAGGCGGCATCGTGGTTCAGCCCCAGGCAGGCGGTGCCGTTGTGGGTGATCATGGTGGCCATCACCGCGCACCCGGGCAGCGGCCCGAACGGGAACATGCGTTCCACCTTCGCCCCGGCAACGTAGGTGTCCCAGGGGATTCCCGGCACGTTGCTGGCCTGCAGGTCGTTTTGCGTTGTCGCACCACTGAACTGAGCGAGAACCTGGCCCGGCAGCCAGGCCAGCACCGAGCCGAGGGTGTTGAAGATGTCCACGGCGGGTTCGGTCCGCGCGGCACGAACCTGTTCGCGGATGGTGAGCACCCGCTCGAACGGATCGGCGATGCCGACGGGACCGGCCATGCGTCCGACCGCGATCCGGTTCCCGCCGGCCGGATCCTCGGGTCGGCGTACGGAGATCGGGATGGCCACCGGGATCGCGTCGACCGGCTGCCCGAGTTTCTCGTGATAGAACCGGAAACCGCCGATCAGCCCGGCGAGATAGACGTCGTTGACCGAGGCCCGGGCGGTGACGCCGGCAGCCTTCAGGTCGGCGAACGGGACCTCGAAGGCACTGAATCTCCACGAGATACTCCGCGCAGCGAGCAGCGGTGAGCCCGGCGGAGACACCAGGCCGGCCACCCGCGGCACCGATCGTCCGTACCGCAGGACGTCGCTCAGCGCCTTCCTCGGTCGGGTCAGCGCACGCAACCCACGCACAGCGCTGTCGACCCGATGCGGGAGTCGTTCTACCTCCTCGCCGAGCTGGCGCCCGACCACGTCGAGCGCCGAGATGTTCACCGGCTCGGGGCTGGGCGGCTGCGGCTTGCCGGGGATCGGATCGCGCGACGTCGAATGCAGCTGCGCCAGACCGAGAATCGCCCCCAGACCGTCGGTGAGAGCATGATGGGCCTTGAGGAAGTACGCTGACCGACCGTCGGGAAGACCTTCGATCAGAGTGCCCTCCCACGGCGGGCGGGCCGGGTCGAGTGCGGTCATCGCGAGTTGCTCACAGGCCGAGAGGAGTTCGCGCATCGAGCCGTCGCCGGCGAGGCGGATCCGTCGGAGGTGGTAGTGCAGGTCGAAGTCGGGATCCACCGCCCAACTCGGGGTGCCGGTGCCGAACGGGGAGTCGACGACGCGCTGCCGGAAACGCGGTGCCATCCGACTGCCCCACTCATGTGCGGCGAGCAACCGATCCCAATCCGGCACGCAATCATAGATTTCCAGCATGCTGATGGTGCCGCGCAGCCGACGATCGGTGTCACCTCGCCACATCAGGGCATCGACCGGGCTCATGTGCGGCTCGTTGGCCCAGTCCAGTGGCTGGTCGGTGCTGCTCACTCCCACACCCCCGTCGCTCGGGTCATCCGGCCGTCCTCAAACGATTCGACCGGCCAGTCGGCCAGTGCGCTGACGAACATCTGCCGGACCTCGTCGGCATGCTTCCCGGCGTCCTCCGGCCGCCACTGCGACGTGTCGACCGGCGGCAACACCTTGACCTCCACCGTGCCGGGTTTGATCAATTGCGAACCACGCCACATCAATTCACCGGTGTTGCGGAGCACCACGGGCACCACCGGTACGCCTGCCTGCATCGCGATGTGAAACGGCCCCTTCTTGAACGGCCCGATCCGCGGTGTCGACGACCGGGTGCCCTCCGGCGCGACCACCAGCGACACACCCTCGTCGCGGAGCTTGCGGACCGCGGGCTGCATCTGCTCGATCGCCTTGCCCGCATCGGCCCGGTCGATGAAGACCAGGCCTGCCGCGTCCAGGATCTGCCCTAGCACCGGCACCCGCTTGACCTCCTTCTTGGCGACGCCGGTCGCGTCGCGGCGGACCAGATGGATGATCACGGGCAGGTCGAGTTTGGACTGATGGTTGAACACGAACACGCATGGGCGGTTCGACGTCAGGTACTCGGCGCCGTCGAGAACGCGCACGCCGACGCCCGCGATGCGCAGCCCGAGATCGTTCCCGGCCGGGATGGCCGACTCCACGAGCACGCTCGGATCCCGGCGAACGAGTCCACCGGCGGCCCCGAGCACCGCCGACCCGATGAAGGAGCCGTAGAACGCGCCGGTCCGCGCCGCCATCGCCAGCCGGTTGTAGCTCGGGTTGCGCAGATCGAGGATCGGCCAGCCCCGCGCCTGGGCCTCCGCGCGCAGGCCATACCGGGGTGAGACCGCCGCCGGATGTCCGACCGACTCCAGGTAGGGGATGTCCTCGTTTCCGTCGCTGTAGGCGAACGACGCGTCGAGGTCCATCTCGTGTTCGCGCGCCAGCGCCCGCACCGCGGCGGCCTTGCCCGGACCCCACAGCGGTCGCCCGAGAATCTCACCGGTGACGATCCCGTCGATCACCTCGACGTCGGTCGCGAGTGCGTGGTCGGCCTCGATCTCGCGGGCGATGGGCTCGATCTGGAATCGCGTGGCCGACGACGCGATGACGATCCGATGGCCCATCTCGCGATGCGCCCGCAGCAGCTGCCACATCTGCGGACGCAGATGCGACGCGGTCTCGTGTCTGAACAGATCGTCGCCGAACGCGACCATCTCGGCATAGGTCTTGCCGGCGAAGGTCGGTCTGGTCGCCTCCAGCACTTCGGCGTAATCCTGCTCGGACTTCACCCCACGCAGCGCGATCAGCAGGAAGCTGCCGAGTTCGCCGAGACCGAACTCGAGACTCTTCACCCGGGCCCGCGTGATCGCGCTCGCGGAGAAGCCCTCGATGAGGGTGCCGTCGTAGTCGAAGAACGCCCCGACCTTCTTCCCGGTGGGCGCCGACCGGATCTCGCGCAGTCGGTCCGCGACCGTACTCATGCGAGCAATCCCGCCTGCTCGGCCTCGATCCAGGCGATTCGCCGCAACCGTTCGCGCATCGAGCGCACCTCGTCGAGCCACTTCTGCCGAGCGGTCGCGAGATCGGTGTCACCGCGACCGACGCCGTCGTCCGGAACGAGTCCCCGGTTCTCGGCCAGCTGATAGGCCGCGTCGTAGAGCTCCGTCGAGACCGAGTCCTTGCTGCGCACGATGCCCTGCAACGACAGTTGCCTGCCCAGGCCGAGGCAGTCGGCGAGCACCTGATCCTTTCCGAGCGAGCCGTCGCCCAGGCAGACGAGCCGTTCGGCCACCACCAGCTGGGCGTCGAAGAACGGCTGCAGGGTGCGGCGTGCGAACAGCGTGCCGGCATGGTCGTGCAGCACCCGATCGGTCCATTCGGGGCTCGGCGACACCTCGCGCCACCCAGGGGCGAGCAGATCGAGCTCGACGCCGAGCCGGTGCAGGAAGACGTCCTTGGTCGGGAAGAAGAACTCGAACTTCAGCAGATCCCGGATCCGCAATGCCTCCTGCTGGGCGGCCGGCAGCAACCCACCCTCGCCGACCACCAGCTCGCCGTCGGCGGTGGCCAGCAATCCCAGTTCGACGATCGCACGATCGACGAAATGGTGCAGCGCCCCGTTCCGGTAGTAGGCCGCGACGGCGTGGTTGTCGGGGGCGATCGACCAGACCGTGTCGGTGCCGCCGTCATAGGTGGTCAACACGCCCGCGTCGGTGAGCTCCCGCAAGGTGCGCCGCAATCCGACACCGCGGCACAACGCGGGATCGGGTCCGGGCAGCTCCCGTCGATCGATGTAGTCGAGCAGCGGCGCGAGGATCGCCTCGATCTCCGCCGCGGTGTACGCGCGATCGCGCGCACCGAGGATCGCGAAGCCGGCGAGCGATGTCGCCGAGATCGGTGTGGCGGCATTGATCTCGTCCATCACCTTGAACGCGACCTTGTCCAGTCTGGCCCGCCCCTCGCCGGCCTCGCGCAGCGCCTGCCGCAGCGAGAACGGTTCTCCGAAGCGAACGCGCGCCTCCCCGAGGTAGCTTCGCTGGGCCTTCGCGTACTTCAGCAGCCAGGTGATGCCCTCCGGCTTCTTGGTGCCGCCCGCGGATTCGGCCGCCATCGCGCCGATCTCGTGCAGCTGGTCGTAGACAATCGAGGTCGGCACCACCATCACGTCGGAATCCTCGAGTTGCTCGACCGCGTCGACGACGTAGGCGAGCAGACCGAGCATCGGCTTGCGCAGCTTGCCGGTCCGGCTGCGGCCCCCTTCGATGTACCACTCGAGGTTGAACCGTTTCTCCACGATGAACGACAGATAGGACCGCATCGCGAACTTGTAGACGGGATCGCCGCCGAATTTGCGGCGGATGAAGATCATCCCGGCCCGGCGGGCGATGGGCCCGACGGGCCAGAACGACAGATTGTTGCCCCCCAGAACGAGATTCGGCGGGAAGTCGTGACCACGCAGGACCTCGGCGAGCACCAGCGGATCGACGTAGGAGCGGTGCGACGGCAGGAACACCAGGCCGTGTGACCTGTTGAGGGTGCGCAGGCGGTTCAGCGTGTCGAGGTCGACCGACACGGTCCAGGTCCGTTCGTGCAGGTTGCTGAAGACCGAGGAGAAGACGTCGTCCATCAGACGGCTCTGGGTGGCGACGAAGTTCGACATCTTGTCGGTCGCCTCCTGCACCACCACCGCGGCCGGGCGACCGAGTTCGGCGGCGAGCTTGGCCGCCTTGGCCTGGAACCGCGCCGACGAGCTGATCTGTTCGGCGACCAGCCTCGGCACCTTGTACCGGTCACCGACGATCTGACGCTCGGCACGCTCCGCCGACAGCGACGCCTGCACGGACACGAATGCGGTGAACGGTTCCCCTTCGGCGAACTCGTTGGCGTAGCGCTCACGCAGGTCGGCCACCGTGGCCGGTTCCCCCTGCACCACGCGCAGCCGATCGGGTCGCCGATTCCTGATCGCCTTCTGCCGTATCGCCATGGGTCGTCGGGGATTGGACAGGACCAGCACGTCCGCCAACGAGACCCGACGCTCCCCCTGCCGCACCGCGGGCAGCCAGACAGCACGTGCGGGGATCAACTCGGTGTCGGGTTCCAGATCGTCGGCGGCCACCTCACGCAGTGCCCGCACCGGGGCGTCGGGATGGGTGGTCGCGGCCCACTCCCGCACCGCCTGCAGCTCACATTCCGTGCGCACCTCCGCGAGCACCAACGAGTCGCCCACGACACACCACCTCTCACGCCTCCCGACCCCGACGATCCGGACCGGTTGCGCTCATTGTGGCCCCAGATCGACCCACCCATGACTGGTTCGACCAGACAGGGTCCAGACCGTGCTCAGGCAGTACCCGCATTCGCCTTGAGCAGCAGGGTGGCGATCTCGGAACGGTCGGCGACGTCGAGTTTCGTGCAGGCCCGATAGATGTGGCCCTCGACCGTCCGCACTGACACCGTCAGGCGTCCGGCGATCTCCTTGTTGGACAGTCCCGCGGCCACCAGATTGGCGATCTCGCGCTCACGGGTGGTCAACGGAAGCGGCTGCGCCGCCTCGACCAGCGCCGGCGTCCGCAGACCGCCACATTCCGCGGCGAGGCGATTGGCGACCGCCGCCGCGGCGACGGTCGCCGCCCGGTGGCCCGCAGCCTCGTGCAGGACACTCGCCTGGGCGGCCGCGTCGGCCGCCGACAGCCGGACTCCGAGCTGTTCGAGTTCGGTTGCGCAGAGATCGAGTTCGACGGCGTCGCCGGCTGCCAGTGCCTCTGCGTGTCGCGCGTAGAGCTCCGCGAGCGGCCCGTCGATCCGGCCGGCCAGCTCCCGCAGGCGTTGCGCACCCGAGGAATCGCCGAAACGGGCCGCCGAGTGGAGCGCTTCGGCCTCGATCGCGTATTGCCCGGACTCCCGCGCTTCGCCGGCCGCCTCGCCCGCCGTCTTCGCCGCCACCGACACCGTGCCCGCGGCCGCCTCCTGCCACGACTTCGCGATCGCGAGCATCGGTCCGAACACCGCGATGTGCCTGCCGAATCGGTCCTGCGCCTTACGCAATGCGCGTTCGGCCCGCTCGGTACGCCCGGCCGCGCTGAGCGCCTGGACCAGATAGAACTGCGCCGGATAGTTCCAGGATTCGGCGGCCCGGCCGCTGTCGAGCGTCGCCAGGGTCTGGTCCATACGCCGGATCACCGCCGAGCTGTCGCCGCGCGCCAGTTCGACCACCGACACCAGGATGCCCGCCATCCCCCAGCCCAGATATTGGCCGACATTCGAGAACGCGACGTACCGCTGCGCCCGGACGTCCGCCTCGTCGAGCCGGCCCGTGAGCGTCAGAGCCAGGATCTCACCCAAACCGGTTGGGAACCTGAGCAATCCGTCGGTTGTGGTCTCCGCGATACGCGCCCGGGCGGCGAGTTCGGCGACCTCGTCGCCGCGACCCGACAGCGCTCGCGACAGGCCCCCGCCGAAGACCGCCCACTCCACCGCCCACGGAGATGGGTTCGGCGAACCGAGGACTTCGTCGGACAATGCGATCGCATCGTCGACTCGATTTCCGAACGCCGCACGCGCAGCGGCGTATCCCTTGACCACCAGCGACAGGTTGGGGTCGGTCACCTTCTCGCGCAACATGTCCAGCACCGGATCGGCACGCTCGGCATCACCGAGCGCCCAGAAGAGATTGCCGAATCGCATTCCGCCCCAGAGCACCAGCTCCAACTCGCTGAGCTCCTCGGGGCGAAACACGGCCAGCACGTTTTCCGCCTCTTCCGCGTATCCCTGCCACATCAGCGCCCGTGCCAACGGTTCGGCCGCCCCGACGCCTCCCTTCCCCTCGGCGGCAGCGGCGCGTGCGAACCGCTCACCGAGCGGGGCGTTGGCGAATCCGAGGGCGTCGCGCGCGGCCGCGCTCATCAGGTCCGCATCGACGCCGACGTCACTCTCCAAGGCGAGGTCGGCGAGACGGATGCGTTCCGTGGGCGTCTCCGCACCCCTCGCGCGGAGGGCCTTGACCAGACGCCCACGCAATCGTCGTGACGATGCCAGCCCGAGCCGGTGCCGAATGACCTCGCCGAACAATGGATGGTTGTAGCGAACCTGCAGGCTGCGGCCATCACGGGAGATGCGGACCAGGCCGGCGATCTCAGCCTCCTCGACCGCCTCTTCGCCTGCCAGCTCGGAGAGGATCTCGATGTCGAGCGGTTCGCAGAGGGCGAGGTACTTCAGCACATTCAGCACCGCGTCATCGAGCTGTTCGATGCGGCTCTCCAACAGCGACGCCAGTTCCGAGGTGATCGCGGCCCGTCCCCGCAGCTGCCACACACCGTTCACCTGACGAAGTGTGTCGGCCTGTCGCGCGCCTTCCACGAGATGCCGGAGGAACAGCGCGTTACCACCCGACGCCTCCCACATCAGGTCGGCCGAGAGTCCCTCCAGTTGTCCGCCCAACACCGACTCGATGAGCTCCACGCTCTGCTGTTTGGTGAACGGCGACAACGTGATCCGTGTGAGGTGATTGTCTTTCCACAGCGAGGTCACCGCATCCGGCACCGACTCGCCACTGCGGACCGTCGCGACGATGTGCACCGCGCGATCGATGGCCAGCTGATGCAGCAGCGTCGCGGACAACTCGTCGAGGAGGTGGGCGTCGTCCACGCCGATCACGACGTTCCCGTCGGCGAGCAGCGATTCGCGCGCCGCAGCCAGATAGGTCACCGGATCGCTGGTCGTGGCCGGTCCCACCAGGTGTGCGAACACCCCGAGCGGGATGCTCCTGGCCGACTCGGTACCCGCGACCCACCGCACGCCGCCGTCGAGCGCAGCCGTGACGTGACGCGCCAGGGTCGTCTTGCCGACCCCCGAATCGCCGGTGAGCACGACACCGCACGCAGCCGTCTCACCGCGCAGCGCGGATTCGATGATGCGGAACTCTTTCTCGCGCTCGACCAGAGGCCAGTTCGAGGACATGTGGGGATTTTAGTCTCATTGCCCGGTCGACAACACCGCGATTCGACCCCTATGCGTCACGGCGCTCGGTCATCACGATCCCGATCACGAAGATGATGACCGCGAAGACGGCGAAGTAGATCAGCGATCCGTAGACGTTCCAGTGGTATTGGGTGTCACCGGCTCCCTCGTTCAGGAAGCGGGAACCGTTGGCGAACGGCAGGAACGGCGCGATGTGCTCGCCCACCTTGGGGAGGATGGACAGGATCGACTCGAGGGCAAGATTCCAGATCAGCACGATCACGATCGCGCCGGCCGTGTGCCGGACGATGGCGCCCACACCGAGTCCGATCAGCACATAGAGCGCGGCGATCACGGGGGTGCCCCAGATCTGGCGCACCACGCCGGGGTCGCCGAGCTCGATGCCGCTCGACGAACCGGCGAGACCGCGCACCAAGAAGATGCCCACCACCGCGAGCACCAGCGTGACCGCCACGGCGAGCGCACCGAACACACCGGCCTTGGCGAGCAGGACGGTGGATCGTTTCGGGATCGCCTGGAAGGTGGTCCGGATGGTGCCGAAACGGTATTCACTGGTCACCGCGAGCACGGCCATGATCATCAGCACCAGCACGCCGAAGGCGTTCAGTCCGATCAGCGCGGTCCATGCGGACTCGCCCGGCGACGGTCCAAGCGGCGCCGTCGAGGTCGCCCCGGTGAGCGCGGCGACGGCGATCGCGAGCACGACGACCACGGCGATGCACCAGTACGGCGACCGCGTGGACGTCAGCTTGATGCGTTCGGCGTTCATGGCGGCGATCATCGCGGACCTCCCTGGATTCGAGGGTCGTTGCCGGGCTGGGCGGGAGGGCCGCCGCCCTGGTACTGGACCGCGCCCGCGGTCATCGACATGAAGACCTCTTCCAGGGATGCACTCGTACCGGTCAGTTCGTGCAACGCGATCCCGGCCTGCCCCGCGAGATCTCCCACCTGATCGGTGGTGACTTCGGCGACGGACAGCGCCGGGCGGCCGTCGGATGCGGTGAGGGGCACGACGTTCAGACCTGCCTCGGCGAGCACCCGGTGCAGGTCTGGTAGTCGAGGGCTGCGGACCCGCACGCTGCTCGAGGCCCGGCTGGTGAATTCACCGACCGAGCAGTCGGCGATCAGCCGTCCCTGGCCGATCACCACGAGATGGTCGGCGGTCAGCGACATCTCGGTGAGCAGGTGGCTCGACACCAGGACGGTGCGGCCCTGCCCGGCCAGATGCCGCATGAAGTTGCGAATCCAGACGATGCCCTCCGGATCCAATCCGTTGACCGGCTCGTCGAACAGCAGCGTGTGCGGGTCGCCGAGCAGGGCACCGGCGAGACCGAGCCGTTGCTTCATGCCGAGCGAGAATCCGCCAGAGCGTTTGGTGGCCACCGACGTGAGACCGACCATCTCGATCACCTCGTCGACCCGGCGCGCTGGGATGCTGCTGGAGGCCGCCATCCACCGCAGATGCGACCTGGCGCTGCGATTGGGATGCACCCACCCGGCGTCGAGCAGCGCGCCGACCTGCCGCAGCGGATGGTCGAGCTCGCGATACGGGCGACCATTGATGGTCGCGGTCCCCGACGTCGGTCGATCCAATCCGAGCATCATGCGCATCGTCGTGGATTTTCCTGCCCCGTTCGGGCCCAGGAACCCGGTCACCACCCCGGGCCGGACGTGGAAGGACAGATCGTCGACGGCGCGCGTCCGCCCGAAGTCCTTGGTCAGCTTCTCGACTGTCAGCACACCTCGACCATAGACATCTCCGCGCGGACCGCGCGTACTCCACACCGCCTGTCGTCATAGGGTGTACGCATGCCGGCGACGTTCACAGTGCTGCTCTGGCCAGTCACCGGCCAGGAGTCGGAATTGCACGCCTACGAGGACGATGTCCTGCGATTGGTCGACGAGCACCGGGGCCGGGTACTCACACGCGTACGCAACGTCGACGACGATGCCGGCCATCCGCTGGAAACCCAGATCATCGAGTTCGCCGACGAGGCGGCCTTCGGCTCCTACATGCAGGATTCACGCCGGCAGGCAATGGCCCGGCGTCGCGACAGGTGCGTCGCGCGGACGCAGATGTGGCGGGTCGAATCCGCCTGACTCCCCGTCCATCGGGTGCAGTTTCTCGCCGATCGTTCGCAGCTTCTCGCCGACCGTGCGCCGCATGGTGGTCAGTCGCACGCTCGACACGATTCTGTGCACGATGGACGCAGATCTGTGCACGCTCGGCGCGGAATCGGGCCCGGTCGACGGGCTACGCACGCGCCGGCGACGACGCCTGCGCCCAGAACCGCTTGGGCATCCGGCCCGCGCCGGCGGCGTACCGTCCGGCGATCACGGCATGTCGCATCGCGGTCGCCATCCGCTCCGGGTCGTCGGCGCGGGTGACCGCGGACGCGAGGAGCACCGCGTCACAACCGAGCTCCATCGCCAGTGCGGCGTCGCTGGCGGTGCCGATGCCTGCGTCGAGTACCACCGGGACCTGCGCCGCCTCGACGATCATCTCGATGTTGTGTGGATTCGCGATCCCCAGGCCGGTTCCGATCGGCGAGCCCAGCGGCATGACGGCGGCCACCCCGAGGTCCTGCAGCCGCGCGGCGAGGACCGGGTCGTCGTTGGTGTAGGCCAGCACGGCGAACCCGTCGTCGACGAGAGCTCTTGCCGCATCGATTAATTCGACCGCATCGGGCAGCAGGGTGCGCTCGTCGGCGACCACTTCGAGCTTCACCCAATGCGTTTCGACGGCCTCACGCGCGAGTTGCGCGGTCAGCACCGCCTCGGCAGTGGTGTGGCAGCCGGCCGTGTTGGGCAGGATCGCGATGTCCAGACGGCGGAGCAGCTCGACCATCCCGGTCCGGGACTCGGGACTCACCCGCCGCAGCGCCACGGTGGTCAACTCGGTCCCCGACGCCACCAATGCGCGTTCCAGCACAGCGAGATTGGTGGCACCGCCGGTGCCCATGATCAAGCGCGATGTCAACTCACGGTCGGCGATCCGCAACGGGGTGTCGGCCACGGCCGCGATCCGGCTATCCACCCTGCACCGCCGTCACGATCTCCACGCTCGCGTCGTCGTGCAGGGTCCGGTCCCAGCGGCCACGAGGAACCACCTCACCGTCGATCGCGACCGCGATCCCGCGCTCGGGGAGCCCCAGTTTCGCGACCAGATCCCCGACCGATGCGTCGGGCGCGAGATCGGTCGCCTCGCCGTTGACGACAATCGTCATGATGGCTCAGCTCCTTTCGTGGTGCTGCTGAGTCCGCCTGCAGCGACCCAGCGATCCGTCAGCAGTTCGAGAACCTTGTCGGCGGTGTAGGGCGCCAACAGGATTCCGTTGCGCCCGTGCCCGGTCGCCACGACGACCCGGTCGTCGACGCGCCGGATGATCGGCAGTCCGTCGGCGGTGCACGGCCGCAGGCCCGCGGCCGCCTCGGCGAGTTCATAGGTCCGCAATCCCGGCATCAAGTCGACGGCGTCGGCGAGCAGATCGGTCACGCCGCCCACCTCGGGCTTCGCCTCGCTCTCGTCCAGCGGCTCGTATTGGGTTGCGCCGACGACGATCCCGTCGTCGCGGGGGACCAGATAGACCTGCCGTCCATGCATCCGGGCGCGGATCACCCGGGCGGGCTGGGCCACCGACCATCGCGTTCCGCGCAGCCGCAGGATCTCACCCTTTGCCGCGTGGAGTGCCACGTCGGGGACCAGCGAGCGTGTGCCCAGGCCGGCGGCGACCAGGATCTGGTCGGCGTCGACATCGGCGAGATCGGCCACCCGCTCGTCGACGAACTGCGCTCCCGCATCGATGAGGGCGTCGCGAAGGCGGCCCAGCAGCCTGCGGTTGTCCACCGCACCCTCCCCCACCGCCAGGTATCCGCCGTGCAGACGTGAGCTCAGTCCCGGTTCGCGTCGACGGATCTCGGCGAGATCGACCCGCCGGAGATCATCGTGCGCCCGCGGCGCGCGGGACCAGACGAACTCGGCGAGGTTCGACAGATACTCGGCATCTGCCGACGACGCCGCGACAAACAACGACTCGGTGGCGGCCATCACCGTCGGATCGCGTAAACGGGCCACCAGATCCGGCCAGCGTCGCACCGACGCCGACGACAGCGCCAGGAGATCGTCCTCGCCGGGGTGACCCTCGCCGAGGGAACCCAGCATGCCGGCGGCCACCCAGGCCGCGCGATCGGCGGTGCCCGCGTCGTGGACCCTGACCCGGTGGCCGGCGTCGACCGCGGCGAGCGCGCACGTCAGTCCGATGACACCGCCGCCGACGACGGCAAGTGTCGGTGCAGATCGGTCGATGCTCGGTGCAGATCGGTCGATGCTCAAGGGGGACATCCTTCCTTCGCCGGCATTACCCGGATCAGGTCAAACGGTCAGCGGAGGTTCGGCCCGCACTCTCAGCCCGTCGTACCCCGGGCTCCCGTGTCGTGACGCCTAGCCTACCGTTGCCTCCGTGACACCGACTCGAGGCCCGAGATCCGCCCGCCTGTCATCGGCCCGGGTGTATCTGTGCACCGACGCCCGGCGCGAACGTGGCGATCTGATCGAGTTCGTCTCCGCAGCGCTCGCCGGTGGTGTCGACATCGTCCAGTTGCGCGACAAGGGATCGCCCGGTGAGGCGCGGTTCGGCACGCTCGAGGCCCGCGAGGAACTCGAGATCCTCGCCCGGCTCCGCGACCTGACGCGCCGGCACGACGCGCTGCTCGGGGTCAACGACCGTGCCGATCTGGCCGTCCTCGCCGAGGCCGACGTGCTGCACGTGGGTCAGGGCGACCTGCCCGCCGGCCGCGCCCGGCAGATCACCGGCCCCGACGTCGCCATCGGGCTGTCCACCCACGACGAGGTACAGATGCGGGCCGCGGCCGTCGACGACGCGGTCGACTATTTCTGCGTCGGGCCGTGCTGGCCGACTCCGACCAAACCGGGCCGGGCCGCACCAGGACTCGATCTCGTACACGCCACGGCGTCCGTCGATCCGCCCAAGCCGTGGTTCGCGATCGGTGGCATCGACGCCGTTCGACTGTCCGAGGTCCGGGCCGCCGGTGCCGGTCGCGTCGTCGTCGTCCGGGCGATCACCGCCGCCGACGACGCGCAGGACGCCGCGCACGAGCTGCGGACCGCGCTCACTCGCTGACGAACGACACCGCCTCGTCCAGGTCTGCCCGGGTGGTCCGGAAGGTGTTGACCGGGGCGTCGGTGTCCACGTGGGCGAGAAGCGCCTCCCGCAGTCGTGCGGTGCCGTCACCCTGGGTGATCACCGTGTGCCACGGCTGGGTGTCGCACCAGGAAGGGGTGTGCTGCGCCAGTCGCAAGACCCGACGCTGGCGGAGTGGACCGAAAGCCGGTTGCCGCGCCCCGGCGGGCGGGTCTATCGTGGTCGGCATCATGTTGTGCATGAAGAGCATTCTCGTAACCCGCCGCAGCGGGGTCTGATCGACCGACCCCCCGCTGCGGGGTCGTTGCGCTCTCTGCTCGTCGGTCACCTTTCCTTCGACCGAAACGTAGACACGAGATGCACAGCCTTCATCTTTCTCAGCAACCCTGTCCGTGTGACGCACCCGCCCCGTTCGCACCCGACCCCTTCGTTCGCCGATTCGGATGCGCCCTGCCCCGAGGCATGCGTGAGGAGGCAGCCGACATGACGTGGCAAGGATTCACCGACGAATACGCACCCACCGGCGCCATCCGGCTCGGCTCGTTCAGCATCGAGACCGGACGAGAGGACATGGTCACCTGCCGCGCAACCATCGCTTTTGCCGACCGGATCATGACGCTGCACGCCAGCGCGGCCGGACCGATCGGTGCGATGACGTCCATGCTCCATGACATCGGAGCGCCGATACAGATCCTCAGCCTCCACCAGCGCGAGGTCGGCGGCACGGTGACGACATTCCTGCTCTGCGAGGCCGACGACCGGCAGTGCTGGGCCTACGGCGACGGCGCCACCGGCGACGAGGCCAACGTCAACGCCCTGATCGCCGGGGCCAACCGGCTGCGGGACCCGATCATCTCTGGGGATATCAGCTCTGGGGGTCGAGAGCGCTGATGCGCTCTCGCAGTCCCGGCCACGCGTTGCCGAACGCCGGGTGCAGAGGCAGTTCCGCCACGTCGTTCTCGGGAACCCAGCGCAGTTCCGCGGACTCGAAATTGGCCACGGTGCGCACCGGCTCGTCGATATCCGCGATGACCGTGGTGTACGTCCAGCCGCTCGGCGCCTGATGGGTGACGAGCGCCGCGACCACGTGCAGGTCGTCACCGCCGACACCGGCCTCCTCATGCGCCTCACGGACCGCCGTGTCGATCGCGCTCTCGTGCGAATCGCGCGCGCCGCCGGGAAGCCCCCACGTCCCGCCCTGATGTGACCACACCGCGCGATGCTGCAACAGGATCGCCGTGGAACCGTCGGGCAGTGGTGCCCGCAACAGCAATCCGGCTGCCCCGTGACGCCCCCAGTAGCGCGAACCGTCCGGATCGATCACCCATCCGTCGCCGTCTCCGCGCACCCTGCCTCCTGCCGTCGGTTTCCCGTCCGGTGACCCAGACCCTCTCCACGGTATGTGAGTTGCGCGACACAGGCCAGGGAAAGTCATCGCGGATCTGCATCCCACCGACCCGGGGACACGGCCGCTCAAGTCGAGCCGGTCAGGGCGACGAGGACTAGGCTTGAGACCGGTGAGGAACACCGATCCCGACCGGGAGGGAATCGTCGCCGATACCGAAAAACCGGTACCTGAAACGTGTGCGCTGCCCGGTGCGACACACAAGGTGGAGACCGTGAGCCCAACGCCGGCATGCCCGGCACTACCGGAAAGCGACGCCGGAAACATGGAGAATTCGGAAGGACCGTGAGGTGACCGGCGACGTCTCGCACATGCGGACCGCGCTCACCCGCGCGGGCCGGACCATCCGGCCCACTTCTTCCGCCCCACCGATCCGGCAGGTACTCGCAGACCGACGGGATCTGGTCGCCGCCGCGCGTCAGCGCGCGCAGTCGCCGTTGACCACCCTGCGTCACTATGCGGTCACCAGCCCGGGCAAGCTCGTCCTGATCCTGGTGATCCTGGCCCTCGCCTGTCTGACCGCCGGCTTGTACGCATCCAACACCCTGGAGAAGCGCACCCAGACGCTGCAGGAGATGATCGACCGGACCGAGCCGCTCGCGGAGGCCTCGCAGGTCCTCTACAGCTCGCTGTCGATCGCCGACGCCGCGGCGAACTCGGCGTTCATCTCGGGCGGACTGGAATCCCCGGAACTCCGCACGCGCTACTCCGACGCGCTGGCCACGGCGTCGTCGTCGCTGATCACGGCGGCCGGCACCACCCACGACCTCGCCGAATCCGAGAACGCCACCGCACAGCGGGAGTCGAACGCCGATCTGCGGACCCTGGCCATCAACATCCCGGCATACAGCGGACTCATCGAGACCGCGCGCACCAACAACCGGCTCGGCAACCCGGTGGGCTCCTCATACCTGGGTCAGGCCTCGACGATGATGCAGGACAAGATCCTGCCCGCCGCCCAACGACTCTACGAACGTCGCTCCCGATCGATCGCCGATCCGCAGAGCACCCTCACCGTCCCGCCGTGGGGCGTGTACGCCGCGCTCATCGTGCTCATCGTCGGGCTCGTCGCGACCAGCCGATACCTCCGAAGACGTACCCGTCGCCGCTTCAACATCGGCGTGCTCGCCGCCCTCATCGCGGTGATCGTGGGCACGGTCTGGCTGCTGGCGTCGGGTCTCATGTCGGTCGCGGCGACCAACAACGCGCGCATCGACGGCGCCGATCCCCTCCGCGACCTCACGTCGGCGCGCATCATGACGCAGCAGGCCAGGTCCGCGGAGACACTGTCGCTGGTGCGACGCGGCGATCAGGACGATCTGGACCGGACATTCACGGACGCGACCACGAATATCGGCCGCACCCTCGACCAATTGGGCAAGGATCGCGACGACTCGAGCGCGGTGTCGGCGGGACAGCTCTACAACGCCAACTACGTCCTGGCCCGCTGGAAGGAACTCGACGCGCAGGTCCGGTCGCAGATGAGCTCGGGCAATTTCGCGCGCGCCCGCACGATGACCGTGGGTGATGGCCCCAATTCGACAGCGAAGGCCTACGGCGATCTGGATCGGGCGCTGGTCGACACGATCACCACCACCCGCCTTTCCTTCCGCGACGACATCAACACCGCGCAGCGGGTACTCGGATACACGGGTACCGGCATCCTGCTGCTGACCCTGTTCGCCGGGGTGGCCGTGATCGTCGGCCTCATCCCGCGTATCCGGGAGTACCGATGAGGTACCCGGGCACACGCGCGAGGCGACCCGACGACGGGATGGGCAGGTCCCGCGTGGGTTGGGTGCGCGCGATGGTCGTCCTGCTGTTCGTCTGCGTCGCCGCCACGGGCTGCGTGCGGTTCCCGGCCCCTCCGTCGCCGCCACCGGTCGCATTCGGTGTGCAGCCCACCCCGCCGGGCGCGGAGACCGATGCCGCCCGCGAGCCGGCACCGACCTCCGAGACCTGCGACGCGACGGCCAGCCTGCGGCCCGGTCCGATGCCGGTGCCCGCGCAGATGCCCCAGCACACCACCATGGCCGATATCCTCGGTCGCGGACGCCTGATCGTCGGACTCGACATCGGGAGCAACCTGTTCAGTTTCCGCGATCCCCTCACCGGCGACATCCAAGGCTTCGATGTCGACATCGCCCGCGCGATAGCCCAGGCGATCTTCGACGACCCGAACACGATCGAGTACCGCGTGCTGAGCTCCGCAGAACGCACCCAGGCCCTCGTCGACCACAGCGTCGACGTCGTGGTGAAGACCATGAGCATCACCTGTGACCGCGTTCAGGACGTCGCGTTCTCCAGTCCGTACTACATTGCCTCCCAGCGCATCCTCTCCACCCGGACCTCCGGTATCAACGGCCCGGCAGATCTGGCGGGCAAACGGGTCTGCTCCGCGCGCGGGGCCACCTCGATCGGCCGCATCCAGGCAATTCAGCCACGTGCCAGAATGGTCACCACCACGACCTGGGCGGACTGCCTGGTGATGATGCAGCAGGGCCAGGTGGACGCGGCCACCACCGACGACGCGATCCTCGCCGGTCTCGCCGAACAGGACCCGTGGGTGCAGCTGGTCGGCCCGAGCCTCGGCGAGGAGTACTACGGCGTCGGCATCCCCAAGGGCCAGGACGACATGGTGCGCTTTGTCAACGGTGTGTTGAACGAACTGCGCATCAGCGGCCGTTGGCAACAGATGTACGATCACTGGCTGTCCATCCTGGGTCCGGGCAACGGACCGCCACAACCCGTGTACCGCGACTGACCCGACGAGTGACTGCGAGATGAGCGAGCACCAGAAGCGCACCGACACAGCAACTCCCGCCGACGAGGCGGGAGAGGTCGACCTGGGCACGCAAGCGGTCAGCCGCGACGAGTTGATCGACGAGGACTTCGACGAACTCGACGTCGGGACCCAGGCCGCCAACCTCGCCGACCTCGACGTCAGAACCCAGGCTGCGGCGCCGGACTCGGGCAACACCCCGACCGACCGGGTCTCCGGGCGGTCGAGACCGACCATCCCCAACGAGGGAATCGCGGCGTTCGGTTCGTCCCGGCGGCTCATCCCCCGTAATCGGTCGATGGTGCACGACCGCCGGCTCGGCAGCGGTCTCGTCGAACTGCCCAAGATCACCGACATCGAGCCCGAGGATGCGGTGCTGGCCAATCCGGTCATCGCCGAACGCAAACGAACCTGCTGGCGGTGCGGAAAGCCGGTAGGGCGCAGCGCCGGCCGGGGAAAGGGCGATCTCACCGGAGAGTGCCCGCATTGCGGTTCACGCTATTCCTTCGTGCCCGGGCTGGCCCGCGGAACCCTGGTCGCCGACCAGTACGAGATCACCGGCGCGATCGCCCACGGTGGACTCGGCTGGATCTACCTCGCCATCGACCGCAACGTCTCGGACCGGCCGGTGGTCCTCAAGGGCCTGCTGAACTCGTCGGATTCCGAGGCGCAGGCGGTGGCCGTCGCCGAGCGGCAGTTCCTGGCATCGGTCAACCACCCCGGCATCGTCAAGATCTACAACTTCGTCGAGCACGTGAACGAGTACGGGGATCGCTTCGGCTACATCGTGATGGAGTACATCGGCGGTCAGACGCTGAAGCAGATGACGACCGACGAGGGCAGTTCCACGACAAGCGGCCCGACCAGCAGAGGAAGCGGCGACAGCACCCCCACCGGTTCACGCGGGAAAGACGACACCCACCTGCTTCCCGTCGAGACAGCCATGGCCTACATGCTGGAAGTGCTTCCCGCCGTGGGATATCTACACTCGGTCGGACTGGTCTACAACGACGTCAAACCGGAGAACATCATGGTCGGGAGCGACGAGGTCAAGCTCATCGACCTCGGTGCCGTCTCCCCGATCAACGATTACGGCCACCTGTACGGGACGCCAGGGTTCCAGGCACCCGAGATCGTCAAGACCGGACCGCAGATCGCGACCGACATCTACAGCATCGGCCGCACCCTCGCCGCCCTCACGGTGGACCTACCCAAGGCGGACGGCCGCCACCTCGACGGCCTACCGTCACCGGACGAGAACTCGGTACTGGCTGACAACCCGTCGTATTACCTTCTGCTGCAACGGGCCACCGCCTCCGATCCGGCCGAGCGCTTCGCCTCGACGGACGAGATGACCACGCAGGTCCTCAACGTCCTCCGCGAAATCGTCGCGGCGCACACCGGTGTCCCACGCCCGTCGCTCTCGACGGTGTTCACGCCGCAGCGATCCACGTTCGGCACCGACCTGATGCTGGCACCCGTCGACGGTTTCTTCGATCCCGATCAGGCCGCGTTCTACGACCCCGTCGACATCGCCCGAGCCCTGCCCCTGCCCCTGGTCAATCCGCTCGATCCCGCTGCCGCACTGCTGACCTCGGCAGCGCTGTCCGATCCGCGGCAGACTCTCGACTCGATCCATGCGGCACGCGCCGACGGCTTCGCCTCGCTGCTCGGCAGGCCGACCGACAATCCGCATCCGTCGCTGGAGATCGACCTCGCCGAGGCGCGCGCGCATCTCGAGCTCGACGACGTCGACACCGCACTGGAACTGCTCAGTGATGTCTCCGCACACCACGGGGATTCATGGCGCATGCAGTGGTACATGGCCATCTGCGCGCTGATGAACGACGAGCCCGAGCTGGCCTATGAGCGGTTCAGCGATGTCCTGCAGGCGATGCCGGGCGAGGTGGCACCCAAGCTCGCGGTCGCGGGGACGGCCGAGCTCATCGGCCGGTGGTTCTCCGACGAGAACTCGTCGTCGGACGAGCAGGGCAGGCGCATCACCGAATTGTTCGACATCGCCGCGCACCACTACCACGATCTGTGGCTCACCGATCACGCGATCGTCACCGCCGCATTCGGTCTCGCGCGTCTGACGGTCGCCGCCGGCAAGGTGGACGAGGCGATCGAGCCCCTGGACGAGGTGCCACCGACGAGCCGGCATTTCAACACCGCCCGCGCGACGGCGGTCCTCGCGCTGGTCCACGGCAGACCGATGAGCACCATCACCCGCGAACACATCGTCGAGGCGGCGCGACGGGTGGGGGTGATGCCCGAGAGCGAACCCCGTAAGCAGCGCCTGTTGCTCATCGTCCTCGGCACGGCACTCGGCTGGGTCCACGAGAACCCGGACATGGACCCGGACCTCCAGCCGACCGTGCTGCTCGGGTACCCGTTCACCGAACCCGGTTTACGGGCAGGTACCGAGCGCTGTCTGCGCGGGTTGGCCCGGCAGACGCGCATCAACCGGGACCACCGGTTCATGCTGATCGATCTGGCCAACTACGTACGGCCCGACACACTGTTCTGACCGTCCGAGGCATCGTCGCCCTAGAGCTCGGCGACGATCTCCGCCGACTGCCGCGCGATCGCCAGCTCCTCGTTGGTGGGGACGACGAGCACATCGACCTCGCCGGCATCGGCCGAGATACGCCGGGCCTGCTTGGTACGCAAGGCGTTTCGCTCATCGTCGATGACGATTCCGTAGTTCTCCAGATTCGCGAGCGCATCGGCACGAACCATCGCCGCATTCTCCCCGACCCCGGCCGTGAACGTGATCGCGTCCACCCTCCCGAGCTCGATCATGTACGCGCCGAGGTAGCGTCGGAGCCGGTGGATGTAGACGTCGTAGGCCTTACGCGCCCCGGCATCACCGGCCGTCATCTTCTCGGTGATGGCGCGGAAATCGTTCTCGCCGCAGAGCCCCTTGAGTCCCGACTGCTTGTTCAGCAGCGTGTCGATCTGGTCCACACCGAGTTTCGCCACCCGGTTCAGATGCATCACGATGCCGGGATCGATGTCACCACTGCGAGTGCCCATCACGAGCCCCTCCAACGGGGTCATACCCATCGACGTGTCGACCGGCCGGCCACCTGCGATGGCCGAAGCCGAGGCGCCGTTGCCGAGGTGCAGCACGATCTGGTTGACCTCGTCGACCGGACGGCCGAGGAACTCCGCGACCTGACCGGAGACGTACTCGTGGCTCGTGCCGTGAAAACCGTAGCGGCGGATGGCGTGCATGCTCGCGACGCCGCGATCGATCGCGTATGTGGCCGCCGCGTCGGGCAGTGAGTGGAAGAACGCGGTGTCGAACACGGCCACCGACGGAACCTCGGGGAGCAACGCCCGCACCGCCTCGATACCGATCAGGTTCGCCGGATTGTGCAGCGGCGCAAGGGTAGAGATCCGACCGATCTCGGAGATCACCTCGGTGGTGATCAGGGTCGGCTGATGGAAGATCCGTCCGCCGTGGACGACGCGATGACCGACTGCTCGCAGGCCGACGGTGGCGAGATCCGTTCCGCGATCGGCGAAGAACTGCATCGCCGACTCGACCGCCGCCCGATGGTCGGGCAGCGCCCGCACCTCGGTCACCGAGTCGCCGCCCTGTTCGTGGGTGATCGACGAATCGTGCTCGCCGATCCGCTCCGCGATGCCGTCCGCCAGCACCTCTTCGGTATCCGGATGGAGCAATTGGTATTTGAGCGACGACGAACCTGCGTTCAGGACCAGCACCGCGCCTTCTGCGGACTGCGGACTCATCGTGCCTCCCCGGGCGTCGGGGCCTGCTGCGCCTGGATGGCGGTGATCGCGACCGTGTTCACGATGTCGGAGACCAGGGCACCCCGCGACAGATCGTTGATCGGTTTGTTGAGGCCCTGCAGGACCGGCCCGATCGCTATCGCGTTCGCGCTGCGCTGCACGGCCTTATAGGTGTTGTTGCCGGTGTTGAGATCGGGAAAGATCAGCACCGTCGCCTTTCCGGCCACCGCCGAATCGGGCATCTTGGTGGCGGCGACAGTCGGCTCGACGGCCGCATCGTATTGAATGGGCCCTTCCACCAAGATCTCCGGCGACCGTTCGCGTATCAGATCGGTGGCGATTCGCACCTTGTCGACGTCGGCGCCGGAACCGGACTGCCCCGTCGAATAGGACAGCATCGCGACCCGGGCGTCGATGCCGAACTGCTCGGCGGTCTGCGCGGACGAGATCGCGATGTCGGCCAACTGTTCGGCGGTGGGATCGGGGACCACGGCACAGTCGCCGTAGGCCAGCACGCGGTCGGCGAGACACATGAAGAACACGCTCGACACCGTCGAGACCCCGGGGCTGGTCTTGATGATCTCGAAGGACGGGCGGATGGTGTGCGCGGTGGTGTGCACCGCACCCGAGACCATCCCGTCGGCGAGTCCGGTGTGCACCATCATCGTGCCGAAATACGAGACGTCGCGCATGGTCTCGACGGCGCGCTCGAGGTCCATCCCCTTGTGCTTGCGCAGCTCGGTGTAGAGCGCGGCGAACTCGTCGAGCCGATCGGAGGTCGCCGGGTCGATCACGTCCACCTCGTCGATGTCGAGTGCGAGTTCCTGTGCGCGCGTGCGCACCACGTCCTCGTCGCCCAACAGGGTGAGCCGCGCGACCCCGCGCCTCAGCAGTCGGCTCGCCGCGCGCAGGATGCGGTCCTCCTCGCCCTCAGGCAGCACGATGTGCTTGCGCTCCGAGCGGGCCTGCGCCACCAGGCTGTACTCGAACATCTGAGGGGTCACCACGGACGGGGCACGGACGTCGAGGACCTTCATCACCGCCTCCGGGGAGAGGTGTTCCTCCATCAGCGCGAGCGCGGCCTCGATCTTGCGTGCCGACCCGACGGCGATCCGACCGCGGGTGTGGGCGGCGGTCCGAGCCGTCTCGTAGGTGCCCTGCTCACACGAGATGATCGGCAGGGTCGGCTTCAGTCCGCTCACCAGTGCCTGGATCATCGGATGCGGGCGCAGTCCGCCGTTGAGGATGATCCCGGAGAGTCGGGGAAAGCCCTGCGCGGTATTGGCATTGACCAACGCGAGCAGCACGTCGGAGCGATCGGCCGGGGTGATGACCACCGTCCCGTCGGTCAGACGCTCCAAGATGTGCTCGACCGTCATGCCGCCGACCATCACCTTGAGCGCTTCCCTGTCGAGGAGTTCCTCGTCGCCGCTGTACACCTCGGCGCCGAGCGCATCCTTCAACTCGGCCATGGTCGGCGCGAACAGGACCGGCGCCTCCGGTAGACACCAGGTCGGCGTGCCCGTCTTCTCCACCTCCTTGCCGATCACCACCATCAGCTCTGGTTCACACCTGTTGACGACGATGGCGGCGGTGGTGGCGTGCACGGCCGATATCTCGGTGACGAGCAGATCTGCGAGCCCGTGGAGTTCGGTGGCGCTCCGACCGGTTGCCTTGATGGCCAGGATGATCGGCGCGGACAGATTGGCCGCGATGCGCGCGTTGTAACTCAGTTCGGAGGGGTTGCCGACGTCGGTGTAGTCCGACCCGATCACCAGGACCGTGTCACAGCGGGCCTCGACGGCGTGGAAGCGCGCGACGATCTCACCGATGGCGCCCTCCGGATCCGCGTGGACCTGTTCGTAGGTGACGCCGATGCAGTCCTCGTACGGCAGATCTACCGAGGCATGGTCGATCAGGAGGTCGAGGATGTAATCGCGTTCGCCGGCGGCAGCGCGCGAGATGGGGCGGAACACCCCGACGCGCCCGCCGGTCGCCGACAGCAGGGCCAGCAGGCCGAGCGCGATCGTGGACTTGCCCGTGTCGCCCTCTGCGGACGCGATGTAGATGCTGTTCGACGTGCCGGTGTCTGCACCCATGTACGCCAGCCTATCGGCAGCCGGTGATTCAGAGCAGGATGCCGGGATTGCAGACACCCGCCGGATCGAGCGTCTCCTTGACCGCACGCAGCGACTCGAGCGCGAGCTCCCCGATCTCGGCGTGGTAGGCATCACGATGATCGCGACCGACCGCGTGGTGGTGGGTGATGCTCGCGCCGGTCGCCCGGATCGCATCGTTGGCGGCGACCTTCGCGGCCGACCACTGGGCGATCGGGTCCTTGGCCTGCGGGCAGACCACCGTGAAGTAGAGCGATGCCCCGGCCGGATAGACATGGCTGATGTGGCACATCACCAACGGCGGTGTACCCGCGCCGGTGAGCGTGTCGGTGAGTGCCGCGGTGACGGCGGCCTTGAGGTCGGCCAGACGCGACCAGTATGTGACGGTCTCGAGGGTCTCCACCAGGACGCCGGCGTCGAGGAGCGGATCGCGCAGGTAGGGCGCCCGGAAACGGCCGGTGCGCCACGCCTCCCCGGGGCCGGTGCCCAGGCTGACGCCGCCGGTGCTCTCGAGAACCCGCGCCGCCGTCGCGCGCCGGCTCTCCGCCTCCTCTCGATGCCCCTCGTATCCGACCACCACGAGGCAGCCACCCTGCGCCGTCGCACCGGCACCGGCATCAGCGGCCGCATCTGCGGCGCCGGCGCCATCCGGGTCGGCGAGGTTGATCGCGGTCTCCGTCTCGTCTGACAGCCGCAGCACGGTGGGCATCGGCCCGTCCTGTGCGAGCGCACGCAGGGCGGCGGCGCCCGATTCGAAGTCGTCGAACCGCCACCCCTCGAACACCCGGTGCGCGGGGGCCGGACGGACGCGCACGGTGACCTCCGTGATGATGCCGAACGCGCCCTCGGAGCCGAGGACGAGTTGGCGCAGATCCGGCCCGGCCGCCGATTTCGGGGCCGTGCCGACCTCGATGGTCCCGCGCGGTGTGGCCAAGGTCAGTCCCTCGACGATCTCGTCGAATCGGCCGTATCCGGCCGAGGATTGACCGGCCGACCGGGTCGCGGCGTAGCCGCCGATGCCGGCACCGGCGTATGACTGTGGAAAGTGACCGAGTGTGTATCCCTTGGCGCGCAACAACTCCTCCGCACGGACCCCGCGGAGACCCGCCTGCAGCGTCGCGGTGCGAGAGATCTCGTCGATCTCGACCAGTCCGTCGAGCCGGGTGAGGTCCACACTGATGACGCCCGCGAACCCGGCACGATCCGGTGCGAGACCACCGACGACCGATGTGCCGCCGGTGAACGGCACCACGGCGACGCGATGGACCGCGCAGATCTCGAGGACGCGGAGCACGTCGTGGTGTGATCCCGGGGTGACGACGAGATCGGGTGCATCACCGGCGTCGCCCCCGCGCAGCGCCAGGATGTCGGGAGTCGAGTAGCCACGGGTGTGGTCGATACGTTGCCGGTGATCGGCCGTCACGTTCACCTCACCCAGTGCGTCGACGAGGGCCGACCGCGCGGCGCCCGGGATCGCCGGGTCGTCGAGCACCACGTCGTCGGGGTCCACACCCCGTCGCTCGTTTCCCCGCTGCTCGCTGCCGTCCGCGCCGACCAGCGCTGCCGCGGCCGCCGGCAGTTCGCCGGGCGTTTCGGGGTCGCCCCAGCGTGGCCTGCGTAGATGCACGACCGGCAGGGCGGTCTCATCGGTTCTCGGTGAATCGGCGTGGATCTTCATGACGGCCGGCCTCCTCGGGAGCGTTACACATTCACCCTAACTGTCACGGGCGTGGCGGCAGGCACGGCCCGGCCGGGCGCCGCCCGACTCACCTGACGATGGCACGCACGACGATGGCACGCACGACGAGGTCGGCGATCTCCTCATCGGACAGGGCGCTGTCGGGGATGAGCATCAACGAGTAGATGGTCCGCACGAGGAACTCGGCCGCCCCCGCAGGGTGCGGGTACAGCTGATCGCCGATCTCCGGTTGCAGGTCGGGGAGGGTTTCCCCCACGATCTGGTGGATCAGGGTCGGCCCACCCGCGTCCTTCGTCGCCACCAGTGCGCGCACGATCTCCTCGGGCTCGTTGCGCAGGACATATTGCAGCGCTTCGTGTTCGCGGATGTAGGGCAGCACGTTGAGGATCTGCGACCGCACCTTGCCTGCGGCGTCGGGCTCGGCGTCGGCCCACTCACGCAACTTGATGCGGAGGGTGGCCACCTCACGCTCGACGATCGCCGCGATGAGGGCGTCCTTGCCGCCGAACATCCGGTAGGCGGTCGCCCTGGCCACGCCGGCCTGCCGGGCCACCGACGTCAGGCTCAGCGCCTTGGCACCGAAGCGCGACACCACTGCCACCCCGACATCCACCATCCGGTCACGATCCATGGATGTCAACGGTATCCGACGTACGACGCAGGTAGGCCGCGCGCGCTGCGATCAGCCGACCGGTGGAGTCGTGGTCGTCGTCGTGGCGGTGGGCGTGGCGGTCGTCGTGGTGGCGGTCGGCGTGTGCGTCGGTGGTTGGAGGGGACGCGCCCGGGTGACGGTCGGCGTCCGCTTCGACGTCGCCGTGGGCGTCACGGTCGATCGGGGACGCACCGACGGTCGGGTTCTGGTCGAAGTGGACCGCTTCGGCGTCGCGCGATCGGGCGAGGAGAAGGTCGCGGTGAAGACGGCGCGACGTGCGACCTCCTTACCTACGGGCACCGCGCTCTGACAATCCACAACGTAGGTCTGTCCGCCCGGCAGCGCCGATGTCGCGCTCAGCACACCTCGCTGTCCCGGCCCCAGGGTGGTGGTGGCCGTGGGTGGCTGCGGGCCCACGCGGCCCAGCGTGCAGATCACCGGCACCGGCCGAATCCCGTTGTTGCGCAACTCGACACGCACTGTGTGGTCGGAAACGCGGGCGCCGCAGTCGGGAGCGGGTCCGGAGCCCTGGAACTGTCCGCACGACGATCGGGTGACAGATGGAGCGGCCGATGTCGGCGACGGATCCGCGACGAGCATGGTGACGCCGCTACCCGCGGCGACGAGCCCGCCTGCAGCGATGAGCACGACAAGTTTTCGCATACGTTCGCTCCTCGACGACGTGGATCAACCCTAGCCCGTTCGGGCAGGTGTCGGCACCTCGTCGTCGGAGATCCGCGGGCGCGATCTGGATGCGCCGCCATCATCGGGTCGCGGGCAGCCAGGCGGCCGACCGCGTCGTGAGTCTGCTGCGGTCGGCCGTCTGACGCCGGATCAGACCGACAGCTTGCGCAGCCGGGGCGCGAGGTCCTTCTCGAAATTCTCCAGGAATCGGCGCTGATCATGGCCGGGCGCGTGGAACACCAGGTGGTTCAGTCCACAGTCGGTGTAGAACTTCACCTTCTCCACGGCCTCGTCGGGATCGGACGCGACGATCCACCGTTTGGCCACCTGCTCGATGGGCAGCTCGTCGGCCAGCCGTTCCATCTCGGTCGACGAGTTCACGCTGTGCTTCTGCTCGGCGGTCAGCGACAGCGGCGCCCAGAACCGGGTGTTCTCCAGCGCCAGTTCGGGATCCGGATCGTAGGAGATCTTGATCTCGATCATCCGGTCGATGGCGTCGAAGTCGCGCTCGGCCTTCTCCGCACCCTCCTTGACCGCGGGGATCAGCTTCTCCTGATAGAGGTCGGCACCCTTGCCCGAGGTACAGATGAAGCCGTCTCCGGCGCGCCCGGCGTACCGTGCCACCACCGGACCACCCGCGGCGACATAGACCGGGATCGGCTTCTCGGGCACGTCGTACATGTAGGCGCCCTGCGTCTTGTAGTACTCGCCGTCGAAGTTGATCTCCTCGCCGGTCCACAGCTCGCGCATGAGCTTGATCGACTCACGCAGCCGGGCGAAGCGCTCCTTGAACTCGGGCCATTCACCCTGGAAGCCGGTCGCGTACTCGTTGAGGGCCTCACCCGTGCCGACGCCCAGCATGATGCGTCCGGGGTACAGGCAGCCCATCGACGCGAAAGCCTGCGCAATCACCGCCGGGTTGTAGCGGAACGTCGGGGTCATCACCGACGTCCCGATCTGCACCCGCTTGGTCCGCTCCCCCACCGCGGCCATCCAGGCCAGCGAGAACGGTGCGTGCCCGCCGTTGTGTCGCCACGGCTGGAAATGGTCGCTGACCGCGACCGAGTCCATGCCGTGCTCCTCGGCGGCCACCGCGATCTCCACCAGCTCACGCGGATCGAACTGCTCCGCCGACGCCTTGAAACCGAGCTTGAGTTCTGCCACGTTTACCTCGCTCCTGACGGCCGCGGCTTGTCGAGCGCGCGGACTCCTCACCGATCGATCACTCTGTTCCAACGTACTCAGGGTGGTGGGGTCGTGCTGTCACCGGTCGGCGAAATCGGGCGATCAAATCTGTCGGTGGGGTGACATAGAGTTCTTGTCAACGGGATCGACGAGTTGATGTGAGTACCGGAGCAAGCCGCTGCAGGGCCCAGAAGGGCTCGGCGGCTTGGTCTTTCAGAGAATGTGAATGCCGAATGTCGGTCCCGACGGTATTCGGTCGTTCTCTGAGAGGTGTCTGGTGTCGGGTCCGGCGTGGCGGTTGTCGTCGTGGTGGGGTGAGGCCTCGCCGTGGCCGGATCTGCCTGCGCTGTTCACCGGGCGGGTCGAGGTCGAGGAGATCGGTGAGGCCGACTTCAATGATCTGATCGGCAGCCTTGTCTCGGCCCAGCGCGGGCGGTCGTTTTTGGCGTGGCGTGATTATCGGGTGGTCGCCGAGCTGCACTCGCGGTTGGTGGGCACCGAATCCGATCCGCACGACCTCCTGTTGGTGGACGGGTTCGCCGATTGTGCGGCGCGGATCGCGATCAGCTTCGGTATCGGGCAGGGCAAGGCCGAACAGATGGTCCGTGAGGCGCTTGCGTTGCGGAATCGGTTGCCGCGGGTGGCCGAGCGGTTGCGTGACGGCCGGATCTCGGCGGAGCGGGTCACATCGATCATCGCGCGCACCGACCTGGTCGACGGTCATGACTGTGCCGCCGAAGTGGATGCCGACATCGCTGCCCGCCTCGATCTGCACGAGGGTGCGTGGTCGGCGGAGCGGTTGCGCGACATGGTGGACCGGATCGTCTACCGACACGATCCTGACGCCGTACGCGAACGCCGGCAGAAAGCCTTGGACGCGCGGGGCGTATCCACCAAGCCGTTGCCCGATGGGATGGCGAAGTTCTCGGCGACGATGTCGGCGGAGAACGCACGCCTGTCGGACGGGTCGGTGAAAGCGCTGGCCGCGTGCGCGTGTGAGCACGATCAGCGCACTACGCAGCAACGACGCTCGGATGCCACGTTCGCGCTGTTGACGGGCACTGCGTTCGAGTGTGAGTGCGGACGTGAGGACTGCACCGCGCAGATTCCGGAGCCGGGCACCGTGCCGCCGGACAGCAAAGTCATCATCCACGTGGTCGTCGACGAATCCACCCTGAACGGGGACGCCGACAACGCCGGATTCATCGCCGGACACGGGGTGATCTCTGACGAGCACGCCCGCGACCTCGCGGGCCGGCCCGACGCCGTGATCAAGCCGCTGGTGCCGAAAGGGACGCCGCAGAATCCGGACGGCTCGTTCACCCTGCCGGCACATCTGCCGTCGGATCCGTACCGGCCGACCGCCGCCTTGGACACGTTCGTGCGCGTGCGCGACGGCTCCAGCGTGGTTCCCGGATCGGAGGTTTCTGCGTTCGATGCCGACCTCGACCATGTTGAGGAGTTCGACCACGACGATCCGTCGCACGGTGGACAAACCCTGCCCGACAACCTCAATGCAAAACACCGTTTCGGGCATCTGCTCAAGACCTTCGGTGACTGGGTCGACGACCAATACCGCGACCGACACGGCGTGCTCACGACCGAGTTCATCACCCCCGAAGGACTCGTCCTCCCCGGCGATCCGGAGAACCTGGAAATCCTGTTCCCCGGACTACGACGCATCCGGTTCAAAATCCCGCCCGGCGACGACGGCCAACCCGCCGAGCCGGGCAACGAGGAGGCTCCTACCCGCGCGATGACCCGGGTGGCGGCCAAACATGCCCGCAGACGTCAGGAGCGCGAACGCAACCGGCGACGACGCGAGCGCGACTGATGCTGCAGATCAGACCTCCGATTGGACTTCAAGTGAACTTGAGGTTCTACCGTGGTCGTCATGAGCATGGAATCGGTGGGCTGGGACACGATGTACAAATCGATGAACGCGCCGGAGGCACGGAACCTACGGGGCGAGCGAGGCACCACGTTGCGGCGTATCGCGCAGTTCGCGAGGCCGCATCGGCGGCGGATCGGCGTGTTCCTCGGGCTGTCGGTGCTGACCGCACTGTTGACGGTCGTGACACCGCTGCTGGCCGGACGGGTGGTGAACCTCATCACCGGCGGCGGAAGCGGTGGTGCGATCGCCGGCCTGGCGTTGCTCATCGCGCTCATCGCCGTCGTCGAGGCGGCGGCGGGCATCGGGACGCGCTGGTTCTCCGCCAACATCGGCGAGGGACTGATCCTCGATCTGCGTCGCTCGGTGTTCGACCACGTGCAGAAGATGCCGGTCGCGTTCTTCACCCGCACCCGGACCGGCGCCCTGGTGAGCCGTCTCAACAACGACGTCATCGGGGCGCAGCGGGCGTTCAGCGACACGCTGTCCGGCGTGGTGTCCAATGCGGTGACCCTGGTCCTGACGGTGGGCGTGATGATCGCGATCAGCTGGCAGGTGACGCTGCTCGCCTTGGTGCTGCTACCGGTGTTCGTGATCCCGGCGCGCCGGATGGGCAAGCGGATGGCGTCCCTCTCCCGCGAAGCCGCCGAGTACAACGCGCGGATGTCGACGCAGATGACCGAACGGTTCTCGGCACCGGGCGCGACCCTGGTCAAGCTCTTCGGTCGCCCCGACATCGAGTCGACCGAGTTCGCCGATCGCGCAGATCGCGTGCGCGACATCGGGGTCCGCCGCGCGATGCTGCAGGCCTACTTCATGACGGCGCTCACGCTGGTCTCGGCCCTGGCACTGGCGCTCGTCTACGGGCTCGGCGGATGGCTCGCCGTCGGGGGCCATCTGTCCGCCGGCGCGGTGGTCTCGCTGGCCCTCCTGCTCACCCGGATGTACGCGCCGCTGACCGCGCTGGCCAATGCACGCGTCGAGATCATGAGTGCCCTGGTCAGCTTCGAGCGTGTCTTCGAGGTGCTCGACCTCGAACCGCTGATCGCCGACAAACCCGACGCCCGACCCGTCCCGCACGGCCCGGTCTCCGTGCACTTCGACGACGTGTCCTTCGCCTACCCGTCGGCCGACAAGGTGTCGCTGGCATCTCTGGAAGAGGTTGCGCAACTAGACAACCGAGGCGGATCGACGGTCCTGCACAACATCGACCTCGACGTCCCGGCCGGGACGATGACCGCGCTCGTCGGCAGTTCGGGCGCGGGCAAGTCGACCATCGCGAACCTGGCGACGCGACTCTACGACGTCGACGCAGGCGCCATCCACCTCAACGGCGTCGATCTCCGCGATCTCCAGAGCGCGTCGGTGCATCGGACCGTCGGCCTGGTGACCCAGGACGGACATCTGTTCCACGACACGGTCCGCGCCAACCTTGCGCTGGCCGATCCGACCGCATCCGAGGAACGGATCTGGGACGCGCTCGGGCGAGCACGCCTCGACGACCTGATCGCGTCCCTGCCCGATGGCCTCGACACCGTCGTCGGGGAGCGGGGATACCGGCTCTCCGGCGGCGAACGCCAGCGTCTGACCATCGCGCGCCTCCTGTTGGCGCAGCCATCGGTGGTGATCCTCGACGAGGCGACCGCGCACCTCGACTCGACATCGGAAGCGGCTGTGCAGGAAGCACTCTCCGAGGCGCTGGCCGGACGGACGTCCCTCGTCATCGCGCACCGGCTGTCGACCATCCGCGCGGCCGACGAGATCGCCGTCCTGGAGCACGGCCGGATCGTCGAGCGGGGCGACCACGCGACCCTGCTGGCCCGCAACGGGCGCTATGCCGAGCTATACCGCACGCAGTTCGCCGTGGAGGAGCCCCGATTGAATGTCTGTGACGAGGAATTGACGGCCTGACATTTCAGGGACGGGCGGCCCACTCCTGCCACACCAGGTCGCGCACCACGATGACAGGGCCGTCCGGCCGTTCCACGCGATATTGCGGATACTTCTCGGCGAGCAGGTCGATCGCGCAGGCGCCCACCGTCGTGTCGGCATCGACCACGTCGGCGCGGCCGTCGACGCGGACCCACCACAGCGCGGTCCAGTCGTCGGCGTAGTGGTCCACGAGCAGCGAGACCGAAGGGTTGGCGGTGATGTTCGCGAGCCGGCGCAGACGGCGGGTCCGTTTCGGCTTGTGGTCGACGCACGAGTAGAGGATGTCGTCGTCGGGAGCGAGCGTGAAGACGATGGGTACGAGATGCGGAACAGCTGCCTCGCCCACCGTGGCCAGCCGGGCGACCCTGGCCGCCTCGAACCGTTCCCGAGCGGAGGTCATCGGACGTTCAGTCGTCCGGATCGGTGGCGTTCGGCCGAGGGGGTGGTGTCAGCTTGCGGCGTCGGAACTGCAAGAAGATCAAACCGATGTTGACCACCACGATCGCGATCCCGATCACCACCCACAGCCACCGACCTTCACGCCACCAGTTCACGGTCAGCAGCGCCACGCAGACCATGAGGATCACCGAGCCGACGATGGTCATCCCACGGGAGAAGCCCAGGGCTCCTCGTTGGAAGTCGTTGTTGATCATCCCAGAACTCTCATCCCAGCTCTCTCATGGCAGCTCTCTCATGGCAGCTCTCTCACGTCAGGTCTGAATCAGGATCACCGCGGCGATCGCCACGGCAATCACCACTATCGCAACGACGAGGAACACCACATGCGACGGCCCCGGCATCTCGCCCCCGTCGCGGAGGACGGCCATCGTGCGGCGCCATCGCCACGCACCGAGCAGGGCGATCGAGCATCCCAGGCCCACCATCACGAGTCCGAGCACAGCCTCCACCACCGGATGCGCGATGTCGTCGGAGACGTAGACGACGGCGACCCCGGCGGCCATGAAACCGAGAGACGTGCGTACCCAGGCCAGCACCGTTCGTTCGGCAGCCAGCGTGAAGCGGGCGTCGATCGCTCCCGGCGTGGCCGACGGTTCGGCCGACCGTTGTGCAGACGATTGGGTGGACGGTTGGGCGGACTCGGACTCAGCCGGCCCGTCGGTCCTTTCGGTGGTCAGCTTCCTTGGCCTCTCGGATTGCATGGGCAACGAATGCGGAGATCACCCCGATCGCGTGCACCGTCTCCGGATGACGTGTGGTGAGCACCGGAAACGCGTGCACCTGCCAAGAATAGCTGTGGCCGACGGCATCGACACCCGCGTCGTCGAGCTTCTCGATCAACTCGATCACATCTGCCTCGAGCATCTCGCCTTCTGCCGTGATGATCGCGGTCGGTGGGAAATCGGAGTCGACGATCGCCGGGATTCGGCGAATACCGGAGAACGGGATCGGTCCACGGCCGAACAGCTGCGCGAGCTGCACCATTTTACTCTGCGGGATGTATGCATCGGAGCGGCTCGAACGATCGGGATTGGTCCCCACGTCCAGGTCGAGCAGGGGCGAGACGCCGACGAAGGCCGTCGGTCGCGGTAGCCCCTCGCGCGCGGCGGTCTCGACGACCTTGCCGGCCAGAAAACCACCCGCGGAGTCACCGGCGACGATCACACGTCGGTATCCGCGCTCGCCGATGAGTTCGCGATAGGCCTCCACCGCATCCGACACCGACGTCCCCACGCCGACCGACGGCAGTTGGCGGTACTCGAGGGAGAAGACGGGGAGTTCGCAGGCGCTCGACAGTCGGCTCGCGATCGACCGGTGGGTACCGAGTCCGCACACCAGGAAGGCGCCGCCGTGCAGGTAGAGGATCGCCGTCTCGGAGTCGCGGCCTGACGGCCCGGACGGCATGATGAGCTCGACCGGCCGATCCGCGAGTCTCATCTGCTCGCGGACCACACCTCGAGGCTTCGGACCGACCGCGATCGCACGATCGATCAGGAACAGTCCCGCCATCCCCGCCCTGTTGAGCGGCCACAGCGACAACGTGGGTCGCAGCAGAGTCCGCGCGCCGAACCAGAGCGGATACGACAGGAGGCTGGGTTTGCGGTGGTGAACTATCGGCATGCTCGTGCCTCCTCATCCAGTGACAGTGAACATGCTGAGGCAGATGCTCGACACACCGGAACTCGGGACGTGCTGAGATACATCAGTCCGAAAGTTACACCGGTAAACTCCGGTGTCGCCTGCAATCCGTCGGGTTTCGCGTGCAACCTCACCGTGCGGAGACACCGGGATGCAAACCACTGACTGTTCACTCAGATCTCAGCCAATGGTCGTCTTGGTCGAGTAAATTTTCCGCTTCGTGTCGAAACAATGGTGCTAACAGTGGTCATACCCCCCCAGTTCCTTCTGTCTTCGCAGGCCAGCGCACCGCGCACGCTTTGTGACGTACTGGATCGGACTGCCCAGACGTATCCGGAGGCACCCGCCATCGACGACGGCGAGCTGTCCCTCACGTACTCGCAGCTCCTCGCCCTCGTCCGGCGCGGCGCCGAGCGCCTCACCGCATCAGGTGTCCGACGTGGCGGGCGTGTCGGAATCCGCATGGCTTCGGGTACCCGGGATCTCTACATCTCAATCCTGTCCACCCTCTACGCGGGTGCGGCCTACGTGCCCGTCGATGCCGACGATCCGGACGAACGTGCGGACCTGGTGTTCGGCGAGGCCCGCGTCGACGCGATCCTCGGCGCGTCGGGAATCCAGGCCCTCGAGGCGCCGGCGGACGCCCGAATCGAGCCGTCGTCACACGAGTCGCGACCCACGGTGGACGACGATGCGTGGGTCATCTTCACCTCGGGCTCCACCGGAACACCCAAGGGTGTCGCAGTGAGCCATCGCAATGCCGCGGCGTTCGTGGATGCCGAGGCGCGCATGTTCCTGGTCGACGAGCCATTGGGTCCCGGTGACCGCGTGCTGGCCGGCCTGTCCGTCGCATTCGACGCGTCGTGCGAGGAGATGTGGCTGGCGTGGCGCAACGGTGCATGCCTCGTCCCGGCGCCCCGGTCACTGGTGCGCAGCGGCATGGACCTCGGGCCGTGGCTCGTACAGCGCGACATCAACGTGGTATCGACGGTTCCGACGCTCGCGTCGCTGTGGCCTCCGGTGGCGCTGGAAGCGGTGCGGTTGTTGATCTTCGGCGGTGAGGCATGCCCACCCGAACTGGCCGAACGGCTCGCCGTCGAGGGCCGCGAGGTGTGGAACACCTACGGGCCCACCGAGGCGACCGTCGTCGCATGTGCCGCCCCCCTCGACGGTGTCGGTCCGGTGCGCATCGGGTTACCGCTCCCCGGCTGGGATCTCGCAGTGGTCGACACCGACGGCCAACCGGTCACCGAGGGCGCGGTCGGCGAACTCGTCATCGGTGGGGTGGGCCTCGCGCGCTACCTCGACCCCGCCAAGGACGCCGAGAAGTACGCTCCCATGCCGTCTCTGGGCTGGGACCGTGCCTACCGCAGCGGCGACCTCGTCCGTCTCGATCCGGCCGGCCTCCTGTTCATGGGACGCGCCGACGATCAGGTCAAGGTCGGTGGCCGTCGAATCGAGCTGGGCGAGATCGACAATGCGCTGCAACAACTCCCGGGGGTCAGCGGTGCCGCCGCGGCGGTCCGGAAGTCGGCGGCGGGCAACAGCCTCCTGGTCGGCTACCTGGTATCCACGCATCCGGACTTCGACGTCGCCGCGGCACATGCCGCGCTGGCCGGACAACTGCCCGCTCCGATGGTCCCGCGGCTCGCGCTGGTCGCCGAGCTGCCGACCCGCACGTCGGGCAAGGTCGACCGAAACGCACTCCCGTGGCCGCTGCCCGGCACCGAGTCGACCGACGACGCGGAGGAACTCAGCGAGACCGAGGAGTGGGTCGCGAGATGCTGGACCGACGTTCTCGGCGTGGTGGTGAACAACCCGCAGGCCGACTTCTTCACCGAGGGCGGCGGATCGCTCGCGGCCGCGCAGCTGGTCACCGCGCTGCGGACCCGCTACCCCGACATCACCGTCGCCGACCTCTACGACCATCCCCGCCTCGGGTCGCTCGCCGAGATGCTCGACGGGCGCAAACCGTCGACCGTCGTCACGCCCCGTGAGGTCACGCCGACCCCGCCGCGGACCGGCCTCGCGCAGATCGCACTGTCGGTGCCGCTGACCACCCTGACCGGCCTGCAGTGGGCGACCTGGCTCGGCGTGGTGAACAACATCGCCGTCGAGGTGGTCGACCGCACCGACCGCTACGTCCCGTGGCTGGTGCACGTGAACTGGTGGGCGCTGCTGGTCGCATTCCTGCTGTTCATCACCCCTCCCGGACGCATGGTGATCGCCGCGACGGGCGCTCGGCTACTCCTCGCCGGGGTCACCCCGGGTAGCTACCCGCGCGGTGGCGGCACCCATCTCCGGCTGTGGGTCGCCGAACGGCTGCTGGAGGCGAGTGGCGCATCGAATCTGTCGGGGGCGCCCTGGATGATCTATCTGGCCCGGGCGCTCGGAGCGAAGATCGGACGCGGCGTCGACATGCACACCATCCCGCCGGTGACCGGTTTCCTCACCATCGGTGAGGGCGCGTCGGTGGAACCGGAGGTCGACCTCACCGGGTGGTGGATCGACGGTGACGTCGTGCACATCGGGGAGATCGTGATCAAGCGTGGCGCATCGGTCGGCGCACGGTCGACGCTGTTACCCGGCGCGGTGGTCGGCCGCGACGCCGAGGTCGCGCCCGGGTCGGCGGTCCGCGGCCGGGTGAAGGCGGGTCAGCACTGGGCGGGCTCGCCCGCGGCAAAAGTCCGCAAGGCCGAACACCCATGGCCGGATCACCGGCCGCCGCGCGGGAGCGCGTGGGTCTCGATCTACGGGGTGTCGTCGTTGCTGCTGGCCGCGATCCCGCTGATCGCACTGGCGGCCGGACTCGCGGTGATGGGTTCGTGGGCCATCCACGCCGACCGGCTGCGCGGCGTCGGACTGCGCTGCCTGATCCTGCTGCCGGCCGCGACCGTGACCAGCCTGCTGGTGTTCGCGGTGATCACCGCCGTGCTCGTCCGGCTGCTGTCGATCGGCCTGACGAAGGGCTATCACCCGGTCCGCTCGCGCGTCGGCTGGCAGGTGTGGATGACCGAGCGCCTCCTCGATGCCGCACGCACCTATCTGTTCCCGCTCTACGCGAGCTTGTTGACGCCGTGGTGGTTCCGGCTCCTCGGCGTCAAGGTCGGTGTGGGCACCGAGATCTCCACTGCACTGGTCCTGCCGAAGTTCACCACCATCGGCGACGGCGCGTTCCTCGCCGACGACACCATGGTGGCGTCCTATGAACTCGGCGGCGGCTGGATGCACATCGACGAGGCGAAGATCGGGAAGAGGTCGTTCCTGGGCAACTCGGGGATGACCGGTCCCGGCCGCAAGGTACCGAAGAACAGTCTCGTCGCGGTGCTCTCGGCCACCCCGGACCGCGCGAAGTCGGGGTCGAGTTGGCTGGGCAGTCCGCCGGTCCGCCTGCGGCGCACGGCGGCCGCCAGCGACACGTCGCGCACGTTCGATCCGTCGACTCGACTCAAGGTCGCGCGTGCCGTGGTCGAGACGTTGCGGATCATCCCGGTGATGGTGTCGTTCGGCCTCGGCCTGTTCATGCTGCTCGGCCTGCAATACATCGCCCAGCACACCCACTACTGGGTGGCCGCCCTCGTGAGCGGGTTGCTGCTGCTGGTGGCCGGCGCGGCCGCATGCTGCATCGCGGCAGCGGCGAAATGGCTGGTCGTCGGCCGTATCCGGGTGTCCGAGCACCCACTCTGGAGCTCCTTCGTCTGGCGCAACGAACTCTCCGACGCCTTCGTCGAGACGGTCGCGGCACCCTGGTTCGCCAACGCCGCCACCGGAACCCCGATCCTCAACCTGTGGCTCCGCATGCTGGGCGCGCGGATCGGCAAGGGCGTCTGGTGTGAGACGTACTGGCTGCCCGAGGCCGACCTCGTGACGCTCGGCGACGGCGCGACCGTGCAACGCGGCTGCGTGGTGCAGACGCATCTCTTCCACGATCGGGTGATGGCCATCGACCGGGTCACGCTCGACGCGGGCTCGACGCTCGGCCCGCACTGCGTGGCGTTGCCTGCGGCCGGGCTCGGCGAGAGCGCGACCGTCGGCCCCGCCTCGCTGGTGATGCGCGGCGATGTGGTCCCGGCACACACCCGCTGGCAGGGTAATCCGATCGCGCCGTGGAGCGGCTAGGGATCTCGATACGGCGCCTCGCTGCGCTCGGTGCCTACTCGATCAACGGGCCAGCCGTATCGAGCTACGGAAAAGATCAGTCGACCACCGCGGCCCGGCGACGACGCCGGAACACATAGTGATCGGCCGCCGCGCTACCCGATTGGGCGAACCCGACCGCGAGGAGGCCGGCGATCAGCGCGAGCGGCAACTCGTAACCACCGTCGGTGCTCCAGAAGCCATGGTCCCAGTGCGCGTACGCGATCGCGCCGATCATGTCCGCGATCAGCAGGATCGACACCAAGGGCAGCAACAGACCCAGGATGAGCAGGATGCCGCCGACGAATTCGACCCAGGTCGCGTACTGCGCTGCGAGGTTGGGAGCCGGGACGCCCATCCCGTCGAAACCCTTCTCCACATTGCTGATTCCGTTGGTGTGGAGCTTCTGCCAGCCGTGCATGATGAAGATGTAGCCGAGAATCAGCCGTGCCAAGAAGAACGTCACACTGCGTACGCCGAACATGATCTCCCTTTCGTCCCGACCCAGGTAACCGGACTTCAGTCCGGTTGTGGATCCCCACCGTCTCACGATCGCCACCGCCGCGTGCACCTCGGGTGCGGCAGGTAACCTAAGTGTCCGCGACGGCTCACCGCCGCCGTGGGACATACGCGCCGCAACTCGCACATCGTGCGGCGCATCCGTCCACCGGATCATCTCAGGTGAACGTGTGCCCGGGGTGCGTATCGATCAGGCAGGAGCGTCAGTGCCGGGTAAGTCGAGCAAGGGTCCGCGACAACCCCTCCTCGGCGCTCCACTCGATGCACTCGACCCATACCTGCCCGACAACGGCAACCTCGGTTATCGGATCTCGCGGTACGACCTCGAACTCGAGTACAAGGTGTCGCCGAACCGCCTGGCCGGCACGGCGACACTCACCGCGACGTCATTCATCCACCTGCGCAGGTTCACCCTCGACCTCGCGTCGTCGATGTCGGTGGCACGCGTGACGATCGACGGCAAGCGCGCCCGCCACAGCCACCGGAACCGGAAGCTGACGATCACTCCCGATACCCCGATCCCACCGGGCGGGGCATTGACCATCGTGATCCGCTATTCCGGATCACCGCGACCCATCCGCGGACCGTGGGGCGAGGTCGGCTGGGAGGAGCTCACCGACGGCGCGCTGTGCGCCAACCAGCCCAACGGGGCGGGGTCGTGGTTTCCCTGCGACGACCATCCCAACGCCAAGGCACCGTACCGATTCTCGATCACCACCGACAGCCCCTACTACGCTCTCGCCAACGGCGTCCTCGAGTCCAAGCGGACGCGCGCCGCGCAGACCACCTGGGTCTATCAGCAGGTGGAACCGATGGCGACGTATCTGGCATCCGTCCAGATCGGGATGTACAAGAAGAAGACACTGGCCACCAAGCCCGTTCCGGTCGAGGCGGTTCTGCCGCATCGGCTGATGCGAAATCTCGACATCGACTTCGGCCGTCAGACCGAGATGGTCGAGGCGTTCGTCGAGATGTTCGGGCCCTACCCGTTTCCCGTCTACACCGTCGTGATCACCGACGACGAGCTCGACATCCCCATCGAGGCCCAGAGCTTCTCGATCTTCGGCGCCAACCACTGCGACGGCAGCCGCCACGCCGAGCGGCTGGTCGCGCACGAGCTGGCCCATCAGTGGTTCGGGAATTCGGTGACGCTGTCGCGGTGGCGCGACATCTGGCTGCACGAGGGATTCGCCTGTTACGCCGAGTGGCTCTGGAGTCAACGGTCCGGCGGCCGGAGTGCCGCCGAGTGGGCGCGGATCTACTACGACAAGCTCGCCGCGCACCCGGTCCGGGCAACGCTCACCGACCCCGGCCCGCGCCACATGTTCGACGACTGGGTCTACAAACGCGGCGCATTGACCCTGCACGCACTGCGCCTGAGCATCGGCGACGGCAATTTCTTCGCGCTCCTGCGCCGCTGGACCGACAAGTACCGGTACGGGTCGGCGACCACCGAGGACTTCATCGCGCTGGCCGCCAACTACTCGACGATGTCGCTCGGACCGCTCTGGGACGAGTGGCTGTTCACCGCCACGCTGCCGGCCTTCCCCGGGCCGTCCTGAAACGGGTCACCTCGGTGGATCACCCATGCCCGACGACGTAGAACAGCAGGCGGTGCGCGGCACCATCGGCCGTGTCACCGTCGCCACGCTCATCGCCGCGGCCTCCGGCTATCTGGTGCTGCTGCTCGCCGCACGTGACCTCGGCGCCGCGGGCTACGCCGTCTTCGCGGTGTTCTGGGCGGCCTACGGCATGGTCACCGGCACGCAGAACGGCCAGCTGCAGGAGACGACCCGTACCGTGCGGGCCGCCCTCGATTCCCGCCACGACCACACGGCCGACGACAACTCGCCCCGCGCCCGCCCCGGGCTGATCAACGCGGCGATCGGGCTCGTCCTGGCGGCCGCCGTCGCCGCGACGTCACCGCTGTGGAGCGGCCACGTCTTCACCGAGGAGCGGTGGCTGTCGGTGCTGCTGCTGTCCGTCGGGGTCGCATCGTTCGCGGTCTATGCACATCTCGCGGGTGCACTTTCGGGGGCACTCGCCTGGGGGCCGTTCGCCGTACTGCTCTCCGTCGATGCGCTCATCCGACTGGTCGGCGCGGTCGTCGCGGTGGCCCTCGACGGCGACGTGACGGCGTTTCTGGTGATCACGGTGATCGGATCGGTGTCGTGGATGGCCGTGCTGCTCACCTCGACGGCGGCCCGGAGTGCGCTCGGTCTGCGCAGCGACGTCGCGCCCGCGCGTTTCACCACCAACACGCTCACCGCGATGGCCGCCGCCGCCGCGAGCGCCGTGCTGGTGATGGGTTTCCCGGTACTGATCAACGCCACCGCCCGCGACGATGCGGACACCGCGACCGTGGGTGCGGTGGTCCTGGCCGTGACGCTCACCAGGGCGCCGCTCCTGGTGCCGCTGAACAGCTTTCAGGGCGTGCTCATCACCCGGTTCGTCGACGGCCGACGACACCTGATGGCCGCACTGCGTGCGCCTGCCGCGGTGGTCGCGGCGATCGGCCTGGTGGGCGCGGCGGCCGCGTGGCTACTCGGTCCGTGGTTGCTGACCAGCGTGTTCGGTGCGGATTTCCAGCTGTCGGGCGCCACGCTGGCCGCGTTCACACTCGGTGCGACCGCGCTCGCTCTCCTGACGGTGAGCGGCGCGGCGGCCATCGCGGTCGGCTCCCACCGCTGGTACGCGGCCGGGTGGTGGGTCGCCACGCTGGCGTCGATCGGACTGCTGCTACTACCGCTCGGCGTCGAGGGCCGGGTCGCCATCGCCCTGATCGGCGGACCGGTGATCGGGATGCTGGTTCACGGTGTCGCGTTCGCCCGGCGCCGCGTGCCCGCGGCCGCGAGCACGCGAGACTGAAAGTGGTTCAGCCGCGACGTCGCATGAAGACGTGCGGCGCGTGCGGCGCGATGCCATCCGAGCTCGGCGCAGCGTCGCGCCTCGGCGGCGAAGAAGGCGTTCTCCTCGGCGAACCGACGCCCGTCGACCGCCTGTAAGGAACTGACCGACGCGTCGTGGCGCCGGTAGCGGAACACCACCGTCGAGTCGTGGACCAGCGAGCCACCGGTCGCGGCCAGATCGACCAGCAGCGCGAGGTCGAGGACGACCTCCAGACCGGGACGGAACCCGACGTCGCGCACCGGCGCGGTGCGCCACAGCAAAGAAGGGAAATAGGTCCAGTTGCCGTGATAAAGGCTGGTGGCCATGGCCTCGCCGCTGCGGACCGTCGCCGCCCCGCCCGCCGCGGCCTTGGGCGTGAGGAACCCCTTGATCCGGTCGCCCAGCGGGCGCACCACGTCGCCGCGGTCGTCGATGACCTCGACCCCGGGGGCCACCACCGCGGCATCGGGATGGTCGCGGGCGAGTGCGCGAACGGTGCCGAGGTAGTCGGGCAGCATCACGTCGTCGCACCCCATCACCACGAAGTGGTCGGCATCGACCAGTTCCACGCAACGACGAAAGTTGCCGTTCACCCCGAGATTGGTCTCGTTGCGCAGGTAGTGGACCCGTGCATCCGCCAGTGACGTCAGCCATTCACGCGGTTCGGGATCTGGGTAACAGTCGTCGATCACCACCAGACGGAGGTCGCCGTCGCGCTGGTCGAGGACGCTGGTGACGGCCTGCCGGAACTGCCCGACGTCGCCGTAGAAGGGCATCATCACGTCGATCGGCACGCGACCAGACTAGTGCCGGGATATGGCCGCACCTCGGCTAGGGTTACCGGCATGGCCTCGGGTTCCACCAGCAACGATGACGTGTGGCTGGTGATACCCGTCTACAACGAGGCCGAGGTGATCCGGAAGGTCGTATCGGACGCCGCGCAGGTCTTCCCCAACATCGTCTGCGTCGACGACGGGAGCACAGACGACTCCGCCGCCGAGATCACCGCGGCCGGCGCGCGCCTGGTGCAGCATCCGGTCAACCTCGGCCAGGGCGCGGCGATCCAGACGGGCGTCGAGTACGCGCGGGTACAGCCGGGTGCGCGCTTCTTCGTCACCTTCGACGCCGACGGGCAGCACCGGGTCGACGACGTGGTCGCGATGATCGAGCGGCTCCGCACCGAACCGGTGGACATCGTGGTGGGTACCCGGTTCGCCGAGGGGCGCAGCGAATCGGTACCGCCGCTGCGCCGAATGGCACTGCGCACCATCGTGTTCCTCAGCCCGCGCACCCGCCGACTCGGACTCACCGACGCCCACAACGGATTACGCGCGTTCAACAAGACCGTCGCCGACCAGCTCGACCTGATGATGGGCGGGATGAGTCACGCATCCGAGTTCGTCGCCCTCATCGATCACTACAAGTGGCGGGTGACCGAACAGCCGGTCACCATCCTCTACACCGAGTACTCGCGCGCGAAGGGGCAGTCCCTGATCAACGGCGTGAACATCGTGGCCGACGGCCTGCTGCACGGCCGCATGCGGCGCTGAGAACGTTGGGAGACAACCGATGATCATCATCCAGATACTCTTGGTGGCCGCCGCCCTCGGGCTGGTGTGGTACTTCATCACCAACCGCGGCAATGCCCGCGCCTCGGCGGGCGTGAAACTCCTCTTCGTGGCGTTCGTGGTGTTCGGGATCTACGCGATGCTGCGCCCCAACGACATCACCGCCGTGGCCGAATGGGTCGGCGTCGGTCGTGGTACCGACCTGGTGTTGTACTGCCTCGTGATCGCCTTCGCCTTCACGACGGTGGCAACCTATCTCCGATTCCGCGAGTTGGAGATCCGCTATGCACGGCTCGCCCGGGCGATCGCGTTGCAGAACGCGGAGAAACAGAACGACGCCTGAGGCGTCTACCCGAGTGGCGGGTCGGTCGCCAACGATCGCAGATAGGCTGTCACGTCGGCGTATTCCGGTAACAGCCCGCTCTCACGGGCGGCCGAGAGGCCCGGTGCGGCCGTGTCCTTCTCGGAGAGTTCGTAGTCGAGCGGCGTGCCGTCGCGGGCAGCCGTCGGCCACTCGATGCCGAGTTCCGGATCGAGCGGGTTGATGCCGTGCTCGGCGCCCGGGTTGTATCCGGTCGAGCAGAGGTAGGTGACGGTGGAACCGTCGGCGAGGGAACAGAAAGCGTGGCCAAGCCCCTCGGACAGGTACACCGCGCGACGGTCCACGTCGTCGAGCAGCACGGTGTCGTAGGTGCCGAAGGTCGGTGACCCGACCCGGATGTCGACGATGACGTCGAGGATGGCCCCGGAGGCGCAGGTGACATATTTGGCCTGCCCGGGCGGGACGTCGGCGAAGTGGACGCCACGCAGCACACCCGCCGCCGACACCGAGAGGTTCACCTGTGCGAGGTCGAGCCGGTGGCCGATGACCTCCTCGAGCAGATCGCCCTTGAACACCTCCGCGAACAGCCCCCGAGCGTCGCCGTGCTGGACAGGCGTGAGTTCCCATGCACCGTCGATGGACAGTGGCCGCACCTTCATTCAGAATCCCTTTCCACGGTCCAGCAGTTCGAGCAGGTAATTGCCGTAACCCGACTTGCGGAGCTCCTCCGCACGCGCACGCAGATCCTCGTCGTCGATGAATCCCCGGCGCCAGGCGATCTCCTCGGGCACGGCGATCTTGAGGCCCTGCCGCTGCTCGACGGTGCGGACGAAGTTGCCCGCGTCCAAGAGCGAGTCGAACGTGCCGGTGTCCAGCCATGCGGTCCCGCGTGGCAGCACCTTCACCGCGAGCTTGCCGCGGTCGAGGTAGTGCGCATTGATGTCGGTGATCTCGTATTCACCACGGGCACTGGGTTTCAGGTTGCGCGCGATCTCGACGACGTCGTTGTCGTAGAAGTACAGTCCGGGCACCGCATAGTTGGAGCGGGGATGGTCGGGTTTCTCCTGCAGGGCGACGGCTCGGCCGCCGTCGTCGAAGTCGACGACGCCGTATGCGCTCGGGTCGGCCACCCAATAGGCGAAAATCGCTCCACCGTCGACGTTCTCGAACCCCTGCAGCTGACTGCCGAGACCTGGTCCGTAAAAGATGTTGTCGCCCAGCACGAGTGCCACCGAGTCGTCGCCGATGTGATCGGCGCCGAGGATGAAGGCCTGAGCGAGTCCGTCGGGCGACGGCTGGGTGACGTAACTGATGGAGATGCCGAACTGCTCACCATTGCCGAGCAACCCGTGGAACGCGTCGCTGTCCTGCGGGGTGGTGATGATGAGGATGTCGCGGATACCGGCCAGCATGAGCGTCGAGAGCGGGTAGTAGATCATCGGCTTGTCGTAGACGGGCACGAGCTGCTTGCTGACGCCCTGCGTGATCGGGTGCAGACGGGTCCCGGTACCCCCGGCGAGAATGATTCCGCGCATGCCCCTCAGACTAGGCGACGGTAGGCTGATCGGCGTCAGCGAAAGGGGTAGTCCATGCGGGTTCTGGTCACCGGGGGTGCCGGTTTCATCGGCGCCAATTTCGTGCTGCGGACCCTCGAGCAGCGCCCCGACGTCGAGATCACGGTGCTCGACAAACTGACCTACGCCGCCAACCCGGCCACCCTGGCGTCGGTCACCGACCGCATCGACCTCGTCCAAGGTGACATCGCCGACGCCGACCTCGTCGACGGCCTGGTGGCGGCCACCGATCTGGTGGTGCATTTCGCCGCCGAATCCCACAACGACAACTCACTCGCCGATCCGTCGGCGTTCGTGCAGACCAACCTGGTCGGCACCTACAGCCTGCTCGAGGCGGTCCGCCGCCACGGCGTGCGATACCACCACATCAGCACCGACGAGGTCTACGGCGATCTCGACCTCGACGATCCGGCCCGTTTCACGGAGGCCACCGCCTACAACCCGTCGAGTCCCTACAGCTCCACCAAGGCCGGCAGCGATCTGCTGGTGCGGGCGTGGGTCCGGTCGTTCGGGCTGGCCGCGACGATCTCCAACTGCTCGAACAACTACGGCCCGTATCAGCACATCGAGAAGTTCATCCCCCGCCAGATCACCAACGTGCTCTCGGGCGTGCGGCCCAAGCTCTACGGCGACGGCCTCAACGTGCGCGACTGGATTCACGTCGACGACCACAACGACGCCGTCTGGACCATCATCGACAAAGGCGAGATCGGTGAGACCTACCTGATCGGCGCCGACGGCGAGGTGAACAACCGCACCGTGGTGGAGACCGTCCTGGAATTGCTCGGACAACCCACCGACGCGTTCGACTTCGTCACCGACCGACCCGGCCACGACCGCCGCTACGCCATCGACTCCACCCGCCTACGCACCGAACTCGGCTGGCGCCCACAGTATGTGGACTTCCGATCCGGACTCGCCGCAACCGTCGCCTGGTATCGCGAACACGCCGACTGGTGGCAACCGGACAAGCGAGCCGTCGAACAGGGTTACGCCGCGACCGAGAAGGTCATCGGCTAGACACGTCCTAGGCGTCCAGCGGCACCACCCGGTCGAGGAAGTCGACCTGATCGGCGACGACCTCCTCGAAAGCGTCCCCGACGTAGATGTCGAAATGCCCTTCCGGGTAACGGATCAACCGCGTGGTCGGACCGCGATGGGCGAAACGCACCGTCGGCCGGGGCGGCGCGACGGTGTCGTCGTCGCACACGCAGACCAGGACCGGGCAGGTGATCTTCTCCAGCGCACGACCTGGATTGTGCAGCGGGATGGCAAGACCCACGCGGGCCGCGACCTCGTTGCGGAACGGATGGCCGTCCGGGACCAGCGAAAGGTACCCGGGGATCACATCCGGCGCCGTCATCAATGCCGCCTGCCCGGCCTCCCCGGCCAGCCCGACCGTCACGGGCGCGCGACGGAGCACCGAGCCCGCCAGATCCGCGATGCCGCGGGCGGTCACCTTCAACGCCGAGACCGGATCGAGAGCCAGCGTCGACGCGATACCGCTGGTGAACGGGCATTGCGCGATGACCGCGGCCACGTCGCCGTCCCGGGCGCCGGCCGCCATCGCATGGCCACCGCCGAACGACGTGCCCCACAGAACCACGCGCCGGCAGTCGACATCGGGGATCGACCGCGCATGGGCGATCGCCGCCGCCCAGTCGGCCAGCTGCCGGCGGATCGAGAGCAACTGTCGGGGCTCACCGTCGCTGTCGCCGAAATGCCGGTAGTCGAACACCAGGCAGGCGTAGCCGGCGTCGGTGAACCGTTCGGCGAAGGCATCGAGTCGCATCTCCTTGACCGCGCCGAGTCCGTGCGCCATCACGATGATCGGTGCAGGCGACGCCGCGTCGGGCAGGTACAACCATCCCCGGCAGAGATCCCCCGCGCCGCCCGACCTGAATTCCACGTCTTGCCGCGACACACGCCGACGGTATCCCGAGACGATGAGGGCGACAACACAGCATCCCCGGAGCGAACGCCCAGGCCGATTGCATACCGTGGACCCATGCGCGTACTCGTCAGCGGCGGCGCCGGCTACATCGGCTCGCACACGGTCATCCGTCTCCTCGAGGCCGGCCACGATGTGGTCGTCGTCGACGACTTCAGCAACGCCAAGCCGACCGTCATCGGCAGACTGGAGGCCCTCACCGGCACATCGGTCCCGGTCCATTCCTTCGACCTGACCGACGTCGACAAGACCGAGCACCTGTTCGCCCACGAGACGATCGACGCGGTCATCCATTTCGCCGGTTTCAAGGCGGTCGGCGAGTCGGTGGCCAAGCCGCTCGACTACTACCAGAACAACCTGGACAGCACGTTCTCGCTGCTACGCGCCATGCGACGACACGATGTGCGGACGCTGGTGTTCTCGTCGTCGGCCACCGTGTACGGCGCCGAACCCCAACTCCCGATGACCGAGGACCTGCCGACGTCGGCGACCAACCCGTACGGCTGGACCAAGGTGATGATCGAGCAGGTACTCACCGACGTCGCCGCGAGCGACGACCGCTGGCGGATCGCCGCGCTGCGCTACTTCAACCCGGTGGGCGCACACGTCAGCGGCGACATCGGTGAGGACCCGAGCGGCATCCCGAACAATCTGATGCCCTTCGTCGCGCAGGTCGCCGTGGGACGTCGGGAGAAGCTGTCGGTGTTCGGCGACGACTACGACACCCCCGACGGCACGGGCGTCCGTGACTACATCCACGTCGAAGATCTCGCCGCCGGGCATGTCGCCGCACTTGATCGCATCAGCACGGGCACCAGCCCGATGTCGATCTGGAACCTCGGTACCGGGCAGGGTGTTTCGGTCCTCGACGTGATCAAGGCCTTCGAGCGCGCGAGCGGCAGGCCGATCCCCTACGAGATCGCACCCCGGCGTGCCGGCGACATCGCCGCGTCCTATGCCGACCCGTCGCGGGCAAACACCGAGCTGGGCTGGTACGCCACCAAGACCATCGACGACATGTGCGCCGACACCTGGCGCTGGCAGTCGAAGAACCCGAACGGTTACCCGGACGCCTGATCGGCGCCCGCGAACACCGAGTCGTTCACGCGATAGATCGTCACGTTGCCCCGGCGGAAGACCGGCGTCAGCCCCGGCGCGCCGTGCTCACGCAACGACAGGAACGGGTCGCCCTGCACACCGTGTTCCGGGTCGGGCACGCCGTTCTGGAACGGCCAGTAGCTGGGCGGACTGTCGATCAGGTAGTGCACGTTCATGTCCCGCACGATCTGATCGACGTGTGGATCGGCACCGATCTGGGAGACACCCCAGTACAGGTCGCGTTGCCGCTGGGAGAAGTCGTTGGCCCGATAGAACGGGAACATGGGCGTGACACCGGTGACCGGGTAGATCCAGCCGGTGCCCTGGTCCAGATTGTTCATGACCAGCGTGTCGCGGACGCCGGGTTGCCGTTCGAGCCAGTGATACGCGACGAGGTCGTCGGGCCCGACGAACTTGCCGTCCCGCTGCTTCGAGGCGATCTGTGCGTCCGACGGATATCGCCAGACCCCGGCGCCGGCGATGACCAGCAACAACACCGCCACCGCGGTCGGCGCCACCCAACGTGCGGATCGTGATCGCGCCTGCGTCGGCTCGGGCGAGACCAGCCGCGACACCAGCTGCGCCGCGCCGAGCGCCATCGCGCCCAATGCGATCCCGGCCACTGCCGCCGACAGCATCGCGACGACGAAGGTCAACCGGTGCGGCGAGTTGTAGAAGTAGCCGCCGATGGCGCCGAGCGGATAGGTCAGCGGGCCGAGGGCGACCACCGAGTTGGCGGTCACCAGAACGAAGACCAGCCACGCGGCGAGTCCGGCCCAGCACCGCATCCACACCAGCACGCCCAGTCCGATCAGCGTGAGGACGATCAGACCCCAGATCGGGTAGTGATCCTGCAGTGGGATGGTGCCGTTGAACGCCGCCTGCCCGAGCGCGTTGAACACGCTGACGGATTCCTCGCGGAAGTCGAAGAAGGGCAATTCGTTGGTGTCGGACACCTTGATCGTCCCGGCCACCACCGGCGCGATGCCCACCAACGTGACCAGTGCGGTCAGCACCAGGGTCGTCAGGTCGGCGAGCCGCCCGTACGCGGGTCGCCACAGTCCCTCACAGAGCCACCACAGCGCGACGATGACGACGGCCAGGATGAGGCCGGACGGATGGGTCGCGGTGACTCCGGCGAGGGCAAGGGCGGCCGGCAGCACCCGCCGCCGATCACGCACCGCACTGATGATCAGGATGGCGGCGATCGGCGCGATCGACACACCCACCGCATTCGGCACGGACGTCAGCTGGATCTCGACGTAGGGCAGCGACGGGAACAGCGCCGACACCGCGGCCGCCGTGCCCGCGAGCACCGCCGATCGGTTCGTGTCGAAGCGATGGCGGGCCAGCCAGTACGCCAGGGAAGCGACCCCGAAGGGCACCGTGATGGCCAGCACCGCAGGCGAATACGTGTTGTAGAGCTCGACCGGGTCGGCACCGGTCAGCGGGAAGAGCACGGCACCGAGGGCATGCCATGTGTTCGGGTAGTAGTTGAAACCGTGGGTGTCATAGTTCATCAACTCACCCATGCGCAGCGCCGAACCGACTCCGGTCTCGTGAATCCACCGCAGCGAACTCGCATGCCACAGGGAGTCCCACACCTGCGAGACATTGCCCAGCCCGGCGAACGCGGTCTTGACGAGCGGCCGGATGCAGGTGATCGCGATGATCGCCCCGCCGATCACGGCACCGCCGACCAGTGGCAGCGTCGCCCGACGGGTCAGCGGTGGGTCGTCGTCGGACGGGTCATCCGGTACCAGACCACGTAGTCGCCGGGTGCCCAGCAGCGCCGCGTACGCCCAGCCGACGAGGAGGGTGACCACCAGTGCCACCAGGGCCGTCACCGCGTTCCATTCGAACCCGATGGCCGAGTAGAGGACGGTGAAGAGGCTGACGATGGCAAAGGTGATCGGCGGGCCGGCCGCGATCGCCACCGGCCACGGCAACGTCATCCGACGTCCGACCAGCGCGCCGGGCACCACCAGCACCAGGGCCGTCACGACGGTGACCCACGCGCCCAGCAACATCGCCCGCAACCTCCCGTGCCTGAAGAATCACGATGAGGTTACCGGTCGGCATCTGAACCGGCTCCGGGCGGATCAGGTCGTCGCGATGTCACGTGCGCGATCGGCGCGGTGACCGAGCCCGACGATCACCAGGCAGACCACCGCCGCCGCCACCCCGACGCCGAACATCATCGGGTAGGTGATCGAGGCGAAGGTCTGCGATGTCCACGCGAGCACGGCGGGCACCGCGAAGCCGAGATAGGTCACGCCGTAGAACACCGCCGTGAGGCCTGCGAGGTTGTCCGGACCGGCGATCCGCTGGACCTCCAGCAGCCCGGAGATCATCGCCATGCCGTACCCGCACCCGAGCACGGCGGCGGCCAGCAGGGAGAGCCAGATCGTCAGCATCGCCGCGGCGGCCGCGGCCAGTGCCATGCCGGCAGCGAGCACGATCAGCGCGAGAACCACGCCACGTACCCCGAGCGGGTCGTCGATGCGGCGGCCGACGGACTGGATGCCAAAACCTGCCGCGAGTCCCAGTACGCAGCACAGCGCGGCAAAGGCGATCGGCGCACCGGAGGTGTGGGCCGTCATCAATGCGGGGATCACCGCATATGCCGACGCGCACGCGCCGAACACCCACGGCGCGACGGGCAGCACCACGAACAGGAACCGGCGGTGCGCGATCCCGGAGATCTTCAGGTCGTCGAGCAGCGGGCCCGGGTGTTCCTGACGGGGGCGGGTCTCAGGGCTGCCCGACAACCACAGCAGGGCCCCGACGGCGACCGCGATGTTGACCGCGTACGGCGTGACCGTCGGCCACGGTCCCCACTGGGCCAGCACACCGGCGAGCCCCGCGCCCACACCGAATCCCGCCGTGAGACTCATGGCCGCCCGGCGTGCGCCTGCCGGCGCACCCGATCCGTCGCGGGCACTGATCTCGGCTATCCAACTGCCGCCGACCGCCATCGACAGACCCAGCGCCACACCGCTGGCCACCCGCCCGACACTCAGCAGCGCGAACGAATGCGGACCGAGCGCCAGCAACACCGAGCCCAGCGCGGCAAAGATCGGTGCAGGCAGCATCAACGGCCGTCGCCCTAATCGGTCCGACAACGGGCCACCGATCACCAGGGCCGGCACGATCCCGAGCACATAGGTGAACAGCAGGCTGTCCACCGCGACGTCGGACAGGCCCCCGTTCTGGCGGTACATCACCAGCAGCGGCGTGAACTCGTTGCCACCCCAGGCGGCGGCGAACACCGAGGCGGAGACGGGCATCCAGCGACCGCTTGCGATCGCAGTAGCGGTCACCGAGCGGTCGATCGCGCCGATGCTCATGATCGGTCTCCCGGCCTGATGTCGTGGACGCCGGCGAGATGCGCGCGCAGGGCCGTCCCGAAGACATCTGCGTCACCCGCCTCGATGGCTGCCAGCAGTTCACCGTGGTCGGACAGGATCCGGGCAGCGACGGCCGTGTCCCGGTGCACGCTCGCGGTGGTCATCCGACGGTGCCGTTCCCCGAGACTGACGAAGAAGTCGGCGAGCAAGGGATTGTCGCCGGCCGTCACGATGAGCTGGTGGAACTCGGCGTCGAGCCGGGAGAACTCGGCGATGTCGGCCGGATCCGCCGCGCGGTGGGCGATGAGATTCTCCGCGAGCCGTCCGGCGAGCGCACCGCGGACGGCGTGATCCCCCACGACCGACCGCACCGCGTGCCCCTCGAGAAGGGTTCGCGCCTCCACCACGTCGCGCGCCTCACGGTCCCCGATGGGCACCACGAGCGCGCCCCGTTTGGGGTAGAGACGCATCCATCCCTCGGCCTCCAGACGGAGGAAGGCCTCCCGGACCGGAGTGCGGCTGACGGCGCATCGAGAGGCCACATCGCCCTCGCTGATGAGCTCACCGCCGACTATCTCGTTTGTGAGAATTTTACCCTTGACCTCGCGATATACCCGCTCAGCAGCCGATTCGGGGTTGGTGCTCAACATAGACACAAGTTGTATCTTATAGAACCGAGCGATCATTCGGGGGGCACCTTGATCCGGTCGTCGACACGGTGGGACACTGAGCGGGTTCCGCGCCCAGTTGTTGCGTTATCCGGACGCGGCGGTCGCGACATCTGATGGGGTACACCCCACCCGATGTGGTTGCGACCGACGAGGTTTTTCGGGCGCCCCGCCGATGTGGCGCCACCGTCTACCCGCCTCATCGACGACGTGGGTTACGCAGGAGGAACAGTGGCCAGCACGGCAGACAACGTCCCGACCGACCGGCAAACCGGAGCGCCATACAACGAGCCGTCGATCGATGATGTGCCCATCACCGACGAAGAGATCTTCATGGCGCACGTCGGCGGCAAACTCTCGGTGGAGTTGCGATCCCCGATCGACACCCAGCGGGATCTGTCGATCGCCTACACGCCAGGCGTGGCACAGGTGTCGCGGGCCATCGACAACGAGGCCCATCTGGTGAACAAGTACACCTGGACCGAGCGGCTCGTCGCGGTGGTCAGCGACGGCACCGCGGTGCTCGGCCTCGGGGACATCGGCCCGCGCGCATCGCTGCCGGTGATGGAGGGCAAATCCGCGCTCTTTCGTACCTTCGCGGGCCTGAACTCGATCCCGATCGTGCTGGACACCAAAGACCCGGACGAGATCGTCGAGACCTTGATCCGCCTGCGTCCGAGCTTCGGCGCGGTCAACCTCGAGGACATCTCCGCGCCGCGCTGCTTCGAGATCGAACGACGCGTCATCGAGGCCCTCGACTGCCCGGTCATGCACGACGACCAGCACGGCACCGCCATCGTGGTACTCGCCGCCCTCAAAGGTGCGATGGCCCAGCAGAACCGCGATCTGCGCGACCTCAAAGTGGTCATCTCCGGCGCCGGCGCCGCGGGCGTGGCGTGTGCGAACATCCTCGACCATGCGGGGGTCACCGATGTCGTGGTGCTCGATTCCAAGGGCATCGTCAGCTTCCACCGTGACGACCTGAACGAGATCAAGCAGGAACTCGCCGAGCGCACCAACCCGCGCAGCCTCGGCGGCGGACCGGCGGAGGCCTTGGCGGGCGCCGATGTCTTCCTCGGCGTCTCGGCGGGCAAGATCGACGAATCGCTGATCGCCTCGATGGCCGACAACGCAATCGTGTTCGCGCTGTCCAACCCGGACCCGGAGATCCATCCCACCGTGGCCGCGAAGCATGCCGCGATCGTCGCGACCGGTCGCAGCGACTTCCCGAATCAGATCAACAACGTGCTCGCCTTCCCGGGCGTGTTCGCGGGAGCTCTCGACGCCGGCGCACGACGCATCACCGAACGCATGAAAATTGCTGCAGCGGAGGCGATCTTCTCGGTCGCCGCGGACGACATCCGCCCGGACCGGATTGTTCCGAGCCCGCTCGATCAGCGGGTCGCGCCGGCCGTCGCGGCCGCGGTCGCCGAGGCCGCGAAGGCCGAGGGCGTCGCCTGATCGAGTGCCCGACCAACCGGTGACGACAATCGTCCCCGTGGACTGCACCCGAGGGGTATTCCCCTCCGACGCCGTTCACGGGGACGATTGTCGTCACACTGGATCCACTCGACGCTCTCGTGCGTCGGAAAGTGTGTGGAACTCGAATCGCGTGTGTACAGCCGAGAAGAACTCAACACGCTGGGAATCACCGACAGCGAGCTTCGTCGTGAAATCCGCAGCGGCCGACTGACGCGACCGAGCCGTGGGTGGTACGCGACCGCCGACACCGATCCCGAGGCGGTCGAGGCGGCCCGCCGAGGCGGTTGCATCAGCTGTGTGTCCGCACTTCGCCGGCACGGGATCTGGATCCCGCCTGGATATCACGCCCTCCATGTACGGGGCTCGAAGCATCGTGGTTCCCAACGCTCCGACTTCTGCCGTACGCCCGGGCGCCCTCTCCCGGTGACGACGGCGCTGGACCAGACAGAGATCGCGCTCGCGTGCGCCGCGCAATGCATGAGCGAGGAGGACTGGATCATCACCGCGGACTCGGTTCTCGCCACCCTCAAGATCAGCGTGGACGAGCTCACGGCTCGGTTGCCCCAAACGACACGGAAAATCGCCAAGATGCTGGCCAAATGCGATCCGATGTCGCAATCGGGTACCGAGACCGCTGTTCGCCTGCGCCTACGTGCGCGAGGATTTCATGTCGAGGTTCAACCGCCCGTCGATGATGTCGGCCACGTCGATCTGAAGGTCGGACGGCTGATCATCGAATGCGACAGCAAGCAGCATCACACCAGTTTGGCGAACTATCGCAAAGACCGACGCCGGGACCGAAAAGCCCTGTCCCACGCACTGATGACGCTACGCGTTACCTACGATGACGTCCTCTACGGGTGGGACGAGACCCTTGACGACATCTGTTCGATCACCAATGCCGACCGCCATCGTCCGCCGAGAAAAGGGCGACAAACGTCCCCCTCCGCAGAGGCCGGGGGGAATACCCCTCGGACCTCGATGTCGGGGACGATCACCACACCCGGGTGAGGTCAGTCGCGGTTCCGCCACGTGCAGAGGCAGACCTCATTGCCCTCCGGATCGGCGAGCACCCACCATTCGGGGGCGAACTCATCGGTGACTAGCGACCCGCCCGCGTCGACGGCGGCCACGATGCGGTCCTCGACGACGTCGTGCGGGACCCAGAGGTCGACGTGGATGCGGTTGCGTTGCGGCCGCGGCTCGTCCATCTGCTGGAACCAGACGCCCGGCAGAATGCCCGCCGGGTCGGCGAGATCTACCGACGTCTCCTCGGGTTCGTCCCGGTATCCCAGGACCGCCTTCCAGAAGGGCTTGATCTTGGGGATGTCGAGGGCATCGATGCCCAGTTCGAATCGGGCGGGCGGCGCCGGCAGCGACTCGAGGTCGAGGTCGGCGGCGATCGCGGAAATCGTGTTCGCGAGTGCGACGTCGGCCTCCGTGAGTGCGTTGGCACTGTGTGTCGTCAGGGCGAGATGAACTGAGCCGTAGCGTAACTCGATGTCCGGATGATGTTGCACCGCCTCGGCGGCGTCGATGATCTTCGCGACGAACTCGCCACCCTTGACCATGCCGCCGGTCTGGTACGCGGCATAGACGGTGTCGGCGAGCACCCGCCACGGGTCGGAGATCGCCTCGGTTGCGGCCGCGGCACTGACTGGGGTTCCACTGGATCCGGTCATGTCTTCGACACTACGACCGGTTCGCGATCCTGGGTACCCTCGTGGCTGTGCTCCTTCCCGCCACGACGGCGCAAGGCGTCGCAGACGGCTCCATCGACCTGGCCTTTCGTCGATGGAAGGTCCCGCGTGTCACGGTCGGTTCGACGTTCGTCAGCTCGGCCGGGGTCGTCGAGATCGTGTCGGTGACACAGATCCGGGTGGACGACATCTCCGACGACGACGCCCGCCGCGCCGGATTCGATTCGCCGGCGAAGGCCATCCGCAAGCTGCGAACGAATGATGACCCGATCTTCCGCGTCGGCCTGCGGTGGGCCGGGCCCGACCCGCGCATCGCATTGCGCGAGGACGACGCCCTTTCCGACGACGACATCGACGATCTGCTGACCCGACTGGGCCGGCTCGATGCGCGGTCGTCGCACGGACCGTGGACGCGCGCGACGCTGGACGTGATCGCCCGACGACCCGCCGTCGTCTCGACCGAACTGGCCGCCGAATTGGGCAGGGAACGAAAGGATTTCAAACTCGACGTCCGAAAGCTGAAGAAGCTGGGCCTGACCCATAGCCTCGACGTCGGATACCAGTTGTCGCCGCGAGGCCGGGCGCTGCTGAACCAGCTCGACACAAATCGGGTGCGCAAGGGCTAGTCGGCGCATAATCGACACATGCCCAGCCCGCCTCCGGCTCGCCATCTGCTGCGGGCCAAGGACCTCGTCGACGCACGGTTCGCCGAGCCGCTGACCGTCGACGAGATGGCGTCGGCGGCCGGCCTGTCGCGGGCACACTTCACGCGCGCATTCGCCGCGACATTCGGGGAATCCCCGCACGCGTACCTCCAGACCCGTCGGCTCGAGCGCGCGGCTGCCATGCTGCGCAACACCGACCGATCGGTGGCCGACATCTGCATGTCGGTCGGGTTGTCGAGCGTCGGGTCGTTCACGACGAGTTTCACGAAGGCGTTCGGCAAGCCGCCCGCTGCGTATCGGTCGTCGTTCCCGCCCGCGAAGGCGTATGTCCCGGTCCCCACGTGCGTGATGCGTATCTACGGCCGTCCGGGGCCGACGACGCGCACGGCGAAGACAGTGCCCCCGAAGACAGCACACGGGAAGAAGACTCCGGACGTCGCCGGCTCCTAACGTGAGGATCACCGAACACCCTCAGATCCACGATAACTCGACAAGGAACGGTGATCATCATGATTCGTGTTGCCAGTGCACAACTTTGGGTGCACGACCAAGACCAGGCCCTCGATTTCTGGACACGCAGGGTCGGCATGGAGATCCGTCAGGACGTCAGCTTCGACGAGATGGGCGACTTCCGGTGGCTCACCGTCGGACCGCCCGGACAGGACGACGTCTCCATCGTGCTGATGGCCATTCCCGGCCCGCCGATGATCGACGCAGGCACACAGGAGGAGATCGCCGCGCTCACCGCCAAGGGATTCGCCGGCACCGTCTTCCTCACCACCGAGGACTGCCAGGCCTCCTACGAGGAACTCGCCGCGCGGGGCGTCGAGTTCACCGAGACGCCGGAGCAGCGACCGTATGGGATCGACGCGGGTTTCCGCGATCCGTCGGGCAACAGTGTCCGGCTCACCCAACTCGCACCGGATCTGGCCACCGCCTGATCTGCCGCACCGACAGGGGCCGCCGGGGGGGGGGAGAATGGCCACATGCGCACGCTCAAGCGGCTCGGACTGTCCGGTGGCCTCATGGTCATCGCAACGGCGGTCACCACAGTATTCGGAGGAATCGCGGCGGCCGCACCGTTCCCGGTGACCAACGATGTCAATCAGGCCATCGCCACCGGTTTCAGCACACCGGCCACCACCTCCCCGGCCCGCTCCAACCGTTTCGATTGTCGTGACCGGTCGGGCCGCGACCCGGTGATCCTGCTGCACGGTACGGCACTGAATCAGGACGCCAACCTGGCGTATCTCGCGCCCACCCTCGCGAATGCCGGATACTGCGTGTTCAGCATGACGTACGGCCTGACGAGCTGGAGCGGCAACGTCGGCGGGCTGGGAGACAAGAACCGGTCCGCCCGGCAGGTCGCCGCGCTCGTCGATCGTGTCCTGGCGGCGACGCACTCCCGGCGGGTCGACTTCGTCGGGCACTCCCAGGGTGGTGCGATCGCGCAACTGGTGAGTCAGCTACCGGGACGCGCCGCCCAGATCGACACCATCGTCGGCCTCTCGGCGCCGAACCGAGGCTTCTCCCGGACCAGCAACATCACCGACCGCCTGCCCGCCGCGCCACGCCAACCCGGCCAGAACGACTGGGGACCTCGCCACCCGAACATCCGCTACCTCAACCTGGCGACCATTCACGACGAGATCGTCACGCCGTGGCAGAACTCGCTGATGTCCCCGGGACCGAACGTCACCAACACCCGGGTCCAGGACGTGTGCCCGGAATCCGAGATCGGGCATCTCGGGATGGCCTACTCGCCCACTGTTGCGGCGCTGGTCCGCAACGGACTCGATCCGGCACACCACGTGGCGGTTCCGTGCGGGGACGACTATCCGGGGTGATCCGCCGACGGGCCGCGGTGCATCAGGGCTGTCCGATGCGAGTCCACCCCGGGGACTGCTCCAGGGTTGGTTGGAAGGCAGGGTCGGGGAAACCGTTGGGATACATGCGTTGCAGCGGCTTGCTCGGATCAATGACACCCGGGTAGTTCTCCTGCGCCCATCGACCACAGTCTGTGTCCGACTTCCACGGTGCATCGAAGCCGCGCTCCACGAGGCCCCAGCCGTAGAACACGTCCCAGTTCGGCGCGCGCGACGAACCGATGTCGACCTTCGCCGGCCACTTCGAAGGCTCGTCATTACGCCGGACAACCACATACCACGAGGCCGCGGGCTGCATGTATGTGCGCTTGTCCTCGCCCGGCTTGTCGCTCGAGGTACTCGACGCGCCACCTTTGCCGACGCGGTCCTTCAGATATAGCCCCCCACGGTCGTCACAGATCGATGCGCGAAACTCGTTGCCCGAGAAGGAAACCGATCCGAATGCGTGGCAGCACTGGCATCCGCCCCGCGACCGTCCCGTGGCGCGTCACCACAACCGCCGACAAGCGCAATCATGGCGATACCGAGAATCAATATTCGGATCATTCTTCACCCAAGAGGTTCCGCTTGTAGGCGTTGTAGTCGATGGCGTCATTGTCATTTCCTGCATAACCCTGATAGGTCGAGTCGTAGTCCCCCAAATCCAGCCCACGCGAACGCAACTGTTCCGCAACATATGTTCCGAGCTGATTCGTCCCAATCGTTCCGGGGGTGATCCGGAGGGAGTTCGCCACGCGTCACGGCTGTCCGACGCGAGTCCACCCGGGCGACTGCTCGAGGGTCGGCTGGAAGGTCGGGTCGGGGAATCCGTTGGGATACATGCGTTTGGCGGGTGATCCTGGATCCGTGACGCCCGGATAATTCTGCTGTGCCCATTTGTCGCAAGCTGTCCCGGGTTGCCACGGCGCGTCGAATCCCCGGTCGACAAGTTTCCAGCCCTCGAAAGCGTTCCAATTGGGCGCCCGGGACGAGCCCTCGTCAACCTTCCGTGGCCACTTGGCAGGGTCGCCAGCCTTACGCATAACCAGGTACCAGGTCATTGCGCTCTCCATGTAGCGGTGACCACCAGGTCCGTACAGATACGACGATGGGTCAGGCACAACATTCGGCGTACGGGCCCGCGACTGTAAATACATTCCAGCGCGATCGTCGCATACGACGGCCCGCACCTCGTCGCCCCTCACGGCCACCGACCTGAGGAGCAGCCGACGTGTACCGCTCCAAGGGTGATCACGGTCCGGGTCGGTCTCGGACACACGGGTGCCACTTGCGGCAATGAGGTCAGCGAACCCCGGGAAGGCGTCCGCCGTGCGACTCCACTCCGCGATGAACAGCGACTCGAAGAAGGCCCGAACCACCGTGGAGTTTCTATCGGTCAGGTTGACCTCTGGCTCCGCCTGCCACAGGGTCGTCATCGAGCCGAGGCTCGACGGAAACCTATAGCCGGACACGGGATCGACTGCCACTGACGCCGACGATGGTCGTCGTTCGTCCTGCCCGCCACACGCAGCCAACATGACAGCGAGAATCACGAGAAACAGCGACTTACACTTCATTCCTCACCCAGCAGATCCTTCTTGTACGCGTTGTAGTCCAGTGCGTCGTTATCGTTCCCTGCGTTCGCGCGATACGTCCCGTCGTAGTCTGTCAGGTCGTACCCGCCGGCCCTGAGTTGCTCAGCCAAGTAGGTCCTCAACTGGTCATTCGCGACGGACGGACCGGCCCCATGGTCAAAATTGTTCTGATCAAGCACCGAAGCGAGCGGCTTGAGATTTCCATCCGGACCAAACAAGACCTCATTCATGATTGGGTCCGTGCCCGGACTCGGATGCGTCGCCGCCCACGTCGCCCAATGCTGTTCCAGCAGTGTGTCGTCAACAGACACATGCGTCGGGATATTGCCCGAATCCCCGGCCTCATGCTGAGGCAGACTCGCCCAGTCGATACCGATACCGGCACCCAGCGAAAGCGCACCTCCGACCACCGGAACGGCACCAAGCCCTGTGGTGACAATGTCTTTCGTATTGGACTTCAGGTTGTTCACCACGTCGTCATCGATGTCGTTTCCGGGATGGGCATCATGCCAGTCGTCCAACTGGTCGGCCATCACACCGTCCCGCAACAGACTCTGCAACCACCCGTTACGCGCCGCGAGATCGCCCGCGAACCCGCGCCCTTCGGACAGCGCGAGCGGAACGTGCTCGGCGTTGTGCGCCTGCTGAATTCCGATGTCCCGGATGAGATCGGCCTGGGCATCGTCGCCCGATGAGATGACCCCGAAAAGCCGCCGCACTTGATCCTGCATGTCCCGGTCGTTGGCAATTTCCGGGCTGTCGCCCCCGAGGTGCAGGAGATGTCTGGTTGCCTCGTCGCTGAAACCGTAGTTGGCGGGGTTGCCACCACCAAGGACGTTCAAGTAGGGGCGGGTGGCCTCTTCAAGAGACTTGGCCAATTCTGGATTCACATCGCCCAACGACCCGGAATGGGCGCCGGACATATCCATCAGGGACGTGAAATTCTTCGAGTCGGTGGTGAAGTCGTACATCCCTCGGAACGCGTCCGCCGACAGCCCGGCACGGTAGCTGTTTCCTTGATCGCCCGCGTAATCATCGATCCAATCGGTCAGGTGGCCGACTGTGGAGCCACGATCTTCCCAATGGAACCCGTAGAGGACCTGAAGAGTCCGGCTCGAGTCGTACCCCGCCGGTAGCCCTGCATCGGCACCGCCATGACCGGTCAAGATTGCGGTCGATGATTCGTGGTTCAACGCACCTGCATTCAGCAGACTCCGCATGGTGTCGTCATATCGGTCCTTGAAGGCCGCCGCCGGGTCGTCACTCACGTTCGGATGAGCCGGATCCTGAAGGCCGTTGGCCTCACCCCACATGCTGTGCTGCACGAGTAGATCCGACATCGTGACCTGATATTGCGGGTTCGACCTGGCGAGATCTGCAAGGTCAGCCGACTTGAGTTCGAGCTGAGTGCCCAGCTTGGTGCCGGGTTGTGTCGTCGCTCCATTGAACAGCTGACCGAGCGCGAACGAACGCGCAAAGTAGTTGGCGAACTGGTCGCTACCCCGATCTCCGGGAACGCGCTCGCCGACGATGTCCTTCATCCATCCGGGCAGCTCGTCGTATCCGCCCGAAGTACCTCCGCCCGAGACTTTCTCGTTTCCGAGCGTATTGAGTCCGTCGGCGAACGCGGTGCCCGCCGCCGGGTCGCCGGCGTCCAGCCCATACCTCAGCGCCAACGCGTCCTTTGGGCTCAATCCGCCGAACATGTTGCGCAAGTACGACACGACACCAGGCGGCACGTCGGCCATCTTGCCGTCCATGAGCGCCTTGATCTGTTCGGGCGTGAGTTGAGCGTCCTTGAGATGTTGGCCGATCGTCCGCAGTTCCTCGGGCGTGTAGCCGCCTTTCGCCATGCCCGCGTCCCGTGCACCCATGGTCCCGTTGAGTGCCAAAGACGCGGGGGTCAGGGTTGTCAGCTGTCCGAGTTCGGATTGCAGCGAACTCGCCGCCGCCTGCACCGCGTGAAAGACCTCGTTTGCCTGCGCGACCAACCTCGTTCGCCACGACTCCATCGCAGCGGCGTCGCCGTCCTTCTCTTCTTCGCCTTCCTTACGCTTCAACGTCCAATTGGTGTCCCCGGTGGATCCGAGTTGGTACCCGGCATCGAGCGCACCGTTCTGCAAAGCGTCGAGAGCGGTCTTCTGGTTGGCGATGTTCGCGCAACCCTGCTCGATGGCCGTCGCCACATCTTCGAAGTTGTCTGACAGATTGGTCAGCCACTTCTTTTCGGCCTCGGCGCGATCGTCCGCTGACGCGCGGCTGTGACCGACCCAGCCGGTGGTGCGGTCGATGTCGGACACCACCGCGTTGCGAATCGGTCCTGACTTGGTCTCCAATGAACCGGCGACCGACCGGAGGGAGGCAGCGACGGGCAGCATCTGGTGGGGAAACCACATGTCGACGTCGGATCGAGCGGGTGTGGTCACGGATCAATTCCCCGGCGGTGTGGACGGAGCTGGCACATTGCCGGGATTCCACGGCTCGACGCTCGGTAGTTCACCCGCGTCCGAGAACCTGGTCGAATTGAAGTCGTCGGTCGACTCGGTGACGGACTTGGCGGCCCGCACCAACGCGCCGAACGCCTCGACCTGACCCCCGCAATTGCTGAGCGACGTCGTCACCGTCTGGTCAGCCCCGGCAGCGACGGGTTTGATCGGCGACGCGCAGTTCGGCGTGTCCGGGATGGCCTCGCCGAGCACCGACATCTTGGTTCCGAGCTCTAGCTCGCGAATCTCGCCCGCCAAGCCATCGAGCTTCGCCGCCGCGGCCGACAGTTGACCCGGCTCGACACTGAAGATTGCCATCGATCCCCCAACGCAGTCTGACCTGGGCACCTTACCAAGAACGTATTGCTGCGCAGTCGGTCGTTCGACTGGTTTTGTCCTTGTCCTCGGGGCTCGCTACACTCGTGTGCGCTGCCTTGCGCAGCACGCCGCCCTAGCTCAGTCGGTAGAGCAATTCACTCGTAATGAATAGGTCAGGAGTTCGATTCTCCTGGGCGGCTCCATCAAGGTGACGCGCGCGGGCCAGGGAGCCCCTGCCCCGAAGACTTCGGTCATTCTCGAAAGACTCCAGACGTCCTTATAGTGGTGTCGGGACCACCGGTCGAGCGGCCGGGCGAGGTGGCAAGGAGAACACGATGTCGGACTTCATCAACAAGATCAAAGAGGAAGCGAAGGCCGCCTCCGCTGCGTTCGATCAGGAACTCACCGTCCTCGAGGGCGTCGACGGCTATGACGCGCTCCGTGAGGAGGACGACGCGTCCGCAGACTCCACCGACGGTGACGGCGACACCGATGCCGCGACCCCGTCCGACGACACCGAAGGCGGCGGATCGGCGACGGACAAGTGACCGCAGTCCGTCGCTGTCCCAGATGACACGACAGCGGCCGGCCGGGGTTGTCCTCGGCGCGACGATGCGCTCAGGTGCCATCTGGGACAGAAGGTCAACGCATGGTGCAACGTCGGCTCCCTGACATCCCCGCGCTCGACGTCGTGGTGACCGTCGCCCGGCTCGGCAGCATGGGCGCCGCCGCACGGGACCTCGGCATCAGCCAGCAGGCGGTGAGCGCCCGTGTGCGGGGGGTCGAACGCGAGCTGGGTGTCGAGATCTTCATCCGCTCAACCGGCGGAGTCGACGTCACCGCGAACGGCATGGCGGTGCTGGAATGGGCGAACGCACTCGTCGAGCGGGCGACCCAATTCATGGCCGGCGTCGACGCGCTTGTCGGCGCCCGGCACGCGACGCTGGTGGTCGCTGCGTCGAAGACGGTCTCCGAATACCTGATACCACTTTGGATCAGCACCCTCGCACATCGCAGCGACGTCAAGATCTCGGTGCGCCCGATGAACTCGGCCGAGGTCATCGAGACCGTCCACGCCGGCAAGGCCGACCTCGGATTCATCGAGAGCCCCGGTCCGACAGGCGATCTCGACAGCGCGGTGGTCTCCCGCGACGAACTCGTCGTCGTCGCGGCGCCCGGCCATCCATGGGCCGACGGTCGGAGTGTCGGCCTCGACGAACTCGCGGCCACACCACTGATCCAACGCGAACCCGGGTCCGGCACCCGCGTCACCTTCGAAGCCACACTGCGTGATTCGGGCGTCACGCCGGCCGATCCGCTCATCGAACTCCGCTCGGTCACCGCGATCCGGTCGTCGGTGCTGACGTCTCCGGGCGCCGCAGTCCTGTCGCGTCTCTCCGTCGACGACGACATCGCCGCGGGCCGCCTGGTCCGCGTCGACGTGGCAGGCCTTCGCATGGTGCGTCCCCTGCGCGCGGTGTGGACTCCCCACATCTCGCTGCGCGGCCCGGCCCGCGACCTGCTCGACATCGCGATGCAGGTCGGCGCGGCAGGCCCATCGGTCAGCGCTTGAGGTTCACCTACCCGAGTTCATCGCCAGACCGATCTTGGCCACCATCGCGTCGACCGCGAACTTCGGTTTCACGTTCACGTCGAGGGCGGTCCGACAGTCCAGGACGGCCTCGACACACCGCAGGAGACGCTCGGGCGACGCGTAGTGCGCCATCCCGCCGACCAGATCCGCCTTGTCCGGGTGCATCGCGGTCACCGAGGCACCGACCGACACCACCAACGCATCGCGGAAGAGAGCGGCGAGATCGACCAGCGCGCGGTCGAGCATGTCGCGGGAGACCCGGGTGGCCCGCGACTTCTGCCGTCGCTCCAACTCTTTCAATGCACCAGCGCTCCCACGGGGCGGTCGGGCGGTGCCCTTGCCGGTGCCGCCCGCGCCCAGCGCCGTCCGCATCTCCTCGGTCTCGGGTTCGTCGAGTTCGGCACTGATGGCCTTGGCGGCCTCCTCCGCGGACTTCACCAACGACTCCGCAGCGGCGTACGCCGTCGAATCCCGAGTGGCGGCCCGCGCGAGCCCGAGGGCCTTCTCACGCTGGGCCCGAGCATCGTCGTCGGTGGCCAGCCGCCGAGCCCGGCCGACGTGACCTCCGCACACGCCCGCCGCCCAGGCCGCCCGCTGCGGTTCGATGCCGTCGCGGTCGATCAGGACCCGCTCGATGTCGGCCGGCCCCGGCGTGGTGAGGGCGACGTGCCGACACCGCGACCGCAGGGTGACCGAGATGTCCTCCGGGTCGACCGACGGCGCGCACAGCAGGAAGACCGTCCGGGACGCCGGCTCCTCGACCGCTTTCAGGAGGGCATTCGCCGCCTGCTCGGTGAGCCGATCGGCGTCCTCGACGATGACGATCTGCCAGCGGCCGGTCCCCGGGCGCCGCGCCGCGGCCTGCACCACGTCACGCGCTTCGTGCACCGACAGACTCAGCCCCTGGGGGACGACGTGCCGGATGTCGGCATGGGTCTGCGCCATCGCGGTGACACAGGCGCGGCACTCGCCGCAACCGACCTCGTCCTCGGCGTGGCATTGCAGCGCTGCGGCGAAACACGTCGCGGCCACCGAACGACCGCTGCCGGGCGGGCCGGTGAACAGCCATGCGTGGGTCATCGCCGCCCGGGACCGACTCGCGAATCGGTCGTCGTCCGGTTCGGCGGCGGCGGAATCGCCCTTGTCGAGTCGTGCGGCCACACCACGGGCGGCGTGGGCCGCTGCCTGCAGTTCCTCGGCCACGGCGACCTGGCCGATCAAACGGCTGAAGACATTCGTCACACCGCCACCCTAATGTGCTGCTCAGACACCTCCCACCGGGCTGCATGTGTTTAACAATTGCAAGCAGACAGCTACCGTTGTGACGTGATTGAACGGCGGTCTCGGTGGTCAAAGGGCCTGCATCTGGCCCGTTGGCTCGTGCACACACCGTGGCCGATCCTTGCCCTCGACATGCTGAGGGCAAATGTGGTCGGCGCCCTGTTCACCTTCGCGTTCCTCCGTTTCGGGATGCCGATGGAGGATTCGATCCGGCTCGACGAGATCACCGCGCTCAATCAGGTGATCTTCGCCGTCTACCTCGTCGGCGCGATGCTGGTCGGCGCGTTCCTGAGCATCCAACTGTCGCTGCCGGTACTGGTGTGGCATCGGCGGCGCACGCGCCTGGACAACGAGAACGCGCGACGGCGCGCGCTCAAACTCCCCTACCTGCTGTCGGTGGTCAACGCCGGTCTGTGGCTGGTCGGTGGGGTGCTGTTCACCCTGGTCAATTTCGCGGTCTCCCACCGGGACGCCTTCATCGTGGGCATGGCCAGCGCCATCGGCGCGATGATCACCTGCGTCCTCTCGTACATGCAGGCCGAGAAGGTGTTGCGACCCATCACGGTGGCCGCGATGGCGAACGAGCCCGACGGGGTGGTCGCGCCGAGCGTGACCACCCGCATCGCGGTGTTCTGGGTGATCAGCGTCGTCGCTCCGCTTGCGGTCATCATCGGACTGATCACCCTGCAACGGCTCGGCTGGATCGCGACCGATCCGGCCGGGCTGCAGCGACCGATCCTGTGGATGTCGGGTGCGGCGCTCGCATTCAGCGTCATCGCGATCGTCCGTGTGGTCGCCGCGATCAACGATCCGATCAAACAGTTGCGGCGCGCCCAGAGCCAGGTGTCGGCGGGCAACCTGAACGTCGCGGTCCGGATCTATGACGGCAGCGATCTCGGTCTGCTGCAGGCCGGCTTCAACGACATGGTCGCCGACCTGCGTGAGCGACAACAACTACGCAACCTGTTCGGCCGGTACGTGGGTGAGGACGTGGCGCGGCGGGCGATCGAGACCGGCACCGAACTCGGTGGCCAGGAACGCTACGTGGGTGTGCTGTTCGTCGACATCGTGGGGTCGACGCGGCTGGCGGTGAACCGGCCGCCACGCGAGGTGGTCGAGTTGCTCAACGAGTTCTTCCGCGTGGTGGTCGCCGTCGTCGGCCGCCACGGCGGCTTCGTCAACAAGTTCCAGGGTGACGCGGCGCTGGCCATCTTCGGTGCGCCGCTCGACCTCGAGGACTTCGCCGGACGTGCCCTCGCCTCGGCTCGTGAGCTACGCACCGAGCTGTACCGCACCCTGGGTGACACCGACATCGGGATCGGGGTGTCGGCGGGCAAGGCGATCGCCGGCCACATCGGCTCCGAGCAACGTCTCGAGTACACAGTGATCGGCGACCCGGTCAACGAGGCCGCGCGACTCACCGAACTCGCCAAGGACGAACCGAGCCGAGTACTCGGCAGCGCACGCGCCGTGTTCCTCGCGTCGCAGGAGGAGTCGGAGAACTGGGAGATCGGCGAGGGCGTCGAACTCCGCGGTCGCGGTATCGAGACGCTGCTCGCACGTCCGCTTCTCGAGCCGATGGGGACTGAGCAGACCGCCGACCAGGACCGACCACCGGTTGCCGAGTAGGCGGGGCCGCCCTCTTCGCCGGTCGAGTAGGCGCGAGCCGCTACCCCCGCCGGTCGAGTAGGTGCGAGCCGATAGGCGAGCACCGTATCGAGACCTCCTGCGGCACAAGTGGTCTCGATACCTCCCTCGCCTAGCGGCTCGGTCGTACTCGACCGGCGGGGAGGAGCGGCTCGGTCGTACTCGACCGGCGGGAGGGAGAGACCCGCGGGGGACCTACTCGGTCGCCTTCTTGGCCGGGGCCTTCTTCGCGGTTGTCTTCTTGGCCGGGGCCTTCTTCGCGGTTGTCTTCTTCGCAGCGGTCTTCTTCGCAGCCGTCTTCTTGGCCGGGGCCTTCTTCGCGGCGCGCTTCTTCACGGGTCCACGCGCCCGACGGTCGGCCAGCAGTTCCATCGCCCGCTCCGGGGTGATCGAGTCGACCTCGTCACCCTTGCGCAGGCTGGCGTTGGTCTCACCGTCGGTGACATACGGACCGAAACGGCCGTCCTTGATCACCATCGGCTTCTCACTGACCGAGTCGTTGCCCAGTTCACGCAACGGCGGAGCGGCGGCCTGGCGACCCCGGCGCTTGGGCTCGGAGTAGATCTTCAGCGCCTCGTCGAGGGTGATCTCGAAGAGCTGTTCCTCATTGGTCAGCGACCGCGAGTCGGTGCCCTTCTTGAGATACGGCCCGTAGCGGCCGTTCTGTGCGGTGATCTCGTCGCCGGACTCCGGATCGACTCCGACCACCCGCGGCAGTGAGAGCAGCTTGAGCGCATCCTCGAGGGTGACCGTGGAGATGTCCATCGTTTTGAACAGCGATCCCGTCCGCGGTTTCGGACCGGCCTTCTTGGCGGCCTTTTTCGCGGGGGCCTTTTTCGCAGGGGCCTTTTTCGCAGGGGCCTTCTTAGCGGTCTTGGTGCCGGTTCCGCCACCGCCGGTCGGCGCGTCGTCGAGGTGAACGACCTCGCCGCCGGTGTCGCCGTCGCGCGGCGTCGGCCCCGCGGGGACCGTGGCAGGCGCGCTGCCGGTGTCATCGTCGTCGTCCGACGGCAGGATCTCGGTCACGTACGGACCGAATCGGCCTTCCTTCGCGACGATCTCGTGGCCGGACTGCGGATCGACACCGAGGGTTCGCCCCTCCTGCGGCGTCGCGAACAACTTCTCCGCGACGGCGAGCGTCAACTCGTCCGGTGTGATGTCGGCAGGCAGGTTGGCGCGCTTGAGATCCGGTTCCGCACCCGCCTGGGCAACGTTGCGCTCGAGGTACGGCCCGTAACGACCGACACGGACGTAGACGGGCCGACCCTCTTCGTCGTCGAACAGGCGGATCGAGTTGACCTCGCGGGCGTCGATCTCCTCGAGGTTGACGCCGACCAGCTTTTTGAGCCCGCCGTGTTTGGCGATGTCGGATCCGGACGCTTCCGATCCCTCGGGCGCCTCGGCCCCGGCATCGTCGCCGAAGTAGAACTCGGTCAGCCAGCGGGTGCGGTTGGCGTTGCCGCTGGCGATCTGGTCGAGGTCGTCCTCGAGCGAGGCGGTGAAGTCGTAGTCGACGAGATTCTCGAAGTACGCCTCGAGCAGCCCGACGACCGCGAACGCGACCCACGACGGCACCAGGGCGTTGCCCTTCTTCACCACGTAGCCACGGTCCTGGATGGTGCCGATGATCGATGCGTACGTCGACGGCCTGCCGATCCCCAGTTCCTCGAGCACCTTGACCAGCGACGCCTCGGTGAAGCGCGCGGGCGGATTGGTGGAATGCCCGTCAGCGGTCAGCGAGGTCGCCGTCAGTGCCTGACCCTCGGTGAGGTTCGGGAGACGGTTCTCCTCGTCGTCGGCCTGCCCGCCGGTCTGCTCGTCGACGGTCTCGACGTAGGCCGACAGGAAGCCCGGGAACGTGATCGTGCGGCCGGACGCGGCGAATGTGCATCGCTCCCCCGTCGACGCCGTGCCACTGATCCGCAGACTCATCGTGGTGCCCTTGGCGTCGGCCATCTGCGATGCGACGGTCCGCTGCCAGATCAGCTCGTACAGCCGGAACTCATCGGTCTCGAGCTGACCCGCGACCTGGCCAGGGGTCCGGAAGGTCTCACCCGCGGGCCGGATCGCCTCGTGGGCTTCCTGCGCGTTCTTGACCTTGCGCGTGTACTGACGCGGCGTCGGATGCACGAACGACTCGCCGTACAGCTCGCGCGCCTGGCCGCGGGCCGCGTTGATCGCCGACTCGCTCAGCGTCGTCGAGTCGGTACGCATGTAGGTGATGAAACCGTTCTCGTACAGGCGCTGCGCGATCCGCATCGTGCGATCGGAGGAGAACCGCAGCTTGCGTCCGGCCTCCTGCTGCAATGTCGACGTCATGAACGGCGCATAGGGGCGGCGGGTGTACGGCTTCTCCTCGACCGAGGTCACCGACATGTCGGCACCGTCGAGGGCGTCGGCGAGGCCGGTTGCGCGCGCGCCGTCGAGCACGATGACGCCGTCGGATTTCTTCAGGACGCCGCGCGCGTCGAAATCACGGCCGGTCGCGACCCGGGCGTCGTCGACCGACACCAGCCGGGACCCGAAGGTCCTGGGCGTCGAACTGCTCTCGGCGCCGACATCCATGGTGGCGGCGATGTCCCAGTAGTCGGCGGAGACGAACGCCATCCGCTCGCGTTCCCGGTCGACGATGATCCGGGTGGCCACGGACTGCACACGGCCCGCCGACAGCTTCGGCATGACCTTCTTCCACAGCACCGGTGACACCTCGTAGCCGTAGAGACGGTCGAGGATGCGGCGGGTTTCCTGGGCGTCGACGAGGTCGTTGTCGAGGTCGCGCGGATTCTCGGCGGCCGCGCGGATCGCCGGCTCGGTGATCTCGTGGAAGACCATCCGCTTGACCGGGATCTTCGGCTTCAGCGTCTCCAGCAGATGCCAGGCGATGGCCTCGCCCTCACGGTCACCGTCTGTCGCGAGGTAGAGCTCGTCGACATCTTTCATCAGTGACTTCAGCTCGGTGACCGTGGACTTCTTGTCGGCGGAGACCACATAGAGCGGTTCGAAGTTGTCGTCGACGTTCACCCCGAGGCGCGCCCACGGCTGACCCTTGTACTTGGCCGGAACATCGGCGGCACCGCGAGGGAGGTCGCGGATGTGACCACGAGAGGACTCGACGACGTAGTTCGCCCCCAGGTAACCCGCGATCTTGCGGGCCTTGGTCGGCGACTCGACGATGACCAATCGTCGAATCGTGCTCCCGTTCGCGGGAGATGCGGTGCTGGTATCGGCCACCGGGCGTCCTTACTTCGCTATCGCTGCTCGTTGAGGTTTGTACCTTATATATAGCGTCATCTGCACATCTGGATTCCCTTCTCAAAGTCCCAGTGTGACAAATTGCGCCACGGTCAGCCCATAACCCCAGGTCACGGGATTTCCGTGAATTTCGGGTCTGTCGGGGGTGTTCGGTCAGATTCCGGTGACGATGGGCCAGTGTTCGGCCGCGCCGGGGAGTGCCGGCGCCTCACCGACGTACTCGAGCAGATGGGTGAGGCGGCGCTTCCCCGCGATCCGCAGGGCGGGCGACTGACCGCGGGTCCCGACCAGGGTCGGCGCAACACCGACCCGCATGAGTGCGGTCGCCAGCATCGCGTGTGTGTCGAGCGCGTGGGCATCGAGACCGAGGAGGTACCGCTCCCCCTCACGTTCACCGCCGGCGATCGTCCAGAGGCGCAGCGCGCGGGGCGACGGCACCCACCCGGCGGGCATCGCCTTGACCGCTCCGGCCGACCATCGCCGGTGCAACCCGTCGAGCTGATGGCTGTGCCCGGTCCGAGCGATCGGATTGCCCTCGTCGGAGGTGACGATCTCGACCGCCAGACCGGTGGCCGCGATCTCCTCGACGATCGCCGTGGCGCGCCACCTGTCGGCCACGACCACAGACACCCGCGTACCGGCATCGGAGCGGACCGCTTGGCCGTTGGTGGCCAGCAGACCCGCCAGATCGTCGTACGCGGGCTGATCGATCTGCGCCGAAAAGAACGACAACTGGCCCACATCACAGAGGTTACTGCGTGACGCAACAGACGGGTGGCGCAGACGCAACAGACGGGTGGCGCAACAGACGGGCGTTCCACTCACTTCGACAGCACGACGAAAAGCCGCTCCCGGTCACCGTGACGGTGACCGGGAGCGGCTTCGCTCAAGCGTGCTTCGCAGCTTGCAGGAGGTGACTCCTAGACGGCGCGAACACCGGTGGCCTGCGGGCCCTTGGTGCCCTGACCGACCTCGAACTCGACCCGCTGGTTCTCTTCGAGAGTGCGGAAACCGGATCCCTGGATCTCGGAGTAGTGGACGAACACGTCGTCGGACCCCTCATCAGGTGCGATGAAGCCGAAGCCCTTTTCCGCGTTGAACCACTTCACAGTTCCCTGTGCCATTACTGCAATCCTTTACATACATTCCAACAGACGCGACACGATGGGTCTCGTGTCGTGGTCGGTTCCGACCGCCATACCTCGATGGACCCCTGCGGAGAACCCGCGAAAACCAGCCTCAGTACCACGGCCACAACACGATCTCGCTGCGCAACCGGCTGTCCGGCGCCTCACGAAAGCTGCGACCGCCACTAGTCAATCATGTTCGGCCCGCCTGCGATAGTCACCCCAACCAAACTGCGTAAAAACCTGGTCATTTTCGCTCGCGCGGACATCTCGCAGTAACATCAGGGTCCACGTTGGCGAACGCCGTCGACGATTGAGTCACCAACAATGCAGAATCTCACATTCGGGTCCGAACTCCTCCGCCAGAGCATGGCAGGCACCGACGCGATGGCGTCGTGCCTCACCCACATGTCGGTAATAGACTCGCGGACAGCTTCTTTCGCCAGGTGGCCGGAGTGGGTCCCGCCAGAATTGGTGACCGCCTTCATCGATTCCGGAATCGATGAACCGTGGACACATCAGGTGTCGGCCGCCGATCTCGCTTATCGCGGAAATCATGTCGCGCTCTGTACGGGAACCGCTTCCGGTAAATCGATGGCGTACCAGTTACCCATATTGACCACGCTGTCGAAGGATCCGAATTCGACAGCGCTGTATCTTTCACCAACCAAAGCGCTGGGTGCCGATCAGATCCGTTCGGTGAGTTCGTTACTCACCGGACATCGGGAGTTCACCCATCTGCAGCCGTGCGCCTACGACGGCGATACCGATGTGGAGATCAGGCAGTGGGCACGCGCGCACTCACGGTGGATCTTCACCAATCCGGACATGCTGCACATCGGCATTCTCTCCGGGCACGCTCGATGGCGGCACTTCTTCCGCCATCTCCGCTACATCGTGATCGACGAATGTCACCACTACCGGGGCGTCTTCGGCTCCAACACGGCGCTGGTCTTGCGGCGTCTGCTCCGGATCGCCCGATCTGCGGGCGGGAATCCGGTGGTGATCGGCACCAGCGCGACCATGGCCGAACCGGCAGAAGCGTTGACCCGCTTGATCGGCGAACCGGCGATCGCCGTCACCGAGGACGGCTCACCTCGCGGCGAACGTACGGTCGCGCTGTGGGAGCCCGACTTCCTGCCCGCCGTGACCGGCGAGAACGGCGCGCCCGTACGTCGTTCGGCAGGCTCCGAATCCGCCCGGCTGCTGGCCGATTTCGTCGTCGAGGGAGCGCGAACCCTCTGCTTCCAGCGCAGTCGCCGCGGCGTGGAGCTCACCGCACGCCAAGCACGTCACCTGTTGTCGCAGACCGCACCGGAATTGGTCGAGCGGGTCGCGGCGTATCGCGCCGGATACCTCGCCGATGACCGCCGCCGCCTGGAGCAGGCGATCTCCGACGGCGACCTCATCGGGGTGGCGACCACCAACGCGCTCGAACTCGGTGTCGACATCAGTGGTCTCGACGCGGTCATCGTGGGCGGTTATCCCGGTACCGTCGCCTCCTTCTGGCAGCAGGCGGGTCGCGCCGGGCGGCAACGCACCTCGGGGGATTCGCTGGTGGTGCTCGTCGCCCGCGACGATCCGCTGGACACCTACCTCGTGCACCACCCGGAGGCGCTGCTCGGGCGCCCGGTCGAGGCGACGGTGACCGATCCGACCAATCCGTACATCGTGACCCCACACCTGTTGTGCGCTGCCGCCGAGCTGCCGCTGCAGGACAGCGAGATCGAGGCATGGGGAGCCGTCGACGCGGCGGCGGGGCTGGCGGCCGACGGGATGCTGAAGCGCCGCAAGGCGGGCTGGTATGTGGCGGCCGGCGTCGAGCCACACGCCGACATCGACATCCGCGGAGGCATCGGCGGCCAGGTCCTGATCGTCGACACCACCACCTCCCAGCTACTCGGCACCGTCGACTCGGGCCGCGCCATGTCGACCGTCCACCCCGGCGCGTTGCACATCCACCAGGGTGAGTCCTACGTCGTCGACGAGCTCGACCTGACCGACGGTCTGGCCCTGGCACATCCGGAGGAACCCGATTGGACCACCTCCGCCCGCGAGACCACCGATGTGACGATCACCGACGTGGTGGCACGCCGCACCTGCGGTCCGCTGACCGTCGCACTGGTGTCTGTGGACGTGACCCATCAGGTGGTCGGGTACCTCCGCACGCTGTTGTCGGGCGAGGTGCTCGATTCGGTGGAACTCGACATGCCGCCGCAGACGCTGAGTACCCGCGCGGTGATGTACACGCTCACACCGGAAGCGCTGGAGGAGGCCGGCATACCCGTCGGCCTGTTCCCCGGAGCACTGCACGCCGCCGAGCATGCCGCGATCGGGCTGCTCCCACTCGTCGCCTCCTGCGACCGCTGGGACATCGGCGGGCTCTCGACCAATCAGCACCCCGACACCGGTCTGCCCACCGTCTTCGTCTACGACGGCTACATGGGTGGGGCGGGCTTCGCCGACCGGGGATTCGCGGCGTTCGAGACCTGGATCGCCGCGACACGTGACGCCGTGTCGAGTTGCCGGTGCGAGAGCGGATGCCCGTCGTGCGTGCAGTCGCCGAAGTGCGGAAACGGCAACGACCCGCTCGACAAGGACGGTGCGATCACAGTGCTGACGCTGCTGAGTCGGCAATACTCGAGTGATGACTGACGACAGTGCCGAGGGTCGCCGCGAGCCCGCGCACGCCATCGCCTCGTCACGGGCGGCGTACTTCTTGCTCGCCCGGCCGACCGAGCAGGCCGACGAACTACCCGCCACCATCGGCGAGCGCGATGTGTTCTTCAGCGAAGACGAGGCCCTCGACGCGCTCGATCTCCACTACGCCTGGTGCGCCGCTCAGCACGGCGGACATCACTCCTCGGTCGTGGCGGGCGCACATTGGTATCTCCAGAGTGCGATGGTCGGGGCGCAGGTCACCGCGGGCCTGGGTGAGGTCTTCCTGGCGACCGGCACCGCCGAACCCGGCCGACCGCAGGCGGTCGCGGGTGGTTTCCTCACCGAAGGCGAGCTGATCCACTGGACCTCGTTCGTCCGGGCTGCGATGCGGTACATGGCCGTCCCGTCGACCTTGATGTCCTTTGAGCTCGTCTATCGCGGTGACGAATCCGTGGATTTCGGTCAGATCGGATTCGCACCCGCGCATTCGCGGCGCGTGTATCCGAAGCGGATCGTGGTGCGCGAGGACGACACCTGATGGTCGGTCACCTGTCTCCCGCGCGGTAGGCCGTCACCACCGGCTCGAGCTCGGCGGGGGTCGCGCCGTGCATGATCAGCGCATCGGCGCCGTACTCGAACTCCTGACGGATGCGGGCGGCGCACTGCTCCGGCGACCCCGTCGCCGACGGCTCCAGCCACTCGTCGGGAAGGAGCGTGGCGATGTGCTCGATCTGATCGGCGCTCGCCTTGTGATCGATCCCACCGGGAATCGACTGGACCACCGAATCGTCCCGAAAATGCTGCAGCACGGCCGGATCCCAATCGTTGGTCTTCACCAGCAAGTCGCCGTAACCCTGTAGATACGTGGCCAGCCGCGCCACTGTCTTCTTCATCCGCAGCTCCTCGGACAGATGATCTCCGACGGTCGCGAAGCACGACCAGACGCGCACACTGTCCGGATCACGGCCCGCCTGCTCGGCGGCCTCCTTCACTGTTCGTACGCAGCGCTGCAACGTTTCCGGAGTGAAATAGGTGTGCAGGATGACGTCGTCGAACTCACGGCCGCCGAGGGCCAGGGTCTGCGGACCGAAGGCCACCACGGCCAGCCGGATGTCCTCGTCGAAGTCCGGGTCCAGGAACAGCAGGTCGTACTTCCCGATGGGGCCGTCGTGACCGAAGATCAACTCGCCGTGCCATAGTCGCCGCATCACCTGGGCGAAATCCTCCATCTGCGCCGTGGTCACCGCGGGGACCCCGAATGCCTTGTACATCGCGGCGATCCCACGACCGAGCCCGAGAGTGAACCGTCCACCGGAGAGCCGGTGCATCGTCGTCGCCCACGACGCGGTGATCAGCGGGTGACGGGTGTTGTGATTGGTTGCCGCCGTGGCGATCTGCATGCGATCGCTCACCGCGCACGCGGCGCCGACCAGCGACGACGCCTCCTTGACGTTCCAGCGTTCGGAGATGAATGCGGTCCCCAGCCCCAGCGCCTCACCCGCACGGGTCTCGTCCATCAGGGTGGCCGGCCCCTCCCCGCCGGCGCCGGCCAGCAGGTAGTAGCCCAGTTCGTCCAGCGCACGTGGATCGCTCACGCCCCACACCCCTCCGATGAAGTTCTCGACACTGAACACACAAGTTAGTTGTCGAGCGTCTAATATGCAATGGTGCCGTCACCCACCCGAGGAATGAGTCAACCCCAGCGCGTGGCGGTCTCCAACCGTCGGCTGGTCGAGGCCGCGGCCGAACTCATCGTCGAAAAAGGCTGGGAGGCAACCACGGCCGCCGAGATCAGCAGGCGTGCCGGGTACAGTCGGGCGATGGTGCACGCCCGGTTCGGGAACAAGGAGGCGATCCTCGACGCCTTCTTCGAGCACGACTACATCCGCCGTCTCACCCCGGACCTCGACCCCGGGGATCCCGGCCTCGAACAGGCCATCTCGCATGTCACGCACGTCCAGCAGCTACATGCCGAGGACCCCGACTTCCTGCGTGCGATGTTCGTCGCGACCTTCGAGGCCGTCAAGGCGACCTCGGCACTGCGAGACCGAGTACGGCACAACATCGATCAGGGCCGCGCCAAGGTAATCGCCGGACTGGAAAAGGGACTGCGCGACGGTTCGGTCCGCGCCGATATCGACCTCGATCGCGCCACCAATGACATCGGCTCGGCGGTGTTCGGTCTCAGCTACCAGTGGATCGTGTCGCCGGATCTCTACGATCTCCCGAGCGAACTGACCTATCTCGCCGGGCGTTTCCGGGCGGCCTACGGCACCGGGACGCCATAGCAATCCGGGGGCAATCGGGGATCCGGTCATTGGCGCAACCTACCGGGCAGTAATATGACGGCAACAGTCCTTCTCCCCGAAGCGAGTCCATGGCCGATCCCGCCCGCCACCTGCATGGACGTTCCGAGCTCGTGTCCGCGCTCGGCGCCTTCGTCACGGCGCCATCCGGCGGGTCGGCGCTCATCGTCGGTGAGCCCGGGTCGGGCAAGACCAGCCTCGTCCGCGCGGCGGAATCGATGGCGATCGACGCCGGGGTCACCGTCGTACGGGTCACCGCTGATCACCGGGGCGGACCATATCCCGCCCTACGTTCCGTGGTCGCCGCCCTCGACGACCCGCTCCTCGCACTCGACGGCGACCGCCGACACCTCCTGCAGGTCGCGCTGGGCGGTGTACCCGGCGCGCCGCCGTCGCGGCTGGCGCTCTCGGCCGCGGTGCTCGACCTCATCCGGCGTCGGGCGCACCGCGACGCCCTGCTCCTCACCCTCGACGACGCGCAGCACATCGACCGTGCCAGCGTCGAGATCCTGGCCTCCGTCGCGCGCCGGCTGCGCTCCGAACCGGTGGCGATCCTGGCCGCCGCACCTCCGGGTGAGGGCGTGTTCGTCGAACGTTACGCCGATCAGTCGTGGCACCTCGGCCCACTATCCGCATCGGCCGCGCACCGCGTGCTGCGCGACCAGCTGCCGATGTTGCCCGACACAGTGCGCGCACACGTGGTCGACACCGTCGCGGGCAACCCCCGAACCCTCATCGAACAGGCATCGGCCGAACTCTCGCGTCTGCCAGCCGTCGACCACGCGGACACCGTCAACGCCGCCGATCACCCCGGTGTCGCACGCCTTCTCGACAGTGTGGCGATCCGGGCGATGCGGCGCGGTGATGCCCGGGCGGCCGCCTTCGTGCTCGAGCGCGCGGTGGAGACGTCGACCGAACCGTCGGCGCGGGCGCGACGGCTGGCCGCGGCCGCGTGCCTCTCCGCCGACGTCACCGGAGACCTGCCGGCACTGGGCCACCTACTCGGACAGGCGCTGGGCGCCGACCCGCGGTCGGACCACTCACTCGAGGCCGTCATCGCCACATCGTATGTGGCACTTCACGGTAGTGAAGGGATCGCCGACATCCATCGACGACTCGTCGACGCGATCGGGGACCGTCGACACGAGATCGGACGCTGGGTGTTCGAGGAGGCATTGTGGGCGCTGTACCTGTTGTGCTGGTTCGGCAATCAGCGCGATCACTGGCACGACTTCCGTGCCGTGGTGGAGGCCGACGTCGCCCGAACCCCACCGTGGGCCGTACTCGCCGCACGTCTGGAATCCCACTCCGCGTTCGACGATGCCGACCTCGACGCACACGCCGATCAGCTGATCGAGAACCTGGCGTTCACCACGGATCCGTCGGCGGTGGTGCGCATCGCCTTTGTCACCCGTGGCCGTGATCGCCGCTTCTGGTGGCGCAACGCCCTGCAGCGACTCTGGGCCGACGAGCACAGCCCGTTCGCCTCGGTCGTCTACGCGGGCGCGCTGCTCGCCGCGGACGGCCTGGGCTCCGGGAACTGGAAAGCGGTCGAACAGGTGACCCGCCAAGCGTTGAACCTCTGTGAGACACATGACTATCGGATGTATGCCGAGCCGTGGCTACGACACTCGCGCGCGTTGCTCGCCGCCTATCGCGGTGAGGAACAGATGGCGCAATCGGCCGTCACCCTCCTACAGGGGTGGGCGGACGACCGTGGCTCCGCTGCGTTGCACTGGCGGGCCCTGCACTGTCGGGCGGTGATCGCGCTCGGCGCGGGCCGGCCGCGCCGGGCGTACCGGCTTCTCCGGATGATTCCCGGCACCGACGGATTCGGTGCCGTCATCGAATTCGACGACCGGACCGCCCTGGACTTCGCCGAGGCGGCGGTGCTGGCCGGCACCCGCGACGACATCGAGTCCCTCCGAGCCATCGTCTCCGCGCGCCCCGTGGACGGCCGTTCCGCGGCGGATCGCCGGACCTTGCTGTACGCGGGCGCACTGGCCATCATCTCCGATGACGATCTGTATTACCAACGCGCAGTGACCATGCCGGAGGCCGACAGGTGGCCGTTCGACCTCGCGCGCATCCAGCTGAGCCGTGGCCGTGCCCTTCGTGCACAGGGTTCTGCGACACAGGCGGGTCGAGCACTCCGCGCGGCGGCCGTGACGTTCCGGTACCTCGGTGCGGCACCGTGGCTCACACAGGCACGCGAGGAACTCCGGCGCCTGGGCGCGATCGACGCAGGAGATCACCTGCTGCACAACACTGACCAGGTATCCCCCATTGGTCGCCGGGTCGCCGAGCTGGCCGCCACCGGGCTGTCGAACCGCCAGATCGGCGGTGTCCTCCACATGTCCCCGAGCACCGTCGGTTCGCACCTGTCCCGTGTCTATGCGACGCTCGGCGTCCATTCCCGTGCCGGACTACGAGATTCGCTCCGATCCGACGATGCGGCCGGCGCGCCCGGTGTTCGGCACGCATAGCGCGTCCCGGAGACCGCCGCGAGAGGCGACGTCGAGCTTGCGGTAGGCCTTGTGGAGATGATTTCCGACGGTGCGATGCGAGATCGCGAGGCGCTCCGCGATCTTCTTGTTGCTCATGCCCTGTGCCGCCAGTTCCGCGATGTGCCGTTCCTGCGGGGTGAGGGATCGGGCCATCGCCTCGGTCACCACCACCCGGGTGGCTCCGGTCGCCTCGAGTTCCGCGCGAGTCCGGTCCGACCACGGCCGGGCGCCCAGACCATCGAACGTGGCGAGTGCTTCCGCCAGCAGGGGCCGCGACGCCGCCGCCTCGTGATGGCGGCGCAGGTGCGCACCAAACATGAGTTGGGCACGGGCGTGGTCGAATCGCCACGTCGTCGCGTTCGGGACCGCCAGCGCCTGCCGGTACAGTGCGCGAGCCTGCTCGTCATCGGCGATCAGGGCGTGGGCGGTCAGGTGGATCATGGCCAGTCGCGGCGACAACCTGCCGTACTCGATGCGGTCCATCGCATCGACGTGTGCGCGGGCGAGATCCGGTCGTCGTAGCCGTACCGCGGCGTCCACGACGTCGAGGGCCACCGAGATCGCCATCCACGCATGCGAGGCGAACTCACCGATCGGACTGATCGATGTGGCATGCGCCAGCACACCTTCGGCGTCGCCACGCCCAGCCGCTGCCGTCGTCTCCACATGCTCGACGCAGGCGATGACCGTGGTCGCCCGGCGAGGGATCGCCCATGCCGCCATCGCGTCGGTGAGCACCGCCATCGATGCCCGATCTCCCCGCGCGGCCGCGAGCCATGCCATCTCGTAGTCCGCGGCCCAGAGGAGCAGGTTGTAATCCGCGCCGTTGGCCAGCCGGCGTGCGCGATCGACGGCGTCGACGCCGGTCTGCCAGTCTCCGCGGTTACGCCCGTCGCGAGCGATCATGAGCAGTGCCCAGATCGCCGGGAGGACGGGACCACGGTGTTCAGCGGCGTCGACGATTCGGTCGAGCGCCACACGGCAATCGGGTAACCGGTCGAACGTGACCGCCATCTCGGCGATCTGGATGACCTGGACGGGGTCGGTCTCGGCATGCATTCCGCGGATCAGTGCGTCGACCTCGTGCAACGTCGTCGCGGTGGTGCGGGCGGGATCGAGAGATGTACGACTCGCGAGGTCGGCGACGATCGGGGGACGGGGGGTCAGTCGATCGAGAGCCCGGTAATACGCGGGCCACAGCTCTGCTCGTCCACCCAGCCAGCAGACCCACCGCAGTTCACCGATCGCCTCCACGAGCGCCTCGTCCGCCGGATCCGTGTGATGGGCGTATCCGTCGATCGCCCGCACGAGGATCTGGTGAGCCATGTCGATGTCGCCGTCGTGGCCACTGGCGATCACGGTCGCGGCTGCACAGGCTGCGGTGAGCGACTGGGTGAAACCGGGGTCCAACCCCCGGATCTCGTCGATCAGCCGGAGTGCGATGGACGAGTCGGAACCGGCTGCGATGTAGGCGGCACGCGCGAGCCGTCGGGCCCGGTCGGGCGGTGTCGGTGTGAGGCCCGCGGCGCGGGTGAGCAGCGTGAGTGCCTCCGTCCAGTCTCCCTCTCGGAACGCGGCCTCCGCAGAACGCTCGAGATGCGATGCGAGGGGTTCGTCATGGTGGCCGACCACGTGTAACGCGCCGGGCCCGGTCACCTCGTGAGGTGTGTGGGCGAGCAATCTGCCGAGCCGACGGTGTGCGTTCGTGCGTTCCTGCGGCGTGGAGTCGGCGAACAGCGCAGACCCGAGCAGCGGATGGGACAGTCTGATCCGGGCTTCGGCGCCGACTCCGGCGATGGCGATCACGCCGGCGTCGGCCGCGTCGACGATGGCACGCGTCGCCGATCCATCCGGGAACGCTCCGGCGAGATCGGCCCGCGATGCGGTCGGTTGGAGAACATGCAGGAGGAGGAGAAGTCTGACCTCGGCACTCAGCGAGGCGAGCTGCGGGGCGAACGCATCGCGCAGCCGATGAGTCAGTGGCAGCAGCCGCGGCACAGGCGTGATACCCGAGTGCTGTTCGGCCGAGAGCGCCGCGGGCAGGTCCACCAGCGCGAGCGGGTTGCCCTGTGCCTCGGCCAGTAGTCGCGCCCGCACCGACGGTGCGAGCGATGGGCGAATGGCGTCGAGCAGCGATGCCCCGTCGGCATCATCGAGGGGGCCGAGGGTCATCTCGTTGCGGCCCGACATACCGCGGTCACGCGTGGCCGTGAGGATGCCGACGCGGTCGAGCTCGAGGCCGGCCAGGCCGTCGAGTACCGCGCGGCTCGCTGCGTCGGCCCAGTGCAGGTCGTCCACGATGACCAGCACGGGTGCATCGGCGGTGAGCTCCCGGATCGAGCTCGTCGTCGCTCGCAACACGGCGGTGATGTCGGAGGTCGCGTCGTCGTCGAGGCCGAGAGCTGCCCGCAATGTCGCTGCCCAGGACCGGCCGGTCGCCCTCGGACTGTCGACCACGGGGAGCAGCAGTTCCTGCAGCGTCGCGAAATCGATGTCGGTCTCGAACTCGACACCCGTTGCGTGCAGCACACGGTATCCTCGGGATTCGCCGAGCCCGGCCGCGCTGGTGAGGATCTCGGTCTTCCCGATCCCCGGCTCCCCGACGACGGCGAGTGACCCGCTCGACCCGTCGATGATCGTGGCCAGCAGCTCACAGATGCGGTCCACGTCGCCCGTGCGGCCCACCGGCGCGGGTGAGTCGCCGCGACATCGCCCGTCGACAACATCTGCTGACAACTCGTCCGTCTCCCCCGCCAGGGCCACGTTTGACCTGGCCTTCCGTGGATGAACGCTAATTCACGCCACGCCGGCGGGTCAATATCGTCCGACGACGCGGAGAGTCCGCCCCGACGACCTCGGTGGCCGATGGGACGGACTCTTCTGATGCTGCTGCGACCTGGGTGTCTAGGCGGCCGCGCTCGTGCTGCTCGAATCCGAATCGCTCGACGAGGAGCCGTCCGACGAAGAGCCGTCCGACGAGGAGCTCGACGTTCCGGTGGATGCGGCCGAACCCGAGGCGTCGGCATCCGTGGAAGCCGAATCCGAACTGTCCGACGACGATCCGGCGGTGTCCGCAGACGACTCGGCTGCGTGGCCGTCGGCGGTGGTCCCGGCATCCGGCGTGGTCGATTCCGCCGTGGTCGATTCCGCCGTGGTCGAGTCGGCAGTCGTCGAATCGGCAGTCGTCGAATCGGCGGGAGTCGAGTCGGCAGTCGTCGAATCTGCGGGAGTCGAGTCTGCGGCAGTCGAGGCGTCGGCAGTCGAGGCGTCGGCGCCCGAGGCGTCGGCCGATTCCGATGCGTCGCCGGCCGACGGTGCCGCCGATTCGCTGCTGTCCGTGGATGATTCGATCGTGGCGTCGTCACCCCCTGCCGTGTCGGTGTCTGCCGCCGATCGCAGACCGGCAAGGGTCGCGGTGGCCGGCGGGGTGATGCCGTACAGGATGCTCTGCTGGATGCCCTGCAGGGACGCCAGCGTGCCCGGCATGATCAGGCCGCCGTCCGCGGTCGCGCCACCATTGCCCAGCAGTCCCCCGGCGTAGATCGTCAGGCCGGGGATGTCGAGGCCGATGAGCGGCCCGAGGTTGGGACCGTAGCCGCCGTTGAGGAGGCCGTCGAGCATCACCGCCGGCGCCTTCGCGAGGGCGTCGACGATCTCCGTTGCGCCGCCCCCGCTCTGAGCCGCGTCGATGACGCCCTGGATCGCGGCGCCCAGACCGCCGACCCCGCCGTAGATCGGGCCGACGAGGGCCAGGCCGGCGTTGAGCGCGATGTTCGGCACCTGCTCGTTGATGACCCGGGCCAGGTTCTCCACCGGTGCGGCGAGCGCTTGCTGGATGGCGGGGATGAGCTCACCCGACACCGGGTTGATCGCGGAGAAGATCGGGAGGATCACCGCCGTCAGCACGCTGTTGAGGGCCGTGGCGACGTCGCCGCCCCGGAGCGCGGTCGAGGCCGCTTCGAGGAGACCGGGAACATCGTCGTTCAAGGAGGTGGTGAGAGCCGTGCCGGCGGACTGCAGACCGCTGATCAGGGTCTGGCCGTTGGCGGACTGGTTCTCGAGGATCTGACGCAGGATCGGGAGCGCTCCCCGGGCATCCGACGTCGCGGCGATGCCCTCGAGATTGGTGATCGCATGCTCGATGGCTTCTTGATAGGCCGCGAACGAACTCAACCGGACGTTGGGTGAGACGACGCTGTGTACCTGTGCTCCGAGGTCATTCGTCAGCGACGGCGCTCCGGAGATGGCGAACGGGGTGGCGGCGATCGCGGTCGCGCTGACCAGCGACACTCCGGCCAACAGGTATGGGCGCAGCTGTGGGCGGCTGAGGACGTGCAATGTAGCTCTCCTTGACAACAGAAACGAACCGACACATGTCGGACAATTTCGAAGTCTGGACCGTGGTCCGTATCTCGATGCCAGGAAATCGGAACAGTGTGGACAAATGACTCATGCTGCAGTCGCCCTCACCCCACCGGGCCGGCCCGCGCGACGGCCTGCGCGCGATGGACACCGAACGGTCCGAGCTGGACCGGAACCGCCACCGTCACCAACATGTCGGCACCCTCCGCCACGCACCGCTCGACCTCGGCACCGACGTCCTGCGCAGCGGCAATCCGGCGCGCAGCGGCACACGGATCCGGCTCGGCGGCCACCTGCTGCTGCGCCGCGGCGAGCACCGCGAGATCGGCGGCCGACTGCGCGCGATGCCGGGCGACGACCGCAGCTCCGACGTACAGCAGGGTGACCACCGTCGCCGCGATCGCTGCGATCGCGAACGCCCCGGCGACGGTCGCGAAACCCCGGTCGTCGCGCCACATCCGGATCACGGCAGGGATGCCTGGGCCGGCGCGTCGTCGTCGGGCTCCTTCGCCGCCACCGCCCGGGCCGACACCGCCACCTTCGGCAGCAGCGGGATCGACGACCGCACGACGACCTCGACGCGGGTGTCGGTGCCGGTGATGGTGATCTGCGCGGTCCGCCCGACCACCCGGGCGGCGACGTCTTGGGCGGCGGCGTCCCCGGCAGCGGCCAGTCGGGCGGCCTCGCGGGCCGCGTCGGTACACCGGATCTGCACCGTGGCACCGACCACCGCGGTGATGCCGAGGACCACGGTGGCCACGATCGCCGCGATGGCATACGCGCCCTCGACGGTGACCATGCCACGCTCGTCGCGCCACAGGCGCCGCAATGCGATCACCAGACCGAGCACCGCCTCAGCCCACCGAGGTGTTCAGGGCCTTGCCGATGATGCCGGTGAGGGCACTGACGATGTTGTCACCGGTCACGACCGTGTAGAGGATCGCCCCGAAGGCCGCGGCGGCGATGGTGCCGATCGCGTACTCCGCCGTACTCATCCCCTCGTCGTCGGCGACGACCCGCAACACCTCGGCCTGCAATCGCACGATCGGACGTCGAAAGATTCTGTCGGACATGATGTTCTGACCTCCCCTGGCCACGCACCTTGCGTGTCACAGATAAGACGCAGCAGATCACGGTTCGGATCCACTGCGCGACAATGAATCCATCGATCAGCCGCCGAGGACGGATCCGGCGAGGCCGACAACCACCGGCACGATCCCGAGGCAGACGAATGCCGGGAGAAAGCACAGTCCGAGCGGACCGCTGATCGCGACACCCGCGCGTTCGGCGGCCGCCAGCGCATCGTCGTGCGCCTCTCTGCGCGTGCTGTCGGCCAGTTCGGTCAAACCTCCGGAGAGCGACGACCCGGACCGCGCCGAACGCCGCGCCAGCGTCGCCAGCGCCTCGAACCGGTCGGCGTCTACCTCCTTCCCCGTGGGTCTCCGGCCCTCGGCGGCGGGCGGCCGCTGACGACGCCAGGCGTGTTCGGGGTCGGCGCCGAGCCCCAGGAGTTCGGCCGCCGACGCCAACGGACGGGCGAGTCCGGGCGGCGCGGAACGCGAGACCACGCCCGCCGCCGCGGCGATCGGCATCCCGGCGCGCAGGCATACGGCGAAGAGATCGAAGGACGCGGCGACCGCGAACGGGTCGTCGGGACCGGGCCGCGGATGCGCAGAATCGTGCTCGCCCATCACCGACACCGGATCGCCCACCACCCGATGCAGTGCCCAGCCCGGAGCAGGCCACACCCACAGTGCCGCACCCACCGCGACAAGGGTGCTCAGCGAAAAGGTGCTCAGCGAAAAGACGCTCATCGGTCGAGCACCCGATCGGTGATCCGCTCCGACCACACGAGCCCGGCCACCGACAACGCCGTGCCCACGATGAGCAGGACCCCACCCAGTCCACTCCCGAGGAGCACCCCGATGGGGTGCGCACCCATGAGCTCGCCCAGCAGGATGCCGATGACCGGCAACCCGGAAAGCACTGCCGCGGTGGCCCGCGGGCCGGCGAGTCCGGCTCGGGTCCGGGTGGCGAACTGCCTGCGTGCGAGCAGATCGGCCCGCACCGATTCCACCAGCTCGATCATCGGCAGACCGTGCCGGTCGGCGGTCTGCCAAGCGACCCCCACGCGATGCCAGGAGAGCTGGTCGGAGGCCTCGACGTCGGGCATCACCTCTCCGCCGAGTTCGGCCCGTCCGGCCATCATCGTGAGGCCGTCGGCAACCGGCGACCTGGGCTGCCCGACGCCGAGTTCCCGCGCCGCAGCCGCACACGCCGGCGCGGGCGGGGCACCGACCGACAGCTCGGCCGTCATCACCGACAGCGCCAGCAGCAGATCGGAGGTCTCCCCGTCGCGCGAGCGAAGCCGCTGCGCGCGGTGCCGTCGCCACATCACCGTCGCGGACACCAACGCCGTCGCGATCGCCGCGTGGAACCCGACGATCACGACTGCCGCCACCGGGGCGCCGACGGCGACCGTTGCCTGCCACGGAACACTCCGCGCCCGCGATGTTCCCGGCGTGAGCGTCACCAGCCGGTACTGGGCGTGGGTCGCCGGCCACCAGAGCACCGCAGCCGCGAGCGCCAGGATGACCGCGATCATCGGTGCGTCCGGGAACGCACCAACGCATCGAATCCCGCCATCTCGTCGGTGAATCCGTGCGCGCGCATCCACACGGGTCGGATGTGCACGAAGCCGTCGTGGTCGCGGGACACCAGGCCGATCTCGGTCAGGCCGCGCGAGCCACCTGGCGTCCGCGCGACGCCCAGCACCACGTGAACCGCCGCCGCGAGTTGGCTGTGCAGAGCGTCGCGCGCCATCCCACCGAGCGCCGCGAGCGCCTCCATCCGTGCCGGGACCTCCGACGTCGAGTTGGCGTGCAGGGTGCCGGCACATCCCTCGTGTCCGGTGTTCAGCGCCGTCAGCAGATCGATCACCTCCGCACCGCGGACCTCACCCACGACGATCCGATCCGGTCGCATCCGGAGCGCCTGCCGCACCAGGGCCCGCACCGGGACCTCGCCCACCCCCTCCACATTCGGCGTCCGGGCGACCAGACGCACGATGTGCGGATGAGGCGGGTCGAGTTCGAGCGCGTCCTCGACACAGAGAACCCGTTCGGCCGCATCCATCTCACCGATCAGCGAGCCGAGGAGTGTGGTCTTACCCGATCCGGTCCCGCCCACGATGAGGAACGCGAGTCGTGCGCGCAGCATGGCGCGCAAGGCGTCCACCGCCTCGTCGGGGACGGCGCCGAGCGCGACGAGTTCGTCGAAGTTCCGGGTCGCGGTGCGCAGGACTCGGAGCGAGATGCAGGTTCCATCGGTGGCCACCGGTGGGATCACCGCATGCAGCCGGACCGCATGGCCGCGCCGCCCGAGGTCGGCGAGCTGGCCGTCGACCCAGGGCTGCGCGTCGTCGAGCCGCTTACCCGCACTGAGCGCCAGCCGGCTCGCGAGACGGCGGACCGCCGCTTCGTCGTCGAACCGGATATCGGTGCGCTGCAGCCCATTTCCCCGATCGACCCAGACCCGGTCGGCGCCGACGACGAGGATGTCGGCGACGTCCGGTTCGGCCAGGAGATGCTCGAGCCGCCCCGCTCCGATCAACTCGGTCTGCAGAAAACGCAGAGCGGCAAGGAGGTCCGTGTCGCCGAGCATGCCCCGCGACTCCGAGCGGATCGCGTCGGCGATGACCTCCGCCGTGGGCTCGACGGCTTGCGTCGCCAGCCGGTCACGCACACGGTCGAGCAGCGCATCGTGCGGGCCGTTCACGCCGCGAGCCGTTCGGCCGCCCCCACCTTGCGGCAGACCGCCCGCGCCGCGCGGCCGAGCGGGCTGCGCGGCGGAACCCGCAACCTTCCGGATTCCATCCGGCCCGGCAGTCCGGGATCGGATCGGTATGCGGTGAGCAACGGCAGGCCCACGGCGGAGGCCACCTCGGCGGCGCGCAGCCCGCTCGGCGCCGGACCCCGGACCGCCAGCGCCGCCGCGACCCCGCGCTCGGCCAGCCGGGCGGCGACGGTCCGCGACGACGCCACCCCGTGCACACCTGCGGCGGTGACGAGCACGACGAGATCGACGGAATCGAGAACGGCATCGGTCACCGGGCCGGCCGTGCGGGGCAGGTCGACCACCACGGTGTCGCCGTTCACGCGACCGGCGTCCATCGTCGCGACGACCGCCTCGACGCTGATCCGCAGCCGGCTGTCGCGGCGGGGCGCGAGCACCGACAGCCTGTCGTTCACCTGCGGCAATGCGCTGTGCAGCGATTGCGCCCGGACCGCGCCGCCGGCCAGGGTCAGGTCCTGCCAGCGGAGTCCGGTACGGCCCTCGATCCCGAGCGTGAGGTCGATACCCGCCCCGAATTCGTCGACATCGAAGAGCAGTACGTGTGCGGACTCGTCGGCCGCGGTCAGGGCCACTGCGGCCGCCAGGGTCGTCGCGCCCGCGCCGCCGTGTCCGCCGATCACGGCGACCGCGCCCGCCGGGGTGGCGAGCGGTGATCGGAGATCGGAGAGGAGTCCGACGAGTATGGACTCCTCGGCGGGCAACGACACCGCCCGATCTGCACCGAGACCCATCGCCGACCGCCAGATGTCTGCTGCGGGTTCGCCGTCGGTGACCATGACGACCCCCGCGCGCCGCGGTGGCCCGAGTTCGGCCAGCACCCGCGTCGCGTTCGCATCGGCGACCACCGCATCCGCACGCAGCCACTCCCGGCGGCAGTGTTCGGGGTCGGCGCGCAGCATCCGATATCCCGCCGCGGCCGCACACCGGGCGACGTCGTCGGAGAGGTCGGGACCCACCAGGGCGAGGAGTTCGTCGGTCATGGACCGATCATGCTGCGACATCGCCCTCGACGGGGGTGTCGGCGGCGCGACGGCCCGATCTGTGGAATCTCTCGGATTTGTGGATGACCAGGATTGCGAATGACCCGGTTTGCGGGCGACCGGTGCCGTCAGCCCGTGAAAGGGGGCACGAACTCACACGGGACGCGGACCGGATGCCGCGGATCGAGGGCGTTGAGCACCATGTACGCGGCACGCCGCGAGCCGGCGAGCGCGAGATGATCGCTGTGGTCGGCCGCGCAGGTGTCCTGGACGACGATGTTGCGGACCTTCTCGCCCGCGCGGCCGGGAACCTGTCCGCTGGTGTACGGCAGGACGAGTTCGTCGTAGCGGGTCGAGATGTTCGTGTAGTCGACGCCCTTGACGTACGGGCTCCCCCCGCGCCAGATCTCCCGGTTGAAGGCCGATCCGGCGGTCATCTGGCCGCACGCGGCACAGATCGGCAGATCCCGGCCGTCCAGCAGCGCGTCGGTGAGGCCGGTCAGCGGAGTGCCACCGAAGGTGCCCCGCCACAGGGGTGCGAGCGAGATGTACTTGCTGACCTTGCCCGCACCGCCCAGGTTCTTCAGGTAATAGGTGGGCATGTACGTGCCCTGGGAGTGCCCGACGAGATCCACGGTCTTCGCGCCCGTACCTGCCAGCACCTTGTCGACGAATCGGGAGAGCTGGCCGGCGCTGCCCTCGATGGGTGTCATGCCCCCGATCGCCGACACCGGCCACGGAGCCCCCGGCAGTGCGCCGTAGGTGAGCGCGAAGACGCAATACCCACGATTGGCCAGCATCGCCACGTACGCACCCCAGTTGGTCTGCTGCGATCCACCCGTTCCGTGCACGAGTACCACCGGTCGAGGATGCTGCGCCGTGGGCTTGCAGCTGAAATCGTTGGAGCCGGGCAGGGAACCGCCGGGATGCGAGAGCTCGGCCGGGATACCGGAGAAGAAGTTGTAGGTCTCCGGCAGCGGCGTCGGTGGTGATGGCGGGGCCGCGTGAGCAGTGCCCGCGCCCAACACGACGGCCACCACACAGACGACCACCGAACCGATCAATCCCACCCGTGTCCTTGTACCGATCGACATACCCACTCCCCCATTCGGCTGACGTCCGCCCAGAACCTAGCAAGTGCTTGGTCAAGCGTCCCAGTTTTCGGAAAACCGCCGAATACCCGCGAGAGATGGTTGCTGCCGAGGTGAAACCGACCCCAGACAGAGGACGACCCCGGCCAGGGGGGGAGGAGGCCGGGGTCATCGCGTTTCAGCCCCGGGGGGTCGGGCTGAAAGGCACCGGTATTAACCGGTTACGGCCGACTATACACACGAGATTTCGTTGATTGCAACCACAACAAAGATCGATCCGAGGTCACATTTTTATATCGCTGCCTGCGCATTCACGATGCAATGACGTTGCATCGGGGCTATCGCCGACGGCGTGTCAGACCGTACCCTGACTGGGTGACGGACACCTCACCGAAGGCGACCGGGTCGCCACCTTCGGTACCACGTCTGAACGACCGACGCCGCGTCGCGGCCTTCTTCGATCTCGACAAGACGGTCATCGCGAAGTCGAGCGCGCTCGCATTCTCTCGACCGTTCTTCGACGAGGGACTGATCAATCGGCGGTCGGTGCTGAAGTCGAGCTATGCCCAGTTCCTGTTCCTCGTGACGGCGGCCGACCACGATCAGGTGGAGAACCTGCGTCGGCACGTGACCGACATGTGCCGCGGGTGGGACGTGGAGCAGGTGCGGACGATCGTCAACGAGACCCTCCACGACATCGTGAATCCGTTGATCTTCGCCGAGGCCGCCGAGCTGATCGCCGGCCATCAAGCGCGCGGACACGACGTCGTCCTGATCTCGGCCTCCGGTCGCGAGATGGTCGAGCCGATCGGCGATCTCCTCGGGGTCGACCACGTGGAGGCCAGCGAGATGAAGGTCGTCGACGGTCACTACACGGGCGAGCTCGAGTTCTATTGCTACGGAGAGCACAAGGCGGCCGCGATGGCCACCCTCGCCGAGGCCCGTGGCTACGACCTCGCCGAGTGTCACGCGTACTCCGACTCCATCACCGACCTACCCATGCTCACCGCGGTCGGCCACCCTGTCGCGGTGAATCCGGACCGGCAACTCCGCAAGCAGGCAGCCGATCGAGGCTGGCCGGTGCTGGGCTTCAATCGCCCGGTGCCGCTCCGCAAACGGATCCCCACGCCGTCGTCGCGGGCGGCCGCCGCCCTGGCGATCGGCGCCGGCGTGGCGGCCGTCAGCGGCGTCGGAATGCACTCGTTCCTGCATCGGCGGCATCGCCCACGTCGCACCTGAGACTCCTACGAACACCACCGAATGTTGGTGCGAAAGGCCCTTGATGTGACCGCGGTCACGGTGTACAAAAGGTGTTACGGAATCTCGGAAGGCAAAGTCCGATCCGGAAGAGAAGGAGCGGACCCCCACGCCGAGCGCTTCCCAGCACGGGCGGCAAGCACCCACGCGGAGCACGCCGCAATAAGGCAAAAGCGTTGTGCGCCTGCGACATCGTAGGCTGGCAAGGGCAAGCCGATGGCCATCAACGGGCCGTATGCGGGAACATGAGGAGTTCCCCGTCGGGCCGGACGAATCGATCCGATCGGAACGGACCAACGGGTCTGTGAGACGGAACGAATCGATCCGATGAAGCTCGATTCGATTGCACGGCACCGTCATTCGTAAATGGTTCACATCGGGGCGTACCGACCAGTACCGCGGTCCCTCGCCGAGGCGATTCACACAACCCACCGAGCACGCTTGGTAACTTGAGTCCGTGCTATGCGGGCGGCAACCCGGCCGGTTTCATCCGGCCGAGCGGCCGCCCGCATTGTATTGTCCAGGTGTCGCCGTATTGTCCAGGTCAGGCGCAGTGCTGAGAGTTCGCTTGCCGCTTCCGTTTTCGTGCGGGGGAACCCTTCGAGGCTCGCTACGCTCGCACCTCAGGGAACGGGACGGACACGGGCGCGCTCGCACCTCAGGGAACGGGACGGCAGAGCTAGCCTGCGCGCGCCGCGTCGGCGATCGAGCGGGCCTCGCCGGCACCGGCCTCGAGCGCTTCGCAGCACAGCACGATCCAGGCGCCCACACCTGTCGGGTCACCGTCGGCGAACCTCGCCGACAACGAGCGGTAGTCGTCGAGGCGACGCAGCCACGTCACCTCCGGGACGCCGAGGTTGTGCGGATCCAGGCCCGACGACGTGCACACCAACCGCGAGGCCGCCCGCGCCACCACTCCGTTCGCGGTGGGGAACGCGCCGACTCCGAGCAATTCGCCGTGGACCACGGCAGCGAGCACCGGCGCCGGGACCGACGTGGCGCCGGTGACCAGCTGGCCGAGCAGATCGAGGCGTCCGGCGACTCCGGCCTGCGCGCTCGGGCGGCCCAGCTCGTCGGGGTCGGCGACGAGATCGGCGGCGGCGAGCATGTGCAGCCGCGCGAATGCCTGCGCAGGAGCCCGACGGAAGACCCCGGTGAGCTGATCGAGGGCATCGCCGTCGAGGGCCTGGGCCACGCGCATCGCGCCGGCCAGCAGCGGATCGTCGAAGTCGCCGTCGCGACGCAGTTCCACGCTGCCACCGTCGATCGCCGCCGAGGATCGGCCGGCCCGCCAGGACGCCTCGGTCGCGGTCTTGTCCCATCCGCGGAGGTTCGCCGGATGACGATGTACCGCGCTCAGGGCGTCGCGTGCACGGTCGGCGGCGTCGCGCACACCGGGCAGATCGAGCAGCGGCGCGAGCGGATCAGAGGTCACGCCTTCCCACGATAGTGATGAGGGGTCGGCCGCCGTCCGCCCGGTGACGACGATCGGCGTCGTGCACCACTCGTCGTGTCCATGGGACCATTCGTCGCGGAACTCCGGGGCCCGGCCGACGGCACCTGCAACGAGCTTCCAACGTGACTACCCTCACAATGAGTAACCAGTATGAGTGCACGTCACGCCAGTGTGCGGGCACCCAGCACGCACACACCACAGCACGCATCCACATCGTCTCCTCGACAGTGAAAGGTCGCCTCACCGATGACTCCCGCCACCACTTCGTCCGCCCAGGGATATCCGCCGTCGGAGGACTTCGTCGCGCAGGCCAATGCCGGGGCGGAGCTCTACGACCGGGCCGACGCGGATCGTCTGGAGTTCTGGGCCGAGCAGGCCCGCCGGCTGGACTGGGTCACCGATTTCGACCAGATCCTGGACTGGACGGACGCACCGTTCGCCAAGTGGTTCGTCGGCGGCCGGCTCAACGTGGCCTACAACTGCGTCGACCGACACGTCGCCGCGGGCAAGGGCGATCGGGTCGCGATCCATTGGGTCGGCGAGCCCGGCGACACCCGCGACCTCACCTACGCCCAGCTGCAGGACGAGGTGTCCAAAGCCGCCAACTACTTCGCCTCGATCGGACTGGTCGCAGGCGACCGCGTCGCGATCTACATGCCGATGGTCCCCGAGGCCATCGTCTCGATGCTCGCCTGCGCCCGGCTCGGGTTGACGCATTCGGTGGTGTTCGCCGGGTTCTCCTCGGGCGCACTGCGTTCGCGCGTCGACGACGCCGAAGCCAAGCTCGTCATCACCACCGACGGACAGTACCGTCGCGGCAAGCCCGCCCCCCTCAAGACCGCCGTCGACGAAGCGCTCGGCACCGGCGACGACGCCGCGAAGTCGGTGGAGAAGGTCCTGGTGGTGCGCCGCACCAACGACGATCCCGATCTGCCGTGGGTCGAGGGGCGCGACGTGTGGTGGGACGACACCGTCGACGAACAGTCGACGACGCACGAGCCCGAGGCCTTCGACGCCGAACACCCACTGTTCCTGCTCTACACCTCGGGCACCACCGGCAAGCCCAAGGGCATCGTGCACTCCTCCGGCGGCTACCTCACCCAGGCGTCGTACACCTTCCACTACGTGTTCGACCACAAGGAAGGCCGCGACGTCTTCTGGTGTGGCGCCGACATCGGCTGGGTGACCGGACACTCCTACCTCGTCTACGGACCACTGAGCAACGGTGCGACCGAGGTGGTCTACGAGGGCACCCCCAACTCCCCCAACGAGCATCGTCATTTCGAGATCATCGAAAAGTACGGCGTCACCATCTATTACATCGCGCCGACGCTGGTCCGCACCTTCATGAAGTGGGGTCGCGAGATCCCCGACGCCCACGACCTGAGCTCGGTGCGGCTGCTCGGCTCCGTCGGCGAACCGATCAACCCCGAGGCATGGAAGTGGTACCGCGAGGTCATCGGCGGCGACAAGGCGCCCATCGTCGACACCTGGTGGCAGACCGAGACCGGCGCCATCATGATCTCCCCGCTACCCGGAGTGACCACCACCAAGCCCGGCTCTGCGATGGCACCGCTGCCCGGCATCTCGGCGAACATCGTCGACGACCAGGGCAAGCCCGTCGGCGCCGGGGAGCAGGGCTATCTCGTCCTCGACCAGCCGTGGCCGTCGATGTTGCGCGGTATCTGGGGCGACGAGGAACGGTTCCGGGAGACCTACTGGTCACGCTTCGCCGAGCAGGGCTGGTACTTCGCCGGCGACGGCGCCCGCTACGACGACGACCACGCATTGTGGGTCCTCGGCCGCGTCGACGATGTCATGAACATCTCCGGGCACCGCATCTCCACCGCCGAGGTGGAGAGCGCCCTGGTCGGACACTCCGGGGTCGCCGAGGCCGCGGTCATCGGCGCCGCCGACGAGACCACCGGTCAGGGCATCGTCGCCTTCGTCATCCTGCGTGAGGGCGTCGAGAACACCGGCGACCAACTCGTCAAGGAACTGCGCGACCAGGTCGCCGTCGAGATCTCGCCCATCGCCAAACCCCGCGAGATAAACGTAGTGCCCGAACTGCCCAAGACCCGCTCCGGCAAGATCATGCGGCGCCTCCTCAAGGACGTCGCCGAGGGCCGCGACCTCGGTGACACCTCCACCCTGGTGGACCCGTCGGTCTTCGAGGCCATCCGCGCCCGCAAGTCCTGAGCAACGCCGTCTCCGCCCCGACCCACGACCGACCCGGCCGGGGCGGAGACGAAATCCTCCTTGACCTTGACACAGTGACAAGGTCTTGACTGGTGTCGAGGAGGTGATCGCGATGAACAACGCGATTCGTGACAATCGGCAGGCCCGCCTGATCGAGGCGCTGGCGGATCCGCAGTCGTCGACACGACTGCAGGCAGCGCTGGCCGCCGGGACTCACCCGGATGATGCGCTGGTCGACGTACTCGTGGATTGCTGTGCTGTCGAACCCGACTTCTTCGTGCGCGACATGCTGACGTGGGCTCTCACCCGCTGCGCAGCCGGCGTCACCATCGCACGGCTGCTACGCGAGCTCACCTCACCCACAGCGCAGGCCCGCAGTCAGGCGTTGCACACGTTGTCGAAGATCGGCGACCACACCGTCTGGGCGAAGGTTCCGTCCGGGCTTCTCCACGATCCCGACGACGACGTCGCACGCAGCGCCTGGCGCGTCGCGACTGTCCTGGCTCCCTATGAGAAAAGGGACGTTCTCGCAAGGGAATTGGCGACCGAGCTCGGCCGCGGCGACCGCGACACGCGGCGCAGTCTGAGCCGCGCGCTGATCACTCTCGGCGACGCGGTGGTCCCGCTGCTCGCCGCCGCACGTTCGGGTCGAACCCCGGAGGTGCGCGAGCATGCCGTCGCCACCGAGCACCTCATGGAGGACCCGGACAGCGATTTCTCGGCCGCCGTGGATCAGGCGCGACGGACTCTCTCCCTGAAGGACGCGCCGTCGCCGGGCACCAAATGCTGATCGGTGAGGTGTCGCAGCGATCCGGCGTGAGCACCCGGATGCTGCGGCACTACGACCGGCTCGGCCTCGTGGCGCCTGCCGGACGTACGTCCGGCGGGTACCGCGAGTACTCGACGGACGACATCGCGCGACTGTTCCGGGTGGAGGGCCTCCGGTCACTCGGTTTGTCGCTCGCCGAGGTGCAGCGGGTGCTGGAAGCACCCGGATCCCCCGGGCCGACCACGCTGATCGGCGAACTCGTCGACTCCTCACGCCGACGTCTCGCCCGTGAGGAGGAGCTGCTGGCCCTGCTCCGGCGCATCGAGGCGTCCACCCCGGCGGATTGGGACGACGTGTTGCGAGCGGTGCGTTTGATGCACGACCTCGGTTCGGATTCCGCCGGCGTGCGCTATCGGGCCGCGCTCGCGGCGATGGGTCACCAGCTCTCCTCCGAGGCCGTCGCCGACGCCGTCCTGGCCGAGGCGGACCCCAACGTCTCCGGCGCCCTGACCTGGGCACTCGCTGCCTCCGGCGACACGGCGGGCACGGCCGTGCTGGCGACGGGCCTGCGATCCGACGATGTGGAGGTACGACGACGCGCGGTGTCGGCCGTCGCGGAACTCGCGGGTCCGCTGGTGGCCGACGTGCTTCGCGGCGCCCTCACCGACCCCGACATCGTCGTCCGCAGCCGCGCGGCGCTGGCTCTCGGGGCGCGAGGCGACCGGGAGGTGGTGCCGACGCTCATCGACATGGTGGTCGCCGGGACCAACGATGTCGACGCCGCCGACCTGCTCCGCGATCTGGCACACAGCTCCGGCACCGCTGATCAGGTCGCGGCCGATCTCGGGCGCCTGCTCGACGACGCCGCGACACCGCCCGCGGCGCGGAGCCGTCTCGCACAGGCTCTGGTGGAGCTGCCTGGCGACATGGCCGTGGCCATCCTCGCCAGGATGGTCGACGACGACGATCCGGCGGTCGCGGCGGTCGCGAAGATGACACAGCACCGGAGGTGATCTCGCCGGTCGCGGGCCCGGTCGCGCGACTCGCGGCGGGGTGACCCGGGTGGCCCGCGCCCCGACCGCCCATCGCATGGCACCATAAGCGCAGAGCACCGAGATACGGAGGATGCAGTGAGCCGCAACGAGCACGGCCAACCCGCAGAAGGCACCGGATCGGTCCCGTCCATCCCGCTGTCGGACCCAACGCTGGGTCGGGACGGCGAGCCCAGTATCGGGAACCTGGTGAAGGACGCCACCGCGAATGTGTCCACGCTGTTCCGGTCCGAGGTGGCACTGGCGAAGGCAGAGCTCGTCGGGGAGGCCAAGAAGGCGGGCGCCGGCACCGGCCTGCTGGTCGTCGCCGGGGTGATGGCCCTCTATTCGAGCTTCTTCTTTTTCTTCTTCCTCGCCGAGCTGCTGGACAACTGGATGCCCCGCTGGCTGGCATTCCTGATCGTCTTCCTGATCCTGGTGCTGATCACCGTCATCATGGCGTTCGTCGGCTATGTGCTCTTCCGCAAGGTCAGGGGCCCCAAGAAGACGATCGAATCGGTCCGGGAGGTGCAGACGGTGCTGCCGGGCAAACACCCCGCCGACCTCCCGCCGACGTCCGCGACACGAGCGGGCGAACATCCCGAGATCCCACGCGCGCACGACCCCGGGCGGAGATGACCGTTGGCGGTTCCGCCTGACCCGTCGAGCGTCCGGGTTCCCGGAAACTGGCATCACTTCGACGTCCGGGCGAACGGGGTCCGCTTCCACGCTGTCGAGGCGGACGGCCGATGGCTCGCCGACCGCCCCCTGGTTCTGCTTCTGCACGGCTTCGGTGAGTTCTGGTGGAGCTGGCGACATCAGATCGCCGCGCTGACCGACGCCGGATACCGGGCCGTCGCCGTCGACCTGCGCGGGTACGGCGACTCCGACAAGCCGCCGCGCGGCTACGACGGCTGGTCGCTGGCCGGTGACACGAACGGTCTGGTACGCGCCCTGGGACACACCGAGGCCACGCTGGTCGGGCATGCGGACGGTGGCCTGGTGTGCTGGGCGACCGCCACGCTGCATCCCCGGGTGGTGAACCGGATCGCCGTCATCGCGTCACCGCATCCGCGCGCACTGCGCCGGGAGGTGCTGCGCAACCGGGCACAGCGATCGGCCTTCCTCCCCGGATTCCTGCGGAACCAGTTGCCGCGGAAGGGCGAACGACACCTGACACGCCGCGACGGCGACTACATCGAGCAGTACTTCCGCGAGCGCGCCGCCGACGCCTGGCAGCAGACCGACGAGTTCGCCGAAGCCGTCGAGCGGAACCGGTCGGCGATCCAGATCCCGTACGTCGCTCATTGCAGCCTGGAGTATCAGCGCTGGGCATTCCGGTCGCAGTTCCGGCCCGACGGCATGCGCTTCATGGAGTTGATGAATCAGCGGCTGCACATTCCCGTGCTCGCACTGCGCGGCCGGGAGGATCCGTACATCCTGGATCACCTGATGACCGCAGGCAACCGATGGTCCGCGCACATGGATTACCGGCAGATAGACGGCAGCGGCCACTTCGCCCACCAGGAACGGCCCGCTCAGGTCAACGAACGACTGGTCGAGCTGCTCTCGCGCGATCCCGCGTAGCCGTATCCGTCATCCCCATGTCGTCGATCGGGCACACTTTCGTGCCGATCGGGACGCGCTCAGGCGTGAACGCAGGATTCGGTACTGACCCGCGACGACCGGTTCTCCGAGTCGGTGAAATTCGACTGAACCTGCTTGGCGGTCAACACGAAGCCGGTCTGGTCCGTGGTGTCCTCGGCAGCACCGAAGACGACGCCGAGCACCTCGCCGTCCGAGTTGATCATCGGGCCACCCGAATTGCCCTGACGGATCTGGCCGCGGACGGTATAGACCTCGCGCAGAATCCGGCCGGTGCGATAGATGTCCGGGCCGGACAGGTTGATGACCTCGCGTACGCGAACGGGATTCACCGCGAACGGTCCCGCCTCCGGATAGCCGAGGACGATCGCGTCGTCGCCGGGTGACGCCTCCTTGTCGGCGAACTTCAATGGCGGCGCGGTCAATCCCGGGACATCGAGCACGGCGATGTCGTTGCTGCTGTCGAAGAGCACCACCCGCGCAGGCAATTGCTGGCCGCTCGGGGCGGAGACAGTAAGGCGGCGTGTGCCCGCGACCACGTGGGCATTGGTCATCACGCGTTCGGGCGACACCACGAAACCACTGCCCTCGAGGGCCTGCCGACAACTGGGCGCGGTCCCCTCGATCTTCATGACACTTGGACGCGTCTGGTTCACGACGGGGAGCTGGACCACCGACGGATCGGGCGGACCGACGTTGACGACGGGAGTCCGGCCGAACGGTCCGATCACCTGCGGCAGGCCCGAATTGTCCAACAGCGCACTGAAGTCCCGGGGCAGATCGCGCAGCCACTGCGGGGCGAACACGTCGACTCCGCCGAGGACCTTGGAGCCGCGGACCGCGGACGAGAGCTGGGTCTCGGTGGAACTGCTCAACGGGATCGCCAGCAGCCATGCCGCGACCAGCACCGCGATCACCTGCAGGACCAAGCCGATCACGCTGTCGACGCGGCGGATGCCCCGGGACCGGATACCGCTGCGCGCCGCCCGGCCGAGGATCATTCCCGACACCTCGCCGACGATGATCAACGCGACCAGCAGCACCACGCCGACCAACAGCCGCACGGTGCTGTCGTCGAACCGCGAGATGATGTGCGGCGCAAGCAGGATTCCGGCAACGGCCCCCAGGATGACCCCCAGGAACGCCAGTGCCGAGGCCACCGCGCCCTGACGGTACCCACTGGCCGCAGCCAGCACGGCGATCACCACGACGATGAGGTCCACCCATCCGGAACCGCTCACCTATGTCCACCCTCACCGCGATCGGGATCGCCGACCGCCTGACGCATCGCCTCGGGCAACACCGCCGAAAAACCCGCCGTCTGGGGACTCCCGGCGTCACTGGCCCCGCTCGCTACGCTCCCGGCGGCCGCATGCTCGATGGCGTCCTCCAGCGGACGCACATCCGACTTGTCCCACGGCACATCCCATCCCGACACCTCGCTGATGGCCGCGATCAGACCCCCGGTGAATCCCCACACCAGCAGACCGTCGACCATGAATGCCGGTCCACGATAGGCACTTGCCCCCATGACTTTCCGTTGCACCTGGAAGCGGCTCTCCGGCGCGAGCAACGAGCGCAGGTTGACCCGGGCGACCCGCGACGTCTCCGCGGTGTCCATCACCTGCACGTCACCCGGCCGCTGCCAGTGCGCGAGGACGGGAATGACGTCGAACGCCGACACCGGGACGGGGAACGACGGCAGGTTCGCCACCACGTGGACGCCGGCGGCGGTCAGACCGGTCTCCTCGTTCGCCTCTCGCAGCGCGGTGCCCACCGGGTAGTCGTCGCCGGGATCCATGGCACCGCCGGGGAAGGCGACCTGTCCACTGTGCTGCCGGAGCGTCGCGGCTCGTTCGGTCAGCAAGATCTCGGCGTCGGCCGGCAGTCCACCCGGATGGTCGGGCGCCTCGTCCCAGCTGCCCGAGATCAGCACCAGGACAGCGGCGGCACGACGGTTCCGGCCGAGCATCGACGCCCACCGGGTCCGATCTCCGCCTCGATTGAGCACCGCGTCGGTCACGGCACCGACATTGCCCGTCACCGCGCGCATCCACGGCGGGATCTGTCCGGTCGGCACCAGCGGCCCGACCGGTGAGACCTGCTCGTCGTGATCGGTCATGTCGTGATCGGTCATGTCGTGATCGGTCATGTCGTGATCGGTCATGTCGTGATCGGTCATGTCGTCACCCCCAGGTATTGGTGGACCGCGGCGGCGATCTGGTCGGGATCGTCGAAGACCTGCGGGAGCACCTTGGCGACGGTGCCGTCGGCGCGCACCAGGATCGTCGACGGAAAGACCCGCGGAGCCTTGAGCGCGCCGGCGATGCGGGCGTCGGGGTCCAGGACGACGGGCAGGTGGACGTTGTTCTCGGCGAGGAACCGCAACGCCAGATACGGATTCTGCGCACCCTCCTGGGCGTGGACGGCCAGGACCGTCACCTTGTCACCGGCGCGCTGGGCGTAGTCGGCCATCTCCGGCAGCTCCCGACGACACGGCAGGCACCACACGGCCCACATGTTCACGACCATCGGTTTCCCGGCGGTGCCCACCCCGACGTCGTACGGCTTGCCGTCCGCCAGACACGGCGCGGTCACGCCCGCGAGGACCGACGCCGGACCAACCGGCAGACCGGTCTGGGGGCAGGGTTCGAGCGCGGCATCACGGCGGGCCTGGGCCAGCTGCCCCTCGTCCACCTGCGCGTCGGTCGCCTTCGGACCGGTCGCTGTCGCCGGGTCCGACCCGCCGGCCGTGTCGTCGCCGCCGCCGCGTGGCCAGATCGCCACGACCAGGGCGATCATCACGACGATGAAGACCAGGGTCCATCGGGCTGACGCCGGGAAGCGGCCGCCCGGGGGTCGCGACGGTTCCGGTGGACCGGGCTCGGACTCCGCGGCACCCGAGTCCGCGTCGGTGGGGGTCTGATTCACTGCGCTGCGATCCCCGCCAACTCGAGCAGGTGATCGGTCTCGGGGCCCTTGACCAAACGAGCGGCCTCTGTTTTGTCCATCGGACCGGTCCCGGCCGCGGGGCAGTCCTTTGCCAGGATGCAGACACCGCAGGCCGGCTTGCGGGCGTGACACACCCGTCGTCCGTGAAAGATCACCCGATGCGAGAGATCCGTCCATTCTTTCCGTTCGATCAGCTCACCGACCGCACGCTCGATCTTGACCGGATCGGATTCGGTGGTCCAGCCCCACCGACCGACCAGCCGCGCGAAATGGGTGTCGACGGTGATGCCGGGCACCCCGAAGGCGTTCCCTAGTACGACGTTGGCGGTCTTGCGCCCGAACCCGGGCAGCGTGACCAGCTCTTTCAGTGTGTTCGGGACCTCGCCGTCGAACCGCTCGACGAGCGCCTGACCCAGGCCGATGATCGAGTTCGCCTTGTTCCGGTAGAAGCCGGTCGAGCGGATCATCTCCTCGAGTTCGGTGCGGTCCGCCTGCGCGTACGACACCGCGGTCGGATACTTCGCGAACAGCGCGGGGGTCACCATGTTGACCCGGACGTCGGTGCATTGGGCCGACAGGATGGTGGCGACCGACAGCTCGAGCGGCGTGGTGAAGTCCAGCTCGCAGTAGACGTGCGGGAACGCGACCTCGAGGGTCCGGTTCATCCGACGGGCGCGCCGCACGAGCCCGAGGCGTGTCTCGGCCCCGGCGCTCCGCCGCGGACGGGCCGGCGGTGCCGGCACCGTGGAGTCGGTCCTCTTACGTGCGCTCACCGATTCAGGTTAGCCAGATCGCCGCCGTGTGACCGACAGAGACCGTGCGCATCGCCGGGAACGGGTATCCCACGACGGTGCTACGCATTGGTAACAAGTCAGTGAAGGCCGCCACTCTGGTTGGCGGGAGACGGATCCGATTGTGTTTACTGGTCCCCATGCAAGGACTCGCGGCGCTGCTGTTCCCAGCCGTCCTCATGCTTTTCGCGCTGGCGATGGAGAAAGTCCAGGGTCGGATCGATCGCCTCGCCGTTTCCCGCGACCACGTGGAGGAATTCCTCGAATCGGCCGACGCCGCACACGTGGACACCCTGGCCAAGGAGGGTTTTCCCGCCGCGCTCGACGAGTTCCGCAGTCGCCGCGGGATCGGTGAACCGGCCCTGCCGACGTCGGATTCGATGCTGTCGTCGTCGCCGAAGCGTGCCAGCTGACCGGCAGAACCCCCATAACCGACGAAGCCGACTCGCCGCAATGGTCCGGTCCGTGACCCATTCAACACTTATGCTTGGGGCGAGAGTAGCGTTGCACGGGGCAACGCGTCGGCGGGGCGGTATCCACGTGTTTGAGAACGCCGGTGACCAGTTGCCACGCGAGTGTGGTTTGGACGAGAAAGGTTCCTAGGTGGAGGACGTACTGGCGCGGGCTGGCATATTCCAGGGTGTCGAGCCCTCGGCCGTCGCAGCGCTGACCAAGCAGCTTCAACCGGTCGATTTCCCTCGCGGCCACGTGATCTTCCACGAGGGCGAGCCCGGTGATCGGCTGTACATCATCCTGTCCGGCAAGGTGAAGGTCGGGCGTCGTTCGCCTGATGGTCGCGAGAACCTGCTGACGATCATGGGACCGTCGGACATGTTCGGCGAGCTCTCGATCTTCGACCCCGGGCCCCGGACCTCGTCCGCGACCACGGTGACGGAGGTCCGCGCGGTCTCCATGGATCGCGACGCCCTGCGCGCCTGGATCAAGGACCGCCCCGAGATCGCCGAGCAGCTCCTCCGGGTGCTCGCCCGCCGCCTCCGCCGGACCAACAACAACCTGGCGGACCTCATCTTCACCGATGTGCCGGGACGCGTGGCCAAGCAGCTCCTCCAGCTCGCACAGCGATTCGGCACCCAGGAGGGTGGCGCGCTGCGTGTCACCCACGACCTCACGCAGGAAGAGATCGCGCAGCTCGTCGGCGCGTCCCGCGAGACGGTCAACAAGGCGCTGGCCGACTTCGCGCAGCGCGGCTGGCTGCGCCTCGAGGGCAAGAGCGTGCTCATCGCCGACTCCGAGCGCCTGGCGCGCCGCGCGCGGTAGCAGAACCCGAACATCACAGAACTCCCACGAACACGAGGCGGTGTTCGTGGGAGTTCTGCGTTCGGGTTTGTGAACGTGGCTCAGTCCCTGAGGTACTCCAGCTGCGCCTTGACCGACATCCGGGCGGCGGGCCACAGCTTCTTGTCGACGTCCGCGTAGACCTTCCGGACCACCTTCATCGGTTTGGCGTCCTTGGCCGACACCCCGAGTTCGTCGAGGGCGGCCACGATCTGGTCGATGCGTTCTTCGCGGTGCGCCTTGTAGTAGCGCGCCACCGGGCCGACCCGGGGATGGTCGGGGCCGTGCGCGGGGAGCAGGACGGCGTCCTCCCCCTCGACGATGATCCGGTTGAGCGAGTTCAGGTAGTCCCGCAGAGTGCCGTCGGACGGATCTATGACCGTGGTCCCGCTACCCAGGATGGTGTCGCCGGTGAGCAGGGCGCGCTGTCCGTCGCACTCGACGAGGAAGCTCACCGAATCCCCGGTGTGCCCCGGTGTGTCGAGCACGGTGATCCGGACGCCCGCCACCTCGATGACCTCTCGATCAGTGAGGGTGGGCGCACCGTGGGTGAATTTCGACGATCGCGCCCGCACCGGGGCGTCGACGCGTTTCCGCAGGCGCTTGATGGCGCCGGTGTGGTCGAAATGGCGGTGTGAGATCAACACGAGCGCGATGCCCGGTTGCTCTGCGATGCGCTTGACGTGGCCCTTCTTGTTGGGCGGCCCCGGATCGACCACCACGCACTCCGCATGCCCCGGCGCCCGCAGAATCCACGTGTTGGTGCCGTCGAGCTCCATGTTCCCCGGGTTGTTGCACAACAGCACCGACGCGAACGGCGTGACCTCTCGGACCACACCGTAAGCGGGATGGGCGGGCTGGGCGGGCGCCGACCCCGTGTCGTCACTTCCGTTGTCGGTCATGTCATCCGACACTACCCACAGCGTCTCCGAGGGCAGTGCTTCAGGTCACCGGTGATGCGGAGTCCGGGCGAGGTCGTGGCTACGCCGACCGATCGACGTCCTCGACGATCTGGGGCGCGAACTCGCTCTGCAGACTCTTCAGCAGCGACGCTCCTTGCGTGACGACGCCCGTCATCAGTTCGTTCACACCTTCTGCTCCGTTGAAGACGGTGAGATTCGACGTGCCGAGGCCCTTGGCGACCTCACCGACGAGCGCCGGCAGTTGCTCGATGAGTTGCTGGTCGAGCGCGATCCGATTGTGCTTCGCCGCCGCCGCGGACTGGATCTCGACGGCACGCGCCTCTGCCTCCGCGATGATCTGGGTACGACGGGCCTCGGCCTCCGCCGGCTTCACCACCTCGGAGATCAGCTCCTGCTCGCGCAGATCGGCCTGGGCGTGAGCCAGCAACGACTGTTCGCGGGTGATCTCCTGGCTGACCCGGGCCTCGGCCAGTGGACCCGCCTGGGCGGCCTCGGCGTCGGCCTTGTCGGTCTCGGACTTGATCTGGGCCCGCTTGATCGCCGTCTCCCGCTCATAGTCGGCCTGGTTCCGGAGCGACTCCTGCTGGGCCTTCGACGCCTCCTGATCGGCTCGAGCGCGTTCGACCGCCGCCTCCCGCTGCACCTTCGCGATGTTCGGTGCCGCGAGCGCGTTGATGTACCCCGAATCCATGTCATCGATGGACTGGATCTGGAACGAGTCGACGACCAGACCGATCGAACCCATCTCCCGTTTCGACGCCTCGAGCACCTGCCGCGCCAGGGTGTCACGTTCCCGGATGATCTGTTCGACCGTCATCGACCCGACGATCGACCGCAGGTGGCCGGAGAAGACCTGGCCGGTGAGCTGGTTCATCTCGTCCTCCTGCTCCGAGATGAACCGCTGTCCGGAGTTGACGATCGACGCGACGTCGCTGCCGACCTTGTGCGCGATGACCGCCCGCACGTTCAGCTGGATGCCCTGGGTGGTCACACAGACCTCGCGGATCTGGGCCTCGTGCAACGCCATCGACAGGAACCGCACCTTGCGGAGGATCGGGATCACCCACTTGCCGTGGCCGACCACGACGTCGAACGGCGCGCCGCCGTCCTGGGCCTTCTTGCCCGAGATCAGCATCGCCTCATCGGGTTCGGGAACGTGGTAGCCGAGCATGGTGGTCCTCCTCAGTCGCCGGTCGCGCCGCGACATCACCGGTGCGCGAACACGAATCACCTATCTGACGGCTCATGCTACGGCTCGGTTCCAGGGTGTCGTTCGGGCAGACGACACCCTGGCCAGGCCTGGCGCCATCGCGTCAGGTCGGCAACGGCAGCCAGGGTTCGACGTCGACGATCCGGCCGGGCCGGACCCCGATCACGAGTACCGTCGCGTCGACGCCGACCGGTTCGGACGCCACCGCCAGGAACTTCTCGGTGCCGCCCGCGAGGCGCAGTTCCACCTCGCCGAGGGATTCACCGCCGCCGATCGCGAGGGTGACCACGCCCGTCGTCCCGATCACGTCAGCACGCTCGGCGAAGATCTGTACCCGATCGGCGAAGATCTGTACCCGATCGGCGGGCAACTCCCGTCCCGCGGGTCACCGGATCAGGCGACCTCGACGATGAGCTCGACCTCCACGGGCGCGCCCATCGGCAGCTCGGCCACACCGACCGCAGAGCGGGCATGGACGCCCATCTCGCCGAAGATCTCCCCGAGGAGGTCGGAGGCACCGTTGATGACACCGGGCTGGCCGGTGAATCCGTGCGCGGAGGCGACGAACCCCACGACCTTGACGATGCGCACGACCGAATCGATGCCGACCAGACCGTCGACGGCGGCGAGCGCGTTCAGGGCGCATTGGCGCGCGGCCGCGTTGGCCTGATCCGGGTCGACGACGCCCTCGGCACCCTCGTGCACCTTGCCGGCGACGTCGAGCTCACCGGCCACGATCGGCAGCTGCCCGGCCGTGTAGACGAGGTTCCCGGTCCGCACCGCGGGTGCGTAACTCGCGACCGGCGAGACCACCGGGGGCAGTTCGATACCGAGCTCGGCCAGACGCTGGGTCCATGTACCTGCCATCGGTGCTATCCCTTCGGCCGCTTCAGGTAGGCGACGTGCTGCTCACCGGTCGGGCCGGCCAGCACGCTGACCAGTTCCCAGCCGTCGGCGCCCCACTGATCCAGGATCTGCTTGGTGGCGTGCGTCAACAACGGCACGGTCACGTACTCCCACGCGGTCACTTCACTCATGGACCCACCCTAACGGGTCGACGGTTGTCGATATGGTGATGCAGTGGTGAACGAAACACCGGCCGACGACGCCGGGCACGCCAACGAATGGCCCGAGTCCGCCGAGCGCGCCCGCCTGCACTTCGTGTCCGGTAAGGGCGGTACCGGCAAGACCACCGTCGCCGCCGCCCTGGCTCTCGCCCTGGCCGCCGACGGCAAAAAGGTCCTCCTCGTGGAATGCGAAGGCCGACAAGGCATCGCACAGCTCTTCGACATGCCGCCGCTGCCGCCGAACGACACCCGGATCGCCACCGCCTCGGGCGGGGGCGAGGTGTCGGCGCTGGCCCTCGACATCGAGCACGCCCTCCTCGAGTACCTCGACATGTTCTACAACCTCGGATTCGCGGGTCGCGCGATGAAGCGCATCGGCGCCGTCGACTTCGTCACCACCGTCGCGCCCGGACTCCGCGACGTCCTCATCACAGGCAAGATCAAGGAACGGATCATCCACACCGACAAGCAGGGCAAACGTGTCTATGACGCGGTCGTCGTCGACGCCCCGCCGACCGGCCGGATCGGGAACTTCCTGGACGTGACCAAGGCGATGGCCGACATCGCCAAGACCGGGCCGATCCGCAACCAGAGTGATGGCGTGGTGAAACTCCTGCATTCCGAGGACACCGTCATCCATCTGGTCACCCTGCTCGAGGCGATGCCCATCCAGGAGACCGTCGAGGCGGTGGCGGAGCTGCGCGAGAAGGACCTCACGATCGGCACGCTCATGATCAACCGCGTGAGCCCGACCCATCTGCCCGCGGGCTTCATCGACGAGATCGCCGAGAGCCGGATCGATGCACCGCGGGTGCTCGAGCATCTGAATGCGGCCGGTATGAACGTCTCCGACGAGGACCTGGCCGGCCTGCTCACCGAGACCATCGAGCACGCGACACGACTGCAGGCCCAGCAGGTGGCCAAGGCACAACTCGACGACGTGGAGCTGCCGACCCTGGAGCTGCCGACCCTCGGCGACGGCATCGATCTCGGGGCGATCTACGAACTCGCCAACCTCTTGCAGAAGGCAGGTGCCTAGATGCCGCTGGACCTGAAGATGGGCTCGGTGCTCACCGATCCCGCCACCCGCGTGGTCATCTGCTGCGGCGCGGGCGGCGTCGGCAAGACCACCACCGCCGCCGCCATGGCGCTGTACGCCGCCGAGCAGGGCCGGACCGTCGCGGTGCTCACCATCGACCCGGCCCGACGACTGGCGCAGTCGCTGGGCATGTCCGAGCTCACCAACGATCCGCAGCCGGTGGACCTCGGCGCCGGGAGCGGAGCGAGCGGGCCGGCGGATCTCGGCGCCGGGAGCGGAGCGAGCGGGCCGGACAAACGCGGCTCGCTCGACGCCATGATGCTCGACATGCGACGCACCTTCGACGAGATGGTGCTGGAGTACTCCTCACCCGACCGGGCGGCCGCAATCATGGAGAACTCCTTCTATCAGACGATGGCGTCGTCGTTCTCCGGGACGCAGGAGTACATGGCCATGGAGAAGCTGGGCAAGCTCCTCGAGCGGGACCATTGGGACCTCATCATCGTCGACACCCCGCCGTCGCGGAACGCCCTCGACTTCCTCGACGCACCGCAGCGACTCGGCTCGTTCCTGTCGGGCCGGCTGATGAAGGTGCTCGTCGGCGGTGGCCGCGGCGTGGGTCGGATGGTGACCGGCGCGATGAGCCTGGCGATGCGCGGTGTCTCGACGATCATCGGCGGTGACATGCTGCGCGACGTCGCGATGTTCGTGCAGTCGCTCGACTCCATGTTCGGCGGTTTCCAGGACCGGGCGCTCAGGACCTACGAGTTGCTCAAGCAGCCCGGCACCCAGTTCGCGGTGGTCGCGGCGGCCGAACCGGATGCGTTACGCGAGGCGGCGTTCTTCGTCGATCGCCTCTCGGAGGAGTCGATGCCGCTCGCGGGCCTGATCCTCAACCGCACCCACCCCAACCTGACGTCGATCTCCGAGTCGTCGGCGCGGGCGGCTCTCGAGAGCGTCGACGACGAACTGACCCGCGGCATCCTCGAGATCCATTCCGAACGTGCGGCCCGGGGCAAGCGGGAACTCCACTTGTTGCAGCGGTTCACCGCATCGCACCCCGCCGTCCCGATCGTGGGGGTCCCGTCCCTCCCGTTCGAGGTGGCCGACGCGGTCGCCCTGCGTGCGGTCGCCGAGCAGATCGTCAGCCGCGGCTGACAGCTCTTCCCCACTCTCTTTCCGAACCGGGCGCTCGTTCCGAACAGGATGCTCGTTCCGAACAGGGCCCGGTCCCGAACAACGCACTCCCCCGAACAACGACGATGGCCGCCCCTTGTGGGCCGGCCATCAGTGTCGTGCGACTGTCGTTCAGCGGTGGGTCACACCGCGTCGGCGCGTTGCCGGCGTCGTTGGGCGTCGAAGAATGCCGCCCAGGACGTGACCTCGGGATGCTGTCGGAGCAAGGCCCGTCGCTGCCGCTCGGTCATGCCGCCCCAGACCCCGAACTCGACTCGGTTGTCGAGGGCGTCGGCACCACATTCGAGCTGCACCGGGCAGTGCCGGCAGATCGTTGCGGCCTTACGCTGGGCCGCTCCGCGAACGAACAGGTCGTCGGGGTTTCCTCCCCGGCATCGAGCTTGTGACACCCACATCAACCGAGCGTCATCTCCGGTGGAAACTGCCGCAATCGCCATCCGCCGACCCCTGTCTGTCGTTGTGTCCCGCCGGGTCGCGTCCGTATCTCCGCACCGATCCCGACTTCCTGACCGTGAACGTGACCCCACCGACAAATGGGTTTGCGCTGGTCATGAGACCCGCTGCGCCTTGTCCGCTTCACATCCCCGAGGGAATGTTAAGTGAGTCACATTCTGCACTCAATTTAAGGATCTGTGCATGGGAGCGCAACCCCTGGAGCAAAGAAAATGGCACCATCGTCCAAACAAGTGACATCCACGCAGGTCATCTGTCCCGCTCGCCGCGCGCGACCCCCCGTGACCCGTGGTCGGCCGATGTTCCGCCCATCACACGTATCCTGTGCGTGTGCCGATCTCGAAGAAGCTGTGGCCGCTGGCCGGAGCCTGCCTGTTGGCAGGCGTGTTGGTGGCCGGTCTGCTATACCCGGTCGCCAGCGGTATGGGCGTGGTGTCCAACCGTGCGGCCTCCGCCGTCGAAAATGTCTCATCGGAGCTGCTCAACGGCACTCTGCCGGAGGTCACCACGATGACCGACTCGGCAGGTACGCCGATCGCCGTGCTCTACGACCAGTACCGCTATCAGGTCGGCTACAACGACATCTCGCCGGACATGATCCGCGCGATCATCTCCATCGAGGATCGCCGGTTCCTCGAACACGACGGCGTCGACTGGAAGGGCACCATCCGCGCGGCGCTCAAGAACTCGTCGTCGGGTGAGGTTCAGCAGGGCGCCTCGACGCTCGATCAGCAGTACATCAAGAACTATCAACTCCTGGTCCTCGCGCGCACCGAGGCCGACCGGCAGGCGGCGATCGAGACCACCCCGGCGCGCAAGCTGCGTGAGGTCCGCATGGCGCTGACCATGGAACAGTCGCTGACCGACCAGGCGAAACGGGACAAGGGTCTCGACGACGCGGCGGCCAAGCAAGAGGCCAAGAAGCAGATCGTCACCCGCTACCTGAACGTGGTGCCGTTCGGCAACAACTCCTACGGCATCGAGGCGGCGGCCCAGACCTATTTCGGCAAACACGCGAAGGACCTGGCCGTCGAACAGGCGGCCATGCTGGCCGGGATGGTGCAGTCGAGTTCGGCCCTCAACCCGTACAGCCATCCGGAAGCCGCGACCAAACGTCGGAACACCGTCCTCGACACCATGATCCAGAACTTCCCGGATCGCCGGGCGGAACTCGTCGCGGCGAAGGCCAAACCGCTCGGTGTGGTGCCCAACCCGCAGACCCCGACGCAGGGCTGCATCGGGGCGGACAACAACGGGTTCTTCTGCGACTACGCGTTGCAGTTCCTCGCCGAGAACGGCATGTCACGTGACTCGGTGGCACGCGGCGGCTATGTGATCCGCACGACCCTCGACCCTGATGTCCAGCGGTCGACGATGCGGGCCGTCAAAGCACAGGCCAATCCCGATTCCGACGGCGTCGCCGACGTGATGAGCGCGATCCGGCCGGGCAAGAAGTCGCACGACATCCTGGCGATGGCCTCCAGCCGCGACTACGGGCTCAACCTGAAGGCCGGCCAAACGGTGCAGTCACAGCCGTTCTCGATGGTCGGTGACGGCGCCGGATCGGTCTTCAAGATCTTCACCACCGCGGCGGCCATGGAGAAGGGCCTCGGTCTCGCCTCCAACATCCAGGTACCCGGCTTCGTCGCACTCGAGGGCATGGGCAACAGCAATGGCTCCAACGGCTGTCCGGCGAACTCGTATTGCGTCAAGAACGACGGCAAGTATCCCGCCTCGATGTCGGTGACGAATGCGCTCGCGCAGTCCCCCAACACCGCATTCGTGAAACTGCTGCAGCAGGTCGGCGTGAAGCCGGCAGTGGACATGGCCGTGCGTCTCGGTCTGCGGTCCTACACCGTGCCCGGGTCGTCGGGCTACGGCGACAAGAGCATGGCAACCTACGTGAAGGAGGGCAACTTCGGCTCGTTCACGCTGGGACCACTCCCGGTCAACGGCCTCGAGTTGTCGAACGTCGCCGCCACTCTGGCGTCGGGCGGCACCTGGTGCCCGCCGAACCCGATCGCGTCGATCAGCCGCATCAAGCGCGATCAGTACGGCAATCCGGTGCTGGGTCCCGACGGCAAGCCGGCGATGACCGCTGTCCCGTTCAATCCGCCGCCGTGCGAGCAGGCCGTCGAGGAAGGCCTCGCCAACACCCTCGCCAACGGCCTCAGCCACGACGACAAGGGCGGCGGTACGTCCGCAGGGTCCGCCGGCGCCGCAGGCTGGACCTTGCCGGTGTCCGGTAAGACGGGCACCACCGAGTCCCACCGCTCGTCGGCGTTCCTCGGCTTCACCAACAACATCGCCGGCTCCTCGTACGTCTACAACGACGGCCCGAACCCGACCGGGATCTGCAGCAGCCCGCTGCGGCAGTGCTACGACGGCGATCTGTACGGCGGCATGGAGCCCGCGCGAACCTGGTATACGGCGGTCAAGCCGGTGGCCACCAAGTTCGGGCCGGTACGTCTCCCACCGACCGATCCGCGCTTCATGGCCGGCAACGACCGCGGTCGGATCCCGTCGGTCAGCGGGCTCCCGGCCAGCGCCGCGACATCCCGACTGCAGGGCGCCGGGTTCAAGGTGAACCAACTCGACGTCGACAGCAACCGACCGCAGGGCACGGTGGTGTTCACCGCGCCATCGGATTCGGCGATGCCGGGCAGTGTGGTGACGATCTATGTCAGCAACGGCCGACGCGATGACGACGACAAGGGTCCCACCGAGACGACGGTGCAGGTCCCGGGTGTCGGGCCGGTGGTGATCCAGCTGCCGGGCTGAGTCGCCCGAGGGCCGGGGAAACCCGTGGGTGCCTCGGCCCTCTCACTGCGTATCCTGAGTGAATGGTTCACGTCGACAACGCCCTCGCGGGCCGAATCACCTCAGCGGGCCTGACCTCCGCGGCAGCCGTGCGCGCGGCGGGCGGACTGGCCGGTCTGGCCGCCGCGGGTCTCTTCTATTCGACGGTGGTCGAGCGCAATGCCTTCACGCTCCGGCACAGCACTCTGTCGGTACTCGAACCCGGGGCCGCGCCGCTGCGTGTGCTGCACATCAGCGACCTCCACATGACGCCCCACCAGCGCCTCAAGCAGGCGTGGGTCTCCGAGCTCGAGGCCCTGGAGCCCGACCTGGTGATCAACACCGGCGACAACCTCGCCCACCCACAGGCGGTCCCGGCGGTCATCCAGTCGCTGGGCGGGCTGCTGTCGCGGCCCGGTATGTTCATCTTCGGCTCCAACGACTACTTCGGACCGCGCCTGAAGAATCCCCTCCAGTACTTCCGGAGCGACCACACCCGGACCTTCGGCGACCCGCTGCCGTGGCAGGACCTGCGCGCCGCGTTCATCGAGCGCGGCTGGCTGGATGCCACTCACACCGTGCGCGAACTCGAGGTCAGCGGGGTGCGCGTGGTGGCCGCCGGTGTCGACGACCCGCACATCGAGCGCGACCGCTACGAGACCATCGCAGGGCGGCCGAACCCGCTCGCGCATCTACGTCTGGGACTCACCCACTCGCCGGAGCCCCGGGTGCTCGACCGCTTCGCCGACGACGGCTACGACCTCGTGATGGCCGGACACACGCACGGCGGGCAGCTGTGCCTGCCGTTCTTCGGGGCGCTCGTCACGAACTGCGAGCTCGACCGCTCACGTGTCAAGGGCGTCTCCAGTTGGGGCTCGACGATGAAGTTGCATGTCAGCGCCGGCCTCGGGACCTCTCCGTATGCGCCCGCCCGGTTCTGCTGCCGACCCGAGGCGAGCCTGCTGACGCTGACGCCGGTCTCGAACGGCGACGCCGAGTTCGCCGAGGATCACTCATTGCCGCAGTTGGCATCGGAGATCGGCTGAGCGAGCTCGCCGACGGTCCGAAGGTGCTCGCCTTCGACACGTTCGGCACCGTCACCGACTGGTTCACCGGGATCTCCTCGACCGTCCGGGAGGTCGTACCGGGCGTGGACGCCGGCGCTTTCGCTCGTGAGTGGCGCCGTCGGTACGGGCCGATCCTGGCGCGCGTGGAATGCGGAGAGCTGCCGTGGCGGCGTCTCGACGATCTGCAGACCGAGACCGTCCACGAGGTCGCGACGCGGTTCGGCCGGACGCTCGACCACGTGCAGGCGACTCGGCTCGTCCGCGCGTGGCGCACCATCCCGGGATGGCCGGATGCGGCCGACGGAATCCGCAGACTCCGAACAGGTTTCATCGTGTGTGCGCTCAGCAACGGCACCGTCGCGCTGCTCACCGACATGGCCCGGCACAACGGCTTCGAGTGGGATGTCATCGGCGGCTCCGATCTCTGGCGGCACTACAAGCCGGCCCGCGAAACCTACTGCGGGCTGGCCGATCTGCTCGAGGCCACGCCGGCGCAGGTGATGATGGTGGCCACACACCAGCACGACCTCGATGCGGCCCGCTCCTTCGGCCTGCGCACCGCATTCATCGAACGCCCGATGGAGTGGGGCGGCGACCCGAAGGACGACTCGGGCTCGCCCGAGAACGACATCCATGCCACCGACGTCCTCGATCTGGCGCGGCAACTCGGCTGCTGATCCGGTTCGGGGAAAGGCACCCCGGATTCAGGTCCAGGCGAGTTCAGGTCAGGGTCAACCTCACCAGCGGCACGTCGTCGATCGAGAGACCCGTGGATTCCTCGATGACTCCGGACAACTCGGCATACGCACGGGCATGCGCGTCGCGATATCGGTCCATGACGGCGGTCGCGTCATCGGTACCGAGCACCTCGGCGAGTGCCGGACGGCGCGACGACCACCCGATGGACACCCGGCAACGGGGATCCGCCTGAAGATTCTTGAACCACTGGGCACGCGGCCCGAAACCCGATGCGATCACCACCTGTGCCGGTGTGGATCGTTCGACGGTCTCGAGCACCACATAGCGTGCCTCCCCGGTGCGACGCCCGGTGTGCTCGAGCAGCAACAGACGACCACCGAACAGGAAGCCGAGACGGGCGCGGAACAGGATGATCGGTGCACGCACCAGCCACCGGGTCTGCAGCATTCGGGCGGCGATGCTCACTGGGACCTCCTCGTCGTGCGCCGGTATCCACCGACACCCACCGGTACCAACGACATCTACCGCGTCCATCACCGACCCGCAATCACCCGCTACGGGGGATGTGGCTGCCGCATTCGTCCACGACCATGCGGTAGAGGTGACGCGACAACGCTTCCGGCACCCCATCCGAGAGAAAGGTTGCCATGACCACACCACAGTATGAGGAACCACGGTACGAGGACCATCGCGTGCAGCAGGGCTTCGCCGGCGGCACGACGATCGCGGCCGCGATCCTGCTGCTCACCGGCGGCATCCTCGGACTCCTGCAGGGCATCTCGGCGGTAGCCAAGGACGATCTTTTCGTCGCGGGCCCCCAGTACATCTACAAGTTGGACATCACTGGTTGGGGATGGATCCACATCGTCGTCTCGATCGTCGCGATCGGCATCGCGATCGGGATGTTCACCGGCGCGGCATGGGCGCGGATCGCGGCCATCATCGTCGCGGCGCTGTCGATCATCCTGAACTTCCTGTGGCTGCCGTACTACCCGTGGTGGTCGGTCCTGGTGATCGCCATCGATCTGGTGATCATCTGGGCGGTCGCCACCTGGCGAACCGCCTAACAACTCGGAGCCGCCGCACCGACCTCAGGCCCGGTCTGTATCTGCCGCATCGGCGGGTGCGGGCCGGGCCTCGGCGGCTCCATGACGCCCGGCCCCACCGGCGAAACGTCGGGCCCCGGCCAGCGTGTCCGCGGCCAGCGACTCCGTGCCGTGGCCGAACTCGTTCGCAATGGCAGCGGGCTCGTCGAGGCCCTCCTGCTCAAGCATGGACAACCGGTCATGTCGGAGGCAGGTCTGCGGGAGTCCGGCGAGCTCGGTGGCCAGTCGGATCGCCGCGTCGAGCGACGTCCCCGCCGGGACAACACGATTGGCCAGTCCGATGTCGAGTGCCTCCGACGCCGACACGGCCCGTCCGGTCAGGATGAGGTCCATCGCCCGGCTCGCACCGATCAGCCGCGGTAGTCGCACGGTTCCGCCGTCGATCAGCGGCACGCCCCAGCGGCGGCAGAACACCCCCAAGACGGCGTCGTCGTCCATCACGCGCAGGTCTGCCCACAACGCCAGCTCCAGCCCGCCTGCCACGGCATGCCCCGAGATCGCGGCGATCACCGGCTTGGACAACCGCATTCGCGACGGGCCCATCGGGCCGTCGCCGTCGTCGGCGATCCGATTGGGCATCCCGTCGGCGATGGCCTTGAGATCAGCTCCCGCACAGAAGGTTCCACCTTCGCCATGCAGGACCGCCACCGACGACGAATCGTCGGCGTCGAATCGACGGAAGGCATCCGAGAGGGCGTCCGCGGTGGTCCGGTCGACTGCGTTGCGCACCTCGGGCCGATTGATACCGATGATCCGGACGGGCCCGTTCGAACGCTCGATGATCACCCCGCCGACGATACGCCGCAGGCCCTCCGGCGAGGCCGGGATCTGTCGCCGTTTCCGGTAACCGTGTCGGCGGTTGTCGCGATAGACGAGGTAGGTCGGGACATCGACGTCCGAGGGGCGAACCATGACGATCCAGCCGCCGTCGCGCGTCGCGTGCGTGGTCGCGACAGTGCTGACCGTGGCGACAGCACTGGCAGTCGCGACGGCCTGCGGCACCGCCGAGACCGCCCAGCACGACGCGCTTCCCGCGGAGACCACAGCGATGAACACAGGGATGAGCACCGCGATGAGGCCGGGGACCACCGCGGTGACGCCACGCATGACCGCGCCCGGTACCGGACCGAGACCGCAAGCTCCACCTGCCGGCAGTGGTCACCGATTGTGCCTCGACGCGAACTCGGCGTTGGTCCACAACGCCGTCGCGTCGCTCGGCAACGACCCGAACGGTGGACAGTGGCAGGTCGAGAGGGCTTCCGACAACCCCCTCGGACGCGGCTGCGACCTCGACTTCGTGCTGGTCACCGGGTCGGGGTACAACGATGCGACCGCCACGAGCCGGGTGTTGCTGTTCCACGGCGGCGAGTTCGTCGGGACTGTCGAGTCCAGGCCGTATTCCTATACGGGCATCGCTGGATTCAGCCGCAATTCGGTGGCCGTGCGCTATCGGTGGCTGCTCGACGACGACGCCTTCTGCTGCCCCACCGGTGGTCCGGCGATCGTGACCGCCACCTATGACGAGGGCATCCGGCGAGCAGGCGCCTTCCCGCCGGGCTGACCACCGACAGCCCGATCAGATGCCGATCCTTACCCCTGCCCTGCGGCCCGATCGCGCAGTTCGGCGAGCGATGTGAGCACTGTGACCTGGTCATCGGCCAACGACTCGTCGTCGCGATCGAGCTCGGTGAGCGCGAACTGCTTGAGGTTCGCGAGATTGACGAGAAAGACGTGGTGGTCCGCATTCGTCGACAGACCGATGGGTTCGTGCCCCCGAATCACCTCGCGCACAAACGTCAGGACGTCCGGCGCGGATTCGGTGAAAAGGATCCGGACGTCGAGCTCATCCGAGGTCAGAAGTGTCGGCATAGCCCATGTTCACACACGGGTGGGCCGAGGAATGCCGGAAACGAGGAAGCCCTGACCGGATCTCTCCAGGCCAGGGCCTCTTCTGCAATCTCAACCTTGCGTCGGGGTGGCGGGATTCGAACCCACGACCTCTTCGTCCCGAACGAAGCGCGCTACCAAGCTGCGCCACACCCCGTGTGCAACCTGCGATAGCTTACCCCCACGTCCCCCTGGGGACTAAATCGGCTGGTCAGGGCCGAGTTGGCCCCTGCGCCGGCGCCGACAATCCCGCATGTCGCGACATAACATTTCGACCTGCGCGGCGCGTTTGCCTCATTTCATTTGCTTCGGCAACTTAATCTGATCGTGCACTATCGTCCGATCGTCTGAACCAACGAAGGGAGGCGCACCATGACCGCCGAGAGAACCGATGTGACCAAGCCCGACCGCGACGCCGACTACGGAGCCAAGACCGGGTTCGCATTCGGGATCTCGATAGTGGCGGCCGCGCTGATCTTCGTGGCCAGCTTGGTGGCGATCTTCCAGGGCATCTCTGCGTTGGCCAAGGACGACCTCTTCGTTCTGGGCAACCAGTACGCCTACAAGTTCGACCTCACGACCTGGGGTTGGATTCACATCGTCATCGGCGTTCTCGGAGTACTGGTGGCAGGCGGCCTGGCGGTCGGCGCGGATTGGGCACGCATCGCGGCGGTGGTCATCGCGTCCGTGTCGATCATCGCGCAATTCCTGTGGCTCCCCTACTACCCGCTGTGGGCGATCCTCATCATCGCGCTCGACCTCATCGTGATCTGGGCGGTCGCGACCTGGAAGCCCGCCGAGGAGTACTGACCGGGCGCATTCACCTGACGGCTCCACCCATCCACGCCGACGACGGCTCCGAATCGCTGGCACTATCCAGCACACCGAACGGAGCCGCCATGCGCACCATCCGCACGACCCGCCCGCTGTTCACACTGTTCGCGACCGTTGCACTCACGATCGCAGCCTTGTTCGTCGCGACGGCGCCAGCATCGGCCGCTCCTCTGCAGCCGATTCCGAAGCTCGACGCGGAGCGGTACCTGGGTTCGTGGTGGCAGCTCGCCGCGGTGCCGGCGTTCTTCAACCTGAACTGCGCCAAGGACACCAAGGCCACGTACACGCCGATCAATGCCAAGACCATCGGCGTCGAGAACACCTGCACCACATTCACCGGCCAGACCAATCGCGTGCAAGGTCGCGCCACGGTCGTCGACCCGGTCACCAAAGCCCAGCTGTCGGTGACGTTCCCCCAGGTTCCGGTGAGCATCAATCCCGGCAACGCTCCCAACTACATCGTCGCCTGGATTGCCGACGGCAAGACCCCGACCGACCCGTACCGCTTTGCCGTCGTCGGCGACCCCACTCGGACATCGGGATTCCTGCTCTCGCGCGACAAGGTCGTCCCCACCTCGACGCTGCGTATGTTGCGCGGCGAGATCGAAAAGGTGGGTTTCAACTCGTGCACCTTCCTCGTATCGCCGACAACCGGTGGGCGGACCGACCATTCGCCGCTCTGCACCGTCTAGGCCACGTGTAGGCGACGGTGGCCGGATCTGGCTATCGCGGGTAGGTGACGAGTTCCTGTCCGGTTGTGGGGTTGTGCCAGGTGATGGTGCGGTCGGTGTGCATGGTGGGGAGCCAGATCGCCAGGTGTT